>CAWEPQ010000001.1:0-951292 GCA_963811055.1 uncultured Thermoleophilaceae bacterium
CAGAACAGCTTGCGCCCCCGGTAGTCGCCGTTGCCCCACTCGCGCAGCTGGTCGGGCTTGCCAGGTGCCTCGATCTTGATCACATCGGCCCCGAAGTCGGCCATCAGGCGCCCGGCGAACGGGCCCGCTATGAGCGAACCCACCTCGAGGACCCGGAGCTCCGCCAAGGCGCCGCTCACCGGTCGCGCTCCGGGCACTTGGTGCCGTGGAAGTAGAGGCAGAGGTTGGCTGGCGGCAGCTTCTGCTCGTCCGCCGGGAGCGTCTCGCCGTCGACGTCCATGTACCAGCGCCGCTCGCTCGAGTGGTACTCACACCGGTTCGAGAGCTTGGCGTTCTCGTAATCGCTGAACCAGCACACACGCGGGATCGGCGCGCGCGGGCCGTCTTCCTGGCTCGCGATCCCGGTGGCCACGCCGCCCGCCAGGGCCATGCTCGCCAGCACTCCGGCTACGATCGCGACGCGCAGCCTCATGCCTGCCGGACGAATGGCTTGAGGAACGCGCGCGGATGCCGGACGCGCCCGAGGATGCCGGCCAGCGCGATGATCGTGACCACGTACGGCAGCATCGCCAGCAGGTGGCGCGGGATGTCGACGTCGGCCGTCGGCAGCCAGAGCTGCAGCGACTCGGCGAGCGCGAACAGGAGCGCGGCAGCGAGGACGCCGAACGGGTGGCGGCGGCCCACGATCGCGACCCCGAGCGCGATGAACCCGCGGCCGTTGACGAGCCCCTCGTCGAAGGTGTCCGTCTGGCCGATGGACAGGTACACCCCGCCGAGGCCGGCGAGCATCCCCGTCGCGACGACGCAGAGATAGCGGATCCGAATCACGTTGCCGCCGGCGCTCTCCAGCGCCTCCGGGCGCTCGCCCGCCGCCCGCACCTTCAGTCCCTGCCGGCTTCGCAGCAGCAGCCAGGCGCCCGGCACTATTAGCAGCGCAAAGTAGACGAGCGGCACGTGATCGAAGAAGATCTCGCCGACCCATGGGAGTCGGCGAGCCCGGGGATCGCCCAGGAGTTGAACGAGTCGACCGGGACCCGCGTCGTCTGCAGGGCGTTGCCGCTCGTGAACACGATGCGGTAGAGACCCCCACGAGGCCGGTCGACAGGATCCAGATCGCAAGGCCGGTCACGATCTGGTCGGCCCGTCGGGTGATCATCACGTAGGCGGCAAGCAGAGCGATCAGCCCGCCCCCGGCGATCCCGGCGAGAGCCCCGAGCCAGGCGCTGTCGGTGTAGTGCGAGACCAGGTAGCCGAAGAAGGCTCCCATCAGCAGGTAGCCCTCGAGGCCGACGTTGATGACGCCGGAGAGCTGGCTGAAGGACTCCCCGATCGCCGCCAGGATCAGCGGCGTGGCCGCGCGGACCGTCGTGGCCAGCAGGCCGAGGATGAATGCCTCCGTAAAGATCTCGGACAGCTCAGCCTCCGCCGCGCTTGCGCGCAGGGCGCTGATCCGGCCCGGCCGGCGCCGGCGGGTCAGCGAGAACGGGATGCTCAGGAGGAAAAAGACGAGGATCAGCCCCTCGATCAGCCCGCCGACCGAGGTCGGCACGCCCGCTGCGTACTGCATGTTGGTCGCGCCGATCTCGAGCGCGCCGAACAGGATCGCCGCGAAGAGCACGCCGAACGGCATCAACCCTCCGAGCAGCGCCACCGCGATCGCCGTGTACCCCCACCCGGGCGAGAAGTTCGACAGCAGCACGTGCTGCACGCCGAGGATCGCGTGGGCACCCGCCAGGCCGCAGAGGCCGCCCCCGAGCAGCGACACGCGGGCGATCGGCCAGTTGATCCTGATGCCCGCGAAGCGGGCCGCCTCGGGGTTGCCGCCGACCGTGCGGATCTCGTAGCCGAGGGTCGTGCGCGTGAGCAGGAGCCACACCACAACGACCGCGACCAGCGAGATGAGGAAGCCCATGTGGAGGCGGAGTCGCTCGGGAACAGGAGCGGCAGGTCGTGATTGGCCGGGATCCGCTCGGTCTGGCCGGCTCGGTAGGCCTTCATGGGGCCGAACGTCAGGTAGCCGATGAGCAGGATCGCGATGTAGTTGAGCATCAGCGAGCCGATCAACTCGTCGACGCGCAGGAAGATCTTGAGCAACGCGACGAGGAGCGACCAGAGAGCACCGAAGACGAACCCGGCGATGAGCGCCACGCTCACCACGAGCAGGCCGGGGCCGTCCCAGTAGAGGGTCACGACGGTGGCGCCCAGCGCCCCCAGCCAGAGCTGGCCCTCGGCACCGACGTTGAAGAACCCGGCCCGGATCGAGACCGCGATCCCGAGGCCGAGCAGCACGAAGGTGTCCGCGCGGTTGAGCACGTCGCCGAAGGCGCGCCCCGATCCGAGCGAGCCGTCCCACATCGCCTGGTAGGCCTCGACGGGATCCGCTCCCGCGGCCAGGATGGCCGGCACCGCGACGATCAGGGCAAGGAGGACCGCGGCAACCCGCGCCCAGACCGTCGACGCGACCACCGACGACACGAGCCGTCCCTTCCACGCGGACGCCGGCGAGGGATCCGGCGCGGAGCTCGGGGTGCCGAGCGCGGGGTCGACGGGTGTCCCGCTCGCGCTCACAGCTTGGGAGCGGTCGAGGAAGCGGAACTGCCACCCATCATCAGGCCGAGCTTGGACGAGTCGGCGTCGTCCGAGTCGACCTCTCCCACCACGCGCCCCCGGTACATCACGATCACGCGGTCGCTCAGCTTCAGCAGCTCATCGAGGTCGAGGCTGACGAGCAGGATGGCCGCACCCTGGTCGCGCTGCTCGATCAGGCGGTCCTGGACGTAGGCCGCGCCCGCGATGTCGAGCCCGCGCGTCGGGCCGCACACGACCAGGAAGCGCGCCTGCTTGTGCAGCTCGCGCCCGAGCAACACGCGCTGCTGGTTGCCACCGGAGAGCGCGTCGATCGGCTGGTCGAGCCCGACCGAGCGCACGTCGAGGTCGTGGGTGAGGCGCTTGCCGTGCTCGGTGATCCGCCGGCGGCGCTGCCAGCCGTGCCGCTGGAAGTCGCGCCAGCGCTGCAGGCCGAGAATGAAGTTGTGGCGGATGGTGGACGAGCCGACCAGCCCGTTCGCGCGCCTGTCTTCCGGCACGTGGGCCACCTGGCGCTCGATCAGGCTGCGGCGGCCGGCGTTCGTCACGTCGTGGCCGTGCAGATGGATCTCGCCACCCGCGGCTGAGCGCAGGCCGGTCAGGCACTCCGCCAGCACGTCCTGGCCGTTGCCGGCCACGCCCGCAACGCCGAGGATCTCACCCGAGCGCACGGTGAGGGACACGCCGTCGACGAGCGTGTGGTCGCCGTCGACCACGGACAGGTCACGCACCGCGACCACGTCCTCGCCCACCTCCTCGAGCTGCGCCACGCGGCGCTCGGGCAGGGCGCGTCCGACCATCAGCGTGCCCAGCTCGCCGGGCGACGTGCCTTCGGTGGGCAGCGTGCGCACCACCTGCCCGTCTCGCAGGACGGTGACCCGCTGCGAGACCTCCATGACCTCGTCGAGCTTGTGGGTGATGATCACGACCGCGGTCCCGTGCGCCGCCAGCTCGCGCATGATCGCGAACAGGCGCTCGATCTCCTGGCGCGTCAGCAGTGCGGTCGGCTCGTCCAGGATGAACAGCGACAGACCGCCACGCAGCTCCCCCTGGATCAGCGCCTTGACGATCTCGAGCCGGAGCTTCTCCCCCACGGAGAGCCCGTCGATCAGCGCTTCCGGCGCGAGCTCGAGGCCGTAGCGCTCGCCGAGCGACCGGATCTGGGCGGATACGTCGCGGAGGGACATGTGACGCCCGCGCTCCGTCCACATGACGTTGAGCAGGACGTTCTCCGCCACGGTCAGCGTCGGCACCAGCATGAAGTGCTGGTGCACCATCCCGATACCGCGCTCGATCGCCTCGCGCGTCGAGAGCCATGGGCTCTCCTCGCCCTCGATCTCCATGATCCCCGAGTCGGGGGCCACGGAGCCGAAGACGATGTTCATCAGCGTGCTCTTGCCGGCTCCGTTCTCTCCCAGAAGAGCATGGATCTCGCCCGAGAAGAGCTCGATTCCGACGTCGTCGTTGGCCAGCAGGTCACCGAAGGCCTTGGACACGCCGGACAGGCGCAGGGCGGGGACGGACGCATCCGTCCCCGCCTGTACCGCCTGCGGCGTGTCCTCAGGCCTCACGTCGATTGCGCCTGCTGTCGTCCTACTTGCTCTTTCCTGTGACCGGGTCGAGCGTGCCGGCGATTATCGCCGCCTGCGCCTCGTCGATCTGGGCCTTGACGTCCTCGTCGAGCTTGTCCTCGTAATCGTGATACGGCGCCAGCAGCACGCCCTTGTTCTTCAGGTCGGCCACGTACACCCCGAGACCGCACTTCTCTGCGCCTGCGGAGCGGACCTTGTCCGCCACCTGGGTGAGGATCGGAGCCCAGTCGGTCACGAAGCTCGTGATCATGAGCTCGGGTGCCAGCTCGTACTGGTCGAACCACGCGCCGATCAGCGGCACGTTCTTCTCCTTGGCCGCTTCCACCGTGCCCAGGCCCGTGCCGTCGCCGTAGGCGTAGAGCACGTCCGCGCCGCGCGAGATCTGCGCCAGGCCCGCTTCCTTGCCCTTCAGCGGATCCTCGAAGTCGCCGACCCAGGTCACGAGCACCTTGGCGTCGGGCTTAATCTTCTTGGCGCCGTTCTCGAACGCCTCCACTGTCTCGACGATCTCGTCGAGGTCGACGCCACCCACGACGCCGATCGTGCCCGACTTCGACACGCTCGCCGCGGCCATGCCGGCGAGGTAGTTCGCGCCACTGGCGTCGTCGAAGTAGAACGTCGTGCTCGGTCCGGGCTTGTCCGTTCCGAACGCCTGCAGGTAACAGACCTCGGGATGCTCGGCTGCGACCTCCTTGGTCGCCTGGTCGAGCGCAGAGGCGTGCAGAACGACCAGCTCGGCACCGCCCTGCTCGATCACCTCGCGCATGGCGCGCGCGCCGTCTGCCGGGGTCACGGATTCGAGCGTGTTGATCACGTCGAGGCCGGCGGAGTCCTTCACCCGCTCCACCGAGTCCGACATGCTCGTGTTCCACGTCTGGTCGTCAGCCTTGCCGTTGAGCAGAATGGCGGTCTTGACCTTCTCGGGACCGCCGCCGCCGTTGTCACTCGCGGCGTCGCCCGACCCACCGCCACCCCCGCCGTCATCGTCGTCGCCGCAGGCGGCGACCCCCAGCGTGAACAGCACGAGCAGCAGCGCGACTAGGCCGCTGCGGACACCGGATCTGCGCATCCCTATATCCCCTCTTGTCGCTCCGAACCCGAAGCGGACGGTTGCCTGGGCGGACCATACAGTGGTGTGCATGTTGTATGCAAGCACCAGGGCGACACCACACACCAGCTTAAGAAACGGGCCCGATCAGCCCGTTTCGTGCGCCCTCAGGTGGGCTGCGGGAAGTGCTTCATAGCCAGGTCGCGTGCCCAGATCACATGGGCCTGCATCAGCTCGGCGGCACGCTCTCCGTCGCGGTCGGCGAGGGCCCCGGCAATCGCCCGATGCTCGCGCTCGACCGTCTTGCGGTGGTCGTCGGAATAGGCCATGTACGAGCGATAGATGGGCGGGACGGCGGTCACCTCGCGCACCATGCGCGTGAGCTTGTCGATGCTGGCGGCGCGCAGGATGACCTCGTGGAACGTGAAGTTCTCGTCCGCGAGCCGGGTGAGGTTCTCCTTGGAGTTCCGCAGCTTGCTGAAGCGATCGCAGCTCTCCTCCAACCGCTCGAGCTCGCGCTCGTCGATGCGCTCCGCCGCGGTGCGTGCGGCATGGCCCTCGAGCACCGCGCGCAGCGTGTAGAACTCCTTGAGCTCGGCCGGCTCGTACCCCTTCACCGTCGAGCCGCGGTTGGGGGCGCCCTCGATCAGGCCCTCGCGCTCGAGCAGCAGCAGCGCCTCCCTGATGGGGGTGCGGCTGGTGCCCAGCTGGCGTGACAGCTCGACCTCCGGGAGGGCCTGGTAGGGCTCGAGGCGTCCGTCGAGGATCGCGGCCCGGATCGTTCGGGCAAGCGCGACACTCGTCCTCTCGGGAACCTGGCGCTCGTTTGCGGAGAAGATGCTCACTGGTCAATAAGAGACTAAGCGGCTACCCGGATCCGACCCAGCTGTTGCACCTGGAAATATACTCGTGCATGCCTGTATGCACGCCCGAAGACCGGAGGCGCTTTGACCCGTAGCGAGGATGTTTACGAACGCGCCGGCTTCGGTCACTCGATCGAGCGCGGGTCGCGGCCGGCGCTCGTCGTCGTCGACTTCACCCGCGGCTTCACGGACCCCGCCTTCCCCACCGGAGCCGACCTGACGGCCGAGGTGGGCCGGACGGCCCAGCTGGCCGAGGCGACCCGCGCCAAGCAGCGGCCGGTCCTGTTCACGCTGATCTCGTTTCACCCGAGCCTGCGCGACGCGGGCGCCTGGCCGACCAAGTTCCCGGGCGCGACCGCGCTCGTGGAGGGCACCCCGGCCGTGGAGCTCGACCCGCGGCTGCAGGTCGCCGCGGAGGATGTCGTGGTCGTCAAGAAGGGCGCGTCGGCCTTCTTCGGAACCAACCTCGCCGCGATCCTCGCCGCCCATGAGGTCGACACGGTGATCGTCTGCGGCGCGACCACCAGCGGGTGCGTCCGGGCCAGCGTCGTCGACAGCATGCAGTACGGCTTTCAGACGCTAGTGGTCCGTGACTGCGTGGGCGACCGCGCGGCGGGACCTCACGAGGCGAACCTCTTCGACATGCAGGCGAAGTACGCCGACGTCATCGGGTCCGAAGAGGCGCTCCAGTATCTCGCCGGCCTGCCCGACCCAGCCGGCACCACGGCGGTGTGAGCTCCCCCGCGCTGTCAGGAGCGCCGCCGCCGGGGTGGCTGCCGGAGCGCCCCCTGAGCGACGAGTTCCGCCGGCTGCGGGCGGACGCGCTCGCCTGGATCGCCCCGTACTACGACGGCGAGCACCTGTCGCGGTCTGCCGACTGGCTGCTTGCGCTCGAGCCCGAGGCGTCCGAGCCACTCGTGATCGCTGTGCTGACGCATGACATGGAGCGGTCAGTCCCGGGTGGCCCCGTCCTCGACAAGGCCGGCACGGCATGGGACGACGCCGACTACAACCGGCGGCATTGCGAGCGCTCCGCGCAGGTGGTCGCCGACTGGCTGCGCGACCGCGGCGCCTCCGCGCGTTTCGTGGACGGCGTGGCCGTGCCGATCCGCGAGCACGAGTTCGGCGGCAGCCCCGAGGGCGACCTCGCACAGGCCGCCGACTCGCTGTCCTGGCTGGAAGTGAACGCCGCACTCGCGGCGAAATGGGTCGAGCGCGGCGAATGCGACCTTGCCAAGGCCGCCGAGAAGCTCGACTGGATGGTCCAACGCGTACGTATCGAGCGGGCGCGCGAGGTGGCGGCCGAGCTGCACGGACCCGCCCTGGCTCAGCTGCGGGCGGCAGTGGGCTAGCGACCGTCGATCAGGTCGATTGCTGCCCCGACGACGGTGTCCGCGTCGATGCCGAAGTGCTCGTAAAGATCCTGAACGTCGCCCGATTGGCCGAAGTCGTCGACCCCGAGACAGGCGATCGGCATGCAGCGTATCGCCGAGAGGAAGCTGAGCGTGTGCGGGTGGCCGTCGAGCACCGACACGATCGGTGCGGCGCGGTCGGCCGGGAACAACTCGTCCAAAGCATCGTCGGCGCCCTCGGCCAGGCCGTCGCGCGCGCGCAGCGCCCGAAAGACCAGGTCGGCCGATACCAGGCAGACGACGTCGGCCGGAATCCCGGCTGCCTCAAGCTCGTCGGCTGCCGCGAGGGTCTCGGGAACCATCGCACCCATGCCGACGAGAACGACCTGCGGGGCGACCTTCGCCGCTCGCAGCCGGTAGCCACCGGTGACCGCGAGTCGCCGGCGGGCTTCACGCGCGTCCGGGTCATCGGGCACGGCGGCGAGCGCCTGATCGATCGGCCGTGTGCTCAGCCTGAAATACGAGGAGGACCCACCCGGTCGCCCCAGGAGGGACAGGGCGTGCAGAAGCGTCCACTCGAGGTCTTGGGCGAACGCCGGCTCCCAGGCAATGCAGCCCGGCTGCTCGAGACCGACGGACGGCGTGATGATCGACTGGTGCGCCCCGCCTTCGGGCGCGAGCGTCACTCCCGAAGGTGTGCCGACAAGGATCGACTGCCCGCCCGCGTACATGCCGAACGACCAGGGCTCGAGCGCGCGGTTCACGAACGGGTCGTAGAGCGTCCCGATCGGCAGGAGTGTCTGTCCGTCCCGAGACCATGTGAGGCCCAGCTCACCCAGCAACCCGACCAGGTTGCCCTCGGCGATGCCCAGCTCGATGTGCTGTCCGTGTTCGGTCTCACGCCAGCGCACCAGCGTGTCGGTGTCGTCGGCGAACCAGTCGATGCGCTCCCCTGGGTTCCAGATCCCGGCACGGTTGATCCAGCCCCCCAGATTGGTGGAGGAGGCGACGTCGGGGCTGACCGTCACGACATGAGCGGCTACCTCGGGGGCGCCGTGCGCGAGGTCGACGAAGAAACGGCCGAAGGCCTGTTGGGTCGATGTCGCACCGGTGTGCTCCCGGCCGAGCCTCGCGGGTACGGCGGGCGCGGGGCTGGGCTTCGGCTGCTCGCGCTCCAGCCGATCCGTCGCCCGCCTGCACAGGAGCGCCTCCGCGGAGTCGTCGTCGAACAGGGCCCACGGATCGGCCGGGTCGGCTCCCAGCTCGGAGCCGAGCTGCTCCCACTGCTCATCCGACAGCAGGGCGGAGTGGTTGGCGGGGTGCCCCTCCGTCATCAGGCGCCAGGCCTTGATGGTGAAGGCGAATATCACCGACGGCCGGTCGGTGACCTTGTCCGCGTCAGCAAGCGCCTCCAGGAGCATTGGCAGGTCGTGGCCGCCCAGATCGCGGATCGCGCGGCCGAGATCGTGGTCCTCCACGTCCCCGAGGAGCTTCTCCACCTCGCGATGGCCGCGCCCGGATCCGGGAAGCCTGTCGCGCAGCTCCTCCGGACCGGCTCGCAGCAGCCGCTGGTACTCCTCGTTCGGCATCGCGTCGATGCGGCGACGGAGCATCGGGCCACCGTCGCGCTCGAACAGCTCGCCGAGACGGCGGCCGTACTTGAGCGTGATGGTGTGCCAGCCCGCGGCCTCGAACATCGACGCCAGCCGTCCTGCGGCGATCTGGGGCACGATGCGGTCCAGCGACTGACGGTTCAGATCCACGATCCAGAGCACCTCGCCAAGCTGCGGCACCACGGGGTCGACGATGGCCTCCCAACACGCCCCCTCGTCCAGCTCTGCATCCCCCAGCAGCGCGATATGCCGGCCACCCTGCGGCACCTCGAAGTGCCCGGCCACGTACCGGTGGGCGAGCGCCGCCCAGACGGGGGCGGTCGCGCCGATGCCCACCGAGCCGGTCGAGAAGTCCGCCGGCACCGGGTCCTTGAGCCGGCTGGGATAGCTCTGAAGGCCGCCGAACTGGCGGAGGGTCGTCAGGTAATCGCGGTCGAGTCGCCCGAGCAGGTACTCGATTGCGTGCAGCACCGGCGCGGCGTGCGGCTTGACCGAGACGCGATCGGGGGCGCGGAGGTGCTCGAACCACAGCGCGGTCATGATCGACACGATCGAGGCCGACGACGCCTGGTGGCCGCCCACCTTCACCCCCGACGCCGTATCCCGCACCCGGTTGGCGTGGTGGACAATGCTCGTGGCGAGCCATAGCACGCGGCTCTCGACCTTCTCGAGCACCGAGAGGTCCGGCGGAGGCGGCGGCCCGGGCGGAGTCATTTAGCGAAAAGTGTCATCCAAAGGATGGTCGAGTCAATACCCGCGCCTCAAATCGGACAAAGACACATAAATTGTGCGTCAGAAGGGTCAAGCGCGATAAACTGCCTATGTGGCGCGACCGGAGGTTGACGATCTCGACCGCAGCATCGTCGCGCTGCTCCTCAACGACGGCCGACGGTCAGCGAGCGAGATCGGACGCCAGGTGGGCTTGTCACCGGCGGCCGCCAAGCGGCGCATCGATCGTCTGGAGTCGCTGGGCGTCATCACCGGGTACACCGCGGTACTCGACCACACCAAGCTCGGGAGCGACGTCGAGGCGTTCACCGAGCTCCGCTTCACGGGGACGACCCAGGTCGCCGACATCGCCGGCACGGTCGCAGATCTTCCAGAGCTGGTCGAGGCGTTCACGATCGCCGGCGACCCGGACGCGCTGGTACGACTCCGGGTGAGCGACCTCGACCACCTGAAGCGTGTGATCGATCGCATCCGGCGAAGCGGGAAGGTGACCGGCACCAAGACGCTGATCGTGCTCGGGTCCACGTCGGGCCCGGCCGCACGGCCGGCGGAGCCTTCCTAGGGCGCGGCGTGCCTCCGATCTACCGCGCACCGATGCGCGCCCGCGATCGCGACGTCCGCGCCGGGGCCGGCGCTGAGCACGGGATCGAGCACGGGCTCGTGGGGATCGGCGATGGCCGGGGCGACAAGGCCGGCCGGATGCTGCACCGCTTTGCCGGGCTTCCGGACGGCGCCTTCGTCTGGACCCGCACGTCCGACGGCACCTACCGCCTGGGACGGATTGCCGGCCCGGCGCGCTACGACGACTCGCCTTCCGCCCGCGAGGTCGGCATCCACCACGTCAGGCCCGCCACGTGGCTCGACCGGCCGTTCGGCGAGCACGAGGTACCCCCGGCGGTGGCCGCCACGTTTGCCCGCGGCGGCCGGAACTTCCAGCAAACGCACGACGAGGAGGCCGAGCGCCGGACCGCCGAGCTGTGGCGCCAAGAGGGCGGCCAGGCGTTATAGAGTCTGATCATCGCTTGGTCAGACCAGATGTTCACGTGGAGCTGCACCACCTGGCCGGCAACCACCTGACTGGCATCGCCCAAGCGATCGCCGATAAGGATCCGGAGGCGCCCGCCTCACCATGAAGGTCCACGTCGAGCGCTTCGGCGACCTCTACGTGCGCGCCGCCCGGGCCGGCCTCCTCGAGTAGGCGGCCGCAACATCGTTCCGATTCGCCAAGTTCTGTGGTTCGTGGGAGTGGTCGTGCTCCTGGACATGGCCTTCTACGCGGCGGTGTCGCCTCTGCTGCCGCAGTACGCGGACGAGTTCGGGCTGTCCAAGTCGGAGGCCGGGTTGCTGGCCTCGTCGTACGCGATCGGCACAGTGGCCGGATCGCTCCCGGGCGGCTGGCTCACGGGGCGCCTGGGTGCCAAGCCCACGGTCCTCCTGGGCCTGGGCCTGCTGATCGTCGCCAGTCTGACCTTCGGCTTCGCGCATACCGTCGTGCTGCTCGACGCGGCCCGCTTCGTGCAGGGCGTCGGAGGAGCGTTCACGTGGACTGCCGGCATGGCCTGGCTCGTGGGCATGTCGCCACCGGACCGGCGCGGCGAGCTGATCGGAATCGCGATGGGCGCGTCGGTGGCAGGGCTCATGCTCGGCCCGGTGATCGGCGGCCTGGCCACCGAGCTCGGCGATGTGGCCGTGTTCTGCGGCGTGTCCGCCCTGGCCGGTGTCGTGTCTGTGTGGGCCTGGTCCGTGCCCGCCCCGCCCCGCGCGCCCGGCGGCGGGCCGGGCGATCTGGTGGCCGCGCTGAGACAGCGACAGGTCGTCGCCGGGCTCTGGGTGTTCTCGCTGCCGGCGCTCTTCGCGGGGGCCCTGGAGGTGCTCGTCCCGCTCAAGCTCGGCGAGCTTGGAGCTTCCGGCCTGGCGATTGGGGCCGCGTTCCTCGTCGCCTCGGTGGCCGAGATCGCACTCAACCCACTCAGCGGACGCTGGTCGGACAGGCACGGCAGACTGCCCGCGATTCGGATCGGGCTGATCGGGGCGGCTGTCATGGGCGTGGTCATTCCGCTGCCGGGCACCACGCTGATCCTCGCCGCTGCCCTGGTGGCCACCATCGCGGCACTTGGAATCGTGTGGGCTCCCGCGCTGGCCCTGGTGTCGGACGCGTCCGACCGTGCGGGGCTCGCGCCGGGGGTCGCCTTCGCGCTCGGAAATCTGGCCTGGGCCTTCGGTCAGATAATCGCCGGAGGTGGCGGCTCGGTCATTGCCGACGCCACGTCCGACACCGTCGTCTACATGTTCCTCGGCGCTCTCTGTGCCGTCACAGCACTGACGATCCGGAGCGGCAGCACCCGCTGGGCGAGGCCGCAACCGATCCTCTCCCGGGGCCCTGCTCCTTGACCGCGGCGCGTATTGCGCCCTTGCCGAGTGGTGACCGGCACCCGTCTGGTAGACAACGCCCATGCGCATCCTCGCCGGGCTCATCTCACTCGGACGCTTCATCTTCGGCGTCGCCTTCATCGCGCAGCCGGAGCTCTTGGACCGGGGCTGGATCGGCAAGCAGGCCCGAATGCCCGGCGCACAGGTGCTCGCCCGCGCGGTGGGCGCTCGCGACCTCGCCGTCGGCGTCGGCGGGCTGCAGGCGGTGGGCCGCAACGACGGCTCGGCGCGACCGTGGCTCGCAGCGGCGGCGGTGTGCGACGCCGTCGACTTCGGCGCCACCTACGCCGCCGGCCGGGGCATACCGCGCCAGGCCCGTGCCGGAGTGCTCGGGATCGCCGGTGTGTTCGGAGTGCTGTCGGCGGTCGCGGCCGCGGGAAACGGCCGCCCTGCCCCGGACCCGGGCGCGAACGTCCCGAACTCGTAGAGCCGTGACCTTGATCGGCGCGGCGGGCGCGGGGGCGATCCCCGAGGATCTTTCGCAGTTGGAGGACAGGGCCGCCCGAGTGCTGAAGCCGGAGCCGCTGGCATACATCCTGGCCGGCGCCGGCAATCGCGAGACGATGCGGGCGAACGCGGCGGCCTTCGGGCAGTGGCGAATCAAACGGCGCAGGAGACGCAGTCGCCGGCCCCGCGATCTGTCGACGACCATTCTCGGCACCCGCATGCGCGCCCCGGTTCTGTTCGCACCCGTCGGGGTGCAGAAGCTGGCGCACCCGGAAGGTGATCTGGCCAGCGCACGTGCCGCCGCGGACCTGAAGCTCACGTACATCCACTCCACTCAGGCCGCCTACTCCATGGAAGACGTGGCTGCGGCCAACGGCGAGGGATCGCGCTGGTACCAGCTTTACTGGCCCCGCGACGACGAGCTCACCGTGAGCTTCCTGCAACGTGCTCGCGCGGCCGGGTACACCCACCTCGTGATCACGCTCGACACGACTCAGCTGGGATGGCGACCACTCGACCTGGACCGCGGCTACTCACCGTTCCTCGAGAATCTCGGGATCGCGAACTACACCAGCGATCCGGTCTTCAACCGCCGGCTGAGCGTGCCGGCGGCCCAGGACCCGGTCGCCGCCGGCATCACCTTTGCGACGCTGTTCCAGAATCCCGGACTGAGCTGGAAGCAGCTGCCGCTGATTCGCAGGAACTGGGACGGCCCGATCCTGCTGAAGGGAATCCAGAGCGTCCGGGACGCGAAGCTCGCGGCGAAGCACCGCATCGACGGAATCGTGGTCTCGAATCACGGCGGTCGCCAGGTCGACGGCGCAATCGCATCGCTCGACGCCCTGCCCCCGATCGTGGAGGCAGTAGGCGATCGGCTCGCCGTTCTGTTCGATTCCGGCATCCGCACCGGCATCGACGCCTACAAGGCGCTGGCGCTGGGCGCCGACGCCGTGCTGATCGGCCGTCCGTACCTCTATGGGCTGGCCCTTGACGGGGAAGCGGGCGTCGCACGTGTCATGCGGACGCTGCTGGCCGAACTGGACCGCACGCTCGCAGGGAACGGGTACAGGAGCCATCGACAGCTCAGCCGGACCTCACTGACCAGGCGTGGCTGAGCGAGTGGCCACGCGCATGTCTCAGCACACGCGTCGCCAGTTCGTCGGTTCGGCCGGCTCGGCGGTCGCCGCCACCGTGCTCGTCCCCGGGGCACTCGCCGCCGGCCGCCCGGTGCCAGGGAGCGCGCGATTGGCTCAGGCGAACCAGCCGACTGCACCCTCCTCCTACTACACCTATCAATCGGAGATCTATCTCAAGGGAATGGCCCAGGGCCAGGTTCCGCCGATCACCACCAATCTCTCCAGGCTCGAGGCCCGTGCCGCTCGGGTGCTCGACCGGCGGGCACGGGAGTACTTCCTTGCCTCGGCGGGCGGCGCGGACGCCGCACGCGCGAACGCGAGAGCGTTTCGGGGCTGGCGGATCATCCCGCGGATGTTCATCGACAGGGCTGAGCGCGACGTGTCCACGACCATCCTCGGCACGCGCATGCCGGCGCCGGTCATCTTCGCGCCGGTCGGGCGCCAGAGGCTGGCTCATCCAGAGGGGGAAGTGGCCAGCGCGGGAGCCGCCGCGGACCTCGAGCTCACGTACATCCAGTCCGCGCGGGCCGGCTACTCCATCGAAGAGGTCGCCGCCGCGAACGGCACGGGATCGCGCTGGTATCAGATGGACTGGCCCGGGAACGGCGATCTGAACCTGAGCTCCCTGCGGCGCGCCCGCGCCGCCGGGTATACGCACCTGTTGATCGCGCCCCCTCGCCCCGGCCGGAGCTGGAGGCCGCTGCGGCTGATCCGCAGGAGCTGGGACGGCCCGATCCTCCTGTCAGGCGTCCGAACCGCAAAGGAGGCGAAGCTCGCGGCCAGGCGCCGTTTCGACGGCATAGTGGTCTCCAACCACGCCGGCGTTCGGGAAGACCGTGCGACCGGGTCGGTCCACGCCCTGCCGCGGATCGTCGACGCGGTGGGCGACCGGCTCGCTGTCCTGTTCGATTCCGGCGTTCGTACCGGCACGGACAGCTACAAGGCACTCGCCCTGGGAGCGGACGCCGTCCTCGTCGGCCGCCCCTACGTCCACGGCCTTGCCCTGGACGGGCAGGAGGGTGTACGCCACGTCATGCGGACGCTGCTCGCAGAGTTCGACCTCAACCTCGCCAACGGCGGCTACACGAGCCACCGCAAGCTCAGCCGCGCCGACCTCTCCCGCTTCCGAGATTGACCCCGTCTGGTTACTGGGTGACCTCGTTGCCCTCGGCCATCGCCTTGACGTCGCCGCCGGCGCAGAACGCCGAGCCCGCGCCGGTGAGCACGACGCACGCCACGTCGTCGTTCTCCTCGGCCTCCTGGAGCACCCTGGCGAGCGCTTCGAGGATCGCCGGCGAGAGCGCATTGCGCCGCTCGGGGCGGTTCATCGTGAGCACGGCCACGCCGTCCTCGACACGAACCAGAAGGTCCTGCGTGCCGGTCTCGCTGGCAGCCATGGACGTAGGCTATTGGAGGTGTCCGGCTCGCAGTCAACGGGTGTGCGCCTCCGCCAAGCGGTGCTGGTCGCGCGTGACCTCGAGCCCTCGTACGAGCGTCTGCGCGAAACGCTGGGACTCGGCGAGCCGTTCCGCGACCCGGCGGTAGGAGCATTCGGGCTGCACAACGTGGTCTGCGCGCTGGGCGAGGACTTCCTCGAGATCGTCTCCCCCACCCAGGAGGGAACCGCCGCCGGGCGCCATGTCGAGCGCCGTGGCGAGGGCGGGTACATGCTCATCTTCCAACTGGACGATCTCGCGGGCGCGCGCGAGCGTGCGGAGGCTCTCGCGGTGCGCACCGTGTGGAGCATCGACATCGACGACATCTCCGCCAGCCACCTGCACCCCGCCGACCTCGGCGGGACGATCGTCTCGATCGACCGGCCGCTGCCGCCCGAGAGCTGGCGCTGGGGCGGCCCCGACTGGATTGGCCGTGCCGGTCAGGGCGCGCCCGGGCGGCTAGCCGGGGTGACAGTGCGCGTGCCCGAGCCCGACGCGATCGCGGCGCGCTGGGCGGAGGTGCTCGGGCTCGAGCGCGACGGAACGACGCTGCGCCTCGATCGCGACCAGCACGTTGCGTTCGAGCAGGGCGACGAGGGGCTCTCCGAGATCGCGGTCGAGCTGCCCGGCGGCGCGGCCGAGCCGGTCGCCTTCGGCGCCGCGCGTGTCGTCCGCGCCTAGCCGCCGCGGGGCGGCCGCTACGCCATATTGATCTCCACATCGTCGGCCACGTTGCCGAGCAGCGTGTAATCGCACCGGGTCTCCTGCAGCAGGGAGCCGGGCACGAACTCGTTCACCGGTCCATGGGCCACCAGGCGGGCGATGAAGCGTTGCCACGAGATACCGCCCCCGAGGTCGCCGTCCAGCCAGAACGAACGGTGGTGGGCGCCGAGCACCTCGCGGGGCCCGATCGTCGCCGCTTTCGGGGGCACCCACGACCAGTCGCCGCCGAACGAGTGCAGCGCGTTCTGCATGACGGTCATCGGGTGCAGGTCGACGATCCGCGCGCCCGCCTGCTTGTAGGCGTCGATGTCGCCTCCGAAGTCATGCCCGAGGTGGGGCTCCCAGAACGCGATGTGCCCGCTCCAGCCGATCCCGCCGTAGCACGCGTCGGCGCCGCCGCGATCCTCGATGCGCTTGGAGTAGTCGCCGATCGTGTCGTGGCTGGGGAAGTGGATCTGCGACTCCGGCGGACGCAGGTCGGCGTCGATGCGCCCGAAGAAGCGCTCCTGCATCGCCCGCGCGAACGATCCCGCCCATGTGGCCGGCGCCGTCCGCCCGTCCTCGTCGGCGTACTCGTCCATGTTGAACGTATGCACGTGCCCCAGCGAGAGCCGCTCGTCGTTGATGCTGCGGGCCGCGAGGGCGTACTGCGGCATGGGCCCGACGGGGAGGATCAGCGTGAGCTCGCGGCCCTCGTCGCGCGCTGTCCGTATGCGGCCGACCAGGTCGTCGGCGAACGCCGAGTAGAAC
Organism: uncultured Thermoleophilaceae bacterium; assembly: GCA_963811055.1. Classification (GTDB taxonomy): domain Bacteria; phylum Actinomycetota; class Thermoleophilia; order Solirubrobacterales; family Thermoleophilaceae; genus JACVRW01. Next base: position 16,706 of record CAWEPQ010000001.1, read on the forward strand.
GCGCCCGACTCCTCCTCGAGGCGGATCCGGAAGTCCGGGTTCGGGTGGTCGGCGATGCGTTCACGCGGAATCGCGCGGACGCGCGCACATGCCTCGGCGTCACGGAAGCTGATGAACGGGGCGAGCGTCGTCAGCGGCTAGCGATCCTCCGGGCAATAGCGCTCATACGCGCCCACGCACACGTCATCCCAGGACGCGAAATCGTCGGCGATCACCGTTTCGCCGATGTTGTCCTTGCGGATCGTCAGCGGCTTGAGCAGGATCGTCGGCACCATCCCGGTCTCGTTGTCCACCTTGGCGTTGAGGCCGGTGGGATCCTCGCCGCGAGCCAGCTGCACGGCCAGGTTGGCGGCCTTCGTCGCCTGGTCCTTGATCGAGAAATAGACCGTGAAGCTCTGCTCGCCGGCCAGGATGTGCTGGAGCGCCTCGACCGTGGCGTCCAGGCCGCTGGTGGGGATCGTCGGGAGCTTGCGGGACTTGCGCGCCGCGATAGTCGCGTTCGCGAGCGTGTCGTTGGCCGCGAGCGTCCCGTCGAAGTCCTCGGAGGCCTGCAGCATCTGCTCGTAGATCGTCAGCGCCTTCTGGCCGTCCCAGTTCGGCACGGCCTGCTCGGCCTCAACCTCGATGTTCTCGCCCTTGCTCTGGAGGACCTCGGTGTTGCCCTTCTTGAGATCGGTGGCGAACGAGTCCGTCGGCGCCCCGTAGAGGATCGCGATCCGCGCGGAATCCTTGCCCTTGAGGTCCTCGATCAGTCCCTCGGCCTGCAGCCGCCCGGCCTGGGTCGCGTCGCCCGACACGTAGTAGTCGGCGTCACCGCCCACGGTCAGGCGGTCGTAGTCGATCATCGTCACGTCCTGCGACTTGGCGTCGTCGATGATCGCCGCGCCGCTGCCCGGATCGAGGTTGACGAGCAGGATCACCTTCGCGCCCTCGGTGATCGCCTGTTCGGCCTGGCTGCGCTGGGTCGAGGGGTCGCCCTCGGCGTTGCTGATGATGTAGTCGTCGCTCGAGAGGCCGGCGGCCTTGAACCCCTGCTCGAAGAAGCGCCGGTCCGCGGTCTCCCACCGGTCCGAAGACTTCGAATCGGGGAGGAGGACGGCGATCTTGCCGCTCAACTCGCCGGACGCGCCTCCGTCACCGCCGTCGCCGGAGTCGTCGTCTCCGCACGCCCCTATCGCGAGCGCCAGCAGGGCCGCCGCGATCACCGCGGTCAGTCGCCTCGTGCTCATCCCTTGAACCTCCTCTTTCGACCGCGGACGGTTGAGAGGGTCCTACCCGGCAGACGCGGTCAACACACGTCCGCCCGCGCAATCCGCACCGCGGCGCCTCGCGAGCCAGGCCAGCGGTGCAAGCACGATGCGCTGCACCCAGCGGGGCGGGAACGCTCCCTGCACCTCGTCCTCGAACTCCTGGGTGAACAGGGCGAGGTCGAGCGGCCTCGGGATCCCGCCCAGCATCGTGCGGCCCTGCTCGGCGAGTCCGACGGCGGTCTCGAAGAGCTGCTCCATCTGCAGTGCCGGGCGCACCTCGACGCGCACGAGGGCGTCACCGTCGCCGACGTTCGCGAAGTCGTGCTTCTGGCCAGGTGGGACCACGACCACCTCACCGGGCCCCGCCACGACCCGCTTGCGTCCCATCCTGAAGCGCATCGTGCCCTCCACGACCTCGAAGCGCTCCTCCTGATTCGGATGGACGTGCTGGCCACCCGGGACCCGGCGGTTGGCCGGAAGCTCGAGGTCGATCGCCAGCAGCTCGCCCCCCGTGCCGGCCGAGGTCTGGCGGAACGTGATCCGCTCGCCGCTGGCCGGGTTCTCGAGTGTCTGTCCTATGTGCGCCATGTTCGCTCCGATCTGGTTGAAATGCACGGCGTCCAGCCTGGCGCCTCTCTGCAGGACGGTCTATGGCTAAATGGCCGTGATACATGCTTGATCGTCCAGAGCTCTGGACGAGAGGGGGCACGGCGTGCATACTCGGCGACGTGGAAGCGGCCGACCCTTTCCCGCCGTCGGACCCCCTCGGCGAGGCATTGCAGTTCCTGCGGATGAACGGCGCGTACTACTGCCGCTCCGAGCTCACCGCACCCTGGGGACTCACGCTTCCGCCGATGCCGGGGTACCTCTGGTTTCACGTAGTCACCTCGGGCCGGCTCTGGCTCGAGACCCAGGAGGACGAAGGGGACTGGATCCAGCTCGGAGACCTGGTGCTCGTGCCGCACGGGGAGGGCCACGTCCTGCGAAGCGAAGCGGGAGCGCCCGCACCGGGGATTCTCGACCTCGAGCGTGAGCTCGTCAGCGATCGCTACGAGATCCTTCGCCACGGCGAGGGTGGCGCGCCCACCGGCCTCATCTGCGGAGCCGTGCGCTTCGAGCACCCGGCAGCCGGCAACCTCATCGAGATCCTGCCGCCTACGATCCACATCGAGGCATCCAGGTCGCCCAAGCTCGAGTGGATGCAGAGCATCCTGCGACTGATGGCCTCCGAGGCCGGCGAGCTCCGGCCAGGCGGCGAGGCCGTGATCACGCGCCTCGGGGACATCCTCGTGATCCAGGCGATCCGGGCTTGGATCGAGAGCGACCCGGCCGCCCAGCGGGGCTGGCTGGGGGCGCTCCAGGATCCCCAGATCGGCCGCGCCATCTCACACATTCATCGCGACCCCGCTCGGAACTGGACCGTAGCCTCCCTGGCCCACGAGCTGGCGATGTCGCGCTCGGCGTTCGCCGCCCGCTTCACCGAGCTCGTCGGCGAGCCGGTCATGAGCTATGTCGCCCGCTGGCGAATGCAGGTCGCGGTGGCCGCGCTGAAGGGCGAGGGCGCCACGGTCGGCCAGCTCGCCGACCGGCTGGGCTACCGGTCCGAGGCCGCGTTCAGCCGCGCCTTCAAGCGCGTGACCGGTGTCTCCCCGGGCGCGATCAGGCGAAGCGCCGTCACTCCGTTCGCGTGAACTGGAAGATGGCCACCGCCATCATCGCCAGGCCCAGCACCAGCACGATCCCCACCTCGACGAGCGAGGGCACGCGCCAGCCGAACCAGGTCACGCCGGGGTCGAGCGTGCGCCGGGCGGCCTCGGAGATGTCGAGGTGGTTGAAGACCAGCCGCCGCATCGGGTCCACGGCGTAGGTCAGCGGATTGAGGCGGGTGAGCACCTCCAGCCAGGTGGGCAGGCCCGAGAGTGGGTAGAGCGCGCCGGACAGGAAGAACATCGGCATCACGAGCATCTGCATCACGGTCGTGAACGTCTGGATCTGCTTGACGCGGGTGGCCACCATCACGCCGAACGCGGTGACCGTAAAGGCAAGCAGCAGCATCAGGCCGAAGAGGCCGAGGATCAGCAACGGGTGGTAGGGCACGTCCACCAAGCCCGCCAGGGCCAGCAGGATCACGCCCTGGAGCGCCGCGACGGTGGCGCCGCCCAGGCACTTGCCGACGATGATCGACGACCGCCGGACGGGTGCGACCATCATCTCCCGAAGGAACCCGAACTCGCGGTCCATCACCAGCGATATCGCGCTGAACATCGCGCTGAACACCAGCGCCAGGCAGAGGATCCCCGGGTAGATGAACGTCTTGAGGTCGACGCCCTCGGTGGACGCGGCCGAGAGCGACTCCAGCCCGGCCCCGAGCACGAACAGGAACAGCAGCGGCTGGATCAGCAGCGTCGCGATCCGCATGCGGTCGGTGGTGAAGCGGATCAGGTCGCGCCGCCACACGATCCGCACCGCACGGACCTCCGACCGCCAGGAGCGCTGGGGCACCCGGACGCCGATGACTTCAGCGATCGCCGCGCTCATCGTCCCGCTCCCGACAGCACCCGCATCGTCGCGCGGCTGAGGTCCGACGTGCCGGTGGTCTCCGCGTCCCGGATCGTCGAGCCGGTGTAGCGCATGAAGACGTCATCCAGGGTCGGCCGCGACACCGCCACCGACGTGATGGCCACGCCAAGCTCGGCGAACAGCCGCGGCACGAACGCCTCACCGGACTCGACGTGGAAGGTCACCGCGCCCTCGGCCACGGCCGCCTCGATGCCGAAGCGCTCTTGCAGCGCCACCAGCGCGGCATCGTCATCCGCGGTGCCCAGCACCACGCGGTCGGCACCGACGCTCGCCTTGAGCGCCTCGGGCGTGTCCAGCACGACGATCTCCCCGCGGTCCATGATCGCGATGCGGTCACAGAACTCCGCCTCGTCCATGTAGTGCGTGGTCATGAAGATGGTCGTGCCCTCGGTCTCCTGCAGCGCGCGGATGTAGCGCCAGATCGAGCTGCGGGTCTGCGGGTCGAGACCGATGGTCGGCTCGTCGAGGAACAGCACACGCGGCGAGTGCAGGAGACCGCGTGCGATCTCCAGCCGCCGGCGCATGCCGCCGGAGAACGTCATCACCGGCTGATCGCGGCGGTCGGCCAGGTCGACCATCTCCAGCATCTGGTCCATCCGCGCGCCGATCACGCCGGGGTCGACGCCGTAGAGCTCGGCGTGCAGGCGGAGGTTCTGCTCGGCGGTGAGGTAGCCGTCGAGCGTCGGGTCCTGGAACACGAGGCCGATGTGCCGGCGGACCTCGTCGCGCTCGGCGGCCACGTCGAAGCCGCACACGCGCGCGGTGCCGGCGGTGGGCCGCGCGAGCGTGCAGAGCATGTTGATCGTCGTGCTCTTGCCGGCGCCGTTGGGGCCGAGGAATCCGAAGACCTCGCCGCGAGCAACGGTGAACGAGACCCCGCGGACGGCCTCGACCTCACCGTAGGTCTTGACGAGGTCGTCGACCTCGATTGTGGGTGGTGTGGAGGAGTACATGGCGCGGCACGATAACACTACAGTGGCTGTAAATCTACTGTCGCTATAGTGCTACAATCCCTATGGCAGGAGACGTCCCCCAGGGTCTGCGCGAGCGCAAGAAGCGCGCCACGCGCGATGCGATCGCCTCCACCGCACGCCGCCTGTTCGCGGAGCGCGGCTTCGACGCCGTCACGGTCGCCGAGATCGCCGTGGCGGCCGACGTCTCCGAGAAGACGGTCTTCAACCACTTCGCCACGAAGCACGACCTCGTGTTCGCCGGCGGCGAGGAGCGGCAGGCTCAGCTGCATGCGGCCGTCGCCAAGCGCCCGCCCGGCACCTCCGTGCTCGACGTATTCCGCGCGACTTCGAAGGCGATGCTCGACATCGTGGCCGCCGGCGAGACCGAGGACAGCCTCGTGGTCCCGCGCATCGTGCGCGACAGCCCCGCGCTGCAGGAGCGGATGGCGGCGGGGTGGGAGCGCGAGGCCGAGGCCCTGGTCGCCGTCATCGCCGAGGCCACCGGAGTGGACGCCGACGACATCGTCCCCGCGGTCGTGGCCCGCGCGCTGGCCTGGACCCTCATAACCGTCTTCCGCGCCGCGTTCGACGGGCTGCTGGCCGGCGAGGACCCCGAGGAGCTGGCCGCCCGCCTTCGGCCCCAGGCAGCACGCGCCTACGACCAGCTCGCGGCCGGCTTGGGGGATTACGGTGTAGCCAGCCCGGCTGAGGACGCCGCGCCCTAGTCGGCGTCGAGGGCCGCGAGGTTCTCTCGCAGGTGTCCGATCGAGAGCGTGCCGGGGATGGGCAGGATGACGGGCGAGCGTCGCAGGAGCCAGGCGAGCTTGTCGCCCGCACCGCCGTCGCCGCGCAGCGGGAAGTACGGCACGAACGCGATCGCCTCGCGCTCGCAGAAGTCGACGACGTCGTCGTGCTCGCGCTCGCCCGCGTTGTAGCGATTCTGGACCGCGGCGATCGGAACGACCCCACGGGCCAGCTCGATCTGCTCCACGCTGACCTCGGAGAGGCCCACGTGCCTGATCGCGCCGCGGTCGACGTAGGCCTTGATCGTTCCCAGGCTCTCCTCGAGCGGGGTCTGGGGGTCCACGCGGTGCAGGTAGTAGAGGCCGATCGCATCGGTGCGAAGCGAGCGAAGGCTGTGCTCGATCTGCCCACCAAGGACGTCCGGCCGCCCCTCGCCCGCCCTATATCCGCCCTTGGTGGCCACGAGCACGTCCTCACGGCCTCCGGGGAGCGCCGTGCCGATCGCGCGCTCGCTGTCGCCGCCGGTATAGAGATGCGCGGTGTCGACATGCCTCAGCCCCGCGGCGATGGCCTCACGGACGAAGGTCACATGCTCGGGGGCCGTCGTGAGACGGTTGGTCCCGAGGCCTACGCGCGGCACGTCAACTCCCGCCAGCCGAAACGTGGTCATCGGTTGTGGTTGACGGCCTCGATGTTGTGGCCGTCTGGATCGAGGACGAACGCCCCGTAGTAGCCCGGGTGGTAGACGGCGCGCTCACCGGGCGCGCCGTTGTCCGTGTAGCCGGCCTCCATGGCGGCCCGGTGGAAGGCGTCGACCGCCTCGTTCGTGTCGACGCCGAACGCGAGGTGGACGTGCTCGCTCTGCGGCTCGCCGGCGACGTACGAGACCGTGCCGTTGGCGGTGACGATCTGGACGTGGTCGGGCTGGTCGACGCCGATCTCGTAGCCCGTGGCCACGTAGAAGCGCCTGATGGCCGCCACGTCACGCGTGCGGAGCCACAGGTGGTCGATCGCGCCGGTCTGGCGATCGTGGCCCGTGAACACCGCTTCGACGCTGTTGCCGTCCGGGTCGCGCAGGAACCCGCCGTAGTAGTCCTCGCGATACTGCGGCCGCGGGCCGGGCGCGCCGTCGTCGGTGTAGCCGGCCTCGACGCCGGCCCGGTGGAAGGCGTCGACGAGGTCGTGCGACGCTGCGTAGAACGCGATGTGGACGTGCTTCGCGACGGGCCGGCCGTCGTGGGCGATCGAGAAATCGCCCCACTCGCTGTAGTCGGGGTAGTCCGCACGCTCCTTGCCGAGCACGCTGACGACGGTGTCGTAGAAGCGCTGGGACGCGTGGCGGTCGGAGACGCGGATGTCCACATGGTCGATCACCCGCCTACGACGCCTGCGTCGACAGCTCGGCGCTTCGCTCGAGCACGTGAACGAAACCTCGCTCGAGCTGTCGCTTGAAGATCCGGTCCATTGCCGCTCCCATCACCGGGATCGGGATCTCGAACGAGGACGTCCACACCGCGTGCGTGCCGGTGCCGTCGGGCTCGAGCCGGATGCTGCCGCCCGCGTGGCGGAACGGAAGGGTCTTGACACCTCTGATCAGGTAGTCGAAGCGCCGCGGGGGTTCGAAGGCCGTGATCTCTTCCTCGAAGCGAAGCGGCCCGAGCCAGACCCACCGGACGGCTCCGAGACCGTTCGGCTCCAATTTCCCTGGTCGGGCCAACTCCGAACGGCGGATCCCGTCGAAGCGGTCGTAACGCGCGTGGTCGGCGACGACCTCAAAGAGCTCGTCGGGGCGCGCGTCCAGCCGTCGTTCGACCCGAATCGAGCGCCTCATCGTACGTCCCTCGGCTCCGCCAGCGCCACGGCCGACAGCGTATCCGGCGCCGAGCACGCTAGCGGAAGATGCGACGGGCCCCTCGACGACCACCCCACGCTGCCCGCCGCTTCGATCCGGGCGAAAGTGGCCGCCGGCCCCGAGCGGCAGCCAGTGAAGATCAACCGCCGCAGGGAATTCCTCTTCGGCGGGCAACGTCCGAGTATCGCGTCGATCGCCCGGAGCTTTGCCGGTGGTTGCATTTCGAAGCGGTCATATTTAAACTCTCCGTTAATTAGCTAGCTCGTTATGTACCCGCCCGACCAGCTCAGCCTCACCTTCGCCGCGCTCGCCGATCCCACCCGCCGGTCGATCCTGGCCCGCCTCGCGGAGGGCGACGCGACCGTGAACGAGCTCGCTGAGCCTTTCCCGGTGAGCCTGCCCGCGATCTCGCGGCATCTCAAGGTGCTCGAGCGTGCGGGACTGATCGTCCGTAGCCGGGAGGCTCAGTGGCGGCCCGCTCATCTGCAGGCCGACCCCCTCGACGAGGCGGTGGACTGGGTGCAGTCGCGCAAGCGGACGTGGGAGACCCGGATGAACCGACTTGAAGGGCACCTGCGCATAAAAGGAGACCAGGATGAGTGACCCGACCCCCGCGGCAGCCGACGGTCAGAACGTGCTGATCACGCGCATCTTCGACGCACCGCGCGAGCGCGTGTTCAATGCTTGGACCAACCCCGACGAGTTGGCGGCGTGGTACGGACCCGAGCACGTCGACACGCCGCGCGAGCGGATCCACATCGACCTGCGCGTAGGCGGCCGCTACGAGCTCACGATGGTCCAGCGCCGCGGCAAGGGCGAGTTCGCGATCGGCTACGAGATCGTCGAGCTGGTGGAACCGGAGCTGATCGTTCTGCGCTCGGACCCGATGCCGGAGATCGGCATGCGCGAGCCCACCGTCCTGCGCGTGGAGTTCCACGACCACGGCGCCAAGACGCGCATGACGCTCAGCGAAGGCCCCTACCCGCCGGCGGGTCGCGGCCACGCCGAGGTTGGCTACAACGCCGCCTTCGACAAGCTCGCGACGCTCGTCGCCGGGTAGCGGCTACCGCTTCGGAGGGAGCGTCGCGGCGAAGCCGAGCGCGCGCTCGACCCACCCGGCGAGCGCTTCGTCGTCGGGGAACCCGGGCGGTTCGACGATGACCATGCTCTTCATCGGCCGGCCGGTGAAGTCCATCAGGCGGGTGTTGGGCTCGTCCAGCGCGGCGTCTGCCAGCTCCGGCCCGAGTCGCAACATCAACTCGTCGCCCATCACACCGCAGACCATGTTGCCGTAGCGGAGAACCGCCAGGCCACCGAACATCTGCTGCTCCGAGATACCCTCGGCATCGCCCAGGGCTTCCCGGACGCGCGACGCGAGGTGCTCGTCGTAAGCCATCCACGCCAGTGTGACGAGGCCTAGCTCGAGATGAATCTTCGTGCGATCTGCCGGAAGAAGTCGGCCCTGGTGGCCACGCCGACGAGCCGCTCTCCCTCGACGACCGGAACGATCAACACGCGGTGGTGCAGGAAGATCTCCACCAGCTGGAGGTCCGAGAAGTCCGTGCCGACCTCCACGTGCTCGGTGTTCATGTGGGCACCCACGGCCTCGTTCCGGCACGTCGCTCGCCGCTCGACGGCGTCGTCGAGGGTCTTGGGCACGAAAGCTGCATACCCCAACTGACCCACGTAGCCGGGGAACAGCGCGGCCATGAACTCGCGCTCGCCAAAGATGCCTCTCAGACGACCACCCGAGTCGGTCACCGGGAGAGCCGGAAGCCCGCTGTCGAGCATCGAGCGAACCGCGTCCTCGACAGTGTCGCTCTCGAGGAGTCGCGGAGCTTCCCGGACGATCTCGCCAGCCAACTGACGCGAGTTCATCACAGGTAGCGGATGGCGATGTAGGCGGTGGCGAGCGACATCGAGATCAGCGTGGCGGGGATTCCTGCCTTGAGGAACTCGACGAAGCCGATCGGGCGCCCGGCGCGGGCGGCCATCCCTGAGGCGGCGACGTTGGCGGCGGCGGCGATGATGGTCGCGTTGCCCCCGAAGCATGCTCCGAGCGCGAGCGCCCACCAGTAGGCGTCATCGCCACCGTTGCCTTCCTGGAGCTGTTCGACGACGGGGATCATGGTTGTGGTGAAAGGGATGTTGTCGACCACGGCGGAGCCGAGCACGGATACCCAGGCGATCCCGAAGAGCTCGGCGGTTCGGTTGCCATCGGTGACCGAGGCGATCCCATCGGCTACCTCGCCAATGGCGCCGGTCTCCTCGAGCGCGCCGACCATCACGAACAGGCCGAGGAAGAAGAAGAGGGTGGGCCACTCGATGCCCGCCAACGCTCCATCGATCGATTGACGCGTCGTGAGCAGCATCACGGACGCGCCGGCGAGCGCCACGGTCGCGGGCTCGAGGCCGAGTGCCTTGTGAAAGAAGAAGACGACGATGGTGAGGACCAGCACGGGGACCGTCCTCTGCAACTCGTCGGTGTTCTCGATCGAGCGGCGAGCGTCGAGCTCCATCACGCGGGCGCGCGCCTCCGGCTCGATTTGGAGGCGGGGTCGGTACGCCAGATAGAGGACGCCGGTCACGACGAGAAAGCTGATCAGTGCGATCGGCGCCAGGTTCGAGATGAACGCCATGAACGAGAGATCGGTGGCGCCGGCGATGATGATGTTGGGTGGGTCGCCGATCAGCGTGGCGGTGCCGCCGATGTTCGAGGCGATGATTTCGATGATCACGAGTGGCACCGGGTCGATATCGAGGGCGTCTGCCAGCAGGAACGTGATCGGGACCATCAGGAGCACGGTCGTGAGGTTGTCGAGGAAGGCCGACAGGAGCGCCGTCGTCGCGGCGAGCGATGCGACGACCGCGAGCGGCCTCCCACGCGAGAGCTGGCCGGCCCGGATCGCCATCCACGTATAGACGCCGGTCGTCTCCGTCAGCTTGACCATGACCATCATCCCGACGAGCAGCCCGATCGTGTTGAAGTCGATCGAGGCGATCGCGTGCTCCTGGTCGACGACCTGTGTGACCACCATGAGGCCGGCGCCCAGCAGCGCGATCTTCGTGCGATTGAAGCGCTCGCTGGCGATCGCAGCGAGAGCGCCCACGAAGACCAGAACCGCCCAGGCCATCAGCGCTCCTCACGCCAGGCCTCGCGCGGCACCGCGACCGATGGACGCATCCCGAGCAGCCGCAGATCGCCGAGCAGCGAAGCACAGACCTCGTCGCGGACGATCGATGTCGGATCGGCGCCCTCGTCAAGCTCGAGTTCGAGCAGCCAATCGAACGCCCCCTCCCAGCGGCCGCCAGGCGCGCCGAGGCGGGAAACCACGACAGTTCGCACTCCGCTGATACCGATCAGGTTGGAGGCCTGTTCCTGCAACCACGCCCTGGCCTCCTCGGCTTTGAGGTGGTGGGGACGCCGGACCGTGAGCATCATGCGAGCCACCGCGAGAGCGTGTGTGATTCAGCCCGCCCCGTCCATGGGGGGTCGCCCCCACCCGGCGTGGAGATCGATACGTACGCCGCGCGGCTGGGCTAGGGCTCCACCAGGCCACGCCGGATGGCGTAGCGCGTGAGCTCCACCCTGTCGCGCATTCCGAGCTTCGACAGGATGTTCTCGCGATGGCGATCGACGGTACGCCGGCTGATACCGAGCTGGGCCGCGATGCCATCACTGGTCCAAGCCTCGGCGATCAGCTTGACAACCTGGAGCTCGCGCGGGGTGAGCGGATCGGGCGAGTAGTCGTCGCCGGCTCGCATGCGCGCCAGGTAGTCGGCTACCAGCGCGCTGACCGCAGCCGGATACAGGAACGGCTCGCCGCGCATCGTGGCGCGGCAGGCCTGCACCAGGTCTCGGTCCGCTGCCGTCTTCAGCACGTAGCCGGACGCCCCGGCCTTCAGAGCCTCGAACAGGTACTGCTCGTTGTCATGCATCGACAGCATCAGCAACCTGAGCTCGGGGCGGCGGCGAGCCAGCTCCGCTGCCGCCTGCAGCCCCGTCATCCGCGGCATCGCGACGTCAAGCACGGCGAGATCCATAGCCTGCGTGGCCGCCCGCTCGAGCGCCTCGACGCCGTCACCCGCCTCGGCCACGACCTCGAGGTCTGGCTCCGCGTCGAGCACCATCCGGAGGCCGCGGCGCACGACAGCGTGGTCATCGGCCAGCAGGACGCGCGTTGGGCGCATCCCGGTCACACGGAATCCGGTCGCACGTCGAGGCGCACCTCAGTGCCGGTCCCGGGGATTGATTCGACCGAGAGCGCCGCCCCGATCATGAGGGCGCGCTCACGCATCCCGCGGATGCCGTCCCCGCCCACGCCATCCACGGCCTCGAAGCCACGGCCGTCGTCCCGGACGACGAGTTCCACGCCACCGTCCCGTTGCCGGAGGCTCAGCTCGAGCCGCCGCGCGCCCGCGTGTCGGGTCGCGTTCGTCAGCGCCTCCTGCGCGACCCTGTAGAGCACCAGCTCCTCGTCAGATGAGAGAACCGGGAGCTGCGTGGAAACCTCGCGGTCGACCTCCACTCGCGAATCGCGGCTCACCCTCCTTGCCAGCGCGCGCAGAGCAGTCGCGAGTCCCAGGTCGTCGAGCACCTCCGGCCGCACTCGCTGAGCTATCCGTCTCAGCTCCTCAGCGCTGGCCCTGATCTCTTCCCTCGCCCGTTCGATGGAGGCCGGGTCGCCCTCGCGGACGGCGGAATCGAGGTCGAGCATCGCGACGGTCAGCATCTGACCCACCTCGTCGTGAAGTTCGCGCGCGATGCGGCGACGCTCGAGTGCCTCCGCCGCGAGTGCCCTGCGGGCGCTCTCCCGGCGCTCCGCCTCGAGACGGGCGAGCATCTCGTTGAACGCGACGGTCAGCTCCGCGATCTCAGCCGGCGCGTCCTGCGCCGGAAGGCGGGTACCCGGGCTGAGTGGATCAACCTTTTTCATGAAGTGAGTCAGCCGGACGAGCGGCCGGAGAATACGGCGCAGCAGGATGAGGTTGACCGCCAGAACGGCGACTAGGCCGCCGCACAGCACGACGGCTTCCGTGAGGACGACGGGAAAGCTCACGGTCGCCGGAGTGGCCACCAGGAGCGCCAACGCGGCGATCACGACCATTGCGTTGACTGCAAAGACTCGCCAGAGAAGGGTCACGCGAGGCAAGCGTAGGCTGAGGCGACCGATCTCGCCCGATGAATGATCCCTCCGACAAGCCCGGGTTGAAAGCACCCAGAGACTTCGCCCGCCCGTGGCTGCGCTCGGAGCGGGCCGTCCCGCGGCTTGTCATGCGCCCGCTGGAGCGTTTCCTGCAGCTCGAGTCGGGAAGCGCGGTCCTGCTCATGGGTGCGGCCGTGGCGGCCCTTGTGTGGGTCAACGTCGCCGCCGGCAGCTACGAGGACCTCTGGGGCACAGAGCTCCGGCTCGACCTCGGCCCCCTCGAGCTCGAGGAGGATCTGAGGCACGCCGTCAACGATCTCCTGATGGCCATCTTCTTCTACGTCGTCGCCCTGGAGGTGAAGCGCGAGATCCTGTTCGGCTCGCTGCGCGACCCGCGCTCCGCCGCGGTGCCGGTCGCCGCCGCATTCGGGACGATGATCGGCGCTGCGCTTACGTATGTGGCATTCAACGTCGGTGACGGAGAACTGCGGGGATGGGCGATCCCGATCGCCACCGATATCGCGTTCGCGCTCGGTGTACTGGGCCTCGCCGGGCGGCGCGCTCCGCCCGAGCTGCGCGCCTTCCTGCTCACACTTGCGATCGTCGACGACCTCGGCACGATCGCCGTGATCGCGATCTTCTATTCATCCGGCCTGCAGGCCGCCTGGCTCGCCGCCGGCGTGGGAGCCCTGCTGTGCATCGTGATGCTCCAGCGGGTCCGGGTCCGCCTGCTCGTGCCCTATGCCTGCCTCGCCGCCGTGGTCTGGGTCGCCGCCTTCAAGGGCGGGATTCATCCGACCATCGCCGGGGTCGCACTCGGCTTCATCACCCCGGGAATTGCCTTCTACCCGCGCCGGCGAGCCAGCGAGGAAATCGCGAGGCAAATCAACGAGATCGCGGATTCGCCGGATAGGGAAGTGAGCGACACCACCATGCTGCACACCGCGCAACTCGCTCGCGAGACGGTCTCCCCTCTCACCAGGATGGAAGAGCAGCTCCATCCCTGGAGCGCCTACCTGATCCTTCCGCTGTTCGCGCTGGCCAACGCCGGTGTACCGATCTCGGCGAGCGGCATCGAGGAAGCGCTCACGGGCCCTGTCGGAGTGGGCATCGTGGTCGGCCTGGTCGTGGGAGCGCCGCTGGGCGGACTTCTGCTCGCCTGGCTGAGCGTGCGCGCCGGGGGTGGTCGTGTGCCGGACGGACTCGACTGGCCGGCTATCGGCGCGGTGGCGCCCCTGAAAGGCATCGGCTTCACGGTCGCGATCTTCATCTCGCTGCTTGCCTTCGATGACCCGGCCCTGCAAGAGCAGGCGAAGCTCGCCATCCTCGTCGCGTCGGCCATCGCAGGTCTGATCGGTCTGAGCTGCCTCTATGCAAGGCACCGGCTGCTCAACTGAGCGGGCAGATGCCGCCCGGCTAGACGCGCTCGGTGTCCCGGCGGTAGGCAGCCCGCGCAACCAGCGCCAAGACGATGGTCCAGACAGCGATCACGGCCCATCCCAAGGCTGTCCATCCGTGCCCGCCAAGCGCCACGTGACTTGCCTGGACGAGCCAATACGAGGGCAGGAACTGCGCGATGTCGTGCAGAAAGCTCCCCGCGCCGAGCGGGAACCACGTGCCGCTCACGAGCGCCAGGAGCGAGACAACGCCGCCGGTGGCCGGGCCGATCACGTCTGCTGTCAGAAGATGCCCGAGCAAGGTGCCGAGGGCCGCGAAGGGCAGCAACCCGACCAGGATCAGGCCGGTCATCTGGAGCCACTGCAAGGGGGGCAGGCTGACGCCGAGAGAAACGCCGCAGAGGTAGAGCACCGTGACGGTCAGGACGGCCATCGCGTAGCCGGTCAGGATCTTCGCCCGGAAGTACGCCCCCGCGGACATCGGGGTGATGCGCAACTGACGCGTCCATCCGTCGGTGCGCTCTGTGGCGATTCGCGCACCGCTCGAGATGAGCGCCGTCATCGCCCCGAAGGAGACGAGCCCGACCATGTAGTAGAGCGGCAGGGATATTCCGCTGCCGGCAAAGTCGTGCTCGTTGCGGTTGGGCGTCGCGATCGCCAAGTACAGGCGCGCGCAGGAGCTCGAAGCGGGTGTAGCCGAGAGCGTTCACAGCACGTCGAGCGCGCCGGCGGGCTCAGCCCGAGGCTTGGTCAGCTCGAGGAAGGCCTCCTCCAGCCCGGCGCTGGCGATCTCGACATCCCGTGCCTCGGGGTGGGCGTCGAGTAGCGCTCGAATCGCGGCGTCTGAGTCGCAGCCGCTCAAGACAACTGCCTCGCCGCGGCGGTCGACGCGGACGACTCCGGGCAGGGCGGCCAAAGGCTCCAGCTCGCACGCGCCGAGCGTCGCACGGATATTGCGGCGGCCTTCCCGAGCGCGAATTTCGGACGCCGGGCCATCAGCCACCACCCGACCGTACGCCAGCAGCACCACCCTGTCGGCGTAGGCATCGGCCTCCTCCAGGTAGTGGGTCGCAAAGATCACGGTTCTTCCGCGGGCAGCGAACCCGCGCATCGACTCCCAGAAACCACGACGACTCTCGACGTCGAGTCCTACTGTCGGCTCGTCGAGTACCAGCACGTCGGGATTCGAGGCAAGCGCGAGGGCGAAACGCGTGCGCTGTGCCTGGCCACCCGAGAGCTTCTGGGTGCGGCGGCCGGCGATCTCTCGGATGCCCGCGAGCTCGAGCGCCTCGTCGACCTCCAGTGGGTCGGGGTAGAGGGAAGCGACCATTGCGACCAGCTCTCGAGCGGACACGTCGCGGATGAGCGCACCGGCCTGGAGCATCGCCCCCACCAGGCCGGCTTCCACCGCCTCGCGCGGTGGCCTGCCGATCAGGGAGACGCGCCCCCGGTCCGGTCTCGTCAGCCCCAGCAGCAGGTCGAGGGAGGTCGACTTGCCTGCCCCGTTGGGGCCGAGAAGGGCGACTGTCTCCCCGGCTGCGGCCGACACGTCTATCCCCCGTATCGCGTGCACTGCGGCCTTCGCTGTGCGAAACGTTTTGGCCACACCCTGGAGCTCGACGGCTGCGGGCGACTCGTGGAAAAAGCCCATCTGAGATGTGTACCGCGGTGGCGCCGCACGCCAACCCCGGCGTGGCGACTCGTGTCGTCCAGGTGACAGGGATCGAGAACGGGCGACCAGGATCCCGCCTCCCGGCGAGCTACGTCAGCGGGCTGACAGGCCAGCGCATCAAGCCGAACGCCCGCGGTATCCGTGGGACGAGTCCAAATCCCACCCAGGAGGATCGATGCGACGGATCTTGACCGCGGCCATCGCCGCAACAGCACTGCTCTCGCTGACCGGCGTGGCGCTGGCCGCCAACCTCTACACGGTCGACGGGAGCTCGAAGCCGAAGGGCAAGGGCTCCAAGAAGAAGCCGCGGCCAATCGCCTTGAAGTTCGACTTCCAGGTCGAGAGCGACAACCCGGCGGTGCGGGGCACACCCATCGAGACGTTCGCGATCGGGTCGGAGGGCCTTGTCACGTACCCGGAGCGCTTCCCAAGCTGCACATTCGCGCAGGCCAACCGGAACAGCGGCCCCGCTCGCGCGTGCAGGAAGGCCAAGGTCGGCTCCGGGCTGGTGCAGAATCTCGTCGGTCCCGCTGCCTCGCCGAGCGTGAAGATCTTCTGCAACCTCAAGCTGAGGCTCTACAACATCCGCGGGGTTGGCAGGCACGGGGGCATGGCGATCCGGTTGGATGGCGATCCCAGGGAGCCGGCACTCCAGACTCCGAACGACCGCACGATCAACTGCCCGACCGCCGTCCACGGAGCGATCAAGGCGAAGTTCGTACCGAGGCGTATCGCGGGTGTGGCCGCCGACGAGCTGCGCTTCTCAGTGCCCTCGGAGCTGTTGCACCCGTCTGGACTCGACACCACGGTGCGCAACACGATCTCCAAGATCGCCAAGAAGGTCCGCAAGAAGCGGATCCGCGGCAAGCAGCGAAAGGTCGGCTACTACAGCTCGGTCGGTTGCAAGGGCCGCAAGCGCACCGTCCGCGCGACGTTCACGGATGAGCTGGGCAACAAGTTCACAGCCACGAGGGCGAGGCGCTGCTAGCGGCGCAGGGAACGGTCGATGGGTGAGCGACGGGGCGGTCCGGTGGACCGCCCCGTCGTGATTCTTCGCCTGAGCGTCGCTGTCTCGCTATGACTCGTCGCTGCCGGCAGTGTCGCCGCGCTCGGAGCCGCGTGGATGGGCATCTATCCCGCTGCCCTCGCGGCTATAGAGGCCGATGCCCGCACCCACCAGGATGAGCAGAACGGCCACGACGAGAAAGCCGCCTCCGGAACCCGTCGCGGTCGTGATCGCGTGGAAGTACTGAATACCTGACATGGCCCGATGATGCCCGCGACTGGCCCTTTCTCATGAGCCTTGTCAGATGAATTACGCCACTGCGGTACCCGACGGCCCGTCCGGGCAGCAGATACTCGTGAGGTCTCTGGCGAGCAACGAGCAGGCCCTACGAGCGGCCGACCGCGAGGCCTTCCGCTCAGGCGCAGCCACAGCCGGAGCCGGACTCTTCCTCGCAGTGTCGCCGTGGGTCCTCAACTACCGCGCAGACGACGCGACCGTGCTGGCGGTCGTGCTCGGCATCGTCGTCGCGATCCTGGCCCTGGCGGGGACCAGACCGGACGGGGCGACCCGCTGGCTCGGGTGGCTCAGGAGCTTCCTGCTCGCCGGCGTGGCGGTGCTCGCAACCTCGGCCTGGAGCACGTCGAGCGGGACCGCAGCACGCGACGAAGCGCCACCGCCCTGAAGCGCGCCGCTCTACGCTCTGCCTTCCCGCTGGGCGGTGATGCCGGTGAATGCCGACCTGAAGACACGAATTCTCCTCGCAGACGACCATGCCGTCGTCCGCCGCGGTCTGCGCCACGTCCTGGACGCCGAGCCTGACCTCGAGGTCGTCGCGGAGGTCGGGGACGGAGCAGCCGCGATCGAGCGCGCCTTGGCGGCAGACGTGGACCTCGCGATCCTCGATGTGACCATGCCTCGCATGACCGGGCTCCAGGCGGCCGCTGAGCTGGCGCGCCGCCGGCCAGAGCTGCACGTCCTCATCCTCTCCATGCACGACAACGAGCGTTACTTCTTCGAGGCGCTGCGGGCCGGGGCGTCCGGCTACGTGCTCAAGTCCGTGGCCGATCGCGACCTGATCGAGGCCTGTCGTGCCACGATGCGTGGCGAGCCCTTTATCTACCCAGGAGCGATCAGAGCGCTCGTCCGCGACTACCTGCGGCGCGCCACGAGCGGCGAGGAGCTGCCCGAGGACCCACTCTCACCGCGCGAGACCGAGGTGGTCAAGCTGATCGCGGAGGGGCACACCACCCGTGAGATCGCGGCCATGCTGGTCCTCAGCGAAAAAACCGTGGAGCGCCACCGGGCCAACATCTTGGAGAAGCTCGGCATGCGCGACCGAGTGCAGCTGACCCGCTACGCGATACGCCGCGGACTCATAGAGCCGTAGTCGGGATGGGTAGACCCCCCGCCGGGAAATGAGGGGCGCTCTCCATTGTCCGCAGCTCTGTCCTGGGCCAACCTGAGGAGTATGACGCCGAGCCCTTGCGTGCGCGATGACGTGGCGCCGGTCCTTCGGAGGGTCAGGGAGACCACGCTTGTCCTCAGGGAGGACGCCGGGCTCGGCGAGCACCTCGACGCGGTCCGCTTCGAAGCCGCGGCCGCCAACAGCCTGGCAGCGGTGCTCCGGATCCCGCGGGGACCGTGGGAGCCGCCGCGCCCGGCGCGGCCTGTGAGCTGCCTCGGCTTTCTCGTGCTTGAAGGGGTCGTCGCCAGGCGAGTCACCTTGGATGGAGCCACCTGGACTGAGCTGCTCGGCCCGGGCGACCTGCTCGAGCCGGGGCGACAGGACCGCGATCTGAACTCGTCGATCCCGCCGTCCGTGGAGCTCGCATTGCTCAGCGACGGCAGGCTGGCCGTGCTCGGTCCCCGGTTCCCGGCGCGCATGGCCGCCTGGCCGGAGGTGGGCGTTGCGTTGAGCGCGCGCCTGGCCGAGCGCGCGCAGTCCCTGAGCTACATACTGGCCGCGCGTGGTCGCGTGGGAGTCGCCGAACGCATCGTGTTGGTGCTGAGACACCTGGCAGACCGCTGGGGCCACGTGACTCCAGACGGTGTCGTGGTCGATCTTCCGGGTGTCACGCACGAGGTGATCGCCAGCATGATCGGCGCAGCCCGCCCATCCGTCAGCACCGCGCTGGGTGAGTTGCGGCGCCGGGGCGAGATACTTCGCCCGGCGCCCGGCACGTGGCTGCTGCGCCCGGCGGGCGCCGCGGCAGCCGCGGCAGCCGCGGCAGCCGCCTAGCCCTAGCCGATTCGAGGCTTCAGCATCTCGAGCAGACGCTCGACCCGCGCGTTCACCTCCCCGGGCTCCATGTGCATGACCAGCGATACCTCGTCGGGGTTTGCGCCGTCGGCGAGCATGCCGAGGAGAGGCAGGTCGTGCTCGTGGATCCGGGAGCGGCCGACGCGTACGAGCTCCGAGGCCGTCTCCGGAAACACAGAGCCGCCGCGAGCGACCGTGCGGATGGCCTCCAGAAGGTCGTTCGCCGGCGCCCCCTTGTCCAGCACGCCGTCCGCGCCCGCCAGGCGCGCCGGAAGCGCCAGACCTTGGCGCGCGTGTGCCGAGTAGAGGAGCACCCGTATCTCCGGGTCCTGCTTTCTGAGGCGCTGACAGAGCGTGATTCCGTCCTCTCCCGCCAGGTGGTAATCCACGAGCGCGACATCCGGGTCGTGGCCGACCGCGTCGATCGCCTCGGCACCGTCGGCCGCCAGCGCGCAGACCACCATCCCGGGCTCGCGCCGCAGGACGCTGTTCAGGCCGGCGCGCATCGCGGGGTGGTCGTCCACCACCAGGACTCTGATCACCGGGCACGCTCCAGCATCGTGTCGATCGGGGCGACCAGGCGGACCTGCGTACCCTCGCCGCCTGAGGGCTGTCCGGTGACGGCAAGCGAGCCACCGAGAAGCTCCGCGCGCTCGACCATCGACCGGATGCCATGGGAGTCCCAGGGTGCCTCCGGAGGCAAGCCCGCGCCGTCGTCATCGACCACCGCCGACAGCATTCCCGCCGTCACGGTCATGGAGACCGCCACTTTGGAGGGGCCGGCGTGTCTCACGGCGTTCGTCATCGCCTCGCTGATGATGTGGAACGCGTGATTGACACCGGAGCCCGTCAGGCTCGTGTCGTCATCCGTCACCTCTATCGGTATGCCGGTTGCGGCCTCGAGGCGGGCGGCGCGGGTTCGCACCGCACCGGCCAGGGTTGTGTCAGCCGACACGCTGCGGAGGTTCGCGAGGCTCGAGTCCATCTCCGATCCAGCGGACTCGAGCTCGCCCAGCGCCAAAGCGATCGCGTCCCCGGAGGGTCCGGTGCCATTGCGAGGAAGCGAGCTGAGCACTAGGTGAGCCGCGTGTATTCGCTGCTTGGCGGAGTCATGCAGTTCGCGCGCGAGCCGCCGGCGCTCCGCTTCAAGCGCCAACTCGGACGACCTGGCCCGCTCGCGGTCGAGGTGCCTGAGCAAGTCCGCCATATAGGCCAGCCCGATGCCGAGCAACAGCGGGAGCGACAAGTGTGTGCTGAAGCTCTCGAGCCGAGGCGTCGTGTCGAGGGTGTTCCAATCGACGCCGGTAAACAGAGCGACAGTCAGGTAACCGATCGCGAAGGCGCCGGTGGCGGCTACGCCGCGCCAGCGCGGTGGAGCAGCGGCCGGCAGGATCAAGGCGGTCAGCGCAAGGAGATAGACAGGGCTCCGCCAGTTGCCGCCGGCCAGGACCAGCCCGAGCGCAAATGTGCCGTCCAAGAGCCAGAAAGCCGGACTTGCGCTGATACCCCGCCGCCTGCTCACGAGCGCCGCCGTGACCGTCCCGTACACCACTACGACCAGGGCGTAGAGGCTGTCCTCGTCGGTGACCTGGTGGAAGATCAGGAGCAGAGCGGCGACCGCCGTCCCCGCGATCCGCGCCCGTACGAAGAGCGACCTCCACGGATTCACTACACGCGACACTCCACCGCACGTTGCCGTTGTCCTGTCGATACCGCAAGGGGCGATGTCGCCGTTCGGACCAGATACCTAGCCCATATGTAGAGGGAGCTCCAGGCGGACCTCCGTGCCTCCCTCCGGCGCCTGGACCACCCTGAGCCGCCCGCCGACGAGCAGGGCTCGCTCGCGCATTCCCTGGATTCCTGCGCCGGCCCTCGCATCGCCGATGCCGGAGCCGTCATCCAGCACACAGAGGACGAGGAGCTCGCCGGCGACCTGCAACGTCAGCGATCCGCGAGTCGCGCCGGCGTGGGTGAGTGAGTTCGTCAGCGCCTGCTGCGCGACGCGGTACACGACCAGCTCGCGTTCCTCTCCGAGTGGTGGCAGCGCCACGGCCAACCTGCGCTCGACCGGAAGGCCACCCTGCTCGGTGATTCGATCGCACAGGGCGTCCAGCGCGTTCACCAAGCCGAGCTCCTCAAGTGCCTCGGGCCTGAGCCTGTGGGCGATGCGGCGGACGTCCTCGAGAGAGGCGCGTGCGCTCTCGCGCGCCTCGGCAGCCTCGTCCGCCAGCCCGGGCGGAGCGTCCCGGCAGAGCCGGTCGAGCTGGAGCACGACGGCTGTGAGCGTCTGGCCGACCTCGTCGTGTAGCTCCTGCGCCACGCGCCTCCGCTCGTCCTCTTGAGCGTTGAGGGAGCGCTTTACGCTCAGTCTGCGTTCCTCCTCCAGCCGCTCGAGCATCGAATTGAACGCGATCGTCAGGCCGAGCATGTCGGGCTCTCCGTCGGGCAGAGGAACCCGTTCGCCCGGCCGGAGCGGCTCGGCGCGCGCCATGGCGTAGGCGAGCCGGTCGAGTGGAGAAAGGGCTCTTCTCAGCACGAGCAGGTTCACCAGTAGGACGGCGCCCAGTCCGGCGACGAGGATCAGCACCGCCCCGATCGAGGTCGGCGACGGGATGCTCGCGGGCGACAAGGCGATCGTGAGAACCGCCACCGTGAGCACCACTGCGTTGGCCAGGAAGACTCGCGTGACGAGCGACGCGCCCCTGCCGGAGCGGGACTGCTCATCTGGTTCGACCACGTGCATCGCCGCGGAGGAGCGTAGTGGCGCTCCAGCGGCGGCTGCTCAGGCGGCGCTGGACTCCAGCAGCTCGTAGTGACCCGAGCCTGCCTCGAGGCATGCCTCCTCCGGCAGGACCAGAAGTGCCGTATGGCCCTCCGCCGCCAGCCGGACGGGAACTGAACCCTGGAAGAGCGCCCCAAGTCTTGACCGCTTGCCGGCCCCGACGACGATCAGCCCGGCGCGTTCCTCCCCCGCGATGCGCCGGAGCGCCGGCTCCGGGGGGATATCGAGGACGTGCTGGTGCGCGGTGACCCCGGCCGCCTCGAGAGCGTCCACGAGAGTCCGCTCAGCCGCCTCCCTGAACTCCATGCCGATCGGTGGCGCCGGAGCCGTCACCCCGATACCCAGCGCGAGCGGGTTGTAGGTGTGCACCGCGTGAAGCTCCGCATCGAGCCGGTGAGCCACATCGGCTGCCAGCCGCAGGATCGAGGCGTCGAGATCGCCGCCCTCGACGCCGCAGACCACGGCCGGCAGCGGTCCCGAGTCCGGAGGGCGCACGGCGTCGCGCGGTACCACCACCACGGGACAGGGCGCCTTGCGGATGAGCGCGTTCGCGGTGCCGCCGGGGAGAAGCGATGCGAGTCCGCGTGGTTCGCTCGAGCCGACGACCAGCAGCTCGGCGTCCTCGTCAGAGGCGACCTCGGCCAGCGACTCCACCGGATCTCCCCATTCCACCCGTTCGCGCGTGGCGGGAGGAAAGCCGTGGAGGCTCGCCACAGTCGCCAGGTCGCGGGACAGCGGCTGCCCCGAGTCCGTCACATGCACGAGTGTCACGCCACAGCCCAGGTCGGCGCCTAGCCGCGCCGCTACCCCGGGGATCCTCGACGCCGCATCCTCGCTGCCGAGGCCGCACACGATCCGGCCGCTTCTAGGGTGAGCTCGATTTTGATCCATGGGCATCAGCATGACCCGGAACCGCTGCCTCGACCATGGCTGCGAGGCTCCATTCTGGGGAGGGGAATCCACCCATCCTCCACGCCCCTCAGCCACCGATGTCAGCTCGCTGACACCGCGACCGAATCGACGGCCGCCGCCTCGGGTTGTGGCGACGACATCCAGCCGAGTCCCGGCCGAGGCAGGCGGGAGCGGGGGACCCACGACAGCCCGGGCGACAGCCCGGTCCCGGGGCGAATCCCAGCGAGGCGACTTAGGCCTCTGCGGGTAGCGCCACTCTCTTGGTGCGAGCCCGGCAGCTAACCCCGTAGGCACGACAAGAGAGGGGTTCGTCCGCATGCGAAAAGCACGTGCCGCGGCCATCGCCGGCCTGGCGTGTCTCGCCGGTCTGGCGCCGGCTACCGCCGCCGTAGGAGCACCGCTCGGTTCTCGGCAGCTCCACCAGGGCATGAGCGGCTCGGATGTGCGTGCCCTGCAGCGCGCGCTGACGCGCGCGGGCTTTGCGACCACACGGGATGGGGTCTTCGGCCGGCAGACCCGAGCCAGCGTTGAGCGCTTCGAGCGCACTACCCATCGACGGGTCGACGGGGCCGTCTCGCGTTCCGACACACGCGCCCTCCGACGACTCGCGGCCCGCTCGACAAAGGAGACGTTCGGAGGTGCGGTAGCCGGCCCGTCTCCCAGGGCGGGACGGGCGACGCTGATGCCCGCCGGCCTGGCGCAGCCACCGGTCTCGGCGCCACCCGAGGTCGCAGCCGCGATCCGCGCGGCCAACGCGATCGCCCGAAAGCCCTACCGGTACGGTGGTGGTCACGCGAGCTGGAACGCGCGTGGCTACGACTGCTCAGGGTCGGTCAGCTTCGCCCTTCACGGCGGTGGCCTGTTGCGAAGCCCGCTCGCATCGACGGGGCTGATGGGTTTCGGGAAGCGCGGGCCAGGGCGTTGGATCACCACCTACGCGAATCACGGCCATGCCTACATGGTCGTGGCCGGCCTGCGGTTCGACACGAGTGCGCGCCGGCGGACGGGCTCACGCTGGACCACGTTGACCCGCTCAGCCCGGGGCTACGTCAAACGACATCCCGCGGGCCTCTGAATGCTCAGCGAAACCGTTGCCTGGGGCGCTTCCGCATGGCCGCCTCCGAGTAGACCGGTGGCCGGCCCCCGGCCGCGCGCCGGACGCGCTCGCGCATCGTCCTGACCACCGACCTCCGCTTGTGGGAGACGTCGATGCGCTCGGCAGGATCGGCGAGAACGTCGTAGAGGCGCTCCTCACTCCAGTCGTTCCTCGTCATGTAGGCCCAGCGCCGGTCGCGGACATACGAATAGTTGCCATACCCGCCCACCGCGTAGGGGCGCCGCTCGGCGGGCGCGCCGCCGTGCAGGATCGGCGAGAGGTCGGCGCCCTCGAAGGCTGCCACCGGGTCGAGTCCACCGAGTGCCGCGAGCGTGGGCGCAACGTCATGCGTGGACGCGAACCAATCGCTCGTGGTCCCGGCGCCGGCCCCTCCCGGATCCCGAAGGAGCATCGGAACATGGATCAACTCCGGATGCAGAAGGCTCGGTGCCTTGCCCGTCCAGTCGTGCTCGCCCAGGAAGACCCCGTGGTCGCTGACCAGCATGATGGCCGTGGAGTCGTCGAGGCCGAGCTTCCAGAGCCGGTCGAGAAAGACTCCCAGCCAGCGGTCGGTCATCGTGACGCTGGCCTTGTAGGTCGTCCGTAGCCGGGCGATGTGGCGGTCGCTCAGATACCTCGACGCGTGTGTGTAGCCGACGTCCGCGATCTCGTAGCCGCGGTAGTCGGGATCCCCGTACATGTCCATGTAGCGACGCGGCGGGATCCAGGGCTCGTGCGGGTCGAAGCAGTCCACCACCATCATGAAGGGATCGCGGCGCTTGGCCGTCGGCAACAGCTTCGCCGCCGCCCGGAACACCCGCGACGCGCACAGCTCGACCTCGTTGCGACCGCGTCCGTTGTTTGCGAGGTATTGCTGGATGGAGGCGATCCGGGACTCGGAGCGCAGCCGGCCGGGCGGCAGCCTGTGCAGCGCCACGGCGCGAGGCACGCTCTCACGAGGCCGCCGGTACCCGCGCTGCCCGTCGATCCGCACAAATCGATCGGGCGTGCGCCTGAACGGGTCGAGCACACGTGTGTAGCCGAGGAAGGGGTTGTCCGTCACATACGAGGTCCATCTGCCGGCCCGGCGGAAGGCCGTCACGAGCGTCTCCGCGCCCGGCTGGATCGGCTGCCATCCCGGCCGCTTGGCCATTCCGGCCCAGGGCTCCCAGTCGCGGAACGGGTAGGCGTGTCGCCCGGAGAGGATCGAGCGTCGTGCCGGCATCGTCGGCATGGCCTCGGGGAACACGTCCGTGAAGCGCACGCTGTCGCGGGCCAGCGCGTCGATGTTCGGAGTGTGCATCCCATCCGCGCCGTAGCAGCGAAGATGGTCCGCCCGCAGGCTGTCGATCACGATCAGGACGACGTTGCGCTGCTCCTCGGCGGCCAGCGCGCCCCGCAGCGGGCCCCAGTTGGCAGCACCACCAGCCAGCGCGAGGCCGGCGGTCCCGACGAACGCACGCCGACTGAGCCCGCGCCGGCGACTCGGATCACGATCTTCCATTTTGTCTCTCCAACCCGACGGGGCTCCTAAGGTGCGCCGCTACCATCCGGCGGCCGCAGGGCGCGCCCCGGGCCTGGACTCTCGATGAACAAGCACTCCAAGCTCCGATTCGGCGCTCTGTGCGCTGCTCTGCTGGCAATCGGTGGGGTATCCGCACCGGCCCCAGCCGACACCTTCGAGGCCGCCGAACGTCCGAACGTTGTCATCCTCATGACAGACGACCAGACCCTGCGCTCCATGCGGGCGATGCCGCGCACGAGGGCTCTGATCGGCGACGCGGGGGCCACCTTCACCCGTGCCTTCGTGAACAACCCTCGGTGCTGCCCGTCACGGGCGACCTTCCTCACGGGCCAGTACTCCCACAACCACGGGGTGCTCACCAACGGCCCGCCGAGCGGAGGGTGGCCCGGCCTACGAGGATCGTCCAACTGGCTGCCGAGCTGGCTCCAGCAGGCGGGCTACCACACCGTCCACGTCGGGAAGTTCCTGAACACCTACGGCCGCGACGATCCCCTCGAGCTGCCCCCGGGTTGGAACGAGTGGTATGCCACGATCGACCCGACCACGTACCGCTATTACGGCTACACCGTCAACGAGAACGGGAGCCTGCACACCTACGGGCGCGACGGCGATCCGCGTTGGTACGCGACCGACTTCACGGCCAGGCGATCAGCCGAAATCGTCACGCGCCTCGCACCATCTCCGCAGCCGTTCTTCCTGTCCGTCGCCTTCCTGGCCCCCCACACTGGCGCGCCCCGCGAGCCGAGCGATCCCGGAGGTATCGGCACACCCGCTGTGGCGCCGCGACACCGCGGAAGCTTCGCTCTCGCACAGTTACCCCTCGACGGCAGCTTCAACGAGGCCGACGTGTCGGACAAGCCGCGGGCAGCCCGCCGCCCGCGCCTTGGAGCGCGCGACGTCGCCGACATCGAGGCGCTCTATCGCCAGCGTCTCGAGTCGCTCGTGGCCGTCGACGAGGCCGTCGAGACGATCGTCGGCGCCCTGGATGCAGCCGGGGAGCTCGACCGCACTTTGATCGTGTTCACGTCGGACAACGGCTACCTCGCGGGCGAGCACCGGATGGGGTACGGAAAGGCACAGGTGTACGAACCGGCGATCCGCGTGCCGCTGCTGATGCGCGGCCCCGGCGTGCCCGGGCACGTCCGGCGCGGCCAGCTCGTGACCAACGCGGACCTCGCGCCCACCATCCTCGACGCGGCGTGGGCGACGCCCGGGCGCGTGCAGGACGGCCGTTCCCTGTTGCCGCTGGCCCGGGAGCCGGCCCTCGGCCGCGACCGAGCGCTGCTCATCGAGATCGGGCGGGGCAGTGGTCTCGCGACAACGGCCGTCCGCACTCGCCGCTGGTTGTATGCCGAACGCGCCGGGGGCGCCAGGGAGCTCTACGACCTCCGCGCGGACCCGGACGAGCTCAGCAACCTGGGCGCCAGCCTGTCACACACACGAGCGCGCACGACGTTGGCCCGCATGCTCGCGGTGCTGGAGCGCTGCAACGGCTCGACATGTCGCCAACCGCTCTCACTCAGCGGGCGCTCCAGCCGGGCCCGCGCACTCCTTCGCGCGATCCGATAGCGGCAGGGTCATGACCCGCCGCCTGAGCCTTGCACTCGCCGCCCTCGCGGTGCCATTGCTGCTCGGTGGGCTGGCGGCCACGTACGTGAAGCTCGAGCTCGCGGATCCCGAGCCGTTCGCCGACCGGGCGGTGGTCGCGCTGCGGTCGAGCGAGGTGCGGCAGGCAATAGCCGAGCAGGTGGCTGTGGAGATGGTGGAGCGCGGGTCCCCCGACCTCGTGGCCTCGCGACCACTGGTGCTCACGGGCGTGGAGGCGGTGCTCGAGACGGACGAGTTCGCGCGCGTGCTGCGGCGTGCCGCGATCGCCGCGCACGCGCTGCTGCTGCACGGTGACCGGGACGTGATCGTGGAGCTGGAGGAGGGCACCGAGCTGCTCATACCTGCGGTCAGGAGCGTGTCTCCGGAGGTGGCCGGCCAGATCCCCACGGACCTCAGCCCGCGCATCGCCGCGGTCCGGGGCTCCGACGCGGCCACATCGCTGGTGCGCCTCGCCGACGCGGCAGACGCGGCAGCGGTCCCGCTGCTGTTCGCCGCTGTCGCCCTGCTGGCGCTGTCGGTGGCGCTAGCCCCGGATCGCCGCCGTGCGGCGGCGTCGGCCGGGCTGATGGTCGCCGCCGGTACAGCCGTCGCGCTGATGGCGACCACGGCGTTGAGGGCCCAGGTGCTGTCCCATGCCAAGGGGGTCGGCGCCCTTTCAGATGATGAGGCGAGATCGGCTGCCGGGGCCACGTGGGACGCGCTTGCCGGTGATCTGGAGACCTGGTTCGCGGTGGTGGGCGTCGGCGGACTCGCGATCAGTGTGAGCGCCCTGCTGGTCGAGGCCCGGTTTGACCGGCACGCGGCGCTGCGAAACGCGGTGGACCTCGTGGCAGGCGGAAGGCTGCCGCGCTCTCTGAGAGCCCTCCGCGGGCTCGGGCTCGCCGCCGTCGGAGCCCTGATTCTGCTCGAGGCCGACCCGGTGTTCACCCTGGCGGCAGTCGCGCTCGGCGGGACGCTGGTACTCCTCGGCCTCAGCGAGGCTCTGTCGATCACGAGCGCGGCGGCAGCTCGACCCCCGGTCGAGCGTCGCCACCGGCGCGTCCTCGTCGCGGGCGGCGGGCTCGCGCTTGGTGCCCTGGTGGCGGCCACGGCCCTGATTCTGATCGAGCGGGGCGGCCCCCCGGCACCGCCCGCCGCCGGCGAGATCAGCGCCTGCAATGGAGCCGCGGAGCTCTGTGACCGGCGCCTCGACCAGGTCGTCCTACCCGGGACACACAACTCGATGTCCGCCGCGGACCGGCCCGGCTGGTACTTCGCGAACCAGATCAGGCCAATCCCTCGCCAGCTACGGGACGGGATCCGCCTGTTGATGATCGACCCGCACTATGGGGTCGAGGACTCGGAGGGGCGGGTTCGCACGGACCTGCGGGCCGAGGGAACCAACCGCAACCGCGTGGCCGGCCGGCTCGGCGCACAGGCGGTGGAGGTGGCCGAACGCCTGGCCGGCCGGCTCGGCCTCGTCCCCGCGGAGGGTGAGCGCGCGATCTATCTCTGCCACACCCTGTGTGAGCTCGGCGCCGAGCGGATGGCCCCGACACTGGACGAGCTACGCGGCTTCCTCGAACGCAATCCCTCGGAGGTGCTGATCGTGATCCTGGAGTCGAGCGTGGACCCCACCGAGGTGGAGCGGGAGTTCGACGAGGCCGATCTCGAGCCATACCTCGCTGTCCTCGACCGCGGGCGGCCGCTTCCCACGTTGCGACGGATGATCGCGTCCGGACGGCGCCTCGTCGTGTTCGACGAAGGCGATGGCGGAGCGGCGGACTGGTATCAGCCTGAGTTCCTGTTCGTCCAGGACACTCCCATCCGGTCCGTGCTGCGCTCCCCCAGGTCGTGCGCGCCGGGCCGCGGGGAGCCCGAAAGCCCGCTGCTCCTGATGAACCACTGGGTCGACCGCTTTCCTCCGTCGCCCAGCGCGAACCGCAGGATCTCGGACCGAGAGAGCCTGCTCGGCCGGGCGCGCAGTTGCCGCCGGCGCCGCGGAGCAATGCCGAATCTAATTGCTGTGGACTTCTACGGGTCGGGCGCGCTGCTTAGCGTCGCGCGAGAGCTCAACAGGACCCCGGCCGGCTGAGCCACGACTCAGCCGACGTAGATCAGGCCTCCGAACCGGCACTTGCCCGCCTGTCCGAGGACGCTCGCACCGGCGTACAGCTGCCCGCCGAGGATCTCCGTGCCGTCAGGCGCGACCGCCGTGCCCGCCTCTTCCTGGGCGAACACCGGCGTGCCCGCGGCTGCCTGAGCCCGCACAAGCGCGGCGGTCTCCCCTATCTGGAACGCTGCGTCGTCGTCAGCGCCGTCGACGGCGGAGCCGTTCTGGTTCGTCTGTAGGACGATCTCCGCCACGTGATCGGCGCCTTCGACCCGACAGCGCGCGGTGATCGTGAACGGGCCTGCCGTGGTGAGGCCTGCCGAGCCACCCGGATCGAGGCTGAGCGTCTCGAACCGGCGAACGCTCACGCCGCCGATCGAGTCAGCCGACTCCGCGCTCTTGACTTCCTTGAACTTCGAGGCGTCGAGCACCTCCTCCTTGACGGCGTTGTAGCCGACCGAGTCCTTCAGCATCAGCGTGCCCTTGAGCGAGCGCCCGCGCAGGTCGCTCTGCGTCAAGGAGCGGTTGCGGATGTCGTCGCCCGTGAGCGAGCCGTTCTTTACGTTCGCCCCGGTGATCGTCAGGGCATAGGCCGTTCCACTGAGCGCGGCGAACAGCGCTATTGCGGCGATCACGAGCGCCGGCGACGGCCGCCGGCGAAAGATGCGGGTCATCGTTCATTACCTCCGGTATTCGGGTGGCTCCCAGCCGGGAACACATCCCTTCCGGCGCCGGTGCGCCGGCCCTGCCCAGCGCTGTCATAGAGATGACGGTCCGATTCGACCCGCTGATCGTCCACCGCGTCAAGCAAACCTCCGGCCGGGGGCTGATTGCCGGCCCCCCGCGTGGCTACCAGACGCCGTTCTTGCCCTTGGTCAGGCTGCAGCCGGCCGCCGTGTCCGTGTCCTTGACCTTGCAGGTCCGCGCGCGGCTGCCATCGGCATAGCGAGTGATGGTGAAACTGGTCCCGGATCCGGAGGTGGCCTTGACCGTGAAGCCGCCAACGGGCTTACCGGGGCTCGCGCTCACTCCGCTGCTCGAGATACTCGGCTCGATCTGGCGCAGGCGCTTCAGATTGCACGTCTGGGGCGCGGTGAACGACCCGCCCTGGTCGAGTCCGCAAATCCGCATCGTCGTTAGCAAGGTCTTGGCCTGCACCATCGCGTCGGCATCGTTGGCCTTGGCGCTCTGACCAAGGAGATTCGGAAGTGCGATGGCCGCCAGAACACCGATGATCAGAATGACCACCAGCAACTCGACCATGGTCATTCCTTCGGGGGCTGAGAGTCTCGAGAGCATCCACTGCCTTTCAATCGGATTCCTGGGAATCCTGCGGCCCCCCACCTTGCTCGCGCGATCCGCTGGGCTGCGTTTGTGGCTGTGGCGGCCCGACGGCCCTTCACGACGGAAGGCCCGCGGTTGCGGGCCTTCCGGAGTAGCGGGGGCGGGATTCGAACCCGCGACCTTCGGGTTATGAGCCCGACGAGCTACCTGACTGCTCCACCCCGCGTCGCTACAGCGAGGTTACCAACCGGTCTCGGCAACCTCAACGGCCGCCCGGTACGGTCAGGTCCTGTGAGCGCACGGCGCGTCGGCGTGATCGACCAGGGCACGAACTCCACGCGCCTCCTCGTCGCCGACGTGCGCGACGGTCGGGTCGCCGAGATCGAACGGCAGACGAACGTCACCAGGCTCGGGGACGGCCTCGAGGCCAGCGGACGGCTGAGCGACGCCGCCATCGAGCGCGTCGTGGACACGGTCGCCGGGTATCGCGAGCTGCTCGACCGGCATGGGGCCGAGACCGTCGTCTGCGTGGCCACCAGCGCAATGCGCGACGCCGCCAACGGGCACGAGCTCGCCGAGATTCTGCGCGAGCGCTTCCAGGTCGACCCGCGCGTGATCTCAGGAGACGAGGAGGCCCGGCTCACATTCCTGGGCGCCACCAACGGGCGGGCCTCCGGCGAGCCCACCCTCGTATTCGACATCGGCGGCGGCAGCACCGAGTACGTGGTCGGGCACCCGGGCGACGAACCGACCTTCCACATGTCCACGCGCATGGGCTCCGTGCGCCACACCGAGCGCCACCTCGACACCGACCCGCCCACAGCCGGCGAGCTCACTGCCCTCGCCGGTGACATCGACAGCGTCATCGCCGGCGACATCCCCGCGCACATACGAGCCGACGTCCATCAGGCGATCGCCGTGGCCGGCACCGCCACCTCCCTCGCCGCCATCGACCTCCAGCTCGACCCCTACGACGCCCGGCGGGTCGACGGGCACCGGCTCACCCGCGAGCGCAGCGAGGAGCTACGGGACAGCCTCGCCTCCCTACCGCTCGCGGAACGGCGCCAGGTCACCGGCCTCCATCCCGACCGCGCCCCCACCATCGTCGCCGGAGCCACAATTCTCACCCGTTCGCTGCACGCCTTTGAGCTCGACGAAGTCGAGGTCAGCGAGGCCGACATCCTGCACGGCGCGGCGCTCGACGCCGCCTCATAAAGGCCGGAAAAAGCCCCTTCCGCAGAGCCGCACTCTGCTCTATAGTCCGATCCGCTGGGTGGAGAACCCGTGCGGCTCAACGCCGTCGGCTATCGACCCGGTACATAGGTTCGGGCGAAGCCGCTTTCGTATCGGCGCCTCCCGCCGCTCGAACCGCAAGGCCCTTTCAAGGCACGTACCCCTGCCCGTCCTGATGGGGCCGTTTATGGGACCGCCCGGAATGACTCCGGGCGGTCCCTTTTAGCGGCTGGGGGACCGGCAGGCGCGATGGCGGCGAAACGAACAAAAGGGGTCAATACGGCCCCCAATGTTCGTCTCGATCCGCCCCGCCACGCCAGTGGGCGGTGAGGGGTGTTCCGTCGTGCTCGGCACATTCATGTGCTCCCGGCCAATGCGGGCTTTGGCGAGACCAACGTTGAGCTGAATAGTTCAGCTCAACTCGCATCTCGTCCCGGTCACGGGCAGGGAGGCCGCCCGGACGGCACGCCCGGGTAACGGGGCGCGCACGAACAAGCCACCGGCGCCGGGGCGAGCGACTCCCTCCCCAGCCGCAGTAGACGCCCGCGGCACCTGGCCCGACGGGGACCGCCGCCTACGCCAGGTTCGACTTGCGCGGGTAGACGACGCTCGGGTCGGTCAGCACGTTCACGAGCGCCGGCTTGCCGGAGGCGAAGGCGCGTTCGATCGCGGGCCGCAGGTCGTCCGGGCGCTCCACCAGCTCGCCATGTCCGCCGAGTGCGGTGACCACCTGGTCGTAGCGGCAGCCGGGCTGCAGGTCGGCTGCCACCGAGTAGCCGTAGAGGAACTCCATCGGGTGCTTCTCGAGCGCCCAGATGCCGTTGTTGCCCATCACCGCCACCACGGGCACACCGTGGCGCACCAGCGTGTCGAACTCGAGGCCGGAGAAGCCGAATGCTCCGTCGCCCAGCAGCAGGCAGACCTGGCGGTCCGGGTGGGCCAGCTTGGCCGCGAGCGCGTAGCCCGGTCCGGTACCGAGGCAGCCGTACGGACCCGGGTCCATCCAGCACCCGGGCTCGTAGCTGTCGATCACGCGGCCGGCGAACGACACGAAGTCGCCGCCGTCGCCGATCACCACCGCGTCCCGGTCGAGCACCTGGGCCAGCTCGCGGTAGAGGCGCATCGGATGGAGCGGCGAGCGGTCGTCGTTCAGGTCGTCCTGCTCCGCGCCGCGGCGCTCGTTCTCGACCTCCCGCAGCTGCGCGGTCCACGCCGCGCGGTCGGACCCGCCGGCGGCCGCATCGCGCAGTCCGCGGAGCGTGGCCCGCACGCCGCCGAAGAGCTCCGCGGCCACCTCGCGCGGGTGCGAGCGCTCGGGCGGGGCGGAGTCCACGATCACGATTTGGGTCTCGTCGCCGAAGGACCCGCCGAAGCCCAGACGGAAGTCCATCGGCACGCCCACCACCAGCGCCACGTCGGCGCCCTTGAGCCCCGTGCCGCGCGCACGCGAGAAGAACTGCGGGTGGTCGGCCGGCACGCAGCCGCGGGCCAGCCCGTTCAGGAACACCGGGATCCCGAGCTCCTCCGCCAGCGCCTGAAGCTCAGCCTCGCCGCGGGCCCAGTACAGCCCGGTCCCGGCCATGATCACGGGGCGCTCGGCGCCGCGCAGCAGCTCGGCCGCACGCGCGATCGCGTCGCCGTCGGCCGCGGCCGCGTCTGCCGGGTTCGCGAGCTCGGCGGGCGCATCCGCGTCCACGTCCGACTCCATGAACACGTGGTCGAGCGGGAAGTCGAGGAAGGTGGGGCCGGTAGGAGGCTCGACGGCCACGCGCAGAGCCTCGTCCACGATGCCGGGGATGTCGGCGGTGGAGTCGGCGGTGCGCGCCAGCTTGGTCACCGGCGCGACGAACGGCACGTGGTCGATCTCCTGGAGCGAGCCCTGCCCCCACCGCATCGCCGGCGCCCGGCCGCCGAGTACGAGCAGCGGAGAGCCGTTCTGCAGGGCAGAGGCCATCCCGCTCATGCCGTTCGTGACCCCCGGCCCCGCGGTAAGCGCGGCCACGCCGGGCTCACGCGTGGCCTTGGCCCAGCCCTCGGCGGCGAACACCGCGGTCTGCTCGTGGCGGACGTCGACGATGTCGATGCCCTCCTCGCGGCAGCCGTCGTAGATCGAGAACAGGTGCCCGCCGGAGAGGGTGAAGAGCTTGGTCACGCCATGGGCCTTCAGGCGCTTGGCCACCAGCCGGCCACCGTGAAGGCCCACGCGCTGCTCGGTCTGCGCCTCGGTGGACACGGGCGCGAGGCTATCCGATTGCTATACGTCCCGAGGCATGAGCCAAAGCCTGGACGGAGACTTCGGGGGAACCTTCCCCTACGCCGCCGGCTTCGTGCAGTCGGACTCGGTGCGGCTGCACTACGTGGACGAGGGCCCGGCGGACGCCCCACCCGTGCTGCTCGTGCACGGGAACCCCACCTGGAGCTACCTCTGGCGCCACCAGCTCCGCGACCTGCCGGCGGCCGGGCACCGCTGCGTCGCCGTCGACCACATGGGCTTCGGGCGCTCCGACAAGCCTCCGCACCTGTCCGCCTACACGCTGCGCAGGCACATCGACAACGCACTGGCCGTGATCGACTCGCTGGACCTACGCGATGTCGTGCTCGTGGCCCACGACTGGGGCGGCCCGATCGGTCTCGGGGCCATGCTCGAGCGCGCCGACCGGCTGCGCGGCCTCGTGATGATGAATACCTGGGCCTGGGAGCTGCCGAGCTTCCTGCCGCCCTTCGTGCGCGAGTTCCGCAACGAGGGGCTGGGCGAGATCCTGGCGATGGGGGGCAACCTCTTCGTGGAGTCGATCCCCGGGGGAATGGCCCGGCGGGAGCCCCAGCCGCTGATGATGGACGCCTACCGCGCGCCGTTCCCCGACTACTGGTCGCGCGTCGGCACGCTCGCGTTCCAGCGCGACATCCCGCTCACCGAGCGCGACCGCAGCGCCGGCCTGATCGCGTCGATCCACGAGCGCCTGGACACGCTCAACGTGCCCACGTTGCTCATCTGGGGCATGCGCGACCGGGTGTTCCAGCCGATCTTTCTCGATCAGTGGCGCGAGCTCTTCCCCCACGCGGAGAGCGTGGAGCTCGACGACGCCGGCCACTTCCTCGTGGAGGACCGCCCCGACGCGGTTACTGCTGCGATCGAGAAGTTCCTTCGGGCCCTCTGAGGTTGCCGCCCCAGCGGCGCTCGGAGCGACGCGTCCGAGCCTCGGCGCGAGCCTGCTTCGAGCGGTGGAGCGCCGCGTCGGCCTCGGCGTGCAGCGCCCGTGGATCGAGTGAGCTTGCTTCGGCGAGACCCATCGAGATGGTGGCCTGACCCGCGATCTGCACGCTGCCGGCCACCGCATCGACCATCCGGCCACCCACGAGCTCGGCCCGGCTCAGTCCCGTCTCGACGAGCACCAGCGCGAACTCGTCCGCTCCCACCCTGAATGCCTGGTCGCCGCTCCGGCCGCCCGCGAGGATCCGTCCCACCTCGGCCAGCACCGCATCGCCGCGTGGATGGCCGTAGCGGTCGTTGACGGACTGGAGCCCGTCCACGTCGAAGAGCGCGAGTGAGAGCAGCGAGCCGTAGCGGGCCGCGCGGCCCGCTTCGCGGATCAGCGCCTCGTCGTACGCGCGCTTGTTGCCGAGCCCGGTGAGGGCGTCGCGGCGACTGTCGTCGCGCACGGCGGCGAACTGCGTGGCGTTGGTCAGGTGCGCGGCAATCACGCCGCTGAGGAGGCCGAGCATCTCCTCGTCGGCCGCGTCGAACGCCTCCCGCTGCGACGCATAGAGCTTGAGCACGCCCACCGTGCCGCCATCAGGATGCTGGAGCGGCACGCAGATCATGGATACCGCCCCCAGGAGGAGGCATACCTCGGCGTTCACGCGCGGATCGGTACTCGCGTCGTCGCAGCGCAGCAACTGGCCGGTGTCGATGCACAATCCGGAAAGGCTCTGTGCGGCCTCCATCCTGAGGCCGAGGAACTCCGTCGCGGTGCCGGACGCGGCCCGGTAGACCAACTCGTCGCCCTCCGCGATCTCGACCACCGCGGCGGCTGCGTCCGTGATCTCGCGGGCTCGCTCCACCACACGTCGCATCACCTCGTCCAGGTCGAGCCGCGAGCTCGCTATCTCGCTCTGCGTCTCTACGACCATCCGCAGGCGATCCGCTTCCGCACGTTTGCTCATTCCTTCCTTATCGGAAGCTTTGGCGAACGGTAAAGGGCAGCGGTCTAGCGAGCAGCCGCGCGGCGCGACGCGGCCTCGATGCTCTCCACGTTGCGCGGGAGCACCTCCACGCGCCTGCGGTTGCCGAACACCACGTGGAGCACCACTCCGCCGAAGCGCTCGGCGAGCCCGCGCGCCTCCCGCTCGGCCGCGTCCACCTCGTGCTCGGTCAGGCCGCACGACTCGAGGAAGCGGCGGGCCATAGGCCCTTCCAGCTCGCGGGTGGAGAGCTCGAGCTGCTCTGTGCGGAAGAGCCCGGCGGTCACGCCGGCGGTGGGCGAGATGACCACTGCCGCGATGTCGTCGGCGCTCACCCGCGCCTCGCTGGCGGCGCGCGCGATCAGGTCCTTCGCGGTCGTCTTGGGACCGAGCTCGTCGAGCATCTCGGTGAGCCGCTCGCGTCCGAGCGTGCCGTCCGCGGTGCGCGCCTCGATCAGGCCGTCGGTGAACAGGCACGCCACCGAGCCGGGCACAAGGGGCACCGTGGTCTGGCGCAGGCCTGTGCGCTCGCCCACACCGATCGGCGGGGAGGAGCTGGCGGTCACGGGGTCGTGCGGATGCGGGCCGACCACGATCGGCGCGGGGTGTCCGGCGGTCGCGTAGGTGAGCGAGCCGGTCTCGGGATCGTGCACCGCGAGGAGCACCGTGGCGAAGTCGCCGCCGAGGTTCTCGTCGATCACGCGGCCCGCCACCTGGAGCGCCACGCGCGGCTCGAGGCCCGCCTCGAGATATGCCCGCAGCGTGTAGCGCATGAATGCCGTGCGGGCGAGCGCGCCGCGTCCGTGCCCGGACACGTCGCCGAGGATGAAGCCCACCCGTCCGCCGGACAGCGGCAGGGCGTCGTAGAAGTCGCCACCCGCCCCGGGGCCGTCCGCCGGGCGGTAGGCCACGGACGTGCGCAGCGCGCCGAGGCGCTCCGGCACCGGCGGCAGCAGCGCGGTCTGTAGAAGGCCGACCTCCTGAAGCAGCTCACGGCGCTGGCGGGCCAGCCGGCGCGCGCGCATGTGGGAGAAGAAGTAGCCCGCGCCGAGCAGACCGCAGAGCACCGCCAGCCCGCCCAGTGCCACCTTGAGCGAGTCGGGCACCACCTCGACGATGTCGCGCACGGTCCTGACGATCGGGGTGCTGTCCTCGTTGGGAGTCCGGTCCTGGATCCCGCCGTCGCCGCCGCCGTCCTTGGCACCCACGCGCGCAAAGCCGCCGGAGCCTGCCGCGGGCGCGGGCTCGCTGGCCGCCGAGTCTCCGCCGGAAGCGGCGATCACTGCCGCAACGGGGACTCCCGTCGCACGAGCGAAGCGCACCGTCCGCTTCTGCGCCGCGGTGTTGGCGGCGCTCTCCTCCGGCGTGAGTGATTCGACCGGGGGATTGCCACCGGGCAGGTCTGGCACGACCTGCCCGAGCGAGTCGGTCCCGGTGCCGGGCGCGGGCGCGACGCCCGGCGTGCTCGGCGCGGCGACCTCGGGCACTCCCCCGCCCGACGCGTTGTTCTGGTCGACCGGAGGCGGCCGGAAATCGACCGGTGGCGCCGGCGGTGCGGGCTCCTCCATCGGGGGCTCGGGCGCCGTCACGGGCGGTTCCTCGGGAATCTCGTTCGGGTCTCCGGGGGGGATCTCGTTCGGATCGGGCTCGACCACCGGAGGCTCGTTGGGCTGCTCGACGGGGCCCTCGCCGTCGTCCGGATCCACGCCTGGCGGCGGCTCCTCAACGCCGGGCTCGGTGGGCGGCGGTTCCTCCACCACCGGCTCGTCGACCGGGGGCTCGTCGACCGGGCCGGCCGGAGGCAGATCCTCATCACCGAGAACTGGTTCCGGCTGGATCTCCGGAACGGTCACCACGGGGTCGCCCTCGCCGTTCGCCTGAGCGCTGGCCAGGGGGCCATGGCTGCCGCCGGCCAGGAGGGCCACCGCTATGCCCAGGAAGAGCGCCAACGCCGCCGCCCACGGGGCAAGCTGAGCCCGCGTTCGGTCACGCAGCGAATGGGGTGGGCGCATGAGGTTGTCCTCGGCTTTTCAGGCGTCCGCGGCGAGTGCGGGTGTCGAGGGCGTAGGACGTTCGTCTACAGGCGTACTAAAGGGTGATGGGAGGGCATGGAGCGACACTGGGACGGTCATGTCGCGACCGCTCATAAGCAGGACGCGGCTGGCCTTCGCGGGAAGGACCACATGTCCAGTATCTCGCGTAACTCGCTGAGCGCCAGCAGAAATATTCACGGAGCCCCCCACACACTCCGATTCTCGCCCATCGGGCCCCGTTCGGGAGCCGGTTTACCGCGCAGAGAGCGGGGTCGCTCCCGTATCTACTCGGGCTCCGGGTGCTTCTCGCCGGGCCAGGTGCCCGTGGTACGGGCGAACGCGCGGCGGCTGTAGTGGTCAGTGGCCGCCTTCACGCCACGGAAGATGGCGCCCTGGAGCAGGGCGGCCGCGAGCAGCTTGCCCCACTGCACGTCGCGGTGCTTGCTCTCCGGGGGCTCGTCGGCGTCGATGAGCCCCCAGATCTGGTCGAAGAGCTTGCGCGACACCGCGCCGGCCGCGAGGCCGCCGAGGATGCTGACGGGAATGAAAAGCAGCTTGGCCATGATTGCGCTGACGCCTGTATACCGGGGTGCCCGCCGGAGTGCCGCCTCAAACAGCCGCCGGCCGATGCCCGGGGTGGGATTCGAACCCACACGTGAGCCGGGTTTAAGCCGGCCGCCTCTACCATTGGGCTACCCGGGCGCGACCTAGTCTAGGACCGCTCCCAGACCCGCCGCGAGCGCAACTTCCGCATTGCTACGGTGTCTTCGAGACGGGTATCCATTTGGAAGCCTCAGCGCTACAACACACGGCAAGGCTTCCGGCGCTCGCTGGGCGCTCGCCGCTGCTCCGGCTTCAGACCGACGAGAAGCTCGTGGCGCTCATCCGGCGCGGCCATCACGGCGCCTTCGAGGCGCTGGTGCAGCGGTACCAGCCGCGACTGCTCGCCTTCTGCCGGCACATGCTCAACTCGCGCGAGGATGCCGAGGACGTGCTCCAGGAGGTGTTCGCGGCGGCGTTCAACGCGATCTGCGCCGACGAGCGTCCGATCAACGCGCGCCCCTGGCTCTACCGGATCGCGCGGAACCGCTGCCTGAACCACCTGCGCCGGCCGCAGCACGCGGGGCAGGACTCGATGGACGTGTTCGAGCGCGACGGCGGCGCCACCACCGCCGACACCGTTCACAGCCGCGAGGAGTTCCGCAACATCGTGGCCGACGTGCAGGAGCTTCCCGAGACGCAGCGCACCGCCCTCCTCCTGCGCGAGATCGACGCCCTCACCTATGAGCAGATCGCGGAGGCGATGGACACCACCGTGCCGAGCGTCAAGTCGCTCCTCGTGCGCGCGCGCGTGGCGCTCGCGGAGGCGGCCGAGGCGCGCCTGCTCACCTGCGACGAGGTGCGGCTCGAGCTCGGCGGCGTGGCTGAGGGGATCAACCGCACGTCGCCGCCGATCCGCCGGCACCTCAAGACGTGCGAGCGCTGTCGCACCTTCAAGTCGGAGCTGCGCAAGACCTCCAAGGCCCTGGCCGCGATCTACCCGATCGGGCCGCTGCTGATCTTCAAGAAGCTGTGGATCGCCAAGCTCGGCTTCGGCGGGGCGGCCAGCGCCGCCGTGTCGTCGTCGGGCGGCGGCGCCGCCGCGGGCGGCGTGGCGGGCGCGGCCGCCGGTGCGGCGGGCGGGATCACAGCCGGTGGCGCCATGTCCGCCGGCATGTCCACGCTCGCGACGAAGGCCGCGGCCGGCATGGCCGCCGCGGTGATCGTGACCGCCGGCGCCGTCGAGGTGAAGCACGTGGGCGACCGTCAGGCCACGCCGCCCGCCCAGGTGGCGCTGGCCCAGCCGGCGGCAGTAGCCGCGCCGGCGGTGGCAGTGGCCGAGCCCAAGGCGGTCGCGGAGCCGACGCGCAAGAAGATGACGGTGCGGGTGCTCGAGGAGAAGCCCAAGCCGGCCGATCCGGCCGTGCCCGCCGCGACGACCGAGGAAGGGGCCGTCGTGGCCCCCGAGGACGCTCCCGTCCAGGAGGACGGATCCACGGTCGTGTTGCCGCCTCGCGACGAAGAGGTTCTGACGCAGCCCGGTGTCCCGGCCGACCCGGCTCCTCCCACGGCGGAACAGCCGGAGGGCATGACCGGCTCGCAGCCACCCCCCACCGCGCCCCCCACGACCCAGGCGCCGCCCACCGGCCAGACCACCCCCACGCCCCCCACCCCGCTTCCCGCCCCCGCCCCGCTGCCCGACCCCGCGGCTCCCGCACCGGAGCCCCCCGCACCGCCGCCCGCGGCGGACGTGCCCGTTCCCTGATCGGGGTCGTCTAGGCTGCCGCGCGCGGTGGCCACCTTCGACCAGTTCCTCGAGATCGACATGCGCGTCGGTCGCGTGACCGCGGTGGACGAATTCCCCGAGGC
Source organism: uncultured Thermoleophilaceae bacterium (assembly GCA_963811055.1). Taxonomy (GTDB): domain Bacteria; phylum Actinomycetota; class Thermoleophilia; order Solirubrobacterales; family Thermoleophilaceae; genus JACVRW01. The sequence continues at coordinate 56,723 of CAWEPQ010000001.1, forward strand.
ACGCAAGCCGGCTTGGAAGCTCACAGTCGACTTCGGACCGGAGATCGGCATGCGCCGCTCCTCAGCCCAGATCCGCAACTACTCGCGGGAGGAGCTCGAGGGACGCCTGGTGGTCGCGGTGGTGAACTTCCCACCGCGCCAGATCGGTCCGTTCATGTCCGAGGTGCTCGTGCTGGGCGCCCCCGACGAGGAGGGCAACGTGATCCTGCTGCACCCCGATCATGAGGTGCCCTTGGGGAGCCGGATCTCCTAGGCGGTAGCGGGCGCGAGCCCGATGACCTTCAGGCGCCGCTCGAGCGCCTTCATCGCGAAGGCCCGCGTCTCCTCGATCGTGTAGCCGAACACCTCGGGCTCGTCGTCCTCGTCGTACCAGGGCGGCGTGAGCACCCCGTCGGCGGCCGGGCCGCACTCGACGAGCGTGCGCTGGATGGCATCGCGGTAGCGCGTGTCCTCCTGCGCCATGTCGCGCAGGAACCGCGCCCCGAAGGCCACGTGGCGGTGCTCGTCGCGTGAGATGTTCGTGAACCCCTCCACGAACCCGGGCAGCGTGCCCTGCTCCTCGTTGTACTCGAGGATGAAGTGCTGCCCCGTCAGGGCAAGCATCCCCTCGATGATCATGTGGTAGAGCGTGACCGCCTCCACGAGCACCTCGAGGTCCTCGGGCTTGCGGGCGAGGTGGTCCACACGGCTCTTGAGGTGATCGTCGAAGAGGACGTTGAACTGCGGGTTGAGATGCTCGCTCGTCTCCGCCAGGCGATCCTGGAGGTTGTCCGACTCGAGCACGCCGACCTCTTCGTAGAAGCGGTTGAAGAAGCGCACGTGGCGCGCCTCGTCGGCGATCTGGGTGCAGAGGAAGATGCGCATCTCCTCGGTGGGCGCGGCGCGCATCATCGGGCCGAGCTCCTCGGCGACCTTCTGCTCGCCGATGAAGAACGAGCTGAGCCCGTACATGCGCTGGTAGCGCTCCTCCGGCGGGATCCGCTCGTGCCAGTCGATGCGGTCCTGGGTGAAGTCGAGGTCCTGGGTGGCCCACTGCTGGCGCTCCCAGAGGTTGTAGAGCTCGTTGTACCCCAGGAGGTTCACCTCGCCGCGGTCGGCGGACTCCTGGAGGGCGGGGTCGGTGGTGGCCTGGAAGTCCTCGCGGTCGCCGCGCTGAATGACGGGGTCGGTCAAGGCGTCTCTCCTCTTCTTGCTCCCTGGTGGTGAGCGCAGCCTAGCGCAGGCTGGCTGGCCAGCCAAAGGCTCTTGGGGTGCCTACGGGCCGGGCTCCGCGGTGGCCTCGATCCGCACCGCGTTTCCGGCGCCCGTGGCCGACTTGCCCACCAGCGCCGCGCCGGGCCGCAGCCCGTCGAACCGGTGCGAGACCGAGGGCAGCTCCGAGCGCACCGCGAGCGTGCGGCGCCCGAAACGGAGCACGTAGGGGCCGCCGTCGTCGGAGCGCAGCTCCACACGGATCGAGATGAACGCCGGCACGCGCACCACGCGCGGCGTGATCCGGCCGCCGCTGCCCGTGAGCAGCGCCAGCGACTCGGCCGCCACCTCGTCGCCGGCGCCGCCGGTCTGCGTCTCGGGCGAGGTGGCCGGGGCCGTGGCCCCCGGCTCAATATCGGACTCGCCCGTGGTCGGCGAGTTCTCGGTCGTGTCGGCCGGCTCCGTGGCGGTCGGGGTGGTGGCCGCCGGGGGCGTGGCCTCCCCATCGTCGTCGCCCCCGCACCCCGCCACGGCCAGCAGCAGCGCAGTGGCGCATATGGCGCAGGAACGCCGGAGCGGGTTTACGGTTGTGAAGCGGTATGTCAGGGCGACCATGGACACACGGTAATCGCCTGATCGGGCTCGACCCGTACCGCCGGCGCGTGTGGATCGCGGGACAACGGGTTCACCACGGCGCCACCGGCGTGATCCTTGCCGTGCTGGGCACCGTGCTGATGGCACACGACCGCAAGGACTATCCGATGTGGTTCCAGCGCGGAGCGGGCCGCCAGCCCTAGACCGTCAGCGTCCCGCCCGGCTCAAGCACCTCCACGGTGGTCTTGCCACCGGTGCGGGACTCCACGTCCGCCTTGAACGCGTGGGCGTCGGTCTCGACCGGAGGGAACGTGTCGTAGTGGCACGGGATGACCGTGCCCGCGCCCACGAGCTCCGCGGCGAGGACGGCGTCGTGACGGTCCATCGTGAAGTGGCCGCCGATGCACATGAGCGCCACGTCCACCGGGTCGCGCTGGCCCACGAGCTGGAGGTCCGAGAACAGGCAGGTGTCGCCGAGGTGGTACACGATCTTGCCGCCCAGGCTGATCACCAGCCCGGCCGGCGTGGTCACCGTTCCGTTGGGCGTCGTGGAGGTGTGCCAGGCGGGCACCAGCCGCACCCAGCCGCCGTCGAACTCGACCGTGCCGCCGAGGTTCGGGTTGCTGACGTTCTCCACGCCCTGCTCCTCGAGCTCGCCCGCGATCTCCACGATCGCCACGGTCTGCGCTCCCGTGCGCTTGGCGATGTCCACCACGTCGCCGTAGTGGTCGGAGTGCCCGTGGGTCAGGAAGATGTGCGTCGGCTCGAGTTCGGACGCCTCTACGGCCGCCTTGGGGTTGCCGGTGAGGAACGGGTCCACCAGCACCCGCGTGTCACCGTCGGTCAGCTCGAAGCAGGCATGGCCCAGGAAGCGGATGTCCACGTCTCAATCTCCTTGTTCGTTGGTCTCAGTCTCGAGCTCACGGGCTAGCTCCCAGCCCACAGCCACGCCGATCAGCATGCCCATCCGGGTCTCCTCCGCGATCAGCGTCTGGATGAGGGTGGCCTGCTCCTGAGGGTCGGGCTCGTTGAGCGCCTGGCGCAGCTGCGACTCGTGGGCCTCGCCGAACCACCCGCCCTCGTTGAGCGCCTCCGCGAGGATCTGCTGGAGCTGCGGCGCTATCGCCGACACGCGGCGCTCGGCACCCGCGAAGCGCTCGGGTTCCGACAGGGCGCGGACGGCCGCCTCCACCTGCTCGTCCGTGAACACCGCCGGGATACTAGAAGGCGCTCTTGCGCGTGAAGAGCGGCAGCGCCAGTCCGAGCACCGCGCCGGTCACGGCGCCGCCCAGTGCAGCGGCCACGTTGGCCTCGACGACCGCGAACGACAGCAGTACGAGTACGGCCGCCACCACGTAGACGCCGATCAGGTCGTTGCCGCGCTCGTCCCCGCGGCGCGCGGCCAGCCGGTCGTCCACGAGCCAGGCGAACAGCAGCCCGAGCGCCGCGCCGTTGGCGCCGAGCACGGGGTAGATGACCCTGTCGTCGAGCAGCGGCGGCACGTCGAGCGTGACGGCGAGCGCGGCCCCGGCGGCTCCGGCGAGTATGAAGATGACCACCACCGGTGCCGGCCCGAAGCGGCGCTCCAGCAGCGTGCCGAAGATCCCCACCCCCAGCAGCGTCGCGAACTGGTAGCCGAGGCTGTCGTGCACGAGCGGCGTGGCGAAGAAGCGCCACACCTCGTCCCTCACTGGGACCACGACCCCGCCCACGTCGGTCAGGAGGACCTCGCCGCTGGCCACCACCACCGAGATCAGGAGCGACACGGCTATCAGGGCCAGCGTCGCGTACGGGCGGGCATCCGGGGCGATGCCCACGATCTCCTCGGCGCGCAGTCGCGGGAGCTTCGCCCGCGCGCGGCGCTTGGGCTCCGCCTTGCCCCCCGATCGATCGATCTTCGGGGCGCGCTTACGCACCCGCTGCCCGCAATACGGACATTCGGTGACGTACGGGCTGACCTCGGACCCGCAGTTCTTACAGACGACGAAAAGGTCCGGCTGAGACACTCCCAGGGAGGGTACCCGGCCGAGAAGGGCTACTCCTGCGGTATGTCGGCCTCTTCGGGCACCGTGGCCGCCACGATCTCACTCACGACCTCGCGCAGGTCGTGGTTGGCCTCGTACACCACCGCCTGGCGCGAGGCGCCGTTGCCGTTCTCGAGAATGTCCTCGATGCACTCGAGGTCGTCGGTCGAGCCGAGCTCCTCCGCGTGGGGAGCGAGACGGTCGAGCAGGCGGCGCGCCAGGTCGGGCACCGGCACGCGGCCGATGTCGGGCAGGTCCACCAGCGACCCGCCGAGCCCGTGCCGCGCAGCCAGCCACTTGTTCTCGTCGAGCATCTCGTAGGGATAGCGCGAGAGCTGCGACCCCGCCTCGTAGTGCTCGGCGAGCTCCTTGACCATCGCCTGGATCAGGCCGGCCAGCGCGATCGTGTGTTCCACGCGCGTCTGAGAGTCCATCACCCGGACCTCGACGGTGCCGAAGTTGGGATGCGGGCGCACGTCGTACCAGAGGTAGGTGTAGTCGCGGATCACCCGGCTGCCGGTCATGAAGTCGATCCGCGCCGACCAGTCCTCGAAGTCGTCGTAGCGCGGCGGTATGCCCACGCGCGGGAACGCGCGGAAGATCGGCGTGCGGGTGGAGTCGAGGCCCGTCTGGTCGCCGCGCCAGAACGGCGAGTTGGCCGAGAGCGCGAGCAGCAGCGGCAGGTGCACCCGCATGCCGTTGGTCACGTGGATCGCCTTGTCGGGATCGTCCACCCCGACGTGCACGTGGATCCCGAAGATGATCTCCTGGCGAGCGACGAACTGAAGGCCGGCGATCAGGTCGCGGTAGCGCGGGCGGGACACGATCCGCTGGTCCTCCCAGAGCGCGAACGGATGAGTCCCGGCCGACCCGATCCGAAGACCCCGTTGCGTGGCCACCTGCTGCACCGTCCTGCGCAGGGCGCGCAGCTGATCGCCCACCTCGCGCGTGTTCGTGCACGGCGTCGTGGCGATCTCGCACACCGACTCCATCAGCTCCGGCTTGACCTCCCCCTGGGTTCCGGCGTCCCGGAGGTCGGCGAGCAGACCCTCGATGGAGTTCGACAGATCGAGCGTCTCCGCATCGACGATCATGAGCTCCTCCTCCACGCCGAGCGTGTAGGAGGGGCCGGAAAAGCGATGCTCCACGCGGGCATCCTAGCCCTAGCGGGCGTCGCGGAGACGGCGTAACGTCCTCGGCACGATGTCAGGGCACCGCCTGGGCTACGACGACAAGCTCTACATCCTCGCGTTCGACCATCGCGGCTCCTTCCAGAAGAAGATGTTCGAGATCGCCGGCGACCCGACGGAGGAGGAGACCGAGCGGATCGCGGACGCCAAGCACCTGATCTTCGAGGGGCTCCTTCGAGCGTCGGAGCAGGGCGCCGAGCCCGCGGTCACCGGCTGCCTGGTGGATGAGCAGTTTGGCGCGCCCGGGCGAATCCCGCAGGAGGCCAGGGAGCAGGGCTTCGTGCTCGCCATGCCCGTGGAGAAGTCCGGACAGGACGAGTTCGACTTCCAATACGGGGATGAGTTCGGCGAGCACATCGAGCGCTTCGACCCGGACTTCTCGAAGGTGCTCGTGAGATTCAACCCGGATGGCGACGCGGACATGAACGCGCGCCAGACGGGGCGCCTCAAACGGCTGTCCGACTGGCTCCACGAACACGACCGCAGATTCCTCTTCGAGCTGCTCGTGCCCGCGGAGCCCTCGCAGCTCGAGCAGGTGGGCGGAGACACCGCCCGCTTCGACGCCGAGCTGCGGCCAAGGCTGATGGAGCGGGTGATCGAGACCCTCCAGGACGCCGGCGTGGAGGCTGACGTGTGGAAGATCGAGGGGCTCGACAACCGGGAGGACTGCGAGCGCATCGTCGCGATCGCCCGCCGTGGAGGGCGCGACGGCGTGGTGTGCGTGGTGCTCGGCCGCGGCGCGAGCGACGAGACCGTCGATCACTGGCTGCGACAGGGCGCGCCTGTGGACGGCTACGTGGGCTTCGCGATCGGCCGCAGCATCTGGTGGGACGCCCTCAGGGCCTGGCTCGACGGCGCGCTCGGCCGCGAGCAGGCCGCGCAGCAGATCGCGGACAAGTACACGCGCTTCGTGCGCGTGTACGAGGAGGCGGCCGGCGTGAACGCCGGCTCGTAGTAGCCTTCCCGCCGATGCGGATGCGTCAGTCCCTAGCGCAGTTCGAGCGCGCCTTCCTCGAGGAGGCCGAGGAGTCTGTCGTACGCCGGGAGCGGCTGCGGAAGACGGCCGCTCAGCGCTCGCGGGTGCGCCGCGTCGAACGCAGCCGCAAGGCCGGGAAGCTGCGCTTCCTGATGCTCGCGCTCACGCTCGTGGCCACCGCCGTGCTGGTCACGATCGCGATGTTCGAGACGCTGGCCCGAATCGCCGGCTAGATCCGGTCTAGCTGCTGCCCGCGTCGGACGGCGTGCTCAGCTGCCCGAGCGCCTCGTCCACCTGCTTGCGATCCTCCGCCGGGTCGCGACCCTGCTGGATCTCGACGTACACCTCTTTGCGGAAGACCGGAACGGATCGCGGCGCCTCGATTCCGATTCTCACCTTTTCACCCATGATCGCGAGCACCGAGATCTCGATGTCATCGCCAACCATGATGCTCTGATTTGACTTACGGGTGAGAACGAGCACGCCGCGGTGCCTCCCCTGCCTGGTGAAGGACGGATACGTCACTAAAGCAGGCATTCACTAGCGGCGCAAGCGAGTACGGGGCGCTCGACGCGACCCGGAGGCGGTAACCCAGGTTGGTAGTCTCCGGCCCCCTTGGCGCGACGATCGCTAAAGCCCCAGTTGAACCAGATTCGCACGTGGGTGCGGCAGGGCCGCACCGACGCGTGGATCGCCCACCAGCTCGACGTGTCCGTCGGCGACATCCGGTCGTTCAAGCGCGACCACGATCTCGCCCCGGAGACGAGCGACGCCGACGGCGAGGGCTCGGTCGGAGTCGAGCTCGACGAGCCGGACCTGCGCGCTGAGGACGACGCCCTCGTGGCGGCCGCCCTCGAGGCGGAGGCCGAGGAGGACGACGACGCCGAGGAAGATCAGCCCGAGGCTGACGGCGAAGCGTCCGACGACGAGGAAGACGGCGACAAGCCGCGCCCCAAGCGCCGCCGCGGACGCCGCGGTGGACGGGGACGCCGCAAGCGCGGTGCCCTCGAGGGAACCTTCGACCATGGCGACGAGGGCTACGGGCTATGGCTCGACCCGGCCGTCCAGGACGACCCCGTCTACGCCGAGCACTGGGCCGGGCACCGTCCGGTGACCGTCGTCGTCGAGCCCGAGCGGATCGTGATCACCCGCTCCGGTGAAGACGACCCGCCTGCCTGACCAAAGGCACTCTGCGGACTAGGGCCGTGCGTGCGTCTCGCGGGCGCGGCCACCGGCGAAGTCGGACGCCTCACGCGCGTAGCGGCTGAACGCGGCATCCACCACGATCGCGGCGTCGGTGCCCGCGGCGTGACGGCCCGCCAGGCCGGTGGCCCAGTCGGTGTCCGCGCCGTAGAAATCCACCAGCTCGCCCAGAACGAAGGCGGACCCGAGCCGGCGGCGGAGCTCCTCGACCACGGCGTCGGCAGCGCGCTCGAGATCCGCGCGGGCGGGCTCGCTCGTCTCGCGCACCCGTCGTTCGCCCTCGCGCCACTGATAGAGGGCGTTCTCCACCGAATAGCTCACCGCCGTCGAGGGTATAGATCGGTGCGCAGCCGGCCGAGCCGGCTGCTTCCGCTTAGCGAGGAAGGCCCTGCACCACGTAAGGCCGTTCGCCCTGGCGCACCATGCCGAGCCGGCGCGCCTCGCGCTCGAGCGCTCCGGGGTCGCGCAGAGCGTGCACACGCTTCTTCAGCGTCTTGTTCTCCGCAGTGAGCGTCTGCAGCTCACGGGTTTGCTCGCCCGCCGTGCGCGACTGCTCCATCCAGTGCCTGGCGGGCGACACGTAGAGGCCCACGATCGCGACCAGGGTCGCGAGCAGCGCGATCCGCCCCACCCGGTCCCAGCGAATGCCCGCGGACCGGCGCGGACGAGCTGCTGCTGCATACGCCATTCGGTCCCCGTTCGGCGCTCCGCGGGGGACTCCTTCAACGAAAAGCGGCGCGGCCCAGATACGTGGCGTCGGCCCCCAGCGCCTCCTCGATCCGGAGCAGCTGGTTGTACTTCGCCACCCGATCGGAGCGCGACGGGGCGCCGGTCTTGATCTGCCCACAGCCGGTGGCCACGGCGAGATCCGCGATCGTGGTGTCCTCTGTCTCGCCCGAGCGGTGCGACATGACCGCTGTGTAGCCGGCCTCGGTGGCCGTGCGCACTGCGTCGAGCGTCTCGGTGAGGGTGCCGATCTGGTTGACCTTCACGAGGATCGAGTTGGCCACGCCGGAGTCGATCCCGCGCCGGAGGCGTTCCGTGTTGGTCACGAAGAGGTCGTCGCCCACCAGCTGGACGCGATCGCCGATGCGCTCGGTGAGCGTGCGCCAGCCCTCCCAGTCCTCCTCGTCCATGCCGTCCTCGAGGGACACCACGGGGTAGCGCCCGGACACGTCCTCCCAGTACGCCGCCAGCTCGGCCGCGGACAGGGTCCGGCCCTCGTGCTCCAGCACGTAGCTCCCGTCGTGCGCGAGCTCGCTGGTGGCGGGGTCGAGGGCGATGGCCACATCGTCGCCCGGCCTGTAGCCCGCTGCCTCGATGCCGGCCACCAGCACCTCCAGCGCCGCCTCGTTCGACTCCAGGTCGGGGGCGAAGCCGCCCTCGTCGCCCCCCGCGGTGCCCAGCCCGCGATCGTGAAGGATCTCCTTGAGTGCGTGGAAGACCTCGGCGCCGGTGCGAAGGCCCTCGCTGAACGTGGGCGCGCCGAGCGGCACCACCATGAACTCCTGGAAGTCGACCTTGTTGTCCGCGTGCGCGCCGCCGTTGAGCACGTTCATCATCGGCACCGGCAGCACGTGAGCCGCCTCGCCGCCGAGGTAGCGCCAGAGCGGCAGCCCGGCTTCGGCGGCGGCGGCCTTGGCTCCGGCCAGCGAGACGCCGAGGATCGCGTTGGCCCCCAGGCGCCCCTTGTTCGGGGTTCCGTCGAGCTCGATCATGGCCCCGTCGAGCGCCGCCTGGTCACCGGCGTCGAGGCCCTTCACCCGCTCGGCGATCTCGCCGTTCACGTGGCCCACCGCGCGCCCCACGCCCTTGCCGCCCCACGCCGGACCCGCCGTCGCGAAGCTCCACGGCCTCGAACTCGCCGGTGGACGCGCCCGACGGCACCGCGGCGCGGCCGGCCGCGCCCGAGGCGAGCACCACGTCCACCTCGACGGTCGGGTTGCCGCGGCTGTCCACGATCTGCCGCGCGTGCACCGCCTGGATATCGCTCACTTTTCTTGCTCCGCCTTTCGTCGGTACCTGTCGGCTGCCTCGCGCAGGCTCAGCTCGGGGTCCGCGCCGGCCTCCACCGCCTCCTGCACGGCGGCGAGCAGGCGATCGCCCGGATCGTCGCCGGGCGCGGCCCATTCGTGCCCGGCGCTGCGCGCGCGCTTCAACACCTTCTTCGCGTAGATGGTGGCCGGCAGCGTCTCGGGCAGGTGGCCGAACGGATCGCCGCCCTGCTCCTCATCACGCTTGATCTGGTTCCAGTTGCGCACCACGTCGCCCGCGGTCTCCGCCTCGCGCTCCCCGAAGACGTGCGGGTGGCGGCGGATCAGCTTGAGGCGGCAGTGGTCGGCCACGGTGGCGAGGTCACCCTTGCCGCGCTCCTCGAGCAGGAGCGACAGGAAGTACACCTGGAAGAGCACGTCGCCGAGCTCGTCGAGCATCTTGGCGTCGTCACCCGACTGGGCGGCGTCGGCCAGCTCGTAGGCCTCCTCAACGGTGTGCGGGACGATCGAGCGCTCGTCCTGCTCGCGGTCCCACGGGCACTCGCGACGCAGCAGCCGCGTGATCTCGTCGAGGCGGGCGAGTGCGGCAGGCAGCCCGCCCTCGTCAGCCGTCAGCGCGCCTCACCTACGGCGTCTGCTGAGGCTGCGGCGCCTGCTGCTGCTGCGGCTGCGGAGTGCCCTGCGGGGAGCCGCCCGATGCCGCACCGGTGTTCGCGGGCTCGTCCGGGCCGTTCTTGCACTCGGCGACCTCGTAGTCGGACGCGCAGTTCGTGTCCGCCTTGTAGTCCTCGCGGAAGTTCTTGATCCAGTCGTCGAGCGTCTTCTGCTGACGCTGCGAGCGCAGCAGGTTCTTGATCGTCTCGGTGGCCTGCTCCTGCGACTGCTGGGAGGCGGGGACGATCTTGGTGACCTCGAAGACGTACCAGCCGAACTGGGTCTTGACGGGACCGACGAGCGTGCTCTTGCGGGCGCCGAACACGGCCTCGTCGAGCGACTTCTCCTGCTGGCCCTTGGCCACCGAGGGAAGCTTGCCGCCCTGCGCCTTGGACGCCTCGTCGATCGAGTACTCCTTTGAGACCGTCTTGAAGTCCTGGCCGCTCTCGAGCGCCGCCTTGGCCTCGTTCGCCTTGGCCTCTGTCTTCGTGAGGACGATGCGGAGGTCGCGCCGCTCCGGCTGGGCGAAACGCTTCTTGTTCTTGTCGTAGTACTCCTTGACGTCCTCGTCAGAGATCTTCGTGGCGCTCTTCGTGATCTTCTGCGTGAGCTTCTCCTGAAGCTCGTTGAGCTTGACGCGGAAGAGGATGTCCTCCTCGCTCATGCCCGACGTCTTGAGGAACTCCTGGTAGGCCTTGTCGGTCGGGAACGACGCCTTCCTCTGGTCGGCGAACGAGCGCTTGACCTCGGCGTCGGTGACCTTGATGTCCTGCTTCTCGGCCTCCTGCTCGACCCACTCCGCCTGGATCAGGAACTGCATGACCTCGCGCTTGAGCGTGTCGTACTCCGTCTTGCACTGCTTCTTGAGCGCGGCGGGAGTGGGCTCCTTGGTGCCCTTCGGCACCGGGGTCTTGGCCTTGGCGGCCACGCACTTCTCGAAGTCGGGGGGATCCGGCACGGCGGCCTGGCCTGCCTGCGCCTGACCGCTGGCCGCGGTCTTGAACCACTTGTCGAACTCGGACTGACTGATCGTCGAGTCCCCGACCTTGGCCACCGCGCCGGTGGGCACGTCGTTTCCGCAGCCGGCGAATGCGGCTGCGCCGATGCCCGCGACGGCGAGGGCGGCTAGTGACCTGATGGAGGCGTGAATCATCCGAAGCATTGTTAGGGCGGGTTGGTAAAGCTCGCCTAAGTCGTTGTGAGTGCGAGCAGGCGCGAGCCCGGTGCCCTGCGCGGTGGGGAAGGGTAGCAATGCGCCTCGCGGCTCATCGCTGGTCCGATGCGTCGGGCCGCGTGGCCACCTCCAGAATCGCCTCCGCCGCGGCCACCACCGCCGGGAAGCGCTCTGCCGCATCCTCGGGCACGCGGACGCGGACCGTGCTTCGGCCGGACTCGTACACGGCCTCGGGAACCGCCTCGCGCAGGGCGCGGGCGCCGCGCGAGTCGAGCTCGATCGGAGCGACCGCGAGGCGACCGCCCTGGAAGTCCACGGTCCTCGCCCCCGCGCGGCCGAGCTTGATGCGGGCGTCCTGGAGCTTGATCAGGTTGTCCAGCGGCTCGGGCACCGGGCCGAAGCGATCCTCGAGCTCCTCGCGCAGCAGGATCAGGTCGGCGATCTCGCGCGCACCCGCCACACGCCGGTGCAACTCGATCTTGGCCGCCTCGTAGGGCACGTAGTCGCCCGGCACGTACGCGTCCACCGGAAGGTCCATCCGCACGGGCTCGGCGGCCTCCTCGGCGGAGTCGGCGCTCAGCAGGCGCACCGCCTCGTCGAGCATCCCCATGTAGAGCTCGAATCCCACGGCCGCCACGTGCCCGGACTGGTCCGCCCCGAGCAGGTTGCCCGCGCCGCGGATCTCGAGGTCGCGCATGGCGATCTTGAAGCCCGACCCGAGCTCCGTGTAGTCCGAGAGCGTCGAGAGTCGCTGCGCGGCCTCCTCGGACAGGGCGGCCGCGGACGGGTAGAGCAGGTAGGCGTAGGCACGCTCCCGAGAACGTCCCACGCGTCCGCGGATTTGGTAGAGCTGGGCCAGGCCGAGCTCGTCGGCGCGTTCCACGATCAGCGTGTTCGCGCTCGGGATGTCGAGGCCCGACTCCACGATCGTCGTGCACACGAGCACGTCCGCGGCGCCGCGCAGGAACGTGAGCATCACCTGCTCGAGCTCGCCCTCCGGCATCTGGCCGTGAGCCACGAGCACGCGCGCCTTCGGCACCATCGCCCGCACCCGCTCGGCGGTCTCCTCGATGCTGCTCACCCGGTTGTGGATGAAGAACGCCTGTCCCTCGCGCTCGAGCTCCCGCTCGATGGCCCGGCGGACCAGCTCCTCGTCGTAGTCGCCCACGTACGTCTTCACGGGACGCCGGCCCTCCGGGGGCGTCTCGATCACCGAGATGTCTCGCAGGCCCGCCAACGACATCTGAAGCGTCCGCGGGATCGGTGTGGCCGAGAGCGAGAGCACATCCACGCGGAGGCGGAGCTGGCGCAGAAGCTCCTTCTGCTTCACGCCGAAGCGCTGCTCCTCGTCCACGATCAGGAGGCCGAGGTCCTTGGGGCGCACGTCGCGTGACAGGAGCCGGTGAGTCCCGATCATCACGTCCACGGCACCGTCCGAGAAGCCCTTCAGCGCGTCGCGAACCTCCTTCTGCGAGCGGAAGCGGGACGCCACCTCGATGCGCACCGGGTAGTCGCGCATGCGCTCCGTGAAGGTGCCGAAGTGCTGCTGCGCGAGCACCGTGGTGGGCACGAGGAACATCACCTGCTTGCCGTCCTCCACGGCCTTGAAGGCCGCGCGCAGCGCCACCTCCGTCTTTCCGTAGCCCACGTCGCCGCAGATCAGGCGGTCCATCGGCCGCGCCTCCTCCATGTCCGCCCGCACCGCCTCGATCGCGTCCATCTGGTCGGGCGTCTCGCGGTAGGGGAAGCGCGCCTCGAACTCCGTCAGCCACTCGCCGTCGCCGGCGAACGCGTAGCCGGCGCGCCGCCGCCGCTCGGCATAGAGGTTGATCAGCTCGCCCGCGAGCGCCTCGGCGGCGCGGCGAGCCTTCAGCTTCATCTGCTCCCACTGCTTGCCGCCGAGCTTCGACAGCGGCGGGTCGCCGGCGTCCGCGCCGACGTATCGAGACACCTTGTGCAGCTGGTCGCTCGGCACGAACACCCGGTCGCCGTCCTTGAACTCGAGCTCCAGGTAGTCGCGGGTGATCCCGCCGACCGTCTTGGTCTCGAAGCCCACGAACTTCGCGATGCCGTGGTCGTCGTGGACCACCGCGCCGCCCGCCCGCAGCTCGGTGAACGAGGCGATCACGGCGCCGCCGCCGGCCGGCCGTGAGGAGCGGCGGTTGCGGAGCAGCCTGTGCTCGGGCAGGATCGCGAGCTTGAGGCCCGGCGCGAGGAAGCCCTCGCGCAGCCCGGCGTGGGCGAAGGTGAGGCCGGGCGCGTGGGAGGCCGGCTTGCCGTCCAGGAACTCGGCGTGGATGCGGGTGAGGTTGTAGCGGGCCCGCTCCGCCTCGCCGCGACGGTTCCAGGCGACGAAGGTGCGGTAGCCGGAGCGCACCAGCTTCTCGAGCTCCGGCTCGGCTTCGACCAGAGGAGCGCGCGGCGGTGTCGGCGCTCTGCGCGCGGAACTCGTGCGGCTGGTCCTGGGAGATGCTGGACAGGCGCAGCTCGGCGCGCTCGTCGAGCGCCTGCGCCAAGCGGTCGGGCGGCACGTAGAGGTGATGCGCGTCCTGCGTCGTGGAAGCTCGTGGTCACGTCCTCCCAGTAGTCGCGCAGGGAGGGAGCCAGCTCCTCCTCGGCGGCCACCGCTATCAGCGCGTTGTCAGGCACCAGGTCGAGCAGCTCGCGGAAGCGGTCCACCGGAAGCACGTCGGCCACGTCGGGGCGCTCGGACTCCTCGCTCGTGGCAGCGATCTCCGCCAGCTCCCGCTGGGCCGGCGCCAGCTCAGCGGCCGGGGCGATCTCCACCCGCTCGGCCTCCTCCAGCGAGCGCTGCGTGAACGTGGAGAACCAGGTGAGCCGCTCCACCTCCACGTCGAAGAGCTCGCAGCGCACGGCGCGCTCCTCGGTGGCCGGGTAGACGTCGAGGATGTCGCCGCGAAGCGCGAACTGGCCGCGGTTCTCCACCTGGTCCACGCGCTCGTAGCCGCAGGCCACGAGCTGGTCGGCCGCCTCGTCCAGGTCGAGCAGGCCGCCCTTCTCGATCTCGAAGCCGTGGGGGCGCAGCTCCGGGTCGGGCACCTTCTCCGCCAGCGCCACGGCGGACGTGACGAGCACCGCCGGCTCCTCCCCCAGCAGTGCGTCGAGCGCGGCGATGCGCAACCCCACCAGATGCGGCGGCGGCGCGAGGTGGGACTCGTAGCGCACGCCCCGGGCCGGGTAGAAGCGCACCTGGCGAGGAGCCAGGAAGACGCGCAGGTCCGCCGCCAGGTCACGGGCGGCGCGGTCGTCCCCCGCCACCACCAGCGCCGGGCGCTCAGGACCGAGGTCGATCAGCGTTGACAGCAGGTACGGCCGCAGGCTGGCCGACACGAAGGCGCGCTGCGGCTCGCTGCGCGCAGCGTCGGCCAGCGCCGCCACCTCGGGCGCCTCACGTCCATATGCGAGAAGAGAGCGAAGCATGGGCATGGCATTGGTGCGCACCCGGCCGAGCCGGGTGCTTCCACGACAAACGACCGCCCGGACACCCGCGCGGCTCGCTCCGAACGATTCTAGGCGCCCTCTTGGAGCAGGCGCTCGAGCGAGTCCGTGGCTCGCTCCACCAGCGCGCGAACCTCGTCAGGAGGCTCGCGGAAGCGGCCGAGCACCCACGCCGACACGATCTCCGGGTCGGTGGACTCGGGGCGGCCCACCCCCACGCGGATGCGCCGGAAGTCGGGGCCGCCGAGCTCGCGCTTGAGCGACTTGAGGCCGTTGTGACCGGCCAGGCCGCCGCCGAGGCGCGCCTCCACCCGGCCGAACGGCAGGTCGATCTCGTCGTGCACGGCCACCACCCGGTCGAGCGGGACCCCGAGCTGACCGCGCGCGGGCCCGGCGGCCCGGCCGGAGTCGTTCATGTGGGTCTGTGGCAGCAGCACGCCCACCCGCGGTCCGCCTACGCCCGCGCGGCCGTCCGTGTAGAGGCCCCCGTACTTCGCCTTGGCCTTGGACAGTCCCCAGCGCTGGGCGGCCTCGTTGGCCACCTCGAAGCCGACGTTGTGACGCGTGGCCGCGTAGCGGTCGCCCGGGTTGCCGAGCCCGACCACGAGCCAGTCGACCTTGCCGCCGCCATCGCCTGAGCGGCGGCGGCGGAGAAAGCTCAGGACTCCCCGCCCTCCTGCGGCTCGGCGCCCTCGCCTTCCGTCTCGCCCTCAGCGGTGGGCTCGCCCTCCTCGCCCTCCTCGCCGACCAGCTCTGTCTCCTCCTCGACCTCTTCCGGCTCCTCCACCTCGGTGGGGACGACGATCGTCGCGATGATCGTCTCCTCCGGATCGTCGAGATAGACGACGCCGGCGGGGGGATCGATCTCCGAGAGGTGCATGGTGGCCGCGATCTCCATCCCGGACACGTCGACCGTGATGAAGTCGGGAATGTCCGTGGGCAGCGCCTCGATGTTGAGCTGGTGGGTGACCTGCTCCATCACGCCGCCCTCCTTGATGCCCGGGGCCTCCTCGGCGCCTTCGATGTGGACGGCCACCGGCGCCTGGATCGTCTCGAGCAGGTTTACCTCGAGCAGGTCGATGTGCATGACCTCCCCACGGACGGGATGCAGCTGCTGGTCCTTGACGATCACGGGGCGCGTCTTGCCGCCCTCGATCTTCAGGTCGATCAGCGCCGAGCCGTCGACGAGCACCTGTCGCAGGGCCCTGTACTCGACCTTGAACGCGGTGCACTCCCCGTCGGCGCCCCCGTACACCACGCCGGGCACGACACCCGTGCGGCGCAGGCGCCGCACGGCGCGGCTGCCCTGCTCAGGCCTGTCCTCTACGGCAAGTGTGGGTCGCTTTGAGTCCGCCATCCGGCGCGCCAGTCTAGCGGGGGCTCGGGGGCCTACCTATCCTCATCAGAGGAGTGCCTCGCCGCGACGACAGCTCGATTCCTGCAGGACGGGTCCGCAGGACTGCCGAGGTCGGATCCGTGCTCGGCACCCAGGGCGCGCGCTACGCCGGCACGCGCGCCGCCAACCTCACGCGCTCGCCCGAGGCAGCCGCCGAGGCGCTCGACCGCCGCCACCTGGAGGCCGCCGAGCGGATGGTGGAGACGCTCGGGCGGATGAAGGGCGCGGCCATGAAGATCGGCCAGCTGGCCTCGTTCATCGACACCGAGTTCCTACCGCCCGAGTACCGGGAGCTCTACCAGGAGCAGCTGGCCTCGCTTCGCACCTCCGCCCCGCCGATGCCGTGGAAGAAGGTCCACCAGGTGCTGCGCGAGGAATGGGACGAGCCGGTGGAGGAGCTGTTCGCGCGCTTCGACCATGAGGCCTCCGCCGCGGCATCCATCGGGCAGGTGCATCGCGCGGCCCTGCCCGACGGTCGCGAGGTTGCGGTGAAGGTGCAGTACCCCGGGGTGGCCGAGGCGATCCGCGCCGACATGCAGAACGCCGGCCTGCTGATGCGGATGGCCAAGGCGCTGGCCCCCGGGCTCGACGCCAAGGCAGCGGCCGAGGAGCTGAAGGAGCGCGTGATGGAGGAGCTCGACTACGAGCTCGAGGCGCAGAACCAGCGCTCGTTCGCGCGGGCCTACCGCGACCATCCGTTCATCCACGTGCCCGACGTGGTCACCCGGCTGTCCACCACGCGTGTGCTGGTGTCGGAGTGGGTCGACGGCGTGGGCTTCGAGCAGGTGGCGGCGCTTCCGGACGCCGAGCGCGACGCCTTCGGCGAGATCGTGTTCCGCTTCTGCTTCGGCTCGATCTACCACCTCCGTCACTTCAACGCGGACGCCCATCCGGGCAACTACCTGCTGATGCCCGACGGGCGGGTGGCGTTCATCGACTTCGGCATGACCAAGCAGCTCGACTCGGACCAGATCGAGCTGGAGGTGGCGGCGCTGGCGGCGGTGTTCGACGACGATCCGGAGCGCCTCCGGGTGGCCCTGCACGACCTCGGCTTCCTGCGCGACCCGAGCAAGGTGGACGCCGAGCAGCTGATGGAGCACGTCCGGGCGATCGGGGGCTGGTACATGGAGGACCGCGAGGTCACGATCGACTCGGCCCGGGTGATGGACGCCATCGCCGCCGTGTCCGACCCGCGCTCCGAGTTCTACCGGCTGGTGCGCCGCGAGAACCTGCCCGCCAACGAGCTCATGGGGCGGCGCATGGAGACGGGGGTGCTGGCCGTGCTCGCCCAGCTGCGGGCCACGCGCAACTGGCACCGGATCGGCCGCGAGTGGTGGTTCGGAGACCCTCCCGCCACCGAGCTCGGGGAGCTGGAGGCGGCCTACTTCGAGTCCCGCGGCGAGCGCCGCGGCGGCGTGCGCGGCGCCTGAGGGGCCGCCTAAAACAGCTGGTTCTCGCCGGCGAAGATCTCCGACACCGAGTCGTCCAGGAAGATCCGCCGGATCGAGTCGGTGAGGATGTCCGCCGACGTGAGCTGCCGCACCATCTCGGGAGCGCCCGTGCGCAGCGGCACCGTGTCGGTCACGACGATGCCCTCGAGCGGCGAGCGCTCGAGCGTCTCGAACGCGCTGCCCGCGAACAGTCCGTGGGTGGCCACCGCGTAGACGCTGGTGGCGCCCTCGTCCATCACCGTCTGAGAAGCGGCGGCGAGCGTGCCGCCGGTGCCGATGATGTCGTCGACGATCACGGCCGTCTTGCCCGACACGTCGCCGATCACGTGCCCGATCTCGGCCACGCCCTGCGCGGGGCGTTCCTTCTCGAGCAGCGCGTAGGGCGCGCCCACCTTGCTCGCGAAGTTCTTGACGAGCTTCACCCGGCCCGCGTCGGGGGCGATGATCACGAGCTCCTGATCGCCGATGTGGTCCTGCACGAACTGGCTGAGGATCGGCATGGCCGTCATGTGGTCGACCGTCTTCGAGAAGAAGCCCTGCATCTGGCCGGCGTGGAGGTCCATCGTCACCAGGCGGTCGATGCCGGCAACCTCGAGGAGCTCGGCCACGAGCCGGGCCGAGATCGGCTCCCGGGGCGCCGACTTCTTGTCCTGGCGCGAGTACCCGTACCAGGGGCAGACGGCGATGATTCGGTGGGCCGAGGCGTGCTTGGCCGCGTGGATCATCAGGAGCAGCTCCATGAGCGAGTCGTTCACCGTGAGCCCCTCGCGCTCGGATCCGCAGATCGACTGCACGATGAAGAGGTCGGCGCCGCGGATGGACTCGCCGTAGCGGCAGTAGACCTCGCCGTCGGCAAACGTCTTCAGGCCCGCGTCCACCAGCTCGAGGCCCAGCCGGCCGCTGATCTTCGCCCCCAGCTCCTTGCTGGCCCGCCCGGACGTGACCATCATCTGCTTCTCGTAGCCGGCCGTCATCGACGTGCCGAGCGTGGGCGCCGTGGCGGTGTCGAGGGGCTTGCTCATTTTGGTTCGTCCGTGTCTTCCACGCGGTCGGCGTACCCGTCGATGTTCTTCTGCTTCGAGCGGCCGATCCCGAGTGCCCCGTCTGGAACGTCTCCGGTGATCACCGAACCGGCCCCAGTGTACGCCCGGTCGCCGACGTCCACGGGAGCCACCAGCGAGGTGTGGATGCCCGTCTTCACACCGTCTCCGATGGTGGTCCGGTGCTTCTTGCGCCCGTCGTAGTTGGCGGTGATGGTGCTGGCGCCGAGGTTGCTCCCCGCGCCCACGTCGGCGTCGCCCACGTAGGAGAGGTGGGGGATCTTCGCGCCCTCGCCGACGTCCGAGTTCTTGACCTCCACGAAGGTGCCGACCTTCGAGCCCGCGCCGAGCACGGTGCCGGGACGTAGGTATGCGAACGGTCCCACGGTCGCGCGCTCGCCGACCTCCGCCTCCACCACGTAGGAGTGCAGGACGCGTGCTCCGCTTCCCACCCGGGAGTCGATGAGGGTGGCGTGCGGACCCACCTCGGCGCCTTCGCCGACGCTCGTCGATCCGAGCAGGCTGACGCCCGGGCCCACCACCGCGTCGACTCCAATCGAGACACCGGCCTCCACCCGTGTGGTGGCGGGCTGGAGGAAGGTCACGCCTTCGTGGGCGTGGCGTTCGAGGATCCGGGCCTGGGCCACCGCCTCGGCCTGCATCAGGTCGGCGCGATCGTTGACCCCGAGCGCGCCGCCGGCGTCGTCGGTGAGGTAGGTGACGATGCCCTGGTCGCGCTCCCGCAGGACCCTGATGGCCGCCGTGAGGTAGCGCTCGCCGCCCTCGGCCTCGACCGTGTCGAGCGCCGCCACGAGCGCGTCCGGCTGGAATGCATAGGTGCCGAGGTTGATCTCGCGGATGGCGAGCTCCTCCTCGGGCACGCCCTCCGGATGCTTGGTCTCGACGATTCGCTCGACGCTGCCGTCGCCGTTCCGCACGATGCGCCCGTAGCCGGCGGGATCGAGCCCGTCCGTGGTGAGGATCGTGGCCGCGGCACCGTCCTCGCGGTGCGCGCCGAGCAGCCCGGTGAGGTGCTCCGCCGATACGAGCGGGTGATCGCCGGACAGCACGACCACCGGTCCGGTCGCCGACTCGAGCACCGAGCGGGCCGCGAGCACGGCCGATCCGGTGCCCTCCCCCTCGGTCTGCTCGGCCACCTCCACGCCCTCGGGCACGCCGTCGGCCACCCCGTCGCCTGGCCGCACCACGCAGACGATGCGGTCGGCGCCGGCCTCGCGACCGGCGTCGACGACCCACTCGAGCATGGGTTTGCCGCACACTTGGTGGAGCACCTTGGGCAGCTCCGACCGCATGCGCGTCCCCCGCCCGGCGGCCATGATCAGGACCGTGAAGGGCTCAGCCATTGAGTCTTGAGCGTACCGTCGAATGGCGCGTCTACGTGGCCTTGTCGCCGTTCGCCGGTTTCGGTGCCCGTTCGTACCAGCGCAACCACTTCCGTACCGCGTTGTCCGAGACCCCGTACTTGCGGCCGACGGCGACGCAGCTCATGTCGCTCAGGTCGGCCACGAGCTGATCACGGCTCGGGCGCTCGACCTTGCGCGTATGTGGGCGCGGACCCCTGAGAAGCGTCCGGTCATGCCTGACGCCGCACGCGGCCGAGCAATGGCGCTGTTTCGCATAACGGGGCCTGAATCGCGCGCCGCACCGCGCACAGGAACGATCGTCCCGAAGCTGCATGTTCCGCCCGCAATGGGTGTCCAGGGTTGCAGCACAGTTCGGGCAGACGATCCGGAGATTCTCGATTCGGTTGTCTGTGGGAACACCATTGATGTGGTCGAGAATCAGTGCCATGCGCTGCCCACGCCACATGCCGTTCTGACCGCAGAGCTCGCACTCAGGGTGCTTCAGCCCCTCGCGGTAGAGCCGGCGCTTGAGGGTGGTCCGGGAGTAAGTGGAATGCTCGACCAGGAGCTCGTCGAGTTGGCGGACAGTCCGTCCCATACGGTTGCGCGCGGCCCAGTACGGATCGAAGTGGTCGACCGAGATCCCCCAAATCTGGACCCACTTGCGAAGGACCCCGCTGCCACCCCCGCTCACGCACATCCCAAGCCGGCGAAGAGCTTCGGCGTACGACCGAGAAGCGGCTACAGCCTCTCGGGCCTGCGACTCCGTGTAGCGCGTTCGGGCCGTCTCCATACGAACGTATGTTCGCATGAGGGCCGGACGGATTCAGGCTGGGGAGGGAGGAATCGGACCTCCATCTCGTGGACCAAAACCACGCGTCATGCCATTAGACCACTCCCCAATGAGGCCGCGGCGAAGGTACCACCGCCGCGTTCGGTCAGCGGTCCTTTCGCTCGAGTGGCACGCGGCCGGCTTCGGCGCCCTTCTCCTGGGCGGGGCCGCCGGGTGGATGGATGCCGAGCACACGCATCGCCTTGAGCCCGAGCGAGAGCCGCTCGCGGCCGTCCGTGGAGGACACATCGAGGCCGCTCAGCTCGCGGACGCGCTCGAGGCGGTAGCGGATCGTGTGCCGGTGGGTGAAGAGGCGCTCGGCGGTGCGCGCCACGTTCCCGTCGGCGTCCAGGAAGCTCTCGAGCGTGCGGACCAGCTCGGTCTCGTACTGCTCGTCGTAGTCCACGAGCGGCGCCACGGTCTCCTCGAAGAAACCCTGCAGCTCGCTCGGGTCCTCGCTCATCGCCGGCAGCAGCAGCCGGTAGGCGCCCGTCTCCTCGAACGAGAGCTGCTCGAGCCCGCGCGCCTCGGCCACGTTGGCGGCCAGCAGCGCCTCGGTGCCGGCGCGATGCAGGTCGGCCGGCTCGTCGGCATGCCTGCTGATCGCCACCGTGAGCATGTGGGCGGGGAGACCCGCCTCGAGCTCGGCGTACACGGCGTCGGCCACCCGGCGGCCCGCCGCCACGTCGGGCCCCGGCGCGACGATCACCAGTTCGCGGCTACCCGTGGTCGCTCCCTCCCCCGTCGCCGCCCTGCCGTGGCGGGCGACCCAGCCGGGCGACACCAGCGCCGTGAGCGCGGTGCGCTCGACCGCACGGGCGCCGCGCTCCGCGACCGTGAGCACGCGCGCGCGCCAGTCGCCCTCCTCCGGATGCTGGGGCCGGGCGCGGGCCACGATCACGCTGGCTCCAGCCGACAGGTCGCAGCCGAGCTCGGCCGCGCGCGCTGCCACCGTCTCGCCGTCGGGGATGCGCCGCGCAAGCAGGTCGTTGACGAAGTCGGCCACGGCGGCCTCGCTGGCGCGCTCCGGCGCCTTGGCGCGGTCCACCTCCAACCCGATGAGGTTGGCCACCACGCGAAGCAGCGAGGGCACCGGCTCGGCCGCGCGAACGCGGTAGCGAAGCTCCCCGACCGCCACGTCGGCGACCGTGAGCTCGACGCTGCGGGCGTCTCCCTCCAGCGCCATCACCGCACGCTCGTCCTCAGGGGAGGCGCAGGCGACCGCAAGCACGCTGCTCCTCGAGTCGAGCACGATCACGCTCGCGTCGATGGCACGCCCCGCGGCGCGAGCCACGGTGGGCAGCCCGGTGCCGGCCTCCACAGCCTCGGAGACCTCGCCCAGCGCGTCCAGGAACGAGCGCGGCTCCACGATCAGAGAGCCGGCCGCGCCCGCCGGTTCGTGCGAGACCGACATGCCCCGATCGTACCGACGACCCGCCTCTGGGCACGCGACTGCGGGCTATGCGTAGCGGTCGTAGCTCCACACGACCGCGAGACCTATGACGGTGCCTGTTCCGAGCAGCGTCGCGAGGATGAACAGCGTGAGGAAGCTCGCGGCGAGCTTCTCCCACAGGCGCCCGTAGCAGCGCCATGCCGGCATCGCGATCAGGCCGACGTAGCACGAGACGGTCAGCCCGATGGCCAGCGCGATTGTGATCTCGGTGGTGGTGAAGTCCGTCATGGGGGCGATGGGGCCGTGCTGCGCTCATTGTTGCGAACGGCCTCGACGATCAGGGCGATCGTGGCCACCAGGCCGAAGATGCCGAGGCCCAGCCCCCAGCCCGCCGCCACGTCCGACCAGTAGTGCGCCCGCAGATAGACCCTGGTGAGGCCGATCGCGGCGGTGAGGATCACGGCGCCGGTGACGATCGCCGCCTGGCTGGGCAGCCCGCGTTCGCGGGTGAGCACCACGGCCACGGCGATCCAGGCGGTGGCGTACGCGGCGTGGCCGCTCGGGAACGACGACTTGCTCGCGTCCACCAGGGGACCGGCGGGCCGCACACGGTCGATCGAGTCCTTGGCCACGTCCACGGCCAGGACCACGAGCGCGAACCCGACCAGGAGCAGCACGGCATCGCGGTGCCGCTTGCCCGCCACGAGCACCGCGCCGGCCGCCACCACGAGCGCGCTGACGGTCGCGAACGAGCCGAGCTCAGTGACCACCTTGGCCACGTCGACGGCGAAGTCGCTCAGCAGATGGCGGCCCACGTCGAAGAGCTCACGGTCGAGCGGCGTGAGCGCCGTGGACCCGTACACGACCGTGGCGTAGAGCACGAACACGTAGATCCCGGCTCCGGCCACCGCCATGGAGGTCACGAGCTTGAGCGAGAGCCGGTCGACCAGGAACCGGACCTCGGGCCCCAGGACCCGCACCACCGGTCGTACGAGCAGCTTGTACACCGGGCGGCCGACCGCGAACAGCGGCCGCACCAGGGGATGGCGCTCGTGGGCCTCCAGCCAGGCGCGGATCTCCGCGCGCCGCCGGTAGGCAGTGACCAATCCGACGATCACCGCGACGGTCAGCCCGAAGCCGAAGACCGCCTGGCCGGCGATGTGCGCGACGCGGTCGAACGAGCGCCAGAACACGTAGCCGAGCACGCAGAAGGTGGTGGCCCACAGCCCGGTGCCGACCACGCTGAACGGGACGAAGCGCCGGTACGCCATTCCGGACGCGCCGGCGATGAACGGGGCGAGTGCGCGCACGAGGCCGATGAAGCGCCCGATCAGGATCGTCTTGCCGCCGTGCCGCTCGAAGTACCCCTCCACTTGGTCGAGCCGCTCATGGGTGATCTTCACCTTCGGTCCGTGGCGCTCCAGGAAGTTCCGTCCCAGGCGCCGCCCGATGAAGAAGCTGGTGGTGTCCCCGAGCACCGCGCAGACCCACACCAGGCCGATCAGCGGAAGCAGCGAGATCTCGCCCTGGCCGGCGATCACGCCGCCGGCGATCACCACGGTCTCGCCGGGTGCCACGAGACCCACGAAGGCGCCCGTCTCGAGGAACGCCATCACCCCCACGAGCAGGTACGTCCACGGGCCGAGCGCCCGCGCGATGTCGCCGATCAGATCCTTGGGGTCCGGCAGGGCCGACAGGACGCCGCTCGCGTACACCGCGAGCGCGAGCGCGGCCAGCACGAGGAGGGCCTTGCGCTCGAACTCCAGGCGCCGCCAGCGCCAGACGGCGTAGGCCGCCAGGAGCACGGCCACGACCGCCGCTGCGATATGTGCCGCCGACACGCGGCGGACTGTAGGCGCCTCAGCAGCGGCGGAGCCGCGTGGCGACGGCTCCCTGAATCGAGGCCGCTGCCTCTGAGGCCGCGGCCTCGGACTCGAACAGCCCGAAGCAGGTGGGGCCTGAGCCGCTCACACAGGCCCCGAGAGCACCCGCCGCCCGCAGGGTGTCCAGCGCTTCGGCCACGTCCGGGAGGAGCGCGATGGCGGCCGGGCCCAGGTCGTTTTCGAGCACTCCGGCGAGCGTGCGCGCGTCCGCACCGGCGAGGCGCCGCAGCGGCGCCGGGTCGAGCCGCTCGCGCCACCCTGCGCGCCGGTCGAGCTCCGCGTAGACCTGACCGGCCGACAGCCCGCGCGGGTCCGGCACCAGCACCACGTCGACTGGCGGCAGCTCGATCGGCTCGACCACCTCGCCGGTGCCGGTCACGACCGCGTGCCGTGGCTCGACCTGGCTCGGCACGTCCGAGCCGAGGCCGGCGGCCAGGGCACGGAGTGCCTCCGTGTCAAGCGGATCGCCCGCCAGCCGGTTGGCGGCCCGCAGCGCAGCCGCGGCGTCGGCGCTTCCGCCGCCGAGCCCGGCGGCTATCGGGATGCGCTTGTGTATGCGCACGGCGAGCGGCGGGAGCGCTCCGGCGACGCGCTCGCGAAACGCGGCCAGCGCCGCCCCGGCGAGGTTCTCGCCGTCCACGCCCGGACAGGTGACGGTGTCGGCGGCGCCGGGCGCCTCCTCCACCTCGAGCTCGTCCGCGAGCTCGAGTGACGCGAACAGCGACGCGATCGGATGCATGCCGCCGTCCGGCGGTCCGACATGGAGAACCAGGTTCAGCTTCGCCGGGGCGAGCTCGTGGACCATTCGCGGCAGGCTACGTGGCGCGGGTCAGCGCCGGGCGAGCGCGTGGGCCAGGCGGGTCCAGTGCTCCGGGTGGAGCCGCTCCGCCCGCGCATCGGCCGGGAGCTCCATCAGCTCGAGCTCGGCGCGCACCGAGTCGCGGAGCCCGGGCGGCGATTCGGGCGCGAGCGCAAGGGACCCGGCGAGCGCCTTGCGCCGGTGGGCGAAGCCCGCGTGGACGAGCTCGCGCACGGCCTCGTCGGGCGCGGGGCCGCGGCGGCGCATCGACAGGAGCACGGAGTCCACGTGCGGCACGGGATGGAACACGGTGCGCGGGACCTTGCGGAGCACCCGCACCTCGCAGGCCAGCTGGGCGAGCACCGACGTGGCGCCGTACACGCGGCCGCCGGGACCGGCCGCGAGCCGCTCGCCGACCTCGCGCTGGGCCATCGCCACCCACAGGCTGGCCCCCGGCAGCTCGGCGATCGACTTGAGGAGGACGGTGGCGGCCACGCCATAGGGCAGGTTGGCCACCACCTTCGTGGGCGTGGGAACCAGAGCGCCGAAGTCGAGCTTGACGGCGTCGGCCAGGTGGAGCGTGGCGTTCTCGAACGGGGCGAGCGCCTCCAGCAGCGGCGGCTCGAGCGAGCGGTCGACCTCCACCACGTGCAGGTGCGCCACCCGGGGCGCCAGGTGCTCGGAGAGCACGCCGAGCCCGCCGCCCACCTCGAGCACCACGTCGCCGGGATCGAGCTCCGCGGCGCGCTCGATCACGCCCAGCAGGTTGTCGTCGATCAGGAAGTTCTGGCCGAGCTCGCGATTGGGGCGCACCTCGAACTGGCGCAGGCGCCGCATGCTCGCCTGGCGCGGCTCGCTCACCAGCCGAACACCCGCGAAGCGTTGGCCTCAACCGCGTTCTCGACCTGCTCGTAGGAGACGCCACGCAGCTCGGCGACCCAGCGCGCGGTGTGGGTCACGTTCGCCGGCTCGTTCGGCTTCCCGCGCAGCGGCTGAGGCGCGAGGTAGGGCGCGTCGGTCTCCACGAGCAGCAGCTCCTCCGGCACCCGCCGCGCGGCCTCGTGGAGCTCCACGGCCTTGGGATAGGTGACGTTGCCGGCGAAGGAACAGAGGTAGCCGTGCTCGACGCATTCGTCGAGGCGCTCGGGCGCCGAGAAGCAGTGGAGGATCACCGCCGGGATCGCCCCCGCGTGCTCGCGCAGCAGCGCGAACGTGTCGTCCTCAGCGGCACGGGTGTGAATGGCCACCGGCAGCGCGAGCCGGCCGGCCAGCTCCAGCTGCGCCTCGAACGCCCGGCGCTGGTCGTCGCGGGGAGCGTGGTCGCGGTAGTAGTCGAGGCCCGTCTCCCCGATGGCGCGCGCCACGGGATCGGCGGCCGCGCGCTCGATCTCCTCGAGGTCCGCCGCGCCGAACCCGGCGGTCTCGTGCGGGTGGCGACCGACGATCGCCGCCACGTCGGGGTTCTCCTGGGCCGCCGCAAGCGCCCGCTGGATCGAGGGCCCGTCCGTTCCCACCGTGGCCACCCGCCGGACGCCGGCGGCCCGGGCCCGCTCGAGGACCTCGGCCTCCGGGGCCTTGCAGAAGTCCAGGTGGCAGTGGGTGTCGACCACCGGAAGCCCTCGGCCGGCCGCTAGGCCGCCGTGGCCTCGGAGGGCTCCACGCGCGGGAAGAGCTGACCGAGCTCCCCGATCCGCTCGCCGCCCGGAAGCGCACCGAAGCGGGCGTTGTCGAGCGACGGGTCCTCGCGCCCGAGCGCGGCGAGCAGCCGCTCGGCGGAGGCCGGCATGAACGCGAGCAGGAGCACCGACACCACGCGCATGCCCTCCGCCAGCGAGTAGAGCACCTGGTCCAGGTGCTCTGTCTCGGCGTCGTCCTTCGACAGCTTCCAGGGCTCCTCGTCCTGCACGAAGCGGTTGAGCCGCTTGACCCGCTGCCAGATCTCGTCGAGCGCCAGCGACGGCTCCACGCGGTCGAGCAGGTCCTTGACCGTGTCGGTCAGGCCGTCGAAGTCCTTGGCCAGCTCGGACGACGGCTCCGCCTCGGGCACCACCCCGTCGCGGTAGCGCTCGATCATCGCGAGCGTGCGGCTGGCGAGGTTGCCGTACTCGTTGGCGAGCTCGGTGGTGTAGCGCGTCTCGAACCCCTCGGGCGAGACCTCGCCGTCCTGCCCGAACCGGACCTCGCGGAGCGCGTAGTAGCGCAGGGCGTCGGCCCCGTAGATCTCCACCACCTGGAACGGCTCGATGACGTTCCCCAGCGACTTGGACATCTTGTGCTCGCCGAGCAGGAGGAAGCCGTGGATGCCCACCTGGCGCGGCACCTCGATCTCGGCCGCCATCAGCAGCGCCGGCCAGATGACGGCGTGGAACTTGAGGATGTCCTTCCCGATGAGATGGAGCGAGGCGGGCCAGAACCGGTCGGTCAGGTCCTCGCCCTCACGCGCGTACGAGAGTGCCGTGTAGTAGTTGAGCAGCGCGTCGATCCAGACGTAGATGACCTGCGACTCGTCCCACGGGACCGGCACGCCCCACTTGAGCCGCGACCGGCTGAGCGACAGGTCCTGCAGCCCGCCCTTGATGAACGAGAGCGCCTCGTTGAAGCGCTCCTGCGGGACCACGAAGTCGGGGCGCTCCGCGTAGAGGCGCTCGAGCGGCTCCTGAAACGCCGACAGCCGGAAGAACCAGTTGTCCTCGACCTCCCAGTCGAGCTCGATCTTGTGGATCGCGCAGCGATTGCCGTCCTCGATCTCCGAGTCGGTCTTGAAGTCCGCGCAGCGCGGGCAGAACCAGCCCTCGTAGGTGCCCTCGAAGACGTGCCCGTTGTCGTGGATCTTCTGCACGACCTCGGCGACCTTCTCGAGGTGCTCGGTGTCGGTCGTGCGGATGAAGAAGTCGTTCGTGGCGTTGAGCTTGGCCGCCAGCTCCCGGAAGCGGACGGCGTTGCGGTCGCCCAGCTCACGCGGCGTGATGCCCTCACGCTCGGCCGCGAGCGCAACCGGCTCGCCGTGCTCGTCGGTGCCGGTCAGGAAGAACACGTCCTCCCCGCGCTGGCGCATGTGACGGGCCAGCACGTCAGCCGCGATCGTCGTGTAGGCGTGCCCGAGATGGGGCTCCCCGTTCACGTAGTAGATCGGCGTGGTGACGTAGTAAGCCATCGCTTCTCGATGCTACTCGCGCGTCCGCGCACCCCGCCGGCAGCGGCATCGGTGCGGCGAGCCGGCCCTGCCGATCGAGAGCACGAGCGCCGCGGCGAGCATGCCGGCGCACGCGGCCACCCACCCGACGTCCGGCCCGCCGTGACCCGGCGCCGGCCGGGCGGCGTGGGAACCACGGCCCTCCGGCACCGGCGCGGGAGCGGCTGCCCGGCCGCCGATCGGTGCGGGCCCGAGGCCGGGCGCGGGAGCCGGCAGTGGCCGCGCCGAGGGACTCGGGGCCGCAGCGGAACAGCCCGCGGCGCCGGGACGGGTGCGGGCGCCGGCGCCGGCGCGGGCGCGCGGGTACCGGCACGGCCACGGGCACCGCCTGCGGCGGCCTCACCGGTGGCGCCGCGAGCGGCGGGAGAAGCGTGAGCGGATCGACGTAGGCGTGCCGGGTGCCGGCCGCGCGCACACCGAGGTGCAGGTGCGGACGTTCGAGCGAGCGGACACCGGTCGTGCCGACCGTCCCGATTGCCTGCCCGATCGCGAGACGGGCGCCGGGCCGAACCGCGATCGACCCCAGGTGCAGGTAGGCGACGTCGAAGCGGCCGTCCTCACTCCGCACGCTGACGGTCGATCCCGACGAGCCCGCGGTGCCCGCGAAGCGCACGAGTCCCGCTGAGGCCGCCACCACGGGAGCCCCGACGCGACCGGCGATGTCGATGCCGCGGTGTTGCCCCGCCGCATATGGGTCGTCGCCGTTGCGATACGCCGTGACCACCTCGCCGTCGAGCGGCCAGGTCCATGCGGCGAGCGCGGTTGGCGGAGCGAGCAGGAGGGCGCCCGCCGCCACGGCGGTTGCGATCGCGAGTCGGGACATGGCGGCCACCGTAGGTCGGCGCCAGCCGCTTGCGGCACGGGTTTTACGTATCCGTGCGCCGTCGTGGCAAAGCCGTCACGGTCGTGTCAGTCCGACGTGAGCGCCCGGTAGAGCGCGTTCGCGCTCCCGCCGGTGAGCTCCGCCACGACGGCCGCCGCGCGGCGCGGCTTTGCGCCCGCGTCGACCAGCTCGCGCAACGCGTCGAGCGCGGCTCCCTCGGGCCCCGCGTCCGGCCGTGCGGTCGGCGCGAGGACCAGCACCACCTCGCCGCGCGGCGGCGCCTCGGCGTAGCGCTCCGCGAGCTCGGCTGCGCTCCCGCGCACCACCTCCTCGTGTGCCTTGGTCAGCTCGCGACAGACCGCGACCTGACGCTCCGGCTCGAGTGCCGCCACCGCCGCCAGCGTCGCGGGAACGCGCCGCGGCGACTCGAAGGCGACCAGCGTTCCGCCCGGCTCGCGAAGCACTGTCTCAAGCTCCGCGCGCTTGCGCGGCAGGAAGCCCTGGAAGCGCCACTCGGCGGCGGGCAGGCCGGAAGCCACGAGCGCCGTGATGGGCGCGGACGGCCCCGGCAGCACCTCCACCGGCAGCCCGGCGGCCACGCAGCCGCGCACGAGCAGGAACCCCGGGTCCGACACGAGCGGCATGCCGGCGTCGGACACGAGCGCCACGGTGGCGCCCTCGCGCATGCGCTCCACGAGCTCGGCGGCGCGGGCCCGCTCGTTGTGCTCGTGGTAGGACAGGAGCCGCGCCTTCACGCCGTAGCGGTCGAGCAGCACTCGGGTGCGCCGCGTGTCCTCGCAGGCCACCACATCCGCTTCGCGAAGCGCGGCGAGCACGCGCAGCGTGATGTCCTCCAGGTTGCCGATCGGGGTGGGACAGACCACCAGCCGCCCGCTCACGAGAGGCCGCCGTCCAGCGCCAGCAGGGCCGCTCCGAGCATTCCCGACTCGGCGCCGAAGAGAGCGGGCACGATCTCGACGAGCTCGCGCGAGGGCGGCAGCGCACGCTCCGCCACCACCTGGCGCGCCGGCTCGATCAGGAGCTCCCCCGCCGCCACCGCCCCACCCCCGATCACGATCATCTCGGGGTTGAGCGCGTTCACGATGCTCACGAGCCCGGCACCGAGTCGCCGGCCCACGTTGGCGAGCGTTTCGCGCGCGGCGTCGTCGCCGTCGTGGGCGAGCTCGGTGGCGATCGCGCCGGTGATCTCCGCACCCGCGGCCAGCCGCCGGCCGAGCGCCGACTCGGGCCGTTCGGCCGCCAGGCGCTCCGCCTCGCGCCCGATCGCGGTTCCCGACGCCAGCACCTCGAGGCAGCCCCGCCCGGGGCAGGCGCCCTGGCAGTCGGGACCGTCGTAGTCCACGACCATGTGGCCGAGCTCGGCCCCGAGGCCGGTCGCGCCGCGGTAGATACGGCCGTCGAGCAGGAGGCCACCGCCGATGCCGGTGCCCAGCAGGACCATCGCCGCGTGGCTGCGGCCGGCGGCGGCGCCGTGACGGTGCTCCGCAAGCAGCGCGACGTTGGCGTCGTTGTCCACGTGCACGGGAACGCCCAGGCGCTCGCTCATCAGATCCCGGAAGGGAACGCCCTCGAGCGGAAGGTGCGTGGACCACGCACTCGAACCACTCTCCTGATGCACGAGAGCAGGAAGACCGAATGCCACCGCATCCACGTCGGGAGCGGCAGCGCGGATCTCCTCGACCGCCTCGACGAAGATGTCGAGCGTCTCCTGACGGTCCGCGCCGCGCCAGATCCGATGCACCCTGTGGTGCACCACGAGTTGCTCGTCGACGACGCCGCCGAGGAGCTTCGTGCCCCCCGCGTCGACGCCGATAACCCGTCTCGGAGGCATGGCCGGACGATATACAGGGTCTGGTGAACGACCCTCCGCGCAACCCGGCCGAGCCGGGTCCGCCCGAATACAACGTCTACCGGTCCCGCCGCCGCGGGCCCAGCAAGCTGTCGGGCGGAGGCGACCTCGACGCGCTCCGCAAGCGGCTCTCGCGCTTCCGCGACCGCGAGCCGCGCGAGCCCGGCGAGCGCCGCGGCATCACCCCCGGGCGAGTGATCAAGTGGATCGTGATCGCAGTCGTCGCGTGGCTGCTCCTGTCGCTCGTGCTCTTCCTCGTCAGCGCCCAAACCCAGGAGGGCGTGTCCGAAAGAGCCGAGCGCGCGCTGTCGAGCGACGGCAGCCTGCTCACGGGCAGCACGATCCTCGTGCTCGGGTCCGACGCGCGCACCGGCGAGTCGATCGACCAGTCCCAGCAGGGACCGTCGCGGGCCGACACGATCATGCTGGTGCGCGCCGCGTTCGGCGGCGTGCGCAAGCTCTCGATCCCGCGCGACTCGTTCGCGGAGATCCCCGGCCATGGCGGGCAGAAGATCAACGCGGCCTATGCGCTCGGCGGCCCGGCGCTCATGATCCGGACTGTCGAGGGGTTCATGGGCAACGGCGTGGAGGTCAACCACCTGATCGAGGTCGACTTCAAGAACTTCCCGAAGCTGATCGACGCGCTCGGGGGCATCGATGTGCAGGTGGAGCACCGCATCTGCTCGCCGCCGTTCGACAACTTCTGGAAGGGCCTTCGCTTCAAGAAGGGCGAGCAGCACCTGGACGGGGAGCGGGCACTCGGCTTCGCCCGGATCCGGAAGAACGCGTGCGCGCCCAACGAGACCGACATCGAGCGCGCGCAGCGCCAGCAGCAGGTGCTGACCGCTATCAAGGACAGCGCCGTGTCCCCGAGCACGTTCTTCCGGCTGCCGCTGGTGAGCTGGCGGGCGCCGCGGGCGCTGAAGACGGACATGAACGGGCCGCAGCTGCTGGCGCTGTTCGCCGACTTCGCGACGGGCGGCGGCGACCAGACGATGGTGCTCGAGCCCTCGTGCCTGTCATGTGGACCGGCCGGGAGCCTCGTGGTGTCGGCGGGCGCCAAGTCCGACGCCGCGGACAAGTTGCTCAACGGCGACTGAAGACAAGTTGCAGTCTGGCTGCGGGAATCTGCCAGAGTGAGCGACGGATTCCATCTGAGGAGAGAGATTGTCCCGTCCTGCCCGCATCGCCCTGCTCTGCCTGCTAGCCCTGGTAGTGGCCGCTCCCGCAGCCGAGGCCAAGGTCCCCAAGGCCCCGGCCGGCCTGAAGCTCTACAAGCCGCCGAAGGCGCTGGCCAAGTACACGCACGGCGACCTGATCTGGGCGCGCAAGGTGGGCAACCCGCTGCCGCAGGCCGGACGCACGTGGACGCTCCTCTACCGCTCGACGAGCATCCGCGGCAAGGCGATCGGCGTGTCGGGCTTCGTGATGCTCCCGCGCGGCAAGGCGCCCAAGGGCGGCTGGCCGGTGGTCAGCTGGGCGCACGGCACGAGCGGCATCGCCGACTCCTGCGCTCCCTCGCGTGAGCCGAAGGGCCCCTACACCTTCTATGCGGCACCGCAGTTCGGCGCATGGCTCAAGGCGGGCTACGCCATCGCGAACACCGACTACGAGGGCCTCGGCACGCCCGGCGTGCATCCCTACCTCGTGGGCCGCTCGGCCGGCCGCGGGGTGGTTGACATCGTGCGCGCCTCGCGCCAGATCGACGGGCGCCTGAGCCGGCGCTACGTGATCGCCGGCCACTCCCAGGGTGGCCACGCGGCGCTGTTCGCAGCCGCCCTAGGCCCGAAGTGGGCGCCCGAGCTGAAGCTGCGCGGGGTGGCGGCGTTCGCCCCCGCCTCGCATCTCGGCCTCCTCAGCCGTGCGCTCACCGGCTTCACCACCCCGAGCGGTTTCTCAGGACTGGCCGCGATGGTCCTCCGCGGCGTTTCCTCGGTCTACCCGCAGGTCAAGAAGAAGGAGATCGCCTCCGATCAGGCGCTCGCGCTGCTTCCCAAGGTCGACCAGGTGTGTCTCGGTGAGCTCAACAGCCCGTCGCTGTTCGGCGGACTGGCGCCCGCCTCCCTGATCCGTCCCGGCGCCGACATGTCGAAGCTGAACACGATCCTCGACGCCCAGAACCCGAACCTCAAGATCGCGGCGCCGATCCTCATGGCTCAGGGGCTCAGCGACACCACCGTGTTCCCGTTCATGTCGAACCAGCTCGACACGGAGCTGAAGGACGGCGGGAACAAGGTCACGTACCTGACCTTCCCCGACGTCGATCACGTGGGTGTGGTCGGAGCCGCGGACGCCAGGACGAGGACGTTCTTCGCCGCGCGCCTGAAGTAGCGCTCAGTCGGAGTTGGACTTCGAGGAAGACGAAGAGGAGGAGGAGTCCGACTTGGAGTCGGACTTCGAGCCCGATTTGGCGTCCGACTTGGAATCGGAGTTCGAGGACGTGGTCGACGACGAGGACTCCTTCGAAGAGTCCGAGCCTCCGGCCGGCGCCTTCTTCTTGCCGTAGTCGGTGTTGTAGAAGCCCGAGCCCTTGAAGTGGACCGCCACGGGGTGGAAGACCCGCTGCACGGCTGCACCACAGACCGTGCACTCGGTAATCGGATCGTCCGTCATCCGCTGCATCACCTCGAAGGTGTGGCCTTTCTTGCAGCGGTATTCGTAAATGGGCATACCGCTTCGAGTATATGAGCGGCACGCCGGGCGCTTACGCAGGGAGAACGTCGGTGCGCACCCGGCCAAGCCGGGTGCTTCCGCAAGACCCGGCGCTACTCTGGCGTGCCGTGACGACCGATGTAGTGACGATGGACAAGATCGTGGCCCTCTGCAAGCGGCGCGGACTGATCTTTCCCGCGTCGGAGATCTACGGCGGGATAGCCAACACCTACGACTACGGGCACTACGGCGTCCTGCTGAAGAACAACGTCGTGAGCGCCTGGTGGAAGGCCATGATCCAGGAGCGCGACGACATCGTGGCGCTCGACTCGGCGATCATCCAGCACCCTCGCACCTGGGAGGCGTCGGGCCACCTGGCGGGCTTCACCGATCCGCTGGTGGACTGCCGGAGCTGCAAGCGCCGCTTCCGGGCCGACCACCTCGAGGAGGTGCGCAACGGCACCGCCGAGCACGAGGGGATCCGGTGCGGCAAGGCTCCGTCGAAGCTCCCGGGCGACCACGCGGACTGCGATCTCACCGACGCGCGCGAGTTCAACCTCATGTTCGAGACGTCGATCGGCCCCGTGAAGGACGCCGGCTCGGCCGTGTACCTGCGGCCCGAGACCGCGCAGGGCATCTTCCTCGCCTTCAAGACCACGCTCGGCTTCGCGCGCAAGAAGCCGCCGTTCGGCATCGCCCAGATCGGCAAGTCGTTCCGCAACGAGATCACCCCCGGCAACTTCATCTTCCGGACGCTCGAGTTCGAGCAGATGGAGATGGAGTTCTTCGTGCCGCCGGCCGAGGCCGAGCAGTGGTACGAGCACTGGATGGAGCAGCGCATGGCCTGGTACGTCTCGCTCGGGGTGGACCCGGACAAGCTGCGCCTGCGTCCGCACGAGCCCGACGAGCTGTCGCACTACAGCTCGGCCACCAGCGACATCGAGTACCTGTTCCCGATCGGCTGGTCCGAGCTCGAGGGCATCGCCAACCGCGGCGACTTCGACCTGACCCAGCACGCCGAGCACTCCGGGCAGAAGCTCGAGTACGTGGACACCGCCAGCGGCGACCGCTACGTGCCGCACGTGATCGAGCCGGCGGCCGGCCTGGGTCGCACCGTCCTCACGCTCCTGTGCGACGCCTACGACGAGGACGAGATCGGCGGCGAGCAGCGCACCGTCCTGCGGCTGATGCCGAAGATGGCTCCGATCAAGGTCGCGGTGCTGCCGCTCGTGAACAAGGAGGGCCAGCCGGAGCGCGCCCGCGAGATCTACGAGGAGCTGCGCGAGCTGATGCCCGCCGAGTTCGACACGGGCGGCTCGATCGGTAAGCGCTACCGGCGCCAGGACGAGATCGGAACGCCCTGGGGCGTGACCGTGGACCACCAGACGATGGAGGACGGCACCGTGACGCTCCGCGACCGCGACACGGTCGAGCAGGTGCGCATCGCGGCCGCCGATCTGGGCGCCGAGCTCCAGCGCCGTCTCGCGGCACCCTGGACCTCGCCGAAGCGCGGCGAGTAGCGCTCAGCCTGTAGCGCCGAGCAGCCGGCGGGCGGTGTGCACGCCGAGCTCGAAGGCGGCCTCTCGATCCCACTCGGGATCGGAGAGCACCTGGATGCCGAAGCCGTCGCCGAGCGAGAAGAGGATCGACGCCACCGCCTCGGCATCCGCCGCGAGCGTGATCACACCCTCGCTCTCCTTGCTCCGCAGCCCCTCGGCAAGGTTCGCTCGCCAGGAGCGGTACAGCTCGGCCATCTCGGCGCGGATCTCCTCGCTGTGGCGCGATGCGCTCAGCAGCTCGTAGAGCACCGAGCGATTGGCCCGCTCGTCCTCGATGAACTCCTCGAGTCCCACCACGAGCGCGGCCACGATCGCCTCGACCGTGTGCGCCTCGGCCAGCCGTTCCTCCATCGCCTGATTGCGCACCTCGCAGTCCTGGCGAACGACCTCCACGAGCAGGCGCTCCTTGGAGCCGAAGTAGTAATGGAGGAGCCCCCGTGACACGCCGGCTTCGCGCGCCACGTGGTCGAAGGTCGAGCCCGCCGCGCCGCGCCTGCCGACGCTCGAGCGCATCGCCGCGACGATCCGCTGGGCCTTCTCCCCCTCGAGCTTCCGAGGTGTCTCGACCGAGGCCTCCACGGCGGCGAGTCTAGCTGGCTGGCCAGCCGGGCTGAGCGGGCGGTCCGGCAAAAAAGAGGGGGCGCCTCAGGCGCCCCCTCTAACGCTTCAAACCGGTTGAAGCCCGTTAGGTCGTGCCCACAGGCTGGCCGGTGGTCGCGCTCGCGTTGGGCGAGGGCTCCGGCGTGGTGCTGGCCGTGTACTCGAACTCCTCCTCGGCGCCGAACAGCGCGTCGAGGACCTTCCTGCGCAGGCCCTCGCTGAGGGCGAGTGCCAGCACTCCGCCGACCAGGCCGAGAACGAGCAGGCGGCCGCGCTTACCGCGCTTACGCTTCTTGGTTCCGCGCAGACCGTCAGCCGCCTCACGCAGTGAGGTGGCGGCCTCGCGCAACTCGCGCTGAACCTTCTTGTCCTCGAGAGCCTTGGTCGGGCCCTTGCCGTTCATCCGCCCGTACGCCCTCTTCGCGGAGTCGTAGGTGTTGCGCAGGTTCGCGCGCAGCTCCTCGTCCTCGATAAGTCTCTGAACGTACGCATTCGAGCGGACTGCCTGACCGGCCGCCACCGCGCCGGCCCCGGCCTTTGCAGCCTTTTTTCTCGATGCCATCTCTCTCCTAGGATCCGCTTGCCTGTGGACACTGTACCCGGACAGGACCGCCGGGAACAACGCCGGTGACCCAAATTTCAGCGGGTGCGCCCGCCCTTGTTGCGCTTCGGGCTCTCGAGCGCAGCGTCGAGGACCTCATCGGCGTCGTCCACGAGCACGAACTGCATCCGCTTCCGCAGGTGCTCGGGCACGTCGTCGATGTCCGCCTCGTTGCGCCTCGGAACGATCAGCCGGTGGATGTCCGCGCGCTGGGCGGCGAGCGCCTTCTCCTTCAAACCGCCGATCGGCAGGACCTGGCCCGTGAGGGTGATCTCCCCGGTCATCGCCGTGTCCGCGCGAACCGGCCGGCCGGTGATGCTGGACGCGATCGCGGTGGCCATCGTGATCCCCGCGCTCGGGCCGTCCTTCGGGATCGCTCCGGCAGGCACGTGCACGTGGAGGTCGTGGTTGCGGAACCAGTCGTCGGCCAGGTCGCCGTTGAGCGCCTCCGGCATCGCGTTCTTCACGTATGAGAGCGCGGCCGCCGCGGACTCCTTCATCACGTCGCCGAGCTGCCCGGTCACCTGGAGCTTGCCGTCGCCCGGGAACGACGTGGCCTCTACGAAGAGGACATCGCCACCCACCGGTGTCCACGCCAGCCCGGTGGCCACGCCGGCCTCGCCGGTGCGGCGCACCGTCTCCGGCACGAAGCGCGGCTTGCCCAGCAGCGTCGTGACGGTCCGCGGCCTGATCGTCCGCTTCGAGCGCCGCTTCCCCTCCGCGAACTCGCGCGCCACCTTCCTGCACACCGAGCCGATCTCACGTTCGAGGCCGCGGACGCCCGCCTCGCGCGTGTAGCCCTCGATGATCGCGTCCACCGCCTCGTCGGTGAACTCGATCTTGGAGCGGCCCACGCCGTTGCGCTCCATCTGGCGAGGCACCAGGTAGCGCTTCGCGATCTGGCGCTTCTCCTCGTGCGTGTAGCCCGACAGCTGGATGACCTCCATCCGGTCGCGCAGGGCGGGCGGCACGGTCTCGAGCTGGTTGGCCGTGCAGATGAAGAAGACGTGCGAGAGGTCGAACGGCAGGTCCAGGTAGTGGTCCCGGAAGGTCGAGTTCTGCTCAGGGTCGAGCACCTCCAGCATCGCGCTCGCAGGGTCGCCGCGGAAGTCCGTGCCCATCTTGTCGATCTCGTCGATCATCAACACCGGGTTCTTGCTCCCGGCATCGCGCATGGCGCGGATGATCGTTCCGGGCATGGCCCCGATGTACGTGCGCCGGTGGCCGCGGATCTCGGACTCGTCGCGAACGCCGCCCACCGAGATGCGCTCGAACGAGCGCCCGAGCGTGCCCGCCACCGACCGGCCGAGCGAGGTCTTGCCCACGCCCGGCGGGCCCACGAAGCAGAGGATCGACGAGCGCGCGTCGGGCTTGAGCTTGCGCACCGCCAGAAACTCGAGGATGCGGTCCTTCACCAGCTCCATGTCGTAGTGGTCGCGATCGAGGTGCTTGCGCGCCGCCTTGAGATCGAGCGTGTCCTCGCTGAAGTTCGACCAGGGCAGCGTGGCCAGCCACTCGAGGTAGGTGCGGATCACCCCGTGCTCCACGGACTGCGCAGGCAGCCGCTCGAAGCGCTGGAGCTCGCGTTCGGCAGCCTTCTGGGCGTACTCGGGAAGGGCGGCCTCCTCCAGCTGCTCGCGCAGCTCCGCGGCCTCGGCCTGCGCCTCGTCCACCTCGCCGAGCTCCTCCTGAATCGCCTTGAGCTGCTGGCGCAGCCAGTACTCGCGCTGCCCGCGGTCCATCTCCGACTGCACCTGCGACTGGATGCGCGTGCCGATCTCCACCAGCTCGAGCTCACGGGCCAGCAGCTCCGACAGGAACCGCAGCCGGCGGGCCACGTTGCGCTCCTCGAGCAGGTGCTGCTTCTCCTCGGTCTTGAGCCGCAGCGCTCCCGCAATCATGTGCGCCAGCTCAGAGGGGTCGTCCAGATTGGCCACCGCTATCTGGAGCTCCTCCGGCAGGTACGGCACCTCCTCGATGATCCGCGAGAAGGTCGACTGCACGTTGCGGTGGAGCGCCTCGAGCTCGGGCGAGGGCTCGATCTCGTCGGGCGCCTCCTCGATGCGGGCCACCATGTAGGGCTCGGTGGACGAGAACTTCTCGACCAGAACCCGCTGGGCTCCGTGCACCAGGATCCGCAGTGTGCCGTCCGGCACCTTGAGCATCCGCGAGACCACGCCGGCCACGCCCACCCGGTACACGTCGTCGGGCCCGGGCTCCTCGACCTCCGGGTCCTTGCTCGCCACCATCACGAGCATCCGGTTCCCGCCGAGCACGTCGTTCACGAGGCTGATCGAGCGCTCCTGGCCGATCGCGAGCGGCGTGAGGGCCTCGGGGAACGGCACGGTGTCGCGCAGCGGGAGCACCGGCAGCTCCGCGGGCAGGCTCGTACGGACGACGGCCTGAGCGGCCTCGCCATCCGCCGACGGAATATGGATGCTCACTCGAGCTCGCCCTCTTCGATCGGCACGCGCCGGGCCTCGTTCGCGGGAGCGAGTGGAATCTCCACCTCGAGGATCCCGTCCTCGTAGCTGGCGCGCGCCTGGTCGGCCGCCACCTCGGTGCCCAGCTCGACCAACCGGCGGAACGGGCCATGCTCGATCTCGATCTGCTGGTAGAGGCGCCCGGCCGCCTCGGCAGGACGGCGCTCCCCGGCGATCAGGAGCTGGCGCCCCCGGATCTCGAGCCCGATGTCCTGGATGTGGATCCCGGACAGGTCGGCCTTGACGACGGCGCGCGGGGGGTCGTCCACGTAGTAGACGTCCACCGACGGCGAGAAGCCGCCGCCGCGCAGGCCGGTTGCGCGCTCGAAGACGTCGCCGAAGAGCTCATCGATCTCCCGGCGCATCCGTTCGAAGTTTGCGAAGAGGTCCCGCGAACGGGCCATGTCATCGAGGATAGGACGCTGGGCGAGCTCGTGCGGCTCAGACTTCGTAGACGGCGCCCTCGGCGGCCACCTCGACGGGGCCGTCGTACTTCTGCGCCGCCTGCTCGCGCGCCCACTCCGGATCGAGCTCGTCCGAGATGTGAACGAGCACGAGCCGTGCCGCACCCGCGGCGCGAGCGTGCTCTCCGGCCTCCGCGGAGGTGAGGTGCCCGCGCACGCCATCCCGCTCGGGGCGCGGGAGCGTGGCCTCGAGCAGTACGACGCTCGCTCCCTTCGCGAACTTCACGAGGTCCTCGGTCGGCCGGCAGTCCGCCCCGTAGATCAGCCGGCCGCCACCGGTGGTCGACGTGAAGCTCATCGCGAATGTCTCGGTGAAGTGAGGAACCGACTGAAAGGCGATCCGGATCGGCCCGATGTCGAGCTCCTCGGCGGGGTCGTACTCCCTGAGGTCGAACGCGTTCTCGATGAGGTCGTCGTTCCCCCATGCGCCGACCACGCGCCGAAATGTGTCGCGCGCGCCGGGCGGGGCGTGCAGCACCGGCCGTGCCGGGTTGTCGG
Source organism: uncultured Thermoleophilaceae bacterium (assembly GCA_963811055.1). Taxonomy (GTDB): domain Bacteria; phylum Actinomycetota; class Thermoleophilia; order Solirubrobacterales; family Thermoleophilaceae; genus JACVRW01. Next base: position 96,083 of record CAWEPQ010000001.1, read on the forward strand.
TGCCCGGCCACGTGTGCACCGGCACCGGCTGCTGGCGCGGCGCGTAGGTGAGCGCGTACGAGTACGGCACGAGATCGAGGAAGTGGTCCGCGTGCAGGTGCGAGATCACGACCGCGTCCACATCCACGTAGTCGATCCGCTCGCGGAGCTTTGCGAACACGCCGTTGCCGCAATCCAAAAGCACGCGCGTGCCGTTGTCCTCAACCAGATACCCCGAGCACGCCCCTCCCGCGTCCTGCCAGGACGGGGACTTGCCCAGCACCGTGAGCCGCATGGAGCGACTCTAAGCGCTGGGGGCCCCTTCTGTGGAGGATCAGCCGTTCGGCTGCGGGAACGCGTAGGCGGCGGTCACGCGCTCGGTGCGGAAGACGAAGGTGAGCTGGCGCTCCGGCGCCAGGCCGCGGTCGGCGGGCCTGAAGGTCGTGCAGGCCTTCTCGAGGTTGAGTGCGCAGAGCTGGTTCTGGTGGAAGAAGCAGTCCTCACATGTGGCGGGCTTGGTCTTCGGCACGGGGCGGGATGGTGCATCAATCGAAGCCGTCGCGCCAGCCGCGGTTCCGCAAATGGGGGGCTTTTCCGGGCCCCGCAATTTCCAGGTTCTTCACATGATGGCCCGCTGCTTGCGGGTTTTCCCGGGGGGCGAGATGTGGGCCGGCGAGGCCGCGGACGCGTATCGGGAAGGATGTGGGCCTGATGGAACTTGTGACCGGAGCCACCGGCTACGTGGGATCGCGCCTTCTGCGACGCCTCGCGGCGGAGGGACGCAGCGTGCGTGCCCTCGCGCGCCGCCCTGAGCGGGTGGAGCCCCTGCCGGGGGTGGAGGCGGTGGCCGCCGACCTGCTCGGGGAGGCGCCGCTGGCCGATCTGCTCGACGGCTGTGAGACGGCGTACTACCTCGTGCACTCGATGGAGGGCGCCAACGGGGCCGGGGGCGGGTTCGCCGCGCGCGACCGCCGTGCCGCCACCACCTTCGCGAACGCCGCCGTGGAGGCCGGCGTGGAGCGGATCGTCTACCTGGGCGGCATCGCGCCGGCGGGGGCCACTTCCCCCCATCTGCGCTCGCGGCTCGAGGTGGAGGAGATCCTGCTCGGTGCCCTGCCCGCCTCCACCGCGCTGCGCGCGTCGATCGTGATCGGCGCCGGGTCCTCGTCCTTCAGGGTCCTGGTGCGGCTCGTCGAGCGGCTGCGCCTCCTGCCGATGCCGCGCTGGCGCTCGAACCGCACGCAGCCGATCGACGAGCGCGACGTGATCGAGTTCCTCGCCAACACTCCGGCGGTGCCCGCGGCGGCCGGGCGCTCGCTCGACATCTGCGGCCCCGACGTGGTCACCTTCGCGGCTCTGATCGAGGGGATCGCGGAAGGGCTCGGCGTGGGACGCATGCCCGTGGGGCTCCCCGCCTCGCTCACCCCACCCGCGAGCGCGGTCGTGGCGGCGGTGAGCGGCCAGCCGATCGAGCTCGTGCGCCCGCTGATGGAGAGCCTCGAGTCCGACGTGCTTCCACGCGACGCCCATGAGGCCGCGCGGATCTACGACATCCAGCCGCGCGGCTTCGAGCGCGCGGTGGAGCACGCGCTGGCCGAATGGGAGTCGCTCGAGCCGTTGGCCGCCCGATGAAGGTCGAGCGCCAGGTGGACGTGGCCGCGCCCCCTCAGAGCCTCTACGACGTGGTGATGGACTCCACGCGGCTGGAGGACTGGGTCACGATCCACGATCACCTGGTGGGCAACCCGGCGCGCCGGCTGAAGAAGGGATCGCAGCTGACGCAGTGCCTGAAGCTCGCGGGGCGCCGCTTCAAGGTGCGCTGGACGGTCGTGGAGAACGATCCCTGCAGGAAGGTCGTGTGGGAGGGAAAGGGTCCCGTGGCGTCGCACGCCATGGTGGAGTACGGGTTCGAGCCGAAGGGTGACGGCACCCGCTTCACGTACATCAACCAGTACGACCTGCCCGGCGGGCCGCTCGGCCGGCTGGCCGAGCGAACGGTGGCACGAGCCACCGGACGGGAGCTCGACGGGTCGCTCAAGCGGCTCAAGGCGCTTGTGGAGAAATAGTCAGTTCGCTACTTTTCAGTTAATGGCTGATTTCTTGGATGAGAAGCGCAGGGAGATCGACACGCGGCTGAAGGAGCTGCGTCCGTTGGTCGACGAGTACAACCGGCTGGAGAAGGCAGCAGCGGCGCTCGCCGGCGTGGGCAGCACCCCCAACGGGTCCACCTCCACGCCTCGTCGTCGCCGTGGCAGCGCCTCGCCCGCCCGGAAGGGCCGTGGCCGCGGGCGCCCGCGCGGCAGCGGAGCCCGGTCGAAGCAGGCCCTCGAGCTGGTGCGCGCGCGTCCCGGCATCACGATCGCCGAGCTGGCCGACGCCATGGGGATCAAGGCGAATTATCTGTACCGCGTGCTTCCGAGCCTCGCCTCGGACGGTCAGGTGAAGAGGCGCGGCAAGGGCTGGCATCCCGCCTGACCCTGCGCCTCACCTTCCTGCGCAATAACAGTTAAGTTCCGTTGAGTACTCGGTCTCAGATGAGACCGAGCTCACTCACCGCGTCGCGCTCCTCCTTGAGCTCGCCCACCGTGGCATCGATGCGCTCGCGCGAGAAAGTCGTCGATGTCGAGGCCCTGCACGATCTCGTAGCGCCCATCCGCCGTGGTGCACGGGAACGAGGAGATGATGCCCTCCTCCACGCCGTAGGAGCCGTCGGAGGGGATGGCCATCGACACCCAGTCGCCCTGGGGCGTGCCGAGCGTCCAGTCGCGCACGTGATCGATGGCCGCGTTGGCGGCCGACGCCGCGCTCGACGCACCGCGCGCTTCGATGATGGCGGCGCCGCGCTTCTGCACCGTGGGAATGAAGTCGTCCTCGATCCACGCCTGATCGTCCACCCTCTCGGCGGCGTTCTGGCCGCCCACGTCGGCGTGGAAGATGTCGGGGTACTGGGTGGCCGAGTGGTTGCCCCAGATGGTCATGTGCGTCACGTCGGACACCGGCACCTGCAGCTTGTTCGCAAGCTGCGCGATCGCCCGGTTGTGGTCCAGCCGCGTCATCGCGGTGAAGCGCTCGCGCGGCACGTCGGGCGCATTGCTCATGGCGATCAGGGCGTTGGTGTTGGCGGGGTTGCCCACCACCAGCACCCTGAGCGAGCTGTCGGCGTGCTCGTTCAGAGCCGCGCCCTGCGGCTTGAAGATCCCGCCGTTGGCGTCCAGCAGGTCGGAGCGCTCCATGCCCTTGCTGCGCGGGCGCGCGCCCACCAGCAGAGCCACCTGGACCCCGTCGAACGCGTAGTTCGGGTCATCGGAGATGTCCACGCGCGACAGCAGCGGGAAGGCGCAGTCGTCGAGCTCCATCGCCACACCCTCGGCTGCCTTCACCGCCTGTGGGATCTCGAGCAGGCTGAGCTCCACGGGTGTGTCCTCGCCGAGCATCTGGCCGCTCGCGATTCTGAAAAGAAGGCTGTAGCCGATGGCACCCGCGGCGCCGGTTACGGCCACCTTCACTGGAGTTGAAGCGTTCACTGGTTCTGCATCTCCTCAATGACGGCGTCTGCGTATTCACTCGTGCCCACCGCTGTCGGATCGTCGCGCGAGGGCTTCAGGTCGTAGGTCACCTTGTCGCCCTTCCGGATCACCTCGGCGATGGCGCCCTCCATGCGCTCGGCGGCCTCGGTCTCGTTCAGGTGCCTGAGCATCAGCACTCCCGAGAGCAGCAGCGCGGTGGGGTTGACCCTGTTCTGTCCCTTGTACTTCGGGGCTGACCCGTGGGTGGCCTCGAAGATCGCGCCACTCGTGCCGATATTGGCGCCCGAGGCCAGGCCCAGCCCGCCGATCATGCCGGCGCAGAGGTCGGACACGATGTCGCCGTAGAGGTTCGGCAGCACGATCACGTCGTACTCCTCGGGGCGGGACACGAGCTGGTTGCACAGGTTGTCGATGATCCTGTCCTCGAACTCGACCTCCGGGTGACGCTCGGCCACCTGCCGAGCCACCTCGAGGAACAGCCCGTCCGAGAACTTCATGATGTTGGCCTTGTGGGCGGCCGTGACCTTCTTGCGGCCGTTCTCCTTGGCATAGGTGAACGCCGCCTCGACGATCCGCTCGGATCCGAACACCGAGATCGGCTTGATCGAGATGCCCGACTCGTCGCGCGTGGGCGAATCGAGCTCCTCGGCCAGGAACTTGCGCAGGCGCTCCACCTCGTCCGACCCCTTCTCGAACTCGATGCCCGCGTAGAGGTCCTCGGTGTTCTCGCGAACGATCACGAGGTCGGTTTCCGGGAAGCGGGTGCGCACGCCCTCGTATGCCTTGCACGGGCGGATGCACGCGAACAGGTCGAACTCCTTGCGGAGCGCGACGTTGATCGACCGGTGACCCGAGCCCACGGGCGTGGTGGTGGGTCCCTTGATGGCGATGCCGCGCTCGCGGATCGAGTCGAGGGTGCGGTCGGGAAGCGGGTTCCCCTCCTCCTCGTACACGTCGATCCCAGCGTCCTGGAAGTCCCATTCGAACTCGACGCCGGTGGCCTCGAGCACACGCCGCGTCGCCTCGGCGAGCTCGGGCCCGGTCCCGTCGCCGGGGATGAAGGTCACGCTATGTGGCAACTGATTCCTTTCGGTCCATTGGACTGAGCGTATTCAGGCGGGCGGGCCGGGCGCCACGAGATCGCGGTCCCGGATCAGGAGCAGCGAGAGCACGGCCCCGGCGAACGCGATGATCGCGGCCACCACGATGATGGTGTTGAAGCCGTCGAGGAACGCCCGTGTGGCGGCCTCCTCCACCGCGCCGCGGGCATTCGCCGGCACGGAGGCGATGGCCTGCTGCGCACCGCCGGAAGCCACCGCCTCACCGAGGCCCTTGGCGGCGCCTGGCGGCACCGGCGCGCCGGACAGCAGCGTCTCCAGCCGACCGGTCACGTGCGACTGGAAGATGGCGCCGAGCCCCGCTATGCCGGTGGCGATCCCCACCTGCCGGAAGGTGTTGTTGATCCCCGAGGCGGTGCCGCTGAGCCGCTGGTCGACAACGCTCACCGCCGTGTAGCTGAGCGGCGCGTTCACGAAGCCCACACCCGTGCCGGCGATGACGAATCCGGCCAGGAGGGTCGTCCACTTCGAGTCGGGCGAGACGCCGCCCATGAGGAGCAGCCCCGTGCCGACCGCCGCGAGCCCCCCGAAGATCAGGACCCGTACCGGCACACGGTTCATGAGCCGTGCGGCGATCGGCGCCGCGAAGAAGGACAGCACCGACACGGGCAGGAACCGCAGGCCGGCATGGAACGGCGAGTACCGCAGCACGTTCTGCATGTAGAGCGTGAGGTACAGGAACATCGAGAACATCGACGCCGAGATCGAGAAGGCGGCGATCTGGGCGCCCGTGAAGGCCGGCTTGCGGAACAGCGAGAGGTCGAGCATCGGCTCCCGCCCGAGCCGCTCGACGACCACGAAGGCGATCAGCAGCGCCGCCGACCCCACGAGCAGCGCCACGATCGTGGTGCTGCCCCAGCCCTCGGCGTTGCCCCGGATCAGGGCGAACACCAGGCAGAAGAGCCCGCCGCTGAACGTGACCACACCCGCCCAGTCCAGACGCGGCCGCGTCTCAGGGCGGTACTCGTGGAGCTTGAGCAGGGTCACGACGACCGTGAGCGCGCCGATCGGCACGTTCACGAAGAAGATCCATTCCCAGCCGAGGGTCTCGGTGAGCACGCCTCCCACCAGCGGGCCCACCGCCACCGCGGCGCCGATGGTGGCTCCCCAGATGCCGAAGGCGGATGCCCGCTCGCGGCCCTCGAACTCCTGGGCGATCAGAGCGGGGGCACAGGCGAACATCACCGCGCCGCCGATCCCCTGGAATCCGCGGGCGAGGTTGAGCACCGTGGGCGTGCCGGACAGCCCGCAGAGCAGCGACGCGAGGCTGAACAGGGCCAGGCCGATGGCGAACACGCGCCGGCGGCCGAAGAGGTCGGCCAGCGAGCCCGCCATGAGCAGCACCGACGCCAGCATCAGCGAGTAGGCGTCCACGACCCACTGGAGGTCGGTGAAGCTGGCGTCCAGCTCGCGCTGGATGTCCGGCAGCGCCACGTTCACCACCGTGATGTCCAGCAGCAGCATGAACGTGCCGAGGCATACCGCCAGCAAGGTCCAGTTCTTGGTGCTCACCTGTGGCCTATTCCCCATCCGGCGCCGGCTACTCGCGCTGGAAGGCCGGGCACGTGCGACCTGCCACCATCCCCGTGCATGTTCGGGGGCAGCTCGATCCAGCTCGCGCGCATCTTCGGCATCCGGATCGGGGTGGATGTCAGCTGGTTCCTCGTTCTGTTCCTGATCATCTGGTCGTTCTCGGGGGACTACTCGGATCTGTTCCCGGGCGAGGACGGTAAAGCGTTCGCCCTGGCGACGATCACGGCGCTTCTGTTCTTCGCCTCGATCCTGCTCCACGAGCTTGGGCACGCGGTGGTGGCGATGCGCAACGGCATACCGATCTCAGGCATCGACCTATGGCTGTTCGGCGGCGTGGCCAAGCTCGAGCGCGACACCGACTCGCCGGGCGTGGAGTTCCGGGTGGCGGTGGCCGGGCCGCTCGTGACCCTGGCGATCGCGGTGCTCTGCTTCGGCGCCGCCAGCGCCATTTCGGGCACCGACGAAGCGATGAACGCCTCGTCGTTCGACATCGGGACCTTCAACGAGGCCACCGCCGTGCTCGGCCACCTGGCGTCGATCAACGCGTTCGTCCTGATCTTCAATCTGATTCCGGGCTTCCCGCTCGACGGCGGGCGGATCGCGAGGGCGATCGTGTGGTGGCGCACCGGGGACCGCGCCAGGGCCACTCAGCTGGCCGCCCGGCTCGGGCGCGGGGTGGCCTACCTGATGATCGCCCTGGGCGTGTACATGTTCCTGCGCGGCGACCCCGTCGGCGGGATCTGGCTGGGATTCATCGGCCTGTTCCTGTCACAGGCGGCCAAGGGGGCCGAGGTGCAGGCGGCCTTCGCCGGCCGGATCGAGGGTCTGCGGGTGGCCGACGTGATGGACATCGAGCCGGTGGCGATCCCGGAGACGCTCTCGCTGGACCGGGCCGAGGAGGAGTTCTTCCTGCGCTACGGCTGGCCCTGGTTCCCGGTGGTTGACGCCTCGGGAAGGCTCGTCGGGGTGGTGTCCCGCGAGGCGGTGGACAGCGTGGCCGAGCAGGTGCGCCCATCGCGGCCGGTGGCCTCGGTGATGGCTCGCGACGAGGGCGACAGCGGCCTGCGCGTGCGGCTGGAGGACCCGCTCGAGACGCTGCTCAGCCGCGAGGGGCTGGCCCGCCTCGGAGCGATCATGGCCGTGGATGACGCCGGCGTTCTGCGCGGGATCGTGACCGTCGACCGGGTTCGACGGGCGCTCCGGCCCGCCTGACCTCGTCAGCAACCGCGGCGGGATCGCGCTCGAGCCGGAGCTGAGTGAAGCGCATCACCCGGTAGCCGGCCGCCGTGAGCGCGGTGTCGCGAGAGCGATCCCGCTCAAACGCGACGCGGGTGCCGTGGGCGGCGTGGCCGTCAAGTTCGACCACCAGCCGCGACTCTCGCCAGACGAAGTCGACCTCGTGACCATCCACCTGCGCGTTCGTCTCGGGCTGGGTGAGGAGGTGGCTTCCGCAGATCGCGAGGAACATCTCCTCCAGCTCGGAGCGCGTGCGTGTGGAGCCGGGCACATGGCTGGCAAGCACCTCGGCGAGCACCCCGGCGCCGCGGCGCCCCGGTATCGGGCGCAGACCCGTGTGGTCGAGGCGCAGGAACTCGGCCTCGTCCATGGCCCGCTCGAGCCCCCGCCGGGTGAGGACGTCGGCGAGGTCGATGAGCGTCCGGGCCGGCGATGTGACGGGAATCCCCTCGATGACGCCGCGGTGCCTGGTGGGGATCTCGGCGCGGTGGACGAGTATGTCCTGGGGCCTGCGATCGCCGGGTGCAGTGACCTCGAAGAACGCGGTGCTCGGGCCCAATCTCAGAAGCTCGGCGGCACTGCGATGGCTGAGGACCGCTCCATCACCGCAGGCGAGCACCGCTGCCATCAGCCGCCCATAGCGGGGTAGGACAGGGTGGCCTACGGCATACACGCCCCGGTGGATCCGGTGCAGCCGGCCGGCGCGAATCCGCCATGCAATCGCGCCTTCACCCAGTCCGAGCGCCAAGAGCTGTCGACCGGAGACCGGCCCATGCTGGCGCTCGGCGAGCTCGGCAATCAGGTGATCGGCAGGGGGTGTGGGGAGTTTTCGATGTATGCCAACGGAAAGTCCCCAGACCCCCGTCCAGCCCCCCGCTGAAGGGGCCCCGGCGGGTCGCGTCCGTCCGTTCCCTAGAATCGCGGGCCGCCTTACCCCATTGATGCCTCAGCACGACGTCCTAGTGATCGGGGCCGGTCTAGCCGGCCAGCGCGCAGCCCTCGCAGCAGCGGAAGGGGGCGCCTCCGTGGGCATCATCTCCAAGGTCCACCCCGTGCGCTCGCACTCCAACGCGGCCCAGGGCGGGATCAACGCGGCGTTGAATCCCGAGGACACCTGGGAGTCGCACGCGTTCGACACCATCAAGGGCTCCGACTACCTCGGCGACCAGGACGCGATCGAGGTCATGTGCCGCGAGGCTCCCTCGGAGCTGCTCGAGCTCGAGCACTGGGGCGTGACCTTCCACCGCGACGAGGAGGGGCGCCTCGGCACCCGCGCCTTCGGAGGCGCGTCGGCGGCGCGCACCTACTACGTGGCCGACATCACCGGCCAGGCGATTCTCCACGTGCTCTACGAGCAGCTCATGCGCCACGAGGAGGTGACCCGCTACGAGGAGTGGTTCACCACCGCGCTCGTGCAGGACGACGAGGGCCGGATCGCCGGCGCGGTGACCCGCAACATGCGCGACGGGTCACTGGAGCTCTTCTCGGCCCGCGCAGTGATCCTCGCCACCGGCGGCAACGGCCAGATCTACGACCCCACCACCAACGCCCTGATCTGCACGGGCGACGGGATCGCCATGGCTTACCGGGTGGGCGCCCCGCTGATGGACATGGAGATGATCCAGTACCACCCCACCACGCTGGCGGGCCTGGGACTGCTGATCACCGAGGGCGCCCGCGGCGAGGGCGCGCACCTCTACAACGCCCAGGGCGAGCGCTTCATGGAGAAGTACGCGCCTAACAAGATGGAGCTCGCATCGCGCGACGTGGTGTCGCGGGCCGAGCAGACCGAGATCAACGAGGGGCGCGGCTTCCCGGACGGCACGGTGGCGCTCGACATCACGGTGGTCCCGCGCAAGCGCATCCACGAGGCGCTCAGGGAGATCGTGAACGTGGGCCGCGACTTCGCGGGCGTGGACATCACCCGCGAGCCGATCCACATCAAGCCGGGCAACCACTACACGATGGGCGGCGTGCGCACCGACGTGGACGGGCAGACGTCCATCCCGGGCCTCTACGCGGCCGGCGAGTGCGCCTGCGTGTCCGTGCACGGCGGGAACCGCCTGGGCGCCAACTCGCTGCTCGACACCCTCGTGTTCGGGCGCCGTTCCGGCGCCCACGCCGCCCGCGTGGTCAAGGGCCTGGCGCCGTCGGCGCCCTCGCGCGAGTCGCTCCTGGCCGAGGAGCGCACCATCCAGGAGATCGTCAGCCGCGACCGCACCGGTCGCCGCGTGTCGGAGGTCAAGGCCGAGCTGGGCTCGACGATGGACAAGTACGTGGCCGTCTTCCGCGACGAGGAGGGGCTGAACACCGCCCTCGAGATCGTGCGCCGCCTCAGGGAGGAGGCGAAGACCGTGGCCGTGGACGACAAGGGGACCGTCTTCAACCAGGACGTGCTCGGCGCGCTCGAGCTCCAGTTCATGCTCGACAACGCCGAGGCGATGGTGGTGTCCGCGCTAGAGCGCAAGGAGAGCCGTGGGGCCCAGTACCGCACCGACTTCCCGGCCCGCAACGACGAAGAGTGGCTCAAGCACATCAACGTCGCGGCCAACGGCGACGAGCCCGACGTGTCCTACTCCGAGGTCACTCTGACACAGTGGCAGCCCGAGGAACGTACGTACTGAGATGGCTGAATACACGCTGAAAATCCGTCGCTTCAACCCCGAGTCGGGGGAGCCCGCCTACTGGGACGAGCGCGGCGTGGATCTCCCGCCGGAGCGCTCGGTGCTGGACGGCATCCTCCAGGTGAAGGACCGCGAGGACGCCTCGATCGGCATCCGCTGCTCGTGCCGGGCGGCGATCTGCGGGTCCTGCGGCGTCCGCATCAACGGCAAGTCCGCGCTCGCCTGCAACACCCAGATCGGCGAGGCGGCCGAGGGCGCCCGCGACGGTGCGATCACCGTCGAACCGATGGGGAACATGCCCGTGATCAAGGACCTGATCACCGACATGGAGGCCGTGCACTGGAAGAAGATCCGGCGTGTGGTGCCGTGGCTGCTCCCCGCCGAGGAGCCGCCCCCGAACAGCGAGTACATCGTGCCCGCCGAGGCGATGCTCGACGTGACCCAGGCGATGGCCTGCATCCAGTGCGGTGTGTGCGTGTCGGCGTGCCTGTCGCTGGAGGTCGATCCCGAGTTCATGGGTCCCGCCGCGCTGGCCAAGGCCTATCGCTTCGTAGGTGACCCGCGCGACGGCGCGCACGAGGCGCGCCTGAAGGACCTGGCGGCCGATGAGCACGGGATCTACGACTGCACCCACTGCTTCGCGTGCGTGGAGGTCTGCCCCAAGGACGTGGCGCCGATGAACCAGATCATGCGCCTGCGGCGCAAGGCGTCCGACGACTACGAGATCAAGGACGACAACAACGGCTACGGGCACGAGAAGGCCTTCGTGACGCTCGTCGAGAAGTACGGCACGCTGCACGAAGCGCAGCTGCTCCCGCGCTCGTTCGGCCAGGGCAGCCTCGTCCGCGGCCAGCTCGAGCCTGGCGCCGTCAAGCAGCTGGTCCGCGAGCTTCCCACCGCGTTTCGCGGTCTCGCGTCGGGCAAGGTCACGCCGAAGAAGGCACTGCTCCACCCGAAGCTGCCGGATCAGGATCAGGTGCGCCGGATCTTCAAGGAGATCGAGTCGCACGACGAGCGGATCGAGCTCAACCTCTACATCGTCGGAGAGTCTGGAGGCGAGGCGTGAAGCTCGCGTACTGGCCGGGCTGTGTGTCGCGCGGGTTCACGCCCGAGCTGCACGGCTCGGTGGCCAAGATCGCACCGTTGCTTGACCTGGAGCTGGTGGAGCTCGACCGCGCCAACTGCTGCGGCGCCGGCGTGGTGGCCGAGCACAACCAGGAGCTGGCCGACACCCTCAACGCCCGCACGTTCGCGATGGCGCAGAAGGTCGAGGGTGCCGCCGGCATGATGAACATCTGCTCCACCTGCCAGGGCGCCCAGTCCGAGTGCCAGGAGCGGCTCGACGCCAGCTCCGACTACCGCACCGAGGTGAACACCCACCTCAAGCCCGAGGAGCTCTCCTACGAGAAGTCCGACGGCTGGTGGAACAAGAACTTCCTCTGGGTCCTGGTCGAGGAGATCGGCCTCGACACCCTGCGCGACCGCGTGAAGCGCCCGCTCGAGGGCCTACGTATCGCGCCGTTCTACGGCTGCTACATCGTCCGCCCCACAAAGCGCCTCGGCTTCGACCAGCATCCCGGCCGCGACTCGTACCTCGAGCAGCTCATCGAAGTGCTGGGCGCCGAGCCGGTGGACTACGCCGGGGCGCGCAAGTGCTGCGGCTTCCCGGTGATCACGATGAACCGGACCACCTCGCTGCGCCAGGCCGGCCGGCACCTCGCCGACGCCATCGACGCCGGTGCCGACTGCCTCGTGACCCCCTGCCCCCTCTGCCACCTGAACCTGGACATGCAGCAGCCGGCGGCCGAGCGCTTCGTGGAGCGCGACCTGGGGGTGCCGGTACTGCACCTGCCGCAGATGGTCGGACTCGCGCTCGGACTCGAGCCCAAGGAGCTCGGGATGGGCAAGCACGTGGTGTCCACCGGTGACGTGCAGCGCAAGGTCGCGCAGCTCGCTGCGGCCTAGCCCATCGCATAGGTCGCGCGAGGGCTACCTCCCAATTTCCGCAGTCACGGGACGAAAGACGGCCAGGATTCGCGCTCGCCTCCGCCCGCGCTCCTAGACTGCGGCGCGATGCCAACCGTGGTTTCGGCACGGTTCGAGGATCTCGTCGCGCTCGCCCTGAGCGTCCTCATCGCCGAGGACCCGAACCTTGATCTTGTGGAGTCCGACGTGTCGGTCGAAGATCTCGACGAGACGATCGAGCGCCACCACCCGAAGGTGGTCCTCCTCAACCACGGCACCCTGCGCTCACCGACACAGGTGTTCTCGCTTCACAGGAGCTATCCGGACACGGCGATCGTGGTGCTGGCCAACAGCCCCACCGCTGCGGACTTCAACCAGATGCTCTCCTACGGCGCCACCGCCTGCCTGTCCAAGGAGACGGAGGCCCGCGACGTGATCAGCGCCATCCACCTGGCCGCGCGCGGCATGCACGTGCTGCCCCAGACGGCCACCGTCCACGGCGGCGATCCGGTGCGAATCCGCGGCGTGGACCAGCTGACCCCGCGCGAGGGCGAGGTGCTGCAGCAGCTCCAGGGAGGCGCAACCAACGCCGAGATCGCCGAGCGGCTGGCGATCGGGGTGGAGACCGTGCGCACCCACGCGCGCAAGATCTATCGCAAGCTCGGCATCGCCTCGCGGCGCGAGCTGGCACGCCTCGAGCGCCAGGGACTGGTCACGCTCGAGCGCCGCAACGGCGTCCCGACCTCCTAAGCGGCGGTGCCCAGCAGGTTCCGGACCCGCAGGAGCTCGGCCACCTGAACCGCGTTGGTGGCGGCGCCCTTGCGGAGGTTGTCGCCCACGATCCAGAGGTTGAGGCAGCGCTCGTGTGAGGGGTCGCGGCGGATCCGCCCGACGAGCACGTCGTCGCGGCCCGCCACGTCGAGCGCCAGCGGGTAGAGGCCGTTGCCGGGGTCGTCCACCACGGTCACCCCAGGCGCCGACGCGAGCAGCTCGCGGCACTCCTCCGGTGAGAGCGGGTCGCGGGTCTGCACGTTGGCCGACACCGAGTGGCCCGTATAGACGGGCACGCGCGCGCACGTGGCCGACACGCCGATGTCCTCGCGGCCGAGGATCTTGCGCGTCTCGCGCATGACCTTGCGCTCCTCGGTCGTGTAGTCGTCGCCGTCCTGGAACTTCTCCACCTGGGGCACCACGTTGAAGGCGATCTGGTGGGGATAGACGCTCGGGGGCGGCACGTCCTTGGCCTCCAGGGTCGCGAGCGCCTGGTCGTGCAGCTCCTCCACCGCGCGCTGGCCGGTACCCGACACCGCCTGGTAGGTGGAGGCAACCACGCGCTCGATGCCGGCGGCATCGAGGATCGGCTTGAGCGCGACGACCGTCTGCATGGTCGTGCAGTTGGGGTTGGCCACGATGCCGCGGTGGGTGTCGAGCGCCTCCGGGTTGACCTCGGAAACGACCAGCGGCACGTCGTCGTGCATGCGCCAGAAGGACGAGTTGTCCACCACCACGGCGCCCGCGTCCGCAAAGCGCCTTCCCCACGCCTCGCTGATGGCGGATCCGGCCGAGAAGAGCGCGAGGTCGAAGCCCTGGATCGCCTCATCGGAGAGCGCCTGGACTTTCAGGCTGGTGTCCCCGAAGTCGATCGAGCGGCCGGCCGAGCGCTCGGAGGCGAACGGCACCACCTCGTCGGCGGGGAACGAGCGCTCGCGCATCACGCCGAGCATCGTCGACCCCACAGCGCCGGTGGCGCCCACCACGGCGACCCTCATGAGGGGGCCTCCTCGCGCACCTTGGGCCGGTGCACGCCGGCCACGTCCTCGGGATGGACCGACTCGCGCCCGAGGTCGAAGGCCGTGTGCAGCTGGACCACCGCTGTCTCCACGTCCTCCTCGCGCACCACGCACGAGATCTTGATCGGCGAGGTGGAGATCATCTCGATGTTCACGCCCGCCTCGCCCAGCACGGTGAGGGCCCGGGCCGCCACGCCCGGGTGGCTCTTCATCCCGGCGCCGACCAGCGACACCTTGCCCATCCGGTCGTCCGAGTGCACGGCGCCGAATCCGAGCTCGTCCTTGAGCGGGGCCAGCGCTTCGATCGCCATGGCGAGGTCGTCGCGCGGGACGGTGACCGACATGTCCGCACGCTGACCCTCGCTCATGGGCTCGTTCTGGATGATCATGTCCACGTTCACGCTCGTGTCTGCCAGCGCGGTGAGCACACGGCCGGCGATGCCAGGCTGGTCCGGAAGCCCGGTGAGCGTTATGCGCGCCTCCGCTGTGGAGTGCGTCACGGCTGTGACGAGTGGTCGTTCCATGGTCTGCTCTTCGTCCTGCACGACGGTACCGGGTCCATCGTCGAAGCTCGAACGGCAGTGGATCGTGACGCCGTAGTTGCGGGCGTACTCGACGGAGCGCAGCTGGAGCACCCCCGCCCCCGACGCCGACATCTCGAGCATCTCCTCGAAGGTGACCACCGGCAGCTTGCGGGCGGACGGCACGATCCGCGGATCGGCGCTGAACACACCGGCCACGTCGGTGAAGATCTCGCAGACCTCGGCGCCAAGCGCGGCGGCCAGCGCCACCGCGGTCGTGTCCGAGCCGCCGCGGCCGAGCGTGGTCACGTCGAGCGAGTCGTGGGACACGCCCTGGAAGCCGGCCACCAGCACGATCCGCCCGTCGTCCAGCGCCGAGCGGATGCGGTGCGCCTTGACCTCGAGGATGCGCGCCTTGGTGTGGGTGGTGTCGGTCACGATCCCGGCCTGCGACCCCGTGAGCGAGATGGCCTCGTGGCCCAGGTCGTTGATCGCCATGGCCGCCAGCGCGCACGAGACCCGCTCGCCCGTCGAGAGGAGCATGTCCATTTCGCGCGGATGCGGCCGCGGCGAGACCTCATGGGCCATCGCGATCAGCTCGTCGGTGTGCTTCCCGCGTGCCGACAGCACCGCGACCACGCGCGCGCCCTCGTCGGCGCGCTGGACGATCCGGCGTGCGGCGTTCTTAATGCGCTCGGCGTCGGCCACCGACGTGCCGCCGAACTTCATCACCACCGTGTATGCGGTCTCGACCGGCATAGGGGCACAAGATAGTCCTGGACGAACGGACCCTTGCGCGTGAGGGACGCCAGGCGGTAGCTTGCTCCCATGTCCGCTGGCCCGCGGAGGAAGCGAACGGCCGCCGCTTCGGTTGCCGTCGCAGTGCTCTCCGGACTCGTGGCCGTGGCCGCGTGGGGGGCGAAGGACGATCTGGCCCTGGTCAGCCGCGTGAGCGGCGCCAACGGCGCCGCGGCGAACGGCTCGTCGAGCTCCGCGAGCGCCTCCGCGAGCGGTCGGTACGTGGCGTTCCAGTCCAACGCCGCCAACCTCAGCGGCGAGGACGAGGACCCGGTCTACGACGTCTTCGTACGCGATGTGGAGACGAACGTCCTCACCCTCGCGAGCCGCGTGACGGGGGCCGGCGGAGCGGGCGGGGCCGACCATTCGTCGGCTCCATCGATCTCGGCCGACGGACGCTACGTGGCCTTCGTCTCGATCGCCGACAACCTCAGCACGGAGGACAACAACTCGTACAACAACATCTTCGTCCGCGACCTCCAGGAGAACACGACCACCCTCGTGAGCCGCGCGAGCGGCGGCGCGGGCACCGGCGCCAACGACTCGTCCTACGACCCCGCGATCTCGGCCGACGGACGCAATGTGACCTACTACTCCTACGCGGACAACCTCAGCACGGAGGACAACAACACCTACGCCAACATCTTCGTCCGCGACCTCTCGACGAACACGACCACGCTCGTGAGCCGGGCGGCCGGGGCCACCGGCACGGGCGCTGACGAGTCGTCGTTCCTTCCCGCGATTTCGGGGAACGGCCGGTACATCGCGTTCCAGTCGAGCGCGAACAACCTCAGCGCCGAGGACAACGACGTCTTCTACAACATCTACGTTCGCGACGTTCAGGCCGATGTGGTCACCTACGTCAGCCGCGCCGACGGCGCAGCGGGAGCCGCCGGGGACCACAGCTCCTTTACGCCGTCGATCTCCGACAGCGGGCGCTACGTGAGCTTCACCTCCGACGCGGACAACCTGAGCACCGACGACGACAACACGTATCTCAACATCTTCGTGCGCGACCTCACGGGCGGAACCACCACGCTCGTGAGCCGAGCAACCGGGGCTGGCGGCGCCGGACCCAACGACAACGCCGACGACTCCGCGATCTCCGCAGACGGCCGGCGCGTGGCGTTCGACTCCTCTGCCGACAACCTCAGCTCAGAGGACAACAACGCCTATACGAACGTCTTCGTCCGGGACCTCACCGCGAACACGCTCACACTGGCAAGCCGCGCGACCGGGGCGGCGGGCACCGCCGGCGACGCCGACTCGTCCGCGCCCGCTCTCTCCGAGGACGGCCGCTACGTCGCGTTCGCGTCGGACGCCAACGATCTCAGCGAGGACGACGTGAACACCTACACCAACGTCTTCCTACGCGACATCGGCGCCCCGCCGGGGGGCGGGGGTGGCGGTGGCGGTGGCGTCATCGACACGACCAAGCCGCGCGTCTCCCGCCTCGGGATGAGCCGCAAGCGCTTCAAGGTCGGCAAGCGGCGCACGCCGATCAGTGCAGCCGTGAAGACCGGCACCACCTTCCGGTACTCGCTCACAGAGCTCTCGACCGTGCGCATCACCATCGAGCGGGCGCTGCCCGGCCGGCGGGCCCGCAAGCGCTCAGGTCCCTGCCGCGCACCCAGCAGGAGCCGGGCCAAGAACCGCAAGTGCACCCGCTACAAGCGCTCCGGCACGCTGGTCCGCAAGGCCAAGGGACCTGGCCGGGTGTCGACGAGCTTCACCGGCCGCATCGGGCGCAAGGCGCTCAAGCCCGGCCGCTATCGCGCCACGCTGCGTGCCACCGACGCCGCGGGCAACCGCTCCAGCGCCAAGCGCGTCAGCTTCACCGTCGTCGCGCCCTGAGCCCTTTCCGCCGACGGGGGCCGGCGCTAGCCTCGGCGGGTGTCCCGGGGCCGCCGCCTGCTGATCGCCCTGCTCGTGACCGTGGCCGCCGGCGCTGCCGTGGTCGGGGCTGTGCTCGGCGCGGGCCAGGACGACACCTCTGAACCGGCCAGCCCCAAGCCGGCGGGCCGGTCGCTTCTGGCGGGAATCGTGCCCCGGCCCTCCAAGCGCGAGCGCGACGCCGAGCCGCCCCCCGTCCCGCGCAGCGCCTCCGACGCGGTCCGCTCGCTCTCGCTCGAGCGCAAGGTGGCCCAGCTCTTTCTCGTGGGGTTCGAGGGCACCGATCTGAACGCGGAGATCTTCCAGCGCCTGCGCCGGCTCGACCTGGGCGGGATCGTGATCGGAGCGCAGAACTACACCAGCTCCGACCTGCTCGGCCAGCTCGCCGGCGAGACGCGGGTGATCGCCGACGAGGAGGGCCACGTACGGCCCTTCGCCATGGTGAGCCAGCCCGGCGGCGAGCTCAACTCGTTCCCCGACCTGCCGCCGCCCACTGCGCCCGCGGACCTGGAGTCGGCGGATGCGGCCGGCGCCGAGGCGGGCGAGTCCGCCGGCGCACTCGCGGCGCTGGGCGTGACCGGGGTGATCGGTCCCGCCCTGGACGTGAGCCCGGAGGGCGGCTCCGCTCTCGGGGCGCTCGCGTACTCGGACAACCCGGCGGAGGTGGCGGCGTTCGCGGACGCGGAGCTGGCCGCCTACGGCGAGGCCGGGCTGTTCACCGCCGTGGGGCATTTCCCCGGTCTCGGCTCGGCCGACCAGTCCACCGACGACGGCCCCGCCAGCGTGGGCCTGGGCCTGCCCGAGCTGCGCGAACGCGACCTGCTCCCGTTCCGGGCGGCCATCGAGGACGGAGCGCCTGCCTTCGTCCTCAGCCACGCGCTCTATCCGATGAACGACTTCACCGCGCCGGGATCGCTCTCGAGCGAGGTGGCCACCGACCTCCTGCGCGACGAGCTCGGCTACCAGGGTGTGGCGATCACCGACGACCTGGCCGCGCCCGCGGTGGAGATCGCCGCCTCGGTACCCGACGCGGCGGTGGAGGCACTCCGGGCGGGCGCCGACATGCTGATGATCTCCGGGCCCGCGGAGGACCAGGAGGCCGCCTACGACGCCGTTCTGGCGGCGGTCACACGCGGGCGGATCTCGCGCTCACGGCTCGACCAGGCGGTGGGCCGGATCCTGGCGGCCAAGGAGGACTACGGCCTGCTCGGCTAGAGCGCCACGAGCTCCACGCGGTTGTCGTTGAAGATCGGCGCATGGCCCTGCTCGGTGAGCCGCTGCGAGGTGGTGGCCTGGCCGCTGCGGCCGCCCTCGTAGTCGCGGTTCCACCATCCCATCGGCGCCACCAGCACGCCGGGACGGGCGTCGTCCGACACCCGCGCCGCGCAGGTGAAGTCGCCGCGGTCGTTGTACACCCGCACGCGGGTTCCGTCCGCGATGCCGCGCTCGAGGGCATCGTCGGGGTGCACGCACACCGTCGGCTCCGGCTGCGCCGAGTGCTGGCGGCCCTGGTTGGCGAAGGTGGAGTTGAGGAAGAGGTGCGTCTTCGGTGTGACGAGGGCCAGCGGGAAGCGCTCCGCCAGCGCCGCGTCGGCCACCTCGAGCGGCGGCTCGTAGCGGCCGTGGAGGGTGGCGCGCCCGTCGGCCGTGCCGAACCCGCCCTCCGCGTGCGGCGTGCTGCCCTGACCCAGGTCGATCTTGAGCCATCCGCGCTCGCGCAGCTCCACCACGCGATCGGCCACCGCCGGCGAGCCGCTGAGCATCGTCTCGATCATCTCCTCGTCGCTCTCGCGGAAGGCGGGCGCGTCCAGGCCCAGGCGGGCGGCCAGCAGCCGGAACGCCTCCGTGTTGGGCTTGGCCTCCCCCACCGGCTCCACCGCCGCCTCGTTCCAGGTCACGTAGTGGTGGCCCCAGGAGAACACCACGTCCGTGTGCTCGAGCTGCGTGGTGGCGGGAAGCACCACGTCGGCGTGGATGGCCGTGTCGGTCATGAACTGCTCGAGCACGACGGTGAACAGGTCCTCGCGCATGAGGCCCTCGAGCACGCGCTCCTGGTCCGGGGCGATCGACGCCGGGTTCGAGTTCCAGCACACCAGCGCCTTGACGGGCGGGTCGAGCGAGGTATCGGTGAGGGCATCGCCCAGCTGGGACATGTTGATGGTCCTGACCGGGTGCGGGAGCAGCTCGTGGCCCTCCAGCGGGTACGAGCTCACGGCCGCCGCGGTGGCCATCGGGATGTAGGAGCAGCCCCCACCGCGCTCGCGCCAGGCGCCCGTGAGCACAGGCAGCGATGCGATCGTGGAGTAGGCGGCCGGAGCGCCGAGATGGCGCTGGGCGCCGACCCCGAGGCGCAGCAGCGCCGGGCTGGTGGTGGCGAAGTCACGGCCCGTGCGCGCGATCGTGTCGGCATCCACGCCGCAGATCTCCGCGCAGCGCTCGACGGGGTGGTCGGCGAGGACCTCGAGCAGCTCGTCGTACCCATTCGAGTGTGCGCGGCACCAGTCCTCGTCCTGGAGGCCGGCGTCCACCACCGCGCGCATCATCCCGATCGCCAGCGCGGCGTCGGTACCGGGGATCGGGCGCAGGTGCTCGTCGGCCACCCGCGCGGTGCGGCTGCGGAACGGGTCCACCACCACCAGCCGGGCCCCGGCGCGGCGGGCCTCGAGCAGCTTGCGCCACAGGTGGGGTGCCGTGGACATCGGATTCCAGCCCCAGATCAGTAGATGGCGCGCGTGGTGCCACTCGTCGGGGTCCACCTCGGGCGAGATGCCGTGTGTGCCCGCCGCGCCCACCATGCCGGCCGTGGCGCAGATCGTGCGCTCGAGCGAGGTGGCCCCGAGCGCGTGCATCACGCGGGCGCTCATGGTGTTGCCCTGGATCAGGCCCTGCGTGCCGGCGTAGCTGTAGGGCAGGATCGCCTCGCCGCCGTGGTCGTCACGCACACGGGTGAGCTCGTGCGCCACGCGGTCGAGCGCCTCGTCCCACGAGACCTGGCGGAAACGGCCCTCGCCCTTCGCGCCGTCGCGCACAAGAGGGTGCAGCAGCCGGTCGCCGGCGTACACGCGGTCGAGGTAGTTCGACACCTTGCCGC
The DNA here is from genome assembly GCA_963811055.1 of uncultured Thermoleophilaceae bacterium. GTDB lineage: Bacteria > Actinomycetota > Thermoleophilia > Solirubrobacterales > Thermoleophilaceae > JACVRW01. The sequence goes on from CAWEPQ010000001.1 coordinate 116,158, forward strand.
ATAGGAATCCGGCCGTGATGGGGTGCTCTGGATCTCCGTCCACCTGCACCGCCCGGCCGTCCTCGACGGTCACGAGCATCGCGCAGGTGTCGGGACAGTCGTGCGGGCACGCTGCGTGGACCACGCGAGAAGCCATGGGCTGCATAGTCCCGCGCCCCGCCGGCCGGCGCAAGGGGCCTAGCCGGCGCCCACGTGTTCGAGCGCGTCTGGATGGGCGCTCAGGTAGTCCGCCAGCGAGGCCGGGGCGTGGCCAGCCAGGCGCTCCACCTCGCTAGTCACCAGCTCCACCTCACCCGCTGCGATCCCGGAGTAGGAGCTCACCCACGCCTCCACCTCCCAGTCGGGCGCTCCGTAGTGCGCTCGCGACGCGTACGCCTCCTCGAGCGTCTCGTTGCGGAAGACGATCGACTTGCCCGATGCGCGGCTCATCTCCTCCGCGGCTTCCTCGAGGGTGAAGGCCAGCCGTCGCCCGCCGGGCCCGCGATCACGCCCTCGGCAGAGGCCATGAACGGGAAGAAGTCGGTGAACAGGCTCATGCGGACGAACGTGAACGGCAGGCCGGTGGCCCGTACGGCCTGCTCCGTGGCCCAGTGGTGGCGGCCCAGCGTGAAGACGGCGTCCGGCGCAGCGCCCAGGAACGACAGATAGACGAGCCGGCCGACACCCGCGGCCGCCGCGGCGTTCGCCGCGGTGACGTGCTGCTCGATGCGGTCGGCGGACTCGGAGGCGGGAATCAGGGAAGACCGTGTCCGCGCCCTCGAACGCGGCGCGCATCTCGTCGGCGTGGCCGTACCGGGAAGCCTGCCGCACCTCGGCTCCCGGGATGCCGGGCGCGCGGGCCGGATCGCGCACGACCATCCGCAGCTCCTCGCCGCGGCCGGCCAGAAGGTGCGACACACCGCTGCCCACGCCGCCGCTGGCGCCGGTGACCGCGATCACAGCGCCAGACGGCCCCGGAACGCTCTGCCCAGCGTGATCTCGTCGGCGTACTCCAGGTCGGAGCCCACGGGCAGGCCGCTCGCGAGCCGGGTGACCGCCACCTCGGGCGCGCGTTCGCGCAGCGAGTCCGCGAGGTAGAGCGCCGTGGCCTCGCCCGTGGTCGTGGCGTTGGTGGCGATCACGACCTCGCGCACACCGTTGCCCGAGGCGCGGTCGAGCAGCTCGGTGATGTGGAGGTGCTCGGGGTCCACGCCGTCGATCGGGGAGAGCGCTCCACCGAGCACGTGGTAGCGGCCGTGGAACTCGCCCGAGCGCTCGAGCGGAATCACGTCGCTCGGCTGCTCGACCACACAGATCGTGGTCGGCTCGCGGCGCTCGTCCTGGCAGATCCGGCAGGTGGCCTCGGTGGCGAGGTTGAAGCAGATCTCACACTGGCCCACCGTCTCCTTGACCTCGCGGATGGCGTCGGCCAGCGCCAGCGCCTCCTCGTCGGACACGCTCAGGATGTGGAACGCCAGTCGCTGAGCCGTGCGCTGGCCGATGCTCGGCAGGCGGGCGAGCTCGGCGATCAGCCGGTTGACCGGCGCCGCGAACAACTCGTCTTAGAGCCCGGGGAGTCCCAGGTTGCCGAGGTCGCCGGCGAGGCCGCCGGTGGCCGCGCCCATCTTGCTCGCGGCCAGCTCCTGGGCTGAGCGGAAGGCCTCGTTGACCGCGGCCTGGATCATGTCCTGGAGCAGCTCCACGTCATCCTGGTCCACCGCCTCGGGGTCGATAATGAGCTCCCGCAGCTCGAGCGAGCCGGAGACCTTGACGGTGACCATCCCACCGCCGGCGCTGGCCTCCACGACCTCGCTCTTCAGCTGCTGCTCGGCCTTGGCCATCTCGGCCTGCATCTGCTGAACCTGCTTCATCATCTGTCCCAGATTGGGCTGTCCCGGCATGGCTACTCCTCGTCCTCGAAGACCTCTTCGGCGGCGAACTCCGCACGGAGCCGCTCGATCAGCTCTGCCTCGTCGAGAGTAGTCGGCTCGGCCTGCGGACCGCCGTCGCGGAGCTCGTAGACCACGGCCATGGCGCTGCCCGTGAGCCCGCGCACGGCCTGTTGCACGAGGTCCGTGTTGGCCTCCGCCTTCTTCTTCACGAACGCCGCGTCCGCGGGGAAGGCCACCGTCAGGCGATCGCCCTCGAGGCTCACCGGGCGGGCGGCGCCGAGCGCGGCCCCCAGCATCCCGTTCTCCTCGGCCACCGCCTGGCCGACCGCCGGCCAGAGAGCGAGCACCTGCTCCAGCTCGACCGCGGTGACCGGCTCGGCCGCCTCCTCCACCGCCACGGCGGTCGCGGCCTGGCCGCCCGCCACGCGCGATGCGCCGGTGGCCCGCGGCGCACCGCCGCCGCTCGGCGGAGCCGGCGGCTCCGGTTTGGGCGCCGCCGGCGTTGGCGCAGGGCGCTCCGGCGCGGCGCCCAGCGCCGACTCGAGCTGCTCGATGCGGTGCATGAGCGCCTGTAGCGAGAGGTCCGCGCTCGGCTGGGTGGCCTTGAGCAGCGCCATCTCCAGCTGGATCCGCGGCTCGGAGCCGTCCTTCACGGCCGCTATCGCCGCGGCGAGGAAGTCGATGGCGCGCAGCAGCTCGCCCTGCGACACGCGCTCGGCCTGCGACGCGAGCCGCTCCGTGTGGTCCGCCGTGACCGAGAACGAGTCGGGCACCTCGCCGAGCGTCTGAACCACGAACAGGTGGCGCAGGTGCGCCGAGAGGTCGCGCATGAACTGGGTGATGTCGCGGCCGGAGTCCGACAGTGCCTTGACCGTGAGGAGAGCCTTCTTGGGATCGTGGTCCGCCAGCGACTCGGCGGCGTCGAGCACGAGCTCCGCGTCGGCCACGCCGAGGATGTCCATCACGTCCTCGAGCTTGACCTCGGCGCCCCCGTAGGTCACCAGCTGCTCGAGCGTGCCGAGCGCGTCGCGGAAGCTGCCGGTGGCGGCCCGCGCCAGCATGCCCACGGCGGCGGGGGGCAGCTCGATCTCCTCCTCTGCCGCCACGCGATCCAGCACGCCGGCGATCTGCTCCAGGGAAGGGCGGCGGAAGTCGAAGCGGTGGCAGCGGTCCACGATCGTGGCCGGCACCTTGTGGGCCTCTGTCGTGGCGAGCACGAACACCACGTGGGAGGGCGGCTCCTCCAGGGTCTTGAGGAAGGCGTTCCAGGCGGCCGCCGAGAGCATGTGCGCCTCGTCCAGGATGTAAATGCGCTTGCCGCCCTGCATCGGGGCGAGCGCCACGTTCTCGCGCAGCTCGCGGATGTCGTCCACCGAGTTGTTCGAGGCGGCGTCCATCTCCACCACGTCGAGCGAGGTGCCTCCGAGGATCGCCTTGGCCGTGGGGGTGGCGGGGTCGAAATCGGCCGACGGCCCGCCGTCGGCGTTGAGAGCGCAGGCCAGCAGCTTGGCCATCGACGTCTTGCCGGTACCCCGCGAGCCCACGAACAGGTAGGCGTGGTGCACCTTGTCGAGCTCGATGGCGTTCCGCAGCGTGCGGACGATGTGCTCTTGGCCGACCACCTGCTGGAAGGTGCGGGGGCGGTGGCGGCGGTAGAGGGAGAGCATCGGGGCGTCCCATGCTAGCCGGGGAGCGGACGGCGCTATCGGTACCCCCTTGTGGGGTGCCCGACCCCCCGGTTAGGCTCGCCCGGGTCCACAACGGAGGGGGTGGCAGTGAACGACGCCAAGGTTTCGCGGCGGCGATTCGTCTCGGGTGCCGGAGGCTTGTCCGCTGCGGTTCTCGTAGCTCCGAACGCGATGGCCTCGCGTGGCTGGCACGGCCGGCGCGGACCCACACTCCGGGGCGGCAAGTTCGCCGAGGGCGTGCTCTCAGGCGATCCCACGCCTTACGGGATCACGCTGTGGACGCGGGTCGCGGACGTGGAGCACCACGGCAGCGTCGAGCTCCAGGTGGCCAAGGACCCCGGCTTCAGGCGCATCGTGGCCCGAGAGTTCATCCAGGCCGGCAGCTGGAGCGGCTACGCGGTCAAGGCACGCGTCGAATGGCTCCGGCCCCACGAGCAGTACTGGTACCGCTTCTCCACCCGCGACGAGACGAGCCCGGTCGGCCGTTTCCGCACGGCGCTTCCGCCTGACTCCAATCAACCAGTCCGCTTCGCCTTCTTCTCCTGCCAGGACTTCACCTTCGGCTACTACACGGCGCACGCGCTGCTCGCCCAGGAGGACGTGGACTTCGTACTCAACCTCGGCGACTACATCTATGCCGAGGCCTATCACTCGGCGGGAAGCCCCTCGGGTGGAGTGCGCACCGACCCGGTGGGCGAGTCCATCTCCCTCGACCAGTACCGGGCCAAGTACGCCGCCTACCGGTCGGACCCCAACCTGCGGCAGGTGCATTCGCAGTTCCCGATGATCTCGATCTGGGACGACCACGAGCTCCAGGACGACTACGCCGGCGGTGCCGGGCCGACCGGCGGCCTTGCCCCGGAATTGCGTTACAGCCTCGCGCGCAAGGACGCGGCCTACCGCGCCTTCTTCGAGTCGATGCCGACCTACGGGTATTCCCGCAAGCGCCCCAACCGCATCTACCAGTCGATGCGCTTCGGGAAGAACGTCGACCTGATCCTGCTCGACGAACGCCAGTACCGGGCCGACCAGCCGTGCGGCGACGCCTTCCTCGCGCCCGCGTGCGAAGGACTCGAGGATCCGCGCACGCTCCTCGGAGCGGAGCAGCTCGACTGGGCCAAGCGCCAGCTGTCGTCGAGCCGCGCCAACTGGAAGGTGATCGCCAACGAGGTGATGATCGAGCGCACCTACTTCCCGGGCGGCGCGATCATCAACTTCGACTCCTGGATGGGCTATCCGCACGAGCGCGGGCAGCTGCTCGGCCACATCAGGGACAAGGGGATCAAGGACGTCGTTTTCGTCACCGGCGACATCCATACGTTCGTGGCCGGGGACGTCCGCGTGGCCGACACCGATGCCACTCCGGTGGCCACCGAGTTCGTCGGCGGCTCGATCACCTCACAGGGGCTCGGCGAGGGCGGCGGCGGCGTGCTGCCTGGAGCGGACCCGTTCAATCCGCGCACGCCAACCGGCATCGTGCTGGCGTTGAAGTCGGTCAATCCCTGGGTCAAGGCCGCTGACTTCGACCGCCACGGCTACGGGCTCGCCGAAGCCACGGAGACCGGCTTCTCGTGCCAGCTCAAGCGGGTGGCGGGCATCAAGACGCCCACGAGCTCACAGCTGCCCATAGGCGAGTTCGACTACCAGGTCGCGCGCGGGCACCCAAGCATCCTGTAAAGCGCTTGAGTGTGAACGAGCCCGGCGCTAGGCTCGCCCGGCTCGCCCGCCGACCTTCGCCCGAGGGCCAGCGGCCCTAACTATCTGGAGGTGGCAGTGAACCGCGCTCTGCTCTCGCGACGTGGCTTCGTTTCCGGCGCCGGAGGCCTGACGGCAACGGTGCTGCTGGCTCCGGAGGCCATGGCCGGCAAGCGCCCACCGCGCCCGAATCTGCGCGGCGGGAAGTTCGCGGAGGGCGTGGCGTCGGGCGATCCGGCTCCGCGTGCCATCACGCTCTGGACGCGAATCGGGGACGTGGAGGGCACCGGCACCGTGGAGGTCCAGGTGGCCCGGGACCGCGGCTTCCGCAAGGTCGTGGCACGTGACCTCATCAAGACCAGCGACGGCGGTGCCCACTACGCGAAGGCGCGCGTGGCCGGTCTCAAGCCGTACGAGGAGTACTTCTACCGCTTCGCCACGCGCGACGAGCAGAGCCCCGTCGGGCGCTTCCGCACCGCGCTCCCGCCCGACTCGAACCATCCGGTTCGCTTCGCCTTCTTCTCCTGCCAGGACTTCACGTTCGGCTACTTCAACGCCCACGCGATCATGGCGAAGGAGGACCTCGACTTCGTGGTCTGCCTCGGCGACTACATCTACGCCGAGGACTACTACCCGGTAGGACCCAACGGGGGCGTCCGCGACGACCCGGTCGGCACCGCCGAGACACTCGAGCAGTACCGGGCCAAGTACGCCGCGTACCGGACCGATCCGAACCTGCGGCGTGTCCATGCCCGCTTCCCGATGATCAACATCTGGGACGACCACGAGGTTCAGGACAACTACGCGGGCGGCGCCGGGCCGACTGGCGGACTCGACCCGTCGCTGCACTACTCGGACGCGCGGAAGCGCGCCGGCTACCAGGCCTTCTTCGAGAGCCTGCCCACCTACGGCGCCAAGAAGGGGAGCCAGCGGATCTACCGCGCCGCCCGGTTCGGGCGCAATGTGGATCTCGTCCTGTGCGACTCCCGGATGTACCGGGACGACCAGCCATGCGGAGATCCCGTGGTCGGTCCCTCCTGCCCGGAGATCAATCAGCCGCGCAAGTACCTGGGACGCAACCAGATGAACTTCGTCAAGAAGCGCCTGGCGTCCTCCACCGCCTCGTGGAAGGTGGTGGCCAACCAGCTGATGATCATGAGGACGTTCTTCCCCGGCGGGGACATCATCAACTTCGACTCCTGGATGGGCTATCCGACCGAGCGCAGGGAGCTCGTTGGCCACATCAAGAGCAAGAAGATCAAGGACGTGGTGTTCGTCACCGGTGACATCCACACGTTCGTGGCCGGAGACGTTCGCCTCAACGACACCGACAAGCGCGCGCTCGCCACCGAGTTCGTGGGCGGCTCCATCTCCGCGCCCGGGCTTGGCGAGGGCGGCGGCGGCGTGCTACCGGGCGCCGATCCGAACAATCCCAAGACGCCCGAGGGGATCGTCAACGCCCTGAAGGCGGTGAACCCGTGGGTCAAGAGCGGCGAGTTCGACCACCACGGGTACGGGCTGGTGACGGCCTCGAAGAAGGACTTCCGCTGCACGCTCAAGCGCGTCGGCACGGTCAGGAAGCGCGGCAGCAAGCTCCTGCCGACCGGCGAGTTCCACTACCGCGTCAAGCGCGGCCACCCCAGCATCCTCTGAAAAAAGTGGACCGTGCACCCGGCGTCGAAGCTCGTCCTCGGGCGTGCCCGCCGAATATCGGCTCCGGCCAGGCTGGTCCGCGACGCATGGCCGGTATCGCTTAAGGCTGCTTCCTCCCGGATCTGACCTGGTTCGCGAGCGTCCACCGCGCGGGACCCGGCCATCGACGCCTCTACTCGGCGTACTGACCCCGAGGGCAGAACCCCTTCGACGGGAGTTCAGCCCCGCTAGAGCGGATTACGGGTGACAGGGCACCGCTAATTCCCCGCCTAGCACGGTCCGCTCGGAAGGCTAGCCGATCGGTGTGTCCAGGCGAGAGGGGACTGGAATCGCGCCGGCCGTCCACTGTGCCGATGCTCAACACATTCCGAACGGTGAACATAGCCCTCGCGCACGGACACTCCTCGACCACACCTCACCCGCCCTGATCGTCTCAATCGTCGCCCTGGTGGTGGCGCTCGGCGGGACGGGGTACGCGGCGGTGGGCCTCCGCGATCGGAGCGTCGGGGCTAGACATCTGAAGAAGAACGCGGTGTCGTCGGCGAAGGTGAAGGACCAATCGCTCGTGCTGAACGACTTCAAGCGCGCCGCGCGCGCCAAGCTGCACGGGGACGCAGGTGCCCGCGGCGGGCAGGGGTTGCGCGGACTGGTCGGCCTGGCTGGACCCGCCGGCGTGACCGGTCTGCGCGGCGGCCAGGGCACTGCCGGTGTCGAGGGGACCGATGGGACGGATGGCACCGACGGCCTTGACGGCCTCGACGGCGCACAGGGAATCCAGGGCAATGCAGGACCCACGGGCGTAGAGCAGGTGCTGGTGCGAACGACGGCGCTGTCGTTCCTTGGCGGGACCGGCGCGGACGGCCAGAGTCCTACTCGGATACGTTCAGTGCCAGCCGGGAGAAGCGTGGTCGGTGGAGGAGCGGACGTCTGATCCAGACCTCGCCGTTTCAGGCCAGCCGAACACCGTGATCGTCACGACGAGTCGGCCCGGCAGACGTCGAGCGGAGCGTCTCCGCTCCGACGGATCCGAGCCACGAGGTTGGTTCGTTGCGGCCCGACGCAACAGCAATGCGGCAACCCAGACGGTGAGCATCTACGTTCTCTGCGCCTCGGCCGCCCCGTAGTCTGCGGCGGGTCCCCGAGAAGGAGAGCGATGCCTGACCGCCACAAGATCGAAGCCGAACACGCCCCGGCCGCCATCGGACCGTACAGCCAGGCGATCCGGACCGGCGACCTTCTGTTCTGCTCGGGCCAGCTCCCGATGGACCCGTCCAGCGGCGAGATCATCAAGGAGGACGCGCCGGGTCAGGCACGTCAGTGCCTCGAGAACCTCGCGGCCATCTGCGAGGCGGCCGGTGCAAGCCTTGGGGACGCCGTTCGTGTGACCGTCTACCTCGCCGACATCAACGACTTCCAGCGCGTGAACGAGGTCTACGCCGAGTTCTTCGGCGACGTGGCCCCCGCGCGCGTGGCGATCCAGGCGGCCGCGCTGCCACGGGGCGCCGACGTGGAGATCGACGCGATCGTCGCTCTCTAGAACGACCCGCCGGGCGGGACTAGACTGAGCCCCCTCCCGGGCGCGTAGCTCAGCGGGAGAGCGCTCGCCTCACACGCGAGAGGTCGCTGGTTCGAACCCAGCCGCGCCCATTTCGCGCGTGCGGGCTTCCGTGGTTCACGGAGGCCAGCACTCTTGTGGACGCGGTCGCGGTCGGGAAGACTCCGAACGAACCTGGTGGTCCCCACCCGACGAAAGGGACATGCTCGTGGTCGAGCTGGACATCACCCAGACCAACGCCGCAGTGCGATGCCTGCTCGAGGTGACCGAGAACCCCCGGCACCGATTTCTCCTACTGACCTATGACCGCCATCGGAACCTCGAAATGGCTGGGCGCTACGAGGAGATCTTCGCCCCGGAGATGACGGTCGAGCACCCCGTCTACCACTTCGACATGCTCGGGCAGCAGCTCACGCTTGATGGTCGGGAGCAGGTCGAGGACCAATATCGCGAGTGGACCTCGACCAACCAGTGCATCTTTTACGCCGAGCAGGAAGAGCTCGCAGTCGGCGACAGCATGGTCGTTTCCAGATCGGTGCTCTACCAGCAGACGCCGGGAACGGTGCTGCTCGCGGCAGGGGTCGAGGCCGATGAGGATGCCACCTATCTCGCCAAGTCCCGCGAGGTGATGGTCTGGCCCTACGACGATCGTTGCCGGCTGATCGGCGAGGACGTCTGGGAGTACGACCCGTCGGCGCGCGAGTTCATCAAGCTCGACCCACAGGATGTGCTCACCGCCGAGCAGTCGAGCGAGCAGCTCGAGTCCCTGATCCATCCGCTGCCCTCGTTCGACGAGGCCGTGTTGGCCGCCGCCGGCTGAACTCCTCGGAGCGGAGCCCCCTCGGAGCAGGCGCCGTCTCAGCTCTCAGCCCAGAAGGCTGATGGTTCGCGCAGTTCTTTGAGCCTGTGAACCAAGCCTCGGTTCCGAACTCTGCCCAATTGGTCCCGTCTGAACAACGCCCGCCGGCTGCGTGACGTGTCCCGGGCTCACCGCGTTCCGTGTGTGTCGAACGCCGACCCGTCACCCTCGTCTTGGCCTGACACCTCGCTGTAGAAGCCGTAGATCAGACCGACCGTGGCAGCGCCATCACCAGGACAGGATGAGACCGCCGTTGCCCGCCCCGATCACAGTCATCGGAACACCGTCTCGCAGCGCTTCACGTGATCGCCGGCATCCACGCGGGCGCTGTCGCGTCCAGGCCCGCAGTCGATGCGGTCGACACGACCGTTGACTGCGAGGATCCTGTCGTTGCCCGTCCCGCCGTGCAAAATGCTGTTCGCGAACCCGCCGGCGATCGCGTCATCGCCGCTGCCGCCGTTGATCCGGTCACGGCCGAGCCCGCCTTCCAGCCGGTCGGGACCGGGCCCGCCCTTGATCACGTCGTTGCTGATGCCGCCCTCGATGTAGTCCTCGCCATCACCGCCGTACAGACGGTCGCGGCCGCGGCCGCCCTGGATGTCGTCGGGCCCGCCCTCTCCGTAGATCCGGTCGTCGCCCAGCCCCCCGGAGACGTAGTCGAAGCCGTCACCCGCGTGGAGCACGTCGTCACCACGACCGCCGCTGAGGTCCTCGAAATCGTCGCCGCCGATGATCTCGTCCGCGCCAAGGCCGCCCTGCACGATGTTGAAGCCGGCGCCCCCCGAGATGCGGTCGTCACCGCTCCCGCCGCTCAGCTCGTCGTCGCCATCGCCGCCGTCCACGTCGTCGGATCCGGCCGCTCCGTTGATCGTGTCTATCCCAGCGCCTCCGATGAGCGTGTCGTCATCGATCCCGCCGTTCATGACGTCGTCACCATCGCCGCCGTCGGCGCAGTCCGCGCCACCGAGCGTGCTGATCGTGTCGGCTCCGGCAAAGCCCCTCAGGTTGTCGGCCGCGGGCGTGCCGATCAATACGTCGTCTCCTGCCCCGCCGTCCGTAACGGCCGCCGGGCAGGCTGGCGCGCCTGCCCCCGCCGCCAAGTGGGGGGCGGCGAGCGCGCCGCCCGTCGCGGCGATTGCCACACCCATCAGGATCCTTCGCGTCGAGCCGCCATGCCCCATCTCGCATCCCCTCAGTCGTCGGTCTCCCCGTAGGGCTACCCGGTGAGGCTCCTCGCAACCAGCGGCTGTCACTTGGGTTACAGGTGCAGGGTTCGTTGGGTGGAAGCGGCATGATCAGCCCGTGCTGAATCGCGTCAAAGGTCTCCGGCTGAACCTGTCGCAGAGTCTCGGCTTCATCCCCGGCTTCATCGTCCTGTTGTTCGGGGTCCTGGGGATCGTCCTTGTGGAGCTGGACGGGCACCTAGATCTCGACGGGGTCCAATTCGTCTTCAAGGGCGACGGCCCGGCGGCCCGCACCGTGCTCTCGGTGATCGCGGGATCGCTCATCACGGTCGCCGGGCTCACGTTCTCGATCACGATGGTGGTGCTGCAGCTGGCTTCCAGCCAGTTCAGCCCGCGGATCCTGCGCACGTTCTTCGGCGACCGCGTCACGCAGATCACCATCGGGACATACGTCGGCACGTTCGTCTACTCGATCCTCGTCCTGCGGGCGGTGGGCTCTTTCGATGACGCGGGCTTCGTGCCTCGTTTGAGTGTCACGGTCGCGTCGCTGCTCGGCATCGCCGCGGTGGTGCTGTTGATCGTGTATCTCCATCACGTCTCGCAGCTCGTCCAGGTCTCGCACGTGACCGCGAACATCGCCCGGGATACGCTGGCCCGAATCGAGGTGCTGTACCCCGAGAGCTACGGGAAGCCGGTCGAGGGCGAACAGGCGACCGAGCTACTCCGCTGCTGGCGCTCGGAGACGCCGGGAAGCGTGCGGGCGCCGCGACCCGGCTACGTGCAGCAGATGGGAGTGGACGAGCTCGTCACGGGCCTTGGGCCGCGCGTGGAGAAGCTGGCGCTGCTCGTCTGCCCCGGCGACTTCGTAGGCCTCGACGAGCCGATCGCCGAGATCTGGCCGGCAGATGCGGTTGATGACTGCCGCCGCGAGCTGCTCGGCACAGTTTCGATAGCGAGCGAACGCGATCTCAACCAGGACGTCGACTTCGGCATCCGCCAACTCGCCGACACCGCGATGAAAGCAGTCTCCCCGGGTATCAACGATCCGGCGACGGCGGTCACCTGCATCGAGTACCTCGGCGTGATCCTCGTCCGGCTAACCGAGCGCGTCGCGCCCCCGGGAGTGCGCCGATTCCCTGACGAGCAGCTCACCGTGGTCGTGCGCCGGCGTGGATTCGCCGAGTACCTCGACTCGATGCTGCAGATCAACCGCTATGCCGGTGGCGATGCATGGGTGATCGGCAAGATGCTCGAGGTGCTGAACACGTGTGGGTCGACCGCACTCCGATGCGGTGCCGAAGAGCGCTTTCGCGTCATCCGCGGCGTGGCCGGCACGATCGCCGAGCAGGCAGCCGGGCAGGTCAGGAACGAGCGTGACCGTGGGCGAATCGATCGCCTGATTGCAGAGATGGATGGCGGATTGGCGGCTCGGTCCCACGCGGGCTGAGTCCCACCGCGCAGGACGAGATGCCAGCGCGAGGGTCGATCGATCGACGCCGCGTTGCCGCCGCGACGGTGACGCCGCTCGCCTCGATATTCGGGTCGGGGTTCCTGATCATCGTCCCGGTGCTGGAGCGCACGCTCGGCGTACTCTCGCTGCTGGGGGCGATCGCGGTCTGCTCGATCGCCTGGTTCGTGGGTACGGCCATCCGCCACTGCGTTCGCGTGGTGGAGCCGCGTGCGGACGAGGGCAAGCTCGACCTGGTCACCCACCGCCTGGACCGCGCAGGAGACGCGGTGATCGTCGTCGCCTACGTGATCTCGGTGGCTCTCTACCTCCGGATCATGGCCCAGTACCTCGTCGACTTCGCGGTGGACGGCGGCTCGCCCGCTGCCGAGCGCCTCATCGCGTGCGCGACGGTCGCGCTCATCATCGGCGTCGCCATAGGTCGCGGCCTGCACGGGCTCGACCTGCTCGAGCGCAGCTCGCTTGCCGCGGTGCTCCTCCTGGTCACCCTGCTCGGCGTCGCCCTGCTCGTGGACGAGATCGGCAGCCTCATGGGCCCGGGGATCTCGCTACCGCCTGGTCCTCCGGTGGGCTTCTTCGACTCCCTGCTCGTGCTCGGCGGGATCGTCATCACCGTGCAGGGGTTCGAGACGGTCCGCTACCTGGGCGGACGCTACGACGCCGAAACGCGCATCTGGGCCTCCCGGGTGGCCCAGATCGTGTCGGCGGCGATCTACATCGGCTTCGTCGCGGTGGCCACGCCGGTAATGGGGCTGGGCACCAAGGCGGGTGCCGACGCCACGCTCCTCGACGTGACGCATCGCGTGGCCCCGATTCTCGCGCTCCCGCTGGTCACCTGCGCAGTCCTGAGCCAGTTCAGCGCCGCCACGGCGGACACCGCGGCGGCCGACGGCAACCTACGCGGACTGTCCGACTGGATGCGGAGCCCGCGATCTTTCCTGGTGAGTGGCGGGGCCGCGATTGCCTTGGCGGCGACCGTGGAGACGTTCACGATCATCGCCGTCGCCTCGCGCGCGTTCGCCGCGTACTACGCAATTCAGGCTGTGATCGCGCTTCGGACGAGCGAGGGCCTGGCCCGCAAGGGCGCCTACGCGGCCCTCGCCGTAGCGATGACGCTCGTCACGCTGCTGGCGAGGCCGGCTGGATGACCCCACGTATCGACGGGCACAGGATGCAAGGCCACAGCAGACATCACACGCGAGAGGTCGCTGGTTCGAACCCAGCCGCGCCCACTCTTCGGATCCAGCAACTTCATCACCGACCCGCAGCTATTCGTCGACTGCGGCCGGGGGCGCCCGGTAGGCTCCTTAGGTCCCAAGGAGCGAAGTTTTCGCGCAGCGGTGTCCGCCGAACGTCACCGCCGCTGCGAAGCTCCGGAGAAGTCGACGCGCGGCAGGGGGTGCCGGTCACATCGTAGGAACGTCCTCAACAAGCCTACGTTGGATACGGGTCGCTTGGTTAGCGGCCGCGATCTCGGCCGCCGCCGTGGCGCTGTCCGGCTGCGCCTTCGGGGAGACCACCCCGGCGACCGACGTTACGGAGACGAGCGCCACCCTGCACGGGAACGTCCGCAGCAGCCTCGAAGACGACACGATCTGGTGGTTTGCCTGGGGCACGACCTCGGCCTACGGACGCGAGACCCCTCGCCGAACCGTTGCCATCAGCGGCCAGGGCGCGCACCCGGTGGCCGAAACGCTGAACGGCCTGGAGCCGGACACGACCTACCACTACAAGCTCTGCGCGAAGGACCCCGCCCACCAGACGAGCGGCGCCTGCGGCGGCGACAAGGCGGTGACCACGGCCGCGGTCGGGAGCTACCGCGACGAGGTGTTGGCCGACGACCCGGTTGGGTACTGGCGCCTCGGCGAGGGCGGCGGCACGACGGCCGCGAGCGAGACCGGCACCGTCCCCGGCATCTACATGAACGGCGTGACGCTGGGGCGGCCCGGGGCGATCACGGGCGACACGAGCTCCGGGGCCGGCCTCGATGGGATCGACGACACCGTGCGCGTGCCCAGTTCCTCGGCGCTCGGGCCGACCACCGGCATCTCGCTCGAGGCCTGGGTGGACCCGCGCGCCTCGACCGGCACGTCGACGATCCTGCGTAAGGATGGCCAGTACCTCCTCCGTCTGACGCCGTCCGGGAACGTCGTCTTCCGCCTGTGGAAGGGCTCGGAGACCACCGAGCTCACCACCGCCCCGAACCTGGTGCAGCCCGGGCGCTATCAACACGTGGTCGCGACTTGGGATGGCGCGGAGATGGCGTTGTACGTGAACGCCACCCGGCGCGGGACGACCCAGCTGAACGGCCCGATCAGCAGCGGCCCTTCGAGCCTCTACGCCGGCGCCAGCTCGGGCGCGTACGACTGGCTGAAGGCTGACATCGATGAGGTCGCGGTCTACGGGGGAGCGCTCTCGGAGCGTCGCGTGGCTGCGCATTTCGCGGCAGCCGACGTGCCGCATTCCCCGCCGACGCTCTCGCTCGACTCGCCGGCGGGCGGCAGCACTTTCGACGACACCCCCGCGTACGGCGGCCTCGCATCCACCGAGCCGGGAAACGCGGACACCGTGACGGTCAATGTCTACCCCGGCGCCACGGCGTCGGGCACCCCGGCGCAGGTCCTGACCGCGGAGGTTCAGCCGGCAGGCACATTCTCGGTCGAGGGCTCGCCGGCTTTGGCGAGCGGCACGTACACAGCACAGGCCGAACAGGCCGGCGCCACCGGCACGGAGACCGGCCGCAGTCCTGCCCGCACGTTCACGGTCGATACCCAGCTGCCGCCAACGATGCTCGCAGCGGGTGACATCGCGGGCTGCGACAGCTCCGGAGACGAGGCCACCGCCGCCCTGCTCGACCGCCTGCCGGGCACGGTGACAACGCTGGGTGACCATGTCTACGAGTTCGCCACCGCCTCGGACTTCGTGAACTGTTACGACCCCACGTGGGGTCGCCACAAGGCCCGCACCCGGCCGGGCGTGGGCGGCCACGAATACCTGACCCCGAACGCCGCGCCGTACTACGACTACTTCGGAGGCGCCGCCGGCGACCCCGACAAGGGCTACTACAGCTACGACCTCGGCTCGTGGCACGTGGTGATGCTGAATACCCAGTGCAACGAGGTGGGCGGCTGCGGCGAGGGCTCGCCCCAAGAGCAGTGGCTACGCGACGACCTCCAAGCTCATCCCAGCGCCTGCACGATCGCTGTGATCCATGAGCCGCGGTTCTCCTCCGGGGCCGTGCATGGCAACCATCCAGAGATGCAGCCCTTCTGGCAGGCGCTCTACGATCATCGCGCCGAGGTCGTGCTCAGCGGCGACGACCACCTGTACGAGAGATTCGCTCCGCAGACGCCAGCCGGGGTTGCGGATTCCGAGATGGGAATCCGCCAGTTAGTTGTGGGTACTGGCGGCCGCAGCCACTACGCCTTTGCTGACATCAAGCCGAATAGCCAAGCACGCGAGGAGAACACCTTCGGCGTGGTCCGCCTGAGCCTGCGCCCGGGCGCCTACGACTGGGTGTTCGTGCCCGAGGCCGGGCGGACCTTCACCGATAGCGGCACGACGCTCTGCCACTGAGTGGGCGCGGGCGGCACCACGCGAACCCTGCCCAACTAGGTCCATCAGGTCCGCCCTCAGGCCGCGTCGTCCACAAGCTCGTGCGTCACGGAGTACTCCCTCCGCAGCCGTTCCATCTCGGTCACCCGCCTCCTGAAGGCGCGGGCCGTCCGGCGGCCCGTGCCGCCGGGCACGAGCCTGTCGTGGGCTCCGTTCGCGAGCGCGGTCAGCGGGCCGACCACCTTCGGCAGGTGCTTCAGCCAGGTGTCCGGGATCGCCAGGTCGTCGGCCACCGCATCGCCGACGAATGCCCGCTGGAGCCCGCGCATGATCGCGGGCGTCCACGCTGAGGGGAGCAGGCGCCCGAGCTCGGCCGCCTGGAAGTCCGTCAGGGCCACGACGAAGGCGCGGTCGCCGTCGTCGGCGCCCGGGCTGGTGAGTGCGTAGAGGTCTTCGATGCGCGCATAGTCGTCCGGCGTGACCGGGAGGAAGTCGTGGTCGACGCCCACGAAGTGGCCAACGCAGCGCCACAGGTGCAGGATGTCCTCGAGCTCGTTGTCGCTGTAGCGAGCTCCGAGCTGCGCCATCGCCCGCAGCGCCACCGAGCAGAACTCGGCGAGCGTGAACGCCATGTACGGCTGCGGGATCGGCAGCCCCCACGCCGCGGTTTCCCACTGGGGACTGCGCGACAGGTGTGCGCGCACGTGCGCGTGGATCATCCGCACGCGCACCGTTCGCTCGAAGCCGGGGCCTTTCCTGGCCAGGCCCCCCGGAGTGGTGACCGCCATCAGCCATGACCCCACCTCGATCGAGCGCACCGCCGCGTTGCTCGCATAGCGGCCGGTAAAGGTGAGCGGCTTGCCGGCGATGCTGTTCTGGGCGCCCGCGAGCAGTGACGCCGCCCCGAGCACGAGCCCGTACTCGCGACCCTGCCGGACGAGGTGCCGGGCCGCCCGGTCACACCGGTCGGCATCCATCCAGCCGGGCGGCGTGTCCAGCTGCGCGAACAGGGCGACCAGCGGCTCGGGCGAGTCCGAGACCGCCTCGACACCCTCCGCGATCGCCCTCCGCACCAGCCGGGCGCCGTCGGCCACCACGGCGTCCGCCAACGGGTCGCCGCGCCACATGCCGTCGAGCCACCGCTGACCGAAGTTGCCGCAGCGCCCGACGGCGAGATCCGTGTTGGGAAGCCCGGTGGGAACGGGTCGAAGGGCCTGGACCGCCATCGACTCACATATAAAACATGGTCGGAGAGCTGTCGACTAGGAGGCGCCGGCCGTGGCGAGCGCCGTCATGAGGCTCACGGCGTCGGACCGCGCGATGTGGTCGCCCCTCATGAGCGACTGCCAGGTGGTGAACTCCACCGCGTGACGGATCGAGGCTTCGAGAACCCGCTTGCGGCGCCCGCGGAGGCCCCAACCGGCTGACAGGGTGCCGGCGCAGCGACCGAGGTAGACATGGAACGGCTGGAGGGCGGGCTCGATCGCCTCCACAAGCTCGCGGTCACGCAGCACGCGTGTCCACATCTCACCGGTGTCCTCGTACCACCCGTAGAGCTCATCGAGGCCGGTGGCCAGGCGTTCGCGTGGATCGCGGATCCGGCTCCACGCGTCGATGTCCGGCCATGGGTGGAGGGCGGCGAAGTGCCCCGAGCACGAGGCGAACAGCTCGGCGTCGGTGGGGAAGTGCCGGTAGACGGTGTGGCGCTGGACGCCGGCCCGCTGGGCCACGGCCGTGACCGTCGTGCGGGCGGGCCCGACGCTTCCGTGCAGCTCGATCGCGGCCTCGGTGATCCGCAGGCGCGTCTCCTCCATGGAGTCGGCGCGTTGCTTGAGCTCGTACTTGCGAGTCATCTCGATTTCAGAGTACACGATTGTGCAACCAACCCTTGACAGCGACGCGGCGCGGATGTACGGTCTTTTCAGTGCACACTGCCGTTCTCTCAAAGGAGGCTCGCAATGCTCACCGTCAACACCAACACGCTCAACCTCGTGGGGACCTGGCTCGACAGCGATCCCGAGCATGTCCGCGTGAACGTCAACTTCCCGCTGAACAGGACGGCCGGCACCGAGGGCGGAGCGGTCGTGTACTTCGAGATCGAGCCGGGTAACCGCCTGGGCCGGCATACCGACAGCCCGGAGGAGATCCTCTACATCGTGGCGGGCACCGCAGAGGCCGAGGTGGGCGACGAGCGCGGCGTCGTGTCCGCCGGCGACCTCGCGGTCATCCCGGCGATGGTTCCCCACGCCGTCAGGAACATCGGCGACGAGACCCTGAAGGTCGTCGGCTTCTTCTCGGAGCCCGACGTGACGTCCACGTTCGACGAGCCGGTCCAGCCGATCGGCGAGTCCGTCGTGACCATGGAGCCGATCCCGGTCGCCGCCTGAGCATTCGGGGCCAAGCGCGTGGAGGCCGGCCGTCGCGCCGGCCTCCGTCGTTTCCGGGCGCGTGAGGCCCTAGTCGCGGGTGTAGATCACCTTCAGGTCGTCCTGCCAGTCGCCCGGCGTGCGCGCGAGCTGCCATTGGCCCTCGAAGGTGTCGTGCCCCAGCGTGGCGGCGAACCGCTGGGCGAACGCGGGGTCGTCGCGCCAGATGCACAAAACGCCGTCGTCGAGCGAGACGCCGTAGGTCCGGCGCACGCCGCGCGAGTCGAAGTACTCCATGACCAGCCCGTCGCCAGCCTCGGGGGCGCCGATCACGGTGATCGCGTCGGGGAACGTCTCGTGCTCGTTGCGGGAGCGCTGGACGAGGAACCGGCGGCCCTCGAGCCACTCGAACGTCGTGCTTCCCGGCACAACGGAGTCGAACATCGGATGGGTCGCCTCAGTCGTCCAGGTGCCGATCAGCGCTCCGAACGGCTCGAGGGCGGGATCCCGCTCCGTCATCTCGCCTAGTCGGCGGCGCGCTTCCTTCGCGCCGCGCGCTCGGCCAGCACACCGGCTCGCTGCGCCTCGCTCAGCTTGGCCTTGCCCTGGCCGGCGCGGCGGTCATCCATGTCCGAGAGGACCTGGTGGTCGCGCTTGAGGTCCACCGCATCGGTCTTCTCGCGGCGACGGGCGACCTCGGCGGACTGGTCGCCGAGTGCCTTGGCCGCGATCTCCCGATCCTCGTCGGTGAACAGGCCTCGGATCGGCTCGGCGGCGTCGACGACCATGGCCTCGAACGAGATGTCGAGCCGGTCGGCCTCCAGCAGCGCGTTCCACGCCTTGGCATCGCCCGCCTTGCGGAGCATGGCCTTGATGTACTCCACCAGTGCCGGTCCGTCGTCCTCGCGGTCGTTGACCGCCCGCGTGATGTACGGCCCCCAGTAGTTCGAGCCGCCGACGTTGGTGATCTTTCGGTCCTCGCGCGCCTCGTCGAGCCGGCGGCGAATTTCCGTGAGCAGTGCCTGATGTGCTTGGTCCACCACCCAACCTTATCCCTCATCGGGGGTTGCGACCGGTGCCGGTTGCGGAGAGACTCGCTTCTTTCCCCATCCGACGAAGGAGCCGCCCCATGGCGACGGTGATTGCGTACCACGAGGTCGACGACAGGGATCGCTGGCTGGCATCAGGGAAGCGCGAGGAGTTCTTCGGGCCCCTTGGCGTGACCGTCCGGACGTTCATCGACCCCGAGAACCCGAGCCGCGTGGGGTTGGTGGCCGAGGTTCCCGACATGGATGCGTTCCAGTCCGCGATGCAATCGCCGGAGGCCGCCGACGCCATGAAGCACGACGGCGTCCGCGCGGAGACCCTGGTGGTGCTGGTCGAGGCCTAGCGGCTCAGGAGACCACCGCTACACGCGCGATGGTCGTGAGCGACTGGTAGTAGACGTCGCGGCCGAAGCCGGGAGCGGGGAACAGGAACCCCTGGCTGGGAGACGGCACGTCACACCGTGCCCTGTCCTCTCCCGTGTCGAGGTCGAGCACCACGAGCTGGTCGTGGCCGGCGCGCAGTGACGCGCGCCGCGCCGCAGCGGATTGGGAGAGCAGCTGGAGGACGGGCTGGAGGCTGCGTCGCACGCGCGGCTGGCGCAGCGCCGGGTTGTCCGTCCAGTCCTGAACGACCAGCTCGCGCGTGTCGGGGTAAAGAATGAGGTGGCCAGCGTGGGCGAACCCGTCGCGGCGCCAGAGCGGCTCGAGGTCGTCACCGACGAGCCGCCAGGCTCGTAGAACCGCGTTGCCGGCGTCGTAGGCGATCACCACCCCGCTGCTCGGGTCCCAGGCGGGCGGGTTGGACTCGGTGCCGAACGGCAGCCCGCTGATCTCCACCGAGCGCACCGCCTGGTCGTTGTCGCGGCGCGCCCACCACAGACGCACGGGGTCCGGAGCCTCACCCGTGCCGAGCATCGTGCGATCGGTGTGGTTGCGCCCGTTGTCCATCCAGAGGACGTGCTCGTCCGTGATCACGGGATCCCAGCCGTAGCTGCGTCCAGGCGCCGGCCCGTAGGACGGTTGCCATTGGTCGTCGATGATCAGGCGCCCGGCCTGGCGGTCGAGCCTCAGCCGGTAGACCACCGTCGTGCCGACGGCGATCACGCTCTCGCCATCCGATGCCAGGCGGGCGATCGTGGGCTCGGGGAGCCGCAGCGCCGGGGCCACCGGCAACAGCGTGTCGGGGTCGAGCACCGAGACGGTGGAGGGCTCGAGGCCGGCCGGCGCATCACAGTCCTTGGTCACCAGCTCGCCGCCGTCGAGCACCATGAACGAGTTGTGCGGCCGCGGCACGGGAAGCTGGTGCGACGCGAGCACCTCGAGGTCCGGCGTCAGGCGATGGATCCAGCGGCCGAAGACCATGTGCAGGTCGCCGTTGGCGTGCGCGGCCATCCCACCGGGCCAGTAGGCGCCGCCCGGCAGCCGGGGCGTGGAAGCGGTGACCGCAAGGGTCTCGGGGTCGAGGCGCTCCACCCAGCCCTCGACCGGTGTCTCCAGCGGCCGGCGGCCGGCGATGTCGTGACGGAGCGCGTACAGCTCCCCGGGCTCGCGCCTGACGAGCACGTCGGTGCCAAAGGCGTCCACGGCGGCCGCGACCTCCAGCCGCTCGCCGGGCCTAATGCCGAGGCCCTGCACGCCGTCAGCGCAGCAGCGGCGCATAGGCCCGCCGTCTTCGCAAGTCCACGGCCGCGGCCAGTAGGCGCCAGGCATCGTTCTAGATGCTGAGATGCGGCGAAGCGCAGCGCGGGTCGTGGCACGCCGCCGGGTGCCCCTGGGGACCCTGGTGGAAGTGCACGTGCGCGGACTCGCTCTCCGGCGAGCTGACGATGCGCTGGATCAGGTTCTTCAACTTGGTGTTCATGAGATTCCTCGAGGTGCGGTCGGGTACCAGTCGAGCGTCCCTCCCCCTCTGTTCGAGACTAGAGCAGTCATAGGTGGGCCGTAGGATCCCGCCCAGAACGCTCTCTCCTTGATCTCGTACGACCGCCTACAGCCGTTCGCAGCCGAGTCTGGCTTTTCTGCGGGAGATCCACACGCGATCGGCCTGCTGTTCCTCGGGCTGGCGTTCTTCGCCGCCGTGGCTGCTCTCTCGCACCAGCACGAGCGCGCGTTCTCCGCGAGCCTCATCTATCTCGGGCTCGGCATCGGAGCGGCCTCCGTGATCGATCTGCTGGACGTGGCCTGGCTGCACCCGATCAAGGACGCCGAGCTGCTCGAGAGCGTGAGTGAGCTCGCGATCGTGATCGCGCTCTTCGGCACCGGGTTGAAGCTCGACCGGCCGATCGGGCTGCGCTCCTGGTCCCTCGTCTGGCGGCTGCTTGGGGTGGCGATGCCGCTGACGATCGGCGCGGTGGCGCTGTTCGGCGTCCATGCGATGGGCCTGCCGGTGGGCGTGGCGCTGATGCTCGGGGCCATCCTCGCCCCCACGGACCCCGTGCTGGCAGGCGACGTGGGCGTGGGTCCGCCCGGGGAGGAGGACGAGAGCGAGCCCAACTTCTCACTGACCGGCGAAGCGGGCCTGAACGACGGACTCGCCTTCCCGTTCCTGTTCCTCGGCGTGTACGTGGCCACCCGCGACGGCGGTGGCTGGTTCGCCGAATGGCTGACCGCCGACGTGCTGTACGCGGTGCTCTGCGGACTTGCGATCGGCGCGCTCGGTGGCTACGGGATAGCGAGCGCGGCCGTATGGCTTCGGGACCGCGAGTTCCTCTCGACGGACTTCGACGGGTGGCTCGTCGGTGCCGGCCGTGCTCACCGTCTACGGGCTGACCGAGCTGGTCGGGGCATACGGGTTCCTCGCCGCCTTCGCCGCGGGGGTCGCCTTCCGTGGCCACGAGCACACGCACGAGCACAACCGCCGCGTGCACGACGGTGCCGAGGTGGTCGAGAAGTTCGGCGAGCTGGCCGTGATCCTCCTGATCGGGAGCATGCTCAGCTGGGACGGGCTCGCCGCCCCGGGCCTGTCGGGCTGGCTGCTGGTGCCGGTGCTGCTCCTGGTGATCCGTCCCGCCGCGGTGTTCCTGTCGTTGCTCGGATCGAAGCGAAACTGGAAGGAGCGGGCGTTCGTGGCCTGGTTCGGCGTACGCGGGATCGGGTCCCTCTACTACGTCGCGGTCGCGGTCGGCACAGGGGTGCTGGCCGGCGACGCGACGGTCGTGGTCTGGACGGCTCTCGCCTGCGTTGTGGTGTCCGTGTTCGTGCACGGCGTGACCGCCACGCCCTTCGCGCGCCGGGTGACCCCCTAGCCCTCGTCGCGCCGCGGCGCGGGCGCCCCCGCGCGCACCGCCTCGAGCTGGGCGGCGAAGGCCAGCCCGAGGAACAACGCGACCGAGGTGAGGAACGCCCACAGCAGCACGCCGATCGTGCCCGCGAGCGGGCCGTAGGTCGCCCCGAACGAGTCGGTCGCCTCGAGGTAGACCGCGAGCAGGCCCATGAACGCCACCCACAGGACGACCGACACCGTGGCGCCGAAGGCGAGCCAGGACGCCTCGGGCTGGCGCCGCCGCGGCGAGTGCTCGAAGAGCAAGGCGACGGAGGACCCGGCGAAGATCAGCCCGAAGGGCCAGCGGGCGACGTGCCAGAACGTGTCGAGGCCCTCGCTCCAGTCGACGGCGTCGCGTATCGCGGCGCCTCCCATGAGAAGGATCAGCGAGAGAAGGGCCAGCAGCCCGGCGGACATCGCAAGCAGGACCGCTGTGAGGTACTTGTGCAGGAACGGCCGGTCCCGCTCCACGCCATAGATCCGGTTGGCGCCCCTCTCGATCTGGGCCATGGCCGTGGTGCCGGCCACCGCGGCCGCGAGCGCGCCGGCGACCAGCGCGGTCTCGCCGGACTCCCGGCGCGCGCTCGCCGAGCCCTGGCGCAGGGCGTCCGTGAGGATGTCCCCCGCGGCGCCGGGCGCGAGCGCCCGCACCGTGTCCTGCACCACGCGCCTGAACTCCTCCTGGTCGAGCGCAGCAGCCAAGCCGACCGCGGCGATCAGGGCCGGGAGCAGCGTGAGCGTGATCTGGAACGCCAGCGCGCGCGAGTGGCTGAAGCCGTCGGCCGCGCGGAACCGGATGAGCGAGTCGGCGACCAGGCGCCGGCGCCCGACCTGTCTCAGAGTCTCCAAGGCCTCGTCGCCCTCGAGCTCGCCGCGGGTCGGGGGGACGGCTGCGGCGGTGGTCACACGGACTCGCCTACCCATCCGCGAGCCGCGGCACACGGGAAGCGTCCTGCCCAGGACGGAGGATTGAGCGCGTGAGGCGAGGCTTCTCCGTGGTCAAGCGCACCCTGGTGTCGTTCTACGACGACCAGATGACCCACCACGCGGCGGCGCTGACGTACTACTGCCTGATGTCGCTGTTCCCGGCGCTGCTGCTCGCCATCTCGCTGCTCGGCCTCGTGGGCCAGTACCCCGAGACGTACAACGCGATCATCGGCTACATGCGCGAGGTGGCGCCGCCCTCGGTGCTCGACCCGCTCAACCGCTCACTGCGCCGCGCCTTCCAGAGCAAGGAGACCGCCGCCACGGCTCTCGCGATCAGCACCGTGGTCGCGCTCTACGGCACCACCGGTGCGCTCGAGGCGGCCCGCCGAGCGCTGAACGTCGTCTTCGAGGTGGAGGGAGGACGGAGCTTCCTGCACCGCAAGACGCTCGACATCGCCTCGACCTTCGTGCTCATGGGACTCGTGCTCGTGAGCCTCGTGATGGTGTTCGTGGGCGGCGCGTTCGCGGAGGACCTGCTCGGCTTCATCGGCCTCGGCTCGACAGTCGCGGACATCTGGAACATCGCCCGCTGGCCGGGCGCGCTGGTGGTGGCCATGCTCGTGTTCGCCCTCATCTACTACGTCACGCCCGACGTGCAGCAGCGCTCGTTCCGGTGGGTCACTCCGGGGGCGGTCGTCGGCGTGCTGCTCTGGTTGGCCGCCTCGCTGGGCTTCTCGGCGTACGTGTCGAGAGTCGCCGACGTGGGCGCCATCTACGGAGCGTTCGCCGGCGCCATCCTGCTCGTGGCATGGCTCTGGCTCACGAACGTCGCGCTGCTGTTCGGGGCGGAGCTGAACTCCGAGATCGAGCGCGAACGGGAGCTCGCGGAGGGCGTTCCGCCGCGCGAGACGCTCAACCGCCCCGCCCGCGGCCGCGGCCGCGAGACCACGTGACGCCCGTGGCCGACGCGCCGCCGGCCTTCGTATACCTCCTCCGCTGCAGCGACGGCAGCCTCTACTGCGGCTGGACGACCGACGTGCAGCGCCGCCTTCGGCAGCACCAAGCGGGGGCGGCGAGCCGCTACACCCGCAGGCGCAGGCCCGTGCAGGTGGCGTGGTGGCAGCCGATGCCCTCGCGCTCGGAGGCCATGCGCGAGGAGGCCCGCATCAAGAGGCTGACGCGGGCGGAGAAGCTGCGGCTCGTCCGCGCCGGCCGTCAATAGGCTGTCCCGCCCCGTGCCCTTCGACGAAGACACAGCGCTCCGCCCGGTGGCCGATGGGATTTGGGAGGGCGCCGTGATCGACGGCTGGAACACACCGCGCGGACCGCTCGGCGGCTACGTGATGGCGATCGTGATGCGCGGGCTGGAGCTGGCGGTGGACGACATCGAGCGGCAGGCGCGCTCGGTGACGATGCACTTCCTGCGAGCGCCCCAGCCCGGCCCCGTGACGGTGGCGGCCATGGTGGAGCGTGCCGGCCGCTCGCTCACGAGCGTCAGCGGGCGCCTGGAGCAGAACGGCAAGCTCTGCGGTCTCGCCCTGGCCGCGTACTCGAAGCCCTGGACCAGCCCGCTGCTCAACGAGTCGCCGATGCCCGACGTCGCGCCGGCCGGCCCGGCGGACGAATCGGGCCGCCGGCTCCGCGACGCCACGCCGCCGCCGTTCACGGAGCGGATGGTGATGCAGCACCGGATGGGCGAGCAGCCCTTCAGCCGCGCCGCCCGCAGCGAGACCGGCGGCTGGCTCGGGATCCGCGAGGATCGCCCTGTCGACTCGCTGGCCGTGGCCGTGCTCGCCGATGCCTGGTACCCGGCGCCCTGGCCGCGGCTGAGCGAGCTGGCGCCGGCCCCGACCATCGACCTGACCGTGCACTTCCGCTCCCCGTTGCCGGCTCCGGGTCCGTTGCTCCTCGGTCGTTTTCGCAGCCGCTACGTGCGCGACGGGTTCTTCGAGGAGGACGGCGAGCTCTGGTCGGCCGACGGGACCCTGGTGGCGCAGTCGCGTCAGCTGGGGCTGCTGATCGGCGCCAAGGCGTGACGCTCGGACCGGAACAGCTCCAGCGCGTAGCGGCCCGCCGGGTGCTCGCGGAACGAGCGCACGTCACGCGCGATCTGGCCTGCCAGCTCGTCGGGCTGTGGAAGCCGGACCCCGTACTCGGGCGGCACGAGCACCGACGAGGCCAGGCAGGCGAAGGTCAAATCGGCTGCCGTGAAGCGGTCGCCGCACAGGCGGCGGCGCCCGTCCGCCAGGCGCTCGGCGATCGCGTCGAACGCCTGCATCACTCGCGGCGTGTCGTCCTCGAGCGTGGTGCTCGTGATCCCCAGCCGGTGTGAGGCCAGCCGGGTGGCCAGCGGCCAGAGCCCGGCCATCAGACGGGCCTCCCACGCGGGCACGCCCTGGTTGTTCACGCGCAGCATCTGACCTCGCTGGGTGAGCATGTGGGCGTACATCAGTCGTCGCCCATCTGGCCCGAGGCCGGCATCCAGCCAGCGGCTCAGCTCGCTGACCTCCTCCCGCAGCCGCGGCTCGGCCGGGAAGAGCCTGTGCTCCTCGTCCAGATGCCTGTCGGCATAGCGGAGGATGTCCTCCGACTCGCCGAACACGCCCTCCTCGGTCACGAGCACCGGCGTGGTCTCGCCGCCGCCGGCGCGCCGCGCCTTCAGGATGCTGATCCCCTGCACGTGGCGCTCCTCGACGTAGTCGAGCCCGCCTCGCTCGAGCGCCCAGCGCGCCTTCTCGCAGTAGTGGCTGATCGGGATGGTGATCAGGCGCCGCACCGGCGCATCATCGCCTACCCGGGGGAGCGCCGGTGCCTAGCGCCTGGACCCGAAGTCCACGGCGTAGGTGGCTCCGCGCGTGCGCGCGTTCGCCTGGGGCGTTCCGCTGAAGATGCCGAGCCCGGCCGACTGGAAGCGCGGGTTGAGGATGTTCGCCCGGTGCATGGGGCTTGTCATCCAGTAGCGCACCTGGTCCGCCGGCGACGAGCGCCGCGGCAGGCCGTAGCCGATGTTCTCCCCCACGAGCCAGGATCCGCTCGACGGGATGTAGCGCACCTTGCGCAGGCGCCCGACGAGATCGGGGCCGTTGGGCCGGTAGTGCGAGAAGTTGCGGTTGCGCACCATCCAGCGCGCATGCTCGAACGCCGCGGCGCGAAGGCGCGCGTTCTCGGCGAGCGGGCGAATGCCGAGCTTGCGGCGCTCGACGTTCAACAGGCACAGGAGTGCTTCGCGGGCCTGGTCCCTCGACGACGCCTTGTCGTGCACCGTGGCCGACGCGGCCTCGCAGCTGACCTTGCGCTTGGCCCCCGCGAGCGCGGCGGCCGGCGCGGCCAGCATCCATGCCAGCGCACACACGAGTCCTATGAGCCATAGCGGAGTCCGTTCCACTCATATGAGAAGGCCCCGGTTCTCCGGTTTTCGCCATCGGGTCTTCAGCGCTGCAGCGTTTCCACATGCCAAACCTGCGGCGGTCCTGCAGAAGAACTCATCCGGCCCGCGCGTTCGCGCGCGCGGCCGCGTGCAATTCCCAGCTAGGGTCCACGGCATGAGCGATCTCAGCCGGAGCTCCGGCGGCCCACCGTCCCGACGCTCGCGCGAGCAGCGCGCCTACCGGCTCGTGGTGACCGGCGGCGTGTCCGGCGTGATCGCGGTCGTGGGCCTCGTGCTCGCGATCGCGGGCGTGATCAGCCTCGCCGTGCCCGTGATCGCCGCGATCGTCGCGATCGTGTGCTTCTTCATGATGCGCCGGATCGTCGGGACCTAGCGGACCGCTAGGCCAGCTCGTACGCGGCGGGGTCCACCTTCGCCGTGCGGCGGCGATAGGTGCTCCAGATCCACGGCCACTGGTTCGGATCGGCGCCCCGCTCGTCCACGTACCAGTTGGTGCAGCCCGAGTGCCACACCGTTCCCTCCAGCGCGGCGCGGAGCTCGCGGTCGAACGCCTCGGCGGCCTCGGTTCGGAGCTCGATCGTGCGGGCGTTCGCCCGTTCCAGCTCCTTGATCGCCGCGATCACGTGCCTGGTGGCCGCCTCGACCGCGTAGATCGCCGATGTCGCACCGCCGTTGGTGTTGGGCCCGTAGAGCAGGAACATGTTCGGGAAGCCGGGCACGGTGATCCCCAGGTAGGCCTTGGGCACGTCGCCCCAGGCCTCCTCGAGCGTCAGGCCACCGCGCCCGCGCACCTCCATCGGCGCGACGAAGGCATGCGTGGCGAACCCGGTGCCGAGGATCAGCACGTCCGCAGGCCGCTCGATGCCGTCCTCGGTGCGGATCCCCCGCGGCGTGACCGCCGCGATTCGGTCCGTGACGAGCTCGACGTTCGGCTCCGTGAGCGTCCGGTACCAGTCGTCGGTGAGCATCAGGCGCTTGCAGCCGATCTCGTCCGTCGGCGTGACCTTGCGGCGAAGCTCGGGGTCGGCGATCTGAGAGTTGATCTGCCGGCGGGCCACGGCGCCGAACGGCCGGATCAGCCAGCGATGCTTGGTCATACCCGCGGTGGCGGTCTCCAGGAACGCGAAGGTGAGCGCCCGGTCGAGCCGCTGGATCACCGGCACGCGCGCGAACAGGCGCCGCAGGCGCGGGCCGTACTCGAAGTTCATCTTGGGGAGCGTCCAACCGGGCGAGCGCTGGTAGACGTCGAGCTGCGCGACGTCGGGCTGGATCGAGGGCCCCGTCTGGATCGAGCTGCAGCCCGTTCCGACCAGCGCGACCCGCTTGCCCTTGAGATCAACGTCGTGGCGCCAGCGGGCGGTGTGGAACGAAGGTCCCGTGAAGTCCTCGAGGCCGGGTATCGGGGGGATGCTCGGCAGCGAGAGCTGGCCGCAGGCCGTGATCAGCACGTCGGCCTCGTGCGATCCCGCGCTGGTCTCGAGCGTCCAGCGTCCGCGGGCCTCGTCGAAGCTCGCGCTCTTCACCTCGGTCCGCAGCCGGACGCGGTCGAGCACGCCGTGGCGGCGGGCCACGTCCTCCATGTAGGCCTGGATCTCCGAGCCGGGCGCGTAGCGCCGCGACCAGTTGGGGTTGGGCGCGAACGAGAACTCGTACAGGTGCGAGGGCACGTCACAGGCGATGCCCGGATAGGTGTTGAAGTTCCAGACGCCGCCGATCCGCTCGCCGCGCTCGAAGACCGTCACGTCTTCGTAGCCCTCCTTCTGGAGCATCACGGCCGCGCCGATCCCGCCGAAGCCGCCGCCGACGATGGCCACCGACGTCATGTGAGGAAGGAGAGCTGCCGGGCGACGCTCGTGATCGAGAAGATCCGGTGAACGCTGGGCGGACCGGGCCGGACGAGGAAGCGGCCGGGGCGATCGCTCGACCGGGCGTCCATGCAGAGGATGACCCGGAGACCGGCGCAGTCGACGAAGGTGAGCTCGCTCAGGTCGAGGACGATCCGGTCCGCGTCGGACGCGCGTGCCACGCGCAGCTCCCGCTCCAGGGCCGTGCGCGACGACAGGTCGAGCTCGCCCTGGGCCGACACCACGTGGGTCTCGCCCTCGCGACGGCTGCGGAGCCTCAGAAGCTCGAACACCACCTCGCGCCTCGAGCGCTCCCCGCGCGGCTCAGCCACCGGAGGCCTGCCTGCCGAGAATCGCGTGCACCGCCGCGTCCACGGAGTGATGGACGTCGGCCACGGCCGCCAGGTTCACGAGCGCGAAGACGCGGTCGACGATGCCTCCCTCGGGGTACACGACCGCGAACGCTAGCTGGCGGACCCCCAGGCGCTCCGCCACCTCGAACAGGAGGTTCACGCCGGCGCTGTCCACATAGGTCGCATCGCTCAGGTCGATCACCAGGCCCACGTCCTGGTTCTCCACCGCCGCGAGAAGCCGCTCCCGCACCGTGCCCGCGGAGGACAGGTCGAGCTCCCCCCCGATGTGCGCCACGGGCACGGAGCCGCGATTGCCGAGCCGGAGCTCGGGGTGGGCGCTCAAGCGCGGGCCTCGAGCTTCCGGGCCAGCCGGACCGTTGTGCCGTCGTCGCCGGAGTCCACGTCGACGGAGTCCATCAGACCGTTCATCAGGACCATCCCGCGACCACGATGAGAGCCCCGCGCCGGGCGCCAGCTCCCGTAGTCGCGCACGCGGATGACGGTCTCCCCGTCGTCGGACACCGAGGCGGTCACCTCGAGGGCGGCCGGGCCCGGCGCATAGGCATGCTCGATCGCGTTGGCACAGGCCTCGGAGCAGGCGAGCGTGATCTCCTCGATCTCGGTCGAGGAGGCTTCTGCCTCGCGCAGCCAGCGTCCCAGCACTCGCCGCATCGAGGGGATGGTCTCCGCGTCGGCCGGCAGGCTCAGCTCGAGCGGATCGGAAAGCGGAAGCGCGCGGCCCACCAGCAGAGCCGCGTCATCGTTCGTGGCCCCGCCGGGGAGCAGCTCACGGATGATCGCGTCGCACATCGCGGCGGGCTCGCAGTCCGTGCGGCAGACCGCCTGCCTGAGCTGCTCCAGCCCCACGTCGAGCGAGAGGCCCGGGCGCTCGACCACGCCATCGGTGTAGAGCACCAGCGAAGCACCCGGCTCGAGCCGCGCCTCCACGTCCTCGTAGTGGACGAAGCGCACGGCTCCCAGCGGAACGGATCCCGACATCTCGACGTACCGGCAGTTGCCCTCCCCGTCCAGGATGAGGGGCGGCGGGTGCCCCGCGCTCGCAAGCACGAGAGTGCCCTCCTGGGGGTCGAGCAGGATGTACACGAGCGTGGCGTTGCGGCCGGGCTCGAGCTGGCGGAGCAGCTGGCTGAGGCGCTCCACGACCTCCGACGGGGTTGCGCGGTCCATGGCGTACGCCCGGAGACCGCTCCTGAGCTGCCCCATCACCGCGGCGGCCTGGAAGCCGCGACCCGACACGTCGCCGATTGCCAGGCCGAGCCTGCCGCCCGGGAGCGTGAACGCGTCGTACCAGTCGCCGCCGAGCTGGGCCCCGGCCGCCGGCAGGTAGCGGCCTTCCAGTCCCACTCCGAGAACCTCGGGCAGGCTCGGGAGGAGGCTCTGCTGGAGCGCGTCGGCCAGGCCGCGATCGCGTTCCGCCAGGCGCCCGTGGATTGCCAGCGCGGCGCGGTCGCCAGCGCTCGAGAGCAGGTCCACGTCGTCGTCCGTGAAATCGCGCTCCTCGAACGAGCCCACGTGGAGCACCCCGATCACCTTGCCCTCCACGATCAGCGGCACGCCGAGCAGCGACCTGAGGCCCTTCTCGCGCAGTAATGGGTTCACGATCTCCGCATGCTCGATGTCCGGGATGCGCACCGCCTTGCGGGTGCCCGCCACCCGTCCGGCGAAGCCCTTGCCCACACCGATGCGCACACGGCGCTGCACCTCCTCCTCGAGACCCTTGGCCGCGCGCGGAACGAGCGTCCGGCCATCGTCCTCGAGCAGCAGGATCGCCGCCGTGTTGACCTCGAGCACCTCCACCACTCGAACGAGAAGCTCGTCGAGCAGTCCTTCGAGGGGAAGATACGAGAGCGCCGAGTCGGTGACGCTCTTGAGGTCGCGGAGCCTGTCGTCCGCCCCACCGGTGCCCATGCGGGCCATTCTCCATGACTGGAACAATCGGCGCGTGAGCTCCGCTTCGCGCCTCCACGCACCCAACCTCACCACGGTCATGCGCTCCGAGGACCGGGTGACCCCGCTCGAGCTGTTCTTCGACCTCGTGTTCGTGCTCGTGCTCACCCAGTGCACCGCGCTGATGGCCGCCGATCCCACCTGGGAGGGGCTGGCGCAGGGCCTGCTCGTGCTCGGGGTGATGTGGTGGTCGTGGGTGGGCTACGCGTGGCTCACGAGCGTGGTCGATCCCGAGGAGGGGATCGTGCGCTTCGCGATCTTCGGCGCGATGGCCGCGCTGCTGGTGGTCGCGCTCTGCGTGCCGCAGGCCTTCGGCGACCTGGGCCTCCTCTTCGCCTGCGCCTACGCCATCGTGCGGGTGGCCCAGATCGTTCTCTTCGTGGTCGCCAGCGGCGACGACCCCGGGCTGCGCCACTCGGTCACTGGGCTGGCGGTGAGCACCGCCATCGGCTCCGGGCTGCTCGTGGCGGCCTCGTTCGCGGACGGCGAGCTCCAGGGCGCGCTCTGGGTGCTGGCCCTGACGCTCGACATGGGCGGGCCGTTGCTCATCGACTCGTCCGGATGGCGCCTGGCTCCGGCGCACTTCGCGGAGCGGCACGGGCTGATCGTGATCATCGCGCTGGGAGAGTCGATCGTGGCGATCGGTGTGGGCGCCCACGGCGAGGTGGACGCCGGGGTGGTGGCGGCCGCGGTGCTGGGGGTCGCGGTGGCGGGAGCGCTGTGGTGGCTCTACTTCGACATCGTCGCGCTCGTGGCCGAGCGGCGGCTGTCGAACGCGGCCGAGGGACGCGAGCGGAACGAGGTGGCGCGCGACTCGTTCTCGTATCTACACCTGCCGATGGTCGCCGGCATCGTGCTGCTGGCGCTGGGCCTGAAGAAGACGCTCGAGCACGTGGACGACCCGCTGAAGCTGGTGCCGGCCGTGGCCCTGCTCGGCGGCATCGCGATCTATCTGCTCGCCCACGTGGCCTTCAGGTGGCGCAACGTGCACCGCTTCAGCGTCCAGCGGCTGGTCTGCGCAGCGGTGCTCGTGGCCTTCATCCCCGCGGCGGAGGAACTTCCGGCACTCGTGACGCTCGGCTTCGCGCTCGCCCTGCTCGTGGCGGTCATCACCTACGAGACGGTGCACTTCGCCGAGCTGCGCGAGCGCCTGCGGCACCAGCTCGCGGCCGAGGCCGGGGCGGACTAGGGAGAGGGCGGCGCCCCGTCGGGCGGCGTGCCGGCCGGCTCGAGCAGGCTCTGCGCGTGATGCCGCCCGTCGTCCGAGCGCGGCCAGTCCTTGCGCGAGCGCCCGGCGCGCGGCTCGCGCCCCGGGGGCGGCGATGGCGGGGGCTCCTCCTCGTACGGCGGTATCGGGAGGTGCACGCCCCCGTTCCCGTCGAGCACCACCTCCTCGCCCCAGTGTGAGAACCGCAGTGAGTCCCCCTGCGGGAGCGAGTAGGAGGTCTCGCCCGGTGAGATCTCGACGCGGAGCACGCTCCCGCGCACCTCGAGCGAGAAGCGCAGCCTGTCGATGCCCTCGGGCAGCCGTGGCCGGAAGCTGAGCCGGCCGTTGTAGTCGCGAACGCCTCCGAAGCCCGTCACGGCCGCCAGCACGGCGCCGGCGAGCGAGGCCATGTGCAGGCCGTCGCCGGTGTTGTGCGCCAGGTCCTCCAGGTCCATCCGCGCGGCCTCTTCGAGGTAGTCGCGCGCCAGGCCGAGGTGGCCCACCTCGGCGGCGAGAATGGACTGGGTGCACGCCGACAGCGAGGAGTCGCGCACGGTCAGCCGCTCGTAGTAGTCGAAGTTCGCGTGCTTCTGCTCGGGCGTGAACGCGTCGCCGCGCCAGTGCATCGCGAGCACGAGGTCGGCCTGCTTGACCACCTGCTTGCGGTAGAGCTGGAAGTACGGGTAGTGCAGGAGCAGGGGGTACTTGTCGGGCGGGGTGTCGTCGAAGTCCCAGCGCTGGTGCTCGAGGAAGTCCTGGTCCTGGGGGTGAAGACCGCGCTCCTCGTCGAAGGGCACGAACATCGCCTCGGCGGCGCGCTCCCACTCGCGGCGCTCGCCATCGTCCACTCCGAGGGCGGCCGCCGTCTCGGGATGGCGCCCGGTGGCCTCCACGGCCGAGCGCAGGTTCAGCTGCGCCATCAGGTTCGTGTAGACGTTGTTGTCCACCAGCGCGGAGTACTCGTCGGGCCCGGTCACCCCGTCGATCCGGAAGTCCCCGCGCTCGTCGTGGTACCCGAGGCTCTCCCACAGCCTGGCGCTCTCCACGAGCAGCTCGCAACCGGTGCGCTGCTCGAACTCGAGGTCCCCGGTGACCACCACGTAGCGCCGCACCGCGGCCGCCACCGCGGCGTTCACGTGGAAGGCGGCCGTGCCTGCGGGCCAGTAGCCGGAGCACTCCTCGCCGCGGATGGTCCGCCACGGCAGCGCCGCGCCGCGCAGGCCGAGCTGCCGGGCGCGCTCACGCGCCGAGTCGAGCGTGGAGTGGCGCCACTCGAGCGCGCTGCGGACGGTCTGCGGTGCGGTGAAGGTGAGCACCGGCAGCACGAAGCTCTCGGTGTCCCAGAACGCGTGGCCGTCGTATCCGCTGCCGGTGAGCCCCTTGGCCGGAATGGCGCGGCCCTCGTTGCGCACCGCGGCCTGGAAGACGTGGAACATCGCGAAGCGGAGCGCCTGCTGAAGCCCGTCGTCGCCCTCCACCTCGATGTCTGCGCGCTGCCAGTAGCGGTCGAGCACCTTGCGCTGCGCCTCCGCCAGCCCTTCGAAGCCCTCGGCCAGGCCGCTCTCGAGGCTCGCATCGACCTGATCCCTGAGCCAGTCCACGCTCTGCTGGGAGGACCAGTGGTAGGCCAGCAGCTTGAACAGGCGCAGCGGGCGGCCCGGCTCGAGCTCGGCCGAGAGCGTGACGCGTCCGAGGTCGGGCTCCGACTGGGTGAGCCTGCTCACCTCGCCGTGGTGCTCGAGCACGTGCTCCATGCCCGACGCCATCACCAGGTTCGAGCGCTTGGTCTCGTGGCCGAGCACCACGCGCTCGCCGTGGTCCACCGAGAGCAGCGAGCGCAGCACGTCGGGCAGCGCCTTGCCCTGCCGCGGGTCGTCGGCCTGGGCGGCGTCCACCTTGTTGGCCTGGAGGTTCGACTGGATGGCGATGCGGATCGGCCGGTCCACCGCCTCGACCGTGTACTCGATCGCCGCCAGGCTGCGCAGGGAGAAGGACACGAGCCGCTTGGACGTGAGCCTCACCTCGTGGCCGGAGGCGGCGCGCCAGTGAAGGCGGCGCTCGAGCAGCCCGCTCCGGAAGTCGAGCCGGCGCTCGTGGTGGAGCACCTCGCCGCGGTGCACGTCGAGCGGCTCGTCCTCGACCTGCAGGCGGATGATCTTGCCGTCGGTCACGTTCACCACCGACTGGCCGTCCTCCGCGAACCCGTAGCCGCGCTCGCCGTACTCGAGGGGGAAGGACTCGTAGAAACCGTTCAGGTAGGTGCCGCTGAGCCCCGCCGGCTCGCCCTCGTCGAGGTTGCCGCGCAGCCCGATGTGGCCGTTCGAGAGAGCGAACAGCGACTCGGCCTGGGCGAGACGATCGATGTCCACGCCCTGCTCGACCAGCGCCCAGGGCTCGACCGGATGCCGCGGGCTGTCGGTCATTCCACCAGCTCCGCCAGGTCGCTGACCGTTATGTCGGCACCGTTGTCCAGCAGCGACTGCGGATCGCCGTGGCGGTCGACGCCGACCACGAGACCGAACCCGCCGGCCCGTCCGGCGGCCACCCCTGCCAGCGCATCCTCGAACACGGCGCCGGCCTCGGGTGCGATGCCGAGCAGCTCGGCAGCGCGGAGGAAGGAGTCGGGGGCGGGCTTGCCCTTCAGGTGCTCGCGCGCGATGACCACTCCGTCCACGCGCGCGTCGAAGAGGTCGCTGATGTCCGCGGCCTCCAGGATCTGCTCCGTGTTCGCGCTCGAGGACACGACCGCAGTCTTCAACCCCGCTTGCCGCGCTTCCTTCACGAAGCGCACCGATCCCTCGTAGACGACCACGCCCTCCTCGGCGATCAGCCGCTGCACGAGCTCGTTCTTGCGGTTGCCGACGCCGGCCACCGTGTCCGCTTCGCCGGGGTCGTCCGGAGTTCCTTCCGGAAGCTCGATTCCGCGCGACGCCAGGAAGTCGCGAACGCCGTCGTACCTGGTCTTGCCGTCCACATACGCCTTGTAGTCCGAATCGAGGTCGAACGGGGCCTCGTCGCCGCGGCGCTCGAGGAGCTCGTCGAAGGTCTGCTTCCACGCGCGCGCGTGCGTGGAGGCGGTGTCGGTGAGCACGCCGTCCATGTCCAGGAGGCAGGCCTTGATGCTGTCGGGTAGGCGAACCAAGACCGCAAGCGTGGCAGACGAGACAGACCGCTATCGTCGCCCTTCGTGGCGGCCGCGTCCGGAGTGCCCAACGCCCGCAAGGTCCTCGTTCTGGCGGCCGGCGGCACCATCTCGATGAAGGGCGACCTCGAAGGCGATTCCGAGGGCGCGGTGCCGGCGCTCGACGGCGAGGGCCTCGTGGAGGCCGTGGGCGGGCTGTCCGCGTTCGGCGGCGTGGAGGGCCGGACGGTCGTGAACAAGCCGAGCGCCCACCTGACGCTCGACGATCAGCTGAACGTGTGCCGGCAGGCGCGCGACGCAGCCCGGCGGGGCACCGGGGTGGTGGTCACCCACGGCACCGACACGCTCGAGGAGACCGCGATGCTCTGCGACATCCTCCACGACGCCGAGGCCCCGATCGTCTTCACCGGGGCGATCCGGCCCGCCTCGGCGCCGGGCGCGGACGGACCGGCCAACCTCCTGGACGCCGTGAGCGTGGCGGCGAGTGCCGAGGCCTCCGGCATGGGAGTGCTCGTGTGCTTCGGCGGCGAGGTTCACCACGCGCGCTGCGTGCGCAAGACGGACACGGTGTCGCTCGTGGCGTTCTCCTCGCCACAGACCGGGCTGCTCGGCCGCGTGACTGAGGCCCATCCGATCATCTGGTCGCGCATTCCGCGCAACCCCCCGCTCGACCCTCCCAACCTCGACCGCAACGTGCTGATCGTTCCCACCGTCGCCGGCGACGACGGCACGCTCGCCCGCGCCGCGCTGTCCACCAATCCCGACGGCGTGGTGATCGGCACGCTCGGGGCGGGGCACCTCGCGCCCCCTGTGCTCAAGCTGTGGGCGGAGGCCGCCGAGAGCATCCCGATCGTGGCCTACTGTCGCCCCGAGCGCGGGGTGATCCTCTCCTCCACCTACGGCTACGCGGGCTCGGAGCGCGAGCTGCGCGTGACCGGCCTGATCCCGGCCGGCTTCCTGTCCCCGCAGGCTGCCCGCATGAAGCTGCTGGCGGCGCTGGCCTCCGGCCTCTCGATCGAAGAGGTGCGCTGGGCCTTCCGCCAGGACGACGGCTGAGCTTCCGTCACCGCGCCAGGGCGCCCACGACCTCCTGCCACCAGGAGTGCTCGGCGTCCTGCAGCTCGTGGCTCAGCCGGCGCCGGGCGTAGCGCTGGATCTGAGCGGCCGCTCCTATCGCCAGGGAGGGCCCGGTGATCGCGTAGCGGCCGTCGTCGAGCAGCACGAGCGCGCCGGGGTGGTCGCGGCGCGTGCGGAGGTGGCGAATGACCCGGCAGCTCTCGATCTCCTCCGGGTACGCGGGGTTGCCGTCAAGCTCCTCCCAGGGGCGAGTGGAGAAGATCACCGCGCCGCTTCGCACCTGCGGCCTGCGCACCTCCTCCGCCTCGAACGGGCCTTCGCGCCAGCGGTCCATCAGCGCTGGGAACTGGCGCGCCACCTCCTTGCGCACGAGCACGTGGAGCCTGTCTCCCGCCTCGATCTGAGTCGATCCGCGCGGAGGGATCGCCTCGCCGCGTCTGACGATCACGTTGAGGAGCGCATCGCGCGGGAGGCCCATGTCACGCACGTACTGCCCGACGATCGCGTCGGTCTCCGTCACCGGGAACTCCACCACCTCGGCCCCCAGCCGGCGGATCGTGCCGCTGTCGGCAATCGGCCTGGGAAGCGCCGGCTCGTCGGTGGTCAGTCCGAGCGCCTTGGCGAGCGGCTCGAACGTGCTCCCCTGAAGCGCCGTGGAGAGCACCACCGCGAAGAAGGCGATGTTGAAGAACTCGAGGCTGCGCGGCACGTCCTCGATCACCGCGAAGGTGGCCAGCACCACCGGCACACCACCGCGCAGGCCGGCCCAGCCGAGGGCCACGCGCTCGGCTGGGCTGAAGTGCTGGAACATCGTGGCCGCCACGGTGGCCAGAGGGCGGGCGATGAACATCATCACCAGGGCCAGCACGGTGCCCTCGAGCCAGACGTCGTCGAGCTGACTCGGAAAGACCAGCAGGCCCAGGGTGAGAAACAGGCCGATCTGTGCGACCCAGGCGAAGCCCTGGTGGAACACGGTGATGGTGTTGCGCGCCGGGATCGTGGCGCTGCCCAGCACGAGCCCGGCCAGGTACACCGCGAGGAAGCCGGAGCCGTGGACGCTGTCAGCGGCCCCGAACGCCAGGGCGGCCGCGGCCATGGAGGCAACCGGGTAGAGGCCGCCGGTGGCGAAGTTCACGCGGCGGAAGGCCCACGCGGCGGCGAAGCCCACGGCCAGCCCCACTGCCAGGCCGATCGAGATCTGCCGGATGAACAGCTCGACCATGTCGACGATCCCGTAGTCCGGCTCCTGGATCCACTCGATGAACCCGATCACCAGCAGGATCGCCACCGGATCGTTGAAGCCGGCCTCGGCCTCGAGGGTCCTGGCCAGGCGGCGCCTGAGAGTGGATCCGCGCAGCAGCGCGAAGATGGCCGCGCCGTCGGTGACCGAGAGGATCGCCCCGAGGAGCAGCCCCTCCAGCGTGGAGAGATCGAAGAGCCAGACGCCCGCGGCCCCGATGATCGCCGCCGTGATCATGGTGCCAACCAGGGCCAGCGACAGTCCCGAGCGCAGTACGGGCCTGATCTCCGAGAAGCCCGCCATCAGGCCGCCCTCGAAGAGGATCGCGGCGAGGGCGATGATGCCGATGCGGCGGGCCAGCTCGTAGTCGGTCAGGTCGATCCAGTCGAGGCCGTCCGACCCGAGCAGCATCCCGAGGCCCAGGAAGAGCAGCAGGCCCGGCACCCGTAAGCGACCCGCCAGCAGGGCCGCGCCGAGCCCGGCTGCCAGCAGCGCCCCGGCAACCAGGATGAGCTCGCCGTCGCTCATCTTTCAGCTGAGTCCCGGGGCACGCAGCACTGAGCTTGCCAGAAGGCAAGTCCAGATTGCCGCTGAATGTTTGCTCAGGTGAGCTTCCCGACGATCGAGTTCGCGGCCTTTTTCCTGGTCGTGTTCGTCTTTTCCTGGCTCTTCATGCCGCACCCGCGGCTCTGGCGCCCGTTCATCCTCGTCGTGTCGTACTTCTTCTACGGCTGGGTCGATCCGCGCTGGGTGCTGCTCCTCATGGGCTCGAGCGTGGTGAACACCTTCGCGGCGCAGGTGATCGCGCGCTCGCCCTCGGCCACGATGCGCAAGCGCGCGCTCGTGGGAGCGGTGGTATTCGACCTCGGGCTGCTGGCCGTGTTCAAGTACCTCGGCTTCTTCGTCGACTCGATGGACGACGCGCTCGACGGGGTGGGCCTGGGCTCGCCCCTGCCCCTGGTCCAGGTGGTGCTGCCGATCGGGATCTCGTTCTTCACGTTCCAGGCGATCTCGTATGTGGTGGACGTGTACCGCCGCGACACGCCGGCCGCCTCGCTCGGCGACGTGGCGATCCTCCAGGCCTTCTTCCCCCATCTCGTGGCCGGACCGATCGTGCGCGCCAACGAGCTGCTCCCGCAGCTGCGCGTGCCGCGCGACCCGCGCGCGGTGCTCGCCGGCCCGGCGTTCCTGCTGATCGCCGGCGGCCTCGTGAAGAAGACGGTGGTGGCCGACGAGCTGGCGCGGCGCGTGGTGGACCCGGTGTTCAACGATCCCCTCGGGCATTCGGGGCCCGAGACGCTGCTCGCCATCTATGGCTTCGCCGGGCAGATCTACTGCGACTTCTCGGGCTACACCGACATGGCGATCGGGCTGGCGCTGCTCCTCGGGTTCCGCCTGCCGCAGAACTTCGACCGGCCGTACACGGCCACGAGCCTGCGCCAGTTCTGGCACCGCTGGCACATGACCCTGTCGCGGTGGCTGCGCGACTACCTCTACATCCCGCTCGGCGGCAACCGCGGAGGGCGGCTCCGCACCTACCGGAACCTGATGCTCACGATGCTGCTGGGCGGGCTCTGGCACGGAGCGGCGTGGACGTTCATCGTGTGGGGCGCCATCCACGGCAGCGCCCTGTCAGTGGAGCGGTGGCTGCGCGACCGGCTCGGTTCGAACCGGATACCCGCGCTGGTGGGCTGGCTCATCACCTTCCACGTGGTCTGCCTCGCGTGGGTGTTCTTCCGCGCCCCCGATCTGGAGCGCGCGTTCGAAGTGCTCGGCCGGATTGGCGCGTCAGGGCCCTCGCC
Source organism: uncultured Thermoleophilaceae bacterium (assembly GCA_963811055.1). GTDB lineage: Bacteria > Actinomycetota > Thermoleophilia > Solirubrobacterales > Thermoleophilaceae > JACVRW01. Next base: position 155,308 of record CAWEPQ010000001.1, read on the forward strand.
GCTCGTGACCCTCCCGGTGGTCTTCCTCGCGATCGCCGCAGTCGCCGTGCAGGCGGTGCCCCCCGGCTGGTGGCGCGACGTCGAGGCCTGGCTCGTGGCACGCCCGGCGCTGGCGCAGGGAGTGGCCCTCGGTCTGGTCGTGGTGGCAGCGGACGCCGCCGTGGGACAGCAGGGCGTGGCCCCGTTCATCTACTACCGGTTCTGAGCGATGTGGATCGGCGACAACAGGAACCTCACGATGCCCGCGGGCCGGGTGCTCATCGTGATCGTGGTGGCGCTCGCCGTGGCCGCGCTCCTCAACTCGGAGGCCGTGGTGCGCGCGGGCGAGGGTATGGACGACGGGCCCACTCGCGACGTGGTGCTCGCCGTGGGGCGCCCGCTGGACGACGCGGCGGGCGCCGTGGGGCTGCAGCTGCCGCGCGAGGGTCTGGACGCCGTGTTCGGCCAGGACCCAAAGACCGCCTCCGGCACCGAGCTCGAGCACGGTTCCACCGCGATCCTGCGACGACGACGGCCCGCCGTGTCCACATTCCGCCAGCCCACGCCGGCCAGGCCGCTGCGAGTGCTCGTCACGGGTGACTCGCAGGCCGAGTTCGTGGGCCAGCGGCTCGTGGACGTGGCGCCGCGGGCCCTGCTGCGAACCGACGTCGTGGCTCGGAACAGCACCGGCCTCACCCGGCCGGGCTTCTTCAACTGGGAGGTGAACGCGCGGCAGGAGATTGGCGCCCGCCATCCCGACGCGGTGGTGATGCTGATGGGCGGCAACGACGGCTTCAACGTCGAGGTTGACGGCGAGTCGTACGGCCCGTTCACGCCGGAGTGGGAGACCGAATACGCCCGTCGCGCGGCGGTGGTGATGCGCGAGCTGAGCAGCAACGGGAAGCGGCCCGTCTACTGGGCGCCGTCGCCGACGGCCCGCGACGAGGAGTTCAACCGGATCTACCGCATCCAGAACTTCGCCGTGGAACGGGCCGCGCGCGCCGTGCCGGGCGCGCGCTACGTGGACCTGTACACGACGATCGGCGGCGGCCGCTACCGGGCGATCACGCGAATCGACGGCCGGCGGGTGATCTCCCGCCAGGCCGACGGGGTGCACTTCACGCGCGACGGGGCCCTGGTGCCGGCGCGGCTGGTGGTGCGCGCGATGGCTCGCGACTTCCCGGCGCTCGGGCGGTAGGGCGTTCGGCGCTCGGCCCAGGCGCCGCGCCGGGTCGGCGCGTCGGCTGGATTTGCTGGGTAGGGAGGCGGTGCGGTCGCTCTTGCGTCGTCTGTGACCTCCGCGCGCCTCCCGTCGCTCCCACCGTCCCGGCGCCGAACATGGCGGGAGCGCCACGAGGACGACGGGCACGTAACAGGACACCACCTCCGCACCCAGCCGCAGTAAACGCCGGCGGTGCGGTCGCCCGTGCGTCGCCTGTCACCTTCGCGCGCCGCCAGTGACGATCTGCTGCGTCCGGCCAGAGTGCGTGTTCACTTTGTCCCGATATACGGGAGCAACTGAACAAGCACTCCTCAGGCCGCCCGTCCCGAGTGCCCTGTCAGTTAGTCGCGGTATGCGCCACCAACTTGCACCGCACTCGCGACCCCGGACGCCGGACGTGACGGGAGCGCGACGAGGACGACGGGCACGTAACAGGACACCGCCTCCCTACCCAGCCGCCGTAAACGCCGACAGCGGATCGGCGCCCGCCGCGCCGCGCCCTAGTTGACCGACGGGTCGCCCGGCATGGTGGCCAGGAGCGAGTACTCGCCGCCCTTGCGGAGCAGGGCCTCGGACCAGATGTCGCCCTCGGTGAACGGGTCGTCCGCGTCGGCGCGCTCCACGATCCAGGCCCCCTCCTCGAGCTCCTCGTCGAGCTGACCGGGGGACCAGCCCGCGTATCCGGCGTATACGCGCAGCCGCTGGAGCGACGGGCTGGGGCGGTCGGGGTCGAGTGTGCCGAGCGAGCCCGTCACCTGGGTGCCGGCTTCGCTCGGGTCGTCGAACTCGCCCAGGGCCACCACCGACGCCGGGGCCACGGGCCCTCCCACGTACACGGTCTGCTCGGCGCCCGGCAGGGCGGCGAGGGCCGGCACCGCCTCCGCGACGAGCGTCTCCGAGCGGCGATTGAGCACCACTCCCATCGCACCGTCCTCACTGTGCTCGAGCACGAGGATCACGCTGCGCCGGAAGTAGTCGAACAGCGACGGCGCGGCAATCAGGAGCTGTCCACGGAGGCTCTCGGCCATGTGCCCCGATTGTGCCCCAAACCCGCGCGGCGCGCGGCGGGTGACCGAAGCGAGCGCTACCGTCGCGCCCATGAACGCAAAACTCGACGTCGGCGGTGTGTTCGAGAAGATCTTCGCGATCTACCGGGACCAGTTCACGCTGCTGATCCCGGCGGCACTGCTGATCTTCATTCCCGTCGCGATCCTGAACGGAGTTCTGCTGTCGAGTGGCGGGCTGCTCCTGGCCCTGCTCACCGTGGCGATCGGGACGGTGGCCACCTACTGGTTCCAGGGAATGGTGGTCGAGGCCGCGCACGACATCATGGACGGCCGACGCGACCACACCGTCGGCAGCCTCCTCGCATCCGTGCGCCCGGTGCTCGTGACGCTCGTGTTCACCGGCATCGTGGCGGGCATCGCCATCGGCATCGGGTTCGTCCTGCTGATCGTGCCGGGCCTCTTCCTGATGACGATCTGGGCGCTGGCGGCGCCGGTGGTCGTGATCGAGCGCAAGGGCGTGATGGACGCTCTGGACCGCAGCCGCAAGCTCGTGCGCGGCCACGGCTGGCAGGTGTTTGCCGTGATCGTGGTGCTGCTGCTCATCAACATCGTGCTCGGCGGCGTGGTCCAGGCCATCCTCACCTCCCTGAGCGACGACGTTCTGGGCTTCGCGCTCTCAAGCCTCCTCACGAGCGTGCTGATCGGCCCGCTCTCAGCGCTCGCAGCGGCGGTGCTGTACTTCGAGCTTCTTCGCCTCCACGGCGAGCCCGGCGACGCCGGCGCACCCGCCACGGGCGGCCCCGAGGTTCCCGTGCCCGACACGCCGCCGCCGGACCCGCGGCCCCCCACCCCCTAGCGCCCGGCCGCCCGCATGCGGGTCCTCGCGATCGTCCATCAGACCGACGCCGGCCCCGGGGTGTTCGGCGAGGTGGTGCGCGAGTCGGGACACGAGCTCCGCGAGTGGGTTCCCACGAACGGAGGCCCGCCCGACCTGGACGGAGTGGGCGCCGCGATGATCTTCGGCGGCGCCATGCATGTGGACCAGGAGAGTGCCAACCCGTGGCTGCGCCCGGAGAAGGAGCTGCTGCGGCGGCTGCTCGGCGAAGGCCTGCCGCTGCTGGGGGTGTGCCTCGGCTCGCAGCTGCTGGCCGAGGCGGCCGGCGCCGCGCCGAGACGGGCGTCGGAACCGGAGATCGGCTGGGTGCCGGTCGAGCAGACCGCGGCGGGCCGCGCGGACCCGCTCACCGGCGCGCTGCCCGAGCGCTTCGAGGCCTTCGAGTGGCACAGCTACGAGGCCCTGCTCCCGGACGGCGCGGTGGCGCTGGCCACGAGCCCGGTGTGCGTCCAGGCCTACCGGCTCGAGGGCAGGCGGGCGTGGGGCATTCAATTCCACGCCGAGGTGACCGACGCCGAGGTCAACGCCTGGCTCGACGGCTGGGACAACGACGAGGACGCCGTGCGGATCGGCCTCGACGCGGAGGGCCTGCGTGCCGAGACGCTGGGCCGGCTCACCGAGTGGAACGAGCTTGGGCGGGGGATCGCCGCCCGCTTTCTCGCCGAGGCTGCCGGCGCGCCGGTTACTCGGGCGTGACGTAGGCGGACGAGATGCCGCCGTCCACCATGAATGCCTGAGCAGTGACGTAGGAGGACTCGTCGCTGGCGAGGAAGAGGGCGCCGTTGGCCACCTCGCTCGCCTCGGCGAAGCGCCCCATCGGGATGTGCACGAGCCGGCGCGCGGCCTGCTCGGGGTCCTTGGCGAACAGCTCTTGGAGCAGGGGGGTGTTGACGGGACCGGGGCACAGCGCGTTGACCCGCACGCCGCTGCGCGCGAACTCCACGCCGAGCTCGCGCGAGAGCGCCAGCACGCCGCCCTTCGAGGCGGTGTACGAGATCTGCGACGTGGCGGCCGCCATCACCGCGACGAACGAGGCCGTGTTGATCACCGACCCGCCCCCGCCCTCGAGCAGATGGGGGATCCCGTGCTTGCAGCACAGGAACACCGACTTGAGGTTCACGTCCTGCACCCGCTGCCAGGCCTCGAGGGAGGTCTCGAGCACCGAGACGTCATCCGGCGGGGAGATGCCGGCGTTGTTGAACAGCACGTCGATGCGACCGAATTCCTCACGCGCGCGTGAATAGAAGTCCTGGACCTGCTGCTCGTCCGTCACGTCGGCCTGGATCGCCATGTCGGCCTCGCTGTGCGGACTGAGGTCCACGCCGACCACCGTCGCGCCCTCCGCGCGGAAGCGCGCGGCGGTCTCGGCGCCGATGCCGCTGGCAGCGCCGGTGATCACGCACACCTTCCCGTCGAGACGACCCATCAGCCGGCCTCCCCTGTCGCGTAGTAGACGTTCTTGAGCTCGGTGTAGTGCTCCAGCGCATCGGGACCGAGCTCGCGCCCGAGCCCCGACTGCTTGAACCCGCCGAACGGCGTGGACACCCGCACCGAGGTGTTCGAGTTGATCGAGACCACGCCGGTGTCGAGCGCCCGGGCCACGCGGAGGGCGCGCGCGCCGTCGCGGCTCCACACCGAGCCGCTGAGCCCGTAGATCGTGTCGTTGGCCAGCTCGATCGCCTCGCGCTCGTCCCGGAACGGGATCACGCACGCCACCGGACCGAAGATCTCCTCGCGCGCGGGCCGGTCATCGTTGGCCACCGGGCAGAGCACGGTCGGCGGGAACCAGTACCCGGGGCCGTCGGGCGCGGAGCCGCGGATGGCCACCGGGGCATCGTCCGGCACGAACGAGGCGACGGTGCTCAGGTGGCCCGCCGAGATCAGCGGGCCCATGGCGGTGGACTCGTCGAGCGGGTCGCCCACCACGATCTCCGCCACGGCCTCCTCGAGGCGCTCCATGAAGCGGTCGAGCGCCGAGCGCTCCACGAGGATGCGCGAGCGCGCGCAGCAGTCCTGCCCGGCGTTGCCGAACACCGCGCTCGGGGCCGCCGCGGCGGCCTGATCGAGATCGGCGTCCGCGAACACGATGTTCGCCGACTTGCCGCCCAGCTCCAGGGTCACGCGCTTGATGGTGGCCGCGGCGCCCTCGGCGATCGCACGACCGACCTCGGTGGAGCCGGTGAACGCCACCTTGGCCACGTCCGGATGCTCCACGAGCCGCTGGCCGCAGACGGAGCCCGGGCCCGCCACCACGTTGAGCACGCCCTCCGGCAGGCCCGCCTCGAGCGCGATCCGCTCGAGCTCGAGCGACGTGAGCGGGGTGAGCTCGGCCGGCTTGAGCACCACCGTGTTGCCGGCGGCCAGCGCCGGGGCCACCTTCCAGGAGGCGATCGTGAGCGGGAAGTTCCAGGGCGTGATGAGCGCCACCACGCCGAGCGGCTCGCGGAACGTCATGTCCACCCCGCCGCTCACCGGGATCGTCTTCCCGGTCAGCCGCTCGGGGGCGCCGGCGTAGTACCGGAAGGTCTCCACCACCATGCCCATCTCGCCGCGCGCGTCGCCGATCGGCTTGCCCGCGTTGCGCGCCTCGAGCCGAGCCAGGTCCTCGGCGTGCCCCTCGAGGGTGTTGGCCAACCGGTGGAGCACGGCGCTGCGGTCTGCGGGCGCGAGCGCTCGCCATGCCGGGAACGCGACCCTGGCGCGCTCCACCGCGGCGTCGGTCTCCTCCACTCCCGCGCGCGGCACCTCGGCCATCACCTCCGCAGTGGCCGGCTCCATGACCTCGATCATCGGACCGCCGGTCGCCGGGCCCGGGCCTCGTCCACGAACGTCGAGATCACCCGGCTGCGCTCGTCCTCCTCGGGATGCCAGAGCACACCGAGCACGAAGAGGTCGCCCGCGAGCTCGATCGCCTCGGGCAGGTCGTCGTCCGCCGCGCGTCCGGTCACGCGCAGCCCCTCGCCCACCTCTTCGATGCCCTGGTGGTGGTGCGACTTGACCGGGCTCGACTCGGATCCGACCGCGCGCGCGGCCAGCGACCCCGGATCAAGACGTACCTGGTGGTCGGAGAAGGTGCCGGGCACCGCGCGGTGGTCCTGGTGGCCCACCGCGTCGGGCACGTGCTGGTCGAGCGTGCCGCCGAGCGCCACGTTCAGCATCTGCATCCCCCGGCAGATTCCAAGCACCGGGATCTCGCGCTCCAATGCCCGGTGGGTGAGCGCCAGCTCGACGCGGTCGCGCTCGGGCCAGGTGCCGTGGGTCTCCTCGTGGGGGCGCGCGCCGTAGGAGCCGGGGTCCACGTCGGCGCCGCCCGCGAGCACCAGTCCGTCGATCAGGTCGAGCGCCTGGTCGGGCTCCTCGGCGGTGGCGTCGTCCGGCGGCAGCAGGATCGCCAGCGCGTCGGCCGCCTGCACCGCGTTCGTATAGGTCCGTGGCGAGAGGTTGCAGAGCACCTCCCACGCCCGCCAGCGGACGATCTCCGTGGCGCTGCAGATTCCGATGACGGGACGGCTCACAGCCGCTCGAAGCCCCGGTACTTCTCCCAGTCCGTGACAGCGGACTCGAATGCGTCGAGCTCGACCTTTGCGCGGTTGAGGTAATGGTCCACCACGCCCTCCCCGAAGGCCTCGCGCGCCACGTCCGAGGCCGCGAACAGGTCGCGCGCCGCGTACATCGTGTGCGGGACCCGCGGCTTGTCCGACTCATACGCGTTGCCCTCGAAGGCCGGCTCGAGCTCCAGCTCGTTGTCGATGCCGTGGAGACCCGCCGCGATCATGGCCGCGAGCGCGAGGTAGGGGTTCACGTCCGCGCCGGGGAGCCTGTTCTCCACGCGCAGTCCGGCGCCGTGCCCCACCACGCGCATCGCGCACGTGCGGTTGTCGCGACCCCACGCCACGGCGGTCGGCGCGAAGGAGCCCTCCACGAAGCGCTTGTACGAGTTCACCTGCGGCGCGAAGAAGAGCGTCAGCTCCGGCAGACAGGCGAGCTGCCCCGCCACGAAGCGCTCGAACAGCGTCTGGTCGGCCGCGAAGACACTGCCCCCGTCCGCGTCCTGCAGCGAGCAGTGGATGTGGCAGGAGTTGCCCTCCCGCTCGTCCAGCTTCGCGATGAAGGTGAGCGAGTAGCCCTCCTGAGCCGCGATCTCCTTGGCGCCGGTCTTGTACAGCGCGTGGTCGTCAGCGGCCGCGAGCGCCTCGTCGTAGCGGAAGTTGATCTCGTGCTGGCCGAAGTTGCACTCGCCCTTCGAGTTCTCGACTCGCATGCCGGCCCCCTCCATCGAGTTCCGGATGCGCCGGATCAAGGGCTCCACCCGGGCCGTGCCCACGAGGGAGTAGTCGACGTTGTAGAGGTTGACCGGACGGAGGTCGCGATAGGCGCCGCGCCAGGCCTCCTCGTAGGTGTCGTGGAACAGCATGAACTCGAGCTCTGTGGCCGCCGTGGCCGTCCAGCCGCGCTCGGCCAGCCTCGCGAGCTGGCGCCGCAGGATCTGGCGCGGCGAGGCCACCACGTCCGAGCCGTCCTCCCACTCGAGGTCCGCCATCAGCAGGACGGTCGCCTCGTGCCAGGGGATCGGCCTCAGCGTGTCGAGGTCCGGCTTCATCACGAAGTCGCCGTAGCCGCGGTGCCAGCCGGCCATCTCGTACCCCGGCACCGTCTCCATGTCCACGTCCACCGCGAGCAGGTAGTTGCAGCCCTCCGCGGCATGCTCGGCCACCTGGTCGAGGAAGTGGGCGGCGGTCAGCCGCTTGCCCTGCAGCCGCCCCTCCATGTCGGCGATGGCCAGCAGCACCGTGTCCACGGTGCCGTCGCCTGCCGCCTCGCGGAGCTCGTCGAGTGTCACGGCCCCCGAAACTAGCTGCCGCCGTCCGGCGCCGGCTCGTCGAGCACCCGGCCGGCGTCATCCATCTTGATCTGCTTCACGGGGCCGGTGAAGCTGTGGCGCGCCGAGATCAGCCACCACAGACCGACGGCGATGATCACGAACGCGACGGTGACCGGCGCGTAGTTCAGGTACTTGATGTCGAACTCTTCGTTCCACGGCACCCCGATCGGCGCCTGGGGGAGGCTGAAGATGATCACGCAGATGATCACCCAGATGACCGCGGCCGGATTGACCCACTTGTACTTCTTGCCGAGCGTCCAGGGACCCGGGACCCACGCGTCGCCCATCCGCCAGCGCAGGAAGACCGGGATGACGTAGGCGATGTACAGGCCGATCACCGTGATCGAGACGACCGCGAGGAATGCGTAGGTGTAGTTGTTCTCGTCTCCCTCGAGCGCCGGGAGCGTCACGAGGAAGGAGAGCGTGGCCATGAACAGCACCGAGTAGGCGGGGACCCGGTGGTGGTTGAGGCGCGTCCAGATCCGGTGGCCGGGCACGGCGCGGTCGCGCGAGAAGGCGTAACACATGCGCGAGGCGCTGGTGAGGCCGGCCATGCCGCAGAAGAGCTGGCCGATGACCGCGATCATGATGACCATCTTCGCGGCCCACGGGTCGAGCGCACTGCCGAAGATGGCCGTGGAGGCTCCGAGCCCGAACCCGTTGCCGGCGTCGTTGATGAACTCCGTGTCGGTGGCGGCGAAGGTGATCGCCAGCAGCACGAACCAGCCGATCACGCCTGCCCAGAACACAGAGCGCCACACGCCCTTGGCCGCGCCGAGCGCGGCGCCGCGGGTCTCCTCGCTGATGTGGGCCGATGCGTCGTACCCGGTCTGCGTGTACATCGTGAGCAGGAACCCGAGCGGAAGCACGTAGAACCAGAAGAACCCTCCGGTGATGCTGCCGTCGTTGAAGCCGGTGTTGTTGACGCGCTCGGTGAAGACGAAGTCGAGGCTCTGGTGCTCGTCCGGCACGAAGATGAGGAGACCGATGATCACGGCCACGCCGAGCACGTGCCAGCCGACTGAGATGTTGTTGAACAGCGCCACGAGCGGCGACGAGAAGATGTTGATCAGCGCGTGCAGGATGAGGATGCAGGTGAAGAGCACGAACGTCTCGGCCAGGATGTGCTCGGCGTCGCCGAAGTTCATGAAGCCGATGTCGAGCTTGTAGAGGCCAAGCAGCACGTTCAGGAACTGCGCGCAGGCGTAGTCCACGGAAGCGACCACCCCGACGAGTCCGATCAGGTTGAACCAGCCGGTGAACCAGCCCCACGTCTTCCCGCCCAGCTCGGATGCCCACCAGTAGATGCCACCGGCCGTGGGGTACTTGGACACCAGCTCGGACATCGAGAAGGCCACCAGCAGGATGAGCCCGCAGATGATCGGCCAGCCCCAGGAGATCGCGATCGGACCGCCGGCGTTCCAGGCCGCGAAGTAGCTCGTGAAACATCCCGCGAGGACCGAGATGATGGTGAACGAGATCGCGAAGTTGGAGAAGCTGCTCCAGCCGCGATTCAGCGCCTGCTCGTACCCGAGCTCGGCGAGCCGCTTCTCGTCTTCGCCCAGCTCGACTTCAGGGGCCCCGGAAGTGGACATCGACGTTCCGTCTCCTTGTCTCGAGCACCATCCAAGGAAGAATGGTGTGATGGTCCGACCTATGGATCGCGCGACCCTAAGCCGAGCGCCCGACCCGTGTCAACCGTCTCATTCGGATGCCTGAATTCGTGCATGACGTGGAGGTGGCCGTGGTCGGGGCCGGCGTGGTCGGCTGCGCCGCGGCGCTGGCGCTCGTACGCCGGGGGGCGGCGGTGGCGCTCGTCGAGAGGGAGCCCGTTCCGGGGCTCGCGGCGAGCGGAACCAACTCGGGGATCGTGCACACGGGCTTCGACTCGAAGCCCGGTGAGCTGGAGACTCGGCTGATCCTCCGCTCAGCGGAGCTGCGCGACGCCGTCATCGACGCGCTGGGCGTGCCGGTCATTCACTGCGGCGCCGAGCTGCGTGCCGCGGGCGAGCAACAGGAGCCGGCCCTGGCCGGACTTGCTCGGAACGCGGCGGCGAACGGCGTGACGACCACCTTGGACCGAGGCGTGCTGTCGGTGCCGGGGGAGTCCGTGACCGATCCCGTGGCCTACACCCTTGGCCTCGCATCGGCGGCGGAGCGCGCCGGGGCGGCGATCCTCCCGGGCTTCGAGGTCACGGGTGTGGCGTGGGACGGGACGCAGGCGGTGCTGCAGGACGGGAAGGGAGCAGAGGTGCGCGCGAAGGTGCTCGTGAACTGCGCGGGGCTGCACGCGGACGCCGTGTCGGCGCTGGCCGGCGGCGAGCGCTTCGAGATCTACCCGCGCAAGGGCGAGTTCGCCGTGTTCGACCCCCCGTTCGAGCTCGACCGCATCCTGCTGCCGGTCCCGGAGCCGGGCACGAAGGGAGTGCTCGTGTTCCCGACCGTCGACGGCAAGGTCGTGGCCGGGCCCACGGCCCGCGATCAGGAGGACAAGACGGACTGGTCCGTGCGCCCGGATGCGATCGAGGAGGTCGTGGCGAAGGCGGCGCGCCTCTTGCCCGAGCTCGAGGGGCTGGCGCCGGTGGCCACCTACGCCGGGCTCCGGCCCGCCGGGCGCGGGTTCAACTACCTGGTCGAGCGGTCTCGCGCACGACCCGGGCTCATCCAGGTCGCCGCGATCCGCTCGACCGGTCTGACGGCGTCGCTCGGTATCGCCGAGCGGGTCTGCGAGCTGGTGGCCGGCGCCGGCGTGGGGCTTGGCGACCCGGGGGCGATCCCCACCGTCCACCCGGCGCCCGCCCAAGGTCCCTGGTGGCGACGGACGGCGGACTTCCGGGCGGAGCCATGAGCCGCCCGCTGCTTCTGGGCATCGACGAGGGCACCTCGGCCGTCAAGGCCGTGCTCTACGACACCGACCTGAAGCCGCAGGCCGAGGCCCGCCGGGAGAAGCCGCTCGCCCACCCGCGCGCGGGGTGGGTGGAGCAGGACCCGCAGGACGTGATGGTGGCGGTGGTGGACGCCGTGGGCGAGCTGCTCGGCAACGCCGACGGCGAGGTGGTGGCATGCGGGCTCGACCACCAAGGCGAATCGGTGCTCGCCTGGGAGGCCGAGAGCGGGGAGCCGCTCACGCCGATCGTGACCTGGCAGGACAAGCGTTCCCAGGAGGTGCTCGACCGGCTGGAGGCCGAGGGCTCCGGCGCCGAGGTCCGCGAGCGCAGCGGCATGCCCCCGGACCCGTACTTCTCGGCGGGCAAGCTCACGTGGCTGCTCGAGCACGAGCCGGCGGTTCAGAGAGCGCTCGAGGCGGGCACGCTCCGGCTCGGCACCGTCGACTCGTGGCTATGCGACATGCTCGGCTCGGGGTTCGCGACCGATCCCTCCACCGCCTCGCGCACCCAGCTCTCGGCACCGGGTGCTCCGGACTGGGATCCGCGGCTGCTGGACCTGTTCGGAGTACCTCGCGACGCCCTGCCGTCCATCCGCGACAGCGTCGGGGACCTGGGGATGCTCCGCCATCCCGACTGGGACCGCGAGCTGCCGCTGCGCGCCCAGGTGGTGGACCAGCAGGCGGCACTGGCAGGAGCCGGCTGCGTGGAGCCCGGGCGAGTGAAGGCCACCTACGGCACCGGGGTCTTCGTTCTCGCGCACGCGGGGACGGAGCGCCCCGATCCGTCGGAGGGTGGGCTGCTTCCGACGGTGGCGTGGCGTGTGGACGGGCAGGTGGAGTACGCGCTCGACGGCGGTGTGTTCACGGCGGGCGCATTGCTCGAATGGTTGAGCCGGGACCTCGGACTGGCGGCCGACCCACCGGCCCTCGCCGCGCTCGCCTCCGAGGTCGAGGACAGCGCCGGTGTGCGAGTGCTGCCGGCGCTTGCCGGCCTCGGGGCGCCGTGGTGGCGGCCGGGCGCCACCGCCGTCATCGCCGGGCTCACCGGAAGGGCGGGTGCCGGGCACGTGGCGCGCGCGGCGCTCGAGTCGATCGCGTGGCGCGTGGCCGACATCCTTGCGGTGGTGGCCGAGCACGCCGAGCCGGAGACGCTCCGGGTCGACGGCGGTCTCACGCGTGACCCCTTGCTCCTTCGTCTACAGGCCGATACGACCGGAGTTCCGGTCGAGCAGGGCGCAATCGACGCGACCGCCGCGGGCGCCGCGGCGCTGGCCGCGGTGGGCGCGGGGGTGTGGTCCTCGACGCGCGAGATCGGTGAGCGGGTGCCCACCGGCGGGCGGATCGAGCCCGCTCGCGACGACGAATGGCGCCGGCAGGGCCACGCCGCGTGGCGGGAGTTCGTGGGTCGCGCGGCGGAGCTCTGAGAGGCCTGAAAAGGCATGTAACCCGGACCCCCGGGCGGCCCCTGGGCCTCCAATCGGCCCCACGCGGAGGTGTAACCACGTACGTCGAATCCGCTTCAGGCCTGGATTCGTCGAGGTGTAACCGGCCAGATGCACCGCTTTGGCCTACCCGGGGAGGCCGACGGGGGCGGCGGACGGGCCGAGGGCCTGTAAAGAGACGACTCGGCCACGTCCGGGGAGGTTCCGTCACGCTCACGGAGGTGCCGCTGACACCTCCCGAGGACCGCCGCATCGAGAAGGTTCGGTACCGGACCAATCGGCGAGCGACGCGACACCCGTCCGGCGCGACGCAGGGGCGGTGATGCAGTGACGTGCGTCGAGCCCCTATGCAAATTGGACCGAATCCGGTAGAAACTTCACGACAAAGCGCAGATTCGACCGCCGCGATCTGCGCATACTCCTCGCCCGGACCGGGCAACAAGCCTCCAAGGGCCTGTTGTGGGCGACCACTAACCGCCGACCGAATTTGGCAAAAGCATCACGCCAACCACTCCCAGTGCCAGCGAGGGCCCTCCGGGTTCTCCTGCTCACGCTGGCCATCGGCCTCCTCGCAGTACTCCTCCCCCGCACCGCCGCCGCGCAGCTCCCCATCGACGTACCCGATGTTCCCGTTGACACCGGCAACCTGATACCGCCGGTCCAGGTGGACCCGCCGGCGCCGGTGGTGGATCTCACGCCACCGGTGGCCGAGACCCCTCCCGCCGAGCCGGTCGCTGAAACGCCGGCAGAGCCGGTCGCCGAGACCCCCGCAGAGCCGGTCGCCGAGAGCCCCCGCAGAGCCGGTCGCCGAGACCCCCGCAGAGCCGGTCGCCGAGACCCCCGCAGAGCCGGTCGCCGAAACGCCCGCAGAGCCCACCCCGGTCATCCCGGATCCGGTCGACACGCTCCCCCTCCCGGAGCTCCCGCCGATCCTCGATCCGGTCACCCCGACCACACCCGACGATGGCTCCGGCCCGATCGTCATCCCCGACCCGATCGACACGCTCCCCCTCCCCGAGCTCCCCCCGATCCTCGATCCGGTCACCCCGACCACACCGGACGACGGCTCCGGCCCGATCGTCATCCCCGACCCGATCGACACCCTCCCCCTCCCCGAGCTCCCCCCGATCCTCGATCCGGTCACCCCGACCACCCCGGACGACGGCTCCGGCCCGATCGTCATCCCCGACCCGATCGACACCCTCCCCCTCCCCGAGCTCCCGCCGATCCTCGATCCGGTCACCCCGACCACCCCGGACGACGGCTCCGGCCCGATCGTCATCCCCGACCCGATCGACACCCTCCCCCTCCCCGAGCTCCCCCCGATCCTCGATCCGGTCACCCCGACCACCCCCGACGACGGCTCCGGCCCGATCGTCCTCCCCGACCCGATCGACACCCTCCCCCTCCCCGAGCTCCCCCCGATCCTCGATCCGGTCACCCCGACCACCCCGGACGACGGCTCCGGCCCGATCGTCATCCCCGACCCGATCGACACCCTCCCCCTCCCCGAGCTCCCCCCGATCCTCGATCCGGTCACCCCCTCGGTTCCCCTCCCGGAGCTGCCGCCGATCCTCGGCCCGGTTACACCCTCCGTTCCGCTCCCCGAGCTGCCGCCGGTCCTCGACCCGGTCGTCCCCGTGCTGCCCGACCCGGTGATCCCCATCCTGCCGGTCACGCCCCCGCCGGTGGACACCACGCCCCCGGCGCCGCCCGCGCTTCCGCCGCTGCCGCCGATCGTCGTTCTTCCGGATCCGGTGGACGAGCTCCTCACCCCGCCCGTGACTCCGAGCTACGCACCGCCCGCGGCCGACCTGCCGACGCTTCCCCCGCCCGCGCTGCCGACTCCCGCGGCGTTCGTGGCGCCGGTCCTCGCGCCCACCGCGCCGGCCACGCCCCCGACGGCTCCGACGGTGCTGCCCTGGTCCTTCTCCGGCAGCGTGGGCGGATTCCTCGACGGCACCGGTGAGGGCGGCGGGCTCATCCCCGCCCTGCCCGGTGCGCTCTCGCTGCTCTCCCCCTCCGCAGCCGGGCTCTGGGGCGTGCAGGGCAGCGTCGCGCTCTCCATGGCCGCGGTGGCCGACCGGTTGTTCGGATCGACCTCGCGGTCGAGCGGCCCCGGATCGCCCGACACCCCTCCCTCCCAGCCTTCGCCGGCTCCCGATCAGCCCGCACCGACCCAGGCCCCCGGTGGGGCCACGGCCGGCGGTGGCTCGGTCGGCGGCGGCTTCTCCGGCGCACTCTTCGCCGGGCTCTTTGCGCTCATGGGCCTCGCCGCCCTGCGCATCGGCCCGCTGGTGATGGCCTCGGCCCGTTTGCGGCCGCAGGCCTACATCGCCCTTCTCGAACGCCCGGGCTAGCTCCCTCGCTAGCCCCGACCGGTCGCCCCTGCGCGACCGGTGTCTCAGCGCTCGAGAAGGAGTCTTTGGATGTTCGGAAAGAAAGGATCCTCAGCCGTAGGCAACAGGCTGCTGGGTTTGCTCGTGGGAGTGGCGCTCGTGCTGAGCGTTCCCCAGGTCGCCATGGCGGCCGAGCAGACGCCCGGCGCGGCCCTGCTTGCCCGCGGAGCGGGATACGGGACCGTTGACGGTTCCGGGTCCGTCGAGAGGTTGCAGCAGCGGCTGCAGCTACTCGGCGAGGCGCCCGGGCCCGTGGACGGCCGCTTCGGCCCGCTGACAGAGGGGGCGGTGCTCCGCCTCCAGCAGCGCTCGGGGCTGGCAGCCGACGGGATCGTCGGCCCGGCCACTCGCAAGGCAGTGCGCACCGCACAGCCGCGACCGATCCGCAGTGGCGCCGGCTACGGCGTACCCGGTGGATCGCCGCAGGTGAAGGCTCTTCAGCGCGACCTTCGTGCTGCGGGCCAGCGGGTGGGTCCGATCGACGGGGTCTACGGACCGCGTACCGAGGCGGCGGTGAGCCGCCTTCAGACCGCGAGCGACATCGCGGTGGACGGGGTGGCGGGACCCCAGACGTACACGGCGCTCGACCGCCTGCGCGGCGACGAGAGCCGGAAGGTGAGCGGTGGGACGGACACGGAGCGGCGAGGCTCCGTCGAGGGCGAGCAGGGAACCACGGACGAGCGGAGCGCCAGCACCGAGCGTCCGGAGAAGGCGCCTGCAGAGCAGGCTGAGCGACCGGCGGCCGAGCGGCCGGTGGCTGCTCCCGTAAGTGGCGAAGGCGGGGGCGACGAGATGTCATGGCTGTGGATCGCAATAGGAGCCGCCGTGGTCGCGACGGCGATCGCGGTGTACCTGTTGCGGAAGCGGCTGCCGTTCACGAAGCCGCGGACCACGGTGATCCCGCTCGGGCGCGGTCTCGCGCTCGAGGGCGAGAGCCGGGACCCGGATATCGGCCGCTTCCACGGCACCGCGTACGCGGTCGAGATACCGGAGGTCAAGGACGCCGAGCAGCGGGCCGCGAGGAGCAGGTTCTTCGTCCTCGAGCCCGGGCGGAGGCTGCCCTTCTGGGTCGATTACTCGGAGGTGCACACGCCGCTGCCACCCGCGCTGCAGGCGCATCCCGCACCATGGGCGGGGCAGCGTGGGCTACGGCCGGGCACATCCGTGCTCGGGTACGTGACGGTGCCGCCCACGGTCTCGGAGCGGCAGGCCGAGCTGTACGAGCAGCTCGCGCAGATCGAGGGGCTGTGCAAGCGGCGGAAGTTCGAGCTGCTCGGGGTGGTCCGCGACGTCGAGCCGAACGGCGAGGACGTGCTCGATCGCCCCGGTGTGCGGTACGCGCTCGAGCGCTTCAGCGCGCACGAGGCGAGTGCCCTGGTGGTGGCGGACGTGAACCGGCTCGCCGGCTCGCGCCCTCAGCTCGACGCTCTGCTCGCACGCCTGGCCGAGGCCGGGATCGCGCTGGTGGCTCTCGAGCCGGAGCTGGACACCTCCACGGAAGAGGGCAGAGAGCTGGTCCGCCAGCTGGAGATCGTGCGCAGGGAGCGGTCCAAGCTCGGCGGCGGTCGGACCAAGGCGGGCCGGAACGGAAAGCCCGACTCCGTCCGCGAGCAGGTGACCGGGCTGCGCGACCGGGGTGAGTCGCTCCAGGGCATTGCCGACGCCCTGAACGACGCACCGCCGGGCAACGTGGTGCCTCTCAAGCAGCCGCGCTTCGAGCGCGGCCGAGCCGACGAATCCGAGGAGGAACCGGAGGAGTCGGAAGCCCAGCGCCCCGCTGAGCAGAGGAGGCGCGAGGGCTGATCTTCGGGGTCGCCTCGGCGACCCCAACCAAGCTACCCGAAGGACGGGCAGCGCCAGCGCCCCGGGCACGTCGTGGACACGGAGGTCCTCGATGGCCCGGGGCGTGGGCGCAACATTCCGAGGTGGCGCTTGACAGTCTTCGGGCGACACCATGCACGAGGAAGTGACGATTCCGGAGCTGACCGCGGTGGTGGCCCACCTGTCAGCCCTTCTCGGCCCACGTGAGGGCGCCGTGGCCGCGCTCGACGGAGGGATCACCAACCGCAACTACCGGGTGCGGTTCGGGGGGACCGACTACGTGGTCCGGCTGCCCGGCAAGGACACGGAACTGCTCGGGATAGATCGCCAGGCGGAGTGCACGGCCAACAAGCACGCGGCCGACCTGGGGATCGCCCCGCCCGTGGCAGCCTTCCTCGAGAGCCCGGCCTGTCTCGTCACGCGCTTCGTCCCCGGGCGAGAGCTGACCGCCGAGGAGCTGCGAGAAACGGCGAACCTCACAGAGGTGGCTCACGCCCTGAGGAAGTTCCACGACTCCGGCGTGGAGCTGCCGACCGACTTCGATTCCTTCCGGGTCGTGGAGGACTACGCCGCGGCGGCGGCCTCCCGCGGGGCCGGCCCGCCGCCCGGCCTCGAGAATGTGCTGGCGCACGCGCGGACCGTCCAGGAGGCGGTCCACGGGCAGGAGGAGCACCGGCCCGTGCCCTGCCACAACGATCTGCTCGGCGCGAACTTCCTGCACGACGGGGACCGCATCCAGATCGTGGACTGGGAGTACTCCGGGATGGGCGACCGCTATTTCGACCTCGGGAACTTCGCTGTGAACAACGAGCTCGGGCCGGACGAGGAGGACGTCCTGCTCACCCGGTATTTCGGCGAGCCGGCCACCGACCGGAGGCGCGCGACGCTCGCGCTGTTCCGGTGCATGTCCGACTTCCGCGAGGCGATGTGGGGAACGCTTCAGGCGTCCGTGTCGCAGGTGGCTTTCGACTTCGAGGAGTACGCCCGGAGTCACTTCGCCCGGCTCGCCGAAGCGATGGACGATCCTCGCTTCGACGAGCAGCTCCGCCAGGTCCGCGCCGGCGGGCCGTGAGCTCCGCTCGGCCCTACGACGAGGCCTTTGACGAGCGGGGCGAGCCCCGGCCGCTGTATTCGGAGCTGCTCGCCCAGCTCGGCGATCCGGGCGCTCTGGCCGCACGCACCAGGGCCGTGCTGCGCGGCCGCGGTGTGACCTTCGACGCCGCCCCCGACGGCATCTTCGCTCTCGACCCCATCCCCCGGCTGCTCGGCGCGGACGAGTGGTCGGGCCTCCGGCGCGGCATCGAGCAGCGGCTCCGCGCACTCGAGGAGTTCCTGCGCGACGTGTACTCCGACGGCAGGATCCTCGAAGCCGGGGTGGTGCCCCGCGCCGTCGTGGAGAGCTCGCCGCACTTCGAGCCGTCGATGCGTGGCGCGCCCGTGCGGCGCTGGATCTCGGTGGCCGGCCTCGACGTGGTGCGCGACCCGGACGGGCGTTTCCTGGTGCTCGAGGACCAGGTGCGCATGCCCGCGGGCCTGGCGTACGCCGTGGTGGCTCGGGAGACCCTGCGTGAGCTGCTGCCGGTCGCGCCGCCCCAGGCCGACCACTCGACCGTCTTCGGAGAGCTGGCGCTGGCGCTTCGCGACGCCGCCCCGGAAGGCGTGGACGAGCCGAGCGCGGTTCTGCTCTGCGAGGGCCGGAGCGCGGCCGGATGGTGGGAGCACGAGCGGCTGGCCCGGGAGCTGTGCGCCCCGGCGGTCACACTCGCCGATCTGGATCACCGCGACGGCCGTCTGGTGGCTTGGATCGACGGGCGCACGCGGGCCGTGGACGTGATCTACCACCGGACCGACGAGGACCGCTTCAGCGGCACCGCGCTCGGAGCTGCGCTGCTCGAGCCCTGCCGGACGGGGACCCTGGCGTGCGTGAACGCCATCGGCTCGGGCCTGGCGGACGACAAGCTCGTGCACGCCTACGTGGAGGAGATGATCCGCTTCTACCTTGGCGAGGAGCCGCTCCTGTCGTCGCTCGCCTCATATGCCCTCGACAAGCCCGGTGTCCTGGACCGCCTCGGGGAGCTCGTGATCAAGCCGCGCGGTGAGATGGGCGGCGAGGGCGTGGTGATCTGGCGTGACGCCAGCGCCGCAACGCGCGATCGGGAGCGCGCGCGGATCGAGCGCGATCCCCAGGGCTTCGTTGCCCAGGAGCTGGTGACCCTTTCGGTGCATCCCACGGTCTGCGACGAGGGCCTCGAGCCCCGGCACGTGGACCTGCGGCCCTACGCCGTCGTGGACGACGCCGGCGTGCACCTGCTCCCCGGCGGCCTGAGCCGGGTGGCACTCGAGCCCGGCTCCATGATCGTGAACAGCGGGCAGGGCGGCGGGGTGAAGGACACCTGGGCGCCGAGCTGACTCAGCCGCGCAGAAGGCCCGCGAGGATGTGCTCGGTGCCCTCGATGTGCTCGCGCATGAGCCGGACCGCCCGGCCGGCGTCGCGGCGCCGGATCAGCTCGATGATCCGGCGGTGCTGCGCGTTCGAGCGCTCGAGCACCTCGTCGGGATGCGCGATGCGCGAGATCAGGTCGCTCATCTGTCCCTGCACCTCGGTCATGGCCGTGACCAGCCGCGGCGAGCGCGCCGCCTCCGCCACCCCGATGTGGAAGTGCACGTCGGCCCGCCTGTATTCGTCGAACGGAGACCGCACGGCCATGCGCTGGGTGCACTCCTCCAGTCGCAGCAGGTCGTCATCGCCGGCGCGCTCGACGGCGAGCACAGTGGCTCCCGCCTCCACCGCCACGCGGTAATCGAGCACGGATCGGGCCGCCTCCCCTAGCGGGTCCATCTCCGCCTGCTCGGTCAGCGGCGGCTCGTCGGACACGAAGGTTCCGCCCGTTCGCCCGCGCAGGGACACCAGGTGCCCACTCTGCACGAGCGTGGTGAGGGCGTGGCGCAGGGTGGAGCGCGAGATCCGCAGGCGGCTCGCCAGCTCGCGCTCGGGAGGCAGCCGGCTGCCGGGTGCCAGCAGACCGAGCCGGATGGCGGTGCCGAGCCGTCCCACGGTCTCCTCGAACGTCGTGGGCGGCGCCACGGGCTTGAACACGGCCTCGAGCGCGACGCTGCCGGCGGACACGGTTGTGTTCTCCACTCCGGCAAAGGTACACAGGCCGCGCCATTGTCCCGATCAGTAGATTCCGCGCTGTGGACATGCGCCAGGAGAGGGTGGTGGTGGAAACCGACCGTTACCGGGTCGAGGGCATGCTGACCCTCCCGGCCGAGGGCTACCGCAGCCGCCTGTCCGACTACGTGAACCGGCGGGACCACGACTTCTTCACGATCGTGGACGCCGACCTCAAGGCTCTCGACGGCTCGGGCCGCGACTGGACGGCGCCGGTGCTGATGCTCGCGCGCAACCAGATCCGCCTGATCGTCCCGGCGTCCGAGCACTCCTAGCACCCTCCCTGAGGGCCGCCTTGCATTCCGTCCGGGGCCGTGCGCAGCCTGATGGTGGATGTTTCACGCGATCCTGATCTGCAGCGACGAGGACTGCGCCGTCGAGGTGGAGGCCTGGGGCGAGCTCGACGAGCTCGACCTGCTCCTATGCGACGGCTGCGACTGCGTGCTGCAGGTCCTGTCGCTCAGCGAGGGCGAACGGGCGCCCGCCCAGGTGGTGCAGCTGCCGCGCCGAGCCGGCGCGGTGTCTAGGCGCCGCGCGGCGTGAAGCTGCAGTCCATCCGCTTGACCCCACGGATGAACGAGCCGGCCAGCGGGTCCGGCTTTCCCACCTCGATGTCGGGTACCTGCGTGAGCAGCTCGCTGAAGATCGAGCGCAGCTGGGTGCGCGCCAGGGAGGCGCCGAGGCAGTAGTGCGGGCCGCCCCCGCCGAAGCCGAGGTGGTAGTTCGGGTCGCGGGTCACGTCGAAGCGGCGGGGATCGTCGATCGCCGTCTCGTCGCGGTTGCCTGACAGGTAGAACATCACCACCTTGTCGCCGGGCTCGATCCGCTCGCCGTAGAACTCGGCCGGCTGGGTGGCCACCCTGCGGAAGTGGAGCACCGGCGTGGCCCAGCGGACGAACTCCTCGACCGCGATCGGGAGCCGGGCATCCAGGTCCTCGAGCAGCAGCGCGCGCTGGTCCGGGTAAAGGGTGAGCGCGCGCATGGCGTGCGAGGTGGTGTGGCGGGTGGTGTCGTTGCCGGCCACCGAGAGCAGCACGAACCAGGCCGATATCTCGGCGTGGGTAAGGCGCTCCCCGTCGATCTCGGCCTGCACCAGCGCGGTCATGAGATCGTCCGCGGGGTTCTTCTCGCGGTCGGCCGCCATCTCCGACGCGGCCTGCGAGAGCGTCCAGATCGCCTGGCCCAGGGTGGCCAGCGGATCGCGCCCGTCGAGAAACTGCTCGTCCGCCACCGAAACGATCGTGTCGGCGGCGTCCACCACCTTCTCCCGGTCGGCGTCCGGCACCCCGATCATGTCCGAGATCGTCTGGAGTGGAAGCCGCTTGGCGATGAGCGAGACGAAGTCGCCGCCCCCGGTGGGTGCGGCCTCGGTGACGATCTCCTTGGCCGCCAGCCTGATGCCCTCCTCGATCTGGGCCACCCGCCGCGGCGTGAAGGCCGAGGAGACAAGGCCGCGCAGCTTCGTGTGGCGGGGAGCATCCATCGCGATGAAGGACAGCGTGGCCTCCCGGAGCTCCCGCGGAGCGTCGCCCACCACGCCATCGGCGGATGAGAACGTCTTGGGATCGCGTGAGATCCGCTTGATGTCCGCGTGGCGGGTGATCGCCCGGTACCCCGTGGGGTTCTCCTGCGGTATCACCGCCAGCGCGTCCTCGATCGGTGGCATCTCCGCGATGGGCGCCTCGCGCCGCAGCAGCGCGAACGCCTCCTCCTGCTCAGCTTCTGGCAGCTCCCAGAAGGCGACGCTGCTGAGGTTGATGCTCGCCGGATCGCTCAGATCGATGGAGATGCCGCGCACCCTAGCCGGAACCCCGATATAACCCGCCTCCCCGGATGCCCGAGCGCGCTGCGCAGCCACAGATTTCGAGCGCGACGCGCAGGCTGCTGCGATCGGCGCGAACGCTCACCACCCCGCTGCTCCCGGACGACTACCTGGAGCTCATCAACCCGATGTGGTCCACCCGCGAGCTGCGCGGGCGGGTGGAGGCCATCCGGCACGAGACGCACGACACCGCGACGGTGGTGATCCGTCCGAGCTTTCCGTGGCCGGGGCACAGGCCGGGCCAGTACCTGCGCCTGGGCGTCGAGATCAACGGCGTCAGGCACTGGCGCGCGTACACGATCACCTCCGATCCCGAGCACCCCGAAGGCCTCGTGTCGATCACCGTCAAGTGCGTGGACGACGGCAAGCTCTCGCCGTACTTCGTGAGGACGGCCAAGCCCGGCCAGATCGTTTTCCTGGGCGAGGTGGAGGGCACGTTCGGTCAGGCCGAGCGTCCTCCCGAGCGCTCGCTGTTCATCAGCGCCGGCAGCGGCATCACACCGATCTTCAGCCTGCTGCGGAGCCTCGACCGGGCCGGCGGGCTCGGCGACGCGGTGCACATCTACTGCATGCGCACGTCCGGGGACTTCATCTTCGACTCCCTGCTCCGCGACCTCGAGCGGCGCCGGCCGGGCTACCGGCTGCACCTGCGCGAGAGCTCGAGCGAGGGCCGCCTCACGCCCGCCGAGCTGGAGCGGCTCTGCCCCGACTGGCGCGAGCGCGACACCTTCCTCTCGGGTCCACGCGGGATGCTCGACGCGATGAAGGCCCACTGGCAGCAGGCCGGCGACCCCGAGCGACTCGACATGGAGCGCTTCCAGCCGATCATCGGCGGCGACGAGGTGGAGGCCGGCGCGGGCGGGACGGTGCGCTTCCGGGTGACCGACTTCGCCGCGGAGTGCGACGGCACCACGCCGATCCTCGTGGGCGGCGAGCAGGCAGGCGGTCTGCTTCCGTTCGGCTGCCGGATGGGCATCTGCCACACCTGTGTCGGCCGTCTCCAGGAGGGTCGCGTGCGCGACCTCCGCACCGGTGAGGTGCACGGAGAGAAGGGCCAGATGATCCGCACCTGCGTCAATTGCCCCGAGGGGCACATCGAGATCGACCTATGAGGAGCTGCCCGTGACGGTCACGTCCACGAATCCGCTGCACCGACTATCGCCGCTGGAGCTCGAGGAGCTGGGCGCCGAGTTCCAGGCGATCCACGACGAGGTGATGGCGGACCTGGGCGAGCGCGACGCCGTGTACATCCGGAGCATGATCGAGTTCCACCGGCGCCTTGCCGTGATGTCGCGGATCGTGCTGATGGCCTCGCGCTACCGGCCGGCCTGGCTGCTCGGCACCGCCGGGCTGTCGGTGGCGAAGATCCTCGAGAACATGGAGATCGGGCACAACGTCCTGCACGGCCAGTGGGATTGGATGAACGACCCGAGCATCCACTCGTCCACCTGGGACTGGGACACCGCCTCCCCCGCCTCGGCCTGGAAGCACTCCCACAACTACCTCCATCACACCTACACGAACGTGATCGGCAAGGACCGCGACGTGGGCTACGACGTCATGCGCGTGGACCCCAAGCAGCCATGGCACCCGGTCTACCTGTTCCAGCCGCTCTACAACCTGCTGCTGATGGGGGCGTTCGAGTGGGGAGTGGCGGTGCATGACCTGGACTTCGACGCCATCCGCAAGGGCACGAAGCCAAAGGACCAGCTGAGGGACGAGCTGCGCGCGATCGGGCTGAAGGCCCGCCGTCAGATCGTGAAGGACTACATCGCCTTCCCGCTCCTGAGCGGCAGGGAGTGGAAGAAGACGGCGAAGGCGAACCTGACGGCCAACTTCGTCCGCAACCTGTGGTCGCACGCGATCATCTTCTGCGGCCACTTCCCGGACCAGGCGTACACGTTCACCGAGGCCGACATGGAGGACGAGTCGCGCGGCCGCTGGTACGTGCGCCAGCTGCTGGGCGCCGCCAACATCGAGGGCAGTGCGGCCTTCCACGTGATGAGCGGCAATCTGAGCTACCAGGTGGAGCATCACCTGTTCCCGGACATGCCGAGCTCGCGCTACCAGGAGATCGCTCCGCGCGTGCGGGAGATCTGCGAGCGCTACGGGCTGCCGTACAACACCGGGCCATTCCTCAAGCAGTGGGGAATGGTGCAGCGCACGATCCTGCGGCTGGCCTTCCCGGGCGGCAGGGAGCGGCCAAAGGCGGGGCCGTGGCACGAGCCGGAGGCCGTTCCCGAGCCCGCGGCCGCGGCCGCCGCGCAGGGCGTGCCCGCGTTCCCCTAGGCCGTGGAGCCCGTGCGCTCGCGCGCGAGCACTGCCTCGAAGGCGGTCACCACTCCGGGATCGAACTGCGTCCCGGAGTTGCGCCGCAGCTCGGAGAGCGCGCCCTCGGGGCTCATCTCCGGGCGGTAGGGGCGGCTGGCCGTCATCGCGTCGTACGCGTCGCAGACCGCGATCACGCGGGACCCGAGCGGGATGTCCTCGCCCGCGAGCCCGTCCGGGTAGCCGCCGCCGTCGAAGCGCTCGTGCGTCGAGCGCACGATCTTCGCGGCCTTCGCGAGCGCCGGGGCCGCGCTGAGGATGCGCTCGCCGATCTCGGTGTGGGAGTGGATGAACGCCCATTCCTGGTCGTCGAGCGGCCCCGGCTTGTCGAGGATGGCGTCGGGGATGCTGAGCTTGCCCACGTCGTGCAACGCGGCTGCCTGGAGCAGCGAGGGCACCTGATCGGACGAGATGGCCAGCTCGTCCGCCACGGCACTGACCAGGTCGGTTACGTCGAACAGGTGCATGCCCAGGTCCGCGTTGCGCTCGGACAGGGCCCTCAGCAGCGCATCGGTGGTCTGCCGTCCCGCCGAGGCGCGCCCGGCGCCCTTGCTGGCATAGAGGCGCTCGTCGGCCTTGCGGAGCGCCTCGGCCGGGGTGGAGGCATCGACGGGGAGCACGACGGACCCGTAGGACGCCGTCACACTGAAGCCGTCGCCGTGGGTCGAGAGAGCGGCCGCCGCGGTGAGGGCGAGGGGATCGGCGTCCATCACCAGGCCGCCGAGCACGCAGAACTCGTCGCCGCCCATCCGGTATGCGCGGGCGCGCTCCTCCACGGCGGTGTGCAGCGCGTTCCCGAGGCGGGAGAGCAGCGCGTCGCCGGCAGGGTGCCCGAAGGTGTCGTTGTACGACTTGAAGCCATCGAGGTCGAAGAGCACCAGGAGGACCGGATCGTCGGTGGTCGCGGAGGCGATCGCGCGCTCGAGGTCCTCCATCAGACGGCGCCGGTTGGGGAGCTCCGTCAGCACGTCGTGGAAGGCCTGGTACTCGAGCAGCTCACGGGCGCGCTTTCGCTCCGAGATGTCCTGGAGCTGCGCGATCGCGTGGACGGCACGACCTGACGCGTCGGTCACGAGCGACACGCTCACGCCGCCGTCGAACTCGCTGTCGTCGGCGCGCAGAAAACGATGCTCCGCGTGCGCGGTCGTCTCCCCACTCTCCACGAGGCCCTGGAGGAGCGCCACGACGGAAGCGCGCTCGTCGGGGCGAGCAATGTCCTGGAGCGAGAGCGCGAGCAGGCGCTCCTCCGTACGTCCGGCCATGTCGATCATGGCGCGATTGACCTGGAGGAAGCAACCCACGTCGCCCGCCTCGAGGCTCAGGAGCACCATCCCGATCGGCGCGTTCTCGAACGCGCTCTTGAAGCGCTGCTCGCTCTCGCTCGCCTTCCGGTAGGCCTCCCGCGTCTCGGTCCGGACGTCCTCGTTCAGTCGCCAGGCGATCACCGCACCGGCTCCGGCTGCCGTGATGAAGGCGCCGTGGATAAACGCCCAGCGCCAGGGGTGCGCGATGGCGTCGGGATGGTTGTAGACGGACCCGGGTGCCAGCGCCCCCATGATCCCGTGGTGTAGGACCACGTAGCCGGCGGCGAGGCTGAACGGAAGCCAGTCCTCGTAGAGCGTCAGAAGCACCACGATCACGAAGAAGTGGAAGTGAGCCTCGATCACGCCGCCCCAGACGTGGATGAGCACGGCGGACGACGTGATGAGACCGAGCGAGACGAGCACGGATGCCGCCCGGTGCCTATTGCTGAAGAGCATGGCCAGGACGGCGAACACGGCCACCGCCAGGCCATCGGCCGCGCTGTGAAGAACGCCGTACCCGCGGGCGGCGCCGAAGACCACGAGCCCCACCGCATGGGCCCAGAGCAAGATCAGAAGCGCCCGGTGGCGCTGCCGCCAGACGTCCTCCGGAAGCGAGCCGCCCTGCGGCAGCGCTTTACGCAGCCGCCCTCCCAGCCGGCTCAGTCCGGTCAGCGGCCCGGTCGACTGTGTCGCTGCGTGGTTGGGCACGTAGTGCGTGCTATCGGCACCCGGACGTCCCCTTGTGAGCGCCGCTCAGCCCGGCTCGATGGCCCAGGCACGGGCGAGGTTGCCCGCCGCAACCTTGCTGAGCATGTCGGCGAAGCCCTCGGGCGCCGGGGGCAGCAGCGTCTCGCCGGCGCCGAGGGTGCCCAGCACGCGGTCCGAGGTGGCCTGCGCAAGCTCCACCGCGCGGTCCACGTCCACGCCCACCAGCTCGCCGTCGCGCTTGGCGAAACGCCCGGCCACGAGCACGTGCACGACGTTCGAGGGATTGGCCTGCGCCACAAGGCAGCCCACCGGGTCGGCCATCGGCACCATGTTCAGGCGCCGCCCTCCGATCACGATCACGTCCGCCTGCTTGCCGGGGGTGAGCGACCCGATGCGGTCCTCCAGCCCCATCGCGTGCGCCCCGTTGCTCGTGCCCCAGCGGAGCGCGTCGCGCACGGTCAGGTCGAGCGCGTCGGGCATGGTGTTCCGCGCGTTGAAGAGGTCGTTGCGCATGCAGCGCTCGAACTGGAGGCCGATGCGCATCTGGCTGAACATGTCGCCCGAGTTCGAGGACATCACGTCGCACGACAGGCTCGGCCGCAGCCCGTGGTCGAGCGCCCGCCGGATCACCGGGTGGCCCATGCCCATCTGGATCTCGGTCTCCGGGCTCGAGGAGATCTTGCAGTCGTTGTCGGCCAACCGGCGGAAGGTCCGGTCGTCGAGCGTGTTGCAGTGCACGTGCACCTGGTCCGGCCCCAGCAGCCCGTGGTGGTCGAGCTCGAGGATTCCCTCCGTGATCGGCGAGCCCCAGCTGCAGCCGGTGTGCAGCACCGAGGGCAGGCCCAGCTCCCGCGCCGAGCGCGCCTCGGCGATCGTCTGCTCGAAGGGCAGCAGGCCCACCTCGGTGAGCGCCACGCCCATCGTGACCAGCGCGTCGTCCGACGACAGCTCGCCGGAGCGGATCCGGCGCGCGTCGGCCAGGCGCTGCTCGTGGTCGGTGAACACCGGCTCGGGCGCGGGAGCCGGGTAGTACCCGTAGGCGAACAGCGCCCGGATTCCCGCGTCGCGGAGGCCCTGGAGCGCCGCGTCGGCATGCTCCGGGGTGTTGTTGCAATGGGAGAAGTCGAGGATCGTGGTCACGCCCGCGTCCAGCGCCTCGAGAGCCCCGAGGTGGTTGCCGGCGTACACGTCCGCGGCCGAGCAGTTGGGCGAGATCGTGGTGCGGATGCCGCGGAAGTAGTCCTCGAGTGTCCAGTCCGCGCAGATGCCGCGGAAGGGGGACTGCCAGGTGTGCCGGTGGGTGTCCACGAAGCCGGGCATCACCACGTGCCCCGACACGTCCAGCAGCTCGGCGTCCTCGACCTCCACGCGCGCGCCCACCGCCTCGATCCGGCCATCCTCCACGAGCACGTCGCCGGTGGGCAGCTCGCCGACCTCGTCGTCCATCGACAGCACGTAGCCGCCCCGCAGCAACAAGCGTTCGCTCACCACGGGAACATAGCCTCCCCGTCCGACCAGAGGAGGCCCAATGCCGCTGATAGACCTGTCCGCCCCGATCCGACCCGACCCGTCCGAGTACCCCGACGTGCTGCGCACGGACGTGGCCTTCGAGGACCACGCGAGCGGCGCCGCGACCATCCAGACCCTCTTCGGTGTCGGGCCCGAGCTGCTGCGCGACGGCGAGGGCTGGGCCACCGACACCTTCACCCGCCTCGGCACGCACAACACCACTCACGTGGACGCCCCGTGGCACTACAACTCCACCATCGACGGCGCCCGCGCCCAGACGATCGACGAGCTGCCGCTGGAGTGGTTCCACGCACCGGGCGTGGTGATCGACGCGACCGACCGGGCCGACGGCGAGGCACTCGGCGCCGCCGACCTCGAGCAGCGCGCGCCGCGCGAGCTCGAGGCGCTCGACATCGTGCTGGTGCACACCGGCCGCGACGCCTTCTACGAGCAGCCGGACTACATCGCCCGCGGCCCGGGCGTGACGGCCGAGGGCACCCGCTGGCTGCACGACCGCGGTGTGCGCGTGATGGGGATCGACGCCTGGGGCTGGGACGCCCCGCTGAACCTCCAGGCGGAGCGAGCGAAGGCCGAGCAGCGCCCCGGCGTGTTCTGGGAGGCGCACCAGTGCGGCCTGGCCTACTCCCAGATCGAGCGCCTGGTGAACCTGGCCGAGCTGCCGCCCCAGGGGTTCACGGTCTCCTGCTTCCCGCTTCGCCTGATCGGCGGCAGCGCCGCGCCGGCTCGGGTCGTGGCACACGTTCACGACTAGGCCGCCACGTACGATCCGCCGGTGACCGGCCGCGAGATCCACAGCTGGCTGATGGACATGGACGGGGTGCTGGTCTCGGAGGAGCACGCCATCCCCGGCGCCGACGCCTTCCTCGCGACGCTGAAGGAACGGGAGATCCCGTTCCTCGTGCTCACGAACAACTCGATCTACACCCGCCGCGATCTGGCCGCCCGGCTACGGGCCAGCGGCCTGGAGGTGCCGGAGGAGGCGATCTGGACCTCGGCGCTCGCCACCGGCAAGTTCCTCGCGGACCAGCGTCCCGGCGGGTCGGCATTCGTGATCGGGGAGGCAGGCCTGACCACCGCGCTGCACCAGGCGGGCTACACCCAGACCGAGCGCGACCCCGACTACGTCGTGCTGGGCGAGACCCGCACCTACAGCTTCGAGCGCATCACCCACGCGATCAGGCTGGTGGCCGCGGGCGCGCGGTTCATAGCCACCAACCCCGACCCGACGGGGCCGTCGGCCCAGGGCCCGCTGCCCGCCACCGGATCGGTGGCCGCGCTGATCAGCCGCGCCACCGGAGTCGATCCGTATTTCGTGGGCAAGCCGAACCCGCTGATGATGCGCTCGGCACTCAACGCCATCGACGCCCACTCGGAGACGACGGTGATGATCGGCGACCGGATGGACACCGACGTGGTGGCGGGGCTCGAGGCGGGACTCGAGACCGTGCTCGTGCTGACCGGGGTTGCCACACGAGCCGACGTGGAGCGCTTCCCGTACCGGCCGGCGCACATAGTCGAGTCGGTGGCCGAGCTTCGGTCCTGGCTGGACTAGCGCTCGAGCGCCGCGGCCGGTAGCTTCGACGGGCATGAGGCTGATCGGCCTCGCGTTTGTGGTGCCGGTGCTGCTCGCGCTGCCGGCGTCGGCCGCTGCCCAGGCGCCCGCGGCCTCATTCACGTACGCGCCCGCCGCTCCCCTGAGCGGGCAGCTCGTGACCTTCAACTCCACCTCCACGGGCATGATCTCGAGCCTCGGCTGGGACCTCGACGGCGACGACGTCTGCGACGACGCCAGCGGTCCCACGGCGTCGCGCTCGTTCCCCTCGGCCGGCGGCTATGCCATCTCGCTCTGCGCGAACGGCGGAGTGAGCACGCAGCAGCAGACGATCACCGTGACCAACCGCCGGCCCGTCGCTCACTTCGGCTTCTCACCGGTGGCTCCGGCGGAGGGTGAGCAGGTGACGGTGGCATCGACCTCGGTGGATCTCGATGGCCCGATCGTGCGCTACGCGTGGGACCTGGACGGTGACGGGGCGTTCGACGACAACATGTCCGTCAGCGCCTCGCTCACCCTCGCGCCGGGATTCCACCGGATCGGCCTCCGTGTGGTCGACCGCGACGGAGCCACCGACTCGATCTACAGGCCGATCGTGATCGCCTCGCTCCCGCCCGAGCTGCTCAGGCCGTTCCCCGTCGTGAGGCTGCGTCTGCGCACGACGAGCGCGGGCATGCGCGTGAGCCTGCTCGGAGTGCGCGGACCGGCGGGCATCAGCGTGCTCGTTCGCTGCCGCGGCCGCGACTGTCCTTGGCGCAGCCGATCGGTGGTGGCCGACGACGGCAGCGTGCGCTTCCGGCGCCTGCAGCGCCGCCTTCGCGCCGGAACGGTGATCGAGGTGTTCGCCACCCGGACGAGCCGGATCGGCAAGTACACGCGCTTCAGGGTCAGGCGCGGTCGCGCCGCCGCGCGCGTGGACGCCTGCGTGGCGCCGGGCGCCACCCGGCCCAGCGCCTGCCCGGACTAGCTAGTCCGCGACCTTCACGACGAGCTTGCCTAGGTTGGCGCCGTCGAAGAGCATGTTGATGGCCGTGGGCAGCTGCTCGAAGCCCTCCACGACGGTCTCGAGCGGCTGCAGCTTGCCCTCGGCCAGCAGACCGGCCAGCTCGCCGATCGCCTCGGGCGCCCGGTGGAAGTGGTCGAGCACGATGAAGCCCTGCAACAGCACGCGGTTGATGAGCAGGTTGCCGAAGCTCCGCGGGCCGGCGGGCGGCTCGTTGGAGTTGTAGTCGGAGATCAGGCCGCAGAGGGCCACGCGCCCGCGGAAGTTCAGGCGAGCGAAGACCGCGTCCATGATCGGACCGCCCACGTTCTCGAAGTCCACGTCGATCCCATTTGGCGTGGCGGCCTTGAGCTGGTCCCGCCAGTCGGAGGCCTTGTAGTCCACCGCGGCGTCGAAACCGAGCTGGTCGGTGATGACCGCGCACTTCTCCGGACCGCCGGCGATCCCGACCACCCGGGCGCCGTGGGCCTTCGCGAGCTGGCCGGCCACCGAGCCCACAGCTCCGGCCGCCGCCGACACCACGACCGTCTCCCCCTCCTGCGGCTTGCCGATGTCGTTGATGCCGATCCAGGCCGTGAGCCCCGTCATTCCGAGGGCACCCAGGTACAGGCTGGGGGCCACGCCCTCGACCACGGTCACCGGCAACAGCGGCGCCGAGTCCGACGCCACCATCCACCGCTGCCAGCCAATCAGGCCCTGGACGAGCTGGCCCTCCTCATAGCTGGGGTGCTTCGACTCGACCACGCGACCCAGACCGGCGGCGCGCATCACCTCGCCGATGGCCACGGGCGGCAGGTAGGTCGGCGTCGCGCCGATCCAGGCGCGATTGGTGGGATCGAGCGAGATCCACTCCGTGCGGACCAGCGCCTCGCCATCGCCGAGTTCCGGCACCTCCTCCTCGACGAGCTCGAAGGTTTCCGGCACGCACCGCTCGGCGGGCCGCTCGCGAAGGAGGAAGCGCTGGTTGCTCTGGGCCATGCGCGGACCCTACCCGTCGTTGCATGGCCGGAGCTAGCTTGCCGACTGGATGCGTTTCGCTCCCGCATAGCGGGAGTCAGTGCACACGAGTGGGGGCGCTATGCCCAGCGCGGGGGTAACCTCGCCCGCGTGACCAAGCGAGTTGCCGTCGTACTCGTGGCTGCCGCCGCGCTGGCCGCGGCCGGCCCGGCCGGCGCCCCCGCCAGCCACGGAACGAGCTGCGGGGTCGTGTCGAAGGGATCGTCGGACTACCGGGTGACCGGACGCGTGATCGCCTGCCGCTCGGCCCGCAAGTGGGTCCGGCGCTATCTGCGCGATCGCGGCAAGCCGAGCGGCTGGTCGTGCGTCAACCCCGCGGGCGCCGTCCGCGTGTACTGCAGCCGCGGCTCGAAGGCCTACTGGGCCACCCGCCTCTGACCAGCGTGCGTCGCCTGGCGGCCACCATGGCGATCGGCGCGGCGCTGGCCGTCGTGGCCGCGCCCTCGCTGGGGCACCCCGGGCACGGTCCCACCGAGGTTCAGGTGGGCGACGACTTCCTGCGTCCGGTGGACACTCGGGTGGCGGTGGGCGACACGGTGGTGTGGAAGTGGCTCGGGCCCCGCGGCAACCACTCCGTGACCGCGGAACCCGGCCAGGCGGAGAGCTTCGACTCCGATCCGGGCAAGGCGCCCGCGGCGATCGCGCACCCGGCGGGCTTCACCTTCACCCACCTGTTCACGAAGACCGGCCGCTTCACCTACCGGTGCCGCGTCCACGCCGGCATGCGCGGGCAGGTGACCGTGATCGCGCTGCCGCCGCGCGACGAGAAGCGCCCGGCCATCTCCAAGGTGAGCGTGCGCCCGACGCGGGTGTGCCCGACCTCGTCGCCGCGCTGCCGGCCTACGCGCGCCTACGTGCATCTGTCCCTCTCCGAGCCGGCCACGGTGGTCGGGCGCATGGATCGCGCCGCCGGCGGGCGTTGGAAGCTCGTGCGAACGTTCGACTTCGACGCTCGAAAGGGTCGCGTGCGCCACCGCCTCCACGTGCGCGGCTTCGAGCCCGGGCCCTACCGGCTCCGGTTGGTGGCCTACGACTACGCCAACAACCGCTCGCCGTCGAAGCGGGTGCGGTTCCGGGTGGGCAGGCCGTGAGCGAGTAGCGCTACTCAGCCGCCGTTGGAGGCGGCCTTGTACGTGCGGTTGGGCTCGCCGCGCAGCGCCGTGGCCGGCGGCAGCGGGGTGCCCTTGGCGGTGGCGCCGGCGAGCACCGGGAGGACCAGGCTGGAGGCGCGCGCGCCGCCCAGGGCGACGGTGTTGTGCGTGTTGCCCTTGTCGACGGTGTCGAAGTCCCAGCGCGGACGATCGCCGCCGGGGGCCTGAACGGTGACCCTGATCCGCGACCCCGCGCGGAAGGCGTGCGCCACCGGGTAGATCGGCACCCGCACCAGCACGTAGTGGCGCTTCGAGAGCGGAGCCGCGTCCTTCTTCAGATGCGTGGGCACCGGATCCAGCGCGGTGGAGCGCTTGCGATAGAGCTTGCGATGCGATCCCCGGAGCCAGCCGTTCTGCACGTAGGTCTCGTTGCCGTCCGGCCGGACCTCGCTCAGCGTGACCTGGAGGTCGGTGTCGCGAGCGGATGACTTGACCCAGATGTCGAGGCTCGACGGGCCGCCGATGACGGTGTCCTTGGCCAGCGCCTTGGACACGAAGCCGAGGCCCTTGCCGGCCGCGATCGGCGCCCAGTTGTAGGGCGGCTGCGCCTTCCAGGCGTCGTCCGAGCCGTTACCGGGCAGCGTCTGCTTGGGGCGAGCGCCGGGGTCGGCCGTGTAGCGGGCGGAGCTTGCCTTGCCGGGCTTGGAGCCCAGCGCGCCGTTCGGGCCGAGGAAGTACCTGGTCGGGCGTGCCTGCTTGGGCGGCCAGGCGCTGTAGTTGAGCTCCCAGGTGGCGCCGATCGAGCCAAGGCCCTGCGGGCCCGCGCCGTTGTCCATCAGGAGCCGCACGCGCGGGTCCTTCTTGAACGCCGCCTTCGCCGCGGCCACGTCGGTCGTGCCGGCGAAGCGCGACTGCTCCACGGGGGCCGCGCCGGCGTCGGCGAGGTAGCTGTAGAGCGCGCCGCTGAGGCCGATCACCGACTGAGGGATCACGGGAATCTCGTTGGCCACGAAGAGCTTCATGAACTCGGCCCAGCGTGTGATCGTGCTCGGCCCGAGCGAGTCGGCGTGCACGCCGTTCTGGAGCGAGACCCAGACGTTCTTGTTCCCGTTCAGGTAGGGGATGCTCTCGGCGAAGTGCCCGCCGGTCTGCTCGTCCTGGAACTGACCGATCAGGAACACGGGTACCTTCGCGTGCTTGAGCCAGGGTCCGGGCGCCCGGTGGTCGAACAGCGACGGCGTCCGGAACGGGTTCTGCTTCTGGATCTCGAGCGCGTCCTCGGTCTGGAGACGCAGCTTCTGGTTCGCGAGACAGTGCTTGTCGCCCTGCTCACTCAGGATGCGCGCGTACGGCTGGCCCCCGGCGGGCGCCGGCTTGGCCTCGTCCATGCGCTCCTGCACCCAGGTCTTGGCGAAGCCCGAGTTGAAGATGCCGCCGGGATAGCCGGTGGCGGTGTAGAGATCGTCGCTCACCGACATCGGCGAGATCGCCGCGAGGTGCGGCGGCTGCGTTCCCGCAACGAACAGCTGGGTGATCCCGGAGAACGAGATCCCGCCCATGCCGACCTTGCCGCCCTTGACCCAGCTCTGCGCGGCCACCGCCTCGATCGCGTCGTAGCCGTCGTAGGTGGTGGGAAGGTCGAAGAGGTCGAACGCCCCGCCGGAGCATCCGGACCCGCGCATCTGCACGCTCACCACGGCGAAGTCGAGCAGCGGCCCGATCAGCGAGCCGACCGCCGTGCCGGAAGCGGGAGCGAGCGGATCGGCGGGTGCTCCGCCGAGCTGCTTGACCACCGAGTCGAACAGGCTGTTGGGTGCCGCTATCTGGTAGCCGGAGTACTCGATGAAGGTCGGGAACGGACCGTCGTCGATGGTCTTGCCGGCGGGCAGCCGAACCGTCATCGCCAGCTCGACGCCGTCGCGCATCTTCACGTAGTTGAGGCCCTGCTTGAGCTTCTGGCGCTTGTAGAAGGCCTGCCGCGGGTTGGCTCCGGGGCGCAGCACCTTGAACGGCCTGCTCGTGCGCTTGCCGGCGCGCACCCGGTACCCGGCGCCCGGCTTGAGCTCCCGGAAGATCTTGCTGCCGAAGCTGTCGGCGGGTCCCGCCGCGACGGTGCGACCGCTCGCGCTCTTGAGCACCACGCGCTGACCCTTCTTGGCCCCGAGCACGTAGGCCTGCTTGATGCTGCCGCGCGCCTTGAGCGGCGCGGCGCCCGCGGCAGGGGCCGCTGCGGCTACGGCGACACAGACGAAAGCTGCGAGGAAGGCTGGGCGGGCTACGAGGCGCAGGGGACGCAACCTATCTGAATGAGGTACGCCGGTGCGCCTGCGCGGATCTAGCGAAGAGCGCCGGCTGGCAGAACGAAGCGCAGCGGTGTGCTCGAGGTGGAGCCGCCGCTGCGATCGAGGCGCCCGCCGTGCAGGCCGCGGCTCGGAGCCGCGGCGAGCTGCTCGGGCTCACCGTCATGTGCGCTGATCCATGCCATGACCGCGGTGAAGTCGGCGCCGTCGGCCAGAATCGCCGCGCGCTCGATCACGTCTCCCCCCGACGAATGAGGGCGCGCGAGGCGGACGACGAGAGCCCTGATCGCGTCGTCCGTCGTGTCGGCGGGACTGGGCTCCACGGGGACCGGTTCGGGCTCGTCCGAGGCCACCGACGAGGAGAGTGAGAATTCTTCGCTCATGACCTAGTGACGATAGCGACTTGGGGGTCACTCTCCGGCGCGATGAGGATCGCGCCCTCGCCCGTGGCGTAGGCCTCCTCTCCGTGGGAGACGATGTCCATGCCGAGCGCCTCCTCGCGCTCGCTCGCGCGGAGCGGCATCACCAGTCCGATCACCTTCAGCAGGACGAACGTGGCCACGAAGGCGTAGGCGGGAGTGGCCACGACAGCGATCGCCTGCCAGCCAAGCTGGCCCGCGTCGCCGTAGAAGAGCCCGTCCGACACGCCGTTCCACGAGAGCTGCGCGAAGAACCCGATGAAGAGGATGCCCGTCAGGCCCGCGACGCCGTGCGCGGCGAGCACGTCGAGCGTCTCGTCCACGCGCGTGCGCGGGCGCCAGACGATCACGGCGTAGCTCGGCAGCGCGGCGAGCGCACCGAGCACCATCGCCCAGCCAGGGCTGATGTAGCCGCCGGCGGGTGTGATCCCCACGCAGCCGACGATGATCGCCGTGGCCGCGCCGATCGCCGTCACCTGGCGGCCGCGCACGAGATCCAGGATGAACCACACGACCAGCGTGCAGGCCGGTGTGAGCAGCGTGTTGGTGAACGCCAGCACGCTGCTGTTCCCGGTGGAGAAGCCGCTGCCCCCGTTGAAGCCGAACCAGCCGAACCAGAGCAGCCCGGCGCCGAGCAGCACGTACACCGCGTTGTGCGGCAGCAGCGCCTGGCGGCCATAGTCCTTGCGCGGTCCCACCACGAGCGCCGCCGCGAGCGCCGAGAAGCCGGAGCCCATCTCGACCGGCACGCCGCCGGCGAAGTCCAGTGTTCCGTTGTCCACGAGCCAGCCGCCACCGAAGGCCCAGTGGGCGAGCACGGCATAGACGCACACCGACCAGAGCGCGGCGAACACGAGGAAGGCTCCGAATCGCATCCGCTCCACCACCGCGCCGGACACCAGCGCCACCGTGATGATGCAGAAGGTGGCCTGGAACGACATGAACAGCAGGTGCGGGATCGTCGTGCCGTCACGGGGCTCGAAGGTCACGTCGCTCAGGAAGACGTGACCGAGGCCACCGACGAACCCGTTGCCGTCGTCGAAGGCGAGCGAGTACCCCACCACCGCCCACATGACGGTCGCGACCGCCAGGGCCGCGAGGCACATCATGAACGTGTTGAGGGTGTTCTTCGCGCGCACCAGCCCGGCATAGAAGAGCCCGAGGCCCGGCGTCATGAGCAGCACGAGCGCGGTGGCGGCGAGCATCCATGCGGTGTCGCCGGCGTTGACCTGACCGGCCGCCAGCGATGTGTCGATCACGTGCCCACCGGGGTGACCGCGCCGTGGTCGGTCTCGCCGGTGCGGATGCGGACGACCCGCTCCAGCGGCACCACGAAGATCTTCCCGTCGCCCACCTCTCCCGTCCGCGCGCCCTCGCAGAGAGCCTCGATGGCCGGCTCCACGAACGACTCCGAGACGGCGATCTCGAAGCGGACCTTGTCCGACAGGCCCATCTTCACGGTCGTGCCGCGGTAGGTCTCCACGCGGTCGAGCTCACCTCCGTGCCCCTGCACGCGGCTTATGGAGAACCCGCGGACCTCCGCCCGGTAGAGGGCCTCCAGCACGTCGTTGGCCCTGTCCGGACGAACGATTCCGATTACGAGCTTCACGATCTGGCGCCTCCCCCGGACGCATGTGCGTCCCTCGCCGAAGCGCGCGAGAGTAGACCTGCCACCGGATTGCTGACTAAAGTCAGGGAATGGCCGACGTTCGGGTCTCGGAGGTACGGCGTTTCAACCGGCTCGTCACCCAGCGGGTCGGCGCACTGGACGACCGGTTCCTCGCGCGCGACCGGCCGCTCGGCGAGGCCCGGGTGCTGTGGGAGATCGGCATGCAGGGATGCGAGGTTCGCCTGCTCCGCTCCCGGCTCGACCTCGACTCCGGATACCTGAGCCGCCTGCTCCGCGCCCTGGAGGGCACGGGCCTGGTGACGGTCGGGCCCGGCGAGCGCGACGGGCGGACCCGGTTCGCCCGCCTTACGGCTCAGGGCAGGCGCGAGTGGGCCGAGCTCGATCGGCGCAGCGACCGGCTCGCGCACTCGTTGCTCGCGCCACTCAACGACGGGCAGCAGGCCCGGCTCGTCACTGCCATGAACGAGGTCGAGCGCCTACTTACTGCCGGCACGGTCGAGATCGCGCCGGTGGACCCGGCCCATCCTCACGCGCGTCACTGCGTGCGCGAGTACTTCGCCGAGATCGACCGGCGCTTCGACCGAGGGTTCGACCCCGAGCGGAGTCTCCCCGCCGGCGACCGCGAACTGAGCCCGCCGGCGGGGGTGATGCTCGTGGCCACCCTGCGCTCGGAGCCGATCGGCTGCGGCGCGCTGAAGTTCCAGGCGCGCCGGCCCACCGAGATCAAGCGCATGTGGGTCGCGGCCTCCGCGCGCGGGCTGGGGGTGGGCCGGCGGCTGCTGTCCGAGCTCGAGGCCACCGCCGCGGCCCGCGGCGACGGGTTGATCCGCCTCGATACCAACCGCGTGCTCACGGAGGCCATCGCCATGTACCGCTCGGCCGGCTACTCCGAGGTGGAGGCGTTCAACGAGGAGCCGTACGCCCACCACTGGTTCGAGAAACGGCTCTCCGGCGCCTAGCCGTTCGCGAACTCCGCGGGGTCGGGGATCTCGATCGGGCCGGTGGCCGGCTGCACGAGGCGGATGTTGTTGCCGAACGGGTCGCGCAGGCCGCAGTCGATGCCGTAGAACCGTTCCGTCGGCTCGTCGGTGAACTCCACGCCCTTGGCCTTCAGCTCCGCGTAGGTCTTGTGGAGGTCGTCCGTGGCGAGGCCGAGGGCGAAGCCCGTGGCTCCCTTCGTGAGGAGCTCGCGGACCCGCTCCGCCGTCGCGTCGTCGTGGGCCGGAGGGCCGGGCTTCTCGAGCAGCACCTGGCGGTCGGGCTCGCCGGGCACGTTCACGGTGAGCCACCGCATGAAGCCCATGTCGACGTCCATGTTGACCTCGAGGCCGAGCTTGTTCACGTAGAAGTCGAGCGCCTGGTCCTGGTCGAGTACGAAGATCGAAGAGTGGGTGATTTTGAGCATGGCGGCGACGCTAATCGACGGCCGCCACCTTCGCTTCTCCAAAACTGCTCGGTCGCGTCCAGGCCATCGTGAAGCAGCCCGGCACCGGCCTGACATCGGCTCCGGACCGGTACTCGCTGGGCGACCGACCGACGATCGCGCGGAACGTCCTGCTGAAGGTGCCGAGACTCGAGAAGCCCACGTCAAAGCAGATCTCGGTGACGCTCCGGTCCGTCTCTCGCAGCATGAACATCGAGCGCTCCACTCGGCGGCGCTGGAGGTAGCGGTGCGGCGTCTCGCCGAAGGTGGCGCGAAAGGTGCGGATGAAGTGCGCCTCCGACACGTGCGCGATCCGTGCGAGCGCCGCGATGTCGAGCGGCTCGGCGTAGCGCCGGTCCATGGCGTCACGGGCGCGGAGCATGCGGCGGTTGGACTCCTCGACTGCGCGGCTCATTGCCTGAAACGATGACACGGACGGCAAGCAGGGCTCGTAGCTCGTTGAGCATGAGCGTCGGGTGCTCTAGGACGTCGCCGTAGGTGGAGCGGCGGTCCTGCTCCCAGGCGTGGCGGGAGTGGTGGTAGCGGTAGCCGTCGAGCTCGATGGTCAGGTGGCGGTCGGGCCAGCGGCAACCTGAGCTCTTCGAGCTGCTGGAGGAAGCGGCTCTCGAGCTTGCTGAGCGTCACGTTCACATCGCCGCGCAGCACCCGCCGCAGGTCGCCCGCCCCCGGGGCGTTGGGATAGCGCCCGAGCACCGCCTCCACATCGCCAGGCGTCGCGCGGTGACGCACACCGGCCTCGTGGCAGGCGCGAGCAAGCTCATCGGGCGTGAGCACCGCCGCGAGACCACAAGCGTCCGAGCGACCGTCGTCACCGGGATCCCCCTCCAGAGCATCCCCTCGCACCGACGCGTGCGCCGGGTTCGTACGCCCGGCACGCGGCGCTCGGACAGGGCGATGACCTCTGGCTGCGGCGGGGGCCCGCGGACCAGCCCGAGCAGATGCGCGGCAGCCCTCCCACTCAGGAGCGCCCTCCTGCCGCACGCCAACGTTGCGGCCAGGTACCTGGCCTCCACGCTCGGCGCCCGGTGCCCGACGCGATAGACGCCGGGGTACTCGCGATGCAGCGCGCCGATCTCGAGACGCCAGCTGATCTCCGCGGGGGTGACGCCGGCCGGCCAGCAGCTGCCTGCGCGTGACGACACCGTGCGCGGCGCCGGCCATTCGCGCCAGTTTCCGCTCCACCGTGTCATCCAGGTACGGCACTGCCGTAGTTAGATGCCACGGTGACCCGGATCTCGCCCCGCCGACCCAGGAGGACCGAATGAGCAAGCTGATCTATTCGATCGGAGTGTCCCTGGACGGCTTCATCGCCGGGCCCGGCGGCGAGTTCGACTGGGCGGCGCCGGACGAGGAGCTTCACCGGTTCCACAACGAGCAGACCCGGGAGATCGGCGCGCATCTGCTGGGAAGGCGGCTCTACGAGTTGATGGTCTACTGGGAGACCGCCGACCGGCAGCCGTCTATCTCGGAGTACCACCTCGAGTTCGCCCGTCTCTGGCAGGCGCTGCCGAAGGTCGTGTTCTCCAACACCCTCGAAGAGGTGGAGGGCAATGCCAGGCTCGCCACCGACGGCCTGGCCGAGGAGCTCGCCAGGCTGAGGGAGCAGCCAGGGAAGGACCTGGCGATCGGCGGCGCCGGCCTGGCCGCGAGCGCGATGAAGCTGAACCTGATCGACGAGTACCGGCTCTTCATCAGTCCGGTGATCGTCGGCGGAGGCACCCCCTACTTCGCGGCCCTGGACGAGCGGCTCGACCTGGAGCTGGTCGAGACGCGAACGTTCGGGTCACGTACCGTTTACCTGCGCTACCGGCGCGTGTAGCTCGCCGAACCTGGGCAGTGCCAGCGCGGGCGTTGTTTCGCCCGATGGGGCCTGCTAACCCACCGCAGGCGTGCCGGCCCGTCGACTGCTGCTACTGATCGCCGCTCTGGTTGCCGGCGCCTCCTCCGGCTGCGGACCCGTGATCGGCGGCTGCCCGGTTTTCCCCGCGGACAACGCGTGGAATCAGGACATCTCGCGGGCTCCGGTGGACACCTCGCACGACTACATCGCGTCGCTCGGCTCCATGACGCTGTGGCCCGACTTCGGCGGGAACGGCCAGTACGGGATTCCGTACGTCGTCGTGCCCTCCTCGCAGCCTCTCGTTCCGATCTCCTTCGACGTGGCGGACGAGTCGGACCCCGGCCCCTACCCGATCCCGCCCAACGCCCCGGTGGAGGGGGGCGGCGACCGGCACGTGATCGCCCTGCGGCAGGGTGACTGCAAGCTGTTCGAGCTCTACGCGGCCGCCCGCCAGGGCGCGGGCTGGCATGCCTACAGCGGTGCGGTCTGGAACCTCCGCTCGAACGCGCTGCGGCCCGACGGCTGGACCTCGGCGGACGCGGCCGGGCTGCCGATCCTCCCGGGACTCGCTCGCCGCGACGAGGCCGACGGCGGAGTCATCAGCCACGCGCTGCGGATCACCGTGCCGACCACCCAGAGGGCCTATATCCACCCGGCCACGCACTGGGCGTCGTCTAACACCGATCCCGACCAGCCGCCGATGGGCCTACGGGTGCGCCTCAAGGCGAGCTACGACATCAGCCGCCTGCGCGGCCAGGCGCGAGCGGTCGCCCAGGCCCTCAAGACCTATGGCGCGCTGGTGGCCGACAACGCCGGCTCACCGCGGGTCTACATCTCCGGGAGCGTGGACACCGGCTGGGTCGACGACGACCTGAACGGCCTCAAGACCATCCCGGCGAGCGCGCTCGAAGCCGTGCGCACCAACCCGGTCGTGCGCGGCTACTGAGTCAGCCGCCCACTACTGAATACGCTCGCGTTCATGCCCGAGGTCGAACTCAAGCGCGAAGGGGCGATCGCCTATCGCGAGGCCATCCCCCAGGCGTCCGAGAACGGCGATCCCGTTCTCCTCGTCCACGGCTTCCCGCAGAGCTCCTACATGTGGGTGCCGGTGCTCGCGGCCCTCGCCGCGAGCGGTCGCAGAGCGATCGCCCCGGACCTGAGCGGCTACGGCGACTCCCCGCCCGATCCGCCAGGCACGTGGGAGCACCATGTAAGCGCTCTCGAGACGTTCCGCCAGGCCCTGGGGCTGAAGCGCGTGGTGCTCGGACTCCATGACTGGGGAGGCCTGATCGGCCTGCGCTGGGGGTGCGACCACCCGGATGCCGTCTCCACGCTGATCCTGAGCAGGGGGACAGGAGGGCACGTGATGGCGCAGGTGCTGCGCACGCCGGGCCAGGGCGAACAGCTCGTCGACAACGTCACGAAACAGGCCTTCGCCACCATGATGAGAGACCAGGGCGGGCGCATCCCCGATGACGCGATGGATGAGTACTGGAAGGCCTTCATGTCCCCGGCGGGGCGCCGGGGCATGCTCGAGCTCTACCGCTCCGGCGACTTCGAGAAGCTGCAGCCCTACGAGGGGCAGCTGGAGGCCATGGGTGCCCCGGCGCTGATCCTCTGGGGCGAGAACGACCCTTTGGCACCAGTGGCCGCTGCACACAGGTTCAACCGGGAGATCCCCGATTCACAGGTGGTGATCCTGGAGGGCGCCAGTCACTTCCTCTACGACGACGAGCCCGCCCGGTGCGCGCGAGAGATCGTCGCGTTTCTCGACTCGAGGATCGCTCGCACGACGGCATCCCAGTCGGCTCGATCGATCCCGTGACCCGCTCCCTCCAGCGTCAGCAGCCTCCCGCCGGGGATCTCGCCGGCGAGCGCCTCGCCGTGTCCGACCGGGAACATGGGATCCGCCGTGCCGTGGATCACGAGCGTGGGCACGACGATCGACGACAGAGGCTCGTGCGATCGCTCCTCGTCGGGTAGGACGTCGTGGTTCTGCGCGGAGGCGAAGTTGCTCGCCCGCTCGACGTCGCGACGGACCAGCTCGCGGACTCGTGCCTCATTGAACGGGCGTTGGCCTCCCCCGAGCATGCGTGAGTAGTCGACCAGGTAGTCGATCACCGATTCCGCCTCGGACCAATCGACCTGCGCCGTCCCTACGAAGCGCCCGAACTCCTCGGTTGGTGCCGGCAGCTCGCGGTCACCGGGCGTAGCGGGAGACGTGCTGATGAGGACCAGGGAGAGAACGCGATCGGGGAAGTCGAGCGCGAGCACCTGCGCGAACGCCCCGCCCGCGGACACCCCGACCAGGTGCGCCGCCGGGATGCCGTAGGCGTCGAGCACCCCGACGGCGTCGGCGACCAGGTCAGCACCGGTGTACTCGGGGCGGCCGGGCTCGTAGGTGACTGAACGGCCGGTGTCGCGGTGGTCGTAGCGGATGACGAAGCGCCCGCCCTCGGCGAGGAGTCGGCAGAAGCCCTCCTCCCACCAGAGCATCGACGCGCCAATGCCCATGATGAGCAGGGTCGGCGGGTCGGCCGCGTCGCCAAAGGACTCCGTGCAGAGCTCCACGCCGTTCGCTTCGATCAGTCGCTCGGTCACGCTTGGCAAGATTGCACTCGATGCCGCGGATCCGGGCGCCTCACCGGGATGAGCTCGAGGCCCTTCGTTG
Organism: uncultured Thermoleophilaceae bacterium; assembly: GCA_963811055.1. Lineage (GTDB taxonomy): Bacteria > Actinomycetota > Thermoleophilia > Solirubrobacterales > Thermoleophilaceae > JACVRW01. Next base: position 197,673 of record CAWEPQ010000001.1, read on the forward strand.
GATCGAGCGCGACGCGGGTCGCGCATTTGCGGCGATAGGCATGGCGCGGATCGCCGACGACGACCCTCCGTCGCCGGCTGAGCTCGAGGCCTTCCTTGCGAGCGGACGTGCTTGGGTCAGCGTCGACGAGCAAGATCGTCCGATCGCGTACCTGCTCAGCTCTGTCGTCGACGGGTGCGCCCACATCGATCAGGTGAGCGTGAACTCGGCGCATGCGCGGCGAGGCCTGGGCGCCACGCTCATCGAGAACCTTGCCGCCACGGCGCGTACGGAGGGCCGGCCGGCGCTGACGCTTACGACATTCCGCGACGTTCCCTGGAACGCGCCCTACTACCAGCGCCTGGGATTCGTGATCGTCGACCCGGCCGAACAGGGACCCGAACTGGCCGCGCTCGTCAGCCGAGAGTCCGCCGCGATCCCGGGTGACGCCCCCCGCGTAGCCATGCGACGCTCCGTTCGGCGCTGAGGAATACGGTGTCGTGATGATCGCCAACGACGACTCGGCCAACATCGGCTCGACCGGTGTGACCGGCGCCGCGGGGGTGGTCGGCTCGGCCGGAGTGGACGGCTCGGCCGGTGTGGTCGGGTCGGCGGGCGTGGCCCGCGCACGGGGCGTGCTCGGCAGCGTCGGCGTCGTCGGATCGTCCGCGGTCGTCGGCAGCGCGGCAGTCGCGCTGAGCGTCGGTGTGGTCGGCTCGGCCGGCATCCTCGGCGGACTGGCCAACGTCGGCTGCGCGGGCTGCGTCGGGTGCGTCGGGTGCGTGAACTGCAGAGGTTGCGTGGGGTGCATCGGGTGCGTCGGACTCACCGGCGCCGTCGGGCGCATCGGCGCGCGGGCCTGACTCGCATCCGGGTCAATGGAGGGTGGGTCGGTAGACGAGCTGTTGGATGTGACCGTCGAGCGTCCGGTTCTCGACCAGCTCCAGGTCGAAGTCGGCCGCACCCTCGAAGATCGGGTCCAGCCCGGTCTGACCGGTGATCACAGGGAAGACCGTCACCTGCACGCGGTCGACCAGGCCGGCGGCCATCAGCGCCCGGTTCATCGACAGGCTGCCGTGCGAGCGCAACGGAACCTCGGACTCCTCTTTGAGCCGGGCCACGACGTCGACGGCGTCACCGCTCACGAGAGTCGCGTCGTGCCAGTCGAGGGGGCCTTCCAGCGTCGTGGACACCACGGTTGCCGGCAGGCTGATCATCCGGGTGACCCACGGGTCACGCACCTCGGACTCCTCCGTGCTCGAGGCCAGCATCCGCGCGAACGCGCGGTAGGTGTTGGCCCCGAAGACCATCCGCTGCTCCTCGCTGTACAGGTCAAGACGGTGGTCGAGCAACTCGGGGCCCTGCTTCCCCCAATAGCCGGTCCATGGGGCGGTGGCGGCCCCGTAGCCGTCGAGGCTGGAAAAGACGTCGAAGGTGTAGGTGGCGCTCATGTCGTTCTCCTCTTTATGGGCTCGTACCGCATCGCCACGGCCCCGGAGCCGAACTCGAGCCGGCCCACGAGCTTCAGGTCGACACGCTCCGACAGCCCCGCGAACAAGGTCGGCCCGTGGCCCACCAGCCTGGGGTGCACCACGAACTCGTACTCATCGATCAACCCCAGCTCCGCCAACGCCAGCGGAAGCTTCACGCCTCCCACGAACAGTCCCTGACCCGGCTCTCGAGGGTGCTCGACACCACGTACTTCTTCGCCGCGTCGATCGTCCGGCCGAAGGGCGCCATCCATTCGGGCATCGCTTCCATCTGCCCAGGTGGCCGCCAGGCCGACTCCATCATCTCGTAGGTCACCCGGCCGAAAAGGAGGGCGTCGGCCTGGGCGATGCTCTCCGTCGCATGGCGATGCGTCTCCTCGTCCGGGGAGCCCTCCCGGTGATCGCAGCATCCGTCCAACGTGACGTTTGATGGAATACCGAAGCGGTCGCATCAGCGCTTCGGCACCAGGATCTGCCCGAGGGCTCCGCTCTGGAAGCGCTCCTCTTCGACGACGTCCAGCTTCAGGTGGTCTTCCAGCTCGGCGAATGGGCTGTGCCCAGCGCCGACCGCAATCGGGACCGTCATCAGCTGGTATTCGTCGACGAGGCCCAGGCGGGTCACCGACTTGGCGAAGTCGGGGCCGCCGTGGACCAGGATCGTCCCTTCGTCGTCCCGAGCCTTCAGATCCGCGATCTCCGCGCGCAGGTCCCCGCCGAAGATCTCGGCCGGTCCCCATTCCGCCTTCTCCAGAGTGTGGGAGAACACAGCCTTAGGCTTCTCGTTCATCGCGGTGGCAATCGGCCCCTCGGACGCGGCCCAGTGCGGTCCCATGATCTCGTAGCTGCGGCGCCCCATAGCGTGGACGCCGGCCGCCTCGAGCGCGCGGATGTTCCAGCCGCCCGAGTCGTCGCCGAAGAACTCGAACATCCATTCATGGGTCCCGTCGGGGCTGGTGACAAAACCGTCGAGGGACATGACCATCTTGAGAACTACTTTTCTATCGCTCATGTCGGTAGAGACCTACCCCCTCGCTTGAATTCATCGCATGGCGGGCAGAGCATCGGAGCGGTTCGTCTGGGCGATCGACACTCTGGAGGTCCGCCCGGCCGACCACCTGCTCGAGGTCGGCTGCGGCCACGGCGTCGCGGTCTCCCTGGTCTGCGAGAGACTGGCGACGGGAACGATCACCGCGATCGACCGCTCGCCCAAGATGATCGAGATGGCCACGCGGAGGAACCGCCGGCACGTCAACGAGGGCAGGGCTGTGCTCGAGGCCACCGCGCTTGAGGACGCGGACCTCGGCGATCGCCGCTTCGACAAGGTCTTCGCCTTCAACGTCGCTCCCTTCTGGCTTCAGCCGGAGGCGGCGCTCGGTGCCGTCCGCGAGCACCTCACCCGGGACGCGGCCGTCTACATCTTCTGGGACGCGCGCCACTCCGCGCCGGGGCGAGCCCGGGACCTCGGAAACGAGCTGGCCGGCCGGCTACGCGAGGGCGGATTCTCCGTCGACAAGGTGCTGGTCGAGAACCTGCGCCCAGTCCCCGCGGTCTGCGTGATCGGGCGGCCGGAACGGAAGGGATGAAATCCCACCCTCTCCGGTTCGGGGCGCCCGCCTGGCAAGGAAGGGGCGTGCGACGCGTGCATCGCACGCGAGCACTCCGATGACACAGCCAGGCGATGCGCACCCGGGACGGGGAGATCCGGACGACGTGCGAACTCTCCACCCGAACTTAAGTCTGTAGTCGTGCACCTCATGGAGCCGGTCGGGCGAGAAGCACGACGCCGGGCCTGCTGATCTCTACACCGATCTGAGACTGCCCCTTTTTACCAGCGCCTGGTCGTGCGGTTCTTTAACGACGCGCTGTTGGGTGGGCGCACCAACTGAGCTGGACGATTGCCGCCCCGGCCTGATTCGTCAGTGGGCGTGCTTGGTGGCGATCAGTGCCAGGGAGCTGAGCATGATGAACCAGAGACCGGCGCCGGTGATGATGCGTCGAAATGCGATGGCCAGCTGGCTGTTGGCTGGGGCGAGGAGTTCGAAGGCCACCAAGAGCGCCAGCAGGACCTCGTCAGCGCTGGCGATCGTGTCGATCGCGCCGACCGGCTCAGGACTCCACGGGGTCGGGCCGATAGGGAGCCCGGTGGTACGCGAGGCGAGCCACAGCATTACCACGAGCATGCTTGTGACTGCGCCGATCACCATTAGCTTGCGGGTTTGGGATTGGTAGAGCGCAATTCCCCAGGCCAACTGCGCCAGCGCCAGGACCACGAAGAAAAGGGCGTAGAGCGTGTACTCCTGGAGATGGTGCACGGCGGCGACGATATGGATTAGGCCTGCCCCTAGCGAGAGTCCGCAGGCCACCATGAGCCGATCGGCGATCGGCGCCGCATCAGTGCGCCTCATCGCCAGTGCCGCCGGGATCTGTCCTGCAGCGCCCGGGTGCGTCGGAGCAGTTGCAGCGCTGTCAGCGGGGTGTAACCGTGGCGTCATAGGCCGCGAAGGCGACGTTCGTCGACCGCTCGGCTTGCTCGCTGAGCAGGCGGGGGATGGCGTCGGCAGGCTGGGGGCGGGCAAAGTGGAAGCCTTGGCCGACGTCGCAGCCCAAGTCGCGGAGCCGCTGGAGCTGATCCTCGGTTTCGATGCCCTCCGCCACAGCCTTGAGGCCCAGCGAACGAGCGAGACTGAGCACCGCCATCACCACGGCGCTGTCGGACTCATTGCTGCCGAGGCCGGTCGTGAAAGAGCGGTCCACCTTGATCACATCCACGGGTGGCAACCCGCGGATCTGGCTCAGCGACGAAAAGCCAACGCCGAAATCGTCGAGCGCCAACCCGACCCCCAACCGCTTGAGGGCAGAAAGAGCGGCGTGTACGACCTCGGTGTCATTGATCGCAGAGCTCTCGGTGATCTCCAGACACAGAGCACCAGGGTCGAGGCCGGCTGAGGCGAGCCCGTCGGCAACCGTCTGGGGAAACCTCGGGTCCGAGAGCTGGCGAGCCGAGACGTTAACGGCCACACACAACCCCGCGTCAACGGCACCGCTGCGGCGCCAGTCCGCGAGCTGCGCGCAGGCCTCACGGAGGACCCATTCGCCGATCGGCACAATGAGGCCGCTCTCCTCAGCCACGGGGATGAACTCATTGGGCGGAACGAGGCCGCGCTCGGGATGCTGCCAGCGGATGAGCGCCTCGACCGCGATGATGCGTTGGGTCGCCAAATCAACCTCGGGCTGGTAGTGCAAGACAAACTCCCCACCACGCAGCGCGAGCCGCAACGCATGCTCGATCGCTAGCCGATCGTCGCCCGGCATCCGAGCTTCGGGATCAAAGAGCTCGTAGCGCCCTCGGCCATTTTCCTTTGCCGCATACAGGGCGATGTCAGCATCACGCAGGATCGAGTCGGGGCTGACGAATGGTTCTGTAGTGCTGCGAACACCCACGCTCGCGCTGAGATAGAAGTCGCGCGCCTCGTGCGTGAACGGACTCTCAAACACCTCCACGACGCGCTGGGCGACAAGCGATGCGGCTCCCGGCCCGGCGTCTTCGCACAGGATGGTGAACTCATCGCCCCCGAACCTCGCAATCGTGTCACCGGCGCGCGTCGCTTCGGACAACCGCTTGGCGGCATCAAGCAGCACGGCGTCGCCGACACCGTGGCCCATACCGTCATTGACCAACTTGAAGCGATCGAGATCAACAAACAGCACAGCGACTTCTCCGGGCTGGCGCCGCAGGCGTTCAAGCGCATGCGTGAGCCGGTCTAGGAACAGCGCTCGATTCGGCAGGCTGGTGAGCGGGTCGTGCAGCGCACGATGTGCGAGCTCCTCCGCGAAGCGCCGCCGCTCCGTCACGTCATGCGTCTGTGCGATGAAGTACCTGACCGTTCCACTGTCGCTGCGAACGGCGGTGACTCCCAGCTGCACCCAGACCTCGTGACCATCGCTATGCAGATACCGCTTCTCGGTTTCGTAGACGTCCGTCGCCCCGTCGAGCAGCGCACGCTGCTGATCGAGATCGATGGCGAGGTCGTCGGGATGGGTGATCGACTGAAAGTTGCGGGCGAGAAGCTTCTGCTCTGAGTAGCCCACCATCGCGCACAGCGCCCGGTTGACCTTGATGAAGCGGCCGTCAGGCGCGGTAAGCGCCATCCCTGACGCGCCGCTCTCGAAGGCCAGGCGAAAACGCTCAGCATTCTCGCGCGCCCGAAGGTGAGCCTCGCCCATGCGGGCCCGCATGTCTTCGTTCAGGCGCCACGTGACGACGCTTGCAGCAACCGCCCCGAGCACGAACAGCGCGTGGATCGCAGCCCAGACCCACGGATTGCCGTCGTGGTTGTAGACCGAATGCGGAGAGATCGCGCCAAGAACGCCGTGCTCGGCGAGCACGTACCCGATCGCGAGCCCGAACGGCAACCAATCCTCGTAGAGGGCAAGTACAGCGATCATCACGAAGAAGTGGAAGTGCCCCTCGATCTGCCCGTCCCAGGCGTTGACGAGAACGGCAGATGCAGTGAGCAAGCCGAACACGACCGCCACCGACCGCGCCCGCCTGCCGACTGCCGGCAGGCTTGCAACTCCGCCGGCAAGCGCAATCGGCGCGACGGAAGCCACAGCCGTCAGCACGCTCAATCCGCGCGCAACCGAAAACACTGGCAGCAGCAGAACATGCGCCCAAAGAATCCACAACAAGGCCTTATGACGACTAACCCAGGCCTCATACGGCAGCGTCTGGCCCCGCGGAAGCGCATAACCCGCCGCCCACCGAACCCACGCAACAGCGCGGCCCCATAACGTCTCGTCGCCCAGGAGCATGCGGACCCGCACCCCGCCGGACGGCGACGCTGAATCCACAGCAGAGGCACCCTGGCGCATTACCACCAAGATCGGCATCGCTTCGGAAATCCATGAATGGCGCCCACGCCGAGCTCTCGGTTGTCAGTCGGTCTCGCTTCGAACGGCAAGCGCCTGGGCTCTGGGCCGTCTGGCGATTGGACAGCGAGAAAGCGCCAATCTCCAGGGCCGCGGGAAAATACGAGCAGCGGCCGAACGGAGAGGGTGGGATTCGAACCCACGAGGCAGTTTGACCCGCCCACACGATTTCCAGTCGTGCACCTTAAGCCACTCGGTCACCTCTCCAGAGCGGCCCCTAGCGTAGCTTCAGAGTCCGAGCTCCCTGACCCCGTGCTCGCCCCAGCCCAGGTGGTGGGCCAGCTCGTGGCGGAGGGTTCTCTCCACCTGCGCGCGCAACACGTCAGGGTCGTACCCGAAGTCCCGCTCGAGTGTGTCCTGGTAGACCACGATCCGGTCCGGGTAGTTGTCGCGGGCCACGGTGTCGCCGAAGTAGTGCCCGTAGGCCCTGTGCTCGGCGCCGCGCCGGGAGACCACCACGGGGGTCTCGTCGAGCAGCCGCTGGAACTCCTCGGGCAGCGCGTCGATGGCCTCCGCCACGAGCAGGTCGAACTCGTCGGTGCCCTCGCGCAGGTCGGGCTGGCCGGCCAGCTCCTCGCTGCGGCGCACGAGCCGCTCGAACTCCTGGTCGCTCATCCCCTCGTTTCCGGTGAGCGCCACGGTGGCCCACGCGGTGAAGAGCATCAGCGCGATCGCGCCGCCCACCATGGCGGCCAGTCCCTGGGCGCCCGACAGCGACGGCGGGTCGAGCAGGAACAGCAGCGTGCCCACCACGAACGCCGCGATGAGCGCCGCCTTGATCGGACCTCGGAGAGCGTCCTTCACGCCTCCGAGGGTACGCGGCGGGTCGGGCTAGTCGTCCGAGTCGGGCTCGTCGGAGCCCGCGGCGTCCGGGTTCCCGGTGGCGGTGCCCTCCTCGCCGGGCGTGCCGGGGCTCTCCTTCGTCCCCTCGCGCGCCGGACCGCCGTCGTCCGGCACCTGCTCGCCGGGGCCCTCCTCGGGTAGCTGGTCGGACTCCTCTGGTGGCGTCTCGGTCACGCTGCTCTCCTCCTCGGTCGGCTGATTGGGATCGGCCTGCGCGCCGGGCACCGCCGGATCCTGCTCCTTGGTCTCCCAGTCCTCGCGAGAGTCCTCGATGTGCTCTCCCACACGCTCGGACTGCTCTTCGAGCTTCTCCACCTCGCGCTCCAGGCGCTGCGCTTCCTCTTCGTGCTCCATGACTGCCCCACTACCCGCCTCCCGGGCAGGCGCAAACCGGCGGTAGGCTCCCCGGCATGGCCCATCCGTTCCGCAGCGCAGTCGAGGCCCGCGACCACGACGCCATGACGGCGACCCTCGCGGAGAACGTCCAGTTCCACAGCCCGGTGGCGTTCCGCCCCTTCGACGGCCGCGAGGCCACGGCGGGAGTGCTGGCGGCGATCATGTCCGTGTTCGAGGACTTCGAGTACACCGACGAGCTCGAGTCGGGCGACACGGTGGCGCTGCTCTTCCGCGCGCGCGTGGGAGAGAAGGCGGTGCAGGGCATCGACTACCTGAAGCACGACGAGGAGGGCCGGATCGCCGAGTTCACGGTGATGCTGCGTCCGCTCTCGGCGATCATGGCCGTGGGCGAGCGCATGGCGCCCCAGGTCGAGGGGCTGGCCAAGGCCGACCCGCCGACCGTCTGAGCGCCCGCTTTACATCCGTTCACAACATCGTTTCCGCTCGTTCACGTGTCTGACCGCGAGCGACGCCACCCTGGCCGGGAATGGAGCGAACCCGTCGAGAGGTAGTCGGGGTGGCGGCGGGCGGGGTGGCCGCCGTGGCGCTAGGGGCCGCGTTCTGGGACGACCTCTTCGGGTCGGCCTCCTCCGCTCAGCTTCGCCCCGGCCCGGGGTACGGGCCGCGCCGGCCGCCGAACGAGCTGGGCCTGCGGCTGCCGGAGGGCTTCAGCTCCAGGATGGTCGCGCAGGGCGGCAAGCGCGTGGCCGGCACGGACTACCGCTGGCACGAGGCATCGGACGGGTCCGCCACGTTCCCGGCCGGCGACGGCGGGTTCATCCTCGTGTCCAACTCGGAGGCGCTCCAGGGCGGCGCCTCGGCCATTCGCTTCGACCGCCGCGGCCGGGTGGCCGACGCATACCGGATCCTCGACGGCACCTCCCAGAACTGCTCCGGCGGCGGGACTCCGTGGGGCACCTGGCTGTCCTGCGAGGAGGTGGAGTCGGGGGTCGTGTGGGAGTGCGACCCCACCGGGCGGCGCAAGCCGGTGAGCCACCCCGCGATGGGAGTGTTCAAGCACGAGGCCGCGGCCGTGGACCCGCGCGAAAGGCGCGTGTACCTCACCGAGGACCTGATCGATGGGCGCTTCTACCGCTTCACCCCCGAGCGCTGGCCCGACCTGAGCGCCGGCCTGCTCGAGCTGGCCACGGTGGCGTCCGGCGGCGCCGTGACCTGGACCGAGGTGCCGGACCCCGCCGCTCGCCGCACGGCCATCCGCCGCCAGCTGCCCGGGAGCACCGCCCTCAAGCGCGGCGAGGGGATCTGGCGCGACGGCCGCACCGTGTACGTGGCCACGACGGCCGACGACCGCGTGCACGCCTACGACATCGCGCGCGAGCGCATGCTCGTGATCTACGACGGGCTGGCGTCGCGCTCCGCCCCGCTGCTGCGGGTGGACCAGCTGACCGCCAACCGTGCCGGCGAGGTGTTCGTGTGCGAGGACATCTCGACCGAGGAGATCGACATCGGCGTAATCGACCGCTCGCGGCGCGTCTCGCGCTTCCTCTCGGCCACCGGTCCGCTGCACGAGAACTCCGAGCTCACGGGCGTGACGTTCGACCCGAGGGGCAGCCGGATGTACTTCTCCTCGCAGCGCGCGGGCGGGTCCGACGGTCTGGCTGGCCCTGGCTCGATTTACGAGATTTCCGGGCCTTTTCATGGCCGCAGGCGTTCACGCGCTGTTCACGCGGCGGATCAAAGCGCTTAACAGGGCCACCCCGGGGCGGCCGTACCTTGGGCCTCGGTGAGCGACCGCCGTCATCTGCTGGTAGGCGCGGCGACCTTCCTCGCGTCGATCCTCGTGGCCCTCCTCGGTCTCTACGCCAGGGCCGAGAGCCCCGCCCCCGAGGATGCCCCCGCGAGCGGCCTCGTGAAGGTGCGCCTGCTGGGCATCAACGACCTTCACGGTCACATCGAGCCTGACCAGAGCGACCTCGGGGGAGCGGCCTGGCTGGCCGCCGGCCTCGATCGCGCCACGCTTCACGGCCACACGATCAAGGTGCACGCGGGCGATCTCGTGGGCGCCTCCCCGCTCGCGTCCGCTTACTTCCACGACGAGCCGTCGATCGAGGTGGCCAATCGCATCGGCTTCGACGTGGCCACGCTCGGCAACCACGAGTTCGACGAGGGCGTGGACGAGTTGCGGCGCCTGCTCGACGGCGGGCAGCGCACGGGCGAGGACGCCCTCGAGCGTGACGCGAGCGGAAGGCTGGTGAACACGTCCGCCCCAGGCTTCCCGGGCGCCCGGTTCCCGTACGTCTCGGCGAACGTGGCGGACAGCGCCGGCAAGCTGCTGCTGCGTCCGTACGACGTGATCGAGCGGGCGGGCGTGCGGGTGGGCTTCATCGGCGTGACCACGCCCACCGCGCCGCGCTATCTGCTGCCCCGTTTCGCCGGCGGCTTCCGCTTCACGGACATGTCCGACGCGGTGAACCGCTGGGTGCCGGAGCTGCGGCGCCAGGGCGTGGAGGCGATCGTCGTGCTCGCCCACGCGGGAGCGCCATCGCAGCAGGGGGACGGCACGCGCGCCGGTGGCCAGATAGCTGAGGAGGTGCGCCAGATGAGCGACGCCGTGGACGTGGTGGTGGCGGGCCACAGCCACTCGCTCATGAACCTGCGGGTGCCGAACGAGTCCGGCGCGGGGCACAAGCTGGTGGTGCAGTCGCTCTCATACGGCACGGCCTTCGATCAGGTGGACCTGACGGTGGACCGCGCCGGCGGCGACGTGGTGTCGAAGCAGGCGCGGATCCCCCGCACATGGCACCTCGGGCTGCGACCCGACCCCGAGGTGGAGACGCTGCTCGCGGGGTACCGGGACCGGCTGCGCCCGCTGGCTGACCGGGTGCTGGGGCGAGCCGCGGGTCCGCTCACAGCATCGAACGGGCTCGGCCTCCTGGCCGCAGAGGCCCAGCGCGCCTTCGCCGGCGCCGACGTGGCATTTGTGGACGCCGGCAGCTTCCGCGCCCGCTTGGACGCCGGTGAGATCACCTACGCCGACCTGTTCGCCACGCAGGCCTACGACCATCCGCTCGTCCGGATGAGGCTGCGCGGCAGCGAGATCCGCGAGATCCTCGCGGCGGTCGCCGGCCCGGCCCTGTTCACGGCGGGCCTGGACAACGCCGGCAAGCTCGACCCGGGAGGCACGTACACGGTCGTGGCCAACGCCCTGCTGGTGGCCACCGGCCCGTACGACGCGCTGCGCGCGGCGGCCGCGCGCGGACGCGAGCTGGGATCGCAGGTCGAGGCACTGGCCCGGTACGTGGCCACCCTGCCGCAGCCGATCCGGCCGGGACCGCTGACCACGGCGAGCTGGCAGAGCTCGAGCGGGCCTCAGTACCTGTGTCCGGTGCCCGCCTAGGGCAACTGGCGCAAGCTGACCGGATCAATCGCATAGTGGTGTTCGGCCGTCGGCGCATCGCTTTCGACGAGGCGGACGTCGACGGCCTGAACCTCCCTCACGCGGTCGCGATCACCCCAGATCGGCGCGGAGCGTTTCGAACTCCGCGTCGGTGAGGAACCCGCGCGCGTGCAGCTCGGTCAGCTCGCGGAGCGTCTCCGCCGGGTCGTGACCAGGGCGGGCCTGCCGTCCTGCCGTCGGGACCGCCGCACGAACAGTCTGCTCGGCCCAGCGTCCGCCCTGACGCCCGCCGAACCAAGCGCTGACCATGTCCGTGCGACCCGTCACCGCGGCGGTGCGGATCATCTGGCTGAGCAGGACCATCGCTCGCTAGTCGCGGTGCTCGCGGATGACGAGGACCGGCCGGTCGCAGTGCTCGATCAGCTTGCGCGAGACGCTTCCGATCAGATGCGAGCGCAGTCCTGAGATCCCGTGCGAGCCCACCACGACCACCGCCGCGCCACGCTCCTGCGCGATGCCGATCAGCGTGTCCGCCACGTCGAGTTCGTCCGGGATGGCCTGCGGTTCCGCGGCCAACCCGAGGGAACGGGCGAGCTCGGCCCCGTTGGTAGCGACGGTCGAGGCATGCTCACTCTGCAAGCGGTCGACTGCTTCGACCGTAGCCGGATCCGCGAGTGGCCTGTCCAGCCCGCTGGGGTCGGGCCAAACCCCGATTACCGACGCCAGCCCCGGCTCCCAGACCGTCGCCACCACAGCAGGACGCCCCGCGAAGAGCTCTGCGGCGTGCCGGACGGCGGCTTGGGAAATCTCCGAACCGTCGTAGGCGATCAGGATCGGTGCCACCGGGCCTGCCATGCCCGGCGAGCCTACAGTGATCGAAGCCGATGACCGCGCCCCTCCGTCGCATCGCGCTCCTTGCCGTCACGGGCGTCTCGCTCTACCTCGTCGCCCCCGCCCTGCTTGACACCTTCTCGTCCTGGCAGCGGCTGCGCGACATCTGGCCCGGCGCGGTCGCGCTCATCGTCGCGCTCGAGTTCGCCAGTCTCGCCTGTGTCTGCCTGCTGCAGCGGCTCGCGCTGCAGCGGCCACGCTGGCTGCCGGTGGTGATGTCGCAGCTCGCCGGCAACGCCGCGGCCAAGATCGTTCCCGGCGGCGGGGCGGTCGGCCATCCTCCTCGGCCCGCCGGTGCCCGACGACCTGCTTCAGGGACTCTGGGTCGCGCTGGGGGCGCTCGCGATCCTGTTCGCCGTCGGCGCCGTGCTGCTCGTGGCCGATACGCCGCTACGGCGGGTCGGCGCCGCGGTCCAGGCCGTCCGCAACGCGCTTCTGCGCAAGCGCGCTCCACTCGACGGACTTCCGGAGCGCCTCGTCCGCGAGCGCGACCAGATCCTCCGCGTTCTGGGACATAGCCGCTGGGAGGCACTGGCCGGATCGATCGGCCGGTGGCTGCTCGACTACGGCGCACTCCTGGTGGCGGTCCGGGCGGTCGGGTCGGGTTCGCGAGCACTGCTCGTGCTGCTTGCCTTCGTGACCGCGCAGGTGCTCGCGCAGATCCCGGTCACGCCGGGCGGGCTGGGGTTCGTCGAAGCGGGTCTGACGGCGATGCTGGTGCTCGCGGGCGTGGGCGCGGCGGACGCCGCCCTCGCGACCTTCGCGTACCGGCTGGCCTCGTATTGGCTGCCGCTGCCCGCGGGAGCCGCCGCTTGGGGCATCCACGCCTGGCGCTACCGGGAGCGTCAGGCTCCGCAGGCTGAACCGTGAGGGAGCAGCTCGCCTCAGAGGAGCGGCGAGATCGCCGCGGCCGCGGTAGCCGCCAGTCGTTGGGGGATTCCCGTGAGCGCCCGGCCGGGCTGCGACGCGGCTTCGGCCGGCTGCGAGAAGCGCGCGTCGAACAGCGTCGCCAGCGCGCGTGAGCGCACGAGCAGGTCGATCTCGAAGAATCTCTTGAGGCTCCACGCCTCGAGGTTGCAGGTGCCGGCGAGAACCTCCTCGCCATCGCGCACGAACGCCTTCGCGTGCAGCATCGCGGGGTGCTCGATGATGCGCACCCCGGCGTCGAGCAGCGCCCCGTGGTGGAACCGCTGCGCGCTGGCGCACATCGGGTTGTTGGGCTTGGCGGGCACGAACAGCCGGACCCGCACTCCCGTGGCCGGCGCCTGGCCAAGGTGGTCGCGTGGCTGGCCGGCATCGCGCTGGCCATCGCCGTCCTCGGGCTGCTCGGCGTGGACGTGGCCGGGTGGTTCGAGCAAACGTGGGACACCCTCACGGGGATCGGCCTCGGGTACCTCGTGGCCGGCTGGTCGCTCCAGACGCTCCAGACCACGCTCACCGCGCTCGCCTGGTACTTCATCCTGCGCGCCGCCTATGCGGACGATCATGCGCCCTACCGGCAGGTGCTGGCGGCCTACGCGACCGGGGTCGCGCTCAACGGCTTTCTGCCGGCGAACATCGGCACCTTCGTGATGTTGCTGATGTTCATCGCGCTCATCCCCAGCTCGAGCCTCCCGGGGATCCTGGGCGGGATGGTCGTGCAGAAGATCTTCTTCACGCTCGCCGGCGCGTTCGTCTACGTGTACCTGTTCGCGTCCGTGCCGGGCACGTTCGAGCGTCAGTTCGAGCTGCCCCACGACCACCCCGCTGTGATGGTCGCAATCGGCGCCGGAGCCGTGCTGCTGATCGTGGCCCTCGTGCGCATCTTCCGGCGCAAGCTTCCGGGCTTGATCGAGAGCGCCAAGCAGGGCGGCGCGATCCTCGCGCGGCCGACCAGGTGGTGCTCGCCTTCCTGCCGTCGTTCGGGGCGTGGCTGGCCAAGCTCGGCGTGATCGCCGTGTTCCTGGCCGGCTACGGGATCGCGGTCACGTTCCACACGGTGATGTCGGTGATGGGCGGAAACTCGATCGCCAACATGGTCTCGGTCACGCCCGGCGGAGTCGGCGTCAACCAGGCCGCCAATGTGGCCGCCCTCGGCGGCGAGACCGACGCCGCCACCGCCACCGCCTACTCGCTCGGCCAGCAGCTGGCCGTGACCGCCTGGAACATCGCCTTCGCGATTGCGCTCGTTGTCTGGGCGTTCGGCTGGGCCGGTGGCAGGGAGCTCGTGGAACAGTCCTACGCCGACGCCAAGGTCAGGGTCGCCGAGCAGAAGGCACAACGAGCCGCGGCGCAGGCGGCAAAGCGCTCGGGGCGCTGATCGTCTACAGCGGAGGGGGAGGGATTCGAACCCTCGGTGGACGTTGCCGCCCACAACGGTTTTCGAGACCGCCCCGTTCAACCACTCCGGCACCCCTCCAGGGAAATCCGGCTCGCAAGGGTAGACGCAGGCCTAGCCGAGCGCCGCGCGCAGGTCGGCCACCACCCGCCCGTGCTCCCTGGTGACCTGGCGCCAGGTGTAGCGCAGCACCGTGAAGCCGGCGCCACGCAGGACAAGGTCGCGGTCCCGATCGCGCTCGACCGCGGCGGACCGTGCATGTGCCAGGTGACCGTCGAGCTCGACGATCACCCCGGGCTCCGGCCACAGGGCATCGACGAGGAAGCCCTCGACACTTGTGTTCACGCGAGGCGTGGGCACACCCGCGCCTTCGCAGAGGAGCAGAAACCGCTCCTCGAGCTCGCTGCGAGCCAGGGCGAGCTCGGGAAGATGGTGGGCCAGAGCCGCGCGCAGGCTTGCCAAGCCGGGGCGTCGCCCCGCCAGCAGGCCCTCGAGCGCTTCCACATCGAGGAGGTGGCGGTAGTCCGCCTCGGCCAGCGTCCGGCGCAGTCTGCGCGCGGGCTCCACCCGGGCGAGGTCGCGGATGGTGTGCTCGACGGTTGTGACCGGCAGTTCGCGATGCCGCACACGCTGGATCTTGCCGGCGCGGTGGACGTGGACTCCGGCACGAGACCTGCTGTTGCCAGGCGTGGTCACATGCACGGCGTTCGGCGGCTTCGGCCAGATCTCCCACCACCAAGCCGCCGTGCCGTGGCTGAGCGCCGCGCCGGGTCCGGCGTACAGCAGGGCGGCAGCGAGCCTGCCCTCCGTGCCCACTGCGCTGTGCCCTACCGCGTAGACCCTTGGATGGATCCGGTGCAGCCGACCTTGGTCAACCCACCTGGAGACGGCACTCCGGGTGACCCCGGCGCCGAGCAGTTGCTCCCAGGAGACCACTCCCCATTGCCTCGTCGCAATGTCGGCGAGGCGACTGGTGGGGAATGACTCCCGCTGGGCGGGACTCAGTGCAATCAAGTGGCGCATCCCTGGAGCCTGGCCACCCAGGCGACACGGGACTGCGCGCGAATGTGACGAATCAGCGGCGGGCCGCGAAGAACGCGCGCAGCAGGTCCGCGGCCTCGCCGGCCAGGAGGCCGCCGGCCACCTCGGGGCGGTGGTTGAGACGGGGCTCGCCCAGGATGTCGAACACGCTGCCCACGGCGCCGGCCTTGGGATCGGCGGTCCCGAACACCACGCGCGGCACCCGCGCCAGCACTATCGCCCCCGCGCACATGGCGCACGGCTCGAGCGTCACGTAGAGCACGGTGCCGAGCAGGCGCCACCCGCCCAGCTTCTCCGAGGCCGCGCGCAGCACGAGCATCTCCGCGTGGGCGGTGGGGTCGCCGCGAAGCTCGCGCTCGTTGGGAGCCGCCGCCAGCACCTCGCCCTCGTGCACGATCACGGCGCCGATCGGCACGTCGTCGTGCTCGAGCGCGCGCTCGGCCTCTCGCAGCGCCAGCCTCATGAAGTACTCGTCGCGCGGGAAGAAGCTCGCGCTCATGCGCCGACCACGAAGCGGCGCCCCGTGTAGCGCTCGGCCAGGCGCAGGCCGCTGAGCAGCCCCGCTCGGCCGGCCAGCCTCACCCCCACCGCCGCCATCGCCATCGGCGAGCGGCGCCCGCCCTCGAAGGTGCCGCCGTCGATCAGCTCCTGGTACCAGGCGATGGTGTCGCGCAGGGTGCGGTCCAGCGGCCGGGCGCGGTAGCCGAGCTCGCGACGCGCCTTCGCCGACGAGTAGCGCCAGTTCTGGGCCATCAGCAGCACACCCTCGCCCGCCACCGGAGAGGCCAGGCCCAGCTCCTCCGCACGGCGAGCCAGCTCGCCGGCCTCGCGCGGCAGCACCACGAGCGCGTGGTGCACGCCCGAGAGCCGGGCCACCCGGTCGATCAGCTCGACCCAGCGCAGGTCGTGTCCGCCGAGCACGTAGCGCTCTCCCGGCGCCCCGCGCTCGGCCGCGAGCAGATGGCCGGCGGCCACATCGCGCACGTCCACGGCGTTGGTCTCGGAGTCCACCACGGCGGGCAAGCGGCCGAGCAGGTAGTTGCCGATCAGGCGGTTGGAGGTCTCGCCCGGGTGGCGTCTGTCCACCGCGGGCCCGAACACGTAGGAGGGGTTGACCACCACCACCTCCACACCCAAGCGGGCGCCGGCCGCCAGCGCCTCGGACTCGCCCTCGTGCTTGGCGTCGGGGTAGGCCAGGCCGAGCCCGCCGCCTCGGTAGGGGTCGTCCTCGGTGCCGGGGCGATCGCGGGGCGCGGGTCCGATGCCCGCGACGCTCGAGGTGACCACCACGCGCCTGACGTTCTCGGCCGCCGCGGCCTCCACGACGATGCGGGGCGACAGCGCGTTGACCTCCCAGACGCGCTCGGTCGGCCGGGAGGCCACGTACCCTGCCGCGTGGAACACGGTTTCGCAGCCGCGAAACGCCCGTCGAAGTGCCGGGCGGTCAAGGACGTCGGCGCGCACCGGCTCGACCTCGATGGACCCGAGGCGGTCGAGGCGCGACTCGTCCCGGTAGGTCACCCGCACCGGGCCGAGCGACTGCGACGCAAGTTCTGCCAGGTGTGCGCCGATGAAACCGGTGGCGCCCGTAATACAGACGCTCACAACTTCCGTCCTTGCCGCCTGTTCTTGCCTTCGTACACTGAAGCCGCACCGTAACCCATGCCGATTCGCCTTCTCCTAGCAGCCGCTCTGGCCCTGACGGTGCTCACAGTCCCCGCGGCTGCTGATGCGGCGAGCTATGTGCCGGGCGAGGTGATCGTGAAGTACCGCACGGGCACGGACGAGGCCGATCGCGAGCGGCTCGAGCAGGCTGCGGGCACGGACAGCGAGCTGGCGCTCCCGGGAGGATCCGAGCAGCTCGCCATCGACGACGGCGAGTCCGTGCGCGACACGCTCACCGAGCTTCGGGAAGACCCCAACGTGGCCTACGCGGTGCCCAACTACCGCGCGCACGCGTCCGCGCTGCCCGACGACCCGGGCCTCGTCAAGCAATGGAACTTCATCGGGAGCTTCGGGATCGGGATGGAGGAGGCGTGGGCGCTGGCCATCCAGCGCGGCGCGCCGGGCGGACGCGGAGCCCTGGTGGCGCTGCTCGACAGCGGTGTGGCGTTCGAGCGCCGCGGCCGCTACCGGCGCGCGCCCGACCTCCGGCGCTCGACCTTCGTCAAGGGCTACGACTTCGTGGACCACGACCGCCACCCCAACGACGTGTTCGGGCACGGCACCCACGTGGCCGGCACGATCGCGCAGACCACCAACAACGGGGTGGCCACGGCCGGCATCGCCTACCGCGCCCGGATCATGCCGCTGCGCGTGCTCGACCGGCAGGGGTCCGGCGACTCGGTGGCCATCTCGAGGGCGATTCGGTACGCCGCCCGGCGCGGCGCGGACGTGATCAACCTCAGCCTCGAGTTCCCCACCGAGGTGCGCGCATCGGAGATCCCCGACGTGCTCGGCGCGCTGCGCTACGCGCGCCGGAAGGGCGTGACCGTGGTAGCCGCCGCCGGCAACCAGGCCGACGGCGCCGTGGCATACCCGGCCCGTGCCGGGTCGGTCATCGCCGTGGGTGCCACCACCGCCAACGGCTGCGAGGCCGAATACTCCAACGCGGGCACCGATCTCGACGTGGTGGCGCCCGGAGGCGGAATCGACGCCCCCAACGACGACAACCCCTGGGATCTGGCGCACTGCCGGCCCGACGAGTCGGGCCGGCCGATCTACCAGCAGACCTTCACCCACGGCGTGCGCCGCTTCGGCCTGCCCGGCGTCTACGAGGGCACGTCGATGGCGAGCCCGCACGTGACCGGCATCGTGGCCCTGCTCGTGGCCACCAAGAAGCTGGGCAAGAATCCGTCACCCGAGCTCGTGAAGGCCCACCTCGAGGCCACGGCCACCGATGCCGGACCGCCGGGCTTCGACGACCGCTACGGCCACGGCCTCGTGAACGCCGCTGCCGCGCTGCGCTAGGTCGTTCTGATGATCATCACGCTGCAGGGAGCGTGATGCGAGACCTTGTTCGGCACGCTGCCCAGCAGGAAGCGCTTGGCGCCGGTCATGCCCTTGTTCCCGACCACGATCAGGTCCGCGCCCTGCTCCTCGGCCACGTCGAGGATCGCGTCGGCGGGGTCCCCCTCCCGGGCGTGGGTCTTGACCCCCACCCCGACGCCCTCCAGGACCTTGGCGGCCTCCTCGAGGGTCGCGTCCACGTCCTCGCGGGGATTGACCATCCACTGAAGGTCCTCGGGAATCTGCTGGCGCTCCTCCCGGAGCCGACCCTCGGGCACGGGCTCATACGCGCTGACGAGATGGACCGTAGCGCCCAGATGCTGCGCCAGCTCCGTCGCCTGCTTGACCGCCTCGTTGGCGGTTTCCGAGCCATCCGTGCCTACGACCAAAGCTGCGAACAAGTCCTCTCCTTCCGCGGTCAGCGAGCATCATATGCGCCGCGCACTAGGCTGTGCCGCCGATGACCGCGCCGACCAAGTGCCTCGCGGTGGACGACCACCCCACGGTCCGCAAGGGACTGGGGCTGATGTTCGGCCAGGCGGACGACCTAGAGCTGGTCGGGAGCGTCGAGTCGGGCGAGGAGGTCGTGGACGCGGTCGCGCGCCTGCGGCCCGAGGTGGTGATCGTCGACGTGCGCCTGCCCGGCATGGACGGGATCTCGGTGGTCAAGCGGATCTCGCAGGCCGCGCCGGACGTGAAGACGGTGGTGTTCTCCGCCTACGGGGACAAGCGCCTGCTCTCGGACGCCCTCTCCGCGGGCGCGGATGCCTATGTGCTCAAGGGCTCGCCGCCGGAGGACCTTCTGCGGGCCGTCAGGACGGTCTCGGCCGGCAAGCCGTTCGTGGACCCGTCGCTGTCGCCGGCGCTCCTGATGTCGCAGATGGGACCCGACGCCCCCCTGTCCGAGCGCGAGCGGGAGATCCTCCAGCTGCTCGCTCAGGGCCTTCACACCCAGCAGGTGGCCACGCGCATCGGGCTGAGCGTGGAAACGGTGAAGTCGGACACCAAGCGCGCCATCCTGAAGCTCGAGGCGGATACGCGGGTGCACGCCGTGGCGATCGCGCTGCGCCAGGCCCACATCGAGTGAGCGAGCTTCCGCGCTTCTGGATAGTGGTTCAGATCCTGATCGTCGTGTTCGTGACGATCGGGGCCGTGATCGCCATCACGAAGCTGGTCTGACCCGCTCCTCGCCGTCTTCCACCAGCTCCGGATGGGCGGTGGCCTCGCGAGCTGCGCTCACCTCGTCGGAGCCGGTGGGAAGCTCGATGTTCGGGCGTTTCTGCTGGCGGTCGAGCTCATCGAGCTCCTTGACCCAGAACTCCTGCACGCAGATCGTGATCAGCGACAGGATCGGTACGGCCACGAACAGGCCCACGAAGCCGAACAGCCGGCCCACCACCACGACCCCGATGGCGATCATCGCCGGGTGCAGCCGTACGCGCTGGGACATGATCACCGGCATCGTCACGTTGCTCTCGAGCTGCTGGACGAGGATGTAGGCGCCCAGCACCAGCAGCGCCTTGCCCGGCGAGTCGGTGAGCGCGAACAGGACCGGCGGAATCGCACCCGCGATCGCTCCGAAGTAGGGCACCACCACGAGTAGCGCCGACAGCACGGCGAAGAAGATCGCGAAGTCGAGCCCGATGATGGTGAGCGCGACGTACGTGAACACGCCCGTGATGAGCATGTCGATCCCCACCCCCTCCATCCAGCCGATCCAGGACTGGCGAACGCGGGCGAGAACGTGCCGGACGTGCTCGCGGCGGGCCGGCGGGGCGAGGCTCACGAGCCCCTCCACGAGCGGCTCCGGTCGCACGGCCATGTAGTAGGCGGTGATCAGGATGAGGACCAGGGCCCCGATCACTCCGGCCACGTTCAGGCCGATCGACGTGATCGGGCCGATCAGCCGCTCGGGGTCGTCGGTGTAGCCCTCGAACCACTCCTGCACGCGGTCGCCGACCTCGCTCGGCTCGCTCCCGATCACATCGCCCACGCGACTCTCGAGTGAGTGCACGATCCCCGGCACGTCGTCCACGAACTGGTCGGTCTGATCCACGAACGGCGGGATCAGCAGGTAGACGACGAGCGCGAACGTGGCCACGCCGGCGAGCAGGGCCACCAGCGCTCCGATCGCGCGGGGCACGTGGTAGCGCTCCAGGCGGTCCGCGGCGGCGGACAGCGGGATGGCGATCACGATCGTGACCAGCACCGCCAGCAGCAGCGTGGTCAGCTGGCGGAACAGAAGGCCGAAGAGCAGCAGGCCCGCGGCGAGCAGCACCGCGCGGTACGCCACGTGCGGAGGGGTCCTTTCGCCGGTCATCCGCTGCCTCCAACGCCACCCGCGGAGGTGCCCGGAAAGCGGAACGGGCGCCTATGGCGCCCGCCCACGTTCCGACCGATCGAATGCTGCTTAGGTGCGGCGCTCGAGGTCAGCCACGTCACGGGCCTTGTCCTCCACCCGCTCCTGCGCCTCGGCGAGCTTTTCCTTCTCCTCGCCCTTACGCTCTTCCTTGCGGCCTTCTGAACGAAGGGACGCGTCTCCGGTCAGGTCGCCGGCCGCCTTCTTGGCTCGTCCGGTGATCTTGTCGAGGATGCTCACTTTGCAGTGCTCCTTCGTCGGGTCGTGACCCTCGTACCCTAGTTATGGCCGCCGGAAACGCCTGTACCTTGGCGAGCCATGACGAACGAGGAGGCGCACCGTCTCGCGCGCGAGAAGGGTGTGTCCCGGCCGCTGTACGCCGGGGTGAAGGGAGTCGTCAAGCCCGCCCTGCGCACGTACTTCCGCATGCACGTGTCGGGCGCCGAGCACGTGCCCGACGAGGGAGCGGCGATCGTGGCCCCCAACCACAAGAGCTTCTGGGACTCGTTCTTCATCGCGGTGTGCACGCGCCGCCACCTGCGCTTCATGGCCAAGACCGAGCTGATCGAGGCGCGCTACGGCCGCCTGCTGGTGCGCCTCGGCGCGTTTCCCGTGCGTCGCGGCGAGTCCGACGAGGCGGCCCTGGAGACCGCCCGGACGATCCTCCGGCAGGGCGGTCTGCTGGCCCTCTTCCCCGAGGGAACCCGGATCCGCGACCCCGATGAGCTCGGGCACCCCAAGCGCGGCGCGGGCCGGCTGGCCCTCGAGGAGGGCGCGCCGATCGTCCCGGCCGCCATCACCGGTAGCGAGAAGCTGTTCCTCGGGCCGTTCCCGAAGCCGCGCCGGGTGCAGGTGGCCTTCTCCGTGCCGATCGAGGTTGGCGAGCTGGCGGTGACGCCCGAGGGCGCCGCCGAGGTGGTGGAGGCGATGGTGTGGCCCGAGGTGGAGGGCGAGTTCCGCCGCCTGCGCGCGCGCCCGACGGTGATCGCGGCCTCCCTCGCCGCGCTCGGGATCGGCGGCGGCGTGCTCGCCAAGCAGCGCGGGGTGAGGCTTCGGCGCAAGAAGAAGTCGAAGCTGCCCTGGAAGCGCTGAATTCCCTAGCGGACGCCGTTCAGCTCGTCCACCACGCCGAACACGTCGCCGCGCCGGTAGAAGTTCACCGCCACCAGGTTCGGGAGCTGGGCGCGCACGCGCTCGCACTCGCGTAGGCGGCGCAGCAGCGGCTCGCGGGCGTTCACCTTCGTGGCGTCTGACGGTCGCGGGGTCGGGTCGGTGCTCACCCAGTGGTTCACCAGGAAGAGCGGCGCCCCCTCGGGGCCGCGGTTGGGCTCGCAGGTGGCGGCCAGCCCTGCCGGGTCGAGTAGCGGCTGCGCGCCCCGGAAGGTGTAGGGGGTGTCCTCGACGATCTGCTCGAAGGCCGGGTGGTACCAGGGCTGCGCGCCCGCCTCGCTCTCCGCCAGGAACAGCACCCGCCAGTCGTGGTCGAGCGCCTCGCGGAGGGTGGGCCACTCGCCGGCGACCGGGCCGCGGTACACGAGGTCGCCAAGGCCCGCGTCCAGGACCGCCTTGGTGAAGTCCTCGGGCGTGACGTAGTCCTCGTTCACCACCACCACGAACTCGTCCGGGTTGGCCACGAGGAAGTCGCGCAGGTCCGTGAGCACGGAGGGCAGCGGGGTGGCGCCGACCTCGCAGAGGGTGTGGCACAGGTACAGGCCGCGCTTGCCCTCGCCGGCGAATCCGAGCCGGCTCCGGATCCGCAGCCCGGCGTCGAGCGCCTCCTGGCTGACGCCGTCCTTCTCCACCGCGGCCTGCGGCTTCGACCGCGCGACGAACTCCGTGCGCACCCTCCCGCCGGGAAGCCGATCGCCGTAATGGGTGTCGATCAGCAGCCCGCGGACACCGTCGTCGAGCTGATCGGCGATGGGCGCGTCCTGCTCGGCCGCGAACCAGCCGGGGAGCGGCACCGCCATCGAGTTGTGCGTCGCGGAGAGCACCAGCTCGTCGATCGGCTTGCCGCAGAGCTCGTCGTGCCCGTTGCACGGCCCGCCGTGCGGCGCGGCGACCGTGGTGCCGCCGCCGCCCACGAACGCGCCGATCGCGAGCGCCACGATCAGGGCGGCGGCGAGCACCGGGATCAGCCGCCGCCGGCCACGACCGCGCGGGCGGCGCTCGGCGCTCTCCTCGGGAGGCCGGTAGACCAGGCGCAGGATCGCCGACACGCCCTCGTAGATCAGATAGGCGCCGGCCAGCGTCAGGAGCAGCTGGATCACGGCGTCGCGCGCCACCAGCACCACCACCCCGGTCGCGATCACGCCGAGGCCGCGCAGCCAGCGCAGCAGCGGGCGCTCGGGCTCGGCCGCCAACCGTGCGGCGGCGGTTCGCAGCGGCGCTCCGAGCGGCGCCGGCTTCAGGTAGGACGATCCGGCTGCCGCCACCACGGCGCCGCACCCCGCGAGGATCCACGCGGCGGTCCGCAGGTCCACCAGGTAGGCATCCCAGACCGCACCCGCCGCCGCGCGGGCCTCGGGCCCGTCCACCGAGTCGAGCGCGAGCGACCGGAGCACGCCGAGAGCCACCACGAGCACCACGCCGCCGGCCGCGGTCGCCACTCCCAGCTCGACCGCCGTGGCGCGGCGGTCGGAGGAGAGCGCAAGGGCCCCGGCCGCAGCGACGGCGGCGAGCAGGAGCAGCAGCACGAACAGGAAGCGCACCTCGTCGGCCACACCGGCGAGCTCCGAGCCCACGTCTCCGAGGTCGCGCCTGACGACCTCCACGCGCTCGGTCGCGCGCACGTCGCGTGCCAACCCGGGGCGCACCACCTCGAGCGCCTCGGCGAGGACCGTGCCCACGTCGCCGACGGTGAGCGTGACGGAGCCCTGGTCGCGATCGAAGACGGTCCGGTGCACGTCGCGCACGGCGCTGCGGAACAGGCCCGTGAAGGCGCTCGATCCGACCGCCTCGGCGGCCACCGACTCGATGAGCGGCCGCGCCGCGAGCAGGTTCTCCTCGCGGGCGAGCACGACGTCGTCGGTGATCTTCGTGGCGATCAGGCCGCGGACGCTGTCGTCGCGGAGTGCCTCCGTGGCGCGGTTCGCGAACTGGTCCGAGTCGAGCACGGCGCGCTTGGCGTAGCCCGCGACGAGCGCCAGGACCAGGAGGCACGCGGCTACTGCGACCAGCACCCGGCTGGCAAGGCGAGTCACGCGGGCGAACCTATCGCCCTGCTCGGCGCGGGGCATCCGCGGCGCGGGCTAGGTTGATCGGGATGCGCCTGATCGTCGCCCGCTGCGAGGTGATCTACTCCGGCCGGCTCAGCGCCGTGCTCCCGGAGGCGCTGCGGCTGCTCATGCTCAAGGACGACGGGTCGGTGATGGTCCATGCCGACTCGGGCGGCTTCAAGCCGCAGAACTGGATGACGCCGCCCACGGTGATCGAGGAGGAGCCGGGCCTGATGGTCGTGCGCAAGCGCGCGGGCGCGAGCGAGGACCGGCTCGAGATCCGGATCGCCGAGGTGGTGTCGGACGTGAGCCACGACATGGGCGAGGCAGCCGCGCTCGAGAAGGAAGGGGTCGAGCGTGAGCTCCAGGAGCTGCTGGCCGACCGCCCCGACGCCTGCGCAGAGGGGCTCCGCCTCGTGCGCCGCGAGTGGCCCACCGACATCGGTCCCGTGGATCTCATGTGCCGCGACCCCGAGGACGCGTTCGTGGCCGTGGAGATCAAGCGCGTGGGCACCATCGACGCGGTGGAGCAGCTGACCCGCTACCTCGAGCGGATTTGCACGGAGCCGGGCCTCTCAGGGTGCCGCGGGATCCTCGCCGCTCAGACGATCAAGCCGCAGGCCCGGGTGCTCGCCGAGTCGCGCGGCATCGTCTGCGTCACGGTGAATCCGGCCCAGCTGCGCGGCGACCGTGAGCCCGACCTGACGCTGTTCGCCGCCTAGGCGCGTCGTGGCCGCTGTCGAGATACAGGGACTGACCAAGCGCTTCGGCTCCGTGCGCGCGGTCACCGACCTGTCGTTTCAGGTGCAGGAGGGCCGTGTGACCGGGTTCCTCGGGCCGAACGGGGCCGGGAAGAGCACGACCCTGCGGATGCTCCTCGGCCTGGTCCACTCGGATGCCGGCGAGGCGAGCTTTGCCGGGCGCAGCTACGAGGAGCTCGAGCACCCGAGTGCCCAGGTGGGCGCCGTGCTCGAGGAGGCGAGCTTCCATCCGGGACGCAGCGGCCGCAACCACCTGCGCGTGCTGGCCGCCGCGGGCGGCCACCCGCGCGGGCGCGTGGACGAGGTGCTCGAGCAGGTGGACCTCACCGGCGGCGCCCCCGACCGGCGCGTGAAGGGCTACTCGATGGGCATGCGCCAGCGCCTGGCGATCGCGGCGGCACTGCTCGGAGACCCCGAGGTGCTGATCCTCGACGAGCCCACCAACGGCCTCGACCCTCCGGGCATTCGCTGGATGCGCGAGATGCTGCGCTCCCAGGCGGGCCGGGGGCGCGCGGTGCTCGTGTCGAGCCACCTGCTGGCCGAGGTGGCCCAGAGCGTGGACGACCTGGTGGTGATCTCGCACGGAGAGCTGCGCGCGAGCGGGCCGCTCCAGCAGGTGCTGGGCGCGGCGGAGGGCGCGGTCACGCGCGTGCGGGCAGCCGACAACGAGCGCATGGCGGCGGCGCTGCGCGAGCGCGGGATCAGCTTCGACGAGGAGGCATCCGGCGCGCTGGTGGCGCTGGGCACGCCGCCCGAGGTCGTGGGCCAGGTGGCCGCCGAGAAGGGCCTGGCCCTTGTCGAGCTGGGCGCGGTATCGCGCTCGCTCGAGGACGTCTTCTTCGAGCTCACCGAGGACAAAGAGTGAAGCCGCTGCTCGAAGCCGAGCTGATCAAGCTGCGCACGACGCGCACGTTCGCGGCACTCGCGGGGGTGGCGATCGGGATCTCGCTGCTCATCACCGTGCTGGTGTCGATCCTCTCGGAGCCCTCCCAGGACGAGGTGCTCACCGACGTGTTCAGCGCGGACGCGAGCGGGCCCTTCATCCTGCTCCTGGCCGTGGTCGGGATCACGGGCGAGTGGCGCCACCGCACGATCACGAGCTCGCTGCTGGCCGCGCCCGACCGGCTCCGCTTCCTGGCGGCGAAGACGATCGCCTTCGCCGCGGCGGGGATCGTGCTCTCGCTGCTGATCGCGGTGGCGGTCGCGATATTCGGCTTCGCCATCCTCACGATCCGCGACCTGCCGACCCCGGGGCTGGGCGAGCTGATCGTGCAGGTGCTCCGCAACGCTTCGGTCGCGGCGCTGTGGGGCGGCCTGGGAGTCGCCCTCGGAGCGCTCGTCCGCAACCAGGCGGTGGCCGTGGTGGGGGTGCTCCTGCTGATCTTCGTAGTGGACTCCGTGATCACCGGCCTCGTGCCCAGCGTGGGCCGCTACAGCCCGTTCAGCGCCCTGCCGACCGCGGTGGCGGGCCTCCCGGCGGAGGACGCCGGCATCCCCGACGTGGACCTGCTCCCCGGCGGCGTGGCCGCCCTGCTGATGCTGGCCTGGATCCTGGCCCTATTCGCAATAGGCGCGGTCCTGCTGATCCGCCGCGACGTCGAATAGCCCCACCGGCGATGTCGCAGGAGAACGTGGAGATCGTCCGCGGTGCCATCGGGCCGATGTCGCAGAACGCGGCCGACGACGAGGCAAGGGCGGCCTCTGTCCAGAGGCTCGCTCCCGGTGTGGAGTTCGAGGAAGACCCGCGCTT
This sequence comes from uncultured Thermoleophilaceae bacterium, assembly GCA_963811055.1. Classification (GTDB taxonomy): domain Bacteria; phylum Actinomycetota; class Thermoleophilia; order Solirubrobacterales; family Thermoleophilaceae; genus JACVRW01. Next base: position 224,014 of record CAWEPQ010000001.1, read on the forward strand.
CCCGGAAGCCGGCACCTACCGCGGGCGTGCCGAGGTCCTGGGCTATTTCACGGAGTTCGTGTCGCAGTTCGAAGATTTCGTCCTCACCGTGGATGACCTCCTGGACGCCGGCGGCGACGACGTGGTCGCCTGCCTGCACATCCACGGCCGAGGCAAGGAAAGCGCCGCCGAGTTCGACGTCCGGGCCGGCTGGATCTTCACGGTCCAAGACGGCGAAGTAATCCGCATCAGGGCCTACCTAGCCCGCGCCGAAGCCCTCGAAGCGGCGGGGCTCTCGAAGTAGCCCGGCCGGAGAAGGATCTGCAGTCGTCCTTCACGCAGACCGTGTCAGAGCGAGCCGAAGGGCGAGCGAACGAGCGCGAAGCGCGAGAGGTCTGAGTCGCAGGGGACGGCGGCGCCGAAAGCGGGGCGTCAGGGCAATGAAAAACCGCGCTCACGACAGCCCCGCTCAATCTCGGCAATCACCGTCTCCACCACCTTCACCCGCGCGAACCGTTTGCTCTCCCCCTCCACCATCTGCCACCTGGCCGCCCCGTGGTCCGTGCGCGCCAGCATGTCCTCCACCGCCTCGAGGTATTCCGGACGCTTCTCCCGGTTCTTCCAGTCGTCCGGCGTGAGCTTCCAGTTCTTGAGCGGGTCCTTCTCGCGCTCCTTGAATCGGCGCAGCTGCTCGTCGGCCGAGATGTGGAGCCAGAACTTGACCAAGATCGCGCCCTCGGTCCAGACCGTCCGCTCGAAGTCCACTATCTCGGCGTAGGCACGCGACCACTCCTCGGTGGTCGCGAAACCCTCCACCCGCTCCACGAGCACGCGCCCGTACCAGGACCGGTCGAGCACGGTCATCCCTCCGCGGCCGGGCAGTACCGGCCAGAAGCGCCATAGGAAGTGGTGGCGCTTCTCGCGATCGGTCGGGGGGCCGAACTGGGCAACATGCACGTGGCGCGGGTCGAGGTTCTCCACCAGGCGCTTGAGCGCTCCGCCCTTGCCCGATGCGTCCCAGCCCTCGAAGACCACCACCAGCGGGGGTCCGATGTCCTGGAAGCCGGGCAGCTTGCCGCCCAGCGCGAGCCGCAGCTCGAGCAGGCGCCGCTGGGCCTCCTGGAGGCGCTCGGTGGCCTCGTCCTTGGAGAGCGACAGCGTCAGGTCGAGCTCGTCAAGGCGCCCCACAGGGTTCAGCCGCCGCGCACGTCGGCGGCCACGGCCGCGAGGTCGTCGAGCCGGCGCTCGGTCTCTCCGGCGTCCTCGGTCGGCAGGTAGAAGAGCACTCTCGACACGCCCACGTCGCGGAGCCGCTCCACCGCCCGGACCTCAGGCTTGCAGCCGAACACAGTCACGGGGATCTCGCCGCGGCCGGCGGCCTGCGCCCGCCGCTGAAGCTCTTCGATCCGGCTGCCCAGCTGCTCGGGGCTTCCCACCCTGTTGGGCATCCACTCGTCGCCGAACGCGACCACGCGGTCCAGGGCGCCGTCGCTGATCCCGCCCACGAGCACCGGCGGGTGTGGCTTTCGCACCGGCTTCGGCCACGACCAGATCGGGTCGAAGTCCACGTGCTCGCCGTGGTACTCGGCCTCGTCGTCCGTCCAGATCGCCTTGATCGCCTCCACGCGCTCGCGCAGGATCCCGAAGCGCCGGGCAGGGTCGGTGCCGTGGTTGCGCATCTCCTCGAGGTTCCAGCCGGCGCCCACGCCGAAGAGCACCCGTCCTCCCGAGATCAGGTCGAGCGTGGCCACCGCCTTGGCCGTGATGATGGGATCGCGCTCGATCAGCAGCACGATGCCCGTGCCAAGCTCGATCCGCTCGGTCACCGATGCCACCGCGCCCAGCGCCACGAGCGGGTCGAGCATGTGGCTGTACTCGCGCGGCAACTCGCCGCCGCCCGGGTAGGGGGTGTCCCGGCTCACGGGGATGTGGCTGTGCTCCGGAAGGAAGAGGGCGTCGAACTCGCGTTCCTCCGTCAGGCGGCCCAGCCGGACCGCGTCGATCGAGTACTCGGTGACGAACGTGCAGAGCCCGACCCGCATCAGCCGGTGCCCCAGCGGATCGGCAGGCGATCGAGACCGTAGATGCCGTTGATCGACCCCAGCTCGGGCTCCCCGTCGAGCTCGAGGCCCTCCATCCGCGCGGGGAGGAACGCCAGCGCCTCCTGTAGCTCGGCGCGCGCGATGTTGGCGCCCAGGCAATAGTGCACCCCGGCGCCGAACGTGACGGGCTTGGCGCCTGAGCGGTCGGCGGTGATGTCCAGCTCGTGGAGGTTGCCCTCGCCGTCGCGGTTGGCGGTGAACGCGCAGACCATGACGACGGTTCCCTCGGGGAAGGTCACGTCGCGGTACTCCACATCCTCGACCATGATCCGTGCGGTGAACGGGGTGATCGGCTCGTAGCGGAGCACCTCCTCAACCGCCTGGGGCGCCAGCTCGGGACGCTCGGCCAGCAACCGCCACTGGTCCGGCCGCGACGCGAACAGCCTGACCGCATGCGCGAGCTGCGACTGCGTGGTGTCCACGCCGCCCACCAGCACGTTCAGCACGAGGTGCATGCACTCCACCTCGGAGAGCCGGTCGCCCTCCTGCTCGGCGGCGAGCAGGGTCGACACGAGGTCGTCGCGGGGATCGCCGCGGCGAGCCGCGAGCATGCCCTCGCACCACTCGTAGAACTCGCTCACCGCCTGCTCGATCCGCGCGCGATCGTTCATCAGGCTCGGGGCGTCGAACTGGCGCTGGATCCAGTTGGACCAGTCGTGCAGCCGCGGCGCGTCCTCCAGCGGAGCGCCCATCACGGTCGCGATCGTGAGCGACGGATAGGGCTTGGCGAAGTCCTCCACGAACTCGCAGCTACCCGCGTCCGCCACTCCGTCCCAGAGCTGCTCGAGGAAGCCGCGCATCGCGGGCCGCCAGCGATCGGCCGAGCGCGGCGTGAAGGATGGGTTCACGAGGTTGCGGAGCCGGCTGTGGTCGGCTCCGTTGACGTGGAGGATGTTGCGGCGCATCTCCTCGTAGAGCGGGCCGTCCTCCACCCCGAAGAGCTCGGCGATCTTCATCCCCGGGAAGGTGGCGCTCTTGGTACGCAGGAAGAAGGTGGCAGCCTCGCGATCGAGCACGAAATAGCCGAGCTCCGCCTTGGCCAGCCAGGAGCGCTCGGCCAGGTCCTTCATCGTTGCGTGGAAGCGCTCGCCGCGCAGCGTGGTGTCGAGGAAGTCGAACTCGGGGAGGTCGAGCTCGGGGAGGGTGGCCACGGGTGAACCGTAACGCTCCGGGCGCTAATCTCGATGAGTGATGAGCTTCCTCCAGCGCCATAAGACATCACCGCCAACCGCCGAGGAGGCGCTCCCCGGGCGCGACACGCCCATCGCGGTGCCCGAGCGCCATTTCGTGCTCGGCACTCCGCTCGAGCCGCCCTTCCCGGATGACACCGAGCGCGCCGTTTTCGGCATGGGCTGCTTCTGGGGCGCCGAGCGCATCTTCTGGGAGGCGCAGGGGGTGTTCACGACCGCTGCCGGCTACGCGGCGGGCTTCACCCCCAACCCCACCTACGAGGAGGTCTGCTCGGGGCGCACCGGCCACAACGAGGTGGTGCTCGTGGTGTTCCGGCCGGCCGAGATCCCCTACGAGGAAGTGCTGCGGCTCTTCTGGGAGGGCCACGATCCCACCCAGGGCATGCGCCAGGGCAACGACATCGGCACCCAGTACCGCTCGGGCATCTACACAGAGTCGGAGGCGCAGGCCGAGGCGGCCCGCATCTCACGCAACGCCTACGCGGAGCGCCTGAAGGGCTCCGGCTACGGCGAGATCACCAGCGAGATCAAGCCGGCGGGGCCCTTCTACTACGCCGAGGACTACCACCAGCAGTACCTCGCGAAGAACCCCGGCGGGTACTGCGGGCTCGGTGGCACGGGCGTGTCCTGCCCGGTCGGCGTGGCCGGCGTCTAGCGCCCCGCGGCCAGCAGGCGCCCCATCATCCGCACGCGGTCGTCCGCGGCGGCGGGCCAGCGGTCCGGATCCGGATCCCACCAGGCCCATTCGTCGTGCTCGTCGTCCGCCACGGGCTCCGCGGTGTCGGCCACCGTGGCCAGCCCCACGACCATGGCCAGCCCGTTCGGGATCCGCACCAACGCCTCGATGCTCAGGCCCTGTGCCTCGAGCTGCCACTCCTCGTGCAGCTCGCGGGGCAGGGTCTCGGCCGGGCTCTCGCCGAGGTCCACTGCCCCACCGGCGCCGAGCGCCCAGCGCCCCGCCCACGTGGACACCCAGGCGGCGCGGCGGCCTGCCAGCCAACGGCCGTCCTCGGTGCGCACGACGCAGAGCGCGGTGAGGCTCTCGCAGGCATCGGCGTCCACCAGCCGCAGCGCCCAGCGCGAGGGCTGAAGCTCGAGCGCCAGGCCGCCGTCCACCTCCGCGAACGAGGCGAGGCGCGTGGACAGCCCGTCATGGCACGGCGAGCCGCGCTCCCGCAGCGCATCCACCGCGGTGTCGGCCTGCCGGTCGAGGGCCGGCGGAGGCTCGTAGGCGGTTTCGAGCCAGCGGACCTGCACCTGATCGGGGTGCCACGGCCCGCGTGCCAGGATCCCGGATCGCGACTCGCTCACGCGCCCAGCTCCTCCCGCAGTGCGCGGACCTCGTCCCGCAGCCCGGCGAGCTCGGACTCGAGCTGCTCAACCCGTGCCTCGAGATCGCCGGCAGGCGGAGCTGCCTGAGACTCCGCTTCGGCCGGCATATCCGACACCTCGCCGAGCAGCTGCTCGTAGCGCTGCTCGCGCTGGCCCGGCCGGCGCGGGAGCAGGCGGATGAGCTCGCGCTCCTCGAGTCTCCCGAGCGAAGCCCCGAGCTCCTCCTCGCCGAAGCGGTGCATGCGCTCGGTGCGCTGCCGGAGCTCGCCGGGGGTCTGCGCTCCGCGCAGCATCAGCACGGCCAGCAGACTCACCTGGGCCTCGTCGAGGTCGAGCGTCTCCCCGAGCATGTGGCGGTACTTCATGGAGCGCCCGCTCGACCAGCTCGCAAGCCGCGTCCAACGCCGCTGTCCGAGCCGATCGAGAGCCGCGCGGATCTCGCTCTCCCCGAGGTCCAGCACCGGATCGCGGTTGGTCGACTGATTGCAGGCCAGGCGCAGCGAGTTGAGCGTCAGGGGGTAGGCGTCCGGAGTGGTCCGCTGCTTCTCGATGAGGCAGCCGAGCACCCTTATCTCAACCGCGTCGGGCTCCACCGCCAGGAGACTAGAGCGAGCCCCAGGCCCAGCGCGCAGAACACGAGCGCCCACGTGACGAGGTCCCCGGCGTACGCGCTCCACACGCCCTTCACCGCCGGTCCCACGTCGCCGTCCGCCAGCGCGTACCCACTCTCAGCGCTCGCCGCCGCCACCTGCTCGGACACCAGGAGCACCGCGAGGAGCAGCGCGGAGCCGATTCCCACGGCCAGCCCTATCCGGGTGAGCGCGATGCGCCGGTCGGGCGCCACCGTCCATGCCGCAGCGAGGAGGCCCAGCCCGATCGCGAGCAGGACGATGCCGAGCGGCCCGAGGTCGTCGGCGGCGCGCAGGGCACGAATCCCCGGGTGACGGCGCTCGATCTCGAGCAGCCGCGTCTCGGCCCCCACCGGGATGCTGTCCGCGAGCCCGGGCGCCACCGACTCGAGCGTGGGCGCGATCGCTCGGCCCACGTTCGGCACATCGAAGAACACGTCGTCGTCCCCGCCGGAGAACACCGCGTCGTGGGTGGCCGCGGCGGCCCTCCTGAAGGCACGCTGAAAGCTCGGCGAGCGGATGGCGCGGTCCACGGTGGCCTCCAGCTCCGGTGCCGTGCCCAGCCCGAGCCCGGTGGTGCCCAGCAGCTGACCCGCCACCTCGCGCGCGACCACGTCGCGAACCTCGCGCTCGTTCAGGGTGTCCACGGCGCGGTCGCTGAACGAGTCCCTGTCCACCACCTGGCTCTGGGCGTACAGGACGACGCCTCCTACGAGGCTCAGCACCGCGCCGGCGAGCACCAGCAGGACGCTCGTGGTTCCCCTGCTAGCCGCGGAGGACTTCACGCGCGGCGCGCTCACCCGAGCGCACGGCGCCGTCCATGTACCCCATCCAGTACGTGGACGTCTCGGTGCCCGCCCAGTGGATCTTCCCCACCGCGCGGCGCAGGGCAGCTCCGTACTCGTAGAGCACGCCGGGGGCGGTGAAACCCACCGGACAGCCGCGGGTCCAGACCTCTTTGCTCCAGTCCTGCTCGAAGTAGCTCTTTGGCTTGAGCGCCTTCGCGCCGTAGTAGTCGGCGAAGTTCTTGAGCACCGCGGCGCGCCGTGCGGCCTTTGAGCGCTCCGCCCACACGCGCGCATCGTGGCCCCCGACGAAGCCGAGCATCACGCCGGGCTTGCCGTCACGCGGGCTCGAGTCGAACGTGGTGCGCGCCGGGCCCGAATCCGCGGCCGCCTGGCCCGACAGGTTCTCGTCGCGCCAGAACGGGGTGTCGTAGATCGCCTCGCACTTGATCAGCGTGCCCTGCGGCATCCGCTGCACCAGCTGCGCGCGCTTGGCCGGGAGCGCCGGGTGGTACTCGATCTGCCCGGTGAGGGTGGGCGGAATGGCCACGATCACGCGCTTGGCGTGCACCTCGAGACCGTCGGCGTGGATCTGCACGCCGCCCTTCTTCTGCGTGATCCCGCGCACCGGCACGCCCAGCTCAACGCGGTGGCCGAGCGCCTTGGCCATGCGGAGGGCGATCAGCTGCGTGCCGCCGTCGAGGCGGCTCTCCTGAGCGCCCCCGCCGGTGGTGATCAGCCGCAGCAGGTTGCCGGGGTTCTTCTCGTTCCCCGCGGCGGCGATGTAGAAGAGCACGTAGAGCAGGGACAGGTCGCGCGTCTCGGCGCCCCAGTTCGGCTGCACGGCGGTGGTGAGAAGGGTCTTGCCTCCCTCGGTCTTCAGGTTCGTCTGTGCCCAGGTCTCGAGGGTCTGCGAGTCGAGCTCCGCCGCTCGCGGGGAGTTCCAGGGCGCGGCCACTCCAACCTGCTGAGCCAGGCTGCTCAGCCCGAGCAGCGTCGGGAGGTCGGTGGCGAGGTCGGGATCGGGCGGGAGCCCCTCGGCCGGGTAGAGAGTCCGGACGCCCTTGAGGAACTGGACGTTCGAGCCCTTGTTGTAGGTAGGGAAGGTCTTAACTCCCATCGCCTTGGCGAGCGCCACGATGCGATCCTGGGTCGGGCCGACGAAGGCCGCCCCCAGGTCCACCACGTCGCCGCCGCCGATGGAGTGGTTCCAGGTGCGCCCGCCCACGCGCTCGCGCGCCTCGAGCACGATCACCGAGCGTCCCGCACGCTTGAGCGCCCTGGCCGCGGTGAGGCCGGCCAACCCGGCACCCACGATCGCCACATCGGCCCTGCGCCTGCGCGGCCCGTGCTTCGCGCGCTTGGCCTCCGCGGTGGGTACGGCGGCGGCCGCGGCGCCCACGGCGCCCGCTCCGAGCACCTGCCGACGGGTTACGTTCGCGCGAGCCATAGAGGTGGCGGAGCCTAGTTCATCGAGGCGCCACGCACATCGCCTGAACGTCGGCGAGCGTGAAGCTGCCGTGATCGGTGCCGAGGCCCTGCGCCACCAGCGCCGCGGTGGCGCAACCGAGCCGGGCCGCCTCGGCGCGATCGCTGCCCAGGTCGAGGCCGCGGAGGAATCCCGCCGAGAAGGCGTCGCCGCAACCGGTGGTGTCCACCACGTCCACCTGGAACGCCGGCACCGCCACCGCCCCACTCGCATCCACGACCAGAGCTCCGTCGGCACCCCTCGTGGCCGCCACGCAGCCCACGCCGCGCTCCAGCAGGGCGCGGCAGCCCTCCTCGAGGTCGCCGGCCCCGGTGAACCCGAGCACCTGCTCCTCGTTAGGCAGGAGATAGTCCAGCTCCGGCAGCGCGGGCGCGATCCACTCGAGCAGTCCGGGCTCGCCCGGCGCCAGCACGTCGGCCGAGGTGATCACCTCGTTCTCGCGCGCGTGCGCGAGAACCTTCGCGGCTTCCTCACCGCCCATGAACTCGGGACCGCCGAGGTGGAGATGCGTGGCATCCGCGATGTCGGCCAGCGGCGCGTCGTCGGAGCCGTAGGTGCCGTTGGCGCCGATCACGTGGAAGGCGGGGCGGTCGCCGTTGGGACGGATCGGCAGCACGCTGGCGGAGGTCTGCGCCTCGCCGCGCTGCACGAGCAGCGACGGGTCCACCCCGGCCCGACGGAGGAGGAAGACGAGCATCTCTCCCAGCACGTCGTCGCCGATGGCGCCGGCGCTGCGCACCTCGGCGCCGAGCTTCGCGAGCACCAGCGCGGTGCCGCCTGCCGAACCCGCGGCTGTCACGCGGATCTCGTCCACCAGCTGGCCACCCTGGCCCTCCGGGATCTCGTCGACCGGGCGGGCGAGCACGTCGAGCACGTGCACTCCCATGGCGATCACCCTCATCCGGGGGCTCCGTCCGGCGCGGCCGTGCGCACGCCGCCGTAGCCGCGCTCGACCACGGCGCTCAGCACCGCGCCGAGCTCCGCATCGTCGAGCGTGCGCGGGCTCCCCAGCGTGGCCGCCCGCCAGTAGACCGTGCACGCCCACTCGAGCAGCAGGGCGAGGTCCACCGCCGCCGCCATGTCGGCCGCGTGAATGAGCGCGCCGTGGTTGGCCATCAGCGCCGCCGTCTTGCCCTCGAGCGCGTCGAGCACGTGGGCAGCCAGCTCGGGAGAGCCGAAGGTGGCGTAGGGCGCCACCCGCACGGGCCCGCCCAGCGCCAGCATCGCGTAGTGAACGGCGGGCACCTCGTCGAGCACGCACGAGAGCGCGGTGGCCACCGGAGAGTGGGTGTGCACCACGGCCCGGGTGTCGAAGCGCCCGTACACCCCGAGGTGCAGCCCGAGCTCCGACGTGGGCTCGAGCTCCCCGTGCACCAGCCGGCCCTCGAGGTCCACCACGCTCACCTGCTCGGCCCGCAGCTCGGCGAGCACGGCGCCCGTGGGGGTCACCGCCACCCGGTCCCCGTGCCGGGCGCTGAGGTTCCCCGCCGTGCCGAGCACCAGGCCCTCCCGCGCGAGCGAGCGAGCGGCCGCGGCCACCTGCTCGCGCTCGGCGGCAAGCGGCATTTCGGGTCCGTCGGTGGGCACTCGCGGAGGATAGGCTCACCGGGTGCCGCGTGGCTTGCGCTCAGCCTTTGTGATCGCGAGCGCCGCTGCCGCGTTGGCCGTCGGGGCAGCTCCCGCCCTTGCGGGCGGTCCGGTCCTCGAAGCCGGCGTCGGCCGGGCCGACATCACTCCGCCCACCGGCTACATCATGCTCGGCTGGGCCCGCGGCGACGCGCGGGCGCTCGGCCAGCACACCCGCCTCTACGCCAAGGCGATCGTGCTCCGACGCGGCACCAGCCGCCTGGTGCTCGTGTCCGAGGATCTCAACATGGTGCCCGGCGGAATGGTCCAGCAGGCGGCCCGGAGCGCCGGCTTCGACGAGCGCGAGGTGATCGTGCAGGGCACGCACACGCACGCCGGACCCACCGGCTACTCGAACTTTCTGTTCAAGGACCGCGCCTTCGCAACGCCGCAGGCCCCGAGATCGGAGGCCAACCAGCCCGATCCCCGGCTCTACACGTTCATGGTGAGGAGACTGGCGCTGGCCATCCGCCGCGCCGATGCCGACCGGCGACCGGCGCTGGCCGGGTGGGGCGCCACGCGGCTCCTGCGCGTGACCCGCAACCGCTCGATCGAGGCGCACCTGGCCGACCACGGGGTCGAGCGCGCGTTCGGAAAGGGCAGCGCGAGCGAGGATCCGCTCGGCCCGTTCCACCCGATCGACGCGAGCGTGAACGTGCTGCGGGTGGACCAGCTGCGCGGCGGGCGGCGCGTGCCGGTGGGCGCGTGGGGCGTGTTCGCGGACCACGGCACGGTCAACAAGTCGACCTTCCCGTATTACAACGGCGACCACGCGGCGGCCGCCCATCGCGTGTTCGAGGCCGCCGTGCGCCGCGGCGGCCGCGTTGGTCGCGGTCAGGACGTGGTGCTCGTTTACGGCAACGGCGCCGCCGGCGATGTGTCCGCCGGCCTCGACCGCTCCGGGCCCGCCGCGGCCGAGTGGGTCGGTCGCCGTGAGGCGGCCGCGATGCTCTCGGCCTGGCGGTCGGCGGGGCGCCGCCTCACCCGCGCTCCCGCGCTCGCTTCGCGATGGACGCGGGTGTGCTTCTGCGGCCAGCAGACCCCATTCGGCAGGCTGGCGGACACAGCCGTGTTCGGCCTCTCCTACCTCACCGGCTCGGAGGAAGGCCGCGGGCCGCTCTTCGATGCCACGGGCAACGCTCTCGAGGGCAGCCGCCTGGACGCCCCGGTGGAGCCCCAGGGGCGCAAGACGCCCACGCTCACCGACCCCGGCCACACGCTGGAGCCCACGGCGGTGCCGCTCACGGCCGCCCGAGTGGGCGACCGCGTGCTCGTGTCCGTGCCCGGCGAGATGACCGTCGAGCTGGCTCGCCGCACGCGTGCCGCGGCGCTGCGTGCGATGGCCGGCTCCGGCCTCCGCCGCGTGGTGGTGGCCGGCTATGCCAACGAGTACGTCTCATACCTCACGACCCCCGAGGAGTACGAGGCCCAGCACTACGAGGGCGGCACGACCGTGTACGGGCCGGCGAGCGGCGCCTTCGTGGCCTCCGCGCTCGGCGACCTGGCCGGGCGGCTCGCGCACGGCACGGCGGCGCCGGAGCCCTACCCCTTCGATTCCACGCGCGGGCTGCGGCCCGACGGTCCGGCGTTCCCCCGCGGCGCGGCCACGGGGCGCATCGTGCGCCAGCCGCGCGCGGCCCGGCGCCTCCAGCGGCCCTCGGTGGCCTGGCGCGGCGGCGCCGACGGGCTCGACCGTCCGCTCGAGCGGGCCTTCGTCTCGGTGCAGCGGCGCACCCCCGGCGGCTGGCGCACGGTCGACGACGATCGCGGCCTGCGCATCCTCTGGCGCAGCGACGACGACCGCCCGCAGGAACTCGGCATCCCCGTGCTCGACTCGCGGCGTCGCGGCACCTACAGAGCCTGGTGGGAGCCGCCCCGGCAGGCGCCCCGGGGCAGTTACCGCTTCGTGGTCACGGCCACCCGCTATCGCCTCGCCTCGCGGCCGTTCGCCCTGAGGCCGGCCAGGTCGCTGCGGATCGCGAAGCTGCGCTCGCGCCCCGGCCTGCTGGCCCTGGTCCTGCGCTATCCCGCACCGGTACCCGAGCGCGATCTGACCATCCGGCCGGGCCGGGCCCGCACGGGCACCGTGAGCGTGCTGGTGGGCGGGCGTCTCCGCGTGCTTCCGCTGGGCGAGGGCGGGGTGCTCCACCTTCGGCCGGGGCAGGCCGCCGTGCGCGTGCCGGCTGGCGGCGCCCGCGACCGCTACGGGAACGTGAACGGCCGCGCGTTCGTCGCGCGCTGATGCGCGACCGAGCACGCAGCCCGCGCATGAGCGGGGAGGAGCTGCGCGCCGAGGCCGCGGCGCGCTCGCGTGCCGGGATCGAACGCAGGCGCGAATCGATACTCGTCAGCGCCCGCCCGATTCTCCACACCTCGGTGGCCGCGTCGCTCGCCTGGTTCGCGGCCACGGAGCTGTTCGGCCACCCGCGGCCGTTCTTCGCCCCCGTGGCCGCCGTGATCACGCTGGGGCTCTCGCTCGGCCAGCGCCGGCGGCGCGCCGTCGAGATGGCCTTCGGCGTGGCGCTCGGGATCCTGGTGGCGGACCTGCTGGTCTTCCTGATCGGCACCGGCACATGGCAGATCGGCGTGGTGACCGCGCTCGCGATGGGCGCCGCCCTGTTGCTGGGAGGCGGCCCGCTGCTGGTGTCGCAGGCGGCCACATCGGCAGTGCTGGTGAGCACCATCCAGGTGCCCACCGACGGGATCTCGCTGGCGCGCTTCGTCGACGCCCTGGCGGGGGGAGCGATCGCGCTGGCCGTGGCCACGCTCCTGCTGCCGGTGGAGCCGGCACAGGTGGTGCGCAGGGCGGTACAGCCGGTGCTCGATCAGCTGGCCCTTGCCCTCGAGACGCTGGCCGACGCCCTTGACCGGCGCGACCAGGAGACGGCCGAGCTGGCGGTGCTGCGCGCGCGGGAGATCGTGCTCCGGGAGCCGCGTGAGGCGCTCGCCGCCGCCCGGGACAGCATCCGCCTGACGCTTCGCCCCGACCGCCATCGCCGGCGCGTGGCGCGCTACGCCGACATCGTGTCGTCCCTCGAGCTGGCGGTGAACAACGTGCGCGTGGTCGCCCGCGGGGTGGGCCGGGCGATCGCGCTCGGCGACGCCACCCCGCCGGGCCTCACCACGGCGGTGGCCAGCCTGGCCGAGGCGGTGCGGGCTCTGGAGGAGGACGACGACGAGGCCGCCCGGAGCGCGGCTCTGCGTGCCTCCGAGGACGCCAACGCCGTGCTTCAGGAGACCGGCAACATGTCCGCGCTGCACATCGTGGGGCAGGTGCGCTCGACTGCGGTGGACCTGCTGCGGGCGGCCGGCGTGGAGCATGCGGAGGCCGTGTCAGGCGTGCGCGCCAGCGCGGCAGGCGCCCCGTAGAACGCACAAGGCCCCGCCGTACGAGCGGGGCCTTGCCGAGATCCAGATCTTTTCGCGAATTGACGGGGCCGGGAAAGAGCTTTCTACCTGTCGCCACGACTTACGGGGGTCCAAGCCCCCAACGCGGCTCCTAGTGCTGCGAGCCCGGAGGGTTCCGTCGCCCGCGAAGCTAGCACCGGTGCACAACCCTGTGAACCGGTCCCCGTGCAAAATCTCGCAACTTGCGCAATTTTTTGAGGTCGCCGGTGGGCGTCAGGCGATGTCGATCGCGGCCGCCAGGGCCTGCTCGATCGGATCGCCGCCGGCGTTCACGTAGAGCGTGTGTCCCGCGGAGGCCGGCTGATGCAAGACGGCCGCGAGCACGGCCGCCACATCCGCGCGACTCACCTCGGCGCGAAACGGCTCGGTGTCGATCCGCGAACGGCCGGTGCCCGGGTCGTCGCTCAGGGATCCCGGGCGCACGATCGTCCACGTCCGGTCGCTAGCCGCCACGGCGCGGTCGGCCTCGGCCTTCGCGCGGAGGTAGACGCTGAACGTGTCATCGCCCTCGGGCGGGCTCTCCGCGCCGACCGAGCTCACGATCACATAGCGCTGCACGCCCGCCAAGGAGGCGGCCTCGAGCAGCTTGACGGCGCCGTCCCGGTCCACGGTCAGCTTGCGCTCCGGTCCGCTGCCGGGCCCCGCGCCCGCCGCGAACACTGCCGCGTCACACCCGGCGATCGCCTCCGCCACCTCGCCCGCGCCCGCCGACTCCAGGTCGCAGAGCACGGGTTCGCTCCCGTCTTCCCGGAGGTCGCCGGCGTGGCCGGGGTTGCGGATCAGCCCACGAACCTCGTCGCCGCGCGCCACCAGCAGCCGGGTCAGCTGCCGGGCAATCGCACCGTGTGCACCCGCGATCGCGACGATCACGTGGCCGAGCTTAGTGGCCCTCAGAACATCGAGGGCGCTGCCAGACTCGCCTCGAGGTCGAGCAGCAGCCGCTTGTTGTCGAGGCCGCCGCCGTACCCGGTGAGCGTGCCGTTGGCGCCGATCACGCGGTGGCAGGGCACGATCACGGCGATCGGGTTGCGGCCGTTGGCCAGGCCGACCGCGCGGATCGCGTGCGGCCGCCCGATCCGGCGTGCCAGCTCTCCGTAGGAGATCGTTTTGCCGTAGCCGATCTCGAGGAGGCCGCGCCACACCTCTAGCTGGAACGCGGTGCCCTCGAGCTCGAGCGGCACGTCGAAGCTCGTCCGCCGGCCGGCGAAGTAGTCGGTGAGCTGCGCCCGCACCTCCTCGAAGGCATCGTCCGCCTGGACCCAGTCCGGCCCCACCGCCACCGGATGGCGACCCTGGGTCATGTGGAGTCCGCGCAGCGCACGCCCGTCGCCGGTGAGCAGCAGCTCGCCGAGCGGGCTGTCCATGTGCGTGTAGACCACGCGGCTCATGGTGCCAGCCCCGCCCAGAGGTGTTGCACCGCGTAGGAGCGATACGGGCGCCACGCCGTCGACAGGCGCTCGGCGGCCGCGGGCGTGGCGTCTCGCCCGAGGCGCTCGAGGGCATGGCGCACCCCGAGGTCGCTCGGGAGGAAGGCATCGGGATCGCGCAGCGCGCGCATCGACACGTAGCCCACGGTCCAGGGCCCGACCCCGGGGATCGCGCCGAGGCGCTGCCTGGACTCCTCGGGCTCGGCGCCGGGGTCAAGCGCCAGCTCCCCGCCGGCCAGCGCCCCGGCCAGCGCGCGCACGGCCGCCCGGCGCGTGCCGGGCATCGGCCAGTCCGAGGGATCAGCCGCCGCCAGCGCCTCCGCCGTGGGGAAGAGGTGCGTGACGGTGCCGAGCGGACGCTCGAGCGGCTCTCCGTGGGCGGCCGTCAGGCGTGCCGCCGCGCTGGCCGCGCCGGCCAGCGACACCTGCTGCCCGAGCACGGCTCGAACCGCCAGCTCGCCGCCGTCCACGTGGCCGGCCACACGCCGCCCTGGGGTTGCGCGCACGAGCGCGCCCAGCGTGGCGTCGGTGCCGAGGGCGCCGGCCACGGCCTCGGGATCGGAGTCCAGGTCGAGGAGCACGCGCGAGCGCTGCACGGCCGTGGCCAGATCACGGACCTCGGTGAGCCAGAAGCGCGCCCGCACCTGCCCCTCCACGGCGCGGAGCTCGACGATGCCGGCGCCGTGAGGCAGGCGCATGCTGCGCCGGTAGGCGCCGTCCACGAACTCCTCCACGCCCGGCACGGCGCGACGCCCGAGGAACCTCAGCAGCCCGGGTGCGTCCAGCGGGGCGCGATGCGGCAGGTGCACCGCGATCGCGTCGTCGCTGCCGGCCTGAACCGTCCCGCCCCGGGACCGGAGCTCGCTCGGTGTGGTGGCAAAGATCTCGCGCACCGTCGCGTTGAACTGGCGCACGCTGCGAAAGCCCGCGGCGCAGGACACGCCGGTCATCGGCAGCTTCGTGGTCTCGAGCAGGAGCCGCGCGGTCTGGGCACGCCGTGCCCGTGTGAGCGCGAGCGGCCCCGCGCCCACCGCGGCGGACAGCTGCCGGTGCACGTGGCGCTCCGTGTATCCCAGCCGCGTCGCGAGCCCCGCCACGCCGTGGCGGTCCACCACGCCGTCCGCGATCAGCCGCATCGCGCGGCCCACCAGGTCGCTGCGGCGATCCCACTCGGGCGAACCCGGCGCGGCGTCGGGACGGCAGCGTTTGCAGGCCCTGAGGCCGGCCGCCTGGGCTGCCGCCGTCGTCGCGTAGAAGCGCACGTTCTCGCGCTTGGGGGTGCGTGCGGGGCAGCTCGGCCGGCAGTAGATGCCGGTGGAGGTGACGCCGGCGAACACCCAGCCGTCGAAGCGCGGGTCGCCTGACTCCACGGCACGCCAGAAATTTGGTTGCGAGCTCATGCGGTAAGAACGCCGGTACCTGTCGTGTTGTGAGATGTATCGTCTCGCACCACCACGCGATCAGGAGAGCGAACGTGCCGAGAGTCGAGCTGACCTACCCCGCCGGAGCCCTTTCCGACGACGCCAAGCGCGAGCTGCCGCAGCGACTTGCCGAGTCGATGCTGCGCTGGGAGGGCGCCCCGGACACCGAGTTCTTCCGCTCGATCTCGTGGGTCCACGTGCACGAGCTGGCGCCCGGCGCGGTGTTCACCGCGGACGGCCCGGCCGAGCTCAGCCAGTTCGTGCTCGACGTGAGTGTTCCGCAGGGTGGCCTCAGCGACCGTCGCCGCGCAGGCCTGGTGGAGGAGTTCACCAAGCTCACCCGCGAGGCCGCCGGCCTGGCGGAGGAGGACAGCATCCGCGTGTGGGTGCTGGTGCACGAGATCGCCGAGGGCAACTGGGGCGCCGGGGGCCAGATCATTCAGTTCGAGCAGCTGCGCGCGGCGGCCAAGGCCGAGCGCGACAAGGCCGCGGCGGCACCCGCCTAACGGAACAACGCGAGGGCCCGGGCGGCCACGACCTCGGGCAGCTCCTCGGCGATGAAGTGCGCCGAGTCATCGCGTAGCTCGACGGTCATGTCGTCGGCCCACGGCTCGAAGCCCCCGAGCTGGCGGTGGTCCACCGCAGGGTCCTTGGTGCCGTGCAGCAGCAGGGTCGGCACGCTGAGGCGGCGGCCGCGAGAGCGGCCCGCCAGGTAGGGCACGAGCTCGCGCGCGAGGAAGGTGCGGTAGAGGCGCGTCGACGCGGCCGCCCTTGCGGGCTCGTGGAGCACGGCCGCGAACACCTCGAGGTCCGCGTCGGTCCAGACGCCGGGCTGGACGGCGCCCGTGGCGATCACCCGCTTGACGATGTCGGTGCGCCGTAGGAGCGCGGCGCCGAGCAGCGGCGTGGCGAGCAGGGCCTGGTACCAGAGCCGCCACACGCCGAGGAGCCCCGTGGGGGACGGCGGTGGCGGCCACGGCGCGTACATGTTCAGTGCGAGGTAGCGCCGGATGCGGCCGGGATGGTCGAGGCAGGCGATGAACCCCGCCCACGCTCCCCAGTCGTGCGCGATCAGATCCACGCGCTCCAGCTCGAGAGCGTCGAGGAGCGCGATCAGATCGTCGGCCATCGTCTGCTTGTCGTAGCGGCCCGGCGGCGCGTCGCTCCATCCGAACCCGCGCATGTCCGGGCAGATCACCCGTCGCTCGGGCGCCAGGAGCGGCACCACCTTGCGCCAGCAGTACCAATGCTGCGGCCAGCCGTGGAGCAGGACCACCGGCTCGCCCTCCCCCGCCTCCGCCACGTGAAAGCGGATGCCGGCCGCCTCCACATCGCGATGGATCACGCCGTCGACGTGCGGCATGGGCGGTTGCGCCATGACGGACTTATACAAGTAGGCTCGCGCCTCGATGAGGGCTCGCCTGGCTGGGCTGATCGCGGTGATGGTGGCTCTGGCCGTGCTGCCCGCCAGCGCGGCCGGCGCCCCGGTCACCAAGCGCTGCCCCGACGACAGGGCCGCGCGCTGCGGCTCGGTGCGTGTGCCGCTGCTGCGCGGCGCTCCCGATGGCGGCGGCAGCAAATTGCGCGTGTACTTCCGCGTCTACCCGCGTACGGATCGCTCGCGGCCCGCGCTCCAGCCGATCGTCGGCGCCGAGGGCGGGCCCGGGTACCCCTCGATCGACTCCGCCGAGTCGTACCTCTTCATGCTCGGCGGGCTGCACCGGCGGCACGACCTGATCGTGATGGACAACCGCGGCACCGGGCGCTCAGGAGCGATCAACTGCAAGCGTCTGCAGGCCGCCAAGGGGGTCTACGCGCGCGAGGTCGGCCGCTGTGCGCGCCAGCTCGGCCGCCGGGCCAACGCCTACGGCACCGGCGCCGCCGCCGATGATCTCGCGGCGGTGCTGGACAAGCTCCGAGTGCCCGTGGTCGACATATACGGCGACTCCTACGGCACGTATTTCGCCCAGACGTTCGCCGTGCGACACCGCGAGCGGGTGCGGGCCGTGGTGCTCGACGGCGCGTTCCCCGTGGCGGGATTCGACCCATGGGCGCGCCAGGAGTCCGTGGCGCTTCGCTTCGCCTGGCCCGAGACGTGCCGGCGATCGAACGGCTGCGGCGGTGTGGACGCAATCGCCGAGCTGCGCCGGTGGTCCCTGCGGCTGGCCGCCAAGCCACTCGTGGCCACGGGCAGCGACGCCGACGGCGGGCGCCACCGGATCAGGCTCGACGGGGCGTCGCTCGGCCAGATGGCCGGCGACGGGTCCTTCTACTACACGATCTATCGCGACCTGCTGGCAGCGCTGCGCGCGTACGAGCGCGGCGACCGCGCGCCGCTCCTGCGCCTGGCCGCCGAGGACCTGCCCTACACGGGCGGCGGTCCGGTGAAGAGCTACTCAGAGGGCGCCTACGCCGCGGTGGCCTGTCACGACTACCCCACGATCTGGGACCCGGCCGCATCGTTCGCCCAGCGCCGCGAGCAGCTCGAGGTCGCACGGGCGCTGATCGACCCGGCCGACTTCGCTCCGTTCCCGAAGAACCAGTGGCTGCGCTCGCTCTACATCGACCAGCTCGTCACCGGCTGTCTCGAGTGGCCGGCTCAGCAGTACCCGGATCCGCCGGTTCCGGCGGGCGCGACCTACCCGGACATGCCGGTGCTCGTGCTCAACGGCGACCTGGACGCGATCACCCCGCTCGGCGACGCCGCCGCGGCCGCCGAGCTGTTCCCGCGCTCGACGTTCGTCACGGTGCCCAACATCGGCCACGTGACCGCCCTGGCGGACTACGCCGACTGCGCATCCGGGATCGTGCGGCGCTTCCTGACCACGCTCCAGCCGGGCGACGTGAGCTGCGCCCAGCGCACCCCGGAGATCCACGTGGTGCCCGAGTTCCCGCGCCGGCTGGCCGGCATCCCGCTCACCGGCGAGGCGGGAGCCGGCGACCGCTCCAACGCGGGTGACCGGCGCGGCGCCTGGGCGGCGAGCTGGAGCGTGGGCGACGCGCTGGCGCGCTGGTGGCTGATGTACGGCTCGCGCGGCCACGGCCTGCGCGGCGGAAGCTTCACGGCGTCGGGCGAGTACCTCGCATACAGCCCGATCCGCCTGCGCATGCGAGGCGTGCGCTTCGTCTCCGATCTCGCGGTGAGCGGGTCGGTGGAGTGGAACCGGCGCGCGGGCACGGTCCGCGCCCGGCTGCGCCTGACCGGCGCGCGGCGGGGCTTCGTGCGCATCGCCTGGAGCACCGGCGCCCCGCGCGCGCTAGCGTCGATCAGGGGCACCATCGGCGGCCGCTCCGTGCGACTCACCACCCCCGCTCCCTGAGAGGCCAAACCATGAGGCGCCTTACTCCAGCCGTGATCGTCTGCGTCGCGCTCGTGGCTCCCGCGACCGCCGCGGCCACGCCGTCCAGGGGCTGGCACCCTCCCGCCCCACCCGTCGTGCCCTGCTCGTCCACCGACGAGCGCACGACGCTCACCGCCAGCGCGCGGCTCGATCCGGCGTGCGTCTACACCCGCGGCTTCGACATCACGGCCTCGAAGGTCACGCTCGACTGCCGCGGCGCCGTGATCGACGCGACTGGCCGGGGCGGTGGCTCGGGGATCGAGGTCCGCGCACCCGCGGACGCGGACCTGTCGCGCGTGACGATCCGCAACTGCGACGTGCGCGGGTTCCTCAACAGCATCCGGGTGACCCGCGACGGCTTCCGTGCGCTGCCGGCGGGCCACGAGTACGACCACGGCATACGCGACGTGGTCATCGAGCACAGCCAGGTGTCGGGCTCGAGGGGAGTCGGCATCTACGTGGACGGCTACGTGACGCGCACGACCATCCGCCACACCACGATCACGGGCGCGGGCAGCAGCGGCATCTACCTCGAGGCCGGCTCGGCGGACAACGTCGTGATCGGCAACAGCATCCGCGACAACGGCTTCCGCGAGAACGGGCCCAGCGGTTCGATCTTCTCGTTTGCCGGCGCCCGCTTCCGGTTCTGGGGGATCGGCCGCGAGGGAATCTCGATCGACGGTTCCCGCCGCAACCTCGTGGCCGGGAACAGCTTCGAGGGCAACTCGGCGGGAGGCGTCTTCCTCTACACGAACTGCGGCGAGTACGTGAACAGCAAGCCCGAGCGCTGGTTCCAGCGCCGCTACGGCGCCGACGACAACGTGATCGTCGGCAACCGCTTCGAGGGCGGCGCCAACGGCGTGTGGGTGGGCTCGCGCATGGGCGAGAGCACGCTGCCGATGGAGTGCAGCGACCCGACCTACGTGAAGCAGGGGATCACCTGGGTCGCGCTCGACCGCGCCGCCCGCAACAAGATCCTGGCCAACAGCTTCCGTGACGTCACGTACGGCGTGCGCGTGGAGGATGACCACACGAAGGTGATCGCCAACCACTTCAGCGGCCCGGACGCGACCCACCACGCGGTGGTGATTGGAACCCCGTGGCGCACCAGCGTCCTCGGCAAGCCGGTGCGCGGCACCGCGCTGATCGCCAACACGTCGACGATCCGCGCCAATCCCAACCCCTACCGCTGGGTCGAAGGCCAGGCCGGCACCACCGTGGCGCTCAACCGCTCGCTCGGCCGGCGGGTTGGGATCTGCCAGGGCAAGACCCTGCCGCGGGGCCCGTTCGTGATGACGATCGCCTTCGCCGGCGAGCCGGCGGGCGGGCCCGAGACGCCGGCGCCGGACCCGCTTGCGGTGCCGGAGCTCGGCGCGCTCCCTCCCTGCTGAGCCAGCGGCGTTTGCGGCGCCCGGACTTCGGGGATATCCGAATCGCGGACTGCCGCCGCGTCATCTAGGGAGGGATGTGTCATGGGTCGAAGGTTCTCGTTGCATGCGATCGCCGTCGCGGCGTTGGCGTCATGCCTGCTGGCCACATGGCCTGCGCTGGCCGCCAAGCAGCGCACGCGCGACCGCGCGGCGCTCAAGGCCGTGGCGCAGCGCCTCGACCGCCACACCGAGCGCCGGATCGACTCGCTGCTGCGGCGAATGACTCTCAACGAGAAGCTCAACCAGCTGACCCTGCTCTCCGACGGTCAGATGAAGGAGAACCCCGCGGAGGCGCGCAAGCCTGTCGGCAGCGTGTTCAGCGAGACCGACCCGGTGCTGATCAACCGCTACCAGCGCGACGCCGTCGAGAACTCGCGGCTCCACATCCCGATCCTGTTCGCCTTCGACACGATTCACGGCTTCCGGACGATCTTCCCGATCCCGCTCGGCGCCGCCAGCAGCTTCGACCCGCAGGTGGCCCGGACCGACCACCGCATCGGCGCCTTCGAGTCGGCCGCGGTCGGCCTCAAGCAGATCTACAGCCCGATGGTGGACCTCTCGCACGAGCCGCGCTGGGGCCGCATCTCCGAGGGCGCCGGCGAGGACCCCTACCTGAACTCGGTCATGGCCGCGGCCCGGGTGAAGGGCGCCCAGGGCACCGACTACAGCGCGCCGGACAGGGTGGTCACGAGCGTCAAGCACTTCGCCGCCTACGGCGAGCCGGACGCGGGCCGTGACTACAACACCACGGACATGTCGCTCCAGCGGCTGTGGAACTTCTACCTGCCGCCCTTCAAGGCCGCGATCGACGCCGGCTCGGACACGCTCATGTGCTCGTTCAACGCCATCAACGGTGTGCCGGGATGCGCGAACCGCTACCTGGAGACGCGTGTGCTGAAGCAGCGCTGGGGCTTCGACGGCTTCGTCGAGAGCGACTACACGGCGGTCGCCGAGCTTCGCGCCTGCCCGGGCGTAAACCCTGCGGAAGGGCCCTGCGGCCACGGCGTGGCGGAGGACGGCAGGGACGCTGCCCGGCTGGCGCTCAACGCCGGTACCGACACCGAGATGGTGTCGACCAACTTCCGCGACTTCGGCCGGAAGCTGGTGGCGAGCGGAGAGGTCTCGATGCGGCGTATCGACGACGCCGTGCGGCGTCTCCTGCGCGTGAAGTTCCGCGCCGGCCTCTTCGAGAACCCGTACGTGGACGTGGGCGCGGCCGAGGGCAAGCAGCTGCTGCCGCAGAACCGCGCGGCCGCCCGCAGGGCGGCGGGGCGCTCGATGGTCCTGCTGAAGAACGACGGCCCGGTGCTGCCGCTCAGCCCGGCCAAGAGCACCGCCGTCATCGGTCCGCTGGGCAACTCGAAGCACGACATGCTCGGACCCTGGTGGGGTCGCGGCGACGACGCCGACGCGGTGTCGCTGTTCGAGGGCATGCGCGCGCAGAACCCGAGCACCACGTTCACGCCGGGCTGCACGCTGAGCAACAACGAGCTGTACGACCCCGACAACGAGTGCGCGTCGAGCGCCGGCTTCGCCACGGCGGTGGCCGCGGCCCGCGCGGCCGACCAGGTGGTGCTCGCGCTGGGCGAGACGCGCGAGATGAGCGGCGAGGCGGAGGCGCGCTCGATGCTCGACCTGCCCGGCCTGCAGGAGGACCTGATCGATGCGATCAAGGCCACCGGCAAGCCGTTCGCGGTCGTGCTGTTCAACGGACGGCCGCTGACGCTCGAAGGGGTCCAGGAGGAATCCCCGGCCATCCTCGAGGCCTGGTTCCCGGGTGTCGAGGCGGGCAACGCCGCGGCCGACGTGCTCTACGGCAAGGTCAACCCCGGCGGCAAGCTCCCGGTGAGCTTCCCGCGCAACGAGGGCCAGGTGCCGATCTTCTACAACCACAAGCCGACCGGCCGGCCCTGTGACCCGACCTCGAGGTACAACTCGCGGCACCGGGACATCGCAAGCTGCGCGCCCCTGTACGAGTTCGGTCACGGGCTCAGCTACACGACGTTCAGGATCTCGGGCGCGCGGCTCAGCGGGACGACGATGGACGCTCGCCGCGGACGCGTCACGGTGAGCGCGCAGGTCACGAACACCGGGTCGCGGGCCGGCGACGAGGTGGCGCAGCTCTACATCAACGACCCTGTGGCGAGCATCTCCCAGCCCGTGCGCCGGCTGCGCGGCTTCGAGCGCGTGACGCTGAAGCCGGGGCAGACCAAGAAGGTCGCCTGGACCCTTGACCGCCACGACGTCGGCTTCTACGACAACCGCGGCCGGTTCGTGGTGGAGAACGGGCGCGTGAACGTGTTCGTCGGCAACACCTCGAGCCAGTCGGACAACAAGCTGACCTTCAGGGTGACGGGCGGCCGCGCAGTGGAGGCCTCCAGGCGCTAGCCGGTTCCCCGTTGACTGGAGGGCGCCGACTCCGATTGAGTAGGCGCATGAGATCTCTGAGGCTCCCCGCACCCGCCCTCGTCGTCGCCTGTCTCGCACTGTTCGCCGCCTTCACCGGCGGAGCGATCGCAGCCGGGAAGATCACCGGCAAGCAGATCAAGGACGGGACGATCACCGGCAAGGACATCAAGAACGACTCCCTCACCGGTAGCGACATCAAGGGTCAGATCAAGGGGGACACCGGCTCCAGGGGAGCCACCGGACCGGCCGGACCGCGCGGGGCGGCCGGGGGCACGGGTCCGGTGACCTACCGGTCCGCCACCGTCCCCGCGTCCCCCGGAATCGGGACGGTCTCGGCCTCGTGTCCCGACGGCCAGGTTCCGACCGGCGGCGGCGTCTTCCCCCAGAGCAGCAGCGTGACGGTGAATTCCGAGCGGCCGGCCGCGATTCTGGCCGGTGACGAGATACCGGACTCATGGGAGGCCTTCGTCTCCAATTCCGACGACGAGGAAGTCGCCGTCACGGTTACCGTGATCTGCGTGGCCGCCAGAGGGATAGTGGACAACCCCGAGCCGTGATGGACGCAGGGCGGTGACTAGTTCTTCGCCCCAGTGGGAAGGATGGTCCCAGCGTGGGGGGAGGCACGGTCGTGGGGACGGTCGAGACGCCGGTTGGCACCGGGGTCTCACGGCGCCGCTTCATCGGTTACCTGATCGCCGCCCCCACCCTCGTGGCGGGCGCTCAGCTCGCGGTCGACCCCGCCAAGGCCGCTGTGCCGACCCACCAGCCGGTCGACCTCTACGACCTCTCCGACCTGCTCACGGACGCGGCCAGGCCGACCGCGAACCTGATCACGATCACGGTCAATCCCGACGGGACCGTGTCGTTCGCGCTGCCGCGCGCGGAGGTCGGGCAGGGGATCACCACGGCGGTGGCCATGACGATCGCCGAGGAGATGGACGTGCCGGTGGACAGGGTGCGGGTCACGCTTGCCGACGCCCGCCCGGAGCTCGTCTGGAATCAGATCACCGGCGGGTCGAACACCATGCACTCGATCTTCACTCCCGTGCGCACCGCGGCAGCGGTCGCACGCGGGGCGCTGCTGGAGGCAGCGGCCAAGCAGCTTGGGGTCTCGGCCGCGGAGCTCACGATTCGCGACGGCGTGATCACCGCCCCCGGGGGAGCCACGGCCACGATCGGGTCGCTCAGCAAGCTCGCCGCCGTGTCCGAGAGCGTGACCGTGCGCGCGCAGCTGAAGCCGCGCTCGCAGTTCCGCGTGGTGGGCAAGCCACAGCGGCGAGTCGACGCGCTCGACATCGTGACGGGCCGCAAGCGGTTCGCGATGGACCTCGACGTGGCGGGCGCCAAGCCCACCATGGTCTGCCGGCCGCCCACGATCAACGGGTCGGCCCGCTCGATCCGGAACCTCGCCCAGGTGAAGGCGATGCCGGGGATCACCGACGTGGCGATCATCCCGCACACTCCGAACGTGCCCGGCGGGGTGGCCGTGAGGGCCGCGACCTTCGGGCAGTGCATCGACGCGATCCGCGCCCTGAGCGTGGATTGGGGCCCGGGCTCGGCGGACGGCAAGTCGGACGCGACCGTGCTCGCGGACCTCGCGAAAGCCGAGCTTCCGATGGCGCCGCCGGTGAACGTCCTGGCGAAGACGGTCGAGCGCAAGTTCACCTTCCACTTCCGCCCGGGGGACCCGCTCGAGACGAACACCGCGATCGCGGACGTCAGGCCCGACCGGGCTGAGATCTGGTCCAGCCTCAAGACCCCGATCTGGGCCCAGGAGCAGATCGCCCTCGACCTGGGGCTCCCGATCACCAGCGTGAAGGTGCACGTGACCGAGGGCGGAGGGTCCTTCGGCCGCCATCTGTTCGCCGACGCCGCCTTCGAGGCCGCCGCGATCTCGCAGAAGCTCGGCAAGCCGGTCAAGCTGATGTGGCATCGCACGGACAACTTCCGGCAGGGACGCGTGCACCCGATGACCACCTCCCGGGTCAGGGCCACCCACCTGGCCGGGAACGTGCTCGCCTTCGAGCAGCGCAACACGGCGGTGGCCACCGACTGGGGCCACGGGTTCGGCGAGGTGATCAGCGCCCTCGGAGCCACGCCGCCCGGCGCGAACCTGGGGTACTCGCAGGCGATCTTCAACCTCACCGCCAACGTGCCCTACGACTTCGGCGTGGTCACCCAGCTGCTCAACGAGATCTACGAGCGGAACACCTTCAACACGAGCGCCGTTCGCAACGTCTACAGCCCCGACGTCACGACCCCGCGGGAGCTCTTGATCGACGAGCTGGCCAAGGCGATGGGCAAGGACGCCTACCAGTTCCGGCGCAGCTTCCTGAGGGACGCCCGGATGCGCGCCGTGCTCGACAAGGTGGCTCAGGTGGGGAACTGGGGCCGTGCGATGCCGGCCGGCACAGCCCAGGGGCTCGGGGTCCACCGCGAGTACAAGGGCTACTGCGCCTGCCTCGTCGAGATCGACTGCAGGCCGGCCACGGTCAACCGGCGCATTCCCAACGCCTACACGGGACCGCGCGTGACCAAGGCCGTGTGCGCGATCGACGTGGGCCTGCCGGTCAACCCGCTCGGCCTCGAGGCCCAGATGATGGGCGGGATCATGGACGGCATCGGTCAGGTGCTGAGCTACAGCCTGCACCTCAAGGACGGCCACTTCCTGGAGGGCAGCTGGGACGCCGCCTTCTACACGCGCCAGTGGAACACGCCCGGGGATCTTCAGGTGATCGTCATGCCGCCGACCACGGACGAGCCCGGCGGCGCGGGTGAGTTCTCGGTGGCGCCGTCGATGGCCGCCACGGCGTGCGCGTACGCCCGCGCGACCGGCGCGGTGCCCACGACCTTCCCCGTGAACCACGGTCGCGCGGACCTGGGCTTCACACCGCCCCCGACAGTGCCGCCCGTGCCCGCGTCGCCCACCGACGGTCTTCAGAAGACCTACTAAGGAGCGCCCGTGCCCCAGCACACGTTCATCCTCAACGGCAAGCGCGTGAGCGTCGACTGTCCCGGCGACGTGCGGGTGCTGTGGGTGCTCAACGACCTGCTCGGAGTGCATGGTCCGAAGTACGGCTGCGGCGTCGGGGTCTGCCAGGCCTGCACGTGCCACATCAACGGCAAGGCGTTCAACGCCTGCTCGGTGCCCGTGTCCCAGATCAAGGCCACCGACAAGATCACCACGATCGAGGGCCTGGCCGCGAGCGTCGGCAAGCCGCTCCATCCCGTGCAGCAGGCCTGGCTGGACAACGACGTGGCGCAGTGCGGCTACTGCCAGCCCGGCCAGATCATGGCGGCCACCGCGAAGATCAAGCAGATCAAGGCCCAGGGCCGGAGCGTGACCGACGCGGACCTGGACGAGATCCGCAACGTCTGCCGCTGCGGCACCTACCCCCGCATCCGCAAGGCCGTGAAGGAAGCCGCCGCCAAGATGTAGTCCTTGTAGGGTCGCGGCCATGAGCCCGATCGAGCGGATGTGGCCGGTCCTGAAGCCGCTCATAAAGCTGCACACCCGGCTCTACCGCGCGACCGGCGGGCGGATCGGTCACCACCTGCCACTCAACCCGCCGGTGCTGCTGCTCGACCATGTGGGCGCCAAGAGCGGAGCCAGGCGCACCAGCGCGATCGGCTATGTGCCGGACGGCGAAAACCTCATCCTGGTGGCGTCGAGGGGCGGGCATTCCAAGAACCCGGCCTGGGTCTACAACCTGCGGGCCAACCCCGACGTGACGATCCAGATCCGCTCCGAGCGGCGATCCATGCGCGCACACGAAGCGGTGCCCGAGGAGCGGACGCGCCTCTGGCCGAAGGCCGTGGCGGCCTACAAGGGCTACGAGAGCTACCGGCGGCAGACCGAGCGCGAGATCCCGATCTTCCTGCTGCAGCCCGCACCAGCTAGTTGAGTCGCGCGCGGCGGACGAGCCCGTCGGCGGCGTCCACCACGCCGGCCACGCTCCGCTCCACGACCACGCGCGGGTGGACCCCGAGGTTCGGCGGGACGCTGGCTCCGCCGAGTATGAGACCGATGTCCACACCCGCTCCGGTGACCGCGTCCACCGCCGCCGGCACGCGTTCGCCGGCCTCGGGCATGGTCGCGGAGAGGGCGAACAGCGCGGGATTGTGATCCGAGACGATGGCCCCGAGCGCACTCGTGGGCACGTCGGCGCCGAGCGTCAGGACCTCGTAGCCGGCCGACTCGAGCAGCTTCGCCGCCATGTCGAGCCCGAGCACGTGTTGCTCGCCCTCCACCGCCGCGAGCATTGCCCGGTGCTCGGCGCGACGGGCCGGCAGCCGCGCCAGCTCGTGTGCGAGCACCAGCACCCGGGTGGTGATCTGGGTGGCCAGGTGCTCGTGCGCTTCGCCGATCTCGCCCGCGGCCCAGAGCTGGCCGATGCGATGCATGGCCGGACCGATCACCAGGTGGTAGAGCATCGCCTCGCCGAGCGTCAGCTCGAGCGCCTCCTGCGCGACCTCCTCGGCCGCCCCGGTGTCGCCCGCGAGGAGCGCTACGCCGAAGCGGTCCGAGAGGGCCTCGGCCAGCAGGCGCTTGCGGAACTCGTCGCGTCCGCGGTCCACGCCCGCCACGCTACGCCTTCGGCCGTCACTGCGCCGGCCCGCCGCTCACACGGCCCGGGCGCAGCGGCCGCACATGCGTGCGGACCTTCTCGAGCGCGCGCGAAAGCGCCTCGAAATCCTTGGCTGACAGCTGATCTGAGAAGTGGCGGCGTATCCCGTCGCGGTGGACGACGCGGGCGGCTCGGAGGGCCTTCCCGCCACCCGGTGTGATGAAGACCAGCACGCGGCGGCGATCGTCAGCGGGGCGCTCGCGACGCACGAAGCCCGCCTTTTCCATGTTGTCGATCACGCGCGTGAGTCCGCTCTTGCTGTGGAGGATGCGATCGGCGAGCTCGTTCATCGGCAGGCCGTCCTTCGCGTCCTCGAGGTGGACGAGCACGTCATACCAGCGGATCGACATTCCCTCCGCGGCCACCAGCTCCACCTCGAGGATGTCGGTCAGCGCCCAGGAGCACTCGATGAACACCCGCCAGGCGTGCGCTCCGGGAAACGGCTCAGGACTTGACATGGAAAGCTCCGATATGCAACTGTTCGCTTTCGTTTATTTCTAAAGCGGATCGATGCAAATCGTAGCATCGCGCATCGGCCGCTCGTCCTAAGGGGAGGCAGCATGAGCACCATCTTCGTCCGCCACGACGTCGCCGACTTCGACACCTGGAAGCCTGGCTACGACGAGCACGGCGCGGTCCGCCGCGACTACGGGCTGTCCGACGCGGGTCTGTACCGCGACGACGAGAACCCGAACTCGGTCACGATCGTCCTGACCACCGACGACCCCGGCCGTGCCCGCGAGTTCATCGCGTCGGACGATCTGCGCGAGACGATGTCGAAGCTCGGCGTGGTCTCACAGCCGGACGTCTGGATCACGAACGCCGCTTGACGCAAGAAGGCCGGCGGCGCCTGGGCGCCGCCGGCCCCTTGTTGGGGATCGGGAGGTCCTACGCCTGCTTGACGGCGGAGATGTCGAGCGCGAGCTTGACCTTGTCCGACACCAGCATGTTGCCGCTGCCGAGCGCCTGGTTGAAGGTCATGCCGTAGTCGCCGCGGTTCAGCTGGCCGGTGACCTCGAGGCCCACGCGCTCGTTGCCCCACGGGTCCTCCTCGGTGCCCGTGACCTCTGCCTTCAGCGTGATCTCGCGGGTCACACCGTGGAGCGAGAGGTCGCCCGTGATCTCGAAGGTGTCCTCGTCCACCGAGGCGATCTGCTTCGACTCGAACGTGATGTGCTCGTACTGCGCCGCGTCGAAGAAGTCGGCGGACCGTAGGTGGTCGTCGCGCTTCTCCTCGCTGGTGTTCACCGAGTCGACCTTCACGAGGCCCCTCGCGGTGACCGCATCGAGATCCTCGCCCACCTCGAGGCTTCCCTCGAACTCGGCGAAGTGACCACGCACCGTGGCGATCCCAAGGTGCTTGACCTGAAACTCGACCCGGGAATGGGACGGGTCCACGTTCCAGGTGCCGGTGGCTACGGGTGTGGCTGCGGCGATGGTGCTCATTTAGTCTCCTGACGAAGGTGATTGCTTGCTAGCGCAAACTTGTTAGAGCAAGCGTAGCAGGGAATAGTTGCGGCAGCAACCATCCACTCGGCGAACGCCGAGCATCACCGCGATACGGAGAGGTCGATCAGGCGCAGTCGGAGGCGGCGCCCGGCGAGAAGCGGGCGAAGATCGAGGCCAGGACCTCCACCTCCGCCGGCTCCAACCGGTCGAAGAAGCGCTCCTCCACCCCGGCGAAGTGCGTGCTCTGCGCGGCGCGCAGGAGCTCCAGCCCCTCGTCGGTGAGGTACGCGTTCTTGGCGCGGGCGTCGGAGGGGCACGGACGTCGTTCCACCAGTCCGCGCAGCTCCAGGGTGTCCGTGATGCGCGACACCCGGCTCACGCTCAGGCCGGCCAGGCCGGCGAGGTCGGTGAGGCGAAGCATTCGCCCGTCCGCGGCCGCGAGCCGGCCCAGCAGCTCCACGCCGCTCAGGCCGAGGCCGTGCTCGGCCTCCAGCTCTGCCTCCAGCTCCCGTGTCAACCGCTTGTGGGTCTCGAGCATCCCGATCCACGCATCCGCGTGGGTCTCGGACCACGACCTGATCCCATCGTCACCGACGAGGGTGCGGCACTTAGCAGCGGTTTCTTCAGGAGTCAGGGCCATTGGTTGCTAGAGCAAGCTTACCGCTTGCCGGTATACCCCGTCCTCGTGAGCGCCCTCGATGAACCCACGCCGCCCGCGTCGACCGTCGCGGTCGCCCTCCTCTCGCTGGCGGTGGGAATCGTCCTCGCGGACTCGGCGATCGTCACGCTCGCGTTGCCGAGCATCCTGCGTGAGCTCGACGCCGAGGTGTCCGAGGTCGCGTGGGTCCTCACGGGCTTCAACCTCGCGCTCGCGCTGGCCGCGGTACCTGCCGCGAGGATCTGCACCCGCGGGGGCGCGGGCTACGCGGGCGCGGTCGGACTCGTCGCGTTCGCGGCGGCGTCGGCCGCCTGTGCACTCGCCGGCTCGCTCGAGGTCCTCATCATCTCGCGTGTCGGGCAGGCGATCGGCGGCGCGCTCGTGATCGCGTCCTGCCTCGAGCTCCTCGTCGCGGCCTCGCACGACGAACGCCGAGGCGCAGCCCGGTGGGCCGCCGCCGGCGTTGCGGGGTCCGCGATCGGGCCGGTGGTCGGCGGCCTGATGACCGAGACGATCAGCTGGCAGTCCATCTTTATCGTCCAGGTGCCGCTCGTGCTCCTCGCGCTGCCGGTAGCACTCCACCTGCGCTCGAGCGTCGAGCGGCACGACGGCCCGTCCGATCGCCCGGACATCCCGGCGAACATCGCGCTCGCGCTCGTCTCGGCCGCGCTGACCGCCGCGTTGTTCCTCCTCGTCCTGCTGCTCGTCGAGGGATGGAGCCGCTCGCCGGCGCTCGCCGCCGTCACGGTCACGGCGATCCCCCTCGCCGCGGTCGCCGCCGGTCCACTCGCCCGTGCGCTGAGGGCCGGGATTCGCGCCGAGGCGATCGCCGGGTCGGTCCTCGTCGGTGGTGGGCTCGCCTGCCTTGGCCTGTTGCCGGACGCGACCCCGGTCTGGACGATCCCGCCGCAAATCCTCGTCGGGCTGGGCCTCGGGCTGACCGTCGCCTCGCTGACCCAGTCGGCACTCAAGGACCGGGTGCCGCGCGCGCTCCACGGCGGCTGGACGATCGCGGCGCGTCACGGCGGGATCGTGGTGGGCCTCGTGATCCTCACGCCGATCTTCACTTCCGACCTCAGGGACGCGCAGCGCCCCGCGCAGGAGGCCATCGCCGCGCAGGTGCTCGACTCGGGCCTGCCGGCGACGAGCAAGCTCAAGCTCGCCGAGGGCCTCGGCGCCCAGCTCGAGGCGGAGGACGGCCGCGTGCCCGACCTCGACATCGCGTTTCAGAATGCCCAGCTACCGGAGGAGCAGACCACGCAGGCCGAGGCGCTCGAGGCCGGCCTCGACGACCAGCTCGAGCGAGCGGCGACCCGGGCGTTCCGCGCCGCGTTCCTGGCCGCCGCGGCGCTCGCACTCCTCGCGATCCTCCCCGCCCTGTTCCTGCGCGAGGACGCAACCCCGGCATGAACTCCCGCGGCTTCGCCATCGTGGCCGCCGCGCTCGTCCTCAGTGGCGGGCTGCTCGGCGTCCAGCTTGCCAGCGGCGGCGCCGACTTCGTCCCCCAGCGCGCCGCCGACCCCTGCCAGGACCGCGTCCGGACGGGCCGGGACGATCTCGAGGGCCTGGCGGAGACCGTCGTTCTGACCGGCCTCGACGAGGCCGCCTGCAAGTTGGGCATCAGCCGCGAACGGCTCCTGCTCGCCTTGCCGTCCGAGGAGGACCGCGCCGAGCTCGCACGAGAGACCGGCACCGACGAACGCGGGCTCGCGCGTGCGATCAAGGACGGCATGAGCACCGGCGTCGACCGACTCGAGAAGGCCGGCCGGCTGCCGAATATGTCGGCCCTCCTGCCGTCGGTCGCCGACCAGCTTGGAATCCCGAAAGGCCTCGCCGGCCTGATCCCCGACAGCCTGGTCGACGAACTGCTCCCGACCGCCGGCGTGCTGCGCCGGTCGCTCAAAAGGATCGACGTGAACACCGTCTTCGCCGACCTCGATGATGGCGAATCGCTCGAGCCGATCCTCCGCGATGCACTCGTCCAAGGTGCGATCGACGAGGCCAAGGCACAGATCAAGGATGCACTCCCCGGTCCGCTCTAGTCAGCCCACCAGTCGCGCTGACCCTCCACGTCTTCGCGCCGGCCCTCACCGAGACTGGGCGCGCCGATCACGATGATCTCGAGGCCCTCCGGCCCGGCCTCGTAGCCTCGCCAGGTACCAGGGGGGACGCGCACCGCATCCCACTCCCTGAGCTCGACGATCTCGTCGTCGAGCTTCATCCGCCCGCCCCCGCGCACGACCACGTAGACCTCCTCCTGCGTCTCGTGCGTGTGGCCGTAGGGAAAGCGATAACCGGGCGGGACGCGCTGCAGGCTCAGGCCGGACTGCTCGAGCTCCAGCGCATCGGTGGCCAAGCGGAACTCCAGGCCCGGAGCGCCGTCGAAGTTGGACCCGACGTCCTCCAGGTCCTCCTTGAGATTCCTCCGCGTGAACGGCACGGCCGCGATTCTACGGTTCACTCTGCTCGCGCGGAACGGGTGATGATGCGACATGCTTGTTCGTCCCGTGAGCCTCCACGCGAGCCCCAGACCGGCGTAATGGCCCGCCAGGCTGGCTGGTCCGGGCTCTTCTCGACAGCGTTCAAGCAGTCCCGCAACCCGATGGTGCTCGTTGACGAGCGCCGTGTTCAAATCGACGTCAATGGCGCATATCTGAAGCTTCTCGGCTACGACCGTCGGGTGCTCATCGGCCAGCCCCTCTACCGAGTCGTTGCCGGTCCGTCCCGGGCCTCGGGTCAGGAATGGGCGGCGATGCTTGCCATCGGCCAATTCACTGGCGAAGGCGACATGATCTGCGCTGACGGGACAAGGGTGGAGTTCAGTACGGGGCGGCCACGGAGGTCGTCACGGGGCGGCAACTCGTTCTGTTCGTGGCTCAGCACCTCCCGCTGGGGCGGGAGGTTCCGCCGAACGGCATCGAGCGAGCGGGACGCGGGCGAGCTGTCCCCGCGCGAGCGCGAGGTCGTGCGGCTGATCTCGAAGAACCTGACGGCTGCGGGTTCGAGGTGTCGGCGGCCCTGACCGATGCCGATCCGCATTTGGCGGTGCTCCTGACCTCAACCGACGATCCGTCGGGGTGCAACCTTGGGGTCCACGCGTCCGGCGCTCGAGGCTTCGTCGTCAAGTACCGCCTCGCGTGGCCTTCTATGTGGACTCCAGCCTCCCGCCCGGAATGACCATTGGGGAGTACAGGCGCAGTCGGCCGCGTCGGCCCCGCCCCTGGCACCGACTGAAGGGACTCACTCGCGGCTCACGTCGCCGCCGCCGGCGCACCTGGCAAATTTGAGGAGGGCCTCCGTCGAACGCGCGGGCCGTAGACCCGGACGACTGCGTGGGGACGCATGGGGAGGTCCGCTGTACGTCACCCAGCCAGACCGACGATGATAATCGCCGCCTGTGCGGGTCTACCCAGGATGGACCTGAACATCTGATGACTCAGACGATCTTGGACATCAGCCTGTCGCTCGACGGCTTTGCAGGACGATGAGCCCCGGGGCGACGCAATGAAGCTCCCCGACGCCTTCGCCGGCGAGGTCTTGCGGCCGGGCGATCCCGGCTATGACGACGCCCGCGTGGTCTGGAACGGCATGATCGACCGCCGCCCGGCGCTGATCGTTCGGCCGACAACCACCAGCGACGTCTCGACGGCGATCCGCTTCGCCCGCGAGCGCGAGCTCGTTGTCGCAGTGCGGTGCGGAGGTCACAGCATTCCTGGACTTTCGACCTGCGACGACGGTGTCGTCATCGACCTCTCACGGATGCGCGGCGCCCATGTCGAGCCGCAAGCGCGCACCGCGCGCGTGGGTGGTGGCGCGCTGCTGGCCGAGCTCGACGACGCGGCACAGCAACACGGTCTCGTCTGCCCGGTGGGTGTGGTCTCCCACACTGGAGTCGGGGGCCTGACCCTCGGCGGCGGCATGGGTCGGCTGCAACGTCGATTCGGGCTGACGATCGACAACCTCCTCGCCGTTGAGCTGGTCACGGCCGACGGTCGCCTCGTCCGCGCCAGCGAGGACGAGCATCCGGAGCTCTTTTGGGGCGTGCGCGGGGCCGGCGCGAACTTCGGGATCGTGACCGCGTTCGAGTTCGGGCTCCATCCGCTCGATGGCCCGGTCACACATGGGGTGGTCATGCATCCGATTGAGCGGGCGGAAGTTTTGGCCGAGCGTTACCGCGAGCTCGTCCTCACCGGGCCGGATGCTGCCTGGGCCTCCTTCGGCATCGGCCTCGCGCGGCCGGCCGAGGACTACCCGTCTGAGCTCGCCGGACGCCCGATCGCCTACGTCGCCGTCCTTCACTCCGGGTCGCCCGCAGACGCCGAGCGCGACTTGAGCGCGCTGCGCGGCGTTGCCGGCGCGGCCACCGATTCAATCGAGGTGAAGCCATACCTGACCACTCAGCGACTGAACGACGATGCGACCGCGTGGGGTCACCGATTTTCCATGCGCAGCAACTTCCTGTCCGCGCTGCCCGACGACGTAGTGAGCGCGTGGACCGAACGCATCGCCGGCATGCCAGAGGGAGCCAACGGTGGATACTCGGTCTGGTCCTGTGGCGGGGCGATCGCCGCGGTGCCCGACGAGGACACCGCCTTCACGGGGCGCGAAGGGCTGCACTGGGCGTCGGCGGAGATCCAGTGGGATGAGCCGGACCTGGACGAAATCTGCCGAGCCTGGGGCCGAGCCGCACTCGCCGAGGCTGCACCGTACGAGTCGGCCGGCCGCTACGTCAACGACGTCGCCGAAGTCGAGGACGGACTGGCGCGGACGATCTACGGCGATGCGAAGTACGAGCGGCTCGTTGCGCTGAAGCGTGAATGGGACCCGGACAACGTCTTCCGGCTCAACCAGAACATCCGGCCCTAGACGGAGCGACGACAGAGCTCTCCCGCAGCGCGCCCGACAGGATTCGAACCTGTGACCTTCGGTTCCGTAGACCGACGCTCTATCCAGCTGAGCTACGGGCGCTCGCCGTGAGAGGGTAGCCAGTCCCGGGGAGACCCATCCGCCGGCCACTCTGACCGTTTCTCAGCCGTCAGCTGGCGCGCACACCGGCGTGCACCGATTATGTTCGCGCTCTCCCAACTGGTATAGAGAGGATCGAATGCGCCGCCGTTCGCTCCGGCTTCGCCTGGCTAGGACGCTGGGAGTCGCCGGAATCACCTGCTGCGCGGCCCTGGCCGTCAGCGGATGCGTCACCCAACCGTCCAACCTCACGATCACCCCGATCGTGACCGGGGTGGACCACCCCTGGGACGTGGGCTTCGCCGGTAACACGATGCTCTTCACGGAGCGAGCCGGACGCATCAACGCCATCGTGGGTGGTCAGAAGCGGCTCCTGGCGGCGCCCGCCGACGTGGTCCAAGCCTCTGAGGCCGGGATGATGGGACTCGCGGTCGATCCCGCCTTCGCCACCAACCGCTACATCTACACCTGCTTCGCCTCGACCCTCGGAGGAGCGGGTAACGACGTGCGCCTCGTGCGCTGGACCGTCGACGCGAACTTCACCACCCTCACCAACAGGGCCGACATCGTCACCGGATTGCCCGTGAACGCCACCGGGGAGCTCGGGCGTCACTCGGGCTGCCGCCCGCGCTTCAGCCCGGCGGGCCAGCTCTTCGTGGGAACCGGCGATGCCGCCTCGGGCACCGTCCCGCAGAACCCGCGCTCGCTCGGCGGCAAGGTTCTCAGGATCAACCGTGACGGGACAGGCGTGGCCGGCAACCCCGGCGGCACGCTCGACCCGCGGATCTGGTCGTACGGCCACCGCAACGTGCAGGGCATCGCCTTCCGGCCCAGTGACGGGTTCGGAGTGACCACCGAGCACGGCCCCGACCGCGACGACGAGCTCAACGCTCTGGTGACCGGGAACTTCGGCTGGAACCCGGTCCCGACGAGCGGCACCGGCTACAACGAGGGCGTCCCGATGACGGACCTCGCGGAGTTCCCGAACGCCGTCAAGGCGCTGTGGAGCACCGGGCCCCGCACCTTCGCGATCGCGGGAGCCACGTTCATCACCGGCTCGCAGTGGGGGGCGTGGAACGGTGCCCTGGCAATCGCACTGCTCAAGGACTCCAAGCTCCTGCTGTTCAAGCTCAACGCGGCCGGCAAGCCCGTGGATGCCGGCCTCGCGCTCCAGAACTACGGTCGCCTGCGCACCCCCGTTCAGGGACCTGACGGAAGCCTCTACGTGACCACCGACAAGGGTGGGAACACGGATGTGATCCTGAAGGTCACGCCCGGCTGAGCCAGAACCACTCCCCGTATGACGGTCCACTTCGAGCTCGACGGCCCGGTGGCCGTCGTGACCATCGACAGGCCCGAGGTGGCGAACGCCATCGATCGTCCCACCGCCGACGCGCTGGCCGGCGCGTTCCGGCGCTTCGAAGCCGACGCTGACGCGTCCGTGGCCGTGCTCACGGGCGCCAACGGCACGTTCTGCGCCGGCGCGGACCTCAAGGCCATGCGTCAGCCCGACGCGTCACGGGTCACCCGCGTGGAGCCGGACGGCGACGGCCCCGTGGGACCCACTCGCATGCTCCTCGCGAAGCCGGTGATCGCCGCGGTTGAGGGACACGCCGTGGCCGGTGGCCTCGAGCTGGCGGCCTGGTGCGACCTGCGCGTGGCCGCGGATGACGCGGTGTTCGGCGTGTACTGCCGGCGATGGGGCATCCCGCTGATGGACGGCGGCACGATCCGCCTGGCCCGGCTGATCGGCCACAGCCACGCCCTCGACCTGATCCTCACCGGCCGCGGTGTGAGCGGCGACGAAGCGCTGCGCATGGGTCTGGCCAACCGGCTCGCCGAGCCCGGGCAGGCGCTGCCGGCGGCGCTGGCGCTGGCGCACGATGTGGCCTCACGACCTCAGGCCGCCCTCCGCAGCGACCGGCTCTCCTCCTACGAGCAGTGGTCGCTCTCGCTCGAGGACGCGCTCGCCGGCGAGTTTCGCCACGGAATGGACACCCTGAGAACGGGCGAGTTCGGTGGGGGGCTCGAGAACTACGAGTCGGGCACCTGGCGAGAGGACCGCTAGCGGCGGGTCACGAGATGCCCACGCGGTCTTCCAGCCAGACCGCGTTGCGGGTGCCCTTGGCGCGGTAGAGGCGATTGTCCACGCGCAGCATCAGCTCGTTGGGCGATGAGTCGTCGGGCTCCCGTCCCGCGACCCCCACGGAGATCGTGACCGCCGGTGACGGGCCGTCGCGCTCGCTCAGCTCGGCCAGCCGCACCCTCAAGGTCTCGGCCAGCAGGCTCGCGCTCTCCGGGTCCGTGTCCGGGCAGAGCACGCCGAACTCGTCGCCCCCGAGGCGGGCGGCCACGTCGCTCGCGCGCACGCGCTCACGGAGCACTCCGGCCGTGGCCTTGAGAACCTGGTCGCCCACCGCGTGGCCGTAGCGGTCGTTCACGTCCTTGAGCCGATCGAGGTCGCACAGGATCACCGCGAGCTTGGCGTCCTGGCGGCAGGAGCGCTCGAACTCGCGGGCAAGCGTTTCGTCCCAGCAGCGCCGGTTGGCGAGCCCGGTGAGCGGATCCTCGCGACTGAGACGCTCGAGCTGGCGGCGCAGCTCCTCGTTGCGCTCGTGCTCGCGCTCGAGCTCGTGCCTGTCGCGGAACTGCTGCCAGGCGTTGGCCTGCCGGAAGTACTGCCCGAGGAACCCGACCAGGGAAGCCGTGGCGAGGTAGTAGGCGATCGTGGCCACGGCGGCCCCGGGGAGCGGGTCCGCCGCCGCGAGGATCGCTACGCCCACGGCCAGCCATGTGAGCCCCACCAGCGCAGCGGTGTATCTCCACGGCCAGATCAGTAGGAAGGCGCTTGCGTAGATGGCCAGCGAGATCCCGAGCGCGTAGGGCGCGTAGGCCCGTGTGGAGGAGAGCATGAACGCGATCGACACCTCGATCAGCGTCAGGAAGATCAGCATGACCACCTCGGGATGCCGTCTCCCGAAGGTGGTGAAGAGCGAGAGCCAGAGCGCGATCAGTGGGAGCTCGAGGCCGAGCCTGATCGCCGTGAAGGTGGCCGCGTGCTGCGGATCGACGAGATGGTCGAACCCGGCCCAGGCGGGCATGGCGACGATCGCCATGAGCCCGCCCGCCACGGCGGTTGCGTGGGTGGAGCGCTTGACTTCCTCACTGAAAGCGCCGCGCAGGCCGGTGGTGTCAAAGGCAGGCTTTCCCATGAGGACGTCCCGAGACGAACTCGGTACTCCAAACCTGATCGGCTTCCCGGGTTTGGAGCTTGAGAAAGCGGCTCTACCGCTGAGTCAGGCGGTGGTGGCGTACCGCTCGGCAGCGCGCGCCCGCCGCTTGGCGGCCTCGACGTCGCGGTCCTTCGGATCGGCCGCGGTCACGAGCTCAGAGAGCAGCTGCGCCGACACCTCCGTCACAGCCTCCACCGCGCGGTCGAAGGCCTCCTGATTGGCCTGAGACGGCTTGGTGAAACCGCTGATCTTGCGGACGTATTGGAGAGCGGCACCCTGGATCTCTTCCTCGGTCGCGGGCGGCTCGAAGTTGTATAGCGTGCGTATGTTTCGACACATGCGAGTCAGGCTACTGATCGTCCTCATCGCCCTCGCCGTGCCCGCCACAGCGCCGCTGAGCGGGGATTCGGCACCGCGCGCCCAGGCGGGCTCCAATCCACTCGAGGGGCTCAGGTTCTACGTGGACAGGGAGTCGCCCTCGTGGCAGCAGTGGCAGGCCTACCGGCGCGCCGGGCAGGCTCGCAAGGCCGCGCTGATCGAGACGATCGCCAGCGAGCCCAAGGCCCTCTGGCTCGGGCGCTTCACCCAGCCCAACTTCTTCGTGAAGGTGCGGCGCCTGATCGACCCCGCCCAGGCAGAGGGCTCAGTGCCGATCTTCACCGTGCTTCGCGCGCAGGCCACCGGATGCTCGCCCGGCTACACGGGCGGCGGCACCGCCGAGGACGCCAGGACGCGCGCCTGGTACGACGACCTGGCCAGCGCGATCGGCGACGCCCGCGTGGTGATCGCCTTCGAGCCCGACTCGCTCGGCACCATCGACTGCCTCACGCCCAGCCGCCGCGACGACCGGCTGCGCCTGCTGCGCTACGGGGTCACCGCGCTGTCGAAGCTGCCGAACGCGATCGTCTACCTCGAGGCCGGCGCCTCCGACTGGGAGGCCGCGTCGCGCACCGCCAAGCAGCTCCGAGCGATCGGGATCGCAAAGGTGCAGGGCTTCATGCTCAACGCCACCCACTACGACTGGACGAGCGCGAACATCAAGCACGGCCTCGCCATCTCGCGCAAGGTGGGCGGCAAGCACTTCATCATCAACACGGCCGAGAACGGCCGCGGGCCGGTGCATTACAAGAGCGGCCGCCGGGTGATCAACGTGTGGTGCAACCCGGGCCTGCGCGGGCTGGGCACCCCGCCCACCACCAACACGTCCAACCCGAAGGTCGACGCCTACCTCTGGATCAACAGGCCAGGCTTCGCGCAGTCGTGCCAGGGGCGGCCGATCGCGTGGTATCCGCCGCGGGCGCTCTCCTACGCCCGCTACGCCACCAGCTGGGAGAAGCCGCCGCGCGGGTCCCGCTTCGGGCACCTCAAGCGGTATCCGTTCAGCGCGTTCGTGGACTAGCCGGAGCGCTCGAGCAGCGCCTGCGCCACCCGCTCGGGCGCCTCGAGCTGAGGCCAGTGGCCCACGTCCTCGAGCGCCAGTAGGGGCGCGTCGGGGCGGCGCTCGCGGATGCGCTCCGCCATATGCGCGCCCGAGATCGGATCGAGCATCCCCCAGACGAACCGGAGCGGCACATCGGTGCTCTCGAGCGCCCCGGTCCAGCGCTGCTCGTGCCGCTGGCGGTCCTCGAGGTAGCGGATCAGGCGATATGAGATGAGGTGGCCGTCGTCCCGGCTCATGGAGGCCCAGATGTCGGCGCTGTCGCCGGCCGCGTGGAAGTCCTCGGCGAACGTGACCTGCAGGCCCTGCACGAACAGCTCCTCGGTGGCGAGCGCGCTGATCTGGGGACCCTGCTCCCGGTCGAGCAGCGCGAGCTGGATCGGCTGAGGACGATGGACGTCCGGGTAGAGGCCGCCGTTGAGGAGATGGAGCACCTCCAGATCGACGGACAGCGCTCCGTCGGCGCGCCGCGCCAGCAGCTCCTGCGCCACTGACACCGCGTAGTCATGGGCCACCACCACAGTGGCGCTCACGCCCTCGCGAGCCCAGAGCGCCTCGACCAGGTCGGCCTGCTCGTGCAGCGAGTAGTCGTGGTCCGCCGGCTTGTCGGACGCTCCAAAGCCCAGGAAGTCCGGCATCAGGAGCGCGTGCCGCTCCGCCAGCGCGGGCGCGACCTTGGCCCAGTCGTACGACGAGCTGGGGAACCCGTGCAGCAACGTCATCGGCGGGCCCGAACCCATGCGGCGGACGAAGAGCTGCCGCCCCTCGTCACCCAGCTCCACCCGCTCGCCCTCGGACCACCAGTCCTGGATCGAGCTCATGCCTCGAGCACCGCCTTCAGCCTCGGGAAGCCGCGGTTGAGGTTCTGCTGGGTGTTGCGGGCGATCATGGGCTGGAGCAGGCGCAGCGTGCCGCCCGGCCGCCCCGTGACGGAGAACTCCACGAGGCTCCCGGCGTCGTGCTCGCGCACGTGGAAGACGAGCGTGGTGGGAAACGGGCCGGCGGTGCTCTCGATCGTCATGTGGCTGGGCGGCTGGTGCTCGACGACGCGCCAGTCGTATTGATACTCGCGCCCCATCGAGCGCAGCTTCGTGCGAATGGTGGTGCCCACCCCGATCGGCTCCGGAGACGTGAGCTCCTCGCTGTCCACGCTGTCGTCCCACTGCGGCCTGTTCCGCGCGTCCTCGATGAATCTGAAGACCTCGTCGCGCGGACGAGCGATCACGACTGCTACCCGACTGGTGAACACGCGCGCGCCAGCCTATCTCCTTGTAATCGGCATCCGCTCAGAGGATGCTGCGCGGTATGAGACGCCTGGCGCTGGTCGTGACGCTCGCCCTGCTGGTGCTCGTCGCGCCCGCGCGCGCGGCCACCCCCCTGCCCGTGGGCGAGTCGCACGGTGTCAGGGCCTACCGCGTGCATGGGGCGATCGTCGTGCGCTTCACCGAGCGCGCGGCGCAGCTCTATCGCCGCATCGCCGGCAAGCGGGTGACGATCACCTGCACCGAGCTGCCGGAGGACCGGAACACGGTGGGGATAGTCGGTGTCGGGAGCGGCAGCCAGACCTTCCGGGCCGCCAAGCGGCGCCGCCCGTTCCGCACCGGCGACTTGACCCGCGGCACCGACTACTGCCGCGTATGGCTCGCGCGCCGCACGGTGAGGCGGAACGGCGAGCGCCGGCGGCTCCCGCGGCAGCTGATCGTTTCGGTGTCGCTCACCCAGG
This sequence comes from uncultured Thermoleophilaceae bacterium, assembly GCA_963811055.1. Lineage (GTDB taxonomy): Bacteria > Actinomycetota > Thermoleophilia > Solirubrobacterales > Thermoleophilaceae > JACVRW01. The sequence goes on from CAWEPQ010000001.1 coordinate 264,676, forward strand.
AGGGGGCCGTCTACCTGGACGAGCAGGAGAAGTCGCTGGCGCTCTTCGGCCTCCTGCTCTACGCGGGCGAGCAGGGCGACGGCAGCGCCTACCCCAGCACCGCGGCGCTGCTCCAGGCCATCCATGACGCCGACGGAGCGGGGCGGATCGTCGCGCTCGCAAGCCCGGCGGACACACCGCCGCCCCGCAGGATCGGGTACTACAGCGACGGCGCCCTTCACGTAGCCGTGGTGATCGTCTCGGGCTCCGGCCGGCGGCTGTTCATCGAGCACGAGAACGACGTCCTGCATACGAACGTCGGCTACCCCACCGGGAGCTTCGACTGAGCGCCTAGCGGTCTTGCAGGACCGACAAGATGTTCCCGGCGGGATCCTTGAACCAGGCGATGTACGGGCCCTCGCCCCGGGCGATGCCGCGCTCGTCCTGGTCGAAGCCCTCGTAACGCTCGAAGCTCACGCCGCGCGCCGCCAACCCGTCCACGGCCGCGTCGATGTCGTCGACCGGGAAGTTGAGGATCGTGTAATTGGCCGGCTCGATATCCGGCTTCGGATACACCATCGTCGGGCGGTCGCCGGCCAGGTGGAGCGTCAGGAGGCCGTTCTCCTCCGAGGTCTCGAGCCCGAGCTTCTCGCCGTAGAACTCGCGCGCCTTGTCGATGTCGTCGACGGCGAATCCGCTGAATGCCTTCGTGTTCTTGAACATGACCTACAGACCGGCGCGAAGCAGGGAACTCATCGCTACAGGCGGTCGGGAAGGCCGAAGCGCTCGAAGTCGGCCGCCCTCGCCGGGTCGAAGGGCTGCTCGGGCCAGCGCTCGTAGAAGAGGAGGTCGCTGCTGAGCGTGGAGCGGTTGATGAACGAGGTGATCTGCGCGATCCGATCGCCGTCGAAGGCCATCACGTCGAGCGCGAACGGGCGGAAGCACCCGTCGGGCTCGTACCACGCGTAGCTGCCCACCGCGGGCTGGCCGTTCGCGCGCGTGGCCATGTGGCGCCAGCGCCAGTCGCCCGACAGCGGGCCGTAGTGCATGAAGCCGCGGAGCGCCTCGTGGCCGCTGAACCAGGCCGCGAGCGGCGGCATCGACCAGGCCGCGTCCTCGGAGAGCAGCCCCAGAACCGCCTCGACGTCGCCGCGCTGCATCGCGTCCATATAGCCCTCCACGAGCTCCTGCAGGCGCTCGTCGCCGAGCGCGCGCAGCGTGGCCTGCTGGCTCCGCTCGGGAGCGTCGTCGTCGATCGTCTTGCGAGCGCGCTGGAGCGCGCTGTTCACGGAGGCGACGGTGGTGTCCAGCGACTCGGCCACCTCGCGCGCGGAGAAGCCCAGCACCTCGCGCAGGATCAGCGCCGCGCGCTGGTTGGCGGGCAGGCGCTGGAGCGCCGCCACGAACGCCAGCTCGACGCTCTCGCGCAGCTCGTAGCGCGCCTCGGGGCCGGCCGGACCGTCCTCGAGGCCGAGGCCCTCGTCGGGATAGGGCTCGACCCAGACCGTCTCGGCCGGCGGCAATCCGATGCCGTCGTGCGGATCCGTGGACGGGCCGTAGTCGAGCGGGAGCACCCGCTGCTTGGGGCGCCGGGCGATCAGGTTGAGACTGCTGTTGGTGGCGATCGTGTAGAGCCACGAGCGGAACGAGCTGCGGCCCTCGAACCGTGCCAGGCCGCGCCAGGCGCGAAGCGAGGCGTCCTGGAGGGCGTCCTCGGCGTCCTGCACCGAGCCGAGCATCCGGTAGCAGTGCGCGTGGAGCTCGGAGCGATACGAACCGAGCAACCGGCCGAAGGCCACCTCGTCGCCCTCGCGGGCCGCGGCGAGCAGCTCCTGCTCCTGTGCCGTCGCACCCGTGGAAGAGATGGCCATGCCACCGGCAGGGTAGCCAGCCGATTACTTTCGCGACCGCCGCGGGTCATAGAGCCAGGACGTGATGCCGTACTTCTCCACACCAGTGGTGCACCTCGAGTTGCACACCGGCGACCTGCAGGAGGCCCGGGCCCTCTACGAGCAGCTCTGCGGCTGGCGCTCGGTGCGCATCCAGGCGGCCTCGGGCTCGTACCTCTCGCTCGAGCTGGGCGACGGTTTCGGCGGCGGCATCGTAGAGTGTGAGGCGCGCCGCCCGGTTTGGCTGCCGTACGTCGAGGTCACGGCGATCGGAGAGGCCACGGAGCGCGCCCGCGAGCTTGGAGCGACGGTCCTGCTCGAGCCACGTGAGGGCCCGGCCGGCTGGCGCAGCGTCGTGGCCACGCCCGCAGGCGGTGAGATCGCCTTCTGGCAGCCGAAGCGACCGCACCGATGAGTCCGAGGCCCTTCGGCGCTCTCAACTTGAAATGGCAGCGACACCACAGGAGACAACGGCGATGAGCGAAGAGACAACGGACAGAAACCGCTGGATAGCGCTCTACGTGCTGTGCGCGGGCGTGCTGATGATCGTTCTCGACGTGACCGTCGTGAACGTGGCGCTCCCGACGATCCAGGATGACCTCGGGTTCTCGCAGTCGAGCCTCGCCTGGGTGGTCAACGCCTACCTGATCAGCTTCGGCGGGCTGCTGCTGCTCTCGGGCCGCTTCGGCGACCTCATCGGGCGCAAGGACGTCTTCATGGCGGGCCTCCTGGTCTTCACCCTGGCCTCGATCCTGTGCGGCGCCGCCCAGAGCCAGGAGATGCTGGTGGTGGCGCGCTTCATCCAGGGCATCGGCGGCGCCATGACGTCGGCGGTGGTACTGGGAATGATCGTGACGATGTTCCCGGCCCCGCGCGACCAGGCCAAGGCCATCGGCGTCTACGGCTTCGTGGCCTCGGCGGGCGGCACCGTCGGCCTGCTTGCCGGCGGCGTGCTGACCCAGGCGATCAACTGGCACTGGATCTTCTTCATCAACATCCCGATTGGCGTGGCCACGGCCGTGCTGTCCTGGCGGCTGATCGAGCGCGACAAGGGGATCGGACTCAGCGAGGGCGCCGACGTGCCCGGCGCGGTGCTGATCACCTCGTCGCTGATGCTCGGCGTCTACACGATCGTCAAGCCGGCGGCCGACGACGGCTGGGGAGCCCCCACGACCCTGCTTCTCGGAGCGCTCTCGACCGCCCTGCTGGTGGCGTTCGTCATCCGCGAGGCCACCGCCCGCACGCCGTTGATTCCCCTGCGGATCTTCCGGTCGCGAAACCTGACGGGGGCGAACATCGTCCAGCCGCTGCTCGTGGCCGGGATGTTCGGCCTCTTCTTCATGGGAGCGCTCTACATGGAGCGCGTGCTCGGCTACGACCCGCTTCAGATCGGCTTCGCGTTCCTGCCGGCCACACTCGTGATGGGAACGCTCTCGCTTCGCTACGCCGAGCCGCTGATCACGCGCTTCGGTGCCAAGACCACGCTGCTGCCCGGGCTGGTGCTCATAGCGATCGGCCTGGCGTTGTTCACCCGCGCGCCCGTGGATGGCAACTACTTCGAGAACATCTTCCCGGTGATGCTCGTGCTGGCCGGCGGCATAGGCGTGTCGTTCCCTGCCCTGATGACGCTTGCGATGTCGGGGGCCACGCAGGAGGACGCGGGCCTCGCGTCCGGCCTCGTGAACACGACCGCTCAGGTGGGCGGCGCGCTCGGCCTCGCCGTCTTGGCGACCCTGTCCACCACGCGCACCGACAACCTGATCGCCCAGGGCGAGTCCAGGGCGCAGGCGCTCGTAAGCGGCTACCACCTCGCGTTCTGGATCGGCTCCGCTCTGGTGGTGCTGGCCCTCGCGGTCGCGGTGACCGTCCTCACGCAGGAACCGGCCGGGTCCGAGGCAGAGGTCGAGGGCGAAGGCGATCAGCGAGTGCAGGCCGAAGCCGCCTCCGAAGCCGCCTAGCGTGTTCGCGGTCGTGGTGACCGGGCCGCCCGGCGCGGGCAAGACGGTCACCTTCACCGCGCTCTGCGATGCGCTGGCCGGAGATCAGGTTCCCCATGCGGGCGTGGACGTGGACGAGATCGCGTGGTCATTCCCGTTCCCGGACCTCGCCGGCCGCTGCGAGCACCTGCGCGCCTGGCGCGACTCACACGTGCGCGCGGGAGCGACTCTCCTGGTGGTGGCCGAGGTGGTCGAGTCACAAGCGCACCTGGCCGACGTCCTGTCCGTGCTCGGCGTGGAGGACCACCTGCTGGTGCGCCTCGAGGCGGAGCCGCTAACGCTGCGCGAGCGGATCATCGCCCGCGAGCCCGAGGACTGGTTCGGGCTCGAGCACCTTCTGAGCGAGATGGAGGAGCTCCACGCACCGATGGCCGCGCTCAGCGGCGTTCACCTGGTGCAGGACACCGAGCTTCTGACCACCGCGGAGATCACCTGCGCGATCCGCGCCGCGCGACCGGACCGGCTGGCCGCTCCGGAGTCCTAGGCCGCCGCGCAGAACTCGCGCACAGCGGCATTGAACCGCGCCGGCTGCTCGAGGTTCGACTCGTGGCCCGCCTCGGGAATCACCACCAACCGCGCTCCCGGGATCCCGTCGCGAAGCTGCTCGGCCACGCTCAGCGGAGCGCGCTTGTCGGCCTCCCCCCAGAGGAGAAGCGTCGGAACCCGAATCCGCGGCAGGAGGTCGCGGGTGTCCGACTCGGCCACGGCGAGAGCCATTGCGCGGTACCCGGCAGGGTGGAGGTCCGACATGATCCCCACCACCTCGTCGCGCAGCTCCTGCGGAGCGTTCTCCATCAGCAGGCCGGGCAGCCAGCCAGGCACCCACTCCTCCGGAGGCAGCCGGGATTCGCGCAGGCAGCCCGCCAGGCGCTCCTCGCAAACGGCCTGCGGCAGCGAGCCCTTCCAGCCCGCGTAGGTGTCGGCCAGGATCAGCGACCTCACACGTTCGGGGTGCCACCGGTAGAGCTCCTGCGCGAGTACGCCACCCCACGACAGGCCCAGGACATGGGCAGGATCCAGATCGAGCGCGACGATGAACTCGGAAAGGCAATCCGCGTAGTCGCTCGCACTGAACGATTCCGGCGGGTCCGCCGACTGGCCCGTGCCGGGCGCGTCCCATGCGACGACCGTGAACCGGTCCGCGAGGCCGGCCAGCTGTCTGGACCAAACACGACTGTCGGAGAGGATCCCGTGAAGCAGCACCAGCGGCGGTCCCCGGCCGGCCCGCTCGTACGCCACGCGAAGCCCGCCGACCTCGACCCAGGGTCTCACGCGGTTACGCGGCCGTGGACAGCGGCTTGACGTTGTGGTTCTGCCGGAACGTGTTGTCCGGGTCCCACTCCGCCTTGACCGCCGCCAGGCGGTCGTAGTCCTTGCCGAAGCCGGCCTGGACCCGATCCTCCCCCTCGTCGCCGATGAAGTTGAGATACACGTCCCCGGTCGAGAAGGGCTTCATGTCGCTGCAGGTGGCGCGTGCCCACGCCTTGCCGCGCTCGTCGTCGGCCGCGTCGTCCCAGAGCCCGAACGGATGCACCGTCCAGAGAGCGTGCCGGCTGGCGAGTGGCCAGTCGGAGGCGTTCCGGGCCACGGCGCCACCCCAGGGCACCACGATCTGCTGGGACGGCGACGGCACGACCATGTCGTTCGCGCGCGAGCAGAACAGGTCGATCGCCGCGTCGGGGAACTCCTCCAGGTGCTCGGCCGACCAGTAGTTGCGGAATCCGGGCGGGTCGTCCAGGGCGCACTGAAGCTCCGCGTATGGCATCTCGGCCACCATCTCCCCGTCCGGTGCGAGCTCGAACAGCGGCGCCGCCACCTTCCGCGCCTCGCTCTCTCCGCCGGCGTACATCACGCCCACACCCAGCGCCAGACGGCCCTGCAGGTGCTCGGGCACGAACGGCTCGGGCGGGCCGGTGAGGAAGATCGCGCCGCCGCCGAGCTCGTCGGGGGCCTGCTCCGCGAACTCGCGGTACTGGCGCACCACCTCCGGCCCGCGCTCCGCGGAGAACAGAAGGAGCGCCAGGGTGGTGACCGGTAGCGGATGGACGCGGAACTCGAACGACGTGGCGATCCCGAAGTTCCCGCCCCCGCCGTGGAGCGCCCAGAAGAGATCGGGGTTCTCGTCCTCGCTCGCGGTCACCTGCCGCCCGTCGGCGGTCACGAGGTCCACGGAGATCAGGCTGTCGCACGCGAGGCCGAACTTGCGCTCGAACCATCCGGAGCCGCCGCCGAGCGTCAGGCCCGCCACCCCGGTGGTGGATACGCGCCCGCCCGTGGTCGCGAGCCCATGCGGTTGGGTGGCCCGGTCGAAGTGGCTCCACGTGGCGCCGCCCCCGACGGTGGCGGTGCGCGCGTCCGGGTCCACCGACACCCCGTTGACGTTGCGCATGTCCACCACGAGGCCGTCATCCACGAGGCTGTTGCCGGCGACGCTGTGGCCTCCGCTCCGCACCGAGACCGGCAGGCCATCGCCGCGAGCGAACTGGAGTGCGGCCACCACATCGTCCGCGTCCGCGCACTGCGCGATGTAGGCCGGGTGCCTGTCGATCATCGCGTTGAAGATCGACCGCGCCTCGTCGTACCCGGCGTCGTCCTTCGTGAAGAGCGTGCCCTTGAAACCGGCGATCACGTTCTCGCTCATAGGTCCTCCTTGGGAGCTTCAGAGTCCGCGCGTGATCATCTCACGCCGAACCGCAGCCGGTGGATCCCGACGACGCCCCGTTGTTCTGTCTCGACCGGCCACCGGCTGTGCGCCTGGTCGAGGAACGCGCCAGCCGCCGGCCTGCCGGGATCAGCCAGCAACGCCTCGGGGGCGAGGCGCGGCAGGAGCGCGAGCAGCAGGGCCACGTTGGCGCGCTCGTAGAGCACGTCGGCGGCCAGCACCAGGTCGAACGGGCCCTGCTCCAGAAGCTCGCCGGGGTCAGCCCAGTCCACGCTCGCGGTCGCGACACGCACTCGGTTGGCGCGCGCGTTGCGTTCGACGAGCTCCAGCGCCTCGGGTGCCTCATCCGTGGCGAGCGCCTCGGCGCCGGCGCGAGCGGCGGCGATGCTCGGCACGGCGAGCCCGCAGCCGAGCTCCACCACGCGCACGCCGCTGAGCGCCGAGCCATCCAGCTCCTGCGCCAGCGCCACGCCGCTGCGCCACAGGACCGACCAGTAGGGGGCCAGCGGAGCCCACTCCACCGGGCCGTCGTCGGGCAGCCCCGCGGACTCCTCAGGCTGGAGCAGGCGAAGCTCGCCGCTCGGCAGCTGAACCGTCTGGGTGACGAGCTCCTCGGGCACGCGAGGTCAAGCTAGAGCAGGGCTCGTAGCTCGTTGAGCATGAGCGTCGGGTGCTCTAGGACGTCGCCGTAGGTGGAGCGGCGGTCCTGCTCCCAGGCGTGGCGGGAGTGGTGGTAGCGGTAGCCGTCGAGCTCGATGGTCAGGTGGCGGTCGGGCCAGCGGCAACCTGAGCTCTTCGAGCTGCTGGAGGAAGCGGCTCTCGAGCTTGCTGAGCGTCACGTTCACATCGCCGCGCAGCACCCGCCGCAGGTCGCCCGCCCCCGGGGCGTTGGGATAGCGCCCGAGCACCGCCTCCACATCGCCAGGCGTCGCGCGGTGACGCACGCCGGCCTCGTGGCAGGCGCGAGCAAGCTCATCGGGCGTGAGCACCGCCGCGAGACCACAAGCGTCCGAGCGACCGTGGTCACCGGGATCCCCCTCCAGAGCATCCCCTCGCACCGACGCGTGCGCCGGGTTCGTACGCCCGGCACGCGGCGCTCGGACAGGGCGATGACCTCTGGCTGCGGCGGGGGCCCGCGGACCAGCCCGAGCAGATGCGCGGCAGCCCTCCCACTCAGGAGCGCCCCGTCGCCACACGCCCGTGCGGCCGCCAGATAGGTGGCCTCGAGACTCGGAGCGCGATGCCCCACGCGATAGACGCCGCGATAAACGCGAAGCAGGGTGCCTCGCCGAAGCCGCTGCTTGATCTCCTCAGAGCTGATGCCGGCCCTCACCAATTGCGATCGCGTAACAACGCCATGAGAAGCGCCCGCAATCCGAGCCAGATCTCGCTCTACGAGATTCGTCCCCCGCCGGCGCCCGGCTAATCTGACCCCGATGAACGACGCTCCGCACGGATTCACTGAAGGTCAGCCGGTCTGGGTGGAGGACGGCATGGGCCGGCACCACGCAGGCGTGTTCGTGGGTGACAACGAGAGCGCGGGCTGGTTCGGCGGCGGGCCGAGCGCTTACGTGGTGCATCCCGAGGCCAAGACGGCAGAGGTGGTCTCGATCTACCGCATCACGCCGCGATCCACCTAGCTGGAGCTCGCGTGGCCGACTGGGACGACGTCCGCCGGATCGCCCTCGGACTGCCGGACACCAGCGAGCGGAAGTCGCGGGAGCACGCGTCGTGGCGCGTGCGGGACAAGGGCTTCGTATGGGAGCGGCCGCTGCGCGCCGCCGACATTCGCGCCCTCGGCGACCAGGCGCCCGACGGGCCGATCCTCGGTGCGCGCGTGGAACATCTTGTGGCCAAGGAGGCGCTGCTCGCCGACGACCCCGAGGTCTTCTTCACCACCCCCCACTTCGACGGCTACCCGGCGGTGCTTGTTCGCCTGGACAAGATCGACGCCGAGGCGCTCGAAGAGGTGATCGTCGAGGCGTGGCTCTCACGCGCGCCCAAGCGGCTGGCGCAGGAGTACGTCGACGAGCACCTGGGATGACCGACGACGACTTTGAGGTTCTGCGCCGGGCCTGGGCGGCCGTCAGCCGCAACGACCAGGACGGCATGCTGAGGGAGTTCCATCCCGAGATCGTGGCCGTGCCCCTTGGAGCCGTCATGGAGAACAGGGCCTACCGCGGGCCGCAGGAGGTCATGGCCTGGTGGCGCGACGACATCCAGGCCAACTGGGAGACCTTCGAGGTGCTCCCCGAGGACTTCGAGCGCGTCGGCGACAAGCTCCTGGTGACTGGCCGCTGGCACGCGCGCGGCAGGAGCGGCGTGGACCTCGACGTGCCGGCCACCTGGGTGGTGGAGGTCCGCGACGGGAAGATCGCCTACTGGCAGACCTACACCGACCACGCCGAGGCCCGCCGCGACGTCGGCCTGGACAGGTAACGGGTCGACGAAAATCCGCAATTTGCGGGCTTTTTAGCCTCTATTCATTGACCGGCCACCGGCGATCAACGAGCTTGGCCGGTGGCCAGAAGTACCGGATTCGCGTTTTTCTTGCTTAGCGCTGTGGTCTGACACTCCCGTCGGGCCGAGGCCTGCGTCGGGGACCCGCGTGAGAGGACCCCGACATGTTCCGCTCGAGCCGCATCCGCCGAGGATCCGCCATGTCCGTCGCCGTGCTGGCCGTCGTCTTCGCGTCGTCCTGCGCGGTGGGCACGCCTCAGCAGACCACGTACGTCAGCGACGTCGGGGCGACGCTGAATGGCGACGTGTTCTCCAACGTCGTCGGCGACACGAGCTATTGGTGGAGGTACGGCGACACGACGGCCTACGGGAGCCAAACACCGGTCCGCACCGTCTCGATCCACGAGGACGGACCGCACCCCGTCTCCGAGCCGATCGGCCGCCTGGACGCGGAGAGGACCTACCACTTCCAGTTCTGTGTCCAGGACGGTCAGGAGGACCCGCCCCGCGACATCTGCTCGAAGGACCAGACCTTCACCACGGGCCCGGCGGGAGGAAGGGCCGGGATCGCCTTCAGATCGTCGCGCGACGGCAACTTCGAGATCTATGTGATGGACGCCGACGGCAGCAATCCCGTCCGGCTCACCAACGAGCCGGCGAGCGATGAGCGGCCGGCCTGGTCACCTGACGGGCGCAGGCTCGCCTTCACTTCGCAGCGCGACGGCAACCTCGAGGTCTACGCCATGGACTCCGACGGCGGCAACCAGACGAACCTGACCAACAACCCGGGCAACGACTTCAAGCCGGCCTGGTCGCCCAACGGCGAGAAGATCGCCTTCCACTCGTTCCGCAACGGCGCCAACGAGATCTTCGTGATGGATGCCGATGGCAGCCACCAGAAGAAGCTCACCGACGGCCCGGTCGACTTTGACCCTGCCTGGTCGCCCGACGGCCGGAGGCTTGCCTACGGCTCGAGCTCCGAGGTCTTCGTGATGAACGCTGATGGTGGCAACCCGATCAACCTCACCAACAACCCCGCCGGTGACGGCAATCCGGCTTGGTCATCCGACGGCCGGCACATCACCTTCACCTCGGACCGCGACGGCCTCTTTGAGATCTATGTGATGGACGCCGACGGCTCCGATCAGATCAACCTCACGAACAACCCGACGCACGACCTCCTGTCCGTGTACTCGCCCGACGGCCAGCGAATCGCCTTCGGCGGTACCCGGAGCGGCGACAACGAAATCTGGGCAATGGACGCCGACGGCTCCAACCCCACCAACCTCACCAGCAACCCTGCGAACGACTTCTGGGGCGCCTGGTCGCCGCACCCCTAGCGCAGCTCTAGCGGGCGCCGTGCTCGTCGAAGGCCGACGAGGCGTCCTCGGCCTGGCCCGAGAGGTCGCTTGGAGCCTCGGCCCCGGGCGCGCCGTCGTTGCGCTCTCCTCCGAGGGGGTGCTCGTCGATCTCGCCGCCCTGTCGGCTGAAGATGCCGAACGCGACGGCGACGATGACCACGAGGAAGACGGCCACCACGATCAGGCCGCCGGAGCTGGCGATGACGATCACGTGCGTACCTCTGCCCGGCTTGCGCCGCCGCAAACGAACGCTGGCGCTCAGGGGGTCGACTTGTCCAGCAGCTGGAGCAGCTCGTGAGCCGCTAGCTCGACGTCCTTGTGGCGCCACTCGGCGGCCCGGTAGACGCAGGCGATCAGGCCGGCCCGGTGGACGCGCCGGAAGTCGCCGTACACGAACCCGTACCTGGCCTTCGTCTCATCCGCCGCTCCGTCGGTGAGGCCCAGGTGCCACTCGGCGTACTCGTCCCACGAGTGCCCTTCGAGGAAGGCGTTCTCCTCGTCAGCGCCGGGCTGGACCTCCCCCCAGTCGCTGTCGAGCACGTACTGCCGAGCTTCGATGAGTCGGCGGGCTCGCTCCACGGCGGGCTGGTTGACCGAGTAGGACGCGATCAGCGCATTCTGCCGGGACGTCCGCGGTCGTGCCAAAGCGTGGGATGATCGGCCCGGTTTGGAACTTGCGGTGCACGCGCCGCTCATGGAGCTCGGCGCGGAGGGGCAGTCGCTCGGACGGCTCACGCGCGCGGTGGACGCCGCGCGGGACTGCGGCTTCGCCGCGGTCTCCTCGAACGACCACTTCCTGTTTCAGGCGCCTTGGCTCGACGGCCTGACGGCGCTGGCCGCCGTGGTCGAGCGATCCGGTTCGATGGAGCTGGCGACCACGATCGCGCTCGTCGCCCTTCGCGGCCCCGTGCCCCTGGCAAAGGCACTCGTCGCGCTGGATGTCCTGTCCGATGGGCGGGTGATCGCCGGGGTCGGCCCCGGCTCATCGGAGCGCGACTACCACGCGCTCGGAGTGCCCTACGAGGAGCGCTGGCCGCGGTTCGACGAGGCCACGGCCGTCCTGCGCTCGCTCTTGAGCAACCACCCGCCACCAGAGACCACGCAGCACTACCCCCTACCCGGCTCGCCGCTGGCGCCGGCCCCACGCCGGCCCGGAGGAATCCCCGTCTGGATCGGGAGCTGGGGCTCGAAGGCCGGTCTCCGGCGGGTGGCGCGCCTGGCCGACGGGTGGCTCGCATCCGCGTACAACACGACCCCCGACGGCTTCGGGGCCGCCAAGCAGTTGCTGTCCGAGCAGCTGCACGCCCACGGCAGAGATCCCGATCGCTTCCCCAACGCGCTCGCGACGATGTGGACCTGGATCACAGAAGACGCCCGCGACGCCGACCGCGTGCTGCGGGAGGTCTTGGGCCCGATGCTCAAGCGCGATCCGGATGAGCTGCGCGACCAGCTGTGCATAGGACCTGCGGAGCAATGCGCGGAACTGCTCTCACGCTACGCGCAGGCAGGTTGTGAGCGCGTCTATCTCTGGCCGCTCGGCGACGAGCCGCGGCAGATCGAACTGGCGGCCACTGCCGTGCTCCCAGCCGTCCAGGCGTGACCCGTCAGCCGAGCTGCTCGGCCAGTCCGATGAGGATGCCCTCGGGGCCGCGTACGAAGCAGAGCCGGTAGCTGTCCTCGTACTGCGCGATCTCGTCGACGAGCTCGGCCCCGTGGGTGCGCAGGCGGGCGACGACGTCGTCGATGTCGTCGACGGCGAACATGATGCGGCGTATCCCCAGCGCGTTCGCCGGCGCGTCTTCCGGCTCGGCTCTGACCGCCGGCGGCGTGTGGAACGTCGACAGCTCGACCCGGCCGTGGCCGTCCGGCGTCCGCATCATGGCGATGTCGGCACGGACGTCGTCGAGCCCGACGACGCGGCCCGCCCAGGTCCCCTCCACCTGCGTCTCGCCATCCAGCTCCATGCCGAGCTCGGCGAAGAATGCTTTGGCAGCCTCGATGTCTTCGACGACGATGAGAACGTTGTCCATCCGTTTGAGGGTCATGCGCTCGACCGTAGCGACGCGAGCCGCGCTGCACTTCTTGCGTCCATGGGCACGAAGGTCTCTATCGCGAGGCTTGCAGCCGTCACCTCCAGCGGTGCCCCGAGCGTGGCGATCACGGTGAAGAGGCTCACCTCGCCGAGGGGTGTACGCAGGTCCAGTGAAACCACCGGCTGGGTCGCGGAGCTGGTGGGCGGCTCGTCCGGGAGGTAGGACTCGACCTCCTCGAGGAGCTTGGCGAGGGCGGGATCGGAGTCCTCGCGGCTCCTCCGCTTCAGCCGGTGAATCAGCGGCGCGTTACACGCGGCGGTCATCGACGAGATGCGCGGCAGGCCGCCCGGGTGAACGCCGAGGCGGAGGATGTTGATCGGTGGCTCGAGGAGCTCTGGGTCGACCCCGTCCCAGAGGAGCGGCGCCGCGCGATTGGCCTCGATCAGGTTCCAGAGCCCGTCGACGATCAACGCCGGGATCGGCTCGTACGCCTCCAGCAGCCTGCTCAGCGACTCTCGCAGCGGCTGCATGACCTCGCCGTCGTAGGGCTGCTCCAGATACGGAGGAGCAAAGCCCCCCGCGAGCAGGAGGCGGTTGCGCTCGGCGATCGGCAGGTCGAGGTGCTGGGCCAGGTGGACGAGGAGCTGGCGGCTCGCGCTGGACCGGCCGGTCTCGACGAAGCTCAGGTGCTTGGTCGAGACGTTGGCGTCCAGGGACAGCCGGAGCTGGCTGAGGCCGCGTCGCGTGCGCCAGAAGCGGATCAACTCGCCCGCGGTCTGGGGCTCCTGCTCGGTCTGGACGACCACCCGATTGAAGGTAGCGGCGCGTCCGCTTCGGCTCCATTACCCGAGAGGTAATCGACACGCGGCCCGTCCTCCGGGACCGTTGACGGCATGACCGACACACAGGCGTTCGCCGACAAATACCTCGCGCTCTGGAACGAGCCCGATGCCGACCGGCGCCGGCGCACGATCGCCGAGCTCTGGACGGAGGGCGGGAGGCACATCCTCCAGCCGCCGGAGGAGATCCGAGCGATCGCGGCGGGACCCGGGCTCACCATGACGGCGATCCTCGAGGCACGGGGATACGAGGAGATAGAGGCCCGTGCGACGAGCGTGTACGAGCACTGGGTCGGCTCGCAAGGGCTCAGCTTCCGGGGGCGCGACGACGCTGCGCGACTCGGCGACGTCGTCAAGTTCCACTGGGAGGCGGTAGGCAAGGACGGCGAGACGTTCGCGGTCGGGCTCGACTTCCTCGTGCTCACCGCGGACGGCCGGATCGAGCGCGACTATACGTTCGTGGTCGCCTAGCGCTGTCGCCCGTCTGCGTGATCGGACGGCCCCAGGGCAAATGAAATTAGGATCGCAACCAACTACAGGGGCGCTTATGAGCACGCAGACCGGCAACAAAGTGAATCTCTCGATGTCCGTGTCCGCCGACGGCTTCGTCGCCGGACCCAACCAGGACGAGGACAATCCGCTCGGCGTCGGCGGGATCGAGCTGCACAAATGGCACATCGATGAGGGGCCCGAGAGCGGCGGACACCCCGTCAACAAACAGGTGATGTCGGAGATGATGGACGGGATGGGCGCCTTCATCATGGGGCGCAACATGTTCGGCCCGATCCGCGGCGAATGGGACAAGTCGGACTGGAAGGGCTGGTGGGGAGACGACCCGCCGTACCACGCTCCGACCTACGTCCTCACCCACTACGCCCGCGATCCGATCGAGATGGAGGGAGGCACAACCTTCCACTTCGTCACCGAAGGGATCGAGTCCGCCTACGAGCAGGCGAAGGCAGTCGCAGGAGGCCACAACATCTCCATCGCCGGTGGCGCCTCATGCGCCCAGCAGGCCCTCAAGGCCGGGCTGGTCGACGAGGTCGACCTCCAGGTGTCCGCGGTGATCCTCGGCGCGGGGGAGCGGCTCCTCGACGGCTTCGAGCCGGGAGAGCCAGAGCTCGAGCTGGTGCGCGTGCTCGAGGCTCCCGGCACGATCCATATCCGCTACCGGGTGGTCAAGTAGCGGCGGCTTCTGACGTGCGAATTCGGAACGGAGAGGGAGGGATTCGAACCCTCGATGGAGTGTGAACCCCATACTCGCTTAGCAGGCGAGTGCCTTCAGCCACTCGGCCACCTCTCCGGGACGCGCCGATTGTAGGCGCCGTCGCCGCGGGCGCACTCAGGGCAGGTGGCCCTCGAGGCGCAGGAGGAACTCCTTGCGCTCGATCCCTCCGGTGTAGCCGCCGAGCGCGCCGCCGGTCCGCAGCACGCGGTGGCAGGGCACGACGACCGGCATCGGGTTGGCTCCGAGGGCGTTGCCCGCGGCTCGCACCGCGCGCGGGCTACCCGCCTGGCCGGCCACCGAGGCGTAGCTGCCCACCTCCCCGAAGGGGATGCGCGCGGTGGCCTTGAGCACCTCGCGCGTGAAGCCGCGGGTGAGCGACCAGTCGATCGGCAAGTCGAAGCTCGTGCGCCGCCCCTCGAAGTACTCGTCCAGCTCGCGCCGCACGGGGTCGAGGCGTGTGGGCGCCTCGAGCACCCTCGGGGACAGCCGTGCGGCGAGGTCCTCGAGGATCTCGTCCTGGCTGCTGTAGCCCTCGTAGGCCACCCGCACCAGGCCCGCCGGGGTGGTGGCCACCGTCAGCGGCCCGAGCGGCGAACCCACGGAGGCATAGGCCACGTCGAGCAGCCCTTCGCTCTGGGCGCGCTCCACGACGCCTTCGTCCAGGTCGGGGCTCGGCCCCGCGAGGGCCCCCGCGGCTGCCCGTATGGCGTTTTCGATCTCGCTGGTCATCGATCCCATTCCTCTCTGAGGTGCTTCAAGCCTTCGTGTACGTTGCGGCGGGCCGCCTCTTCCGAGGCCTCGAGCAGCTCGGCCAGCTCGTGGTAGGGCATGCCGAGCACGGAGCGGCAATAGACCGCCGTGCGCTGCTTGGGCGGAAGCGAGCGGACCGCCTCCCAGAGCTCCTGGTCGTGCTCGCCCGAGGCGGGAGGGTCGGGCGCCGCGGCGGTGTCCGGCAGGGTCTCCACCGGCACGGGCCGCCGGGCTCTCGCCCGGTGCGCGTCGATCGCCTTGTTCTGGGCGATCTTGAGCAGCCAGCCGCGGATGTTGTCGGACCGGCGCAGGCGCGGGTATGCGCGAAGCGCCGATATCCAGGTCTCCTGGAAGCAGTCGTCCGCGTCCACCGGGCCGGCGGTGGCGACGAGGAAGCGGTACACGTCGGTCCGCTGCGCCTCGAAGACGGCCTGGAAGGGTGGAAGCTTCACGCCCAATAGACGCTCCAGCGGGCGGTTTCGTGAGAGGGACTCAGGAGCGGATGAAGATCGGAGCGCCGAGCGGCATCCTCGAGATGAGCCAGCGCGCCTCCTCCGAGCGAACCCGCATGCAGCCGAGGCTCACCGCCTTGCCGATGCTGCTCACATCCGCCGTGGCGTGCACCGCGAGCCGGTCGCCGCCGGGCCAGTCCTCGGGCAGGTCGGTCTGATGGCCGGTGAGGGCGAGCACGCAGCAGCCGTATGGCGAGTTGTCGTCGGTCACCTTCAGCTTGTCGGTGACCGAGAACCGCCCGAGCGGCGTGGTGTGGCCGGTCGAGCCGATCGCGATCGGGAACTTCTTGACGGTGTGCCCGTCCCGGCGCACGAACAGCTCGCGCTTCGAGAGGTCGGCGTGGAGCGACCAGCGCACGCAGTCCACACGCGCGCGCTCCCTGGGTATCCAGGCCACCTCTCCGTTCTTGAGCTCCGAGGCCTGCACCCCGAGCCAGTCTCCACGCTGGCCCACCACGCCGAGCACGCGCGGGGACCCCCACTCGGTCTGCTTGGTGATCCGCAGGCGCGGCTCGCCGCCGGGCTCCTTGAACAACACCGTGGACCGCGCCACGTATGCGGTGGAGTAGCACGACGATGTGCGCGGGTCGGATGCGAAAGGCGCCTCGAGAGGCCCGCCCTTCGCCGGCACGAAGTTGCGGGTGCCGTCATCGCCGCCGGCCCTGGGCCCGTTGCCGGAATCGTTGTCGCCGCCGAGCTGGGTGGCGGCCATCAGGCCGGCGGCGCCGACCAAGGCGGCGGCACCGAGGGCCGCGAGCGTGAGGAAGCCCGTGCGGACCCGGCGGCCGGGTCCGTCGTCGCCCCTGCGTCCCTCGCTGAGCATGTCCAGCACCGGCTCGTCTGGAGGCGGAGGCGGCGGGTCGGCGACGGCCGAGAGCGTGGCCGGTGGCGGCTCGGGCGCCTTCTCGGGCTCGGGCCGGGGCACCGGCCGCAGCGGCACCGGCGCCGGCAGTGGGTCGGGTGCGCTCGCTGCCTCCGCGGCGATCGGCGCGGGTCTGGGTGTGGGGCTTGGCGTGCGAGGCGGGACGCGCTGGGCCCTCCGGTCACGCTCCGGGCCCTGCGGTGTTGCGCCGGCCTCCACGTCGTCAGGCACCGTGAACTCGCGTCCCGGCGCCGGCTCGATGCCACTCCAGGTGCCCGGCTCGAGCAGCGCCTTCAGGACCGAGCCAAGGTCCTCGCCGCGCTGCACGCGCAGATCGTCGGCCAGGCGCTCGATCGCGGCGGCCCGCCGGCGCGAGACCTCGGCGGGCTCGTAGTCGTACATCTGCGCGAGCGCGTCGTCGGGCACGCGCCGGTGGAGAGACAGCGAGAGCAGCTCACGATCCCTCGGTTCGAGGCGCTGAAGTGCGTCGGCAAGCTGTTCGGGGCGGATCATGTGGGGCTACCTGGGCGTCGGCAACCCCCCGCCCGGGGGCGCGAGGGCCGGCCCATCCAGGGTACTGAGCCCCCGGGTCGGAGAAGGAAGGCGTCGACTCAGTGCGCTACAGGCCGCACCATGCCGCCGTCGGCGAGCATGGCGGTGGCCTCGGCCACCCGCACGGGCCGCGAGAACAGGTATCCCTGGGCCCGCTTCACATTCAGGTCCTCGAGCGCCTCCAGCTGCTCCTCCGTCTCCACGCCCTCGGCGATCACGGAGAAGCCCAGTGCGTGCGCCATCGCCACGATTGCCGCCACGAGCTCGCAGTCTTCCGCGCTGCGCGCCAGGTCGGTCACGAAGGCGCGATCGATCTTCAGCTCCTCGATCGGGAACCGCTTGAGGTAGGAGAGAGCCGAATAGCCGGTGCCGAAGTCGTCCATGGCCAGGCGCACGCCCAGCCGCTGGATCCGCTCCAGCGTGGCGAGGGTGTCCCCATCCGGCTCGAGCAGCACGCTCTCCGTGATCTCGAGCGACAGGCAGCCGGGGTCGAGACCGGTGGCGGCCAGCGCCTCCGACACGGTCTCCGGCAGCCCCGGCTCCACGATCTGGCGGGCCGAGACGTTGACCGAGAGGGATACCGGCCCGTTGCTCGACGCCGCGTTCCAGCGCGCCGCCTGCTCACACGCCTCGGTGAGGACCCAGCGGCCGATCGGGAGGATCAGCCCGGTCTCCTCGGCAGCGGGTATGAAGTCGTCTGGAGCGATGAGCGCTCCGTCGCGGTGCCACCGGAGCAACGCCTCGAAGCCGACGGGGTGGCGGGAGGGCAGCTCCACCAGCGGCTGGTAGTAGACCTCGAACTCGTCCCGGTCGATCGCGCCACGCAATGCGTTCTCGAGCTCGAGCCGCTGGTGGGCCTTGGTGTTCAGGCGAGTGTCGAAGAGCTCCACCCCGCCGCCGCCCCGGAGCTTTGCCTGGTGGCGGGCGGAGTCGGCATCGCGGAGCACCTCGCCCGGATCGTCGCCGGAGCGCCCGAAGGCGATCCCGATGCTGGCGGTCACGCTCAGTAGCTGCCCCCCGGCCTGAGAGGGCTCGCCCAGGTCGGTGGCGAGGCGCTCGGCCACACGCAGGACGTCGGTCTCGTCGCCCACGTCCTCGCAGATCACCACGAACTCGTCGGCGGCGAAGCGGCCTACGGTGTCGCCCGGCCGCACGGTCTGGTCGAGCCGGCGCGCGGCCGTCCGGATCACCTCGTCGCCCACCGTGCGCCCGAAGGCGTCGTTGACCGACTTGAGCCGATCGAGGTCGATGAAGAGCACGCCGGTCGACCGGCCCTGACGGCGGCTCGCCGCGAGCGCGTGGGCCAGCTGCTCCATCAGCAGGGCCCGGTTCGGGAGCCCGGTGAGGTCGTCGTGCAGCGCGCGGCGCTTGAGCTCGACCTCGTAGGCCCGGCGATCGGTCACGTCCCCGGCCGATACGACCCAGCCCCTGATCTCGCCGTTCTCGTGGCGGAGCGGCGCGCCGTTGTAAACCACCCAGCGCTCGCCTCCGTCCGGCCGGACCACCCGGCATTCGATCTTGGTGTTCGCGCCCTGGCGGCCACGCTCGATGGCGGCATCCCAAGCAGCGCGGTCGTTGGCGTCGAGGGCCGGCACGGCCTCTCGCCCGATCGCCTGGTCGGGGTCGATCCCGTGGATGTCCGCCCAGCTCTGATTGACGTAGCGGCACTCCTCCGCCTCGTCCAGAAGGCAGATGCCCACCGGTGAGGAGGTGGCCAATGCCCGGAACTGCTCCTCCTTGTCACGCAGGTCCCGCGCTCTGCTCCTCGCGTCGCGCACCGCCCGGAGGCGGAGACGCAGAAGCACGAACAGGAACAGGGTGAGAACGACGCCCCCGAAGAGCGTGATGGCCGGGCCGGCGCGGTCCACCGGGTCCGCGGGGGCGGCCGCGCGCGAGGTCCGCAGCACCCACCCTCCGCCCTGGAGGGCCAGGTGGTCGAGATGCTTGACCTCGTCGTCCCTGACAACAGGCGGAGCGCCCCCCGGCGTGCTGGAGGCCACCGGCTGCCCGACCGGCGAGAACAGAACTGCCTTCCCGTGAGGCGCGAAGCTGCGCATGTCGTCCGCCAGGAAGGAATGGGTGTCCACCTTGAGTGCCACCCAACCCAGGAGGCTCGCGCGACGGGCGCGGACGCCGGTCGGCGTGCCGCCCCCCGCGTACACCGGGCGCACCATCGCCAGATCCCCCGGGGATCCGTTCCGCTCCACGTAGGTCTTGGTGAGGATTGCCCTGTCGCCGTCGGCTGCCTCCTCGAGCGCCGTGGTGAGACCCCCAACGGTGCTCAACTCCCTCCCCTTGGAGGCCCATCCGTCGCGCGTGGTCACGTAGACGGCGCGGAGCGGCCCTCGGCGGATCCAGACGATGCTCCGGACATCGGGCAGCCTGCGCCGAAGCCTTATGGCCTTTGCGAAGGCGGAGAACTCGGAGCGCTCGACCGAGGTGGAGGCGGCGAAGAGACCCGCCGCGCCGAGCAGGACGTGGTCGTGCCGGCGGACGCTCTCGCCAAGTCTCTGCGACAGGTCCACCGAGCTTTGGGCGAGCTCAGCCCTGTTCTCCGCGCGCGCGTGGTCGCGCCAAGCGAGCGCGGCAAGGCTCGCCACGAGGATGCCCGCGACGAGGATGAACCAGGTAAGACCGGCAAGCTCGCGCCGCTCGAACTGCAGAGCCCTGGGGGCCATTGTTAGTTGTGTCGGGTACTTCCAGCACCGGCTTGAGCGAATCCGACCAAACCGGTGGGGAAAGCCTGATCAAAAGCAGTCCTGCACGGGCGTGTGCAGTCAGGCTTTGGGCGCTTCGGCCCGCCGACCCGAGTGTTCGTCCTCGCGCGCCGCGCGGAGAGAGGTCGCGGTGATGACGCTGCCCGGCCTCGGAAGCGGCTCGCCGCAGCCTGCGCAGCCGTCGACGTTGGACCAGTACGCCACCGTGAAGTTGACCACACCGCACAGAGCGCAATTCACATAGGGCATGGTCCTCCCTTCCGCACGACCCGCCGTAGTCCTTTTGGCGCTGGCATCCTGCCGCGCATGTCATTCGTGCTCACCCTCGTGGGGGCGATGCTGGCGGTGGCACTCGAGCTGCTGGAGGCCCTGGCGATCGTGCTGGCGGTGGCCGTCAGCCGGCGCACGCGGGACGCGGTCATAGGCGCCGCGGCCGCCGCGGCCGTCTGCGCGCTGGCGGGGGCGTTCCTCGGACCGGTGCTGGTGAGCCGGCTGGCGGCCGAGCCGCTCGAGCTCGTGATCGGCGTGGCCCTCCTCCTCTTCGGCCTCGAGTGGCTCCGGAAGGGAGTGCTGAGGCTGGCGGGCCGGCGCTCGCGCTCCTCCGCCTATGACGAGTACATCGAGGAGCGCGACGCGCTCGCGGCGGCTCCTGTCGACGGCACCGACTGGGCGGCCCGGACGGTGGCGTTCAAGGGCGTGCTGCTCGAGGGGCTCGAGGTCATCCTGATCGTGACGGCGCTGGCGGGCTCGGAATCCGCACGCACGCCCGCGCTCCTGGGCGCGGGGCTGGCCGTGCTGCTCACGATCATGGTCGGTTTGGTGCTGCACCGGCCGCTCAGGCGCGTGCCCGAGACCGAGCTGAAGTACGCGGTGGGGATCCTGCTGTCCACCTTCGGCACCTTCTTCGTGGCCGAGGGCCTCGACGTGTCCTGGCCCCTCGACGACGCGTCGCTGCTGCTGGTGGCGGCGTTGTACGTGATCGCCTCGCAGGTGATGGTCCGGCTCCTGCGCGAGGGCACGGCATGACGTTCCTTCGGCAGCTGCGCCTGCTGGTGCTCGGGGAGACGCTCTCGCTGCCCCTGGGGGTGGCGGCCGCGGTGGCGCTGGCGGCGGTGGTCAGGGAGATCGCGGGCCCGGACGGGTGGTGGCACCACTGGGGCGGCTTCCTGCTCCTCGCGTTGCTGCTCGGCGTGCTGTGGCTGACGCTGTCCGGCTCAACGCGAAGAAGAGCGGGCAGCGGCCGCCAGTCGAGTGAGAACACCTGGTCGGACGGCTGGATTCCGTCGTAGAGGCGCCGGAGCTTCTTCGTTTGCAGGCTGAGGGTGTACACGTAGGAGTTCTGCGGGCGGTGAAAGGTCCGGATGAAGACGAGCTGCTTCCCGTCCGGCGACCACACCGGCGCTCCCGCGCTGTAGGCGTACGTGGGGGGTCCACCGAAGGTGTCCACCAGCGGGCCGTGCTTGACCAGGCGACGGGCCTTGCCACCGCGGCTCGGGACCACGTAGATCCCGCCGTCTCGGCTGAACGCGATCCGCCGGCTGTCCGGTGACCACGACGGCCTGTCGCCACCCCTGCGCGTCAATCGCCGGAACCGTCCCGACGGCCTCCCGACGAACAGATTGCCCTGTCGCGTGAAGGCGAGCCGCCCGTCCGGGGACCAGTCCGCGTTGGACGCATCTTTGATTATCCGGCCGGTCAGGCGGCCGTCCGTTCGGAGGAAGGAGAGCTGGTATGGCCCCTCGTCCTCGACTCCGTTGAGGACGAGGCGCGACCCGTCGGGCGACCACCGCAGGCCGGTGTAGGAGGGGTAGACGGGGTCCTGGGGCCGGTCGATCAGCGCGTGCTTGACCGCCGGCCCGCCGGCGTAGGGAAGTACGGACACCAGATAGCGGTCCGGGGCGTGATACGCGGCGGTGCCATCGCTCATGACGAACGCGATGCCCTGCCCATCCGGCGACACCGCTGCCGCGCCAAAGCCTTCACATAGGGAGGTCGAGAAGGTGGGCTCGGCCGAGCAGAGCGCGCGGCTCCGGACATGGCCCGTCCTGGAGTTGATCAAGGCCAGGCTGAAGGACAGGCTGCGGTCAATCGAGATCACGATCTCCCCGTTGCGCCCCGGGAACGTCGCGCCGGCCGTCGCGACGCAGCACAGGAACAGGAGGACGGCGAGCGCGCAGGTGATGCCGAGCCGCCGGGCCAATGCCATGGTCAGCATTATCTGTGCGAAACCACGCGTCCCGCAGAAGTTGCGTTTGCGGGACTACCCGGCGGCGCTGATCTGCATTGCGTCCGCGCCCTGGCCGGCCTGGTTGTTGCAGGCGTAGGCCGGACCCGCCTCCTGCCAGATCAGCGTGAGGCAGCGCGCGAGCGCCTGCTGGCCGAACGCGTTCGGATGGAACAGCTCCTGCACCTCGCCCTGGGTGAGCGACCCCTGGTTGACGAAGCGCGTCCACTCGTGCGTGGTCGAGCTGGGCGGGCCGGGCGTGCCCGACGGGCCGACGAGGCTCGTGGTGTCGGCGCAGAACTCGCGCCCCTGGAAGGCGTTGCTCAGATCGAGGAACTGGACGTCGTTGGCACGCGCGACCGCCCGCAGGCCGCGGCTGATGCGCGGGCCGATCTCGTCGCGGGCCCAGTCGGAGTCGCTGTCGTAGAAGGGGCAGCCGCCGCCCGCCGAGCGCAGCGGGTCGCGCTCCGCGTAGCGGTTCTCGGAGGCCCGCGGCAGGGCCGACGGATAGCTCTGCAGCACGAACCGGTACGGGGTGCCGCGGTAGCCGTTCGAGTTCATCACCACGCGGATGTCCTTGATCGCCTTGTCCACCCGCCCCAGGACGCTCACGAACTGGAGGTTGAACGGGTGCTCGTGCGTGGTCTCGCACGGCGGGGTGAAGCTGAGATAGGCCGTGATGCAGTCCTGCACGATCGAGGCGAAGCCGAGGTCGTTCCCGCCGATCGACAGGACGATCAGCTTGACCTTGCGGGCCTTGGCGATGAAGTCGAGCTGGTCGGCCTGCGGCGCCTCGCCCTTGAAGCTCTGGCCACCGTTCGCGCCCCGGAACACGTTCGCCGTCTCGGCGCCTGAACAGGCGAGGTTGAGCTTCAGGTCCGTGGGAACGTCCGCGGTGAGGATCTCCGCCACGTCGGAGCGGTGGCAGCCGTCCTCGTCGGTGCCGTTCACGTATGTGCGGCCGATGTCGGTGTCGCACACCAGCGGCAGCGAGCAGACGGTCGCGCGATCGGTGCCGGACCGGTCGCCGGTGTTGTCGATGCTGTTGCCGTACCAGCGCCCGGCCTCGCCGGAGATGTAGGAGTCCCCGAGCGAGACGATCGCGTCGCGCGGCGAGTTGGGATAGGCGGCCGCGCCGCTGGGAGCGAGCAGACATCCGATGACGGCGGCCAGCACCGGGAGCCTCATTCGCATTGCCGCACCCTAGCCCGCCCGGTCGGGCGGTGCGCCGGAGTAGCTAAGGTCGGCCGTCGTGAGGGGAGTCATGAGATGCGCCGGCGTCACGGCGCTCGTGTTGGGATCGCTGTCCGGCACGGCGCAGGCCGAGGACCTGGTGGTCAACTCGTTCGACGGCACGCCGATCGTGGCCCACTGGTTCCCCAACCCCGCGCTGGCGGCAGGCCAGCGGGCACCGGTGGTGCTCAACGGACCGGGCTGGAGCGCGCCGGGTGAGAAGGATCCGTCGACCGGGGCGATCAAGCGCCTCCACGACCTCGGCTACAACGTGCTCACCTGGGACCCGCGCGGCTTCGGCGTCTCCGGCGGCGAGGCCACCATCAACGCGCCGCAGGTGGAGGGCCGCGACGTGCGCGCGCTCATCGATCGGATGGCCGAGCAGCCGCAGGTGAAGCTCGACAAGGTGGGCGATCCCCGGGTGGGCATGACCGGCGGCAGCTACGGCGGCGGCATCCAGCTCTCCACCGCAGGCATCGACCGCCGCGTGGACGCGATCGTTCCCGTGGTGGCCTGGCACTCGCTCGAGACGAGCCTCTACAAGGACCGCACCTTCAAGCAGGGCTGGAACTCGCTGCTCTATTCGATCGGCCTGGCCAACGCCACCAACGGCGGGCTCGCAGGCGGTCCCGCCGGAGTGCAGACCGGCGGGCTCGACCCGCACATCACCTCCGCCTACAACAGTGCCAGCGCCACCGGCACCCTGAGCGCCGCCGACGAGGCGTGGTTCAGAGACCGCGGTCCGGGTGACAAGACGATCCGCAAGATCAAGGCGCCGACCCTGATCGTGGGCGGCACCGTGGACACCCTGTTCCCGCTCGACGAGGACGTGAAGGTCTACAAGCAGCTGAGGGCCCAGGGAACGCCGGTGAAGATGTTCTGGTTCTGCGGCGGCCACGGCCAGTGCGCCGAGGGCAACGGCGGCGAGCCGGGCGCCGGGCTCGACGTGGGCTCGATCCTCGGCAGCGGCGGAGGCGACCCCCGCCTCAACGACGCCAGCGCCGCCTGGCTGGCCCGTTACCTCAAGGGCGACCGCAGCGTGAAGACCGGCCCGGGGCTCGAGTTCCGCTCGGACGACAGCAAGTACCGCGTGGCGCCTCAGTACCCCGTCGCGCCCGGCAAGCCGGTGAAGGCGCGCGGCTCGGGCACGCTCGAGATCGCGGCCGGCGCCACCTCCGGCTCGGGCACCCTGGCCATGGCCGCCGCCAGCGGCGGCCTCGACGTGCCGATCGTGGTGCGCAAGGCCGCACAGCTGCTCGGCCCGCCGAAGGTGACCATCACCTACAAGGCCACCGGTGCTCCCAGCGACGCGCGGATCTTCGCGCAGCTCATCAACGTCGGCCGCGGAGTGGTGGTGGGCAACCAGTCGGCCCCGATCCCGGTGAAGCTCGACGGGCGAAAGCACACGATCTCGCGCCGGCTCGTTCCGATCGCCTCCACGGCCCGGGCGGGCGCCCGCTACACGCTTCAGCTCGTGGCGGGCTCGGCGATCTGGTCCCAGCAGCGCGCCAACGGCACGCTCAAGGCATCAAGGATCGACGTGGAGCTGCCGGTGGCCGATCCGCGCGGCCTCGGTGCGCACGGGCGGCGCTGCAGCACCCTCCGCTCGTTCCGATACGGACTCCCGAAGAGCCTCAGGAGCAGGGTGCTGGACGGCCGCGTGCTCCTGCGCGGCAAGCGCGTGGCACGCGTTCGCCGCGCGGGCAAGGGCCACGTGCGGTTCGGCCGCACCGCCGCCGGCGTGCAGAACCTGAAGCTGGTTCTGCGCCTCAGCGACGGGACGACCGTCACGCGCAAGCGGACGATCGTGCTCTGCGCGTCCGAGCGCTAGCGCCGGCCAGGCTCGTGGTCGGCGAGGTTCACGGACACCGCGTCGGTGGATGACGCGAAGTTCGGGAAGTTCACCGTCCGGAGGCGGCCTGCCCCCCTCGACCTGAGCGCCACGGAGACGGTGCCCGTCGGCGGGGCCGCGGCCGGAATGAACAGGTCCACGCCGCTGAGGAACGGAAGCGCGAAGAACACCGGGTGAGGCGTGGCCACGTTGCTCACCCCGTCCGAGCCCGTGTCGAAGGCGAACATGCCGATCACGCGCTTTGCGATCGGGGCCGTGGCCGCGTTGATCACGTTGGTCCCGTTGATGAGAAGGGAGTCGTTCTCGGCGCCCTGGTCGCCCCAGAGCTCCTTGTACCTGACGATCGTCAGAGCCGAGTGCCTCGGGCTCCGCTCGATCAGGATGTTCACCCCGCCGCCGGGCTCCGAGGTGAGCAGGCGCACCAGGTGGCTGCTGCGCTTGAACGGCTCGAAGTAGATGTGATGCGTCAGCTGCCCCGCGTCGACGAGGGCGAACTCGTAGTGCCTGCCGCTGCTCAGTCCGCGGACGGGGCCCCACGAGCCGTCTTCGGCGATGTCGAGCGTGGCGACCGGACGCTTGCCCTTCCGCTGGCCGGTGGCGCCGTGAACAGCCCAGATCTCGAGCGAGCGCTCCCCCACGCCCACGTTCTGCGGGAACAGCGCCGCGCGTCCCGACAGGGTGATCCGGTGCTGAGTCGCGATGTCCTTGGACGGACGGCGGCCCGTGAAGAACTTGTAGATGGACACGAAGGTCTCCGCCGAGGTGGCCACCTGCACGTGGGTCTGGTTGGGGATCGTCACGTTGGTTGCACCCTCGAGCACCCGGCCCGGTGTCCCGCGGCCCGCCCAGATGGCGAGCGTGGGAACGCCGCCGGGCGGAGAGGCGGCCGTGCGGCCGTCGATGTTCACGTAGCGCGCGATGTTGGCCGCGCGCGCGGGCGAGGCCAGGTACTCGTGGCTGAGGGTCGTGCCGAGCGAATGCCCGAGCAGATCGACCTTGGGCCGCCCGGTCTGCTTCTTGAGATCGGCGATGGCAGCGTCGAGCCGGGCGTAGACGTCCTCGCGCGTATCGACCCCGAAGGTCGAGTCGTATTCGACCACCCGGATATAGCTCTGCGGGTACCCGTTGCTCGTGAAGCGCTGCGCCTGGGACTCGAACTGTCCTCCGGATCCCGCACCCCCGTGGAGGAAGATCATCGGGGTGAGGCGCTTGTGGTGGCCCTCGTGGGCCAGGGCCGCCGGTGCCGCGGCCAGTAGGCCGGCCGCCGCCAGGATCGCGATGAACGAACGGAACGCGGTGCGCATGAGCTACCTCCGGCTGATCTTCTTCAGGAACGGAATCAGGTTCTTGACGAAGTCGTTCTTCGGACTCGCCGTGTTCGGGTCGTTGTGCGAGTAGGTCGAGGCGCGCTCCACCAGCTTCAGATTGCGCTTCGGGATCCCCGACTGGCTGGCGAGGAGCTTGGCCCCGTCCAGCACCCGCTGCCCGCCCAGCGCCGCGCCGAACGCGTAGATCCGCAGGCGCTTCGACAGGTCGTGGCCGTGGATCGACCGGACCCCGAACACGGCCTGAGCCGGGTTGGCGTTCCCGGCGGCGACCGCGCTCGAGTCGAGCGACAGGCGCTGCGGGTGGTACCACGCCGTGCCGTCCAGGCCCTTGAGCCCGTTGCCTGAGAACACGGTGGCGAAGCGGCGGATCGGGGTGATCTCACCGGCCTGCTGCCAGCCGCGCGGGCTGCCGCTCGGGGCGAGGCGCCCGATGTGGCCCTGTGCCGCGGCCAGGCCCGCGGGCGAGGTCTCCGTGTCGAGCGCGTACCCGTACTGGGCGAGGTTCGTCGGGAGCACCGGGGTCTTGAGGTTGCCGGGGAGCAGCGGCCAGTCCCACGCGAGGCTGGCCTCGTTCGGCCAGTACAGCGCCGCCAGCGAGCCGGTGGCGTTGAAGAGCCCGGCGAACGGCGCGCCGATGCCGCCGAAGGTCAGCCACGGTCCGCCCGCCCGGAGCGCGGCGAGCTCCTCGGTGGCCTCCGCGGCGGTGGGCGACTCGGGCCTGCTGCCCCCGTCGATGTAGACGAGTCCCGACAGGCCGCGCGCACCGGGCTTGCCCTTGAAGTCCCAGGTGGCGTAGGCGGTGGTGATCGTCCCGCCGAGGGAATGGCCGCCCACCACGACCTTGCCGCCGCGCTGCTTGGCCAGCTTGACCACGCGGTGGAGGTCGTTGATCTCGGTCTTCATCCCCCACTCGTGGGCGTAGCCGACCGACGAGTCGGAGATGAACTGGAAGTGCTTTGCCACGCTCGGGTCGTTGATGAACCCGAGGTAGTAATCGAACAGCTCCTTGGAGCTGCCCTTGCCGGCCTTGACGCGGTTGAGCACGGAGTGGTCCTCGAGCAGGTTCTCGCGACGCTCCACGGCCCACACCTGCCAGTCCTTCGCCCTGCTCACCACGTCCCTGGCCAGCGGCGCGAAGTACGCCGCGCTGGCGGACGTGCCGGGGTTGAGGACGAGCACGTTGCGCGCCTTCCTCGAACCGATCTTGAGGATGCCGACCTTGTTGTACTTGGCCGGCGTGCCCGCGGACTTGACGCCCGCGATGCGCTGGAACGAAACCGAGACCTTCGCCGGTGCGGGCGCGGCGAGCGCGGCACACGAGAGCGCGGCGGCTGTGACTGCGAGCGCGAGCTTTCGCGCCGTCGGACTCCCTGAACGCATGCGTCTCCTCCTCGGTGCTGCGGGTCGTTGCCCGAGGATCATGCACTGCCGCGCTCCTCATGCAAAGCACGCCCTGAACAGAGTTTGCCCCGCTCGGGTGTGCACGTGCACAACGGACTTGAGAAGATCGGGGCCGTGGAGGCCGCCGCCCGTTCGCGGGACGCCATCCGGCGCATCGTCGAGCGCACCGATCTCGACCGCTTCACCGAAGGGATTCTCGACAGCTTCTGGGACCGGCCCGAGTACCGGCGCTTTCGCCCACCGCGTGAGGATGTGCGGGACTGGGTGCGCTGGAACGTGGACCTGGTCGTGCGCTGGCTGGTGGACGACCAGAGGCCGAGCCAGGCGGACCTCGAGCGCTTTCGCGAGCGCGCCCGAGGGCTGGCCCGGGACGGCATGCCGGCCGACGTGGTGCCGGCCAACTTCCGTCACGGCGCGCGCTACGCCTGGACCTCCCTGCTGGAGGCCGCGCGCGAGGACGAGCGGCCGGCCCTGCTCGAGAGCGCCGACCTGCTGTTCGAGTTCGTGGACCGCGTGTCGCATCTCTTCTCGGACACCTACGAGTCCACCCGGCCGCCGGCCGTGGTGTCGGACGACGAGCGGCGCGCGCTCGGGCTGCTGGACCGGGTGTGCTCCGACGTCGCGCTCGTCGGCGAGGACTACCAACTCGCGGAGCGGCTGGGCTTCGACCTGAACGCCCGTTACCGGCCGTTCGCGCTGTCGGCGCCGTCGCTGTCGGTCCAGCACCACGCGACCCTGGCCGCCCGCCTCCGCGCCGAGCGGGTGCTGGCCGCCTCGGAGGGACGCCGCGTGGTGGGCGTGGCGTCGCGCCCGCTTCCCCTCGGCGAGCTGGACCTGGAATCCCACGGGACCATTGCCCGGGCGGGAGCCACGCCGCGCCCCCTGCTGTCCGAGGTGCTCGACGAGCTCCGGACGGTCGTGGACCTGGCCGCGGCGGGGGGCCGCTTCGGGGAGGTGGAGCTCGACGACCATCTGCCCGAGCTCCTGCTGCGCAAGTCACCCCGGTTGGCCGCTCGCCTGCGCGCGCGCGTTTACGGCCGGCTCGAGGCGAGCGACCCCGAGCTGGCGCGCACCCTCGACGTGTTGATCGAGCACGACTTCGACCGCGGCGCCACGGCAGCGGCGCTCCCGGTGCACCGCAACACGCTGGGAAACCGCATCAACCGCATCCGCGCGATCACCGGCCTCGACATCGACCGGGCCGATGGGCACGGCCTGGTGTGGCTGGCCTGGCTCGACCGCGCGGAGGGCTGACGCTCAGCGCTCGAGCCGGCCGTGCCGGTCGAGCAGCTCCAGCACCTCGTCGTGCGGCAGAGCCTCCGCCACCCGGCCGTCGCGACCCTCCACGCGCTCGGCGTTCCAGAGGGCGCCGAGAACAGCCTCCTCGGTGGCGTCCACCGCGGCGCTGAACAGGGAGTCGAGGTCCTCGTCGGCCACACCCGGCGGGCCGGGCTCGCCGCGTGCCGCGCGTGACGAGGACAGGGAGAACCCGAGGAAGATCTCGCCGCTCCCGTGGTGGGCCACCGAGCCGGTGCGACCAAGCCCGAGTCCCGCACGCCGGGCCAGGCGAGTGAGTTGCGCCGAGCTGAGCGGGGCGTCGGTGCCCACCACCACGAGACAGCTTCCACCGGGCACGTGCCAGCCCGCGGCGCTCCCGTCGAGCAGCCTGCCCACCGGCACGCCGTCGATCCGCAGGTCCGCGCGCTCCCCGAAGTTGGCCAGCAGCAGAACCCCCACCACGGCGCCGCTTTCGACGACCCGGCTGGCCGTGCCGATCCCGCCCTTCCAGCCGAAGCACACCATGCCAGTGCCCGCGCCCACCGCTCCCTGGACCACGTCGGCGGAAGCGTCCGCGAGCGCCCGGCCCGCGTCGGCCGCCTCGACCTGCACCACGCGCGGATCGTTCAGCCAGCTGTCGTCGCACTCGCCGACCACGGGAATCACCACGTCGTCGACTCCCACGCGCGGCTCGCCGTCGATGGCCGCCGCCACCGCGCCGTCGTAGACGCGCCCGACCGACATCGTGGCCGTGAGGTAGATCGGGGTCTCGAGCACGCCCCACTCGCGGATCTGAAGCGAGCTCGTGAGCTCTCCGGCGCCGTTGAGCATCGCGACCGCCGCCGGGATCGGCTGGGCCCAGACCGCGTTGCGGGTCGCCCGGGAGGATCGCCGTCACGCCGCTGCGGGCGACGCCTCGGCCGTCCGGTGGATCGGGCTCGTCGCGCATGACCGTCACGTGTCCCACGCGCACGCCGGCCACGTCCGCGATCGAGCCGGTCGGGTCCCGACTCGAGCCTGCCGATCCGGAGGCCGTGCTCGCGAAGGCTCTTGACGGCGTCCATACGGCGCGAGCGTACCCGGAGGTAGGGTCCGTCGGCGTGGGACTCGCGATGCCTGTGGTCTGGAGCGATCGCCACGGCTCGCACGACCCGGGCGGCGAGGTGTGGGTGGGCGTGCGCACCCCGGGCACCGAGCTGCCGGAGCGCGCGGAGCGGATTCGCGAGCGGCTGGAAGCGGACGGCGCGCGGCTCGTGCCCGCCCGTTCGCAGCCCGACCAGCGCGTGACCAGCGTGCATGACGCGGACCTCCTGGGCTACCTCGCCGGCGCCTGGGACGAATGGCAGTCGGCCGGGCTGCCCGAGGACCCCGGGCAGGACCGAGTGGTGCCGTACCTGTTCCCGCACCCGGGACTGTTCGCCGACGGCGTCCGCGCGCACAGGGCAGCCGGCATCACGGCTCGCGCCGGCCAGTTCGCCTACGACACGATGACGCTGATCGGGCCGGGCACGTGGGAGGCCGCGCGGGCCGGCCTCGACGGCGCCGTGACCGCCGCCGACCTGGTGCTCGAAGGCGAGCGCGCCGCCTACGCGTGCTGCCGCCCGCCCGGCCACCACGTGACCCGCACCTGCTTCGGCGGCTCCTGCTATCTCAACAACGCTGCGGCGGCAGCGGCCCGCCTGCGCGCCGCCGGGAGGCGCCCGGTCGCGGTGATCGACATCGACGCCCACCACGGGAACGGCACGCAGGCGATCTTCTGGGAGGACCCTGACGTGCTCACCGCGTCGGCCCATGTGGACCCGGGCGCCGGCTGGTTCCCGCACTTCCTCGGCTTCGAGGACGAGACCGGCGAGGGTGCCAACCGCAACATCACGCTCGCGCCGGGAACCGGGGACGAGGGCTGGACGGCGGCCGTGCGGACGCTCGCGGACTGGGTGGCGGGCCGGGGCGCCGAGGCGCTGGTGGTGGCGCTGGGAGTGGACGCCGCCGGCGGCGACCCGGAGAGCCCGCTGGCGGTGACCGGCGCCGGCTTCAGGGAGGCGGGCCGTACGCTGGGCGCTCTCGGCCTGCCGACCGTGGTTGTGCAGGAGGGCGGATATGACCTGAACGAGATCGGGCGCCTCGTGCTCGAGGCGCTCTCGGGAATCGAGGAGGGAGCGCGTGGCTGAGGGATCGATCTGGGTCGGCAAGGACGAGCACGAGGGGGTGCTCGCCCAGCCGCGCAAGGACCTGAAGCCGCCGCCGCACTGGCGACTCGAGGCGGTGGCGCGCACGCCGCGACCGCGCTCGCTCACCATCGCTGCCGACCGGCGCAGCGCGGTGATGATCGAGGATGCCGAGACCTCGGACGTGTGGCTGCTCGACCTCGAGGCGCCCGGCGCGCCGCAGCGTCTGACGACCGGCCGCGACCCGCAGCCCTACTGGGAGGACGTGGACCCGCGGCTCGCGCCCGACGGGGAGACGGTGGCCTACGCGGACGACGGTCACGTGTGGCTCGCGCCCGTGGCGGGCGGACCGCCGCGCAACCTGGTGGAGGGCTCGAGCCCGGTGTGGACCCCGGACGGGGGGATCGTGATCAGCGTCGAGCGCGACGACACTTCGCGGCTGGCCGTGGTGGACGCGCACGACGCCTGGCCGCGACCGCTCGCCGTCGCGCACGGCGCCCTCGAGGAGTACGGCGACGAGGGCGACGCCGCCGTCTCGCCGGACGGCTCCGAGGTGGCCTACATGTTCTGGCCGCGCGGAGACCTGAAGCGCGGCGAGATCCGCGTGGCGGCCCTCGACGGCGGGGCCGTGCGCGTCGTGGCCTCGACCCCCGGCATGATGGCCGACTCGCCCGCCTGGTCCCCGGACGGGAGCACGCTCGCCTACCGCTCGGAGCAGAGCGGCTGGTACGAGCTGCACGCCGTCGGGCGGGACGGCTCAGGCGAGCGCAGGCTCACGAGCGCCGAGGCCGACCACACACAGGCCGAGTGGCATCCGGAGGGCGAGCGGCTCGTGGCGGTGCGCGGCCGGCGCAACCGCTTCGACCTCGTGGTGGTCGATGCGTCCGACGGTTCCGCCGAGCTGGTGGCCGAGGGCGGCACCTGGAGCTACCCGCACTGGACCGCCGCGGGCGCGATCGTGGCGGCCTACGAGGACCACGCCACCGCCCCGGAGCTGCGCACGGTGGAGACGGGCGGCGAGCCGCGGGCGATCCACGCGCCGGCCCCCCGGGCGATTCGCTCGGCCCCGCACTCCGCGCTCGAGGACGTGACCTTCCCCACCTTCGACGGGCGCGAGATCCCGGGGTTCCTCATGCGCCCGCGGGACGCCGGGATGGGCCGGCCCGTGCCGGCGGTGGTCTACCCGCACGGCGGGCCCACGGACGCATACACGGACGCCTGGGACGGTCACGCTCAGTACTTCGTGGACCGGGGCTACGCCTGGCTGGCCGTGAACTTCCGCGGCTCGACGGGATACGGACGCGAGTTCGAGCGCCTCAACCACGACGACTGGGGTGTCGGCGACACGAAGGACTGCCTCGCCGCCGCGGACTTCCTGCGCACGCTCGACTGGGTGGACGGCCAGCGGCTGGGGATCTTCGGCGCGAGCTACGGCTCCTACATGTCCCTGCTCGCGGTGACCGACGACCCCGAGTACCGCTTTCGCTGCGCCGTCTGCAAGTACGGCGACTGCGACATCACGACGTCGTGGGCCCAGGGCGACCGCGAGGGCGTGCAGGACCTCGACCGGATGATGGGACCGCCGTCCGGCGCCCGCGAGGCCTACATCGCCGGGTCGGCCTATCACCGGCTCGAGAACGTGCGGGCGCCGCTGCTCATAGCCCACGGCGAGCAGGACATCCGCGTGAGCCCGAAGCAGTCCGAGCAGCTCACGGCCCGGCTCCGGCAGCTCGGCAAGACGTTCGAGTACGTGACCTACCCGACCGAGGGGCATGGGCTGCTCCGCGCCGGCCCCCAGCTCGACTTCTACCGGCGACTTGAACGGTTCCTTAACTGGACTCTGATGTGAACGCCGTGAGATAGTCCGCGGTTAACCGGGGAACGACGGAGGGACTCGCTTGAGCACGACGCGCCGCAGGACACTGGCCGGATCGATCCTTTTTCTCATCCTGATCGCCGGCCTGACGGCCGTGTCCGCGCAGAGTCAGGACACCGAGACGTCGGGTAACGAGCCCGTGACGTTCGACGTGGGCGACCCTCAGGGCATCGACAGCATGAGCCCGCTGATCGGCGTGACCGTGGCCGCCTACGAGGCCTGGAACCTCCAGTACGCGACGCTGACCAACAAGGCGGCGTCGGACTTCCACACCATCCCGGGCCTGGCGGAATCCTGGAAGAAGTCCGACGACGGCCTCACCTGGACCTACAAGATGCGGCCTGGTGCGAAGTGGTCCGACGGCAAGCCGCTCACCGCCGAGGACGTGGCGTGGACTATCAACACCTCGCGCGACGAGGAGTGGATCAACCACACCTCCGTGGTCGCGAACCTGACCGCCGAGGCCACCGATCCGAACACGCTGGTCGTCAAGACGTCGGTGCCCGATCCGAAGCTTCCCACGCTCGACGTGTACATCCTGCCCAAGCACGTCTGGGGTGAGCTCGACTCGGATGAGCGCGACAAGTTCAACGGCCAGAGCCCGGTCGGCTCCGGTCCGTTCACGCTGGAGAAGTTCGAGAAGGGCCAGTTCGCGCGCTTCAAGGCGAACCCGAACTTCTACGGCGGCCGACCGGCCGTGGACAAGGTCGTGCTCCGCAAGTTCAACAACCCGGACGCGATGGTCGCCGCGCTCAAGACCGGCGAGCTGGACGCTGCCTTCGACATCCCGGGCACCGCGTTCAACTCGTTGAAGAACGAGGAGAACATCGAGACCGTCGAGGGCTACCAGGGCTCGATGAGCGAGGTCGCGATCAACGGCGGCGACGGGTTGAAGAAGCCGCACCCCGCACTGCTCGACGTGAAGGTGCGACAGGCGATCGGCCACGCGATCGACAAGGAGACGCTGGTGGACCGCGTGCTGGCCGGTCTCGGCAAGCCGGCCCAGACCCTGAGCACCTCTCCCGACCCGAAGTGGACGCCGGAGATCCCGGCGGACAAGGTGTTCGACTTCGATCTCGAGAAGGCGAAGTCGATGCTCGAGGAGGCCGGCTACAAGGACACCGACGGCGACGGGGTGCGCGAGATGCCCGGCGGCGGCAGGCCGCTGAACTTCAAGTACATGGAGCGCTCGGACGGCGAGACCGGCTCGGAGGTCGCCGAGTTCGTGACCGGGTGGCTGAAGGAGATCGGAATCGCGACCACCCGGAAGGTGGCCGACGACAGCCAGCTCACGACCATCATCGGCAAGGGCGACTACGACATGTTCGCCTGGGGCTGGACCCCGTTCGTGGACCCCGACCCGATGCTGTCGTACTTCACCTGCGACCAGGTGTCGAGCGATCCGGACGACCCCACGAACTACTACAACGACGCCAGCTACTGCGACCCGGAGTACGACAAGCTCTATGAGCAGCAGAAGGTCGAGCTCGACCCCGAGAAGCGCGTGGACATCGTCCACGAGATGCTGACCCGCTTCCAGCAGTCGGGCACGTATCACGTGCTCTACACCGAGCCCGAGACGCAGGCCTACGTGAAGGATCGCTTCACCGGCTTCGTCCGCCAGCCGGCGGAGACCGGCCCCGTGATCTACTCGAACTCGTCGCCGTCGTACGCCCAGCTCAAGCCGGTGAGCGACTCGGGAGGCGGTGACGACGACGGCGGCGGCGGGAGCGGCGGGGTGATCGCGATCATCGTCATCGCGCTGCTGGCCGTGGCCGGCGGGGCCTTCGTCCTCATGCGCCGGCGGAGCGCCGACGAGCGGGAGTGAGCGCAAGGTTCGTCACAGGAAAAGTTCTCGGCTCGCTGGCCACGCTGGCGTTCGTAGTCGTCTTCAACTTCTTCCTGTTCCGGGTCGTGGAGACCGACCCGGTGGCGAACCTGTACAGAGGGCATGAGCTCTCGGCCACCCAGCGGGCCGAGCTCACCGAGCAGTTCGGCCTGGAGGGCTCCACGGGGTCGCAGTTCGTGCACTACCTCAAGGAGACCGCGACGCTGAACCTGGGGCGCTCGTACCAGAGCAACCAGCCCGTCTGGGACGAGATCAAGCGCAAGGCGTGGCCGACGATCGCGCTGGTGGGGATCTCGTCGATCCTGTCGGCGGCCATCGGGATCCTGCTCGGGATCGCTGCGGCCTGGCGACGAAGAACCAAGGCCGACTACGGCATCACCACGTTCACGATGGGCACGTACTCGATGCCGGACTTCTGGCTCGGGATGCTCCTGCTGACCCTGTTCGCGGTGGGGTTGGGGTGGTTTCCCGTGGGCGGCATCGTGGACCCGTCGTCCAACGCCACCGGGATCGCGAAGCTCGCCGACCAGGCACATCACATGTTCCTGCCGGCGCTCACGCTCACGCTCGCCTATCTCGGCGAGTACACGATCGTGATGCGCTCGTCGCTGCTCGACACGATGCGCGAGGACTACCTCGTGCTCGCGCGCGCGAAGGGCCTGCGCGACGTGCTCGTGCGCAACCGGCACGCGGTGCCGAACGCGCTGCTGCCGGTGGTGGCGCTCCTGGCGATCAACTTCGGCTTCGTGCTGTCGGGGGCGATCGCCGTCGAAGCGATCTTCTCCTGGCCGGGTCTCGGCCTCGCCACCTACGAGGCCCTCAAGGGCCCTGACCTGCCGACCCTGCAAGGGCTGTTCCTGGTGTTCAGCGCCTCGGTGATCCTCTTCAACCTGATCGCCGACCTTCTCTACGCGTATCTCGATCCGCGGGTCAGGACAACGTGAACGCGGTAGCCGCAGCCCCCTCGGCCCGACGGATCGCCTGGCAGCGCCGGGGCCGCGCCGTGTCCGGTGCATGGCGCGAGTACCGCCGCCACACGCCGGGCATGGTGGGCCTCGGGATCCTCGTGGCCATCGTGGCGATGGCGCTGGCGGCGCCTCTGCTGGCCGACCCCGACGGCCTGAAGGCGATCAACACGACGGACAACCCCGCGTTCGCGAGCCCTTCGGAGTTCGGCCCGCTGGGAACCGACAGCCTCGGTCGCGACGTTCTCACCCAGTTCATCTGGGGGTCGCGCATCAGCCTGGTGGTGGGCCTGGCCGCGACGGTGCTGGCAGTGCTGATCGGCTCGGTGGTGGGCATCGCGGCCGGCTTCTTCGGCGGGCGCCCCGGCGGCATCCTGATGCGCGTGACCGAATGGTTCCTCGTGATCCCGTTCCTGCCCCTGGCAATCGTGCTCGCCGCGATTCTCGGGCCTTCGGTGCAGAACATCATCCTGGTGATCGGCATCACCTCGTGGCCTTCCACCGCGCGCCTGATCCGGGCGCAGGTGCTCACGCTGAGGGAGCGCGACTACGTGGATCGAAGCCGCGCCCTCGGGGCGTCGAACTGGCACCTGATGAGCCGCCACATCCTGCCGAACGTGTCCCCGCTGATCCTGGCCAACACCACGCTCACCGTGCCGATCGTGATCCTCTCGGAGGCCACCCTCTCGTTCCTCGGGCTCGGCGACCCCTCGAACGCGTCCTGGGGCAAGATGCTCGACGAGGCGTTCGAGACGGGTGCCATCACGATCGAGGCGTGGTGGTACTTCGTGCCGCCGGGGCTCGGGATCATGCTCGTGGTGCTCGCCTTCACGCTCTGCGGCCAAGCGCTCGAGGAAGTCCTCGACCCACGCCTTCGGGACCAGCGCGCGTGAGCGCCGAGCACCCGCTCCTCGCGGTCCGCGACCTGCACGTGAGCTACCCCTCGCGGAGCGGCCCCGTGCCCGCCGTGCGAGGGGTGAACCTCGAGCTCGACGTGGGCGAGACGCTCGGGTTGGCGGGGGAGTCGGGCTGCGGCAAGTCGACTCTCGCCGGCGCGCTGCTGCGCCTGCTGCCACGCGGCACGGAGGTCAGGGGCGAGGTGCTGCTCGACGGTGAGGACGTGCTGACGATGCGGCCCGGGCGGCTGCGGGCAGTGCGCTGGACCGACATGGCCATCGTGTTCCAGGGCGCCCTCCACACGCTCAACCCGGTGCAGCGAGTGGGCGACCAGATCGGAGAGGCCATCAGGTTGCACTCGAAGGGTGGCGCGTCCGGAACGCGCAAGCGCGTGGGCGAGCTGCTCGAGCTCGTGGGCCTGCCCGCGCGGCGCGCGCGCGACTACCCGCACCAGATGTCGGGCGGCCAGCGCCAGCGCGTGCTGATCGCGCTGGCGCTGGGGTGCGAGCCGCGGCTCCTGATTGCCGATGAGCCCACCACCGCGCTCGACGTGATGGTCCAGGCGCAGGTGCTGAAGCTGCTCGAGGACCTTCAGGAGCAGTTCGGCCTCGGAACCATCTTCATCACCCACGACCTCTCGACGCTGGCGAGCGTGTGCCGGCGGCTCGCGGTGATGTACGCCGGTCAGGTGGTCGAGCAGGGACCGAGCCATGAGGTCTTCGCCGCGCCCGCCCATCCGTACACACGCGCGCTCGCCGGCGCGTTCCCGGTGATCGGCGATCACGCGTTCCGCATGAATCCCTCGGGGCTGCCGGGCGACCCGCCCGACCCGCGCCAGCTGCCCGCCGGTTGCCCCTTCCATCCGCGCTGCCCGGCGGCCGTGGAGATCTGCTCGTCCACCCCGGTCGAGCTCTGGCCCGCCGGACCGAGCCGCGCCGCGGCGTGCGTGCACGTACCCGGGGCGCCGGTGCCCGCATGAGCGAGGCGCCGCTCCTCACCGTGAGCGACCTCAAGGTCGAGTTCCCCGGGCGGCACGGACTCGCCCGGGCGGTGGACGGCGTGGACCTCGAGATGCGAAGCGGCGAGATCGTCGCGCTGGTGGGCGAGTCCGGGTGTGGCAAGACCACGCTCGCGCGGTCCATCGTCGGGCTTCAGCGCCCGCTGTCGGGCAGCGTGAGCTTCCGCGGTGAGCAGGTGCGCTACGACCGGCGCAGGCTGCGCGAGCACCGGAAGCACGTGCAGATGATCTTCCAGGACCCCACCGGCGCTCTCAACGCGCGCCAGACCATCTACGAGGCGGTGGCCGAGGGCGTGCGGATCCACAAGCTTCCCGGCGACGAGGAGCAGCTGGTGGCCGACGGCCTCTCGCGTGCCGGGCTGCGCCCGCCGGAGCGCTTCTTCACGCGCTACCCGTACGAGGTCTCCGGCGGCCAGCGCCAGCGCGTGATCATCGCCGGCGCGATGGTGCTCAACCCGAGCCTCCTGGTGGCCGACGAGCCCGTGTCGAGCCTCGACGCGTCGGTTCGCGGCGAGATCCTCGGGCTGATGCTCGGGCTGGTGCGCGAGACCAACATCGGGATTCTCGTGGTCACCCACGACCTCGGACTCGCCTGGAACGTGGCCGACCGCGTGGCGGTGATGTACCTCGGCCGGATCGTGGAGGAGGGACCGACCGAGCAGATGCTCACCTCGCCGCGCCATCCCTACACGCGCGCCCTGCTCTCGGTGGTGCCCGAGATCGAGCAGATGGACCAGCAGATCCTCACCGGCGAGGCCCCCGACCCGACGCGCATCCCCCCGGGCTGCCGCTTCCACCCGCGCTGCCCGCTGGTCGAGTCGGGGCAGGCGGCCACGATGGGCATCGAGGAGCGCTGCCGCGGCGAGGATCCGCTCAAGCTGCCGGCCTGCCACGCGGTGCGGTGAGCTCGGGAGCCAGCTCACCGAATACCTCGAGGTAGCGGTCCACGGCCGCGTCGTCGTGGGCCACGGTGACGTTCCACTCCTGCTCGCGGCCCGGCGTGGTGAGGATGCCGCGGTTCACCAGCCAAGTCCAGATCAGCTCCGACCGCTCAGGGTCGCGCTCCTGCCGGTGGACGCAGCCCTTCGAGCCGAGGGCGAGGGCGCCGGGCCCCACGCCGGCTGCCATCCGCTCGCCGAGGCGCTCCAGGTGCTCGTACGCCGCCGGCGTCAGCACCTCCAGCAGGTTCGCCCGCGCCGCGGCCATGCCGAGCGGGTTGCCGTTGTAGGTGCCCACGTGGTGCACGCTGCCGTCCTCGACCAGCGCCGCCAGCTCCTCGGTCATACCGATCGCGCCCGTCGGGAGCCCGCCTCCCAGCGACTTCGCCAGCACCACCATGTCCGGCCTGACGCCGAACCGCTCGACGGCCCCGCCCGCCGCGATCGTCAGCCCGGTCTTCACCTCGTCGAAGATCAGCACCGTCCCGGCGGCGCGCGCGGCATCGCGCACCCCCTCGAGGTATCCGGGCTCGGGCAGCACCAGGCCCGCGTTCGTGCGGGCGGCCTCCATGATCACGCACGCGGGCGGGGCCTCCGCGAGCGTCGTGGCCATCGCGTCCGCGTCGTTGAACGGGACCGCGCGAACCTGGGCGACCGTCGCCTCCGGGATGCCGGCGCCCCACGCGCCGGGCTCAGGCCCCACGCTCACCATCGTCACGTCCGCGTGGCCGTGGTACGCGCCGGCGATCTTCACGACGTCGTCGCGCCCGGTGTGCGCTCTGGCAATCCGTATCGCGTCCATCACCGACTCGGTGCCGGAGTTGGTGAAGCGCCAGCGCGGAAGACCAAAGCGCAAGGACAGGTTCTCGGCCACGTCAACGGCCTCTTCCGTCGGGAGGCCGAAGTGGGTGCCCAGCCGCTGGCGCGCCGTGACCGCCGCGGTGATCGCCGGATGGGCGTGGCCCTGGACCATCGCGCTGAAGCCGTTGTGGAAGTCGAGATACTCGTTGCCGTCCACGTCCCAGACGCGCGCGCCCTCTCCGCGCGTCAGGTAGACGGGCCACGGCTCGAGGCGCTGATAGGAAGACGCCACGCCGCCCGCCAGCGAGCGCTTGGCGCGCCGGAACATCCGCTCGGACGCGCGCGTGCGCTCCGCGAGCGTCGCCCGCTCGCGGTCGAGGAGCGCGCTCACCGGCCCGGCGGGAACAGCGGCTCAGGCGGGTCGCCGGCGATCGTGTCCGCCAGGTCGCGGCCGCTCATGAACCCGGGCACGTTGCCCACGCCGGAGTAGCCGCCCGACACGTAGAGGCGGGCACGGCCCGGCACCTCGCCCACGAATGGCAGCGCGTCCTCGGTGTAGCCCACCACGCCGGCCCAGCGATGCGTGACCTCGGGATCGGCGCCCAGCTCCTCGCGCAGGTAGCGCTCCATGCGCTCCCACATCTCCGGGCTGCCGGCGTCGCTGTCTGTGTAGGACTCGTCGGCGTCCACGTCGCTGAAGCCGCCGCCGAGGATCCGGCCGTCCGGGCGCTGCTGCATGTACTCGTAGCCCCAGCGCGCGTAGACGAGCGTGTCGAACGCCGGCGGCAGCGGAGCGGTGGCGATCATGTGGAGCCTGCGCGGGCGCACCCGGCCGGCGTACTCGGGCACCAGCGCCGGCAGGGCGCCGTCGGCGGCCACCACCACGTGGCGGGCGTGGACGCTTCCCGCATCGGTGGTCACGGAACCCTCGTCCGGCGCCGGCACGGGGCCGTTCACGGGGCTGCCCTCGCAGATGCGCGCGCCGGCCGCCTCCGCGGCCCCGGCCAGCAGGCGGTACCAGCGTGCGGGGTGAAGCGCACCGTCGTTCTCGGTCAGGCACGCCACGAGCCCGCCACGGCGCAGCGCCGCCGGCAGCTCCTCGTGCTCCACCACCTCGCCGGGGAAGCCGTCCTCGCGCAATGCCTCCGCGTGCCGGCGCACGTGCTCGGCCTCCTCCTCCGACCACGCCACGCGCAGCATGCCCACGCGCCTGACGGCGTCGCCGGCGCCGAGCTCGGCGGCCAGCTCGTAAACGTCGGATTGAGCGGCGAGCGTGCGCGCGTACATCGCACGCGCGCGCTCGTGGCCGAAGCGCTCGCGGGCGTCGTTGTGGAAGGGGGCCACGCCGGAGAGGAGGAAGCCGCCGTTGCGGCCGCTGGCGCCGCCGGCCACCGTGCCGCGCTCGAGCACCACCACGTCGATGCCGCGCTGCGCCAGCCGCCGGGCGCAGGAGAGCCCGCACACGCCGGCCCCGATCACGCAGACCTCCGCCTCCACGTTTCCCTCGAGGGCCGGCCGCGGCTCGTAGGGAGCGTCGAGCCAGTAGGGCGCGGTGCCCGCGCTCACGCGGCGGCCCCGGCCCGTCCGTGGACGCCGGCGTCCGACTCGATCGCCCGTCCCACGGCGCGCAGCTCGGCGGTGAGCTCGCCGCCGGCCTCGCCTGCCGCGCGGGAGCTCGGCAGCGACACGTTCACCGCCGCCGGGCCCTCGCCCTCCACCCAGGCGAGCGGGATGGCGATCGAGTCGAGCCCGACCTCGTACTCCTCGTGGGACACGGCCACGCCCTGGCGGCGGACCTGCTCGAGGCTCGTGTGCAGGTCGGTCCAGCTCGTGATCGTCCGCGGTGCCAGCGCCGCGTAGGGCTCCGGGCCGGCAGTGCGCCGCGCCTCCTCGTCGGGCAGCTGGGCCAGCAGGCACTTGCCGAGCGCCGTGCAGTGCACGGGCAGCCGCAGCCCGATCGTGGAGCGGAGGGTGAGCAGGCGGCTGCCGCTCTCGCTCACCAGGTACACCACCTCGCCCCCGTGGAGCACGGCCAGGTTGACGGTCTCCCCGGTGCGCTCGGCCATCCCGCGCAGGTGGTCCCGGGCGAGCTCGGGCAGGCGCAGCCCGGACAGCAGCGCCGGCAGCAGGCGGGCCACCCCGAGCCCGAGGCGCAGGCGCCGGCTTCCCGTGTCGCGCACGAGCCAGCCGCGCTCCACCAGCAGCTTGGTCAGCCGGTGTACCGTGGGCACCGGGAGCCCGAGCCGCTCGGAGATCTCCGTTTGGGTCAGCTCGGGCGACTCGCCGGCGAACAGCTCGAGGATGTCGAGGCCGCGCGCGAGCGTCCCGACTGACGAGCTGCTCTCAGTCCGCGAAATTTGCTTTCGCATATCGACTTTGGGAGGATACCCCGCTCATGGACCGCACGCTGGTCGAGTCCCGCGTCGAGACGACGCCGTACAGCTGGTACGCCGACCCGGCCGTCCTGGCCGCGGAGCGCGAGCGGATCTTCAGGCGCTCGTGGCAGTACGCCGGGCACACCGGCGAGCTCGACGGGCCAGGGAGCCTCTTCCCCACCCAGGTGGGTGGCCTCCCGGTGGTGGTGGTCCTCGACAAGGACGGCGAGCTCCGCGGGTACCTCAACATCTGCCGCCACCGCGGCACGATCCTGGTGGACGAGCCGCAGAAGCGGGGCACCATCCAGTGCCCGTACCACGCGTGGACCTACGGCCTCGACGGCTCGCTCCGGGGAGCGCCGAGGAGCAAGGACGAGCCCGGCTTCGACAAGGACGAGCTCGGCCTCGCGCCGGTGTCGGTGGGCACGTGGGGGCCGTTCGTGTTCGTGAACCCCGACCCGGAGGCCGAGCCGCTCGAGGACGCGCTCGGCGGCCTGCCGGCCGTCGTGGCCGAGAACGGGCTCGACGTGGACGCGCTGCGCTTCCATCAC
Organism: uncultured Thermoleophilaceae bacterium; assembly: GCA_963811055.1. Classification (GTDB taxonomy): domain Bacteria; phylum Actinomycetota; class Thermoleophilia; order Solirubrobacterales; family Thermoleophilaceae; genus JACVRW01. The sequence goes on from CAWEPQ010000001.1 coordinate 307,268, forward strand.
CGCACCACCTGGTCGATCAACGCCAACTGGAAGATCGCGATCGAGAACTACCTCGAGTGCTACCACTGCCAGCTGAACCATCCGGACCTGATGCACGTGATCGACGAGGAGTCCCAGCGCCACGAGAGCGCCGGCAACCGGCTCAGCCAGATCCCGCCGATCCACCCCGACGCGCTCAACGGGAACGCCCCCTACCCGGTGCGCGGCGGAGTGCCCACCGCGCAGTACCACATCCTCTTCCCGGCGATGAAGTTCAACGTCAACCCCGGCACGCCCAACCTGTCGATCAGCCCGCTGTGGCCGACGGCGGTCGACCGCACAGAGGCCTGGTACGACTACTTCTTCGCCGAGGGCACCGATGAGGCCTGGATCGAGCAGATGCTCGAGTTCGACAACCAGGTGGGCTCCGAGGACACGGACCTCGTCGAGGCGGTCCAGCGCGGCGCCGGGAGCGGCGGCCTCGAGCACGGCCGTCTGCTCGCGCGGACGGAGGTCCTGATCGGGGCCTTCCAGCAGCTGGTCAGGGAACGACTGGCTTAGCGAGTTAGCCGAGTTCCCTAGGCGTTTCGAAGCTCCACTCCTTGCGCCGCACCAGCTCGCCCTTCTCGAACGCCTCCAGCTCGGTGCGCACGCGGAAGCTCTCCGCGTCGCAGTCCATCACCGCGCTCACCTCCGCCCGCGTGACCCAGCCGTCACGCCCGAGCTCGGTGGAGGCACGGCACCGGACCTCGGCGGACAGCGGGTCGCCGGGCACGATCGAATAGGTGGTGGAGGCCCAGCAGCCGGCGATCAGCCCGTAGTCCGTGATCCGGTAGCGCCCGCCGGTGGCCCAGTCGAAGGTGAGCTCGGTGCGCCCGCTGCCGTAGTCGCGGGTCAGCGTGCGCTGCCCGTCGTCCGGCTCGAGCGTCTCGGTGGCGAGCGGCGGCGCCCCCTCCGGCTCCTCGAACGGACGCAGGTCCGCATCCTCGGAGCGCGGCGGGCGCACCGGCAGGACCATCGCGCTCACCGCGGTGTGCACCGCCAGCGTGACCGGCTCCGACGCCGGCCACAGCCAGGGCCAGTAGGCGGGCGACAGTGCCAGCCGCAGGCGGTGGCCTTCCGGGATCGCCTGCGCGATCCCGTCCATGTCGAGCGTCACGCGGGTGCGCTGCCCGGGCTCGAGCGGAGCCGGGTGCTCGTGGCTGTCGCGGTGGGTCAGGTTGAGCACCCCGCGCGTGACGAGCAGCGAAGTGCCGTCGGGCGCCACGTCGCACAGCCGCGCGGTGAGCTGCGCCACCGGCCGGTCGCTCTCCAGCTCGAGCTCCACGCAGACGTTGCCGAGCAGCTCGATCCGCTCCGGCAGCGGAGCCGAGGTGAAGGTGAGCGAGCGGCCGTCGTCGGCGCGCTGATCCACAGCCGCGTCGGCCTCGTTGCCGTCCGCGCACCAAACGCCGCTGTCGAGCCCGCAGAGCAGGTCGGTGGAGATCTCGATCCGGTGCTCGCCCGGGTCGGGCTCGCCGAGCAGCACCCCCTCGCCCAGCCAGAGCGTGCGCTCCTCGATCTCCGGTGAGGGCCAGCCGCGCTCGGCCACCCAGCGCCCGGGACGCTCGATGTGGCGGGCGGCCGGCGCCACCGGGTCCTGCATCCACACGCGCAGCGCCGGCTCGGCGGCGATGCCCGTGTCCTCGCCCTTGAGCCACTGGTCCCACCAGCGCAGGCACTCCTGGAGGAAGCCGATAGCCGGACCCGGCTCGACCTCGTCCGGGAACGCGTGCGACCACGGTCCCAGGAGCCCCTTGGAAGGGGAGTCCAGGCCGGCCACGAGCCGCAGCACCGCCTCGGAGTAGCCGTCCGCCCAGCCGCCGATGGCGTAAACCGGGCACTTGATCGCCGAGAAGTCCTCGCACACCGAGCCCTGCTTCCAGTACTCGTCGCGGCGCTGGTGGCGCAGCCACTCGTACTCGTAGGGCTCGACGCTGTCGATCCGCTCGAGCCAGGCCTCGCGCCACCCGGGGCCGGCCACCTCCGGGTCGGGGGCGATCGCGTTGTAGGACAGCATCGAGGCGCCCCACGAGAGCATCTCGAGCGCGAGCACCGAGCCGCCCTTGTAGTGCACGTCGTCGGCGTAGCGGTCGTCCGTCGAGCAGAGGGTGATCACGGCCTTGAGCTCGGGCGGGTCGTGGGCCGCGACCTGGAGTCCGTTGAAGCCGCCCCAGGAGATGCCGAACATGCCCACCGCGCCGGTGCACCAGGGCTGCGCCGCGATCCAGCGGAGCACTTCGAGCGCGTCCTCCTGCTCGAGCGGCAGGTACTCGTCGTGGAGCAGACCGTCGGACTCCCCCGATCCGCGCAGGTCCACCCTCAGCGCGGCGTACCCGTGCCCCGCGAAGTAGATGTGGCGAGACCAGTCGCGCGGCGCCGTGCCGTCCCCCTTGCGGTAGGGGATGTACTCGAGGATCGCCGGCACGGGGTCGCTCTCGGCGTCCTCCGGGAGCCAGATGCGGGCGCCCAGCCGCGTGCCGTCGGCCAGTGGGATCCACACGTGGTCGATCGTGCGCACCGGGCGCGGGAGGTCGGTCACCACGCGCATCAGCGGGTCGGCTCTCCGAGCAGCTCGTCCGAGTGCTGTCCGAGCCCGGGGGCGGGCCGGCCGCCGCCGTCCGAGCGGCCGTCGACCTTGAAGACGTTCCCCAGCAGGCGCACAGGGCCCACACCCGGCTGCTCGACGGACCGCACCAGCCCGTTGGCGCGCACCTGCTCGTCGTCGAACAGCTGGTCGAGCCGGCGCACCTCGCCGGCCGGCACGCGACGGGCGGCCAGCGCAGCCACGGCCTCGCTCACGCCGAGGCGGGCGAAGCCGTCCTCGACCGCACGCACGTGGGCCACCCGTCGCTCGCGCTCGGCGCCGTCGGCCGGGTGGGCCTGCGGGTTGTGCGCGAACGGGTCGGTCAGGCCGAGCAGCTCGCACACCTGGCGCCGCTGCCCGGCGTTGAGGCAGGCGAGCGCGATGAACCCGTCGGCACAGGCGTGGGCTCGGTAGTAGGGGTCGAGCGCCTCGAGCGACTCCACCTGGCCGGCCAGCCGCTCGAGGTCCGACGCGTCGGCGAACGGGCGGCCCTCCGGCAACTCGTCGCGGCCGTCCACCGCCACGAACCGCTGCGCCTGGAGCGCCAGCGCCGCGCCGAGCAGCGACACCTCGAGCTCCGGGGCGCTCTCGCCCCGCCCGAGCAGCCCCGCCGTCACCGCCAGGGCGGCCAGCAGGCCGGCGGTGAAGTCGGCGAGCGCCAGGCCGCCGGTGCGCCGCGGCACCGCGTCGCCCAAGCGCGGGTCGGCCAGCAGGAGCCCCGAGAGCGCCTGCCCGATCAGGTCGTATGCGGGTCGCTCCGCATCGGGCCCGCCGCTGCCGAACGCCGACACGCAGACCGTCACGCAGCGCGGGTTGACCGCATGCACGCCGTCGCGGTCGAGACCGAAGCGGCGCGCGCGCTCCGGCAGGCAGTTGTGCACGAGCGCGTCCGCGCCGGCGATCAGCTCGCGGCTGCCCTCGCGGCCCGCGTCGGTCTTCAGGTCGAGCACCACCGAGCGCTTGCCGCGGTTGAGCGCGTAGAAGTAGCGGCTCTCGCCCTCCTCGAAGGGGTCGTAGCGGCGCCACTCGTCGCCGCGCGGCGGCTCCACCTTGACCACGTCCGCGCCCAGGTCGGCGAGCAGCATCGTCGCGAACGGGCCCGCCACGTACTGGCCGTAGTCGAGCACGCGCAGGCCGGCGAGCGGCAGCGGAGCGGTGGTCATCCGGCCGGACCCTCCCACGCAAGCAGCACGGCATCCGACCAGGCGCGCGCCGCGCGACTGCGCCGGTAGGCGCGCTGGAGCGGGAACTCGAGCGTGAAGCCGAGCGCTCCCGTGACCTGCATGCAGATGGCGAGCGCGCGCTCGGCCGCCTCACCGGCGTGTGCGAGCGCATCGGCTCCGGGCATGTCGGCGGCGAGCAGCCCCAGCCCGTCGGCCAGCGTCGCGGCGTCGGCCAGCATCTGCTGCACGGGCTCGAGCGCCGCGAGCGGGGCCCCGAACGCGTGGCGCGAGCGAGCGTGGTCGAGCGCGAGGCGCAGCGACTCCTCGGCCATGCCCGCCAGGTAGCCGGTGGAGGCCGCCGTCCACGCCGCCATGCGCCGGGCCGTCTCATCGGCGCCCACGGTCTCCACGTCGCCTGCCTCCACCCGCGCCACCCCGAGCGCGTCGGTGTACGGCAGGGGCGTCAGGCTCTCGACCCGTGCCTGCTCGAGCCGCCCGGCGCGCGGCTCCACGAGGAGCACGTCCTCCTGCGCGTAGCGCGCGAGCGCCCCGGTCCGGAGCGCGCCGCCCAACAGGCGGTCCACGGGCTCCAGCGAGACGAACCCGCGCCCAAGTGCCGCCGCGGCGGGACCCACGAACGGCAGGAGCCGCTCGTCGGTGCCGAGCTCGCCCCAGCCGGCCTCGGCCAGCGCCGCGTCGAGCGCCGGGGTGGCGTCGGACACGGCCGCGCCCGGATGCCAGGGGTCCGGCGCGCGGTGGCGCGTGACCACGCCGGCGACGGTGTCCGCGAACTGGCGCACCTCCGCGGGGCTACCGGTGTCGAGCACGGCGCTCACGCGGCGCACCCGAGGCCCTGGCGGGCGATCACCCGGCGCTGGATCTCTGCGGCTCCGCCCGCCACGGTGCCGCCTGCGCTCGCCCGGCTGAGCGCCGCCAGCCGGCCCTCGGCCGGAGCGCCGCCGCCGCGCTCCACGAGCGCCTCCGGGCCGAGCAGGCGCACGCCCAGCTCCGCGGTGCGGCGCGCGAGAAGCGCTATCGAGAGCTTGGCCATCGACGACCCCGCCGCGGCCGGGCGGCCGTCCGCCAGCAGCGCCGCGGCCCGGCGTCCGAGCAGCCGCGCCGCCTGCGCCTCGCCGCGCAGGCGGCGGAGCTCCAGGCGCTCGGCCGCGGAGCGCGCCGCCGGCTCGAGGTCGTCGAGCACGCGCAGCACCACGCCCACCTTCTCGCTCGTCACGCGCTCGTGGTCGAGCGTGCCCATCAGGACGCGCCAGCCGCCGTGCAGCTCGCCCACCAGCTGGCTCGCCGGCACCTCCACCTCGGTGAGGAAGACCTCGCAGAGAACCCCGCCGCCGACGGTGGGGATCTCGCGCACCTCGATTCCAGGCGTGCGCATGTCCGCCACCAGCACGGAGACGCCGCGATGCGGGCGAGCCGCGTCCGGGTCTGTTCGCACCGCCAGGTAGATCCAGTCGGCGATCTGGGCGCTGGAGGTCCAGATCTTGTGGCCCGACACCACGAAGCGCTCGCCGTCGCGGCGGGCAGAGGCTCGGAGCGACGCCAGGTCGGAGCCGGCCTCGGGTTCGGAGAAGCCCTGGCAGAACACGAGCCGACCGGCCGCGATCTCCGGAAGCAGCAACTCCTGGAGCTCCTCGGAGGCGTGCCCGAGCAGGGCGTTGCCGATCGTCTTGACGGACAGGAGGTAGCCCGACAGCGGGAGCCAGTGGTACCCGAAGCGCTCCTCGGCGGCCACCGTGGCGAGCGGGTCGCGCCCGGCCCCGCCCAAGCGCTCCGGCCAGTGGAGGCCGATCCAGCGCTCGCGGCCCATCGTGGCGTAGCCGGCCACCGAGTCGCCGTCGGATGGCATTCCCTGAAAGCGGTTGCCCGGCTCGTCGGCAAGCTCCGCCGCGAGTCGGGCTCCGAAGCGGTCCGCCTCGGTGGTGATTTCACTCAGTGAAAGCAGATTTCACTGATGCTACAGCGAACGGGAGCGGCTCGCGCGAACTCTCCACGAAGCACAGCGCGCGCGGCCCGCGCGTGACCCTCGCGGCCCCCTCCCAGAAGCTCGGGTACGAGCTCGTTCGGGATGAACTGGCTCCGCGCGAGCGCGCGGATCGTGAAGTCGAGGCGGGCCAGCGGCACCCGCAGCCGCCAGCCGAGCGGATAGCTGGCCGTGGCGCCCTCCGGGCGCAGGAACGGGCCGAGCGCCGACGCGCGGAACCGCGCGATGCGGTGCCTGCGGCCGCGCCTGTCCACGAGCGTGCCGGTGAAGTACTGCGGGCGCGGGTGGTTCGAGGTGTCCAGGAACCGGTAGAGCATGAGGTCGCGCCCATCCGCGAAGCGGCACGCGAACCAGTCCCATCGCAGCGACTCGGGGCTCGACGCGTAGTTGCCCCACTGGTGGTCGAGCCAGCCCTCACCGCTCACGGCGAGCTCGCGCGCACCGAGCCTGAGCGTGCCTCTGGCGGCCAGGCGGGTGCTCGAGTAGTAGCCCGACGGCCCGCCGCCGTTCTGCTCGATGATCCCCCGGCGGCCGTGCAGCACGTAGCGGCGGCGCGGGACGAGACTCAGGGTGAGCGCTCCCTCGGCAGTGGGCGCCTCGACCGCGAAGCGCCCGAGCGTGCCGTCGGGCCGCCAGCGAATGCGAAGGCCGTTCACGTCCAGGCTCAGCGGCGCGACGGGCGACTGCTGGCCCAGCTTCACGTACTCGCGGCTCAGCACCACGCGGTCCTCCCGCAGGTCCACCACGTTCACCCGGGCCACGGCGCCCGGTCCCGCCGTCCACACGGTGGCGAACCAGGCATAGCCGCGGCCGGCGGTGTCGCGCACGCGGCCCGCGCCGTACCACCACTCGACCGCGAAGCCCGGATGCACGGCGTGGTCTCGAGGCAGCACCACGGGCTGGACCTCCGGCGGGGCGCCGGCCGAGGCGGCGGGCGCGAGCCCGAGCGCGAGCACAGTCCCGGCGACCAGGGCAATCGCCGCGCGCCGCATCACGAGCGCGACCTGAGCAGGCCGTAGACGGCGAGCATGAAGAGCGTGGCCGCGAGCACCAGGTAGCCCACCATCTCAGGTGTGCCCCACACGATGTCCCCGGAGAAGCGCAGAGCGCCGGCCACCGCCAGCACCGAGAGCGTGACGAGGAGCGCCCAGCCGGGGACCACGCGCCGGCGGTCGTTCTCCCAGACCATGCCCGCCAGCAGCAGCCCGAGCGCGACGATCCAGGCGGCCGTGGCCCTCCCGGTGAGCTCGGTGAGCAGCCAGGGCCAGAGCTTGCCCACGTCGAGAGGCGCGACGAAGAGCGCCACCCCGAACACGAAGAAGAACACGCCCAGCACCGCGAGCGTGGCTCGCAGCCAGTCCTCCAGCGGGCGGTCGCGCGGGGGGTCCGCCCCCGGCATCCGCAGCTGCATCACGAACGCCCAGAGCAGCGCGGGCGGCTCGAGGATGTAGATCACGAGCCAGGTCCACCCCGCGAACTGGGCCCGGAAGCCGCCATCGTCGAGGTGGAACTTGTCGAGGTGGATGAGCGTGGCCAGCAGGGTCAGCCAGATGAACACGAGCACCCCCGGCACGCCGATCCGGGCGCGCGCCCAGGTCGGCTGCCGCGCGCTCCAGAACGCGAGCACCGCCGCGGCCCAGTAGCACGCACCGAGGAAGGCGGCCGTGACCGGCGGCTGGATCGTCCAGGCGAAGAGCTCGTCGGTGCGCGTGGCGAGCCCGAACAGCTGGACCCCGGCGAGCGTGACGAAGCCGCCGCCCGCCCAGAGGATCGCCCGCATGCCCCAGAACAGCTCGCGCTCCTCCATGTGCGCCTCGGTGCTCATCCGGGGCGGAACAATCGCACCGCGAGCGTCTAGGCGGCGAGCGCCAGCTCCACCGCGCGCTCCGCGTGGAGGCGAGTGGTGTCGAACACGGGCACCGTCGCGTCGTCCTGACCCACGAGCAGGTCGATCTCCGTGCAGCCGAGCAGGATCGCCTCGGCGCCGCGCTCGGCGAGGCCGCTCATGATCCTCCGGTACTCGTCTCGGGAGCCGTCGTTCACAGTGCCCACGCAGAGCTCCTCGTAGATCACGTCGTGGACGATCCGCCGGTCACCGGCATCGGGCACGAGCACCTCGAGACCGTGCCGGTCGCGCAGCCGGCCGACGTAGAAGTCCTGCTCCATCGTGTACGCGGTGGCCAGCAGGCCGACCCTGGAGGCGCCGGACGCGAGCACGGCCGCCGCCGTGGCGTCGGCGATGTGCACGAACGGCACGTCGATCGCCGCGACAATCGCGTCGGCCACCTTGTGCATGGTGTTGGTGCAGAGCACGATCAGCCCGGCGCCCGCGGCCTCGAGCGCATGCGCCTCGCCGGCCAGCAGCGTCCCGGCCTCGTCCCAGCGCGAGCCGCGCTGAAGCTGCTCCACTCCGGCGAAGTCGACGGAACGCACGAGACAGTCGGCCGAGTGGAGCCCGCCCATGCGGTCTCGCACGGCCTCGTTGACGAACCGGTAGTACTCGGCGGTGGACTCCCAGCTCATACCTCCGAGCAGGCCGATCCGCTTCACGACCCCTACCTCAGAGCGCGTTTCAACCGCGCCGGGCGCACGGCGAACCAGAAGTGGTCGGCGCCGGCCCATGCCGCGAAGCAGAGGCCCCCGACCGTTCCGGTGACCGTCAGCAGCACCCCGGCGGCGGCCGCGGCGGCCACTCCCTCGCTGCCGAGGATGAGCACGGCGGCAGCCGCGCCCACGGCGGGTCCGACGGGCAGCTGCCCGAGCGTGACCACGGCGATCAGCACGGCGGTGGCGTCGAACACGGAGGCGTCCACTCCGACGGCGTGGAGGAGTAGCCAGGCGCGCAGGATCTGCGAGAACACGGCCATCAGCACGAACGCGACCACACGCATTCCATGGGCCCGGTGGCGAAGCACCGCCAGGCCCCGCCAGAGCTTGCGCCCCTTGCGGAGCGCGAGCCGCCGGAGGCCGACGCTGGCCGATCCCACGATCACGAACCCGACGATCGGCAACCACCAGGGCAGGCCCAGCGGCGCGACGAGCGTGAACGACGCCACCGCGGCCAGCATCGCCTCGATGGCGAGAATCGGGAACTCGGCCGCGATCAGGGTCGGCACCTGCGGGCTGTGGTCGGGGCAGGAGCGCCGCAGCGCGGCGATCCGCGCGGCCACGCCGAGCTGGCCGTTGATGAAGCTGCCGAGCACCTGCATGCTCGACGCGCGGTAGAGCACGCGGCGCCGGACCTCTCCTCCGGCCGCCTCGATGGTGAGGTGCCACGCCTCGCTGCGGGCGACGAGGGCGGTGATCTGGAGCAGGGCCGCCGCCGCCAGCACGGAGAGCGGGGCGCTCGAAAGCGCGGCGGTGAACTCCTCGCGCCTTCCGGCCAGCAGCAGCACGAGCAGCGCCGCGGTGAGCAGCGAGCCGATGACCGTGATCGGCGCCCGCCGGCGGCGGCCGAAGGCACGAAGCCTGCGCGTCAGGTCGACCCGCGCGACCGGGCGGCGCGGAGCGGCGGATGCCTCAGGCAGAGCGCTACCGACGGCGGTCTGACATTCAGACGCGGGATGCGGCTGCTAGCTGTGATGGCGATCGAGCTGCTTGTTGCGCTTGACGTTCGCCGCGTGACGAACGGTCTCGCGCTTGCGCTCGTAGGTCCTCACGCTCGACCTTGCCCGCCTTGCGGGTCTCGGCGTTGCGCGAGGCGATTCCGTCCCTTACTTCCTTCCAGGCCTGGTCACCGCGCGTGGAGGGGGTGAAAACGGACTTGTCCTGCTCGGGCATTGCGTTATTCCTTGCAGCTCCCGGGAGGATTGGCCACTGGGGGGCGCAGGAGCGCGACACCCGACTGTGGGTCTGTCCTCTATGAGCATAGCCCCGATGCGGGTGGCTCCGGCCCACTACCGGCCCACCGCACCCCGGACGGCTAGTCCTGGCCGGGACGGACCCAGACCACGTGGGAGGGATTCACGCCGAACCGCTCCCCGTCCGGCGCCTCTTCGAGCCACGCCAGCGTGCCCGCGCTGCTGCGCGCGGCGTTCTCGAGCGCCTTCGAGACCTGTTCCAGCGGACCCTGGATCTCGAGGGCCTCACCGGTGGCGAGCAGGAGGGTCGTGGTGGGCACCGTCGGCGCGAGCATACCGTCGCGAGACTAGGCGGTCACGTTGCGCCTGATCGCCCGGTCGATGGCCTCGGGAGACAGCACGTGCTCGATCGCCATGATCGCGGCTCCAATCACGCCGGCGCGGTCGCCGAGCCGGCTCGGAACCACGCGCAGCTCCTCCGTCGCGAGTGGCAGCGAGCGGCTGAAGGTGACCTCGCGCACGCCGGCGAGCAGCTGCTCGGAGGCCTGCCCGAGGTCTCCGCCGATCACGATCACGCCGGGGTTGAAGAAGTTCACGCAGCCGGCGAGCACCTGGCCGAGATTGCGACCGGCCTCGCGCACCAGGTGGGTGGCCAGCGGGTTGCCCGCCCGCACGAGGAGCACCACGTCGCGGCTGGTCGAGGCCTCCACCCCCTCCTCGGCCAGGCGTCGCGCCAGGGCGCCGCCTCCCGACACGGCCTCGAGGCAGCAATCGGGATTCCCCCCGGCGTGTGGGAGCACGCCCGGGGGCCCGGTCACTCGCGTCAGACGGCCGCGTCGTAGACCTTGGCCGCCGGCCGGGCCATCACGCGCTCGGCCATCTCGCGCTTCAGCACATCGAGCCGGCGCTCCTGGCCGGCGCTGCGCGGATCGGTCCGGGCGAGATCGATGAACTCGTCGGTAACGAACCCGTCGCGGAGCTCGAGCGTCACCACCCGATCTCGATAGCCGAGCCTGAAGACGAAACGCTCGAGCGCCTTGCCGCGCTCGGGTCGCGCAAGCTCTGCATCCACCCGGTAGCGATCGCCGGTCACGGCTCTTGTGACCAGCTCGAAGGCGTCGCGCGCGCCCGGCCCGCCGAAGGCGGTGTCCACAACGATCTCGCGGCGTTCGCAGAGACCGTCCGGGGCCAGCAGCGGCAGGGCGCGCTCGAGGACCTTGAAACCGTGAGCGACTCCACCGGGCGAGCCCGGCCCGTGGTAGCGCATCAGGTCCTCGAACGAGAACTGGAAGCGCTGACCGCGATCGATCACCTCGAGCCGAGCGATCACGGGCGTAGCCTTTCAGGCATGGACGCGGCACCGGTCAGCGCGCTGCTCGAGCGGCACTTCGCGGACGGCAGTCACGCGATGTACCACGACGACGCCGTGCTCGAGTTCCCTCAGTCCGGCGCGCGCTTCGAGGGGGTGGAGAACCTCCGCGAGTGGAGAAGCAGCTACCCGGCGTCCACGGCAGTCAAGTTGCGTGAGACCCGCGGCCGCGACGATCTCTGGGTCGTGGAGCTCACGATCACCTACGACGGCGGTCCCCCGAACCTCGGGGTCAGCATCCTCGAGTTCCGCGGCGACAGGATCGCGCGCGAGTGGCGGGCTTAGTGGGCATCGACGCCTGCATAGACGCGTTGAGCGCGGCGTAGAGTTTCCCGGCATGGCCCGGCCGCCCTGTTCATGGTCGGCTATGAGAGCTGGGCCTGCATGTCCGTGGAGCTGGCCGGCCCGTACGGCAGCGGCGGCGCGCTCTTCGAATGGCGGCTGGACAGCCAGGACTTCATGCCCCGCTACGAATCGGTGTGCGAGTGGATCGACCGGCTCACCGCGCTGCTCACCGCGGGCTCGTACGAGCGCCGGGAGCATGCCGGTGATGCGCGACTACAGATCCAGGACGAAGAGACGGGCATGCCGCTGACAAGTGTGGGGCGAGCCCTGAGACCCATCCACTGTTGGAGGGAGTCACGCAGGTGTCGGGCGGTCCGCAGGGGTGGCCTCCGCACTGGCAGCACGTCTAGGTTGCCGGTTGACCCGCTCGCTCCCAGGAGTACCGTTCAAGGCCCATGCCCAAAGGGGATGATCCGTGGGGAAGCGCCGGGGACGCAACTCGCGCCGAGGTGCGGGAGATCTTCGCCAGGAGGGCAACCGACGGCCCGCCCGGTGAGCACGAGCGCCGGGAACCGCTCCCAGGTGTGCTGGGTCTGCCGCGAAGAGCGTGGCGCGGGCTTTCCCCGGGCCGGCGGCGGGTGGTGGTGGTGCTCGGTGTCCTGTCGCTGGCTGGCCTTGCCATCGCGATTCCGGCAGCGGTGCGCACCGGCTACGAAGTGGCCGACGCCGCGCGGGAGGCGGACGCGCGTGCCGAGGCGGCGCGACGGCGCGAGCTGATCGAGGACCAGCGACCGCGCAGCGTCCCGGTGGGGGCTGCGGTGGTAAACGGCGTGCGACGCCTGGGAGGCCTAACGAACCCGGCGGCAGCGGCGATCGTGGGCGCGCGGCTGGAGGGCGGGATCACGGCCGACGTCCAGAGCCGGATCCGTGCCGGCCTCCTGGAGGGGCCTGCACGCGACACGGAGTGCCGACCGGTTCGCGACCGAGCGCCGCGGGAGGCGAGCTACAACTGCTTCACCCTCTCGCACCGGCAGGAGTTCCGCGGGGTACTTCCTCCTTCCACGGCTGGGCTGTCGGTGGGCTACCGCTTCTCGGGCCGCGCAGACCTCGCGGCGGCGCAGCTGTTCTGGTGCAAGGAGAACCCGCCGCCGCTGCATCCCACGTCGTTCGTGGTCAAGGTGCCGCTCTCGACGCGGTGCCGTTGAGGCGAGCGTGGCTGGCCTGCACGTAGCGGAGGGGGAGGGATTCGAACCCTCGAAGCGCCTATCGACGCTTAACGGTTTTCAAGACCGTCGCATTCAACCGCTCTGCCACCCCTCCAGGGATGGATTCCGCGCACGCGCGACGCGATCAGCCCGTCGGTCTTAGGCTGTTGTCGTGCAGGGGGTACGGGAAGTCCCGATCGCGGATTCGTTGCTGGAGAGGAGCGGCGAGCTCGAACGCATCATGGCCGCCGTGGAATCGGCGCGCCAGGGCCGTGGCGAGGCCGTGGTAATCGAAGGCGGGGCCGGGACCGGCAAGACCTCGCTGCTCCGCGCGGCCATCCAGGAGGCCGACCAGAGCCTGCGAGTTCTCCACGCACGCGGATCCGAGCTCGAGGGCGAGTTCGGCTTCGGCGTCATACGCCAGCTGTTCGAGCGCCCGCTGCTCGGCGCTAGATGCGTTGAAAGCGCTCGCCGAGCGGTCGCCGCGGACTGCGCGAACGAAGCGGCGGAGCATCGTGGTCACCATCCGATCGTCGGCGAAGAGCACGAGGCTCCGACCTGCGGGCGGTTGCCGGCGCCGTCCGCGAGATCGCCGAACGGCACCCCGAGATCGACCTGATCTGGCCGTGCACCCTGACCCCGCGGTACGAGAGCCGGTCCGTGAGGTGTTTCACGGCTTCAGCTCGCCGAATGTGCGGCTGCTGAGCCCGCTGGCATATCCGGTCTTCGTGCGAGCGCTCGCGGACGCCTATCTGGTGTTGACCGACTCCGGCGGGGTGCAGGAGGAGGCCCCGCTGCTCGGCGTTCCGGTGCTCGTTCTCCAACAGAAGACGGCGCGGACCGAACCCGTCGACCGCGGAACAGCGCAGATCGTCGGCACGGATCGAGAATCGATCGTCGAAGCCGTCGATACAAGTCACCCGCTCAGGAAGGCAGGCGCCGCCGACCCGTGCAGCGCTCAGCGACAAGAATGGGAACGACTGGCGCAACGCCGTGGCTTTCTCGTTTGATCTGGCGATGATCCTGCGCGGGCTCGCACTGCACGCCGGGAACGAAACGATGCTGCGGCGGCTCGGTCAGATGTTCTCTGATCGGTTCGTGCGTACCGATGGGCTCTTGGCCACGTCCACGCCTCGAGCCCGGCCGATCCCCAAGAGGTGGTCCACGGTTGAGGGCCCGTTCCAGGTCATCCTCGAGCTCCCCCCGGACTCAATCGGGGAGACTGCGCGTACCGCCGCCATGAGGACGATCCACCGATGGAGGAGTGGTGCTCAGACGGAGCCGTCGGGGGACCTGCATCCCGCCCTGTATCTGGGTGAAGGGCTCGTCATGGCCGGGCTGAGCACCGGCGAAGATCAGCTCCTGCTGGACGCGGCCGAGCTCTGTCGCAGGGTCTTCCTCCTCCAGCGAAAGGACGGGAGCCTTCCCCCACGTGCTTGCAGGCCCACCGCGCCTGGACGCGCCGACGTCGCGGCTCAGGCATTGCGGCTCGCGAGCACGTGCGTGCAGCTCGGCGTGACGGATTCGGACCGTTGGAAAGAACCAATGGACCGACTTCGCACTTCGCTGCTGGATCACGTGACCCCCGAGGGGCGCAGTGCTGTTCTCGCTTGCGGGGAACGGTTGCGGCCAGCGCAACACCTGGTGCGCGATCTTCGCTCATCAGGCCCTGCAGTTCCACACGCAGACCCTCGATCGGCGCGCGCCGGGTCTGATCGCCTGAGGATGACGCCAGGGGACACCCGAGGCCGCGAGGTGCTTGTGATCCTCCACGAGCCGACCTTCGGAGGAGCGACCCAGACCGTCCTCAAGCTGGTGCCGTATCTCGAGGCCCGCGGTTGGCGCTTCGCGTTCTGGGGGCCGTGTCCGAGCCCGGTGTCCGAGCGGTTGGCGAAGCAAGGGCATCCGGTGTTCGGCCAAGCGCGTCCGTTCGCCTATAGCGGACGCGCACTCCGTGAGCCGCCTGGACTAACGGTGCGCGTTCGGAATACCCCGGGCTACACGCGGGCCCTCAGCAGATTGATCCGGGTGCGCCGACCCGCCGTGGTGCATGTCAACAGCGTCGTCGCTATCCCGGAAGCGGGGATAGCCCGGTTCGCTGGAGCACCGGTGGTGTTTCACCTCCACGAGGTACTTCGCGGTCTGCGCGGCGGCGCCGCGAGACGATTGTTACCCGTCGTGGCCGACGAAGTGGTGGCTGTTTCCGGGGTCGTCGCAGACAGTCTGCCCCCCTCGAAGGTGAGGGCTCGGACCATCTACAACGGGGTCGAGCTTCAAGAGGCTCAGCCGATACGCCGCGACGGTCCCCTCGTGGTGGGAACGCTTGGCACGATCTGCGCACGCAAGGGCAGTGATGTCTTCGTCGAAGCTGCCCGCCTGCTCGGGGGGAGCTCGCATCGATTCAGGTTTCGGATGGCCGGCCCACAGGCCCTTGGCGTCGAAGCGGCATGGGCGCGGGAGGTAACCCAGCGGGCCGCCGACGTAGGAGTGGAAGTGCTCGGCCCGGTTGATGGACTCTCGGAGCTCCGACAGTGGGACCTGGTCGTCGTGCCGTCCCGAGACGAAGGATTCTCACTTGCTGCGGCGGAGGGCATGGCGGCTGGAGTACCCGTGATCGCCACTCTCGTCGGAGCGATACCGGAAGTGGTGGCCGACGCCGGGAAGCTGATTCCGCCCACCGACCCAATCGCACTCGCCGAGAGCATTGCCGGCCTGGCTCGTGATTCCGCTGCCCGCGAGCGACTTGCCGCAGCCGGGCGGGCCCGCGTGGCACAGCTCTTCACGCTCGAGCATCAGGCTGACGGCTTCGACAGCGCATACACCGAGACGACGTCGCGCTGCAAAGGCGGAGGGGGAGGGATTCGAACCCTCGAACGACCTATCGGCCGTTAACGGTTTTCAAGACCGTCGCATTCAACCGCTCTGCCACCCCTCCAGGGTGGGATTCTCGCGTACGCGTGCGAGTAGGCCTTGGTACGCGACGCAACCAGGGCCTATCCGTCTTAGGCTGTTTCTCGTGCAGGGGGTACGAGAGGCGTCGATCGCGGATTCGCTGCTCGAGCGCGGCGACGAGCTCGAGCGCATCATGGCCGCCGTGGAGTCGGCCCGCCAGGGGCGCGGCGAGGTTGTGGCGATCGAGGGCGGCGCGGGCACCGGGAAGACGTCCCTGCTGCGCGCAGCGATGCAGGAAGCCGACCGGAGCCTGCGCGTGCTCCACGCACGCGGGTCGGAGCTCGAGGGCGAGTTCGGCTTCGGGGTGATCCGCCAGCTCTTCGAGCGACCGCTGCTCGGCGAACCTCCTGAGCGCCGCGCCCAGCTGCTGCAAGGTGCCGCCGGGTTGGCGGCACCGGCGCTGGGGCTCGCGCCGGCCGACCCGGGCGGCAGCGTGTTCGCGCCGCTCCACGGCATCTATTGGCTGCTGGCCGAGCTGGCCGAGGAGACCCCGCTGCTGGTGGTGGTCGACGACGCGCACTGGGCCGATCTGGACTCCCTGCGCTGCCTCGCCTATGTGGGCAACCGGGTGAGGGAGATCCCCGTGTCGGTCCTGATCGCGCTTCGGCCACTCGGTGACCGCGACCCGCGCGCACACATGTCCGCCTTCACCCCGGACGCCGGGCTGATCGAGCTGGAGCCGCTCGGCCTGGATTCGGTGGGCGAGCTCGTTCACGCCCGGCTCGCCGTTGAGCCGGACCCGGACTTCACAGCGGCCTGCCACCGCGCGACGGGCGGCAACCCACTGGCCGTCAACGAGGTGCTGCGCGAGCTCGCCGCGCGCCATGCCCAGCCCTCGGCGGAGGTGGCGGCCACGCTCGAGGACCGTCCGCCGCCGCTGCTCGCCCGCGGAATTCGCGCGCGCGTGAAGGCAGCCGGCCGCGCCGCCGAGAGGTTCGCGCGGGCGCTGGCGGTGCTCGGCGACGAGGCCGAGCCGCACGTGGCGGCCGAGCTCGCGGAGCTGGAGCCGGACGCCGCCGCCCGGGCCGCGGACGCGCTGGTGGAGCACGACGTTCTCGCCCCGGGGCGGCCGTACAGGTTCCTGCACCCGCTCATCCGCTCCGCGATCTACGACGGGATCGCCGCGGGCGCGCGCTCGCGCGCGCACCGGCGCGCCGCTGAGCTCGTGGCCGGGCACGCCGGCGGCGCCCCCACGGCGGCGATGCATCTTCTGGCCGTGGATCCGGCAGGCGACGCGGAGGTGGTGGATCAGCTCGCGGCGGCCGCCGGAGCGGCGATCGAGTCCGGGGCGCCCGCGGCGGCGGCCAGCTACCTCAGCCGCGCGCTGCGCGAGCCTCCTACGCCCGCCGGGCGTATCGAGATACTGCGCAACCTCGGCATGGCGCAGGTGGCCACGGGCAGGCTGGAGGGCCTCGACCACCTGCGAGCTGCCCTTGACTCCGCCACCGACCCGGTGGTCAAGGCCACGATCGCGGCGCAGCTCGGCGGAGCCCTCTCCTACTTCGGCGACTGGCGGGCCGCGATCGGGATCGTCCGCGAGACGCTCACGGAGCTGGACGATCCCAGCCACCCCGTGGCGCTGTCGCTCGAGGCGAGCGCCGCTGCCCTCGAGTGGCAGGACGCCGACTCGGTCGCACACTTCGAGGAGAGCCTGCCGCGGCTTCAAGAGCTCGCCCAGACCCCCAACCCATCGGCGCGGGCACTCGCGCTCATCGTCGGGGCGGCGCTGGCCGGCCGTGGCTCGACCGGGCCGGCGCTCGAGCTGATCGAGCGGGGGCTGGACGGTGGGGCGTTCATTCAGGAGGAGTCCACAGACCGGCTCGAGGCGGCCCAGGCGCTGAACGGACTGATCTGGTCGGAGCGCATGGACGATGCCGTGCGCGTTGCGACGGAGGTGATCGACGAAGCCGGCCGGCGCGGATCTCTCTTCGGCCTCGTCTCCGGCTCGACGCAGCGCGGCCTGGCCCGGCTGCGACGCGGCGAGCTGGCCGAGGCCGAGGCGGACCTGCTGGTGGCCGATCGCCTGGTGACCGAGCACGGCTTCCTTGCGGTGCGACCCTTCGCGATCGCGGTCCTGGCACAGGTCATGGTGGAGCTCGGCCGGGCAGGCGAGCTGCGCAGTCAGATCGACTCCCTCCCGGAGGGAGTCGTGACCTCGGCGCAGATCACCATCCGCCACGCTCGCGGCGTCGTGAGGATCGCGGACGGCGACCACGCCGCCGGAGTCGAGGACCTCCGTGCCGTGGGCCTCGACCTCGACCGCCTCGGCACCTCGGGGCCCGGCGTGATTCCCTGGCGCGCTCAGCTGGCCGAGGCGCTGGTGGAGCAGGATCCGGACGAGGCGCGTGCCCTCGCCGAGGAGGACCTGCGGCGCGCTCGCACCTCCGGCCTCGCGGCCGCCGAGGGCATCGCGCTCCGGGTGCTCGCCCTGATCGAGACCGGGGACGAGCGGATCGCCCTGCTCGAGCAGTCCGTGGCCGCGCTCGAGCCCACACACGCCCGGCTCGAGCACGCGCGAGCACTCACGGACCTCGGCACAGCCCTGCGCGAGCAGGGCCGGAACGAGGAGGCGCGTCCACCGCTGCTCAGCGCGCTCGACCTAGCTCACCGCTGCGGCGCATGGCCACTCGGAGAACGCGCTCGCGCCGAGGCAGTGGCCGCGGGCGCACGACCGCGGCGCCCGTACCTGACCGGCGTGCGGGCGCTCACGCCGAGCGAGCTGCGCGTGGTGAGGCTGGCCGCCGAGGGACAGTCGAACCGCGAGATCGCCCAGTCGCTGTTCGTGACCAAGAAGACCGTGGCCGATCACCTTCGGGCGGCCTACCGGAAGCTGGGCGTGTCGCGCCGCGACGAGCTCCCGGACGCCCTGGACACGAGTGCGCGCAGCTCGGCCAGCATCGGTTCGACGTCCTCGAGCACGTCGCCGTAGGTGTAGCGCCGGAACTCGTCGCCCCGTGCGTGGGCCTCCCGCGCGCGGGCGCGGTCCTGCTCCCAGGCATGACGCGAGCGGTGGTAGCGGTAGCTGTCGAGCTCGACGGTGAGCGCGCGCTCGGGCCAGCGGGCATCCACGCGGCGGCCGCCGGCCTGCCGGTTGGTTTCCGGCAGCTCGAGACCGTGCTCCGTGAGCAGTGCGGCGGCGCCGGTGCTGTTGGGCCGGCGCCTCAGCGCCGCCTCGACCCGCTCGGGCGTGGTGTGGTGGCGGATGCCCGCCTCGTGGAACGCCCGGGCAAGGTCGTCCTCGTCGAGAACGGCGGCGAGGTCCACGAGCGTGCGCGGCACGGAGGTGACCGGGATGCCGCGCCAGAGGGTGCGGTCGCGGCGATCAAGTCCGGGCGGGTGCCCACGCCCGGCACCTGTCGGCGGCCTTCCGCCGTAATCTCCGGACGTGGCGGCGCCGCACGCCCGCTCAGCACGGCTCCGTCACCACAGGCTTTTACGGCGGCGATGAAGGAGGCCTCGGTGCTCGCGGAGAAGCGCGCCCGACTCCACGCGCCGCCGGATCTCCTTGACGGTCAGTCCCGCCCTCAGAGCCGCCGATCGCGTGACCACCCCGTGCGACCGACGGGCGATCAGACCCAACTTCCTTGCCGCTGTGTCATCTAGAGGCCCTATACGGGCACCTAACTGACGCAGCGGCCGGATTAGCCCCCGGCGGCGGGGATCTCGGGTGGCGCTCCGTACTCGTGGAGCACCGCCGGGATCTCGATGCTGCCGTCGTCGCGCTGGCCGTTCTCCACGACGGCGATGATCGTGCGGCCCACCGCCACGGCGGTGCCGTTCAGGGTGTGCACGTGGCGCGCGCCCTCCTCGCCGGGCCGGTAGCGCACGTCCAGGCGCCGGGCCTGGAAGTCGGTCGTGTTGGAGCACGAGGTGAGCTCGCGGTAGCGGCCCTGGCCCGGCAGCCACGCCTCGAGGTCGTACTTCTTGGCCGCCGACGCTCCGAGGTCATGGGCCGCGATGTTCACCACCCGGTAGGGAATCCCGAGGGCGCCGAGGATCTCCTCCTCGATGGCGAGCAGGAGCTCGTGCTCGGCCGCCGACTCGTCCGGCTCGACGAACGTGAACATCTCGACCTTGTCGAACTGGTGCACCCGGAAGATCCCCTTGGTGTCCTTGCCGGCCGCCCCGGCCTCGCGGCGGAAGCAGGTGGAGAAGCCCGCGTAGCGCCGCGGCAGCTCGTCGCCGGCCAGGATCGCTCCCGCGTGGAGCGAGGCCAGCGCGACCTCGGAGGTGCCGGCCAGGTACAGGTCGTCCTCGGGCACGCTGTAGATCTGCTGCTCGGTGTCGGGCAGGAAGCCGGTGCCGAACAGCGCCTCCTCGCGCACCAGCACCGGCGGGATCACCGGCGTGAACCCCTTCCCCTCGAGCAGGGTCAGCACCCACTGCACGAGCGCGAGCTCCAGCCGCACCACCGGACCCTTCAGATAGGCGAACCGCGAGCCGGACACCCGGGCGCCGGCCTCCATGTCCACCAGGTCGCCGAGCAGATCGAGGTGGTCGCGGCCGGTGGCTCCAGCCTGGCCCTCCTCCCTCAGAACGTCGTCCTCGGGCGGGGCGCTCGGGTCGGGCAGGTTGGGGAGCGCGGCCAGCGCGGCGGCCAGGCGCTCCTCGACCGGGCGCAGCTCGGCGTTCAGCTCCTTCTCACTCTCGGAGACGCCGCGCACCTCCGCGATCGCCTCCGAGGCATCCTCGCCGGAGCGCTGGAGATCGCCGATCCGCTTGGACGCCTCGTTCTTGCGCCGGCGCAGCTCCTCGAGCTCCGGAAGCACCGCGCGCCGGCGCTCGTCCAGCTCCAGCGCCTCGTCGAGCAGCGCAGGGTCCGCGTTGCGGCGCGCGAGCGCGTCGCGCGCCGGTTGGGGGTCGTCGCGGATCTGACGGAGATCGAGCACGGGCGGGCCCTAGGGGCTCGCCGACTGGCCCGACTCGGTCACGTCCTCGCCCCCGCTCTCCTTGCCGGAGTACTTGGCGAGGAAGCTGGCCACCAGCTCGGCGTCCCTGCCCACCACGATGTTGGCGGGCATGATCTGGCCCGAGAAGCCGCCGTTGCGGATCGCGAAGAGAACGTCGTCCTTGCTCTCCTTGCGGACGTTGAAGTTCGGCCCGTTGGTGACCTCGCCGCCCTCCAGCTGACCGGAGGCCTTGCTCCCGTAGGCGTTGGCGGAGTCCAGGGAGTGGCACCCGGAGCAGCGCTCGTTGAAGATCACGGCCCCCTCGCGGTTCGCCGTCTCCTCCTTCGGCACCTCGATCTCGCCGCCGCAGCCGGCAATGATCGCCAGAGCGGCCAGGCAGACAAGAGCGGCAGGGCGGGTCACGGCGGCGCATAGTATCCCGTCCCCGTGCGGCCGCCAGCCCTTCCGCTCCTCCTGCTGGCCGTCTTGCTCGCCGTGGGCTGCGGAAAAGACGAGAAAGCGGGCGGCGAGGGCGGCGCGGCCGAGCTCACCTCCGGTCAGGTGCTGGTGGTGGCGGGGAAGGAGTACTCGTTCGATCCGGGCGCGGTGGTGCTCCAGGGCGCCGGAGAGCTCAAGATCCGGCTGCGGAACGACGGATCCCTGGCCCACAACATCAAGCTCCGCCGCGACGGCAAGGAGGTTGGCGGCACCCCGAGCCTGCCCGCCGGAAAGACCGGGGAGGCGACCGTGCGGGTGACCCCGGGGCGCTACGAGATGCTGTGCACCGTCGGGGACCACGCCGAGCTCGGAATGACCGGTGAGCTTCAGGTGAAGGACTAGCCCCCACAACGGCGAAATCGACCTTGCCCCGGCGACGGCCGGCGACGGCCACCACTTGCGAAGGATTCGCTAGGCGGCCGTCCGTGATTCGGCGGCGAAGGGCCGCCGTCGGGGCGTTTTACCTCCTGCTACCGCCGCTTGGCGAAGCGCAGGAGGGTGCCGTCGGAGCCTGGGCGCACGTCCACCTCGTCCATCAGCAGCCGCAGGAACTCCAGGCCGCGGCCGCTGTCCGGCAGCGGGTCGCCGCGCCGGGCCACGCTCGGCCGGAAGCGCCCGGTGTCCAGCACCTCGAACACCAGCGCGCCGCCCTCCTCCGCCGCCCAGATGCGAATCGGGTCGTCCGGAGAGGACGAGCCGTGCTGGATGGCGTTGGTCACGGCCTCGCTCATCGCCAGCTTGACCTGGTAGCAGGCTCCGTTGGCCAGGCCGAAGTCGAGCGCCACGCGCTCGGCGAATTCCCGCGCCTCCTTCAGGAGCCGCAGATCCGCGCGCAGGAAATGCTCCTGTGGCTGAAAGCTGCTCATCGCCAGATGGTTGTACCCAGTCACCTATCGGTGTTTACGCCGCTGTGATCAATCCGGATGCCCGCCTGGCACTGCGGGCGCCGCCCAAGTGGTGTTAGTAATGCACTCCGGAGAGGAGATCCCATGAGTTTCGAGTTCCTGTTCAAGCCGGTCGAGGAGCTGGATGCCTGGCTCACAGGACTCCTGGATGGCGCTCCGCTGCTCGTCGCACTCGTGATCGCGTTCGGGCTCGGGCTCCGGCACGCCTCCGATCCGGACCACCTCGTGGCCGTGACGTCGCTCGTGGCCGCCGAGGACGGCGACACGCGCAAGGCGGCGCGACTGGGCGCCTGGTGGGGTCTCGGCCACGCGAGCGTGCTCGTGGTGATCGGGATGCCGCTGATCTTCCTCAAGTCCGAGCTGCCGGCCTGGCTCGAGACGGGGGCCGAGAAGGCGGTGGGAATCGTGATCCTCGTTCTCGCCGCGCGGGTGATCCTCAAATGGGTCAGAGGCGACTACAGGGCCACCGCGCACGCCCACGACGACTCGCACGGGATGCGCCGCCACCTGCGCCGCGGCGGCCACCACCGCCACGTGACGGTACGCAGCCCCGCGCAGGCGCTGTCGATCGGCATGCTCCACGGGCTGGCCGGCACCGGTGCCGTGGTGCTGCTGCTGATCGCCGCGCTGCCCACGAAGGTGGAGGCGGCCCTCGCGCTCGGCGTCTTCGCTCCGATGTCGATCGCGTCGATGGCGGCCTGCACGGCGGCGTTCGCCTGGATCCTCACCCGGCCGATCATCGAGCCGGTGTACCGGTCGGTGCTGATCCCAGGCCTTGGGGCGTTCGGCCTGATGTTCGGCCTCTGGTACTCCGGGATCGCGTAAGACATCGGTGCGCAGCCGGCCAAGCCGGCTGCTTCCGCCAAGAACATCGGTGCGCTTAGAGCTACCCTGCCGGACATGGAAGAGCACGAGCACGACCAGTCCCACACGCACGAGCACAACCACGGTGACGAGTCCCACTCGCATCCGCACACGAGTCACGACCACGATCACACCGAGCATGAGCACGAGCACAGCCACGGCGAAGTGACCCACTCGCACCCGCACGTTCACGAGGCGGGCGTCGAGGACGACCACTCGCACGAGCACTAGAGCATCGGTGCGCAGCCGGCCGAGCCGGCTGCTTCCACCAAGCTCGCGCCGGGGACTCCGCCGCGCCGGGGCAGGCGCAAACTGCGGCGGGTGAGAAGGCGATGCTTCGCAACGCGGCCCCCACGCCGGGGGTGTGGGGACTTTCCTTTGGCATACATCGAAAAGTCCCCAAGCCCCCCGCCCACCAGGGGGTCGTTCGTTTTCTGGATGGTGGACAGCCAGAACACGACGAACCCCCGTGCCGGCGGCTCAGCCGCCGGTCTGGAACGCCCGCAGTGCCAGCGTGAGGATCAGCAGCACGCCGACGGTCATCACGCCCATCTCGCCCAGCGCCACCCTGCGGGCAAGCGACACCTGCTCGGCGCGGTCGAGCGCGTCCACGTCCTCCACCCCCTCCAGCTCTCGCTGCGCGATGCCGGCGCGCATCGCCTCGCTCACCAGGGTGACTATGAGCGGAGCCACGCCGTAGGCCACGTGCAGCCCGTCGGGCGCCGAGGCGCCACGGGCCAGTAGCAACAGCCCCACGAGCACCTGCACGACCACCAGCGACTGCGCCACCCGGAGCAGCGGCCAGAAGACGATCGAGGCGGCCGCGTCCTTGCGCAGCCAGCCCACGACACCCCATGCCGCGGCCACCAGGTTGGACACCAGAACGCCGATGCCGAGAGCCATGTGGAAGCCGGTCAGAGGGTGACCTCTCGCTGACCCATCCGGGTGTGCTTACGCACTATGTGGCACCTCCGCACAAGCCTGCGTTATACATCCGCGTGTCGTGCTCAAGAGTTACCTGCCAGCGCTGGTGTTTTTGCTCTTGGGAATCGGCATCGGCACGGCCTTCACACTGGCAAACGACGTCCTCGGTCCAAAGCGGACCCGAGCGGTCAAGACCGAGCCCTACGAGAGCGGACTTCCCTCCGAGGTCAAGAAGAGCTTCCGCTTCGGGATCAGCTTCTACCTGATCGCGATGCTCTTCATCCTGTTCGACATCGAGGTCGTGTTCCTCTACCCGGTGGCGCTCCAGCTGGAGGCCTTCGGCTGGTTCGCGCTCGGGGAGACGGGCGTGTTCGTGGCGCTGCTGCTCGTGGCGCTCGTGTTCGTGTGGAGGAGGGGAGCGCTCGAATGGAAGTGATCCGCTCGAAGCCGTCCGAGAACATGCGTGTGCAGGGCCTGCGGGCGCGGCAGCTGCTGCGCGGCGACATCGAGGGCGACGACCTCGAGAAGTACGTGGAGGAGCGCGTGCTGCTCAGCCGCCTCGAGGACGCCCAGAACTGGGCTCGCAAGAACGCCCTCTTCCCGCTGGGCTTCGGGCTCGCCTGCTGCGCGATCGAGATGATCACCACGATCGGCTCACCGCGCAACGACCTGTCGCGCTTCGGCGCCGAGGTGATCCGGTTCACGCCGCGCCAGGCCGACCTGCTGATCATCTCCGGCCGCGTGTCGATCAAGATGGCGCCGGTCATCCGCCGGCTGTACGACCAGATGCTCGAGCCCAAGTGGGTGATCTCCATGGGCGCCTGCGCCTCCAGCGCCGGCATGTTCAACAACTACGCGCTCGTGGCCGGCGTGGACAAGTTCCTGCCCGTCGACGTGTACGTGCCCGGCTGCCCGCCGCGTCCGGAGGCGCTGATCTACGGGATCATGAAGCTCCAGGACAAGATCAGCGGCGACCCGGGACTCGGATGGCGGGCGCGCTACAAGGCGGAGGGGACCGGGGAACTTGCCTGACGCCACCGGCCTGGAGCTGATCGCCCAGCGGGTGAGGGAAGCCGTGGCGGAGGATGCCGTGAGCGGCACCATCTTCCAGCGCGAGCAGGCCACACTGGAGGTCGCGCCCGCGCGCGTGCGCGACGTGCTCGCCTACCTCCGCGACGACGACCCGGAGCCATGGAAGCGCCTGATGAGCCTCCACGGCTGCGACTACCTGCCCGAGGAGCCGCGCCTGGGCGTGCATTACCAGCTGCTGTCCATGGAACGCAGCGACCGGCTGAACGTGCGCACGCGGGTGGGCGTGGACGACCCGCGCCTGCCGACCGTGGTGGACCTCTTCCCCACGGCGGACTTCCAGGAGCGCGAGGTCTACGACATGTTCGGGGTGAACTTCGACGGGCACCCGGACCCGCGCCGCATCCTGATGCCCGAGGACTACGAGGGGCACCCGCAGCGCCGCGACTTCCCCATGGGCGGCGAGCCGGTGATCTTCACCTTCAACGAGGACCAGTTCCCGCGCTGGTATGACTGACGCAGGCGGAACAGACGTCCCCTACCGGCAGCGCGAGCAGTCGGTCACGATGGAGCCGCTCTACGGCACCGAGGCGTCGGTCGAGGGCGGGCCCAGCGGCGAGTTCCACGACGAGCTGCTGACCCTCAACATCGGCCCGCACCACCCCGCCACGCACGGTGTCCTCCGTCTGCTCACCACGCTCCAGGGCGAGGTTGTGCGCGACGTCAAGCCGATCATCGGCTACGTGCACACGGGCATCGAGAAGAGCTGCGAGGACCAGCAGTACTGGAAGGCCATCACGTTCGTCGAGCGGATGGACTACCTGGCCTACTACTACAACGCGATGGCCTTCTGCATGAGCGTGGAGCGGCTGGCCGAGGTGGAGGTGCCGGACCGCGGGCAGTGGCTGCGCGTGATCCATCTGGAGCTCAACCGGATCGCCAGCCACCTCTTCTGGATAGCCACGGCCGCGCTCGACATCGGCGCGATCACGATGCTCTGGTGGGGCCTCAGGGAGCGCGACTACATCCTCGACCTGTTCGAGATGTCGGGCGGCCAGCGGCTGCACACGCGCTACTTCCAGGTGGGCGGCGTGGCCGAGGACATCCCGCCCGGCTTCGAGGTGAAGCTCCGCGAGTTCCTCGAGATGATGCCGAGCCGGATCGACCAGTACGAGTCGCTGCTCGACCGCAACGAGATCTGGCTGCGGCGCATGAAGGGCACCGGCATCGTGGACACCGAGACGCTGCTCGAGCTCGGCGTGACGGGACCGCTGCTGCGCGCCGCCGGGCAACCCTGGGACCTGCGCAAGACCATGCCCTACTCCTCTTACGAGAAGTTCGACTTCAAGGTGCCGGTGGGCTCGGTGGGCGACAACTTCGACCGCTACAAGGTCCGGCTCACCGAGATGCGCGAGTCGCTCAAGATCCTGCACCAGGCGATCGACGGCCTGCCCGAGGGCCCGTACATCACGACCGATCGCAAGGTGGCGCTGCCGCCGCGGCACGAGCTGGCCACGTCGATGGAGGCGCTGATCCACCACTTCAAGCTCGTGACCGAGGGCTTCCGCGTACCGCCCGGCGAGGTGTACAGCGCGATCGAGTCGCCGCGCGGCGAGCTCGGCTGCTTCGTGGTGGCCGACGGCTCGGCCAAGCCCGCGCGCGTGCACATGCGCGACCCGAGCTTTGTGAACCTCCAGGCCCTCCCGGTGATGGTCAAGGACTCGCTGCTGGCGGACATGATCGCGGCGGTGGCGATGCTCGACCCGATCCTCGGCGGGGTGGACCGGTGAGTGACGAGGCCGTGATCCGCTCCGCGCCGCTGCCGCCCGGCTGGGACGAGCCCGCTCGCCTGGACGAGCCGCCGGCCACCGTGCCGGACCCGGCCGACGTGGACGTGCCGGCCGAGCTGCGCGCAGAGATCGAGGGCCACATGGCGCGCTACCCGGAGCGCCACTCGGCCGCGCTGCCGGCGCTCGGCGCCGCCCAGAAGGTCCACGGCTGGTGCTCCCCCGAGGCGCTGCGGCAGGTGGCCGCGGTGATGCAGGTCACGCCCGCGTACCTGTCGGCGCTGGCCACGTTCTACGACATGCTGCGCACCACGCCGAGCGGCAGCCGCTACGTGTACGTCTGCACGAGCGTGGCGTGCCACCTGAGCAACGCCAAGGCGGTGTACGACGCGATCGCGTCCGAGGCGCGCGAGCAGGGCCTCGAGGACGTGGAGGTGCGCGAGTTCGAGTGCCTCGGCGCATGCGACCTCGCCCCGATGGCCTCGATCGACGGCCGCTACGTGGGCCCGCTCGCCACCACCGACGCCGCCGAGCTGGTCACGGCCGTCAAGGAGGGCCGTGACCCGTTCCCGGGCCGCGGGCTGGGGGACGCCGAATGACCGAGATGCGCGTGCTCCTCGAGCACATCGACGAGCCGGGTCTCAACCGCATCGAGGTGTACGAGCGCCTCGGCGGCTACGGCCCGCTGCGCAAGGCGCTCCTCGAGATGACGCCCGAGGCCGTGCTCCACGAGCTGGAGGAGTCGGGCCTGCGTGGCCGCGGCGGCGCGGGCTTCTCCATGGGCAAGAAGGCCAGCTTCATCCCCAAGGGCTCCATGGACAAGTACCTCTGCTGCAACGCGGACGAGTCCGAGCCGGGCACCTTCAAGGACCGCCTGCTGATGCAGAAGAACCCGCACATGCTGGTGGAGGGCTGCGTGATCGGCGCGATCGCCGCCGGAGCCAACAAGGGCTTCATCTTCATCCGCGGCGAGTACAGCCTCCAGGCGGACATCCTCGACGCCGCGATCGCCGAGGCATACGAGCGCGGCTACCTCGGCGAGCGCATCCTCGGCACCGAGCACACCTTCGACCTGACGGTGCACCGCGGCAAGGGCGCCTACATCTGCGGCGAGGAGACAGCGCTGCTGGACGCGCTCGAGGGCAAGCGCGGCAACCCGCGCCTAAAGCCGCCGTTCCCCGCCAACCAGGGCCTCTACCAGGGCCCCACGCTGATCAACAACGTGGAGACCCTCTGCAACGCCCCGATCGTGATCGCGCGCGGGGCCGAGTGGTACCGCTCGATCGGCGAGGGCAACTCCACCGGCACCAAGATCGTGTCCGTGTCCGGCAGCGTGCAGCGCCCGGGCAACTACGAGATCGAGCTCGGGATCACCGCCCGGGAGATCGTCTACGGCCTGGCGGGCGGACCCCCGGAGGGCCGAAAGGTCAAGTGCTGGTTCCCCGGCGGCTCGTCGGCGCCGGTGCTGCTCGAGGAGCACCTCGACCTGCCCTACACGTTCGAGTCGATGGCGCAGGCCGGCTCGATGCTCGGCTCCGGCGCGGTGATCGTGGTGGACGACTCACAGCCACTCGTGCCGCTCGCGCTGCGGCTGGCCGGCTTCTACCGCCACGAGTCGTGCGGCAAGTGCGTGCCCTGCCGCGAGGGCACCAACTGGACGGTGAAGATGCTCGAGCGGGTGGACTCCGGCGACGGCACGCCCATGGACCTCGAGATCATGGGCCAGGTCCAGGAGAACATCATGGGCAACTGCCTGTGCGTGCTCGGCGACTCGATGGCGATGCCGATCGCCTCGATGCTCAAGTACTTCCGCGAGGAGTTCGAGCAGCACATGGAGCAGGCCAGGCACCGCCAGGCGGTGGTGGCCTGATGGCCAGGCCCGAGGTCAAGCTCGTCACGTTCGAGATCGACGGCCGGGAGGTTCAGGCTCCCGAGGGCGCGATGCTGGTGGACGCCGCCAAGCACGGCGACGTCGAGATCCCCTACTTCTGTTACGAGCCGAAGCTGGGCCAGCCGGTCGGCGCCTGCCGCATGTGCCTCGTCGAGATCGAGGGCATCCCGAAGCTCCAGACCTCGTGCTCCACGCCCGTGCGCGACGGGATGGTCGTGGTCACCACCTCGGACCGCGTGCGCCACGCCCAGAACGCGGTGGTGGAGTTCCTCCTCGTCAACCATCCGCTCGACTGCCCGGTATGCGACAAGGGCGGCGAGTGCCCGCTTCAGGACATCTCCTTCGGCTGGGGCTCCGGGCGCTCGCGCTTCATCGAGCCCAAGCGCCACTTCAAGAAGCCGCTCGAGCTGTCGCCGCTCGTGGCGATCGACCGCGAGCGCTGCATCCTCTGCTACCGCTGCGTGCGCTTCTCGCAGGAGGTCGCGGAGGACAGCCAGCTCGTGTTCCTCGAGCGCGGCGACCACACCTTCGTCGGCACCCACGACGGTCGCCCCTACGTCGGCCCCTTCAGCGGCAACATCATCGAGCTCTGCCCGGTGGGCGCGCTCACGTCGACCTCGTACCGGTTCCGGGCGCGGCCCTGGGACATCGAGGACTCCGGCAGCGTCTGCGCCCTCTGCCCCTCCCAGTGCAACGTGAAGCTCACCATCCGCGACGACGCCAAGGTCGTGCGCGTGCTCGCCCGCGACAACGCGGAGGTGGACGACGGCTGGCTCTGCGACAAGGGGCGCTTCGGCTACCAGTCCTTCAGCTCCGAGGAGCGCATCACCGCGCCGATGGTCCGCGACGGCGGGTACCTGCGCGAGGTCTCTTGGGAGCGCGCACTCTCGGAGGCCGCCGCGGCACTCAAGAAGGCCGGGGCCGGCACAGCCGCCTTCGTGAGCGGGCAGACCACCAACGAGGAGGGCTTCCTCGTCCAGCGGCTCGTGCGCGACGGGCTCGGCTCGGGCTGGGTGGAGTCACGCGACGGCTGGCTGCCAGACGCGGCGCAGGCGCGCACGCTCGCGCGTCCCGACCTGGCTGCGCGGGTGTCCGACATCGACCACGCCGACGCGATCCTGGTGGTGGGCACCGAGCTCGTGGACGAGGCGCCGATCCTCGATCTGCGTGTGCGCAAGGCGGTTCGCCGCAACGGCGCCCGGCTCGTGACCCTGTCGGCGCGCCCCTCGACCCTCGACGTGAACGCCGCGGCCGCGGTGCGCCACGCTCCCGGTGCCGAGGAGGCGGCCCTCGCGGCGCTGGCCGCCGCGCTGGGATCCCCGCGTGCCGCCGGCGAGCCGGGTGACCTGGCCGGCCGGGCGCGCGCGGTGGCCGGCTTCCGGCCGGGCGCCACGAGCACGAACGGCGGGGCGCCCTCCGCCGCCGACGCCGTGCGCGCGGCCGCCGACGTGCTGCGCGGCGCCGGCGACGTGGTGGTGCTCTGGGGCGAGCGCCTATGTGCGAGCGAGCGCGGCCAGCACGCCGCGGACGCTCTGCTCGCGGTGGCGGCCGCGCTGGACGTGCCCGCCAAGGCCGAGTCGGGACTGATCGGGATCCCCGAGTCCACCAACGGGCGCGGCCTGCGCGAGGTGGGCTGCCTGCCGGGAATCGCCCCCGGCCTGGCCGACGCTCCCGCACCGGGCGAGATCGAGGGGGCCGGGGCGCTCCTGCTCGTGGACGCGGACCAGGCACCCGAGTCGGTGCTCGAGAACGCCGAGACTCTGATCGCGTTCGCGCGTTTCCGCAGCGATGCGCTCGAGGCGCACGCGAACGTGGTGTTCCCCGCCGAGATCTACGCCGAGAAGGAGGGCACCATCACGCACCCGGACGGGCGCCTGCAGCGCGTGCGCCAGGCGCTCGGCCGCGCCGGCGAGGTGCGCCCCGGCTGGAGCGTGCTGGGCGAGCTCTGCGAGCGGCTCGGTGCCGGCACGGCGCCGCTGTCCCTGCCGCAGGTGACCGCCGAGGTGACCGCGGCCGTGCCGTTCTACGGGGGGCTGACCCTCGACGAGATCGGTGGCCGCGGGGTGCGCTGGCAGGACCGCGAGGCGGCCGGCTCGCTGGCCGCCGGCGACCTTCCCGCGACCCCGCTCGAGGTGCCGCCGCCGGCCACCGAGGAGCTCACGCTCACCAACGCGCCGACGCTCTGGGCCGGACGCGAGGTCGAGCACTCGCAGTCGCTCAGCTTCCTGGCCCCCACCCCGCACGTGGAGCTGGCGCCCGAGGACGCCGGCGGCCTGGGCATCGAGTCCGGCGACGAGGTCGAGCTGACCGTGGCCGGCGAGCGCGCGCGGGCCACCGCGCGCGTGCGCACCGGGATACCGGCCGGCAGCGTCTTCCTCACCCCGCCCGGCGTGCTGCCCGAGGGACCCGTCGAAGTCTCTTCCGCGCGCCAGCCCGCTGTTTCCGCAGGGGCGGCCTCCTGATGGAGAGCACCGTCGTGATGATCGTGAAGGCGATCTTGATCTTCGCCTTCATCCTCCAGATCGTGCCCCTCATCCTGCTGCTGGAGCGCAAGCTGCTCGGCCGCTTCCAGTCCAGGATCGGGCCCAACCGGGTCGGTCCCAAGGGCCTCATGCAGCCGCTGGCCGACGTGTTCAAGCTCCTCTCGAAGGAGTCCTCGTCACCCGACACGGCGGTGCCTTGGATGATGGCCATCGCCCCGGTGATCTCGATCGTCACCGCCGTGGCCACGCTCGCGATCATCCCGTTCGGCCCCTTCAACGCCTGGGGCGGGGAGTTCGGCCTGTACGGCATCGACGTATCGATCGGCCTCCTCTACTTCTTCGCCTTCGGCTCGCTCGGCTTCTACGGGCTGGTGCTGGGCGGCTGGGCCTCCGGCTCCAAGTACTCGTTCCTCGGGGCGATGCGAGCCGCCGCGCAGCTGATCTCGTATGAGGTGGCGCTCGGGCTCTCGCTGCTCGGCGTGGCGATGACCGCGGGGTCGCTGTCGCTCGTGGACATCGTCGAGGCACAGGACGGCATGTGGTACGTCGTGCCGCAGTTCGTAGGCTTCTGCATCTTCATGGTGGCCGGGTTCGCCGAGACCGCTCGCGCGCCGTTCGACCTGCCCGAGGGCGACGCCGAGATCGTGGGCGGATACAACACCGAGTACGGCGGCATGCGCTTCGGCTCCTTCTTCATGGCCGAGTACATCGAGGTGATCGTGATCTCGGGGATCGCCGCCGCCTGCTTCCTCGGCGGCTGGCACGGTCCGGGACCGGTCGCGCTCGCGCCGCTCTGGATGATGCTCAAGCTCATGGCCGGCGTGATCTTCTTCATCTGGATCCGAGCGTCGCTGCCGCGTCTGCGCTACGACCAGCTGATGTCCTTCGGCTGGAAGGTGCTGCTCCCGCTCGCCACCCTCAACGTGCTCGCCACGGCAGTCGTGCTGGTAGCCACCTGATGACCCCCTGGGATCCCGACAAGGACGTGATGCAGGTTGACCGCGGTCCCGAGCCCGGCGGGGTCGGCTCGATCTACCGCGTATTCGGCGAGACCCTGCGCGGCCTGCGAACCACCTTCGGCCGCCTCGTGGAGGGGCCCGTCACGGTCGAGTACCCAGAGGAGAAGACGCCGGTGTACCCGCGCTTCCGCGGGCGCCACAAGCTTCATCGCTTCGAGGACACCGAGCTCGAGAAGTGCGTGGGCTGCTCGCTCTGCGCCGCGGCCTGCCCGGCCAAGTGCATCCGCGTGGTGGCCGCCGAGAACACGCCGGAGCACCAGGTGTCGGCCGGCGAGCGTTACGCCGAGGTCTACGAGATCAACATGGCGCGCTGCATCTTCTGCGGCTACTGCGAGGTGGCCTGCCCGTTCGACGCGATCACGATGGGCAACGACTACGAGCTGGCCGACTACAGCCGCAGCGACCTGATCTTCACCAAGGAGATGCTGCTCGCCGATCCTCCCGAGGCCACGCCTCTGCGGCGCGAGGGCGAGTAGGCCCAGCCATGTGGTTCGAGCAGGTGCTGTTCTTCGTCGCCGCGATCGGCGCGCTCGGAGGTGCGCTGGGCGTGGTGATCCTGCGCAACCCCTTCTACAGCGTGCTCGCGCTGGTGGCGCATCTGGTGGCGCTGGCGATGCTCTTCCTCCTTCTCCACGCCGAGTTCCTCGCGGCCGGGCAGGTGGTGGTCTACGCCGGCGCGGTGATGGTGCTGTACGTGTTCGTGGTGGCCTACATCGGCGGCTCCGACGAGCCGCTGCGCCCCGAGGGCGGAGGGCTCTCGGTGTTCGGGCCGCTCTTCGCGGCCGCGATCGCGATCGAGCTCTGCATCGCGTTCCTCGGCACCGGCCTCGAGGCCGTGGACACTCAGGGGGCGGACATCGGCGCAGGCTTCGGCTCACCGGGCCAGATCGGATCGCTCCTGCTGCGGAAGTTCCTCGTGCCCTTCGAGGCCGCCTCCTACCTCCTTCTGGTGGCGGCCGTGGGGGCGGTGGTGCTCGCCGGGCGCCGGCGCGGGCTCGAGGACAACGAGCCGGACAGCACCGTGGATGCCGAGGTGGTCGCCTAGATGGACATCACCTGGTTCGTCGTCCTGTCCGCGTTCATCTTCTGCATCGGCGCGACCGGCGTGCTCACACGCCGCAACCCGCTCGTGATCCTGCTCTGCCTCGAGCTGATGCTGAACGCCGGCAACCTCGCTCTCGTCTCCTTCTCGCGGATGCACGGCGGCGAGGCCGGCCAGGTGTTCGCGCTGATCGTGATGGTGATCGCCGCCTGCGAGGTCGTGATCGGCCTGGGAATCATCGTCGCGATGTACCGCCGGCGGCTCCCCATCGACGTCGATGAGATGAGCGAGCTCCGCGGATGAGCGCCACCACCTACGGCTGGCTGATCCTGGCGTTCCCGGTGGCGGGGCTGCTCGTGATCTCGCTCGGCTGGCGTGTGCTGCCCGGCCGAACGCCCGGCTGGATCGCCAGCGGCGCCATCGGCCTCTCGTTCCTCTCCACGGTCGGTGCGCTGTTCGACCTTCAGGACCAGCCCGAGGAGAGCCGCCAGCTGGTGGACACCGCCTACACCTACGCGGCCACCGGGAACTTCCACGTCGACGTGGCCATCCTCGTGGACCCGCTGGCGGTGTTCATGTGCCTCGTGGTCAGCGGCGTGTCGTTCCTCATCCACATCTACTCGGTGGCCTACATGTCGGGCGACCGCGGCTACGCGCGCTTCTTCGCCTACCTCAACTACTTCGTCTTCTCGATGCTGCTGTTGGTCCTGGCGGCCAACTTCTTCCTGCTGATCGTCGGGTGGGCGTTCGTGGGCGCCGCCTCCTACCTGCTGATCTCGTTCTGGTACCGGCGCGACACCGCCACGGCCGCAGGCATCAAGGCGTTCGTGATCAACGTGCTCGGCGACGTGGCCCTCGTGGTGGCCGCCTTCCTGCTGTTCGACAAGACGGGCTCGCTCGACTACCTCACGATCTTCGAGGAGGCGGGCGACACGTTCACGCAGAACGACGGGACGCTCGTGGCCGCCTGCCTCCTGATCATGGTGGGCGCGTTCGCCAAGTCCGCACAGCTTCCGCTCCACACCTGGCTACCGGACGCCATGGAGGGCCCGACTCCCGTCTCGGCCCTGATCCACGCCGCGACCATGGTGACCGCCGGCGTCTACCTGATCGCGCGCACCCACCCGCTCTTCGAGCTCGCGCCCACGGCGGCGGACGTGAGCGCCATCATCGGCACGGCCACGCTGGTGTTCGCGGCCACGGTGGCGGTCACGGTGACCGACCTCAAACGCGTGATCGCGTATTCCACGATCTCGCAGATCGGCTACATGGTGCTGGCCGTGTCAGCGGCCGCCTACGGCGCCGGGATGTTCCACCTGATGACGCACGCGTTCTTCAAGGCGCTGCTCTTCATGTGCGCCGGCTCGGTGATCGCCGCCATGGCCGGCAGCCAGGACCTGGACAGGATGGGCGGCTTCCGCAAGGCGATGCCGTTCACGTACGCGGCCTTCCTGATCGGGGCCCTGGCGCTGGCCGGCTTCCCGATCATGTCGGGCTTCTTCTCGAAGGACGAGATCCTCGCCTTCACGCTCGATCGCGGCGGCCTCTACATCGTCCTGGGCGCCTTCGGCTATCTGGCCGCCGGACTCACCGCGTTCTACGCCTTCCGCCTTGTGTTCCGGGTCTTCTACGGCGAGCCGGTGCCAGAGGCGCTCGAGATGGAGGCCGGCGGGCTGGCGCACCACGATCCGGAGAACCCCATGACCGGTGAGAAGGAGGACACCGACGTGGGCTTCCCGGGCCCCGAGCACCACGTGGCCGAACGCTCGGCGCCGATGCGCGCCGCGATGGGCCCGCTGGCCGTGCTCGCGATCGTGGCCGGCGCGCTCCAGATCCCGGGCGTGGACGACGTGATCGAGCACTTCCTCGAGCCGACCTTCGCGGATTCGCGCTTCCACGACCAGGTGCCCAGCGACAGCGCGGAGTGGATCGGGCTGTTCGGGGGCGCGCTCATAAGCATCGCCGGCATCGCCGCCGCCTACCACGTGTACGTGCGCCGGCCGGGCCTTTCCACCCAGATGCGCGAGCGCTTCGCGGGGATCCACCGCTTCTTCGTCAACAAGTGGTACTTCGACGAGCTCCTCGACCGGCTGTTCGTGCGCCCGATCCGCGGCGGCCGGTGACTTCGGCCGGCGCGTGATCGAGACCGAGTTCGTGCAGGACACGATCGTCGGCGGCGCCACGGGCATCGTCCGCGCCGGGACGTCGCTGGCCCGCTCGGCGCAGACCGGCTACGTGCGCGCCTACGCGCTCATGCTCCTCGCCGGCCTCGGCGGCCTCGCCCTCTACTTCCTGATCTCGAGCACGTGACCATCCACCTCTCCATCGTCCTCTTCCTCCCGCTGGTCACCGGGCTGCTCGGAGCGTTCCTGCCCGGCCGGACCGGGCGCTGGGTGGTGCTGGCCGGCAGCGTGGCCGTGCTCGCGTACGTGGTCGCGCTGCTGGTCGACTTCGAGGCCGGTGGCGGGCTCCAGTACGTGACCAACGACAGGTGGATCCCGGAGCTCGGGCATTCGCTACCAGCTCGGCGTGGACGGGCTCAACCTCTTCATGCTGGCCCTCACCGCCGTGGCCTGGGTGCCGTGCACGCTCGTGGCCTGCTTCGGCGACCAGGACCGGCCGCGACTCTTCTTCTTCCATCTCGCGCTGGCGGAGACCGCGGTGCTCGGCGCGTTCTTGGCGCAGGACCTGGCGCTCTTCATCGTGTTCTTCGACCTGATGCTGGTGCCGTTCTACTTCCTGATCGGCGGCTGGGGCACCGGCGACCGCGTGCGCGCCACCACCAAGTTCGTGATCTACACGCTCGCCGGCTCGCTGCTGATGCTGGCCGGGGCGATCGCGCTGGGCGTGCTGGCCACCCCGTCCGGAGAGTCGGTCTCCTTCTCGCTCGCGGTCATCCAGGAGCGCGGCGTGGGCGAGGGCACGCAGCAGTGGATCTTCCTGCTCTTCGCGCTCGCCTTCCTCGTCAAGGCGCCGCTGTTCCCGCTGCACGGCTGGGTGCCCGAGACCTATCGCTCCACGCCGATCGTGGTGCTCGCGCTGCTCTCCGGCGTGCTGTCCAAGGTCGGCGTGTACGGGTTCCTGCGGATCGTGCTGCCGACGATGCCCGACGCGGCCGAGCACTTCCAGGACCTCATGCTGGTGCTCGCGGTGTTCTCGATCCTCTACGGGTCCGTGCTCGCGTTCTCGCAGGACAACACGCGGCTGGTGGTGGCCTACTCGTCGATCGCGCAGCTCGGCTTCATCGTGCTCGGGATCTTCTCGCTGGACGACAAGGGCGCCCAGGGCGCCGTGCTCCAGATGCTCAACCACGGCCTCGTGGTGATCCCGCTCTTCCTCGTGATCGGGGCGATCGCGGCGCGTGCCGGCGGGAGCGAGTCGCTGTCGGAGCTCGGGGGCATGGCCAAGCGGGCGCCAGTGCTGGCGGCGCTCTTCCTCATGACCACCTTCGCCACGCTCGCCATGCCCGGGTCCGCCAACTTCGCGGGCGAGATCCTCATCCTGTTCGGCGCCTTCGAGGACAACCTCGTCTACGGCCTCGTGGCGAGCGTCGGGGTGGTGCTCGCGGCCGTCTACATGATCCGCGTGTTCCAGCGGACGATGCACAACCGCGAGGGGCCCGTGGTGGAGTCGCGTGAGCTCTCGCGCCTCGACCTGGCGGCGATCGCGCCGCTGGTGGCCGTGATCGTGGCGCTCGGCATCTACCCGAACTTCGTGACCTCCCGCAGCGAGGACGCCACGGTGTCGAAGATCCGCGATGCCCAGGCGGTGGCGGGGATAGAGCCCCGCCACCGGGAGATCTCGGTGATCAGATGACCTTCATCGCCGACGTGGCCGCCCCGGAAATCGACTACAAGGCGCTCTCCCCGCTGATGGCGGTGCTGGGCGGCTCGCTGATCGTGCTGATGGTCGGTCTGCTGCGCTCGCGCTTCGCGCGCGAGACGATCGTGCCCCTCCTCACCGCCGCGACGCTGCTCACGGCCATCGGACTGTCCGTGTGGATCTGGGAGCCGGGCGACAGCAAGCCGATCATCGAGGGGGCGCTGGCGGTGGACCCGCTCTCGCTCGGCATCTCGGTGCTGGTGTACATCGCCGGGATCGCCGCCGTGCTGCTCTCGCTGCGCGCCCGCGCCGTGCGCGAGGCGGGCCAGGGCGAGTACTTCGCGCTCCTGCTCGGGTCGATCGCCGGCATGGTGGTGCTCACCCAGGCGGAGAGCCTGATCACCCTGTTCGTGGGCCTCGAGCTGCTCTCGATCCCACTGTACGTGCTGTGCGCCACCGAGCTGCGCCGGAAGACCTCGCTCGAGGCCGGCCTCAAGTACCTGGTGGTGGGCTCGGTGGGCTCGGCCACGCTGCTCTACGGCCTCGCCCTCCTGTACGGGGCCACCGGTGCCATGGACTTCCCGGGCATCAACGCCGCCATCGGCACGGACGTGTCGGTCACCGACCCGCTCCTGCTCACCGGCATCGCCCTGACCGTCACCGGCCTGGCCTTCAAGGCGTCCGTGGCGCCGTTCCACCAGTGGACGCCCGACGTGTACCAGGGCGCCCCCACGCCGGTCACCGCGTTCATGGCCGTGGCCACCAAGGCTGCCGCGTTCGCCGTGTTCCTCAGGCTGTTCGACCACGCGCTCGCCCTCGCGCAGCTCCAGTGGGCCCCGGCGCTGGCCGCGCTGGCCGCGATCACCATCGTGGTGGGCAACGTCGGCGCGATCGCCCAGCGCTCGCTCAAGCGGATGCTGGCCTGGTCGAGCGTCGGCCAGGCGGGGTACCTGCTCGCCGGGGTGGTGGTGGGCAGCGAGCTGGGCGTCAGGGCCACCGCCTTCTACCTCGCCGCCTACCTGGCGATGAACCTCGCCGCGTTCGCCGTCGTGATCGCGCGCGAGCGCGTGTCGGAGCACGGCGACGACCTGGCGTCGCTCGAGAACCTCGGCCGCGCCCAGCCGTGGCTGGCCTGGCCGATGACGATCGCGATGCTCTCGCTGGCCGGCTTCCCGGCCACGGTGGGCTTCATCGGGAAGTTCTATTTGATCGACGCCACGGTGGCCGGGGACTACGCCTGGCTGGGCGTGGCCATCGTGATCGGCTCTGTGATCTCGCTTGCCTATTACCTGCGCGTGGTGGCCGTGATGTGGATGGGCGCCTACGAGGTCGAGCTGCCCGACCTACCGCGGCGGCGGGTCAAGCCGGTCACCGGCTGGTCGCCGGAGGCCGACGCGCGCGCGCAGCCGGAGGTGGTCCTGGTGGCGGTGCTGTTCGCCGCCGTGACCCTCTTCTTCGGTGTCTGGCCGGACCCGCTGTTCGACGTCGCGCGCGACGTGGGCACGTCGCTGTCGAACCTGCGCTGAGCTAGCTGCCGCGCTTGCCGGCGGGCGGCCTGGACGCGCCGCGAGCGCCCACCGGGGCGCGCGGCGGGCCCTCCGGTACCGCGTCCTCGAGCCCCGGCTCGACGCCCCTCTGGAAGCGACCCGTGCGCGGCGGCTCATCGGGGTCGGGTCGGCGCCTGAGCACCGGCCCCCGACGGGTGCCGATCCCGCGCAGCACGTAGGCACGCCGGTGCGGGTTGTACGCGAAGAAGGGCCGCAACACGGTGAGCACCCAAGCGGGAACCTCGCGCCGGCGCCTCGGAGTCGTCCTGGTGGCCTTTCCCTGGGCCGTGGGCGGGCCGTCGCGGAGGAACATCGCGACTGCCACCAGCACGATCGCGATCACGACCGGAGCCAGCAGGATTAGCGCGCTGGAGGTCACGGCGTCCGTCTTCGCCGCAGAGTAGCGCGCCTCCTGCGCGGTTACGCCTACTTGGCGCGGAGCGGCTAGGCCGTGGGCGGACGGCCGCGAACCGCGGGGCCGGCGGCATTCACGTCAGCCACGCGCGGGGGGCGCGGGCGCAGTCCGGGGCGCTTGAGGCGCAGCACCGGCCCGCGATAGCGGCCGATCCCACGAAGCACGTAGGCGTCGCGAACCCGGCTGTACCGGAAGAACGGCTTGACCAGCCGGAGGGTTCGCTTTCCCACGAGGTGCCGGGGGCGGGGGGTCTCTCTTTGGGCGGCGTTGGGGCGGTCCACGATCTTTGAACGATCTTAGGCGCGAAAAGCTTGCGGAAGCGCAGGTTCCGGAAGCCGCTTGTGGCCGTTCTTGGTACTTCTGGGCCCATTTCCAGCGTATTTGGCGCGATCCCGCTCGCAGTGCCGTAAACACGGGGCCTCCCCTCGCACGATGTCCCCGGGGCGGGTACGCTGCGCGCAGCCACCGAGGGGGAGAGCGAATGAGCGACAGCCTGGCCACGATCCTGACCGACACCGCGGCGAAGCACGGCGACCGTGTTGCGTTCAAGCTCGACGACGCGGAGCTCACCTACGCGCTGCTCGACGACGGGAGCGCGCGCGTTGCGAGCCTGCTGCGGGCCAAGGGCCTCGAGCCCGGCGATCGCGTGGGGCTGATGCTGCCGAACGTGCCGTACTTCCCGGTCGTCTACTTCGGGATCCTGCGCGCGGGTTGCGTCGTGGTGCCGATGAACGTGCTCCTGAAGGAGCGCGAGGTGCGCTTCTACCTCGAGGATCCGGGCGCGAAGCTGGTGTTCGCCTGGCACGACTTCGCCGAGGCCGCCGAGCCCGGCGCCGCGGAGGCCGGAGCCGAGTGCCTGCTCGTCAAGCCGGGAGAGTTCGAGCAGCTGCTGGCGGCGAACGAGCCCGATCCTCGCGTGGAGGAGCGCGCCGCGGACGACACCGCCGTGATCCTCTACACCTCCGGCACCACGGGCAAGCCGAAGGGCGCGGAGCTGACCCACGGGAACCTGCGCCGCAACTGCGGCACCGTGTCCGGCACGCTGGCCACGCTCTCCCTCGACGACGTGCTCCTGGGCGCCCTGCCGCTCTTCCACTCGTTCGGGCAGACGTGCACGATGAACGCCAGCGTGGCCAACGGCAGCACCGTCACGATGCTGCCGCGCTTCGATCCGGCGAAGGCGCTGGAGATCATCGCTCGCGACGGGGTCACGCTCTTCCAGGGCGTGCCGACGATGTACAACGCGATGCTCCACTGCGAGACGTCGGACGACGCGGACTGCTCCACCCTGCGGCTGTGCATGTCGGGCGGGGCGGCCATGCCCGCCGAGCTGATGCGCGCGTTCGAGGAGAAGTTCGGCTGCATCATCCTCGAGGGCTACGGCCTGTCCGAGACCTCGCCGGTGGCCTCCTTCAACCACCCCGACAAGGAGCGCAAGCCGGGCTCGATCGGCACCCCGATCGAAGGGGTGGAGATGAAGCTGGTGGACGACGATCGCAACGACGTGCCACAGGGCGAGATCGGCGAGATCGTGATCCGCGGCCACAACATCATGAAGGGCTACTGGGACCGGCCGGAGGCCACCACAGAGGCGATCTCCGAGGACGGCTGGTTCCACTCGGGCGACATGGGCAAGGTTGACGAGGACGGCTACTTCTTCATCGTGGACCGCAAGAAGGAGCTGATCATCCGCGGCGGCTACAACGTCTACCCGCGCGAGGTCGAGGAGGTGCTGTACGAGCACCCGGCCGTGCAGGAGGCTGCCGTGGTGGGCGTTCCGGACGACGCGCTGGGCGAGGAAGTGGGCGCCGCGGTGGTGCTCTGCCAGGGAAGCCAGGCCGACGCCGAGGAGCTCAAGGCCTACGTGAAGGAGCAGGTGGCCGCCTACAAGTACCCGCGCAAGGTCTGGTTCCTGGACGAGCTGCCCAAGGGCCCGACCGGCAAGATCCTGAAGCGCGAGATCTCGGTGCCGGCCGAGGTGACGAGCGCGGGGTAGGGAGTCGGTGCACTGACGGCCGGGGGCTCGAGGGGCCGGAGTGACCTGTCAGTTAGTCGCGCTAAGCGCGACTAACTTGCACCTCACTCGCAACCTCGGGCAACAGAACACAGCTCCCCACCCAGCCCGGTAGACGCCGGGCCCGGCGCGCCGCTACGAGCCGCGCAGGAACTCGTAACGCAGCTCGACCATCCCGTTCGGGAATGGGTGCGTGCCCGTCAGCCGCAGGTTCTGAGCGAGCCGGCCGGCGAAGGTCGGCAGGCCGGTGCCGAGCACCACGGGCACGACCGTCACGATCAGCTCGTCGAGCAGGTCCTCGTCCGCGAACTGCTGCGCCAGGTCGCCGCCGCCGATCATCCACACGTTCTGGTCGCCGGCCGCCGCAACCATCTCCTCGTGGACGGGCCGCACCGGGCCGTTCGCGAAGCGCACGTCGGCTCCGTCGGGAACGGGTAGGTCGCGCGACGTGAACACCCAGGTGGGCAGGCCCTCGTAGGGCCAGGTGTCCAGGCCCAGGAGGAAGTCATAGGTGGCCGAACCCATCGCCAGCGCGCCCACGTCCGCGATGAACTTGTCGTATCCGTCGTCCGAGGACATCGGGCCCTCGGCGCCCTTCTCCCCCTCGTAGCCGGTGAGCCAGTCGATCCCGCCGTCGGTCTCGGCGATGTAGCCGTCCAGGCTCTGGGCGAGGTAGTACTGAGTCACTCCCACGGGGCCAATCGTAGATGTCAAGCGGGCCGAGGGACCTCCTCAGCTAGCCTGCCGCTCCGTGGCCACGGGCTCGCGGACAGGCTTCACTCGTCGTCGCCTGCTCGAGGCGGGTGGTGCGGGCGCGGCCGCGCTCGGTCTGAGCGCCTGCGGCGACGACTACTTCGACCCGAAGACGCCCCGCGACAAGGATGCGCCCAACGCGCTCCTGATCGTCACGGACTCCACGCGCGCGGACTTCATCGGGCACTACAACCCGAACAGCCTCGCCAAGACCCCGAACCTCGACGCGCTCGCGAACGACTCGCTCAGCTTCTCGCTGGCCGTGCCGGAGGCGATGCCCACCGGCCCCGCGCGCCGTGCGCTCCTCACCGGCGTCCGCTCCTTCCCGTTCCGGAACTCCGTGCCCACGCCGGGCCTGCCGGTCGGGCCGGGATGGATCGGCATCCAGGACCACCAGCCGATCGTGACCGAGGTGATGGGCGAGGCGGGCGTCGAGACCGCCTACTGCACCGACAACCCGTTCCTGGTGGGCCCGCGCTTCGGGAACTTCCGGCGCACGCTGGACGAGGTCCGGCCGAGCTACTCGCAGGGCGCCTACCGCTTCCTCAACAAGCCCTTCAAGCGCCCCGCGCCGCGCAGCTCGATCGAGCGCTACCTGCTGCCCGCCCTCTCGGACTCGGTGGAGGTCGGCCGGCTGCGCGCCATGGCCGGCTGGAACAGCATCTACAGGCGCACCGACCGCCAGTACCCGGCCGCGCGCGTGATGCGCGCCGGCATCAACCTGCTCGACGATCTGAAGAAGAAGCGCCCGTTCTTCCTCGGCGTGGACTCGTTCGACCCGCACGAGCCGCTCGACGCGCCGCAGGCGTTCCAGCTCGCGTCGGGCAGCCCCAAGGGGATCCAGCTGGAGGGAATCACGCCGATCCAGCCGTTCGAGACGCCCTACTCGTGGGCCGTCGACGTGGACGTGGACGATCCGACCCTGCAGCGCGTCCGCGAGCTCTACGCGGCCGAGATCAGCTACGTGGACGAGTGGATCGGCCGCCTGCTGAACGAGCTGGCGGACCAGAAGCTGCTCGACGAGACCGTTGTCTACTTCATCTCGGACCACGGGCTGACGCTCGGCGAGAACGGCATCCTCGGCAAGCACGGCGCCCGCGCCCAGTGGCACATCTACCACGTGCCCTGCATGATCCGGCACCCCGAGGGCAAGCTGGCGGGGCAGACGAGCGACTACTTCGCCTCCACGCACGACGTGTCGCCGACCCTGTTGTCGTTCATGGGCATCCGGCGCCCGGGCCAGATGGACGGCGAGGACCTCTCGGTGCTCTTCGAGGGACGCGAGCCGCCGGAGCGTCCCTGGTTCACCTCCTGCTACGACAACTACGTCCTCACCGGGGACCGCGACTGGTTCCTCCTCTCGGACAGCGAGGGCCGCCACAAGCGGCTCTACGACAAGCACGCCGACCCGAACGAGCTGCGCAACGTGGCGGTCGAGCATCCGCAGCTTGTGGAGCGCCTCTGGAAGGTGCTGGCGGACGAGGCCGGCGGCACCCTCCCCCAGTTCGGCCCCTCGGGATCGAAGCCGGTGATCGGCGGGTGAGGCTCACACGCCGCGGCCTGCTTCGGCATGGGGGAGCCGGGGCCGCGACGGCCGCCGCGCTTGCGGGCCTCCCCGGAGCCGCGCGCGCCGCGACCGACGGCAAGAAGCGCCGGCGCGCCCTGCTCGTGGTCCTGCCGCTGGTGCGGGCCGACCATGTGAAGGCCTTCGGCGACGGCAAGGGCGCCGACACCCCGCACCTGAACGACCTGACCGGAGACTCGCTGCGCTTCGACCGCGCGATCCCCGAGTGCATGCCGGCGCTCCCGGTCCGCCGGACCCTCGTCACCGGAATGCGCTCGTTCCCGTTCCGCGACTGGCGTCGCACCGGCGACATGCCCGCCGTGCCCGGGTACAACCTCCCGTGGGACTGGCAGCCCGTCATGACCGAGGTCATGACCGCCGGCGGCGTGAAGACCATCTACGTGACGGACAGCCCGGTGGTGTCCGGCCCACGGTTCCCGGAGGCCCGCAGGCCGGGCGGGGCGCTCGCGCCGAGCGAGCCGGCCGCCGACGGGATCCGCTCCGAGATCGCCGCCGTGAGCCGCGCCACCGACGCCACCGAGCGCACCTTCAAGGCGGGCATCG
Organism: uncultured Thermoleophilaceae bacterium; assembly: GCA_963811055.1. Taxonomy (GTDB): domain Bacteria; phylum Actinomycetota; class Thermoleophilia; order Solirubrobacterales; family Thermoleophilaceae; genus JACVRW01. The sequence goes on from CAWEPQ010000001.1 coordinate 350,656, forward strand.
CCGCGCTGAACGAGGTCAAGGACGAGGACAGCTTCTTCGTCGCCGTGGACCCGTTCGACCCGGTGGACGCGATCGCGGCGCCGCCGATCTACGTGCGCCCGGGCATCGTCGAGAAGAACGGCATCGGGCCGATGAGCGGGCGGCTCGTGGAGCTGGACTTCAGCAACGACGACACCAAGCCGCTGCGCTCCGCCTATCGCGACCACGTGGAGGAGGTGGACGACTGGGTCGGGAAGCTCCTCGACGCCGTGCCGGACGACACGCTCGTCTACGTGCTCAGCGACATCGGCATGGCGCTCGGCGATCACGCCTACCTCGGCCGCGGCACCCCCACCTCGCACCGCCGCTCGTACGAAATCCCGTACCTGATCCGCCACCCCGACGGCGAGATGGGCGGTGACAGCGTGGACTGGTACGCCTCCACCCACGACGTGGCCACCACCCTGCTGGCCCACCTCGGCCTGATCGTCCCCGGCAAGATGCGCGGCGAGGACCTCACCGCGCTGTTCGACGACGTGGACCAGTGGGACCTGCCGGACCGGCCCTACTCGATCACGGCGAGCGGCCAGCTGATCATGGTCCGCAACAACCGCTTCCTGATGGTGGCCGACCGCGAGCAGATCGAGCGGCGCCTCTACGACGACGACGAAGAGGCCGACGACGACATCACGCGCTACGACGACATCGCCAGCGACGAGCCCGGCGTGCTCACGGATATGTCGCTGGCCGCCAACACCGTGGCCGGCGGCACCCTCCCGGAGTTCGACACCGACTCCGCGCTGCGCCCGCGGCCCCAGCGCGGCGACGAGGACGGCGACGACGACGGCATCCCGAACGACTTCGATCCGGTGGACAACGACGAGCCGGACGACCAGACCACCGACAGGGCGCTCCGGTTCGACGGCCGCGACCCCGAGGACCGCGGCAAGTGACCACGGACGAGCGCCGCAACCCGCCCGCCGAGTTCCTCTACGAGCGCAAGTGGAAGATCTTCGGCGTGATGATGGTGGCCTGGGCGATGACGCTGCTCGACGTGTCGATCGTGAACATCGCGATCCCCGAGCTGCAGCAGGAGCTGAACACCGATGTGGCCACGGTCACCTGGGTGATCAACGCCTACAACATCACCTTCGCGATCCTGCTCGTGTCGATGGGGCGTCTGGCGGACCAGTTCGGCCGCAAGCGCTTCTTCATCATCGGGCTCACCGTCTTCACGATCGGCTCCGGCCTCTGCGCCGCCGCCTGGTCGGTGGAGTGGCTGATGTTCTTCCGCGTGATCCAGGGTGTGGGCGCGGGCATCCTCGCGCCGCTCGGCTTCGCGATCACCGTGCTGGTGTTCCCGCCCGAGCAGCGCGGCCGCGGGCTCGCCCTGATCGCCGTGGTGGCGCTCGTGTCGTCCGCGCTCGGCCCGGTGCTGGGCGGCGTGCTGATCGAGATCGCCAGCTGGCACTGGATCTTCCTCATCAACATCCCGGTGGGCGTGGCCGGCGTGCTCCTGGCGCTGCGCTGGTGGCCCGAGACCTGGGACCTCAGCGCAGGCCGCCAGGTGGACGTGCGCGGGATGCTCCTCCTGGGCGGGGCGATGCTCTGCCTGACTGTGGCGCTCGTCGAAGCCAACCCGTTCGCCGGGCACCTGCCGCTCTGGCTCAGCCTGATGCAGGCCGCGATCCTGCTCGGGGTCACCTTCGTCTGGTGGGAGCGGCGCGCGCCCAACCCGATGATCTCCCCCGGCCTGTTCGCCAACCGCCAGTTCCGGAACGCGAACATCGGCATGCTGTTCTTCGCGGCGGGCGCGATCGGCAGCCTGCTGCTGCTCTCGCTGGTGTTCACGAACCTGTGGGGCTACGAGCCGATCGAGGCCGGCCTCGCCCTGCTGCCGGTGCCGCTCTGTGGTTTGGCCGTGTGGCCGCTGGTCGGTCGCGCCGCCGACACCCGTCCACCCGGGGAGCTGGCCAAACCTGCCCTGATCGCGATGGCGATCGGGATGATCTGGGTGTCGTTCCTGCCGGCGACCGCGGACAGCGCCTGGACCTACATCCAGATCCTGCCCGGCCTTGCGCTGATCGGCGTGGGCATGGGAATCGGCTTCCCGTCGCTGAACGTGGGCGCCATGGGGGCCGTGGCGGGACCCGAGGTGGGCCTGGCCTCGGGCGTGCTCAACACGGCGAGGCAGCTGGGCACGGCGCTCGGCGTGGCGCTGCTCGTGGCCACGTTCGGCGGCGCGCTCCACGCCCACATGTCCTGGTTCGCCGACGAGCGGATCGAGGACGCCGTGGACGAGTGGGAGATCCCCGGTCCGCTCGCGGGCCAGGTGATCCAGTCCACCCTGCACGACTACACCGGTGGCAGCGGCGACCGCTTCGAGCCCGAGCCCGGCTTCGACGAGGAGATCATCCGCCAGACCGCCGGGTCCGCACGCGAGGGCTTCGCCTGGTCGTTCCGGCACGCGGCCCTGCTCGTGCTCTCGGTGCTGCCGCTGCTCGGTGCCCTGAAACGAACGCCCGCTCAGGCGCGAGCGGAGTTCATGGCGGCCCAGGCCGCCCAGGCCGAGCGACCAGCACCCACCTAGGACATCGGTGCGCACCCGGCCAAGCCGGGTGCTTCCGCTAAGGCTGAGGCGCGGCGGCCTCGCCGCGCGCGCTGAGGCGCTCCTCCACGAGCTCCACCAGCCGCGCCGCGGAGTCCTGCGCGCTCTCGCTCTCGGTGTCCAGCTCGAGCTCGGGCGTGAGCGGCTCCTCGTAGGGGTCCGACACACCCGTGAAGGCCTGGATCTGACCGGAGCGGGCGCGCTCGTACAGGCCCTTCACGTCGCGCTCCTCACACGTCTCCACCGACGCGCGCACGTGCACCTCGATGAAGCGCTCGCCCATCCGCGCCCGGGCGTCGTCGCGCGGGCGCCGGTAGGGCGAGACCGCCGCCACGAACGTGAGCACGCCGTTGCGGGCCAGCAGATCGGCCACGAAGGCGATCCGGCGCACGTTGATCTCGCGGTCCTTGCGCGAGAACCCGAGCCCGTCGCAGATGTTCTGGCGAACGTCGTCGCCGTCCAGCATCTCCACGCGGTAGCCGCGGTCGCGAAGCTCGCCGGCGGCGATGCGGCCCACGGTGGACTTGCCCGACCCCGACAGGCCGGTGAGCCAGATGCAGAGCCCGTCGCCGCCGCGGCTCGGCGCCGCGAGCGTGCCGTGGGCGATCGGGCCGAGGTTGGGCTCGCGACCATGGAGGTCGAACTCTCCGAAGCCGCTGAACAGCTTGTGGTTGGGGCCGTGGTAGTCGGACGAGCCGGTGCGGAGCAGGCCCAGCTCGGCGCAACGGTCCGCCAGCAGCAGAGTCTGCTCTTCGGTGTGCGACGTGTAGAAGACCTCCACGCCGTCCAGGCCGGCTGCCGAGTAGCGGTCGATCGCGCTCAGCACCTGCGCGTCGTCCTCGATGTCCCAGAACGGGTGCGCCCAGACGGCCACGCCCGCGGCGTCGTGGATCCAGCCGATCGCCTCCTCGACGGTGGGGCGGCTGCGCGCCACGTAGCCCGGAGTGCCCTGGATCAGGTAGGCCGGGATGAACGTGGAAACCGATTCGTGTCCCTCCTCCGCCAGCCGCTCGGCGTTGTCCGGATGGGAGAGCACCGCCTCGGCCAGATGCGGCCGGCCGACCGGCTTGCCCGCCTGCTTGCGCGCCTCGAGCGGTGCGGGGTCGACCGCGAAGCCGAGCTCCTGCAGCTTGGCCGACATCGCGTCCGCGCGGCGCTCGCGGTCGGCGCGCGCGTCGCGCAGCCGCTCCTGGAGCAGCGCGCTGCGATGATCGATCCCGTAGCCCAGCACGTGCAGGTCCTCGTAGGGACCGTCCACGGCGGAGATCTCCGTGGCCGGGGTGATTCGCACCCCGTGCAGCGCTCCGGCCGCCAGCGCCTCGTCCACGCCGTCCACCGTGTCGTGATCCGAGAGCGCGAGCAGCTCCACCCCCGCCTCGGCGGCATTGGCCACCACGTCAGCCACCCGGAGCTCGCCGTCGGAGTGGAGCGAATGCGACTGGAGATCGAAGGCCGGTGCGGTCACCGGCGACCGAGGATATTAGGGTCGGAGTGCGGGGCGATCGCTCCCGCCCGCGATGCTCTTGTAACCCACCAGCAGCAGCACGGTGCCGATCACGGCGCCGATCAGCCCGCCGAGGTCGAAGGCCTGGCTGTCGCCGATGCCCAGCAGCTCGGTGAACAGGAAGAAGCCCAGCAGTGACCCCGCCAGCCCCAGCAGGATCGTGACGAAGAAGCCGCCTGGATCCGGGCCTGGCACGAGCGCCTTGGCGATGTATCCGGCTACGAGTCCGAGTATGAGTGCTCCGATCATGGACTTACCGTACCCACCATTGGCGCGCGTACGCAGACTCACTCCACGTGCAGGCCGTGCCGCATCGTGTTCTCGGTGACCACCCGCGGCTCCACGAACTGGAGCAGGTAGTCGGGCCCGCCCGCCTTGGAGCCGCTTCCCGAGCGCCGGTTCCCGCCGAACGGCTGGCGTCCCACCATCGCGCCGGTGGTGCCGCGATTCACGTAGAGGTTGCCCACGGGCGAGCGCCGCGTGACCCGCTCCACGGCGGCCGGACTGCGTGAGAACAGCCCGCCGGTGAGGGCGAACGGGAGCGAGTCCACCACGTCGCATGCGGCGTCCAGGTTTGGGACGCGGGTGACCGCGAGCAGCGGCCCGAAGACCTCCTCGCGGAGCACCGGCGACTCCTCGGGCAGCCCTACCGCCAGCGTGGGCGCGCAGAACCAGCCCTCGTCCGGAACGGGCTCCGCGCGCGCGGCGATCTGGCCGCCGCTCTCCGCCAGCGCGCCGTAGCGGAGCACCCGCTCGCGCGCCTCGGCGTCGATCACCGGAGGGACATCGGTGGCGAAGCTCTCGGCCTGCCCCACCCGCAGCACCGCCACCGCCCCGGCCAGGCGCTCCACCAGATGGTCGGCGATCGCCTCGTGCACCAGCACGCGCGCGGCGGCGGAGCACTTCTGGCCCGCGTACCCGAACGCCGAGTCCACGATCTCGGGCACCGCCTCGTCGAGGTCGGCGTCAGCGTCCACGATCACGCAGTTCTTGCCGCCCGTCTCCGCCACCACCCGCTTGAGGTGGGGCTGCGCATCCGGCGTCTCGGCTGCCGCGCGGACGATCTCGAGGCCCACGGCGCCGGAGCCCGTGAAAGCGACCACGTGCACCCGCGGGTCGCTCACGAGCGCCGCGCCGGCCTCTCCGTAGCCCGGCAGCAGCGACAGCGCGTCGGGAGGCACCCCGGCGTCATGCAGGGCCTCGACGAGCGCGAGAGCGCTCGCCGGCGACTGCTCCGCCGGCTTCAGCACCACCGCGTTGCCCGTGGCCAGCGCCGCGGCCGTCATCCCGCAGGGAATCGCCAGCGGGAAGTTCCAGGGTGCGATCACCGCCGCCACGCCGCGGGCGACGTAGCGCATCGAGTTGCGCTCGCCCGGCGCCTGCTCGATCTCCCGGCCGCGCTCGAGCTCCACCGCCGCGCGGGCGTAGTACTCGAGGAAGTCGATCGCCTCGCACACGTCCGCGTCGGCCTCGCGCCACGGCTTGGCGCACTCGCGCACCTGGAGCGCGGTCAGCTCCGGCCGGCGCTCGCGCAGGCGCTCGGCGGCGGCACGGAGAACCACCGCGCGCTCGGCGGCCGGGCGCGCTCCCCAGCCGCGGAACCCGCGGGTGGCGGCCTCCACAGCCGCGGCGGCGTCGGCGGGGCCGGCCACGCCGGCGCGGGCCACCAGGCGAGCGGGCGTGCCCGGATCGGTCGAGTCGAGGCCCTCCGACGAGCCGCGGTCCCCGCCCACGAGCAGCGGCACCGCCGCCGGCGGCCGCTGGTCGAGCGCCCGCAGGGCCTCCAGCAGCGATTCCCTCACCGGGGCGCGGCGCAGCTCGAGCACCGGCTCGTTGGCGAAGCTCACGGCGCGGCCAGCAGGTCGTCGATCGACACGCCGCGCTGCTGATCGCCCAGGAACGACTCGTTCGAGGTGTTCTCGAGCAGCCGCCGCACCAGGTAGGCCATGCCCGCGACCATGTCGCCCACAGGACAGTAGATCCGCACGCGCAGGTCGTGAGCGGCCAGGGCCGCCGCCAGCTCGTCGCCAAGCCCGCGCAGCACCTGGAGCTCGAGGTCGCCGTCCGCGCCGCCGGTGGAGCGGTTGTAGGCGATCGCGTGGGCCACCGAGCGGAGATTGTGGGAGGCGATCGCGGGTCGCACGTGCTCGCGCGCGGCGATCAGCATGCGCGTCAGGGCCTCGAAGCTCCGGTCGGACTCGGCCTTCTCCTCCCACACCGGCGGCGTCCACCCGTGCTGGCGGGCCTCCACCACCTCGTGGTCCCAGTAGGCGCCCTTCACGAGCCGCACCACGAGGGGAGGGCGCCTTGCGCTCGCGCGACTCCAGTCGAGCACCCGCTGCAGCTGCTCCTGCGAGTCGCGGAGGTAGGCCTGCATCACGATGCCGGCAGAGGGGCCGTCGCTCAGCTCGGGCTCGTCGAGCATGTCGAACACGAGCTCTGTGGTCGCCTCGAGCGTGTCCACCGACTCCATGTCGATGTGGAGGTGAGCCCCCAGCTCCCGCGCCCTGAGCAGGAGCGGGAGCATCCGGCGCGCGGCGTCCTCACGCCCGGCCTCGGGCGCCTCCGGCCTGAGCAGGGGGGTCAGGGCCGACACCTTGACGGACAGGTTCACGCGCGGGAGCGGCCCGTGAGCGTCGCGCTCGAGAGCGGGGCGGTCCGGCCATGCGGGCGCCGCCTCGGCGAGCACGTCGAGCGCCTCGCGGCAGCGGGCCGCGTAGCGGTCGGCCTCCGCCTCGGTCACGGTCGCCTCCCCCAGCAGATCGAGCGACACCGCGGCGCCGTGCTCCCAGAGCCGCCGGATCGGCTTCAGAGCGGCGGCCGGGGTCTCTCCCACGATGAAGCGGTGGGCCATGTGGCGCACGCCGGCCGCCGCGGCGGCACCGAGCGCGGCGCGCCCGGCCCGCGTGGTGGACATGCGCATCGCGGCGTCGAGCGGCGCCGGGCGGTCGTCCACCCCCTCCAGGTAGCCGGCCAGATGCCGGGCCAGGTCGTCAAGCGACCGGCACGCCGGCGTCACGTCGACGAAGCGGAACAGCGCTGCCCGGAGCTCCTGGTCCCCGGAGGCCAGCTCCATCGCGCGCTCGTCGAGGGCGCGCAGCGGATTGCGACCGCGAGCGGGAAGGGCGGCGTGAAGCGATCGGCCCACCGCCTGGACCTCGGCCTCCATCAGCGGCTGATCACGACCGAGCGCTTGCCCGTCCGCGCCCGGTCATAGCCGACGGAGCGGAGCTCGCCCTGCAGGCGATAGCGGCCGCGGGAAAGGTCGAGTCGCAGCTCGACCCTGCCGTCGCGGGCCCGGGTGGCGCGCCGGGTGCGAGCCGGCCGGTAGGAGCAGCGCGAGCGTTTGCACGTGCGCTTCCAGAGGCGCAGCCGGAAGGCAGTGCCCGGCAGGGTGGCCGGCTGCATCCGGGCGCGTACGAGCAGCCGCCCGCGCTTGCGGCTCACGCCGGCCAGGGTCACGCGAGCGCTCCGGTCGCAGCGGTCGCCCCGGCGGTCCCGGTCCCAGTCGCGCTGAAGCGCGTCGGACACGCTCGGGCACACGTCGGCGCCGTTGGCCACACCGTCGCCGTCCGAGTCGTCGGACGCCGTCTCGAGCGTGTATGACCCGCTTCCGGAGATGGCCCGGACGTCGAGGTGGTAGGTGCCGCTCACGGCCGGGACGTGGTGGATCTCCTCGGTGCCGCTCGGACCCTCGGCCACCGCGGCGGCCGACGCCTCCAGATTCGTGGTGCCGGGCGCGAGCAGGCGCAGGTCGTAGTCGCCCCCGCCGGCGCGCAGCCGGAGCACCACGGGGCGGCGCGCGGTGAGCTTCAGGGCGTACACGTCGTGCACGTCCGCGCCGGCGGCCAGGCGGCCACTCGCCCTCCCCGGCAGCGCGAGCGGGTTCGCGTCCGCCGTCGTGTCGTCCAGGCGCTCCACGTCCACCAGGCCGCGCGCGCCCAGCACCGCCTTCAGCAGCGGGCGGTGGGAGCCCCCGTAGAGCGCCGAGTCGGCCGCGAGCAGAGCGCGTGAGGCCTGGTCGAAGGTCGCCGTGGTGGTGAGGCTGAAGTGCGACTGGATCACGAGCCTGTCGGCCACCGCGCCGCCCAGCGCGCCGCGGATCGACCACAGGGCGCCGGACCAGACCTCCCCCTGGCAGTGCTCGTCGTCGGCGGGCTCGCAGTCCGGAGAGGGATCTCCCAGCCGCAGCCCGTAGTCCACCCGCCGCAGGCAGTTGCCGAGCCCCGAGGCGAATGCGTCCCACTCGTCGAAGCAGCCCTCGAAGCCCGCCCGCGGCGCGAACGTGGTCGACACCGCCGACGCCAGGTAGTCGCCGAATCCCTCCCCCATCGCCGCCGCGTCCCCGCCCGCTGCGAAGCCGGGCACCTGAGCGTCCTGGATGGCGTGCCCGTACTCGTGGAGGATCGTCTCGGCGTCCTCCGCGTCGTCGGCGTGGCCGGTCCCGAAGGTGAGCTCCAGCGTCAGCGGGTCGTAGAACGAGTTGTCCTGCCCGTCCTCGGTCGGCGGCCCGGGGATCGGGGCGTCCACGTTCGCGCGGACCGGGCGGTTGAGGACGTTGAGGAAGCCGAGCGACTGCACGTATGCCTGGGCACGATCGATGTGGAAGTAGGCCATCAGCCCCTCGAACCGGTTGTCGCTCCTGGTCACGGCGTCGAAGTTCCGGGTGGGCGTGCACACGTCCCCGTCCGGGGTGTCGGCGTCCGGGTCGCCCGACGGAAGCAGCGCCTCGGCGAAGGAGCCGCGCAGGCAGGTGCCGGAGTCGAGCCGCGGCAGCGTCCGCTGCACGCGCAGGCTCGTGAGCAGGGCACTGTCGGCATCGGCCGCGTCGGACAGGCCCGTGTAGCCGCCGTTGGCCACCACCGGGTTCGGGTCGAACAGCCGGGCGGTGCCGGTGGCATGCTGGAGCAGGTCGCGCGTGCGCAGCAGGCGCCCCGAGCGCGCGTCCACGAGCACCTCGAGGCTGGCCACCGGCTCCGCGGACGCCACCAGCACCCGCCACACCAGCGTCGAGCGCCCGCCGGCCGGGAGAATCGCCAGCGTCGCGCGCGGCCGCAGGCGCAGAGCCCGAATGCCCGTCCCTCGCCGTACCGCGCGCACCGCCGCGCGCCGCGACACGAGCGCCCGGGGAGCCGCTCCCACCCGCCGCGTGCGGTCCACTACCAGGTCGCCGCGGCGCCCCGGAGCGTCCGTGACCACCAGCTCGGAGCCCAGCACCGGCACGCCATCCACGGCCTGCCGGAAGCGCCTGAAGCTCACACCCCGGCTATGGCGGATGGGTGCCGCCTCGAGCTGCCCCGCCGGCGCCCGCGACTCCCGCAGCGCGAGGCGCACCTCCCCCGGTGCGGCAGTGGCCGGGGCGGATGAGCCCAGCAGCGCGGCGGCCGCGAGCGTGGCTGCGATCAAGGCTTTCATGAGAAGCAGTCCCGGCCGGATCGCCGGGACTGCATCGTCGCCTATATCCGCCTAGCGCAGTCCCCTCCGGTGCCGGGCCTTGCTCGGGGACACCTGGCTGGCGTTGGCGCAGATCGCATCGACCACCACCGTCACGGAGCCCGAGGCCACGTTGTTCACGTTCGCGAAGTAGCCGTTTCCGACGTTCGCGTCGCTGAACGAGATGCCCTGGCTCGTGATCACCTCGGGATGGTCCACCAGCAGGGTCGCGCTGTCCGCGGCCCAGGCGCTTCCCCCGGTGGGATAGGTCCCGGTCGGGCACAGGGTGCCCACGAGATCGGCCTCTCCGTTCTCAAAGGCGTTGAGGGTCTCCGGGTAGCGAAGCACCCCGAAGCCGTTCGTGCCGTTGACGCCCTGGGGACCCCTCAATCCCGGCGCTCCCTGGGCGCCCTGAGCTCCCTGCGGCCCGCGCGCGCCCGCCGGCAGCTCGCCCGACTTGAAGTCGCCCTCGACCAGCGAGTTGTTCTTGATGTCCGCGGACGTGATCGAGCTGTTCTTGATCTGCTTGCCGGTGATCACCTTGGCGGCGGTGGCGCTGCCGGCGCAGGCGAGTACCACCGCCGCCACGGCCACGACCACCCCGGGCGATGGTCTGTATCGGCTCAGGTGCTTCATCTCGAGGACCTCCTGGTGACGACACATCAGTGTCTCTTGAGCAATTTGCGCAACCTAACGCCCCGGGGCTCGTACCGAGTAGGTTCGGGGCGATGCCCCCGCTCGTCCTCGGTCCGCTGCTGCGCTACGTGGGTGAGACCGACGCCGTGGTGTGGGTGGAGACCGGAGGACCGTGCGAGGTGGAGGTGCTCGGGGCGCGCGAGCGCACGTTCTGCGTCTACGGGCACCACTACGCGCTCGTGCATGCCGAGGGGCTCCAGCCCGGCACCGCGTACGAGTACGAGGTCCGGCTGGACGGGGAGCGCGTCTGGCCGCTCCCCGACTCGGACTTCCCGCCGAGCGGATTCAGCACGTTGCCATCCGCGGGACCGCTGCGGATCGCCTTCGGCTCCTGCCGGGTGGCGGCCCCGCACGAGTCTCCCTGGACGCTCCGCAAGGACGACGACGACCGCGGGCGCGAGATCGACGCCCTGCGCGAGCTCGCGCTGCGGATGCGCGGGGAGAGCCGCGACGTGTGGCCGGACCTGCTGCTCATGCTCGGTGACCAGGTCTACGCAGACGAGGTGCCGCCCGCCACGGCCTCGTTCGCCGAGTCGCGCCGTGACACCGACGAGGCCCCCGGCCGGCGAGTGCTCGACTACGACGAGTACGTGCGTCTCTACCGCGAGAGCTGGTCCGAGCCGGCGATCCGCTGGCTCCTGTCCACCGTGCCCACGGCGATGATCTTCGACGACCATGACGTGCACGACGACTGGAACATCTCGCAGCGCTGGGTGGACGAGATGCACCAGACCGATTGGTGGGACGAGCACATCGTGGCGGCGCTCATGTCGTACTGGGTCTACCAGCACCTGGGCAACCTGAGCCCCCACTCGCACCGCGACGACGAGCTGCTCGATCAGGTCAAGGCCGCCGAAGACGGCGGCGAGATCCTGCGCGAGTTCGCCCGGCGCCAGTCGCGTGGGACCGACGGGTCGCAATGGAGCTACTGCCGCGACGTGGGCGGCACGCGCGTCGTGGTCGTGGACTCCCGCGCCGGCCGTGTGCTCGAGGAGGGCCGGCGCTCGATGCTCGACGACGAGGAGTGGCGGTGGGTCACCGAGCATGCCACCGGCGGCTTCGACCACCTGCTGATCGCCACGTCGCTGCCGTTCCTCCTGGGACGCGGCATGCACTTCGTGGAGGCGTGGAGCGAGGCCGTGGCGGGCGGTGCCTGGGGCCGGTTGGGCGCCCGGCTGGCGGAGCGGCTGCGGCGCGCCGTGGACCTCGAGCACTGGGCCGCCTTCCAGAGGTCGTTCGAGGACCTCGGCGAGCTTCAGCGAGCCGTCGGCGCGGGCGAGCGCGGCGAGGCGCCGGCCTCGATCGTGACGCTGTCCGGCGACGTGCACCACGCATATCTGTTCGAGGTCGGCTTCCCGCGCGGCTCCGGTGTGAGGAGCGCCGTCTGGCAGGCGGTGTGCTCTCCCTACCGCAACCCGCTCGACTCCAACGAGAAGCGGGTGATCCGCATCGGGATGTCCCGGCCGTTCGCCGTGATCGCCCGCCTGCTGGCCCGCGCGGCCGGCGTCTCGGACCCGAAGATCGACTGGCGGCTCTCCGGCGGCGGTCCGTGGTTCGACAACCAGGTGGCGATGCTGATCGCCGACGGGCGGGCGCTCGAGATGAGGCTCGAGCGCGCGGTGCCGGTGGACGAGAAGAGCGCGCGGCTCGAGTGCGTGCTCGAGCGCCGGCTGGCCGGATAGAGCGCAACTCCGGCGCCGCCGGATTGTTCTCCAATGGCATCCCATCAATGGAGGACAGATGAAGCTTCAGACCCCGCGAGTGCGGCAGCTCCTCGGAGCGCTCGTAGCCGCCACAGCGCTAATGGCAATCGGCGCTGCAGGCGCCCAGGCAAAGCTGGTCAAGGTCACCGGCACCACCACCATCGCGCCCTCCGACGGCGCGAAGCAGTTCCTGGCCAACGCCGGAGTGAGCGTCTCCACCGTCGGGGCAGCCACCTCCAGCGACGCCGGATTCACCTTCCCGGTCTTCGCCGGCTTCGGCGACACGAAGACCTACAACGGCCTGCTCGCCCACAGCGGCGGGCTGCGCTTCACCAAGGGCGCCAAGTCCGCGGTGGTCCGCCGTCCGGTGGCCGTGCGCGCCGGCAAGACGTCGGTGGTGCTCGTCCAGATCCCGCGCCTCAAGGGCGGATGCGGGCATATCGCCAAGGCCGCGCGCAGATTCGCCAAGAAGAACGACCGGGCGCGCTACACCACCAAGTACGTGCGTCTGCGCTACCCGAAGGCCGCCAAGCGCGTCGTTCAGGCGACCAAGAGCTACTGCAAGCAGGGTCGCGTGATCGTGCTCGCCACCCTCAGCAACCTCGGCAAGAGCGTCGAGAACGGCAGCGCGACCCTCACGGGGGACCTGCACCTGTCGGCTCCGGCGGCCAAGCTGATCAACAAGCTCGCCGGCAGCAACGTGGTGAGCAAGGGCGCCCTCCTCGGGAGCGCCAGCTCCACGGTCACGCCCGGCTAGACCGAAGCGGGACATAGGCGCATCGGAACGGGCGGCCTCCGGGCCGCTCGTTTTGTTGCCGAAGCCGCCGGCTCGGCCGGCGGCGGACCGACAGGTTTGCGTTCCGGGGACGTCTGTACGCTGGCGCCCGTGCCGCGAGAGAGCAGCCCGACCGTCCATCTGATCGCCCGCCCGTCGCTGAACGTGGACGGGATGAGGGCCTACCTGGAGGACGTGGGCGGCGCCTCCTGGCTCGACCGGCGCCTGGCCGAGGGCGAGCCCAACGCGGGCGAGCTGCTCGTCGAGTTCGGCGGCCGCGCGTGCTACCGCAGCTGGGAGCCCGGGCTCAACCCGAACGTCACGAAGGTGCGCACCGACCAGCGCGAGTACTTCGAGAACATCCTCCGCAGCGCGCACGGCAGCGTGCTGGAGCACGCGAGCTACTCGTTCGCGCTCCGGAACGTTTCACGCGTGTTCACCCACGAGCTGGTGCGCCACCGCGCCGGGTCGGCCTTCAGCCAGGAGAGCCTGCGCTACGTGCGGCTCACGGACATCGGATTCCGGGTGCCGCCCGCGCTCGAGCCCGTGCGCGACCAGGTGATCAGCCTGGTGGAGCAGCTCGAGGAGTTCCAGGTCAGCGCCGCGGACGCGCTCGGCATCGAGGACGACGGAGTGCCCTTCCACGTGAAGAAGGAGATCACCTCCGCGCTTCGCCGGCTCGCGCCGATCGGCCTCAGCACCGACATCGTCTGGACCGCCAACGTCCGCACGCTGCGCCACGTGATCGAGATGCGCACGGCCGAGGGCGCCGAGGAGGAGCTGCGCGTGGTGTTCGACATGATCGCCCGGGTGATGCAGGACGAGGCCCCGGGCCTCTTCCAGGACTTCAGCTGTCAGGACGACGGCTCCTGGGTGCCTGCTTACCGGAAGGTGTAGTGCGGACGGGGCCGCAACTCCCCTGCTCCCGAAACGTTTAGAGGGCACCCACCGACCAAGGAGGATGCCCCATGATTCAGCGTAGCAACGCACCCATTGCGGGCCTCGCATTGACGCTCGCGATGCTCGCAGTCACGGCCGGAGTGGCCGCGGCGGGCACCGTGGTAGGAGACGACGGCCCCAACAACCTCGTGGGCACGAGCGGCCACGACCGCGTGCTCGCCAAGGGCGGAGACGACCACGTGGACGCCCGCGCCGGCCGCGACCTCGTGCGCGGCGGCCCCGGCAACGACGTGATCAGGGGAGGAGGCGGCTTCACTGGCAGGCGCGGAGACCTGCTGCACGGCAACGCCGGCGACGACGTGGTGCTCGGCAACCGCGGCTACGACCTGATCACGGGCAACGCCGGCAACGACGTGCTCCGTGGCGGCCAGGGCTGCGACGGGGTGTACGGCGGCCCCGGCGACGACCAGGTGCTCGGCGGCGACGGGCGCAGCTTCTTTCGCGCTCTCTGCGACCGGCTGCACGGCGGCCCCGGTAACGACAGGATCGCCGGCGGCCGTGGCCGCGACCGGATGTCGGGCGGCCGCGAGGACGACGTCCAGACGGGCGGCGGCGGAGCCGACCTGATCTTCGCCAACCGCGGCGCGGACCAGTCGTGGGGCGGCGAGGGCGCGGACGAGCTCTGGGCGCTCTCGCGCTACGACGTCGCGATGCTCGGCGATCCCGTGGGGGACGACCTCCACGGAGAGGCCGGACCGGATCGCTTCCGGGTCCGCGACGGAGAGGTCGACAGGGTGCACTGCGGCGACGGCAAGGACCGCGTGCTCGCCGACCAGTACGACCAGGTGGACAACGACTGCGAGCTGGTCAAGCGCGTGCCGGTGACGTCGCTCGACCAGGTCGAGGACGGGCCGGAGAACCGCTCCGAGAACCCGCCTGAGGACGGCGACGAGGGCTGAGCCGGACAGGGGGCCCCGGTCCAACCGGGGCCCCACTCCGGTAGCCTCGCCCGCCGGTGAGCGCGGAGATCCTGCACGACGTGCGCGTGGCTCCCTCGATCCTCGCCGCGGACTTTGCGCGGCTCGGGGATCAGGTGGCCGAGGTGATGGACGCCGGCGCCCGGGTGATCCACGTGGACGTGATGGACGGCCACTTCGTGCCTCCGATCTCGATCGGGGCCCTGGTGGTTGATGCGCTCCGCGAGCAGGTCCACGCCGGCGGCGGTGTGCTCGACGTGCACCTGATGGTCGAGCGTCCGGAGCGGCGCGTCGAGGAGTTCGCGGCCGCCGGCGCCGACTCGATCATCGTTCACTGGGAGGCCACGCCGCACGTTCACTACGCGCTCAAGGCCATACGCGAGGCCGGCGTGCACGCGGCGCTGGCGCTCAACCCCGCCACCCCGCCGGAGTCGGTGGCCGGGCTCGTGGACTCGCTCGACCATGTGCTCTGCATGACGGTGAACCCCGGTTGGGGAGGGCAGCCTTACATCGAGGGCTCGGCCGGCCGCGTGGCGCGCCTGCGCGAGCTGCTCGGCCCGGAGCTGCCGATCGAGGTGGACGGGGGCATCGACGCCGCCAGCGCGGCCGAGTGTGCCGCCGCCGGCGCCACCCTGTTCGTGGCCGGCTCGTCGATCTTCGGATCGTCCGACCCTGCGGCCGCCTACAGCGAGATCGCGGCCGCCGCGAACGCGGTCTAGAGCACCCCGCCCTCGAGCGCCGGGTCCGCTCCCTTCACCCGGCAGCGCGCCACGCTCTTCATCCGGTCGGGATCCAGTGGCATGTGCACGTGCGGATCGAGCGACCCTCCGTCGGTGTCGGCGAAGGGCCAGACCTGCTGGGCGTTGAGGAGCACCTTGCCGGCGCGGTCGAGGCATTGGACCGTCACGCTGGTCGCGCCGCCCACGGTGGCGGGCACGTTGGCCTCGCGGTTCTCCATGTAGACCACGACCTCGGCGCCGTTGGCGGCGCGCTCGACGCGCAGCCCGTCCGCCGCCTCCTCGCCCCCACCGCGGGTGGCGAGAGCCACCACGATCAGCCCGGCCACCGCTGCCACCGCCACGGCGCCCGCCACGCGCCGCGAGCGCGAGCCGGACGGGTCTGTTTGGTGATCGGCCACAGCGCCATCGTAGGCGCGCGGGATAGAGTCCGCGACGTGAGCCAGGAGCCGGTGAAGTACCTGCTTTCCGAGGGTGCGATCCCCACCCACTGGATCAATCTCCTCCCCGACCTCCCCGGCGAGCCACTGCCCCCGCTCAACCCGGGCACGATGCAGCCCGCGGGGCCGGACGACCTGACGCCGATCTTCCCGATGTCGCTGATCGGCCAGGAGGTGTCGGCGGAGCCGGAGATCGAGATCCCGGAGCCGGTCCGTGACGCCTACGCGCTGTGGCGTCCCTCGCCGCTCTACCGCGCCCGCCGGCTCGAGCGGGAGCTCGATACCCCGGCGCGCATCTACTACAAGTACGAGGGCGTGTCGCCCGCCGGCTCGCACAAGCCGAACAGCGCGGTGGCGCAAGCCTATGCCAACAAGGAGGCGGGCATCGACCGGCTTGCCACCGAGACCGGCGCCGGCCAGTGGGGCTCGGCGCTGGCGTTCGCGTGCCAGCTGTTCGGGCTCGAGTGCGTGGTCTACATGGTCGGCGCCAGCTACGACCAGAAGCCGTACCGGCGCGCGATGATGGAGACCTGGGGCGCCTCGGTGATCCGCTCGCCGAGCGACACCACCGAGGCCGGGCGCAGCCAGGCCTCGCACCCCACCGGCTCGCTGGGAATCGCGATCTCCGAGGCGGTGGAGGTGGCGGCCTCCGATCCGGAGACGAACTACGCGCTCGGATCGGTGCTCAACCACGTGTGCCTCCATCAGACCGTGATCGGCCAGGAGGCGATCGCGCAGCTGGAGATGGCAGGCGACGAGCCGGACGTGGTGGTGGGCTGCGTGGGCGGCGGGTCGAACTTCGCCGGGCTCTCGTTCCCGTTCATCAGGCGCGTGCTGCGCGACGGGGCCACCACCCGGTTCGTGGCGGCGGAGCCGGCCGCCTGCCCGACGCTCACGCGCGGCGCCTACCGCTACGACTTCGGCGACACCGTGGGCCTCACGCCGCTGATGCCGATGTACACGCTCGGACACGACTTCGTGCCGCCGCCGGTGCACGCCGGGGGGCTGCGCTACCACGGCGACGCGCCGATGCTGTGCGGGCTCGTCAAGCACGGGCTGATCGAGGCGCGCGCCTACCGCCAGAACGAGACGTTCGCGGCCGCGGTCCGGTTCGCCCGCTGCGAGGGCATCGTGCCGGGGCCGGAGCCCGCCCACGCGATCAGGGCCACGATCGAGGAGGCCGAGGCGGCCCGCGAGGCCGGTGAGGAGCGCGTGATCCTGCTCGGGCTCTCAGGCCACGGGCACTTCGACATGTCCGCCTACCAGGCCTATCTGGCCGGCGAGCTCGAGGATCCCGAGTTCTCCGAGGCCGACATGCAGGACGCGCTGGGCCGGCTGCCCGACGCCCCGGCGATTGGCTAGGCGCTCAGCGGCGTTTGCGCTTCTTGCGCTTCCGGGAGGAGCGGCGCGCGACCTGCTTCTCATCCTCCACCGGCGGAGGCTCGACTTCCGGCGGAGGCTCGACCTGCCCGCGCCTCTGCGCGGCCGGCCACGGCTCGGACGTGCCGGTCTCCCAGGCAGGACCGCGGCCGCCGCTCCAGCGCCCGAGGAAGAGCGCTCCAAGGGCGCCGAGCCAGAACATCTGGACGATCGGCAGCCCTTGGGGCAGGAGCGGCAGGACGATCAGCGCCCCCACCCCGATGCCGAGGATGCCCATGAAGCGGCTGAGGAGCCCGGCGCGCATCGCGTTCAGGGCGATGATCACGTACGAGAACGCGATCGCGAGGGTGCCGGCGAAGCCGGCGGCGGTGGCCAGAACGCCGCGGGAGTCGTCGATCAGCTCGTTCGCCACCGCCTCTTGGCGCAGCCCCGTGCGGATGCACTCGGCGGTATTTGGCTCGGTCCTGCAGAACTTCCTGATGTCGCTGCGCTGATCGTCCGTGGGTGTGGCGCTCACCGAGGCCACCTTCGCGGGGTCGGCGTAGCGGTCGGACGCGTCCTTCAGGCCCACCCAGTTGGCCACCACCGCCACCGCCAGGAACACGGGCGCCATGAAGATCAGCCATTGCACGAGCTGAGGCAGCTCCGGGCGCCGGTGCCGGGTGGCGCGGAAGAGGTAGTAGAGCGCGCCCGAGGCGAAGAAGACGCCCAGGGCGTTGGCGATTCCAGAGCCGAGCAGCGTGGCGCTGTGCTCGTGGAAGTTGACGAGCGTCTCCCGGAACCGAAACGGGTCGTCCGCGCCCGGCGCCTCGGTGATCGCCGGCAGCTGGATCACGAAGCTCGCTACCTGGAGCGCCACCGCCCCGAAGGCGGCTATCGCGCCCCGGACCGCGAACTCGCGCTCCCAGGCCAGCTGCTGCTCGTTCGTCACCTGGCGGGAGGCGGCGGCTCGTCGCGGACGGGCCGCGGCGGGTAGTACTCCACGTCCTCGCGCGACACGATCCGCGACGCGCGCTCGCCGACCGCGAGCACGACATCGAGAGCGGGCGCCATCAGGCGGATCACGCCCTCCACGCGGGCACGGGTGCGGAGCTGGCCGGGCGTGAGTGGCGCCACTACTCGCCCCGCTGGTGGAAGTAGAACTCGGGCAGCGCGGCCCTGGCCACCTCGGCGGTGATCTGCTGCGCCTGATGCAGGTCCCCGGCGCGCACGGCGAGGTCGTCGATGGTCACGATGCCCACGAGTTCCTCGTCGTCGGTCACCGGAAGCCGCCGGATGCGGTGCTGGACCATCACGGCCACAGCCTCCTCGATGTCCCACTCGGCCTCACCGGTCACGAGCGGCCGCGAGGCGTGGGCGCCCACCAGCTCGCCGGCCTCCACTCCGTCCGCCACCACCACCAGCGCGAGGTCGCGATCGGTGATCACGCCGACCGGCCTGCCGCGCTCGCAGACCACCACGGACCCGACGTTGCGGTCGCGCATCAGCTCGCCCACGCGGTGCAGGCTGTCGCCGCTCTCGGCGGTCACCACTCCCTGGGTCATCACCTCGCCGATGCGCACGAGGGCGACTGTATCGTCCCGGCCGTGACGGTCGTCCTGTACGGCGCAACCGGGTACACCGGCCGGCTGGTCACCGGGGAGCTCAGGCGCCGCGGCGCGCCGCACGTGCTCAGCGGCCGCGACGCCGGCAAGCTCGAGAAGCTCGCTGCCGGCCACGATGCGACCGTGCGCGCGGTGGCGCTCGACGACGACGCGGGCCTGCGCTCGCTGCTGGCCGACGCGAGCGTGGTGATCAACTGCGCCGGGCCCTTCACGGTGGCCGGTGACGGGCTGGCGCGAGCTGCCGTGGCCACCCGCACCCATTACGTGGACTCCACGGGGGAGCAGCCGTTCATCCGCGCGATCTTCGAGCGCCACGGAGCCGATGCCGAGCGCGCCGGGGTGGCGCTCGTCCCCGCCCTCGGCTTCGACTACGCGCCGGGCGACTGCATCGCCCACCTGACCGCCCGCGGGCGCGAGCCGCTCGAGGACCTGGTGGTGGCCTACGCCGTGGAGGGATTCGGCGCCAGCCGCGGCACCATGCGCTCCACGCTCGCGATCATGGGCGGCTCCCAGGCCGTCTACGAGGACGGCCACTGGCGTGACGAGTCGCCGCGCGCGGAGCGGGCGAGCTTCGACTTCGGGCCTCCGATCGGGAGGTGCCCGGTGGTCCGCTATCCGGCCGGCGAGGTGATCACCGTGCCGCGCCACACACGTACGCGGCGGGTCACCACGCTGCTCACGGCCGGGACGGTGGCCCTCCACCCCGCGCTCGCCGGCGTGGTGCCGTACACCGTCCCCGCGATGGCCAAGGCGCTGCGAACGCCGCTGCGCGGCCTGCTCGAGCACGCGGTGGACGCGCTGCCCGAGGGGCCGGGCGAGGACGCGCGCCGCGCGGCGGCGTTCACGATCGTGGCCCACGCCCGCGGTGAGGACGGCCGCGGCGCGCGGGGGGTGGTCCGGGGGACCGACGTCTACGGGCTCACCGCGGTGGCGCTGGTGCACGGCGCCGAGACGATGGCGGGCGCCGGATACGACCGCGCGGGCGCCCTCGGCCCCGCGGCGGCGTTCGATCCCGCCGCGTTCCTCGACCGGCTGGGCGACCACGGGCTCTCCTGGGAGCTCGGATGAGACGGCCGCTGCTCACTTCGGCGGCGCTGCTGCTCGCCTTCGTCGCGGCCGCCCCTGCCCAGGCCGCCACCACGATCGCCCAGGACCGGATCGTGGTCACCACGAGCGCCGGCCGGGCGGTGATCGACCCGGAGCCGTTCCGGATCGTGTTCCAGGACCGCTCCGGGCGGACCCTGCTGCGGGAGGTGCCCAACCGCGAGCCCGCCGGCCGGCCGCTTCCGCTCACCCGCGACCCGGAGCCGTTTGCGCTCGAGCGCGAGCCCGACCACGCCAGCTACTCCCCGCTCGGCATCGAGTTCGGCCGCGAGCGGCGCGCCCAGTGGAACGCGGGCTTCTGGACCGGCGACATGCTCTTCTCGCGGCGCCACGGCAGCGCCCACTTCGCCCATCGGGTCAAGAACGCGATCCCGATCCGGCGCGGCGTCAGGCTCGAGGTGTCCACGAGCACTCGGCGCACGCTGCTCGTCCGGGTGGTGGCTGACGTGGGCGGCTCGATCCGCGTGAAGGCGCGGCTGCGCGACGCCCCCGGTGTGATCTCGATGGCCGACTCGTTCGTGGCCACGCCGGGCGAGGGCTACTACGGCTTCGGCGGGCGCCACGGAACGGTGAACAAGCGCGGCGAGAAGCTCTACGGCTGGACCGAGCAGGAGAGCTTCGGCGGCGAGCAGACGCTACGCGGCGGGCTGGCGCTGCTCCCCACGCTGATCCGCGACGGCAGCGACTACACGCAGGAGCAGCTCGGCTCGCCGGTGGATGTGCCCGACGGGATCCCAGGAGGGTACGAGCGCTACCTCGCCCCGACCGGCCCCAACGGCGCCTATTACCCGCAGGCGCTGTTCGTTTCCTCGCGCGGCTTCGGCTTCATGCTCAACCAGCCCGAGTATTCGCGCTGGCGGATGGGCAATGACCGCCGCGGCGCCTGGCAGGTGCAGGTGTCCGCGAAGAAGCTCGACTACACCGTCGCGCTCGGCCCCACCCCGGGCGCTGCGGTGCGCACGCTCACGGCGATCAACGGCCGCCACCGGCTCCCGCCCGCCTGGGCACAGGGGCCGATGCTCGTGCGGGCCGCCGCGGTTCCGGCGCTGCCGGGGCAGCCCGCGCCGGAGACCCGCGCGAGCTACCAGGCCAAGATCGAGCGCGATCTCGCCGACATGGCCACGTACGGCGTCAGGCCGAGCGGCTACGCGTTCGAGGGCTGGGCGCTGCTCGACATGGCCTACGTGCGCGACCTGATCCGGCGGCTGCGGGCACTCGGGGTGCGGTCGGTGGTCTACCACCGGGCTTACGTGTCCGACGACGCGCTATCCACGCAGGTGCCCGGCGACTACGAGCACACGTTCAGCTCGGCATACGTGGCCACCCGCCGGGCGGGGCAGCCCTACGTGTTCGGCTCGAACGGGGGCGCGCCGGCCACCCTCCTGGACTTCAAGCGCAAGGCGACCCTGGCCTGGTGGAAGGCTCGGCTTGAGCTACTGCTCGACGCCGGCGCCGACGGCTTCATGCAGGACTTCGGCGAGCAGGTGCAGGACGGGATGAGCTTCGCCGACGGCAGCACCGGCAAGACGATGCACAACCGCTACCCGGTGATCTTCCACCGTGCCAGCCGCCGGATCGCCGACGCGTGGGCGCGCCGGCATCCCGGACGCGGGACTCCGTGGTTCTTCACGCGTGCCGGCTACAGCGGCCGGCCGGGCAGCGCCGCCTACGAGATGGGCAACTTCCCGGGCGACGAGACCGCCGACTGGAGCGCGGGCTCCGGGCTGCGCTCGCTGGGGCCCGACATGCTGGGCCGGGCCGTGGGTGGCGCCTTCGGCTACACCACGGACATCGGCGGCTACGTCGACCTGCTCACCGGAGCGCCGGACGCGGAGCTGTACACGCGCTGGTCCGAGTGGTCGGCGCTCACGCCGTACTTCCGGGTGCACAACTCGTCGCTCAACGGCACGCGGATGCCCTGGGCCTACGGACCCGAGGTGCTCGCCCGCTGGAAGGCGCTCGCGGCCCTCCACCAGCGGGCGCTGCCGCTCATCCGCCGGCTCTGGCGGAGCGGCAGGCGCACCGGGCTGCCGCCCACGCGGCCACTGTGGCTCGCGGCGCCGGAGGCGCCTGGCGCCCATCGCGAGGCGCAGGAGTGGATGCTCGGCCCGAACGTGCTGGTGGCGCCGGTGGTAGTGGAGGGCGCGCGCCGCCGGGTGGTCAGCTTCCCGCGCGGCTGCTGGTCAGGCCCGAGCGGCGGTCGCCGATTCCGCGGTCCGGCGCGGGTGAGCGTGGCCGCCCCGCTTGGCACACTGCCGTACTTCTTCCGCTGCGGCAAGCGCCCCTTCTGACCCCACTACCATCCGGGGCATGTCCTCAGAAGATCCCTTCGGCGGCCTCTTCGGCGATCCGGACGACCTGCGCCGGCGCATGGCCGAGTTCGCCGAGCAGATGCAGGGCGCCCAGAAGGTCGCATGGGCCGACAACGCCATCAAGCTCGCGGTGGACATGACCGTCGCGGGCATCGCTCGCCTGAACCTCCAGGGCAACGCCGAGCAGCAGGCCAGCGACCTCCTGCAGGCGATGCGCGTGGTGTTCCCAGAGGCAGTGATCCTCGTGCGCGAAGCGCGCGAGGGCTTCGGGACCTAGGCGGTCGTCGCCCGGCCGGGCGACGTGGCGAAGCGTCTACTGCGGCTGGGTACGGCTCGAACCCGCGCCACCTTTGTCCGCCCATATCGGCTCAACGTGACGCGCGTGGGAGAAAGCCAGGCCCCGGCCACGACGCTCAGGCCGGCCCGCCGGCCTCGGCCGCTCGGGCCTCGCGGCCCAGGCGGATCGCCTCCTTGAAGCTCCTCACGCGGAAGATGAACGCCAGGGCCGCGAAGCCGATCCCGAACGTGAGCACGCCGATCGCGATCTGCTGGCCCACCGAGTAGGCCGCCACGGTGGACGTGGCCGCCGTGCCGGCGAACACCTTTACGAGCAGCGCCTGCGCCACCCCGGCGCCCTGGGGCGTGAACGGCACCGCGGCGGCCACGGCGTTCACGCCCAGCACGAGCAGCACGTTCTTCACCGAGCCGCCCACCCGGAACGCCTCCAGGAGCATCCAGAACGCGGCGAAGCGGAACACCCAGCCCGCCAGCTGGACGGCGAACACCTCGCGGAAGTAGCGGCGCCGGTCGCGCAGGATCGTGAAGCCCTGCTTGACCCGGTCCCAGAAGGCCCTCATCCGCGCGCTCAGCAGGGCGAACGCCACCAGCGTCCCCACGGCGGCCGCGGTGAGCAGGAAGAGCGCGAAGCGCGGGTGCTGGGCCAGGTAGGAGAGGTCGAAGGCGTTGAGCTTCGCGAAGTCCGGGGGCTTGGGGAACACGCCCTGAGAGAACGCGAACAGCAGGATCAGGGAGCCCATGGCCAGGTCGAAGCCGGCCTCCACGAAGAAGCTCGCCCCCACCGCCGGATAGCTCGATCCCGGCACGGCGCTGCGGGTGAGGAACAGCCGGACCACGTCGCCGCCGCGCGCGGGCACCACCGCGTTGAAGCCGTAGCCCGCGAAGTACGCGCCCCAGATGGGCAGGAACCGGAACTGCTCCCCGGGATAGGCGGCGCGGAGGATGTGGAAGCTGGCCCGGGCGCGGAAGCTCAGGTAGACGACGAAGAAGACGCAGGCGAGCAGCAGCGGCCCGAGCCGGACCGACGCCAGGTTCGACGTGAACTCGCCGACCGCGTCGAAGAACGACTCGAACGACTCGCCGATGGTGGCAGCGGGCACGACGGCTACCGGAGCAGCTTGGACAGTCGCCGGTCCTTCAACACCCGGCCGCCAGTCTGCTCCTCCGGGCAGTAGCTCATCACGTAGTCCTTGAAGTGGATCGCCTCGAGGCGGGTGCCA
This sequence comes from uncultured Thermoleophilaceae bacterium, assembly GCA_963811055.1. Classification (GTDB taxonomy): domain Bacteria; phylum Actinomycetota; class Thermoleophilia; order Solirubrobacterales; family Thermoleophilaceae; genus JACVRW01. The sequence goes on from CAWEPQ010000001.1 coordinate 374,325, forward strand.
CAGCGCGGGCAGTCCTCGCCCTGGCGCCGGTGCACCTTCAGCGGCATCGGCAGCTTGTCGGGCACCGTGGCGCCGATCACCTCCTCGTAGTGCTCGAGGGCGGCGCCGAGCACATCCCCCATGGCCGCGTGCAGCCGCTCGACGGACTCGTCGTCGAGGTCCGACCCGCGCTGGAACGGCGACAGGCGGGCGGTCCAGAGGATCTCGTCCACCCACGAGCGCCCGATCCCGGCGATCGTGCGCTGGTCGCGCAGCAGCGGATGCAGGTGGCGCGGCTGGTCGAGGATCCGCGCGAGCTCCTCGACCGGAGGCGGCGGGAGCGCGTCCGGGCCGAGCGTGGACACGTACTCGTCCTCCTCCAGCTTCTCGGCCGGCATCAGCTTGGCCCACGCCCGCTGCTGGGTGCCGAACTCGCGCAGCCGCAGCTCGCGCTCGTCGGGGAGCCTGAGCAGCAGCCGCGAGCTGCGGTCGCGCATCGAGGCGCGCTTGTCGTAGAGCTGGAGCCTGCCGGCCGACATCAGGTGCACGAGGAGGACGAGGTCGCCCGCCTCGATGGCGAGCATCTTCCCCACCCGCCGGACGCCCGCGAGCTCCCGCCCCACAAGCGCGTCCAGCGGCGGGTCGAACGTCTTCATGGTGACCATGCCGGGCGCCATCGCCGACTCCACCTGCGCGCCGCGCACGCCCTGCGTCAGGCGGCGGGCGGTGATCTCTACCTCGGGCAGCTCGGGCACTCTGCCCCTGAGGCTACCCTCCGCCGGATGAGGATCTCGGTGGCCGCCGACGAGCGCACGGGCGTGGCCGACGCCGTGGTGGCGGAGCTCCGCAGGCGCGGCCACGAGCCCGTCCTGCACGGCGCCCTCGAGCCCGGCGAGCGCGACGACTGGGCCTGGGCGAGCGAGGCGGCGGCGCGTGACGTGGCAGAGGGCGTCGCCGACCAGGGAATCGTCTGCTGCTGGACCGGCACCGGCGCCTCGATCGCCGCCAACAAGGTCGAGGGCATCCGCGCTGCGTTGTGCGTGGATGCGGAGACCGCCCGCGGCGCGCGGCGCTGGAACGATGCCAACGTCCTCGCCCTGTCACTGCGCACGACGAGTGAGCCGCTGCTCGTGGAGATCCTCGATGCGTGGTTCGAGGGTCGGCCCAGCGAGGACGGCGGCGACGTGGCGAACGTCCGCCACCTGGACGCCATCTAGAGAGCCTCCGGGGCCACCACCCGCGAATCCGGAAGTGGCTCGGCCTCCGGGTCCCGGACCCCGGGGATGAACAGGAGCCCGCCCGCGGCCGCGCCGAGCAGGCCGGCGCCTATCAGCGTGGCCTCGGTGCCGATCAGCTCGGCCATCGGCCCCGTCAGGGCGAACGAGACGGGGATCAGCCCAGCCGAGACGAACCAGTCGAGGCTCGACACGCGGCCGAGCATCTCCGAGGGCACGCGCGTCTGCATGAGCGCGTTCCAGATGACCATCCCGACCGTGTTCAGGGCGAAGCCGACGAACGAGAACACGAACAGCTGCCAGGGCGCCCCGGCGATCGCGAACCCCGCGGTCGACAGCGAGCTGAGCGCCCATGCGACGTACATCACGGTCACGTGGCGGCGGGGAGCGCCGAAGCGGCTCAGGAGCAGCGCCGTGGTGATCCCGCCCAGGCCGCCTGCCGACATGATCGCTCCGAAGGTGGCGGCACCGCCACCGAAGTCGTTGCGGATCAGGTACGGCAGCAGCACCTCGAACGGGCCGTAGCTCACGAGCAGGAAGAGCGCCGCGCTGGCAAGCGTCGCCCACAGCCATGGGCGCGCGCGGACGAACGCGAAGCCCTCCTTCAGCTCCGCCCAGGCAGACGCGCCCGCCTGCCTGACGCCCGGCTGCGGCGACATGAAGCTCACCGCCACGGCAGACGCCGCGAACGTGAGCGCGTCCACCACAAGGGCCGCCCCCACGTCGAGACCCGCGATCAGAAAGCCCCCGAGCGCCGGGCCCGCGAAGCGCAGTCCCACGGGCTCCATCAGCTCCTTTAGGGCGCTCGCCTGGAGGATGTCCTCCTGCGGCACGACATCCGGCACGATCGCCGTGAAGGCCGGGGCGAAGAGCGCGTCGCCCACGCCGTACAGCACGACGAGCACGACCACGTGCCACAGCTCCGTCGACCCCGCGAGCGTGAGCGCAGCCAGGCCACCGACCGCCACGACCCGCAGGACGTCCGCGGCGATCATGAGCAGCCTGCGGTCGTAGCGGTCGCTCAGGACCCCGGCGCCGAGCAGCGTGAGCACCATCGGCAGCGTCCAGGCGACGCCCACGAGTCCGAGCGCGCCGGGGGAGTTCGAGATGTCGTACACCAGCCAGGCGATGGCGACGAGGTAGATCCCGTCGCCGATCAGCGAGATTGCCTGGCCGGTCCAGAGCAGGCGGAAGTCACGATGCCGGAGGGGCCGCAGCATGCGACTGAGCCTATTTGGGGGGCGCTATTCGGTGAAGACGAGCGGTACGAGCGCCGAAAGGCCGTAGCTGCGACCGACTCGGGCGAGCGCCTTGTAGCGCCCGGGAAGAGCGAGGCGCGGGCGCACCTTGGCGCGACCGCGTTCGTCAGTACTCGCGCGGGCGCCGGCAAAGGTCACCAGTGCGCCTCGAACCGGCCTTCCGTGCCGTGTCACGCGAACCGAGAGGGAGACACGTCCGGGCAGGTATCCGACCCAGTCGAGCGCCTTCACCCGCAGCCGCTCCTTCCCCGGCTTGGGCACGAAGTGCACCAGCGCGCTCGACGGCGGATACGTGAGCTCGCAGTCGTCGATCGGCGACAGGAGCCAGTGGAGCTCGCCCCCGAGCATGGGGATCGTGTCGAGCCCCTCGGCCTCGCCGCACATCTCGGTGTCGAGCTCGAGGCGACGCCCGCCGGTCTTCGTGTTGACGGACCAGATCTGGTAGCGCTCGCCCTCGCCCGCGAGCAGCAGGCGGCCCCGCACGAACACCGCGCCGGTGATGCCCGAGGGCGGCACCGCGTTCCGCAGCCTGCGCGCCGCACGGATGGGAGCGTGCCCGGGCGAGGCGTTGCCGGCCTTCACGTCGCTCACGCGATAGGCGAGCAGGTCGTTGCCGCTGCTCGTCCAGATCAGCTTGCCGTCGGGCGAGGCCTCGGCCCACATGGCCTTCGGGATCTCCGCCGGGTCCAGCTTCACGTAGTAGCGGAAGGCCAGCGTGCCGGGGTCGGCCACTCCGAACGCGCCCGTGCCGCAGGTGTTGCCGAGCCGCGGGCTGTAGCACTCGAGCGGGAGGACCACGCGGCCGCCCTCGCCCTTCACCCAGGTGGGATCGCCGATGTGGTTGTAGCCCTCGGCGGCCGCCACGGCCGGGGGGATCGCCACCGGCACGCCGGCCACGCGCGCGAGCCGCGTGTTCGTCTTCCAGAGACCCTGGAAGAAGCCGGTGAAGTACACCGACGTGTCGGCCGGGTTGGAGGTGAGGCCCTGGAAGTAGTCGTTGGGCACCGACGTGGCGCCGGTGACCACCCAGCGGCCCGGGTCCTTCGCGACGGCCGCCGACGGCGCGGCCACCAGGGCCGCGAGCGCCACGAGCAGCAGCAGCGGGCCTCGCCTCACGAGGTCAGCCGACAGTGGCGTTGGCCTTCTTCGTGGTCTTCTTGTCGAAGTCGTCCTGAGCCGTGACGGTCGTCTTGTAGCTGCCGGCCTTGAGCTTCTTGACGGTCAGCGTGCGCTTGCCGGCCTTGAGCCGCTTGGAGACGCTCTTCTTCTTCGGGCCCTTGACGGCGAGGGTCACCTTGGCGTCCTCCTTGAGGGTCACGGTCAGCTTGATCGCGCTGCCCGAGCCCTTGACCTTGGATCTCCTGAACGACTTGGCCACCGCGTCCTTGCCCACGGTCACGGTGCCCTTCATGAACTCCTCGTGCGGCCGGCAGAAGTACTGGAACTTGCCGGGCTTGGTGAAGGTGTGCGTGAACGTGCCGCCGGTGGCCTTCAGGCCCGAGTCGAACTTCTCCGCCTGCCCGGGATTGCTCGTGGCGGTGTGCTCGGAGGGTCCGGGGAAGTTCCAGGTGATGGTGTCGCCCACGTCGATCGATTCGCGCTTGGGCGCGAACTCGTAGTCGGGCGCGGCGATCGACTGGTCTTCGGCGCTGGCCGGGGTGGCGAGCGCGGCGATGGAGAGCAGGGCGAGTGGAAGCAGGCGGACGATTTGCATCGGCGGAACATTAGACACCGGCCCGCGACGATCGATGCGGTGCCGCGCGGTCGCCCATAGGATCTGCGCCCGATGGCCTCACCGGACCTAGTGGACACACCGCAGGAGGCCGCCGCGAGCGAGCTTGCGCCGCTGCTGGTGCGCGAGCCGCTGGAGGCGTTCCTCGACGAGCATGGGATCGGGTCGGGACGGCTCGAGGCCGAGCGGATCGGCGAGGGCCACTCGAACATCACCTTCCTGATCCGCCGCGGCGACGCCCGCGCCGTTCTGCGCCGCCCCCCGCGCCCGCCGCTGCCGCCGTCGGCTCACGACGTGCTCCGCGAGGCGAGGCTGCTCCGCGCGCTCGAGTCCACTCCCGCCCGCTCGCCGCGCGTGCTCGCGGTCGGCGAGGACGAGTCGCTCCTCGGAGTGCCCTTCTACGTGATGGAGGAGATGCACGGCACGGTGATCACCCACGAGATGCCGCCCGCGCTCGACGAGCCGGCGGCGCGCGAGGCGCTGGCACGTGACCTGATCACCGCCCTGGCGGAGGTGCACTCCGTGGACTGGAGGGCAGCCGGCCTGGAGGGGTTCGGCAAGCCGAGCGGCTACCTCGAGCGCCAGCTGCGCCGCTTCAACGGCCTCTGGGAGGTGAACAAGACGCGCGAGCTGCCGCGCGTCCAGGAGGTGGGCGAGTGGCTGGGCGCCAACATGCCCGAGTCGCCCCCGGCCACCATCGTGCACGGGGACTACCGGCTCGGCAACACCATGGTGGCCGACGACCTGCCGGCCCGGCTGGTGGCGATCTTCGACTGGGAGCTGGCCACGATCGGCGACCCGCTGGCCGACGTGGGCTACCTCACGGTCACCTGGATCGAGCAGGGCGACCCGTCCGACACGATGTTCAGCGCGCTGTCGGCCGTGACCCGGCGCGAGGGCTTCCCGAGCCGGGACGAGCTGATCGGGCTGTACGAGGAGATCAGCGGCCGCTCGGTCTCGAGCCTGCGCTGGTACCAGACGCTGGCCCTGTGGAAGGCCGCCGTGTTCATGGAGGGGAACTACAAGCGCTCGCTCGCCGGGACCACCGACGACCCCTACCTCAAGCTCTTCGACGAGGGCGTGCCCGCCCTGGCCGAGGCCGCGTGGACGGCGGCCAAGGCGCCGGCGCCCAGTACGTGAACGGCCTGCTCGTCGACTTCGGCGGGGTGCTCACCACCAACGTCTTCGACTCGTTCCGCGCCTTCTGCGTGGACCAGGGCCTCGACCCCGACAGCATCCGCCGGCTCTTCCGGGAGGACCCCGAGGCGCTGCGCCTGGTTCGCGGCCTCGAGACCGGCGCTGTGACCGAGGAGCAGTTCGGCGAGCGCTTCGGCGCGCTGCTCGGCATCGGGCAAACCGCGGGCCTCGTGGACCGCATGTTCTCGGGACTGCAGCCCGACGAGGCAATGCTCGGGGCGCTGCGCACCGCGCGGGCGGCGGGCATCCGCACCGGCCTGATCTCGAACTCGATGGGGGCCGGGCGCTACGACCGCGACGCCTTCCCCGAGCTGTTCGACGGCGTGGTGATCTCCGGTGACGTGGGCCTGCACAAGCCACAGCCTGAGATCTTCCGGCTAGGCTGCGAACGAGTGGGACTCGAGCCTGGGGAGTGCGTGTTCGTGGACGATCTGCGTGAGAACTGCGAGGGAGCCGAGGCCGTGGGGATGACGGCGGTGCTCCACCGGGGAGCGGACACCACGCTGCCCGAGCTCGAGCGGCTCCTGGGCGTGGAGCTCGCATGAGGGCGCGACTGGTGCTGATCGCCGTCTGCGCGGCCGTGCTGGCCGCGCCCGCCGCGGCCGCTCAGGCCGACGCGTTCCTGCCACCGGGCAACAAGGTCTTCTGGGGCGGGATCGGCGGCTACGACGCGAGCAACATCCGCGACTTCGCGAACCAGTCCGGCAAGCATCCCGCCGTGTACGGCTTCTTCATCAAGTGGAAGGCCAACCGGTCCGCCCTCCACTGGATCGGCTTCCGCTTTCAGTACGCCAAGGCGCAGCGCGCCCGCCTGATGCTGAACGTGGAGCCCACCCCGGGACTCAGCCCGCGGAAGATCTCCCGCGGCGGCGGCGACGGCTTCCTCACCGCGATGACGCGGATGATCGCCGACACCGGCCAGGTGACCTACATGCGGCTGCTGTCGGAGATGAACAACGGGGTGAACTTCTATTCGCCGCGCGACGAGAGCGGCCGCTCGCGCGGGCCCGCCTACAGCACCACCGCGTTCAAGCAGGCGTGGCGGCGCGCGGCGATCATCCTGCGGGGCGGCGAGGTGGCCGGCATGAACCGCCGGCTCAAGCGCCTACGCCTGCCGAAAGTGAAGACGGGCGCGGAGCAGCTCCCGGTGGCCCCCGTGGCGCTCGTCTGGGTGCCGCTCTCCTTTGGTAATCCGGAGGCCGAGTACAACCACCCGAAGCACTTCTGGCCGGGCCGCGGCTACGTGGACTGGGTCGGCACCACCTGGTACTCGCCGCACCCCAACGAGGGCGCGATGGACAAGTTCTACGACTACCCGAAGTGGCGGAGCAAGCCGTTCACGTTCGCCGAGTGGGGCGTGTGGGGCGCCGAGTCGCCGGGGTTCGTGGGCAAGTTCTTCAACTTTCTGAAGTCGCACCCGCGCGTGCGGATGGCCGTGTACTACCAGTCGGCCAACCTGAAGCCGGAGTTCCGCCTGTCGACCCATCCGCGCTCGCGCGCGGCGCTTCGCGGCGCGGTCGGCTGGCCGCGCCTGACCGGGCTCGCGCCCGAGTTCGGCGGCTGAGCCCTAGAGGCCAGGAATCCGGTCGCGGAGCTCCTGCAGCTCCCGGTGGAACGCGCCGATCGTGGCGTCCACATCGGTCAGCTCTGTGTGCAGCGGCTGGAGCCAGGCCTGGAGGGCCTGCACGTCGCCGCGCAGCGCCGCGATGTTGGCCGACAGCTCGTCCTCCACGCGCGGAAGCGACCTCACCGACTCGAGCAGGTCGTTGAGGTCGCCCTCGCGTTCGGTCAGGCGGCGGACGCCCTCGGCGAGGGTGTGGAGGTCGTCGAGGGCGCGCAGGACGAGCTTGGGCGGCACGGAGAGGGCGTCGAGCATCCGGCGGAGTGTGCCAGGCTCGGCGCGTGCTGCTCGTGCTCTGGGACATCGACGGGACGCTCGTGGACGGGGCCGGCCAGGGGCGCCACGCCTTCGACGACGCGTTCCGGGTGGTGACCGGGCGCGAGCCTCCGGGGCAGGTCGAGATGGCGGGGCGCACCGATCGGATGATCGCGCTGGCGATGCTGGACGGGGACGACCACTCGCTGGCGCCGATGCTCGACGAGCTGGAGCGGGCGCTGGCCGCGCGCGAGGCGCGGATGCGCGCCGATGGCCGCGCGCTGCCCGGCGCCGCCGAGGCGCTGGCGGCGCTGGCGGAGCGGGAGCACACCGTGCAGTCGCTCCTGACGGGCAACCTGGCCACCAACGCGGCGCTGAAGCTCGGCGCGTTCGGCCTGGAGCACTGGGTGGACCTCGAGGTGGGCGGGTACGGCTCCGACCCGCACGAGGCGCGCTCGGACCTCGTGGCCGTGGCCCGCGAGCGGGCGGCGGCGAAGTACGCGCCTGCCGTGGACACCGTTCTGGTGGGCGACACGCCGCTCGACGTGCGTGCGGCTCACGAGGCCGGCGCCAGGGCGGTGGCGGTGGCGAGCGGTCCCTACGCGGTGGAGCAGCTGCGCGAAGCCGGTGCCGACGCGGTGCTGGAGGACCTGGTGGACACCGAGGCCCTGGTGGCCGCGGTCACTGCCTCCACTTGACGCTGCAGCCCACCGGCTCGGTCTCCGGCTGGGGAGGATCCTGCCCCGCGAGCAGCGCGTCGAGCGCTTCGCGCACCCAGGCCGCGTTCTGGCCCGGGTCCATGTGGTCGGCGTCCGGCGCCCCGCGGTAGCGAAGCCGCCCGTCGGCGTCGAGCACGAACACGTCCGGCGTGGTCCTGGCGCCGAAGCCGCGCGCGGCTTCCTGGCTCTCGTCGCGCAGGTAGGGGATCGGCCAGCCGCCATCGCCCGCCACCCGCTCGCGCATCGCGTCGAGCGAGTCGGCCGGATAGCGCTCCCCGTCGTTGGGGTTGACCGCGAGGAAGCGCACTCCGCGCCCCACGTAGTCGCCGGCGGCCTCGAGGATCCGGTCGTGCCAGGCGATGGCATACGGGCAGTGGTTGCACGTGAAGACCACCACGCTCGGCTCACCGTGCTCGTGGAGCGGGTGCTCCACGCCGTCGGTGTCCGGCAGGCTCAGCTCCGGTGCGCGATCTCCAATCGCGAGGCTCATCGGCTCTCCTTGACTCGTCTCAGGGTCGCTCGTACGTCGGCCGGGTCGGGCACGGGCGAGATGCGGCCGTCCCGCAGCCGGTAGACCCGGCAGGTGAGGCCCTTCGGCTCGCCTTCCCCGGGAGGGACCACGTCCTCGCCGTCGATCCTGATCGTGGGCGATCCGGCGAAACCCGTACGCTCAGCGTCCTCGTCGGAAGCGATGTGCCGCACCTCGAGCACGTCCTCGTCGATCCCCTCGGCCCGGAGCGCGTCGCGCAGCTCCGCGAGCGCCTGGGGGTGGGAGGGGCAGCCCTCCCACCACAGGAGCTCAACCCTCATGCACCTCGACCCGCTCGATGCGGGCGTCGTTCACCGGCCGGTCCTGCGCGCCGGTCTCGAGTCCCTCGATCGCGTCCACGGCCTCCATCCCCGAGGCCACGCGGCCGAAGACCGTGTGCTTTCCGTCGAGCCAGGGTGCGGCGTCGGTGGTGACGATGAAGAACTGGCTGCCGTTCGTGCCCGGGCCGCGGTTGGCCATCGCGAGCGCGCCGCGCACGATCTTGTGCTCGTTGAACTCGTCCTCGAACTCGTACCCCGGGCCGCCGGTGCCGGTGCCCTGCGGGCAGCCGCCCTGGATCATGAAGTCCTTGATCACGCGGTGGAACACGAGTCCGTCGTAGAAGCCGTCCTTGGAGAGGGTCTCGAAGTTCTCGACCGTCTTGGGGGCCTCGCCGTCGAAGAGCTCGAGCTCGATCGGCCCGTGGTTCGTGTGCATCGTCGCCTTGCTCACCGTCTGTTCGCCACCTCCACCCGGAGCTCCGTGCCCCGGACTAGCTTTCCGGTCACCTTCTCCGCCACCTCGGCCGCGCGACTCTCCGGCACCTCCACGAAGCTGAAGCGCTCGAGCACCCTCACGTTGCGCACGTCGGCGTTCTCGAGCCGCGTGTTGTCCACCACGGCGCCCACCACGTCGGCCGGCTCGAGGCCCGCGCTGCGGCCGGCGCCCACCACGAGCTTCGCGAACGTGGTGCCGTCGCGCTCGTGCGGCTTGGTGTGGCGCGGCCGGCGCGTCTCGCGGTCGCCGCGGTCCTGGGTCTTTTCGCGCTTGGGCTGTGAGCGCTTGGCGCCGTCCGCCGACCATTCCTCGAGCTCGGTGTTGGCGTTGCGCTCGATGGCCTCGAGCTCGCGACGCTGCTTCGGCGTGATCAGCGTGACCGCCCGGCCGCTCTCGCCCGCGCGGCCGGTGCGCCCGATGCGGTGCACGTAGATGTCCGGGGAGTTCGGGATGTCGTAGTTGATGACGTGGCTCACGCCCGTGATGTCGAGGCCGCGGGCGGCCACGTCGGTGGCCACGAGCAGGCGCTCGCGACCGGACTTGAAGGCGATCATCACGCCGTCGCGCGCGCCCTGGGACATGTCGCCGTGGAGCGCCTTCACGCGCACCCCCGAGTCACCGAGCCGGCGCGCCAGCCGGTCCACGCCGATCTTGGTGCGCGCGAACACGATCGCCTGGCGCGGGCGCTCGTCGCGGAGCACCTGAACGAGCGCCTCCGGCTTCCCGCGGTCGTCCACCTCGAGGTAGAACTGCTCCACGGTGTCGATCGTGAGCGTGGTGGCTCGCACCTTGATCTCCACCGGGTCGTGCATGAACGTGTCGGCCAGCCGCCGGATCTCGGGCGGCACGGTGGCGCTGAAGAGCGCCGTCTGGCGACCCATCGGGCAGCGGCGGAGAATCGTCTCCACGTCCTCGAGGAAGCCCAGGTCGAGCATCTCGTCGGCCTCGTCGAGGATCACGTAGCGCGTGGAGTCGAGGATCAGGTGATGGCGGTTGATCATGTCCAGCACCCGCCCGACGGTCCCGACCACCACCTGCGCGCCGTGCCCGAGCCGCGAGGCCTGCTCGCGGATCGGTGCGCCGCCGAAGATGGCCACCACGTCCACGCCGCGGCCGGCGCCGTACGCGCGCAGCGCCTGCGTGACCTGAATGCAGAGCTCGCGCGTGGGCGTGAGCACGATCGCCTGGACGTTGGGATCCTCCGGGTCGATGTAGTCGACCATGGGCAGACCGAAGGCGGCCGTCTTCCCGGTGCCCGTCTGGGCCTGGCCGATCACGTCCAGTCCGTCGAGCAGCGGAGGGATCGTCTGCTCCTGGATCGGTGTGGGCCGCTCATACCCCAGATGGGTAAGGGACTCCAGCGTGGACTCGGAGAGACCGAGCTCGGCGAACGTCGGCATGCGGCGATCCAGATTAGTCGGTGCCGGCGGGCTAGCGGCGGCGGAAGCCCCGGAACAGCCGCTTCGCGGTCTTCGGCACCGGGGGGCCGGAGTCCGGCGGCGGCGGCAGCGTGGCCACCTCCGCGCCGGTGATCGTGAGGGTCACGGCGCGCTCAGCGGTGCGCGCCACCTCGGGAGCGTCCACGAACCGGCGCACGCCGTCCGCGGTCTGCACCACGAGCCCGTCGAAGATGTGCTCGCGGTAGTTGTCGAGCACCTCCACGACCTTCCCGACCTCCACCTCATCCGATCCGTAGACCGGCGTGCCCTTGGCCAGCGCCGTGTAGTGGACCGCGTGGCCGTCGTCGAGGGGAGACATCGCTCAGACGGGAACGACCAGCACGGCAGCCTCCTCGTGCTCGCCCTCGCCGCCCTCGTGCTCCTCGGTGGCCGAGGTGTAGATGGCCGTGCCGATGGCTGCGGCCACAAGGATCAGCGAGATCGTGCTGACGAGGCGCGCGCTGCCGTCGCTGCCGGGGAAGTTCTCGCGCGTAATTCCCACGACGGAGACGATCACCGCCCAGATCGCAAGTATCGCGCCGCAGACGTGGAACGCGTTCACGGCGAGAAACTTATCGGACAAGCGTGCAGGTTCACCGACAAATCACGGGATTTCCGGCCAGCGTGCCGATCCTGTGGACGAGTGATCGATCTCATGGACAACGTCCGGCGCGCAATGGCCGCCCCACGCGGGGGAAGACCGGTTTGCCTGGTGTGCGGCCGCGCCCTCGCAACCACGGATGACCGGCTGAGGCTGCGCGGCGGCGCGTTCGTGCACCGCGGGTGCGCGACCTACGACGCACGGCAGAGGCGCGCCGGCTCCGAGCCGGTGCGCTAGCTCTTCGGCGCCGGCGTTCGCCCTGCCACGCGTACGCGTGCTGGAGCCTGCGGTGCCGGGTCGGCGTGCGGCCCGCGTCGCGGCGGCTGTGGCGGCCGAATGCGCGGATGGGGCCCGTCGCGGCGCGAGCCGCCGTCGCCCTCGTCGCCGGCCCAGGCCTCGGGCGGGTCCTTGGCGGCCCACCAGACGATGTAGAGCAGCAGGCCGATCGGGATCTTCAGTACCACCGCAAGCCAGAAGACTGCCCAGAAGCCGCTCATCGGGAGTGATCGTACCCGGGATGGGCCAGGTCATCCAGGGATCGCAATTGATCAGACAGACTGATTTACTCAGGATTCTTGCTGCCGGCCGGCTCGAACCCCTCGATCAGGCTGCGCGTGGCGGAGGCGGCGGCGCTCCTCGCGATTGGCGCCTTCCTGCTCTGGACCACGCGCGGGTTCACGTTCCTGCAGGACGAGTGGGACTTCATCCAGTTCCGGCTCAACTGGGACGCCACCGCCTTTCTCAACCCCCACAACCAGCACCTCCTGGCCACCGACCTCGTCGTGTACAAGCTTCTGTTCGCCACGGCCGGGGTGGGTGACTACCTGCCGTACCGCGTCGCCGGAGTCACCATCCACCTCGGCTGCGTGGCGCTCCTGTTCGAGGTGGCCCGCCGGCGGATCGGCACCGCGCTGGCGGCAGCCGTCGCGCTGCCGGTGGCTGTCCTCGGATGCGGTTGGTACGTCGTCCTCAACCCGTTCAACATGCAGTGGTCGCTCTCACTGGCGAGCCTGCTCGCCATCGTGCTGCTGCTCGATCGCACAGGCCGCAGATACGACGTCGTAATCAGCCTCCTGGTGCTCCTGGCGCTCGCGTCCTCGAGCTTCGGCGTGCCCGTCACCGTGGGCGTCGCGGCCTACACCCTCATAGAGCCCGGTCGCCGCCGGAGCCACTGGGTCTGGCTGGTGCCGCTCGCTCTTTACGGTGCCTGGTACCTCGGCTACGGAATGGATGCCAGCCGGGCCCCGGGCTATGAGCTGACGCTCTCCCCGGTCTACCTCTTCCATGTCGTGGCGGGAGCGGTGGGCGGACTGCTGGGCATTCCGCTCGGCGCGGAGGAGATCCCCATGCGGACCGTGCTCGTTGGAGGGGCACATCTCCTCACGCTGTTGCTCGCGGGGCTCCTCGTGCTGATCTTGGCGAAACCCTCGGTGCGCACCCGGCCAAGCCGGGTGCTTCCGCAAAGGAGCCGTCCGTCGCCACGGCTGGCGCTCGCGCTGAGCACCTGCTTCGCGTTTTGGCTCCTTCTCACCGTGTCCCGCGGCTACCTCGACTCGCCCTACGCGACGCACTACGCGTTCGTGGGGGTGGTCCTGTTGATCCTGGTGGGTCTCGAGCTCACGTCCGGGCTCCAGCTCTCGCCGCGTGTGCGGATCGCGGCCGCGGCGCTGTTGGGCGTGTCGACGCTCTTGAACGTCGCCGCCCTGACCCACTACGCAGACCTCCGCCGAGCCGATTCACAGGTGGTGCGGGCCCAGATCGGCGCGCTGCAACTGGCGCGGGAGACCGTGCCACCGGATTTCAAGCCGAACTCCGATCCTGAGCAAGCGCCCAGCGTGGTGGCGGGCCCGCTGCTCGCATCGTTGGACCGCCTCGGGTCGAAGCCCGGCTTCGACGCGGGTGAGATAGCGGCTGCCCCCAGGCCGGCCCGGGCCGCCGCCGACGCCGTGTTGGCCGCAGCGGGTCAGGGCGAGGCGGGGGGTGTGGCGGGCTGGACCGAGAAGGGGCGCCGCTAAAGCGCCGGCACTTCGTCGATGATCGTCATGCGCCGGAACTCCTCGTAGCGCTCGTCGATCTCCGGGCGCGTGAGCGTCTGGACGCGCTCGGTGCCGAACTGCTCGACGTTGAACGAGGCCAGCACCGAGCCGAAGGTCATGGCCCGGCGCAGTGAGGCGTCGTCCGTGGGCGATCCCTCCGAGGCCAGGTAGCCCAGGAAGCCGCCGGCGAAGCTGTCGCCGGCGCCGGTGGGGTCGATCACCGTCTCGAGCGGGTAGGCCGGCAGCGAGAAGAAGCCGTCGGCGGTGAACAGCGCCGCGCCGTACTCGCCCTGCTTGACCACCACGATGCTCGGGCCCATGTCCATCACGGCGCGCGCCGCGCGCAGCAGGGTGGGCTCCTCGGTGAGCATGCGGATCTCGTCGTCGTTCATCGTCACGAGGTCCACCGCCCCGATCGTGCGCACGAGCGAGTCGCGCGCGGTCTCGATCCAGAGGTTCATGGAGTCGAGCCCGGCGAGCTTGGCGTCCGCGCACTGCTCGCGCACCTGGCGCTGGAGGTCCGGCTGGATGTTGGCGAGGAACAGCAGGTCGGCGCCGGCCGAGGCCTCGGAGAGCTTGGGCTCGAACTCGCCGAACACGTTCAGCTGCGTGTCGAGCGTGTGCCGGATGTTGAGGTTCCACTCGTACTCGCCCTTCCAGAAGAAGGTCCGGCCGCCCTCGACCTGCTCGATGTCGTCCGTGTTCACCCCGCGGTCGCGGAGCACGGCGTACTCGTCGTCGCCGAAGTCGTCCCCCACCGGTCCGACCACCCGGACGTCCGTGAAGAAGCTCGCCGCCAGCGAGAAGTGCACGGCGGAGCCGCCGAGCATGCGCTCGCGCTCCCCGAAAGGCGTCTTGACCGCGTCGAAGGCGATCGAACCGACCACAACCAAGCTCATGAGGCCGGACAGGGTAGTCGGAACCTCAGGAATCGGCGCGGGCAGGCCGATATACCCGCCATGACCGCCATGTACGTCGTGATCGGGATCGTCGTGCTGATCGCGCTGTGGGCCGTGCTGGCCTACAACGCGCTGATCGGCGCGCGCAACAAGGTGGACGAGGCCTGGAGCGGCGTGGACGTGCAGCTCAAGCGCCGCCACGACCTCGTTCCGAACCTCGTGGAGACCGTGAAGGGGTACGCCGCCCACGAGCGCGCGACCCTCCAGGCGGTCACCGAGGCGCGCGGCGCGGCCGAGGCCGCCGCCGAGCCGGGAGCGGTGGAGCGGGCCGAGGCCAAGCTCACCAGCGCGCTCGGTGCGATCAACGCCCTGGCGGAGGCCTACCCGGACCTGCGCGCGGCCGAGAGCTTCCAGCGCCTGCAGGCGGAGCTGGCCGAGATCGAGGACGAGATCCAGGCCTCGCGGCGCATCTACAACGCGAACGTCCAGCACTACAACACGAGCATCCAGGTCTTCCCGACGCTGCTGATCGCCGGGCCCCTGTCCTTCAACGCACGCGAGTTCTTCGAGATCGAGGTGGCGGCGGAGCGCGCGGTGCCTCAGGTCGCGTTCTGAGCCCTACGAACGCCGACAGCGGCCAGGGTGACCTGTTCCGCGCCAACCTGAAGAGCCGTCCCGCGGTCTACTTCGCGGCGCTGGCCTCGGCCGGCGCCTTCGTGTGGGGCGCCTCGCGGCAGGACGTCCTGATGATGGTCCTCGGACCGCTGGGCGCGGTCGCGCTGGTGGTGGTCGTGGCCGCGGTGGCCGCCGACCGCAGCGCCGCCACCAACTTCTTCCACCACTACGCGCGCTCGCTGGGGCTCGTCTACTGGCCGCGTTCGAGCCTGCTCGCGCTCACGCCGCTGCTCGGCGCGGGCGACAAGCGCTGGCTCGAGCACTGGATGCAGGGCGCGCTGCCAGGCGAGCCGCCCCTGGCGGGCGGGATCGGCCAGCTCGTGTGGGAGGAGCGCGAGGAGGATCGCCGCGACGACTCGCTCAGCATCGGCAAGACGGCCTCCCGCCACCGGCTCACGATCTGCGTGGCCGACCTCGAGCCGTCCATCCGGCGCTTCCACGGGGTGTTCCTGCATCCGCGCCGGGGACTGATCGCGTCCACGCCGGACTGGATGCGGCGCACTCACACACGCTCCATCCAGGTGGAGAGCACGGCCTTCTCGCAGCGCTACGAGCTGCTCGTGTCCGACGACCAGGACGAGATCGTGGCCCGCCAGCTGCTCTCGCCGAGCCTGGTGGTCTGGCTGGCCGAGCATCCGCTGGTCCCGGGCTTCGAGATCCGTGCGGGAACGCTCGTGGTGTTCGTGACCCGGCCGCTGTCGGACGAGGGCAACCTCACCTATCTCCTCGACGCCACGCGCCGGCTGGCCACCCGCGTGCTCGCCGAAACCCGGGAGGCCGCCGCGCGGCCTGCCGCGTAGGCTTCGCGCCGCATGCGCGCGGTGCAGATCGACGAGTTCGGCGGGCCCGAGGTGCTGAAGGTCGTGGACCTTCCCACGCCCGAGCCCGGCGACGGCGAGGTGCTGGTGGAGGTGTCCACCGCGGGGCTCAACTTCGCCGACACCCACCAGCGCGAGAACTCCTACCTGGCGCGGTTCGAGCTGCCGCTCGTGCTCGGCGGGGAGGTGGCCGGCACAGACCCCGACGGCCGGCGGGTGGTGTCCCTGCTGCGCTCGGGCGGGTATGCCGAGTACGCCGCGGCGCCGGCTGACCAGACCTTCCCGATCCCCGACGGTGTGGAGGACGGCATCGCGCTCGCCCTGGTGATCCAGGGGCTCACCGCCTGGCACCTGTACCGCACGTCGGCCAAGCTCGGAGAGGGCGAGAGCGTGCTCGTGATCTCCGGCGCCGGCGGTGTGGGCAACCTGGCGGTGCAGCTGGCCAAGCCGTTCGGCGCGGGCCGCGTGATCGCCACCGCCAGCACCGAGGACAAGCGCGCCAAGACGCTCGAGCTGGGCGCGGACGCCGCGGTGGACCCGGCGGAGGAGGACCTCACCGCCGCGATCCTCGAGGCCAACGAGGGACAGCCGGTGGACGTGGTGCTCGAGATGTCCGGCGGCAGGGTGTTCGACTCCGCGATGGAGGCGCTCGCGCCGTTCGGCCGCATGGTGGCCTACGGGATCGCGGGTCGCGAGCAGAACGACCTCCAGACGGGCCGGTTGATGCGCAAGAGCCGCGCGGTGATCGGCTTCTGGCTGATGCACTGCCTCGGCCGCCCGGACATGATGGAAGAGCCGCTGGCCGATCTCTTCGAGCGCGCGGCGCGCGGCGAGCTCGTGCCGCAGGTGGGCGAGACCTACCCGATGTCCGAGATCCGGCGCGCGCACGAGGACCTCCAGGCGCGGCGCACCAGCGGCAAGCTGCTGCTGGATCCAAGCGCCTGACGGTGGACGATCCACGTTCCGCTCCGCCGCTGCGCTGGGGCATCCTCGGGCCCGGCGGGATCGCGGCGCAGTTCGCCGCCGCGGTCCGCGACCACACCCAGGGCGAGGTGGTGGCGGTGGGCTCCCGGGACGCTGCGCGGGCCGGCGCCTTCGCCGCCGCCCACGGCGTGGCCGCTGCGCACGGGAGCTACGCCGCGCTGGTGGCCGACCCGGCCGTGGAGGCCGTGTACGTGGCCACGCCGCACTCCGAGCACCGCGACCATGCGCTGCTGGCCATCGAGGCCGGGAAGCACGTGCTGGTGGAGAAGGCGTTCACGCGCAACGAGGCCGAGGCGCGGGAGGTCCTGGACGCGGCGGGCGCCGCCGGCGTGTTCGCCATGGAGGCGATGTGGCCCCGCTTCCTGCCGCACATGGCCGAGCTGCACCGCGTGATCGAGGCCGGGGCGATCGGCGAGCCGGTGGCGCTCAGCGCGGACCACGGCCAGTGGTTCGCCCACGACCCCGGCCATCGGCTCTACGCGCCCGAGCTCGCGGGCGGCGCGCTGCTAGATCTCGGCGTCTACGCGGTCTCGTTCGCGCACGACCTGCTCGGCCCGCCGGCGGCGGTGCAGGCCACCGGAGTGCTCACGGACACGGGCGTGGACGGCCAGGTGAGCGCCGTGCTCGGCTACGACGGGCACGTCCAGGCCCTGATCAACACCACGCTCTGGGCCGAGACGCCCACGCGCGCGGCGATCTCCGGAACGGAGGGCCGGATCGAGGTGGAGGGCCGCTTCTACAACTCGTCGCCGTTCACCGTCACCCGCCGCGACGGCGAGACCTGGACGTTCTCCCATCCGCTCGCGAAGGGCCTCCAGTACGAGGCGGCCGAGGTGGCGCGCCGCGTGAGCGCCGGGGAGCGGGAGAGCCCGCTGCATGAGCTGGCGGGACACGCTCGAGGTGATGCGCACCATGGACGCGATCCGCGCCCAGATCGGCGTGGTCTACCCGGGCGAGTAGTCGCGGCGCGGATCGGCCACGATCCGCACGTCCACGCCGGACAGACGGCGGACCAGCCCCTCGGGCAGCGACTCCTCGAAGCGGCGCACGCCACGCCGCGCGCGCGGCTGGCCGACGAGCACGTAGGTGGTCCCGCGCTCGGCCGCCACGCGCGCGGCCGCCTCGGCCACGTCGTCGTCCTCCTCCACGATGAGCTGGGCGCCGAGGACGGACGCGAGCCGCCGCAGCGACTCCAGCGCCTCGCGCTCTTCCCCGCGCGGCGGGGAGCCGGGCGTGGCCACGTAGAGGAGGTCGAGGTCGGCCGCCAGCCGCTGGGCCGAGCGCCACGCGCGCCGCACCAGGCGCTGGGCCGACTCGCCCGGTCGCACGAGTGCCAGCACACGTTCCGCCACGGGCTGCGGCGCATCGCCGAAGAGCGCCTCCTCGCGTGTGCCCAGGGCCTCCACGGGCGTGACCAGCCGCTTGGCCTCCACGTCCTCGGCCACCTGGCGCAGCGCCACCTCGCGGAGCGCGGACAGGTTCTCCACGCGGAAGAAGCTGTTGAGCGCGGTGGGCACCCGCTCCTGCGGATACACGCGCCCCTCGCGCAGCCGCTGGACCAGCGCCTCGGGGGTCAGGTCCACGAGCACGACCTCGTCGGCGGCCGCGAGCACGTTGTCCGGGAACGTCTCCGTCACGCGCACGCCGGTGAGCTCCGCCACCTGGTCGTTGAGGCTCTCCAGGTGCTGCACGTTGACCGTGGAGAACACGTCGACCCCGGCGTCCAGGACGTCGTCGATGTCCTGGTGGCGCTTGGCGTGCTCGAGGCCGGGCGCGTTCGTGTGCGCGAGCTCGTCGATCAGGCACAGCTCGGGGGCGCGGTGGAAGATCTCCGGCAGGTCCATCTCCGCGATCCGGGCGCCGCGGTACTCCACCTCCCGGCGCGGCAGGAGCTCGAGGCCCTCCGCCTGGGCCGCCGTCTCGGCGCGGCCGTGGGTCTCGAGCACGCCGATCACCACGTCCCGCCCCGCCGTCCGAGCCGCCCGGCCCTCCTGGAGCATGCGGTAGGTCTTGCCCACCCCGGCGGCCATGCCGAGGAAGATCTTGTAGCGCCCTCGCCCGTTCGTGGCCACGGGCCGATTGTCTCTCAGGCGCCGAGCAGGTTGTGGACCACGAGGTCCACGAGCTTGATCCCGATGAACGGAGCGATCACGCCGCCCACGCCGTAGATGAACAGGTTGCGGCGCAGCAGCGCGGTGGCGCCCACCGGCCGGTAGCGGACACCACGGAGGGCGAGCGGCACCAGCAGCGGGATGATCAGGGCGTTGAAGACGATCGCGGAGATGATCGCCGACTGGGCCGTGCCCAGGTTCATGATGTTGAGCTTGTCGAGCGGCCCCGTGGGGTCCCCGGCGGCGGCGTAGGTCGCCGCGAAGATCGCCGGCAGGATCGCGAAGTACTTGGCCACGTCGTTCGCGACCGAGAAGGTGGTGAGCGCCCCGCGCGTGATCAGCAGCTGCTTGCCGATCTCGACGATCTCGATCAGCTTCGTGGGATTGGAGTCGAGGTCGACCATGTTGCCCGCCTCGCGCGCGGCCTGGGTGCCGGTGTTCATGGCCACGCCCACGTCGGCCTGGGCAAGCGCCGGGGCGTCGTTCGTGCCGTCACCGGTCATCGCCACCAGCTGGCCGTCGCGCTGGCGCTCGCGGATCAGCTCCATCTTGCGCTCCGGAGTGGCCTCGGCGAGGAAGTCGTCCACGCCCGACTCGTCGGCGATCTTGGCTGCCGTGAGCGGGTTGTCGCCGGTGATCATCACCGTCTGGATGCCCATCGCGCGCAGCTGGTCGAAGCGGTGGCGGATCCCCTCCTTGACCACGTCCTTGAGGTAGATCACCCCGAGCACCTGGCTGTCGCGGGCGACCGCCAACGGCGTGCCGCCCTCGCGGGCCACGCGGTCCACGGTGACCTCGAGCTCCGGAGGAGCCTGCCCTCCCTCTCCTGTGACGAAGGCCATGATCGCGTCGCCGGCGCCCTTGCGCAGCCGCGTGCCGTCGAAGTCCACACCGCTCATGCGGGTCTCGGCGCTGAAGGGCACGAACGTCGCGCTCGGGTCGAAGTGGTGCTCGCGGAGCCCGTACTGCTTGGCCAGGACCACGATCGAGCGACCCTCGGGGGTCTCGTCGGCCAGCGAGGCCATCTGAGCCGCCTCCGCCAGCGCCGCGTCCTCGACCCCCGGCATCGGCAGGAACTCGGTGGCCTGGCGGTTGCCGAGCGTGATCGTGCCGGTCTTGTCGAGGAGCAGGACGTCCACGTCGCCCGAGGCCTCGACCGAGCGGCCGGAGAGCGCCAGCACGTTGCGGCGCACCAGCCGGTCCATACCGGCGATCCCGATCGCCGAGAGCAGGGCGCCGATCGTGGTCGGGATGAGCGACACGAGCAGCGCGATCAGCGTGACCACCGACGCGGAGGTGTCCGCGAACTCGGCGAACGGGCGAAGGGTCACGACCACCACCAGGAAGATCAGCGTCATGCCCGCGAGCAGGATGCCCAGGGCGATCTCGTTGGGCGTCTTGCGACGCTCGGCGCCCTCGACCAGCGCGATCATGCGGTCGAGGAAGCTGCCGCCCGGCTCCTGGGTTATCTCCACGAGAATCCGGTCGGAGAGCACGCGGGTACCGCCCGTCACCGCGCTGCGGTCACCGCCGGACTCGCGGATCACCGGGGCCGACTCGCCGGTGATCGCGGACTCGTCCACCGAGGCGATGCCCTCGATCACGGTGCCGTCGCCGGGGATCAGCTCACCGGCCTCGACCACAACCACGTCGCCGCGCCGGAGCTCGGCGGCCGGCCTGTCGCCGCCGTCGCGCAGGCGTGCCACGGTCTCGGTGCGCATCGCTCGCAGCGCCTTGGCCTGAGCCTTGCCGCGGCCCTCGGCCAGCGCCTCGGCCAGGTTCGCGAAGCCCACGGTGAGCCACAGCCAGACCGCCACGGTGAAGCTGAACCAGGTGGGCTCGTCGCCACCGCCGAGCGGTGCGCCGCCGAAGGCCTGGATCAGCCAGCCGCCGGTGGTGATCAGCGCGCCGATCTCGACCACGAACATCACGGGGTTGCGGATCTGGTGGCGCGGGTCGAGCTTTACGAGGCTCTCGAGCAGCGCGGAGCGAAGGTCGAAGGTCATCGGTCCTCCCGGTCGAGCGCCAGGTTCAGCTCGAGCACGTTCACGCCCGGCTCCCCGAGGAAGCCGAGCTGGCGCCCGTCGGTGTTCTCGTCGATCAGCTGGTTCACGCGCGGCACTGACAGCCGGCGCACCGCGGCCACGCGGCGGGCCTGGATCCTTGCGTTGGCCTCGGAGATGTGGGGGTCCACGCCGGATGCCGAGGTGGTCACCGCGTCAACGGGAACGCCGGCCGCGGTCAGCCCCGGGTTGTAGAGGCGCTCGCGATCCAGATAGGCGGCGACGTTGTCCCTGAAGAGGTCGCGCAGGTCCTTCTGGTTCGGGCCGAGGTTGTTGAAGTAGGTGCCCGCGGGGTTGTAGCCGGTGACCGACGGGCGCGACTGGAAGTAGCGTGGCCGCTTGCCGAAGCCCTGCCCGATGAGCGTCGAGCCCACCAGCTTGCCGTCGCGCTCCACCCGGCTCCCGTCGGCCTTGTCCGGGAACGCCACCTGCGAGATCCCGGTGGTGGCCAGGGGGTACGCCAGCCCGAAGAGGACGGTGAACACGAGGATTGCCAGGGCGGATGTGATCAGGTCGCGGCGCATGTCAGAAGAGCTGGGGGGTCAGGCCCTGCACGACCGGGCCGAGTAGCAGGGCGGGGAAGAAGGTGAGGGCGCCGACGATCACCACCACCGCGACGAGCAGGAACACGAACGTCGGCGTGTCCGTCCTGAACGTGCCGGCGCCGGCGGGAGCGACGCGCTTGGAGGCCAGCGACCCGGCCACCGCCAGCGCCGCGAGCAGCGGCAGGAAGCGGCCGGCAAGCATGGCCACGCCGCCGAGCAGGTCGGCGAAGGTGATCCCGAACGCGCCGGCGTTGCCCGGCGCATTCGGCTGCACGAAGCCCGTGAAGCCGGCGAACGCGGAGCCGTTGTTGTTCGTCTGCGAGGTGTAGGCGTAGAGGCTCTCCGAGAACCCCTGCGGGCCGGAGTTGTAGATCGAGGGTGCGCCGTACTTGGTCGCCACCGACAGCGCCGTGGCCACGAGCACTCCGAGCGGCACGGCCAGCACTCCGATCAGCACGAGCTTGACCTCGCGCGCCTCGACCTTCTTGCCGAGGTACTCGGGCGTGCGCCCCACCATCAGGCCGGCGATGAACACCGCGAGCATGGCCATCAGCAGCATCCCGTACAGGCCCGAGCCGACCCCGCCGAAGATGACCTCGCCGGTCATCATGTTGATGAGCGGGACGCTGCCGCCGATGCCGGTGTACGAGTCGAGCGCCGAGTTGACCGAGCCGTTCGAGGCGTCGGTGGTGGCCGTGGTCCAGAGCGCGCTGTTGGCGATGCCGAAGCGCTGCTCCTTGCCTTCCAGATTGCCGCCGGCCACCTGCGCGGCGTGCTGAGCCGGCGAGCCGTTCTGCTCCGCCGCGTAGGCCACCACCACACCGGCCACGAGCATCGCCGACATGGCGGCGTAGAGCGCCCAGCCCTGCCGGCGGTTGCCAACCATGCGCCCGAACGTGGCCGTGAGCGCGGCGGGGATGAGGAGGATGAACAGCATCTCGACGAAGTTCGCGAACGTGCTCGGGTTCTCGAACGGCATCGCGCTGTTCACGTTGAAGAAACCGCCACCGTTCGAGCCCAGCTGCTTGATCGATATCTGCGAGGCGGCGGGGCCGAGCGCGAGGGTCTGATCGGCGCCCTGGAGCGTCGCGTAGGTCACGGAGCCGGCCAGGGTCTGGACCACGCCCTGCGAGACGAGCAGGAGCGCGCCCACCAGGGACAGCGGCAGGAGGATGTAGAGCAGCGTGCGCGTGAGGTCCTGCCAGAAATTGCCGAGCTCCTTGGCGCCGCGGCTCGCGAAGCCGCGGATGACGGCGGCGAGCACGGCCATCCCCACCGCCGCCGACACGAAGTTCTGCACCCCCAGCCCGGCCATCTGCGAGAAGTAGGAGAGCGTGGTCTCGCCGCCGTAGAACTGCCAGTTCGTGTTGGTGACGAAGGAGGCGGTGGTGTTGAAGGTCACGTCCCACGGCGCCGAGTGGAAGCCCTCGGGGTTGAAGGGATGGAACCCCTGGGTCCTGAGGATCACGAACAACGCCACGAAGAAGAGGGCGCTGAACACGAGCGTCGTGGCGGCGTAGCCCTTCCAGTCCTGCTGCCTGGCCGGGTCGGTGCGGAGCAGCCGGTAGGTCAGCCGCTCCACCGGGCCGAGCACGCGTTCGAGCGCCACGCGCTCGCCCTGGTAGACGCGCGCCATGTAGCCGCCCAGCAGGGGGGTGAGCGCCGTGAGCACCGCCAGGTAGAAGACGATCTGCAGCCATCCCTGGGCGGTCACAGCCGCTCGCCTCTCAGGAGGGCGTAGAGGAGGTACGCGAACACCGCGAGCGACACCACGAGACCGAACAGCTCCGCGGCGCTCATACCCGGTCGAGCCCCTCGAGCACGAGGAACAGCGAGGCGAAGACCGCGAGCCCGATGAGGATTGCCACCACGTCCATGGGACAAGCATCAGCCCGGTGCCGTGAAGGGCGCGTGAAGATGCGCCGGGCAGGTCTAAAGATGTCGTGAAGACGCCGGCTCAGCCGGCGAAGCGATAGCCCACTCCCGGATCGGTGAGCACGTATCGGGGCGTTGCGGGCTCCGCCTCGATCTTGCGCCTGAGGTTGGCCACGTGCACGCGCAGCACCTGCGTGTCGTCCTCGTAGCCCTGACCCCACACCTCCGCGAGCAGCGACCGGTGGGTCATCAGACGCCCGCGCTGCTGCATCAGCACGCGCAGCAGCTCGTACTCGGTCGGTGTGAGATGCACCTCGCGCCCGTCCACCGACACGCGATGGGCGGCCAGGTCGAGCTCGAGCCGGTCCGCGCGCAGAACCTGCTCGTCGCGCGCGCCCGGCTTGGCCCGGCGCAGCGCCGCCCTGAGGCGCGCGATCAGCTCGTCGGGGCCGAACGGTTTCGTCACGTAGTCGTCCGCCCCCGCCTCCAGCGCCCTGACCTTCTCCGCCTCCTCGCCCACGGCCGAGAGCACGATCACCGGCATCTCGCTCCACTCGCGAATCGAGCGGCAGATGTCCACCCCGTTGCCGTCGGGGAGGATGAGATCCAGGATGGCCGCGTCCGGCGGGCGGACCGCCAGGGCGTCCAGCGCCTCGTCAGCAGTGGCGGCTGTGGCGACCTCGAAGCCGGCGTCACGGAGGATGATCCGCAGGGCACGGAGGATCTGTCGCTCGTCGTCGACTACGAGCACACGCTGCGTCACGTTGCGCTCACCGGGAGCTGGATCACGAAGCTCGTGCCCTGGCCGGGAAGCGACTCCGCCCGGATCCGGCCGCCGTTGGCCTCGAGGAACCCGCGGGCGATCGCGAGACCGAGACCGGAGCCGGCGCCGTCCTCCTCCGAGGTCCGGTGGAAGGGCTCGAACACGCGCTCGAGGTCCTCCTTCGCGATCCCGGGCCCATGGTCGGAGATGCGTACGAGGATCTGCCGCTCGGTGGCCCGAGCCCGGATGGTCACCGGCTCCTCGCCGGCGAAGCGGGAGGCGTTCTCGAGCACGTTGGCCAGCGCCCGCTCCAGCTGGTCGGCGTCCGCGTTCACGGGCGGCAGCTCAGGGTCGAGCTCGAGGTCGAAGCCCGCGGCGGGTGCCGGAGCGCTCGCCAGGGCCGCCTGGATCAGCTCGTCCACGCCGATCCAGTCCTGGCGCGGCACGACGCCGCCCGCCTGCAACCTGCTGAGGTCGAGCAGGTTGTCCACCAGGCGCGAGAGCCGGCCGCTCTCGTCGGTGATCACCGCGGTGAGCTCCGCCCGCTCCTCCCGGGACAGCGTCTCCGACTTCAGCCCCGCGGCGGCGGCCGTGATCGCCGTGAGCGGAGAGCGCAGGTCGTGGGAGACCGACCGCAGCAGCGTCGTCTTCACCACGTTCGATCGCCGCAGCGCCTTTGTCTCGATCACCTGAGACTCGAGCTCCTCGCGCCGGCGCACCGCGGCCACGAGCGTCTCGAGTCCCGGCACGACGCGGTCCTGGAGGGCGTCGAGCACCTCCCGCTCTGTCGCCGCCGGCACGAGGACGGTCCCGATGCGGCTGCCGTCCACGATCAGCGGAAGCGCCCGCCGGCGCTCGTCGCTGTCCGCCCAGCTCAACTCGATGGACACCGAGGGCAGGTCGAAGGCCCGTGCGATCCGCTGGCCGGCGGCGCCGAGCGAGTCCTCCACGCTCTGCGCGCCGAGCAGCAGGCGCGCGAGCTCGGCGGAGAGGTCCGCCTCGCGCGTCCGGCGCTCGGCCTCCTCCGCCCGGCTGCGCGCGGCCTCCGCCAGCGTGCTGGTGACCACCGCGGCCACGAGGAACACCACGAGCCCCAGCCAGTTCTCGGTCTCGGCGATCGAGAACCGGCCGGTGGGAGGAATGTGGAAGAAGTTGAACGCGAGAGCGCTGAGCAGCGCGGTGGCGAGCCCCATCCACACGCCCCAGTAGCTCGATACGAGCAGCACCGCGAGCATGTAGACCACGCCCGTGGAGAGCACCGGCGCGATCTCCCGGAGCCCGAAGATCACTCCGGTGAGAACGGCCACCGACGCCACGGCCACCGCCGCGCCGGCCGCGGGGCGTCGCTCGCGCAGGGCGGTCACACCCCAATGTTGTCGCACGCGTGACCTGCGGCGCTCGCCGATTCGTCAAACTGGGTAGGCGAAGCAGAGAGCGGGCCGACCCTTAGGAGACAGCGATGGCCGATGAGCAGACGCAGCAGGGAGACGACGGAGGCGTAGCCACGGCCAACGACTCCCTGACCGTGACCGACAACCGCAACGGCGAGACCTACGAGGTCGAGATCTCCGACGGCACCGTCAAGGCGATGGACTTCCGCCAGGTGAAGGTCTCCGAGGACGACTTCGGGCTGATGACCTACGACCCGGCGTTCACGAACACGGCCTCGTGTCGCAGCTCGATCACCTTCATCGACGGCGAGGCCGGCGTGCTCGAGCACCGCGGCTACCCGATCGATCAGCTCTGCGAGAAGTCCACCTACCTCGAGGTGGCGTATCTCCTCGTCTACGGCGAGCTTCCCACCCAGGATCAGCTGGACACCTGGATCTACCAGATCACCCACCACACCTACGTCCACGAGAACATCAAGAAGTTCGTGGAGGGCTTCCGCTACGACGCCCACCCGATGGGGATGCTGCTGGCCACCATGGGCGCGCTCTCGACCTTCTACCCGGCGGCCAAGAACATCGACAGCGACATGGAGCGCCACATGGCGGCCGTGCGCTCGATCGCCAAGGTGCCCACGCTCGCCGCATTCGCCTACCGGCACAACCTCGGGCTGCCCTACGTCTATCCCGACAACGACCTGTCCTACCCGGGCAACTTCCTCTCGATGATGTTCAAGATGACCGAGGTCAAGTACGAGCCCGACCCTCGGCTGGAGAAGGCGCTCGACGTGCTCTGGATCCTGCACGCGGACCACGAGCAGAACTGCTCCACGAGCGCCGTGCGCTCGGTGGGCTCCTCACAGGTGGACCCCTACTCGGCGCTGGCCGCGGGAGTGGCCGCCCTCTACGGCCCGCTGCACGGCGGCGCCAACGAGCAGGTGCTGCGAATGCTCGACCGGATCGGCACCGTGGACAACATCCCGGACTTCCTCCAGGGCGTGAAGGACCGCAAGGAGAAGCTGATGGGGTTCGGCCACCGGGTCTACAAGAACTACGACCCGCGCGCCCGGATCATCAAGGAGCACGTGGAGCAGGTGTTCGAGGTCACGGGCAAGAACCCCAAGCTCGAGATCGCCACGGAGCTCGAGAAGCACGCCCTCGACGACGACTACTTCGTCGACCGCAAGCTCTACCCGAACGTGGACTTCTACTCGGGTCTCATCTACGAGGCGCTCAACCTGCCCACCGAGATGTTCACGGTGATGTTCGCCATCCCGCGCACCTCGGGCTGGATCGCCCAGTGGCTCGAGATGGTCCAGGACGACGAGACGAAGATCGCCCGGCCGCGCCAGATCTACACGGGCGAGCGCGAGCGCGACTACCCGGCCATTGAGGGACGCGAGGCGCTCGTGGACCCGCCCGTGGACGAGAACATGCGCCACGCCGGCTGAGCCGGCTTAGACCCGGAACACCGGGAGGAGGCGCTTCTCGTGCTCGGCGTCGATGCTCGCCACCACCTCGAGGTGCTCCTCGATGCCTGAGCCGCGCAGCTTGGTGGCCAGCAGCTCGTCCACCTGGAAGAGCCCCGACGAGTTGTTCATGGCGATCTCGATGCGCACCGCCCGGTCCTCGCCCGGCTCGATCGACACGGCGTCGATCGCCGCCGCGGACAGCGAGTGGATGTTGGGGCGGCGCGTCTCGAACGGAACGCGCGAGCGGCCCGACGCCATGTCGAGAGCATCGGCCACCCTCAGCACCCCGGCCTCGATCGTGAACGGGTCGCCGCGGCGGCGATGGCCGATCACGGCGTGCAGGGCCTCCGCGATCACCACGGTGCGCTCGGGCTCCTTGTAGATCTCGTCCAGCAGCAGCGGCAGGCGATCGGCGGCGAGGAACAGGCTGAACGACTCGTGGTCGGTGCGGTGAATCGACATGCCGGTGTCGTGGAACAGGCAGCCGGCGGCGATCACCACCTCCGAGTCGTGCGCGCGCATCCCGTGCGTGCCCACCATCGCCGGCTCGACCCCGGCCCGCTCCAGCAGCCGGAAGATCCGCAGCGCGATGTTCAGGACGATCCGCACGTGCACCCACGAGTGGTCGGACATCCCGAGCCGCTCCGCGTTCACCTGCTGCATATGCCACCAGCCGTGCAGGCGCTCGTCGGCGTTGGCGGCGGCCAGGAGCTTCTCGAGGCGGCGGTTCCCGCGCAGGGGAGCGCTGATCTCCATCTCCGCGAGCTCCACGCGGCAAGGGTCGCAGGCGCTCCGGAGGGGTACTACCCTCTGCGGTGTGTCGGCTGAGCCGCTTATGGACGGACACGGACGCCGGATCTCGGACCTCCGGGTATCGGTAACCGACCGCTGCAACTTCCGCTGCCAGTACTGCATGCCCGCCGACGGCCTCCCGTGGCTGGATCGCGAGGAGATCCTGCGCTTCGAGGAGATCGAGCGCCTCGTGCGCGTGTTCGCCGCGATGGGAGTGACCGACCTGCGGCTCACGGGAGGCGAGCCGCTCGTCAGGCGCGAGTTCCCGCGCCTGCTCGGAATGCTTGCCGGGGTGCCTGGGCTCGAGGACATCTCGCTGACCACCAACGGCTACCTGCTCGAACGCGACGCCGACGCGCTGGTGGCCGCGGGCCTGAAGCGTGTGAACGTGTCGATCGACTCGCTTCAGCGCGACCGCTTCTTCCAGATGACGCGCCGCGACTCCCTCCCCCAGGTGCTGCGCGGCCTCGAGGCGATCGCGCGCCACCCGGAGGTGAGGCCGATCAAGGTGAACGCGGTCGCGCTGCGCGACTTCACCGAGGAGGAGGCGCTGCCGTTCGCCGAGTTCGCGCGTTCCACGAGCTTCCAGGTGCGCTTCATCGAGTTCATGCCGCTTGACGGCGACCACGCCTGGACCCAGGACCAGGTGCTCACCGGCGAGGAGATCCGCGCCATCGTGCACGCGGTGCACCCGCTGGAGGAGGTGCCGCGCGAGGCCCATTCGACGGCGCGTGTGTTCCGGTTCGTCGACGGGCACGGCGAGCTCGGGTTCGTCAATCCTGTGTCGGAGCCGTTCTGCGGGGACTGCAACCGCATCCGGCTGACCGCCGACGGCAAGCTCCGCACCTGCCTCTTCTCGATCCACGAGACGGACCTCCGGGCCGTGCTTCGCGGCGGCGCGTCCGACGCCGAGGTGGAGCAAACGGTGCGCGACGCGGTCTGGCGCAAGGAGCTGAAGCACCACGTGGGCGAGGCCGGCTTCCGCCAGCCGGCACGCACGATGAGCGCCATCGGCGGCTGACCGGCCGCGAGGGCGTGTACGCGGTCACGGTGCGCACCCGCGGGAAGGTCAAGAAGCGGCGCTTCGACTCGCTGGCCAATGCCCTGGACGCTCTTCGAGCGAGCGCGAGCCAGCTGGAGACCGAACGGCGGGTGAGCCCCGTGGGCGGCGCCGGGCTGCTGCGCCGCTTCGACCCGGTGGCGCAGGTGGTGGGCAGGGTCGAGCTGTCCGGCCCGGCGCGGCTGCGGGCGGGGGTGGACATTCGCGGCGACGGATCGAGTGAGGCCTTCCGCGGCCGCGTCCGGCGGAGCCTGATCGAGCAGCGCGGCGACGAGAGCGCCTGCGACGCGCTGGCTCGCTCGCTCGAGGCCGGAGGCCCGCGGTGAGCGGCGGATGGCGCGTTCCACTGCCCCCGGGTGCCGAGCGGCCCTACCGGGTATTCGTCAACGGCGTGCCGCAGAAGGAGGGGCGCGACTACAAGGTCCGCTCCCACCAGCTGCACTTCACCCGCCCGCTGGAGAAGGAGCGGATCGGCCTCGGGCGCTGGACCGCGATGTTCCTCGGCCTCTGGGGCCACTACGGCAAGAACGACTCGGTGGACGTGCAGTACCGCCGCAAGGGCCACGACGCCGTGGCCACGGGACTGGACATCATCCCGCCCGACCAACCTTGACACGATTATGTCAAGGTTCTAATCTCCGCCGCCATGCGCATCGACCGAATACTCGGCAACCGCCGCCCCGTGTTCTCGTTCGAGTTCTTCCCGCCGAAGACCGACGACGGCCAGCGGAACCTCGAGGGCACGCTCGAGGTGCTCAAGGACGACACGCCCGACTTCGTGTCCGTGACCTACGGCGCGGGCGGCACCACGCGCGGGCGGACCGTCGAGATCACGAAGTGGCTCAAGCAGAACCTCGGCATCGAGGCGATGGCCCACCTCTCGCTCGTGGGCGAGTCCGAGGAGCGGCTCGTGGAGATCCTCGAGGAGCTCCAGGCCGTGGGCATCGAGAACGTGCTCGCCCTGCGCGGCGACCCGCCCCGCGGCGAGACCGAGTGGAAGCCCCACCCGGGCGGGCTTCACTACTCGGTCGAGCTGATCCGCCTGATCAAGGAGCGCTTCGACTTCTCGATCGGAGCCGCCTGCTTCCCGGAGGTCCACCCCGAGGCCCCCGACCGCGAAACCGACCTCCGCTACGCGCGCGAGAAGGTCGAGGCGGGCGCCGGCTTCCTCGTCACCCAGCTCTTCCTCGACAACGAGATCTACTTCGAGTTCGTGGAGGCCGCGCGCGACGCCGGCATCGGCGTGCCGATCATCCCGGGCATCATGCCCATCACCAATCTGAGCCAGATCAAGACGATCACCGGCATGTGCGGAGCCACCATCCCGGCCGAGCTCGAGCGTGAGCTCGAGGGGCGCGCCGACGACCCGGAAGCGGTCGTGGAGCTCGGAGTCGCCTACGCGACTCTCCAATGCTCCGATCTCCTGGCGCGAGGCGCGCCCGGGATCCACTTCTACACGCTCAACAAGTCGCCGGCAACACGGGCGATCCTCGCCGCGCTCCGGGCCGCGCACCCCTGGACGCGGGCGACAGCGCCGGTCTGAGACCTAGGCCGCCGCCCGCGCCGGCGCCGACGAACGGCGGGCAAAAGTGACGCGGCTTACGCCGCCGCGGCCCAACGGGTCTGCTCGCCCTCGTCCATCCGCTCGGCCTCGCCCAGCAGCTCCAGGTGGTCCAGGTAGCTCAGCGCCTGCGACAGGCCCCAGCTCACCGCCATCCCGCCGGAGGCCTCCGGGCCCACCAGCTCGGGCACGATCTCGAACGGGGTGCGCGGCTCGTGGGCGATCGCCGCGCGCACAACGTCCAGCTGGCGCTCCACCTCCCTGCGGTTGGCGGCCACGAGCGCCTTGGCGTCGCGCACCGGTCTGCCGTGGCCGGCCAGGATGAGCTGAACGTCGAGGTCGCCCACCACGTCGAGGCTGTTGAGGAACTCGCCGGCCGGATCGGGTGACCAGCCGTAGTCGTAGAACAGCGACACGCGCCCCAGCAGGTGATCGCCGGAGAGCAGCAGGCCACGGTCGGGCTGGTGGAGCACCACGTGCGAGGGCGCGTGCCCAGGCGTCTCGTACACGTCGAAGGACCCGAGATCGGTGTCCACCACCACCCCGGGCACGAGGTCGCGGTCGGGCATCACGATCTCGGCCACGCCGTATCCCTGGCCGCCGCGCTCGGCCCGGTAGCGCTCGAGCGCGTCGAGCGGCACGCCGCTCTGGCGGGCCACCTCCAGGCGCCTCTCGAAGGCGCGCGCCGGGTCGGCCGCGGCCTTGGTCATGTGGCGGTGGTTGGGGTGCATCCACAGCTCGCAGCCGGCCGCCTCGATGATCGGGCCCGCCAGCCCGTAGTGATCGGAGTGCGCGTGCGTGCAGACCAGCAGGCGCACATGCTCGAGCCGCAGCCCGGCCTGATCCAGGGCGTACTCGAGCTGGCGAATACCGCCCGGCTCGTAGAGGCCGGTGTCCACCAGCACGACGCCGCTCCCGGCCGCGATCGCGAAGGCGTTCACGTGCGGCACGCCCGGCCAGGGCAACGGGAGCCTCAGCCGCCAGAGCCCCGGCAGCACGCGATCGGCGCGTGCAAGCTCGCGCCGCCGCCTGGTCTCAGTCATGCCGCCGCACCGATGGCCATTGGTGGGGCATCATCTCAGTGAGTCATGCCCGCCCCGCCGCAGCTCCGCCACGCCCGCCCGGACGAGCGCGCACGCCCCGGCGTGGCGCCGTCGCCCCGCCGGCTGCGCGAGCTCAGGTGGGCGATCGCGCAGCGGCGCTACCGAGTGAGCCCCGCGCTGGTGGCCGGGGCCGTGCTCATCGCGCACGCACCGGATCCACGAGCACGCCCGGATTGAGGATTCCCTCCGGGTCGAGAGCTGCCTTGGCCGCGCGCAGCGCCGCGGCGAACGGCTCCGGCCGCTGGCGGTCGTACCAGGGACGGTGATCGCGCCCCACGGCGTGATGGTGGGTGATCGTTCCGCCGGCGGCGATGATGGCCTCCGACGCGGCCGACTTGAGCTCCGCCCACTGCTCGAGCTCGGAGCCGCGGCGGGCCGGGGCGAGCACCGTGAAGTACGGGGCGGCGCCGTCGGGGTAGGCGTGCGTCAGCCGGCATGTGACGGTGCCCTCGCCCAGCGCCGCGGCCGCCCGCTCGCGCACCTCCGCGACGAACGACTCGAAGCGGTCCCAGGTGATCGCCGTCTCGAAGGTCTCCGCGAAGATGCCCGCGGCCACCAGCGTGTCGCGCAGGTAGGGCGCCTGGAGAAAGGCGTCGCGCCAGGCGCCCTCGGACTCGCCGCGCTTGCCGCTGCTCGGCTCTCCGCGCACCTCGCCGCCGTGGTCCCCGCACAGCTCCAGTCCGCGGTCGAGCCACGCGTCGAGCGGATGGTCGGCGGACTCGAAGCCGAGCACGAGCAGCGCCCGGCCGTCCGGTGCGGCGCCGGTGAGGGCCGCCTCGCCGGGATCGAGCAGCCGGCAGTTGGAGGGGTGGAGCCCTGACTGGGTGAGCGCCCTCACAGCCTGCGCGCCCGCCTCGAAGGACCGGAAGAGCACGCCTGCCGATGCCCGGAAGCGCGGCCGCGGGCGCACCCGCACCCAGGCCTCGGTGATCACGCCGAGCACGCCCTCGGAGCCGATCAGCATGCGATCCGGGCTCGGCCCGGCGCCGGAGCCGGGCAGGCGCCGGCTCTCCCACTCGCCGCTCGGCGTGATCGCCCGGACCGACTCCACCAAGTCGTCGATGTGCGTGGCGAGCGTCGCGAAGTGCCCGCCGGCGCGCGTGGCCACCCAGCCTCCCAGCGTCGAGTACTCGAACGACTGCGGGAAGTGGCGGAGGGTCAGGCCGTGCTCGCGCAGCTGGTGCTCCAGGCCCGGCCCGGTGGCCCCGCCCTGGATCCGTGCCGCGCACGAGACCTCGTCCACCTCGAGCACCCGGTCCATCGCCTTCAGGTCCACGGTCACCGCGCCGGCGTAGCCGTCCGGCAGCGCCGGCTCCACGCCTCCCACCACGCTGGTGCCGCCGCCGAACGGGATCGCGGCGGCGCCCACCTCGGCGCACCAGCCCAGCACCGCCTCCAGCGCGGCCTCGTCGCGCGGGTGCGCCACCACGTCCGGCGGGTGGTCGAAACGCCCGCGGAAGGCGCGCACCACGTCGCGGTAGGACTTCCCGTACGCGTGCGCGGCGCGCTCGTAGGTGTCCTGCCGGCAGATCGAGCTGAGCGAGGCGGGCGGGTCGAGTCGCGGCGGGGGTAGCTCCACCCGGTCGAGCGCCACCGGGCGCTCCACCTCCGCGGGCGCGAATCCGAGGTGCTCGCGGGCGCCGCGCGCGGCCGCCTCCACGTCCTCGTGGGCGGGCTGCTGGTCCTCGAAACCCCAGCCCCAGTGCTTCAGCCGTCGCCCTGTTGCGGTGGCCACGGGCGCAACTCTGACACTCCGGGCGCGTGCGCCCAACCCTGCCTGAACCGCACCGAACCGCCGAGGGTAGAGTTGGAGAGCGGGAATGGCCACACAGGCAACGACGGTCCAGATAACGATGCCCGCGATGGGCGAGTCGGTCACCGAGGGAACGGTGCTCGACTGGCTGAAGCAGGTGGGCGACGCCGTGGCCGCCGACGAGCCGCTGGTCGAGGTGTCCACCGACAAGGTGGACGCGGAGGTGCCGTCGCCGGCCACCGGCACGCTCGTGCGCATCCTCGTGGGCCCCGACGAGACCGTCCAGGTGGGCGCCCCGCTCGGCGAGATCGAGGTGGGCGAGGCCCCGGCCGCCCCGGATGACATCGGTGCGCCGCCGGCCGAGCCGGCGGCTTCCGCACAACCCGGCGACCCCGCGCCCGCCGCTGCCGCCGGCAACGGCGCGGCAGCCACCGAAGAGGAACAACTCGTGGACGTGGCCTTCCCCGAGATGGGCGACTCGGTGGCGGAGGGCACCGTGCTCGAGTGGCGCAAGCAGGTGGGCGACGCCGTGGCCGTGGACGACATCCTCGTGGAGATCTCCACCGACAAGGTGGACGCCGAGCTTCCCTCCCCGGTGGCGGGCACCCTCAGCGAGATCCTCGTGCAGGCCGACGAGACTGTGGCCGTGGGCACGACCCTGTGCCGCATCGCCGCCGGCGCGGGCGCCGCCCCGTCAGCACCCGGACCGGTGGCCCCGGCCGCTGAGCCCACGGCCGCGGCCCCCGCCGCTGGCGCCCCCGCCCCACCGCCGGGCCTGGCCACGCCGGTGGCCGCCCGTGTGGCGAGCGCCCACGGGGTGGACGTGTCGAACGTCCAGGGAAGCGGCCCGCGCGGGCGCGTGACCAAGGAGGACGTGCTCGCGGCGGTGCAGGGCAACGGCGCGCCAAAGGCGCCCGCCCCGCCCGAGGGTGCCACGGCGGTGCCCATCCGCGGACCGGCGGCCACGCTGGCCCGCTTCATGGACGAGAGTCGCTCGATCCCCACCGCAACGAGCTTCCGCACGCTGCCCGTGGACGTGCTCGACGCCCGCCGCAAGGACCTGAAGGCCGCCGGCAAGAAGCTCTCATTCACGCACCTGATCGCCTGGGCCATCGTCAAGGCGGCAGCCGACTGGCCCGTGATGGGCCACTCCTACGCCGAGGAGGGCGGCAAGCCCCAGCGGATCGTGCCGGGCAGCCTCAGCCTCGGCCTTGCCGTGGACGTGGAGCGCAAGGACGGCTCCCGCTCGCTCGTGGTGCCGGTGATCCACGGCGCCTCCGACCTCGACTTCGCCACCTTCGCCGCCCGCTACGACGAGCTGGTGGCCGGCGCGCGCGACAACAAGCTCGCCCCTGACGCCTACCAGGGCGCCAACGTGAGCCTCACCAACCCCGGCGGCCTCGGAACCGTGGCGTCGGTGCCGCGGCTCATGCCGGGCCAGGGCACGATCGTGGCCACCGGCGCGATCGGATACCCGCCCGGGCTCACCGCCGTCGAGCCCGAGCGCCTGCGCGAGCTCGGCGTGCAGAAGGTCACGACGATGACCAGCACCTACGACCACCGCGTGATCCAGGGCGCGGAGTCCGGGTCCTTCCTGCGCCGGATCGACGAGCTGCTCCAGGGCGCGGACGGCTTCTACGACGAGGTGTTCGAGGCAGCCGGGCTGACCGGTCGCGTGGAGGGCGAGGCGGGCCAGACCGCCGTCACGGCCGACGAGCCGGTGCCTGCCGCCGCCACCCCCGCGGCCAGCGCCGTGCCCGACGCCGGGCTGCTCCAGGCCGTGCAGGCCGCCACCTCGCTGGTCAAGGCGCACCGGATGCACGGCCACCTGGCCGCGCGGCTCGATCCGCTCGGCTCGGATCCCGTTGGCGATCCGGCGCTCGAGCCGGAGAGCGTGGCGCTCACCCCAGAGCTGATGCGGCGCATCCCGGCCTCGGTGCTGAGGGTGGCGGTGCCGGGCGAGACCTTCGCCGACGCTCTGCCCCACCTGCTCGAGACCTACGCGGGCACCATGGCCTTCGAGGTCGAGCACATCTCCGACCACAAGCAGCGGGTCTGGCTGCGGCAGGCGATCGAGTCCGGCACCTACCGCCAGCCGCTCCAGCCGGAGGAGAAGCGGCGCCTGCTGGAGCGCCTGTCCAACGTCGAGGCGCTCGAGAGCTACCTGCATAAGGCCTTCCTCGGGAAGAAGCAGTTCTCGATCGAGGGCCTCGACGCGCTGGTGCCGATGCTCGACGAGACCATCGAGATCGCCTCCGCCAACGGCGCACGCGAGGTGGTGCTGGGCATGGCCCACCGCGGGCGGCTGAACGTGCTCGCGCACACCGTTGGGCGTCCCTACGAGACCGTGCTGGCCGAGTTCGAGGGCGAGCAGACGCTGGGCGTGGAGACCGCCGCGCCGGAGGGCGGCACCGGCGACGTGAAGTACCACTACGGCGCATCGGGCACCTACAAGACGCTGGCCGGCAAGGGCGTGACCGTGACGCTCTCACCGAACCCGAGCCACCTCGAGTACGTGAACCCGGTGATCGAGGGACGAGCGCGAGCGGACCAGACCACGCGCAAGGCGCGCGAGCTGACGCACGATCCGAGCTCGGTGCTGCCCGTGCTGATCCACGGTGACGCCGCGTTCCCCGGGCAGGGCGTGGTGGCCGAGACGCTCAACCTCCAGTCGCTCCCGGGGTACTCCACCGGCGGTACGCTGCACGTGATCGCCAACAACCAGCTGGGCTTCACGACCGATCCCGACGAGAGCCGCTCCACGCGCTACGCGTCGGACCTGGCCAAGGGCTTCGACGTGCCGATCATCCACGTGAACGCCGACGACGTGGAGTCGTCGGTGGCCGCGATCCGCCTGGCGCTCGCCTACCGCGAGACCTTCGGCAGGGACGCCGTGGTGGACCTGATCGGCTACCGCCGCTTCGGGCACAACGAGACCGACGAGCCGGCCTACACGCAGCCGCTCATGTACGAGCGCATCAGGAGCCATCCCCCGGTGCGCAAGCTCTACGCCGACAAGCTCGCGGCCGAGGGCACGGTGAGCGCCGAGGACGCCGAGGCGATCGCCACGTCCGCCTACCAGGCCGTGGCCGACGCGCACGAGGA
The DNA here is from genome assembly GCA_963811055.1 of uncultured Thermoleophilaceae bacterium. Lineage (GTDB taxonomy): Bacteria > Actinomycetota > Thermoleophilia > Solirubrobacterales > Thermoleophilaceae > JACVRW01. Next base: position 410,671 of record CAWEPQ010000001.1, read on the forward strand.
GCTCAAGCGCTCGATCGGCGCCCCGCCGGAGACCGGCGAGCACGAGCTCGACCGGACCATGAGCCGCGAGCCGCGCACCACGCTGCCCGAGGAGACGCTGCGGGCGCTGAACGAGCAGCTGCTGCGCGTGCCCGACGACTTCGAGGTGCACCGGAAGCTGCGGTCGTTCATCGAGCGGCGGCGCACGAGCTTCGAGGAGGGCAAGGGCATCGACTGGGCGCACGCCGAGGCGCTCGCGTTCGCGTCGCTGCTGGCGCTCGGCGTGCCGGTGCGGCTCACCGGCCAGGACACCGAGCGCGGCACCTTCAGCCAGCGCCACGCGGTGCTGCACGACCCGAACACGGGGGCGCGCTGGTGCTCGCTCAAGGAGCTGCGCGACGCGGTGGCGCCGTTCGAGCTCCACAACAGCCCGCTGTCGGAGCAGGCGTGCGTGGGCTTCGAGTACGGCTACAGCGTCCAGGCACCCGACGCGCTCGTCCTCTGGGAGGCCCAGTTCGGCGACTTCGTGAACTCGGCCCAGGTGATGGTCGACCAGTTCCTCGTGTCGGGGCTTGCCAAGTGGGGCCAGACCTCACGGCTGACCCTGCTGCTCCCACACGGCTACGAGGGATCGGGCCCCGAGCATTCGAGCGCGCGGCTCGAGCGCTTCCTCCAGGGCGCGGCCGAGGGCAACATCCGGGTGGCCAACTGCACCACGTCGGCCCAGTACTTCCACCTGCTGCGCCGCCAGGCGCTCGTATCCAAGCCGCGGCCGCTGATCGTGATGACGCCCAAGAGCCTGCTGCGGCTGCCGGAGGCCAGCTCGACCGTGATCGACCTGGCCGAGGGCGGGTTCGAGCGCGTGATCGACGATCCGCGCTCCACCGCCGGTGACGATCGCGGCAAGGTGACGAAGCTCGTGCTCTGCTCGGGCAAGGTCTACTACGACATCGCCGGCCACGAGGAGCGCGCGGCCGCCGAGCACATCGCGGTGGCACGCGTGGAGCAGCTCTATCCGTTCCCGGAGGAGGAGCTCGTCGACCTGATGGCGAGCTATCCGAACCTGGAGCGCGTGGTGTGGGTCCAGGAGGAGCCTCGCAACATGGGCGCGCGCGCCTACATGCGCCGGCGCATGGCCGGCATCCTCCCCGAGCGGCTCGACTACGACTACGTGGGCCGCCAGCTCCGAGCCGCGTCCGGCGAGGGCTACTCGGCCGCCCACAAGCGCGAGCAGGCAAGGATCGTCAAGGTGGCGCTCGACGTGGAGAGCGACAAGCTCGAGCCCGACGCGAGCGCCCGCCGGCCGATCCTCAGAGCCCGAAAGGGCTAGCGCTACCGGCGCTTGGAGCGCTGTCCGGCGGCCATCTCGTCGGCAACCTTGAGCGACCCCATCCGCCGCTGCAGGGCGCCCATCGCCGTCGGCGAGAGGCCCCAGAGGCGCGCACCGACCCGCACGGCCAGCGGCGCCACGTCGAGCTCGGCCTTCCCGTCCTCGATGCCGCGCACCACGGCGTCAGCCACGGCCTCGGGTGTCCGCGTGCCCACGCCGGGGGGCAGCTTCGTGCCGGACTCGGCGAACATCCCGGCGTCGGAGATGAAGCCCGGGTAGACGGTGGTCACGCCCACGCCGCTTCCGATCAGGTCCTCCCTGAGGCCGGCGGCGAAGCCGCGCAGGCCGAACTTCGTGGCCGAGTAGATGGCCCCGCCGCCGCTCGCGCTCTTGCCGGACAGGGAGGAGATGAAGACCAGGTGCCCGCGCCCGCGCCCGACCATCCCCGGCGCCACGGCGTGTGCCAGCTGGATCGGCGCGCGGAGGTTCACGTCGAGCGCGCTGTCGATCTCCTCGGACGTGAAGCTGTCCACGCGTCCGCTGGCCGGGAGCGCGGCGTTGGCCACCACCACGTCGAGCGGCCCGGCGCGCTCGACAAGTGCGCCTACCGCGTTCCGATCGGCGAGATCCGACTCCAGAACCGTGGTGTCGCCCCCGAGCTCGCCGCGAAGCTGCTCGAGCTCCTCGGTGCGGCGCCCACTCACGATCATCCGGGCTCCGCGTGCGTGGAGCGCTCGCGCGATCGCCTTGCCTATCCCTCCACTGGCGCCCGTGACCAGGACGCTGCTGCCGGCCAGCTGCATTGCGCGGGACCGTACCGGAAGGGCGAGCAGCTATACAGAGAGGGATGACCAGGAACCGGAGGCTGACAATCCTCGCCGGCGCCACCGTGGCGGCCCTGGCCGTGGTGGCCGTGCTGATCGCGGTGAGCCAGAGCGGCGGGGACGACGACGCGAGCGGCCTGGCCGCAGGCAACGCGCTCAAGGGCGTGCCCACGGTCAACCGGCTGTACGACGGCATCCCCCAGGACGGAGCGACGCTCGGGAACCCCGACGCCCCGGCCACGATGGTCGAGTTCGTGGACCTGCAGTGCCCCTTCTGCGCCGAGTACACGCGCGATGCCCTGCCCACGATCGTCAAGCGCTACGTGCGTACCGGGAAGCTGAAGGTCGAGCTCCGGCCGGTGGCGATCCTCGGGCCGGACTCGGCCACCGGCGCGGCCGCGGCGGCCGCCGCGGCGCAGGACAACCGCATCTGGCAGTTCGCCGACCTCTGGTACCTGAACCAGGGACGGGAGAACAGCGGCTACGTGAACGACGCGTTCCTGCGCCGCATCGCCCGCGGCGCGGGGGTGGACCCGGCTTCCGTGATCTCGGCATCGGAGAGCCCCGGCTCGATTCCCCTGCTCCGGCAGGCGGTCACGGAGGCCCAGCGCTACAACATCAGCAGCACGCCGGCGTTCCTGCTCTCAGGGCCTGAGCGGAAGCTCGGGCCGCTCGCCGTCTCGAGCTTCGAGCCGTCCCAGTTCACCGCCGCGATCGACCAGGTTCTGGGGCAGTGACTCGCGACCGCCTCGGGCGGTGCGTCGTGGCGGCGGCGGTGCTCGGGCTGGCAATAGCCGCCTATCTCACCTACGTGCACTACGCGGGCATCGAGCCGATCTGCGCGGCGTCGGGCGGCTGCGAGCGCGTCCAGAGCTCGGACTACGCCGACCTGGCCGGCGTGCCGGTGGCCCTCCTGGGGCTCCTCGGATACGCGGGCATCCTGATCGCGGCGATGATGCCGGGCGAGGCCGCGCGCCTGGTCACCGCCTGGCTGGCCGTGGTGGGCTTCGGCTTCAGCCTATACCTGACCTATCTCGAGCTCTTCGAGATCCACGCGATCTGCCAGTGGTGCGTGGCCAGCGCGGTGATCATGGGCCTGCTGGCGGTGCTGACCGTGGCGAGGGCACTCCGCACAGGCCGGGCCACGGCCCCACCGCTATCCTCGTCCGTCCCGAGCGGGCGTAGCTCAGTTGGTTAGAGCGCCGGCCTGTCACGCCGGAGGTCGCGGGTTCGAGTCCCGTCGCTCGCGCTAGGTCCTGGGAGGAACAGAAATGCAACACGCTCGTCCTTGTCCGCTACTCGTTCTTTCGGCCATCATCGTGGCCGTCGTAGCCCTCGCGCCGGCGTCCGCCTCCGCCCGGGGCACGCGCGACGTGCTCGTGGTGAGCAACAACTGGGCCGGGACGGCCGACCTGATCGACCCGCGCACCTTCAGGCGGATCAAGCGACTCAACGTGATCCCGGACCGCAAGCAGCGCGTGGCGGAGATCAACGCCGACCCCAACTCGGCCGGGTACTTCAAGGTCATCCGGACGCTGATCGGCGAGGGCCACAACCAGTACGTGGACGACGGCTTCACATCGCCCGATGGCCGGTTCGTCTACTTCTCGCGCCCGAGCTTCGCCGATGTCGTGGCCATCAACCTGAGGACGGGCAAGATCCGCTGGCGGACGAAGGTGGACGGGAACCGGGCCGACCACATGGCGATCTCGAAGAACGGAAGGCAGCTTCTCGTGTCGGCGTCCACCGCCAAGGCCGTGAACGTCATTCGCGCGTCAGACGGACGCATTGTCGGCCGGTTCCCCTCCGGCGACGCTCCGCACGAGAACAACTTCTCGCGCGACGGGTCGAAGATCTTTCACGCGAGCATCGGCATCGTGTACTCGGACGCCGATGACCCATCCCAGGACGCGGAGAAGGGCGAGCGAGTCTTCGAGGTGGTCGACGCGCGAACGCTGCAGGTTCTGAAGAGGGTCGACATGGGGCGCAAGCTCGCCGAGGCCGGATACCCGGGCATGAGTGCCGCGGTGCGGCCAATGGCGATCACACCGAACGAGCGCTACGTCTACTTCCAGCTCTCGTTCTTCTTCGGGATCGTCCAGTACGACCTGAAGACAGACCGGATCGTCAAGGTCCTGGATCTGCCGCTCGGCGCCGCGAAGGGAGTGGCGCGGAACGACTTCCTCCTCGACTCGGCACATCACGGCCTGTCGATGAACCCGCAGGGGACCAAGCTCTGCGTGGCCGGCACGATGTCGGGCTACGCGGCGATCGTCAATCGCAGCCCGTTCAAGCTGAAGCGCACCATCCGCGTGGGACGGGTTCCCTACTGGTCCCAGTCGAGCGCAGACGGCAGGTACTGCTTCGTGTCCGTCGCGGGCGAGGACCGCGTGTCGGTGATCTCCTTCAAGACCGCCCGCGAGGTCGCGCGGATCAAGGTCGGCGACCACCCGCAGCGCATGCGCACCGGCAAGATCAGGCGCGCCTACGTGGCCGACCGCCGCTAGCGGCGGCGGCTAGCTCTGGCGCGGGTCGAGCGAGGCGTGGATGGAGCGGACCACCAGCGCGCCGTCCCCCACAGCCGCCGCCACGCGCTTGGTCGAGCCGGTGCGAACGTCGCCGACGGCGAAGACGCCGGGACGCGTGCACTCGAGCATCAGCGGGCCGCGGTCCAAACCGTTCCGATGCCGGGAAAAGTCCGGGTGGCGCCGCGCCTCCTCACCGGTGACCACGAAGCCCTTCTCGTCGCGGCCTACGTAGTCGACCAGCCCCTCCGATCTCGGCGAGGCGCCGATCATCGCGAAGACGGCCGTGGTCTCGACGCGACGATCGGGTCCCGCGCCTGAGATCACCACTGCCTCGAGCTTCTCGTCGCCCTCGAGCGCCCGGACCTCGGCCCCGGACCAGACGCGCACGTTCGACCTGGCCTCGATCTGATCCACCAGGTACCGCGACATCGCCGCCTCGAGCGGTCGCCGGGCGACGACGTGGACCTGGCCGGCGTGGTCGGCGAGCTTGACCACCGCCTGGCCGGCCGAGTTTCCGCCGCCGACGACGACCACGTCCTCGGTCGAGCATTGGCTGGCCTCGATGTGAGTGGCGGCGTAGTAGAGGCCGTGCCCCTCGAAGCGCTCGGCATTCTCGGCCGGCAGCCGGCGATAGTCCGCACCCGACGCCAGGACCACCGATCGGCCCCGCACGTGTTGACCGTCGGCGAGCAGGATCTCGCGCAAGCCGCCGGCCTCTGGCTCGAACACCTGAGACGCCTCGTGGACGCTCGAGATGACGGCGCCGAACTTGCGCGCCTGGAGCGTCGCTCGTCGGCTGAGCTCCGCGCCGGTGAGGCCGGTGGGGAAGCCGAGGTAGTTCTCGATGCGAGCACTGGTGCCCGCCTGACCGCCCGGGGCGAAGCGCTCGACCACCAGGGTGCTGAGACCCTCGGAGGCGGCGTAGACGGCGGCGGCCAGCCCCGCCGGTCCGCCGCCGAGGACGACGACGTCGAAGCTCTGACCGTCAACCTGCGCTTTGAGGGCGAGCTCATCCGCGACCGAGGACACCGTGGCGCGCCTGGTGACGCAGTCGGAACGGACCAGGACCGGGCAGTCGGCATCCCCGATGCCGAGCCCGTCGAGCAGGACCCGGCTCTCTTCATCGGTGTCGAGGTCGTGCCAGGTGAAGGGCACCAGGTTCCGCTCCAGCAGCTCCCTGACGGCGAACGCCTCGCCCGACCATCGTGAGCCGATCAGCCGCTGCTGCCCCAAGCCGCGCCCCTGCAGCCACTCCCGGCGCGTGACCATCGTCCGCAGAAGGAGGTCGCCGAGCTCGGCCGCTGTCGCAACGACCCGGCGCACGTCCTCCGGCGGGAGCGCCAGTAGCGAGGTCGGCTCGGCCGCGAACCCGGCGGCGATCGTCGGCTCGCCGGTGAACATGGAGATATCGGCGGCGAACGTCCCCTTCCGGCATTGGGTGAAGTAGCGGTCACCCTCGGGCGCCTGGTCGATGACGTCGATGGCTCCGCTGAGGACCACGTACAGCGGAGTCTCGCGCTGGCCGTGCTCCCACACGAGATCCCCGCGCGCGAACGACGACCGGACGCCGATCTCCGCCAGGTACTCGATCTGCTTCGGCGCCAGCCGGGGGAAGAGCGTCGAATCGTCGGGGTCGAGGAAATCCTCGACCGGGGTCGGCGCGTAGTCGCTCGTCATTCGGTGGCGTTGAGCTTACGCTCGCGGTGTCGCCGTGCACCCGCCGCAGCCGATCGTGACGCGGAGGCCCGTCTCCTGGCACGGGTTGCCGAAGGAGCCCGGTAGGTACTGCACGGTGAGCGCGGGCCGGTCGGCCGCGGTGGCCACCGCCACCGCTGGTTCGCCGGCGGCCGCGGGGAAGGGCTCGGCGGCCGGTTCGGCAACGGCCTCGGGCGCCTCTTCGCGAAGCACGCCGATCGCGATCGGGATCGCCGCGAGCACGAGGCCCGCACCGATCAAGTATGCGAGGTGATATCCGGAGTTGAGCGCCTCCGCCGCGGTCTCGCCATCGGCAAGGAGGGCTTCGGTGCGCTCGGTCGCAAAGGTGGCGAGTATCGCCAGGCCGATCGCGCCGCCCACCTGGACACTGGTGTTGACGAGCCCCGACGCCAGTCCCGAGTCGCGCTGGCTGACGCCCGACATCGCCAGCGTCATCAGCGACGGGAAGCCGAGCCCGGCTCCGAGACCGACGAGGATCATCGGCGGCAGCAGATCCACGACATACGTCGCATCCACCGGCGTGCGGGCGAGCAGCAGGAGCCCGGCCACGATGAACGCCATCGCGGGGATCAGCGTCGCCTGCGGCCCGTACGTGAGGTTGAGCTGGCCTGTGAAGCGGAACGACATCGTGCCCATGACCAGCGTCATCGGCAGGTAGGCGAGCCCGACCTCGAGCGCGCCATAGCCGAGGATCCGCTGCATGTAGAGGGCGCCCAGGAAGAACACGCCGAACATCCCGACCACCATCAGCGCCTGGACCAGGTTGGCACCGGAGACGTTGCGCGAGCGAAACAGATACAGCGGCATGAGCGGATTGGCCACGCGCGCCTGCCGGAAGACGAACGCGGCGAGGAGTGCGATCGACGCTGCCCCCAGGATCAGGGTCTGGCTCGATCCCCAACCCTCCTCGGTTACGCCGAGGATCGTGTAGACGCCGAGCATCAGGCCGCCGGTGAGCAGGGCGGCGCCCGGGATGTCCGCCCCGGCGCTGAGTCCGAGGCCCTCCCGATCAGGTACGAGCCTGACCGCGAACAGCGCCGTGGCGATGCCGATCGGAAGGTTGACGAAGAAGATCCAGTGCCAGTTGATCGTCTCGGTGAGGATCCCGCCGAGCAGGAGCCCGATCGAGCCGCCGGCGACCGCGACGAAGGTGTAGATGCCGATCGCCTTCACCTGCTCCCGGGGCTCCGGGAACATCGTCACGATCATCCCCAGGATCACCGCGGACGTCAGCGCTCCACCGACGCCCTGGACGAACCGCGCACCGATCAAGAGGCCCTGGCTCTGTGCCAGGGCACAGAGCAGGGACGCACAGGTGAAGACCCCCAAGCCGATGAGGAAGATCCGTCGCTGGCCGATCAGATCGCCGATCCGGCCGGACAGCAGAAGCAGGCCACCAAATGCGATCAGATAGGCGTTGACCACCCACGCGAGATCGTTCTGCGAGAACCCAAGGTCATCCTGAATCGACGGCAGCGCGACGTTCACGATCGTCGCGTCGAGGACGATCATCAGCATCCCGACGCAGAGGACATAGAGAGCCAGCCACCGCTGGCGATCCTCGGTCACGCGTCGAGCACGCCGTCCATTTGGCTGACGGCCTGTCGCAAGCCCTCGGGTGTGCCCATCTTGACCACCTTCTCCATGTCCTCCCGCGATTCAAACGTCGACCGCATCTCCATCCGCGTGCCGCCGTCGCGCTCGGTGAGCTCGACCTTGACCGTGCTGAGCGGCATATCCGCGACCGGCGTCCCGTCCGCGTCGGCAAAGGCGTCCGTGAACTGCAGCGATGTCGGTGGATCGACCACCGTCACCCGCCACGTGCCGTGGGACCTGCCGCCCTCGGGACCGGTCATGAAGTAGGTGACCTCACCGTCGGGCGTGAGGTCGTGCTTCTCGAAAGTGGCCGGATAGCCCGGTGGTCCCCACCAGCGTTCGAGCTTGCGCGGATCCGACCAAAGCTTCCACACCTGATCGATCGGCGCCTGGAAGTCGGCGATCAGAGTGATGGTCAGGTTGTCGTAGTCAGTGTCGACGCTGGTGACGCTCATCTGGTTCCTCTCATCGTTGAAGGAGATCCGACATCCGCTCCACTCGCCCTCGCCAGGTGGTCTCGAGCTCGTCGAGGGCCTGACGCGCGCGGGCGACCGCGTCGGCATCGGTGCGCACGAGCTGCTCGCGTCCGCGCCGCTCCTTGGTGACGAGACCGGCCCGCTCCAGCACGGCGACGTGCTTCTGCACCGCCGCGAAGCTCATCGGATATGCCTGGGCAAGTCGGGACACCGACGGCTCCCCGCCGCCGCAGCGGCGAAGGATGTCGCGACGGGTCGGGTCCGCCAGCGCACGGAACAACTCGTCGACCTCCTCGGCTGCCAGGTCATCTACAACCATCTAGTTGTAGATTATCGATCCCTGCGACGATGGCTCACATGGAAACACTCTGGCCGCGGCTGGCGGAGCTGCCGCTCGTCGTGGAGTCGTGCGAGTACGACCGGCTGCACGCCGTCCTAGCCGACGAGTTTCAGCGCGTGACCACGCACGTGCGGCTGGCCGGGGCCGGCGCCGAGGGGCTCGGGGAGGACGTCTCGATCCACGTCGAGGACGGCAGCTCGCTGCACGAGACGCAGCCCGCGCTGCCGCTCGCGGGCGAGTGGACGCTCGCCGGCTTCTGCGAACACCTCGCGACGCTGGATCAGTGGCCGGAGCCGCCGGAGTGGGAGGCCGCCCGGCGCTATCGCAACTGGGCACTCGAGTCGGCGGCGCTTGACCTCGCGTTGCGCCAGGCCGGCCGTGCCCTGCACGACGTGCTCGGCCTCGAGCCGCGGCCGGTGCGCTTCGTCAACTCGCTGGGCCTCGGCGAGCAGCCCTCGATCGAGCCCGTCCACCGGCGGCTCGCCCGCTCGCCGGGCGTGCGCTTCAAGCTCGACGCGGAGGCGACCTGGTCGCCCCCGCTCATCGACGAGGTGGCGGCGACCGGCGCGGTCGACACGATCGACTTCAAAGGCCAATATGGCTTCGAGGTGGAGGATCCGGACGCGCTGGGCGCTCTGTACGACCGCGTGCTCGCGACGTTTCCGGACGCGTACCTGGAGGATCCGCACGACATGCCCGAGATCGCGCGGCGGCTCGGCGATCACGTCGAGCGCGTCTCCTACGACGCGCCGATCGGCAGCGCCGAGGACATCGGCGCGACGCCACTTCCGGGGCGCGTGGTGAACGTCAAGCCGTCGCGCATCGGCAGCCTGCGCGCGCTGTTCGAGGTGTACGCGCGCTGCGCGCGGGAGCGGCGGCCGATGTACGGCGGCGGGATGGGAGAGCTGGGCGTCGGCCGCGGGCAGATCGAGCTGCTGGCCGCGCTGTTCCACGCCGACGCGCCCAACGACGTGGCGCCGAGCGCCTACAACGAGGACGACCCCACGGGCGAGCTGCCGGCCAGCCCGCTGGCGCCGTGCCCCGACGCGGTCGGCTTCCGGTGGACCCATGGAGCCGAGCCCGATTCCCGCTGAGATCGCGATCACGCGGCTGGACGCGGCGGATAGCCGCGATCCCCAGCTTGTCGATCAGCTGAACCGCCTCGTCAACGACGTGTACGCGGTCGCCGAGAGCGGTCTCTGGCGCGACGGGTTCACACGGACGACGCCGCCCGAGCTGGCCGAGCTGATCGCCGGCGGAGAGATCGTCGTGGCCAAGCGGGACGGCCGCATCGCCGGGATCGTCCGCGTCCACGACGTGGCCGGCGACACCAGCGAGTTCGGGATATTGGCCGCGGACCCCGAGCAGCGCGGCCTCGGCATCGGCGTCGCGCTCCTCGACTTCGTGGAACGCCAGAGTCGCGAGCGCGGAATGCGAGCGATGCAGCTCGAGCTGCTCGTCCCACGCGACTGGGTGCATGACAGCAAGGAGTTCCTCAAGGGGTGGTACGGCCGGCGCGGCTACCGGCTCACCCGTACCGTCACGATCCACGACGCCCATCCGCACCTGGCGCCCCTGCTGGCCACACCGTGTGACGTGACCGTCTACGAGAAGGTCCTCTAGCCCTGACCGCCGCGCCCGCGCCGTTCGCGGATCTGCACAACGGCGAGCCAGACCAGGAAGCCCAACACCGGCACGAAGTACGCGATCGACGTGAGCCAGTGGCCGGCGTGGGCGATCAGCGTCATCGCGTTGATGTTCGCAGGACCGGTCTCACCAGGTCACGCGTTGGACTGGGACAGGAGCCACAGCGCCAGGCTCGTGAAGCCCACCATCACGGCGAGCATCCAGTACTGGGAGCGCACGGCCTGCTTGGCGTCGGAGTAGAGCTCCAGTGCCCGGTCGTGGGCGAGCACCAGAGCGGTCACGTGTCCTGCCACCACGAAGGCCACCTGCGAGTACCAGGTGGCGTTGGCGCCGATCACGCTGTAATCCACCGCCCTGCCGGCGGTCCCGAACAGGTCGGAGCCGTGGCCCAGCGGATCGGAGGACAGGAACACGATCGCCTGGCCCTGGAACAGGAGCAGGGTCAGGTAGTGAGCCGACACGTACGCGAGCGCGATCGGCACCAGAGTGTGCACGAACGCGCGCGCCAGCCGCTCGGCGGTGAACCCGCCGCCTACGCTGCGCGCCCCGGCGATCCCGAGCATGTAGATGCCGTACACGATCACTACGGTGCCAACCAGGCCGATCAGGAACGTGAACTCGAGCGCGTGGCGGGGTGACAGCCCGACATCGCCGAAGAAGCTCGCGAGATCCGGAGCGATGTTGGTCCACGGCGCTCCCTCCGACCCGCCGTCGAAGGTCACGGAGCCGATCATCACGGCGAGCAGGGGGACGGTGCCGGCCATGGGCTTCAGCGACGGCAGGCCCGACAGGAAGCGGCGCAGGCCCACCTCGCCGTCGCGCGTCTCGAAGGGCGACAGCCGCGAGAACAGGTTGTAGTAGACGCCGAACGCCTCGGCACGCCGGATCCAGGGCTCCACCCCGTAGAGCGCCATGCCCACGAACGTCGCGGCCGAGTAGACGAGCGTGGCGATGGCCAGGTTCTCCGGCTTGTCCCCGTCGGAGGCCACCAGCTCGAGCGCCGCGAAGGCGAGGATGCCGGCCGCCGCGGGCCAGTTGCCCAGGCGCTCCGGGTAGGCCAGCGGCGCGGGGAGGTCGGTGCGCGCGGCCGTGCGCGCCACCCAGGCCACGCCGCGGCCGATCGCGCGCCATGGGTTGAACGCGCTGAACACGTCGCCGAGCAAGACGCTGGCCGGCACGAGGCCGAGCCAGAAGACCACGTAGATGAACGTCGGCGCGAAGTTGGCGGTGGAGCTCTGAGTGCCGCGCAGCCCGCTGTACACGACCACCCCGAGCAGGAAGACGCCGATCGCCCCGCACAGGATCTGCACGGGACGACCGGCGATCAGGCGACCGATACCTCGGGGCAGGGGACGCCAGCGCTCCTCCTGCAGGCGCGGCTCCGGCCAGAGCACGGCCAGCGCCACGAACGACACCACGAGCACCATCGCGGCGGCCCAGCCGAACAGCCATTCCGGGATCGGCAGGTCCGACCGGGAGACCAGCCCGTGGGCGATCAGGGTCACGACGGCTCGACCACCAGGCTCGCGACCTTCGGCTCACGCCCGGCGTCCTCCGCCACGTGGCTCTCCATCTCGAACTGGCCCTCGAGGGACGCCTTGAAGTCGAAGCGCGCCGGCTCGCCGGGGCCAACCTCCTTCTCGATGTCGTACCCGTGCAGGTGCATGTCGTCGTGGGCGTCGGCGGTCACGACGATGCGCACCCGGTCGCCCTTGGTGACCGTGATCGTCTTGGGCCCGCCCACCACCTCGCCGCCCACGATCCGAATGCGCTGCACCGCGGGCTCGGGCGGCACGGCGGGTATCACCTGCTCCTCGGTGGGAGTGGTGTCCTCCCCCGAGCCCCCGTTCGTGTCGGTCGTCGTGGTGGTCTGGGCCGCCTGGTCCGAGTCGTCGTCATCGCCCCCGGGGTTGGCGACCACAAAGGCCACGACCGCCACGAGCACGGCCGCGAGCACGAGCGCTATCCGCTGGTTCCTCGACATGTGTGAACGCTCCTTTCCGCACGGGCGCGCCCGGCGGGCGCGCCTCCAACTACGTCGACGGACGCAGGGCGGGAGGGGCGCGGCTCGCGAGGTGGCGCGCGAGCACGGGCGCCGGCACCGGGGAGGGCAGTGACGGCCGCCGCGGGCCGCCAGTCAGCACGCGTGGACGGGCGCGGACGCCGCGCCGGGCCGCGAGCGCTACGGCACGGCTGGCGCCGCGTAGCGCCAGGGCGGCCACACCTCCGAGCGCGAGCGCCAGCGGGAACGCGGTCCAGCCGCCCTCCGCGAACGGGATGGCCGGGCCGAGATGGCGGCCGGGGGACAGCGCCGCCTCGAGCAGCTCCTGGCCGCTGTAGACGAGCAGGAGCACGGCGGCCATGGCCAGCCACAGGCGCGCGACGCTCGGGGCCCGCTCCTCCCGGGCGGTCCGGCGCGCCCGGTCGACGGCCACCAGCAGCTGGGCGGCCGCGAGCGCGATCAGCAGTCCCGCCACCCCCCCGGCGAAGGGCAGGTAGGCATGGCCGCTCGCGGCAATCGCCTCGCCGGCGTGATCGCCGAAGCCGATCAGGTAGCGGAGCTCGTGGAGCACGAGCGCCGCGACGGCGATCACCGCCGCGAGCCGTACTGTCGGCATGCCTGGCCGCATTCTGGCGCCGGAGTATGGCAACGAGGCCCGGCGCCCTTCACCGAACCGTCACAGCCGGGGCGCGGTTCGCGCCGACACTCGGGGAGATGAACTACGCCGACGTGCACTTCCACCTGCTTCCCGGAGTCGACGACGGTCCCGAGGACATCGCTCAGAGCGTGGACCTGGGCCGGGCCGCCGTGGCCGACGGGACCACCACCGTCGTGGCCACCCCACACGTCCGCACCGACTTCGTGACTGATCCGCTGGAGCTGCCCGAGCGCGTGCGCGAGGTGCGCGAGGCGCTTGCGCGTGCCCGGGTGCCGCTGGAGGTTCGCTGCGGTGGCGAGCTCGGTCACGACATGGTGGAGATCCTGAGCCGGCCCCAGCTGAACGCGATCGCGCAGGGCCCTCAGGGCAACCGCTGGCTCCTGGTCGAGACCCCCTTCGAGGGGATCGGGGCCGATTTCCACGCCGCCACGGCCGAGCTGCGCGAGCGCGGCTTCGCGGTCGTGATCGCCCACCCGGAGCGGGCGGCGTTCGCCGCCGGCGAGGGCCTCCTGGCGCTGCGGCACGAGCTGGCCGCGGGCTCGTCCGCGCAGGTCAACGCCATGTCGCTCACAGGCGCCCACGGCACCGAGGCACGCGACGCGGGCCACCGGTACGTCGAGCAGGGGCTCGTGCGGGTGGTGGCCTCGGACGCGCACGGAGAGGTGCGCCCGCCTTCGCTCGGCGCGGCCTGGGCCGCCCTCATCGATGCGGGCCTGCCACCGCGCATCGCGTGGAGCGTCGTGCGCGAGGAGCCCACGCGGCTGCTCCGGGCCGGGCTCGCGCCGCGCATGCGGCTCGCTGCCTGAGCGGGCGGCGCTAGACGAGCGCGGCGTCTTCGCGCCGGCGCGGAGGATCCGCGTCCATGCCGTCGTCGATCAGCCCGAGGTCGATCTCGGTCGGGCGGCTGCGCGGCAGGTCGTGAGTGATCTCCGGCGGGTCCAGCGAGAGGTGGCCGTCGTCGCCGCCGGCGCGCTCCGGCTGGAAGCGGTAGCCGACGCCGAAGTGGGTGTGGATGTAGTTCCAGTCGGGGGACGCCTTCTCGAGCTTCTGGCGGACCTTGCGGACGAACACGTCCACCGAGCGGTCGCCGTGGGCCATGGTGTAGCCCCAGACCGACTGGTAGATCTCCTCGCGCTGAAGGACCTTGCCCTCCGTCTGCGCGAGAAGCTGAAGCACCTCGAACTCGCGCCGCGTCAGGTCCACGCTGGTGCCGCTCGCGAACGCCTGGAACTGGTCGGCGCGAATCTCGAGCTCGCCCGCCACGAGCGGGCCGGTCTCCACCCGCGATGACGCCTGCTTGCGCCGGCGGACCACGGCCTCCACACGGGCGAGCACCTCCTCGGGGTGCGCCGGCTTGGTGATCCAGTCGTCGGCCCCGGCCCTGAGGCCGCGGACGCGCTGGGCAACGCTCGAGCGTCCGGTGGCCACGACCACTCCGAGGCCGGGCAGCGCGGCGCTGAGACGGTCGAGGAAGTCCCAGGCTCCCTCTCCAAGGAGCGCAAGGTCGACCACGAGCGCGTTGACGCGCATCGCGACGAATTCCTCCATACGCGGCAGCGCCTCGAGACGGCGGCACTGCCACCCCATGTCGTCCGCGCGCTTGACCACAACACGCACGAAGCCGGAGTCCGAATCGAGAATCGCCAGCCTGATGGGGCCTACATCCGTGGCGCTCATCAGAGGTGAGTGTACGAGAGACCTCAGCGAATAGGGCCGGATTTACAGCTTTTTCACAGGTCGACAACGGCCGGGTAACGGACTTTCCGCACTTGCCTGGCATTTTCGGCGGGAATGGAAACCGCCATCGAGATCCGGCCGCACGAGTTCGTCGCCCTGGCGGGCGGCAAGCCGCTCGACCTGACCGTGCGCGAGCTCGAGCTGCTGACGGCGCTCGTGGAGCGCAGCGGCCGCATCGTCAGCAGGGAGGAGCTCTACCGGGTCGTGTGGGGAGAGGACTTCCGGAAGGCCGACCGCTCGGTGGACGTCTACATCGGGAAGCTGCGCCAGAAGCTCGGGGCGGCGCTGCCGCAGCGGCGCTTCATCCACACCCACTTCGGCTTCGGCTATCGGTTCGACCCCTAGCCCTTCACATCTTTTTCACAGGGGCGAGACACGCCGGTAACAGACTGACCCCATGCCCCGTGACAGGTTGCTCTCCGTCAATGAACGAACTCAAGGAGAAGACCTGCATGAGGAAGCTCCTCACGCTTGCCACCTGCGGCGTGCTGGCCCTCGGGGCTGCTGCGTGTGGCGATGACGACAGCAGTGACGCAAGCGCCAGCGGCGACAGCGGCGGGAGCCTGTCCGGCTCCATCGCCATCGACGGCTCAAGCACCGTGGCCCCCTTCGCCCAGGCGGCCCAGGAGGCCTTCCAGGCCGAGAACCCCGACGTGAAGATCACGGTCGGGACCGCCGGCACCGGCGGCGGCTTCGAGAAGTTCTGCGCGGGCGAGACCGACATCTCGAACGCCTCGCGGCCAATCAAGGACGACGAGGAAGTGCCCGTCTGCAAGAAGAACAACGTCGTCTACGACGAGGTGCAGGTGGCCAACGACGGGATCGCCGTCGTGACCAACACGGCGCTCAAGGTCGACTGCCTCACGGTGGACGAGCTGAAGCAGATCTGGAACAAGGGCTCGAAGGTCAAGGGCCTGAGCGAGGTCAACCCGAAGCTCCCCGACACCGAGCTCACGCTGTTCGGCCCGGGCACCGACTCGGGCACGTTCGACTTCTTCACCGACCAGATCAATGGCGAGGAGGGCGTGTCGCGCGACGACTACCAGCCCTCCGAGGACGACAACATCCTCGTGCAGGGAGTCGAGGGCTCCGAGGGCGGGCTGGGCTACTTCGGGTTCTCCTACTACGAGCAGAACCAGGACAAGCTCAACCTCGTCGGCGTTGACGGCGGCGACGGCTGCGTGAAGCCGAGCACCGAGTCGATTCAGGACGCGAGCTACGCACCGCTCTCGCGGCCGCTGTTCATGTATCCGAGCGAGAAGGCGCTCAAGCGGCCCGAGGTCAAGGCGTTCATGGGCTACGTGATCGCCAACTACACCGACATCGCGACGAACTCCCAGATCGTGCCGATGACCGACGCTCAGGCGGCCGAGGGCAAGAAGGCGCTCGAGACGGCGGAGTCGAACGCCGGGGCCTGATGGAAGCCGCAACCACCACAGCAGGCGCGCGCGCCGTCCCCAGGTTGGGGGCGGCGCGCCGCCGCTATGGCGAGGATCTGATCAAGGGACTCCTGATCCTCGCCACGCTGCTCTCGATCCTCACGACGACGGGCATCGTGATCGCGCTGCTCGTGCCCACCGTCCAGTTCTTCGGCGAGGTGGGCCTGTGGGAGTTCCTCGGGGGCAGCAAGTGGACGCCGCTGTTCGAGCCGCCGAGCTACGGCGTTCTCCCGCTCGTGGTGGGGACCTTCCTGACCACGGGCATAGCGATGCTCGTGGCCACCCCGCTCGGGCTCGGTGCCGCCATCTACCTGAGCGAGTACGCCCGTCCGCGCGTCCGCAAGTCGATCAAGCCCGCGCTCGAGATCCTCGCCGGCGTCCCGACGATCGTGTTCGGGTACTTCGCGCTCACGTTCTTCACGCCGGAGATCCTGCGTGACCTCCTCAGCGTGAAGGTCAACATCTACAACGTGCTCGCCGCCGGCGTGGTGATGGGCTTCATGATCGTGCCGACGGTGGCCTCGGTGGCCGAGGACGCGATGTCCTCGGTGCCCCAGTCACTCCGAGAGGGCGCCTTCGGGCTCGGGGCGTCGAAGCTTCACGTGTCGCTGCGGGTGGTGTTCCCGGCGGCCCTCTCCGGAATCGTCGCCGCGATCGTGCTCGGGGTCTCGCGCGCGATCGGCGAGACCATGATCGTGCTGATCGCCGCGGGCCAGATCGCCAGCAACGCGCTCGACCCGCGTGACCCGCACTATTCGCTCGCCTCGTTCATCGGTGCCACGGCCAAGGGCGACATCGCGACGGGCACCACCGAGTACAAGACCATCTTCGCCGTGGGGATGCTGCTGTTCGTGCTCACGCTCGTCATGAACCTCATCTCCATCCGCTTCGTGCGGAAGTACCGGCAGGTGTACGAGTGAGCGCGCACGGGCAGGCCATCGGCAAGGCCCCGGCCTCCCAGCGCGTCAAGAACCGGGGGTTCCAGGCGCTGCTGCTCAGCTGCCTCGGAATCTCGGTGCTCCTGCTGGGCGTGCTCCTCTACGACGTGGTCAAGGACGGTGCGTCGCACCTCACCTGGGACTACGTCACGAGCTTCGGCTCGATCAGCGCCGAGAAGGCCGGCGCCAAGGCGGCGATCTGGGGCACCGTCTCGATCATGATCGTCTGCGCCGTCTTCATCGTGCCCGTGGGCGTGGCCACGGCGATCTACCTCGAGGAGTACGCGGACAACACCCGCTGGTGGAACCGCGCGATCGAGGTGAACATCCAGAACCTGGCCGCGGTCCCGTCGATCGTCTACGGGATCCTCGGACTGGCGTTCCTGGTCCGCGGACCGCTGGCGCTCGGGCCGGTGGTGCTGGCCGGCGGGCTCACCCTGGGCCTGCTGGTGCTTCCCGTGGTCATCATCGCCGCCCGCGAGGCGATCAGGGCCGTGCCGCCCTCGATCAGAGAGGGCTCGCTGGCGCTGGGAGCCACCCAGTGGCAGACGATCAGGCGGCAGGTGCTGCCCGCCTCCATCCCGGGGGTGGCCACCGGCGTGATCCTCGCTCTGTCGCGAGCGATCGGGGAGACCGCGCCGCTGATCGTGATCGGCGCGGCCACGGTGATCGCCTTCAACCCCGACGGCCTCGACTCCAGATTCACGGCGCTGCCGATCCAGATCTTCGACTGGATCTCCCGTGCCTCGAACGACGTGAACAACTACAAGCCGCTCGCCGCGGCGGGGATCCTGCTTCTCATGATCCTGCTGCTCCTCATGAACAGCGTGGCGATCTGGCTACGAAATCGCTACGAGCAAAAGTGGTAGGAGACGAACAATGGTGGAGCGCGTGACCGAACGTGACGTACAGATACCCGACCAGGGCGCGCGCTTCGCGAAGCGCGAGGGGGCGGCGGCACCGGTGACGCCCGGCTCGCCCCGCCAGGCCATCTTCGAGCTCGACAAGGTCACGGTGAGCTACGGACCGAAGCCGGCCGTGCGCGACGTGACGTTCGACGTCGGCATGAACGAGATCACGGCCCTCATCGGGCCGTCCGGCTGTGGCAAGTCCACGCTGATCCGCTGCCTCAACCGCATGAACGACCTGATCGTGGGAGCGACCGTCGAGGGCAAGGTGCTCTACCACGGCGAGGACCTCTACGCGTCCGGCGTGGACGCCGTGGAGGTGCGCAAGCGCATCGGCATGGTCTTCCAGAAGCCCAACCCGTTCCCCAAGTCGATCTTCGACAACATCGCCTTCGGCCCGCGGGTGCTGGGCCGCAAGGAGAACCTCGAGGAGACCGTGGAGCGAGCCCTGATCCATGCGGCGCTCTGGGATGAGGTGAAGGACCGCCTGAAGACCAACGCCTTCGGGATGTCCGGCGGCCAGCAGCAGCGGCTCTGCATCGCGCGCTGCCTGGCGGTCAACCCGGACGTGATCCTCATGGACGAGCCCTGTTCGGCGCTCGACCCGATCTCCACCGGAAAGATCGAGGACCTGATGATGGAGCTGAAGAAGGACTACTCGATCGTGATCGTCACGCACAACATGCAGCAGGCGGCGCGGGTGTCCGACAAGACCGCGTTCTTCACGGTCGAGCTCAACGAGGACGAGGACCACCGCACCGGGCGTGTGGTCGAGTTCGACGACACGGAGAAGATCTTCACCAACCCGTCCGACTCGCGAACCGAGGCGTACGTGACCGGGAAGGTGGGCTAGGTCATCATGGGCGATACCACGCGCTCTCACTTCCAAGAAGAACTGGCCGACCTCGAGCGGCAGGGCCTCGGCGGGCTCGACATGGTCACCACCGCGCTCGACCGCGCGCTCGAGACGGTCCAGCACCAGGACGTCGAGCTGGCGAGCATGGTGATCGCCGACGACGACCGCATCGACGGTCGCTACCTCGAGGTGCACCAGGGCATCCTCTCCCTGCTCGCGCTCCAGGCCCCGGTGGCGGGTGACCTGCGCCTGGTGGCCGCGCTCCTGCACGTGATCAAGCACGTCGAGCGCATGGGCGACCAGTGCGTGAACATCGCGAAGCTCGTACCGCTGGCGGGCCACCAGCCGCCGGCGGACGAGGAGATGCTGGCCATCATCAAGCGGATGGGCACGCAGGCGCGTCAGCTGGTGGTGCAGGCCGGACAGGCGTTCGCGGGCCGTGACGTGGGGCTCGCTCAGGACCTCGTGCGCCAGGACGACGTGATCGACGCGCTCAACCGCCAGGTGTTCACGCTGGCGCTGGAGCTCGGCGACGACGCCGATAGGCGAGAATGGGCGATGCACATGATGCTCGTGGCCCGCTGCATCGAACGCATCGGAGACAACGCCGTCGATATCGGCGAGCAGACCGCGTTCGTGGTCACGGGCCTTTTCCGCGAGTTCGAGGATGCGTCGCACCCCGAGCTGGCACCCCACCCGCTGGCTTGATCTGCGCCTGCATCGACATCGGCAGCAACACCACGAGGCTGCTGGTGGCGGATGCGGAGAGCGGACAGCTGCGCGAGCTGGTCAACCAGCGGGCCTTCACGCGCATCGGCAAGAGCCTGCGCAACGGCGACGGCACCATCCCGGCGGAGAAGATCGAGGAGACCGCCGACGTGGTCCGCACACAGGCCAACGTGGCGCGCGAGGTCGGGGCCGAGCGGCTGGTGGCGGTGGCCACGGCGGCCATCCGCACGGCGTCCAACCGCAAGGAGCTCTGCAAGGCCGTGTCGGAGGCGGGCGGCATGGAGCTCAGCGTGCTCTCCGGCGAGGAGGAGGCGCGGCTCGCCTTCGTGGGAGCCACGCGCACCCTGCTCCAGCGTCCCGAGGGCACCATCGCGGTGCTCGATGTGGGCGGCGGGTCGAGCGAGATCGCGATCGGCGAGCCCGACGGCAAGATGGGCTGGTCGGCCTCGTTCCGGATCGGCTCCGGGTTCCTCGCCGACTCCTACCTGCGCTCCGACCCGCCCTCCGTCGACGAGCTGGAGAAGGTGCGCCGGCATGTGGACGGGGCCTTCGAGGGCCTCGAGCCGCCACCGGCCGACAGCGCCGTGGCGGTGGGCGGCACGGCCACGTCGCTGCGCCGCCTGGTGGGCGCCGAGCTGTCCCATGAGACCCTGGAGCGCGGCATCCGCGTGCTGTCCACCACTTCCATCGACGACGTGGCGGCGAGGTTCGAGCTCGACGCCGAGCGCGTGCGCCTGCTGCCGGCCGGCATCCTCGTGCTCGAGGCGATGTCCGACCTGCTCGAGCTGCCGCTCCGCATCGCGCGCGGGGGCCTGCGCGAGGGCGTGCTGCTCGAGCTGGTGGAGGGCAGGAAGCTTGCCTAGGAGACCGGCGACCGCGCGGCTATCGCCGCCAGCTCCGAGGGGCGGAGGAGCACCTTGAGCTCGCCGCGGTCCACACCCGCCAGGCCGCCCTTCTTCATCCGTACCTGCGCGCCGGTGAGGGAGTGCACGGCCGACGAGAAGTCGGGATCGTGGCCCACGAGGATCACGTCGTCGCCCAGCCCCGCCACCAGCTCATCGGCGTGGAACGGGCCGCCCGCCAGCTTCGGCTCGTGCTGCGGCACCACCGTGCCGAGCTCCTCGCAGGCGAGCCGTGCCGTATCGGCCGCGCGCACCTTCGGGCTGGTCAGGCAGGCGCCGGGCTTCACACCCAACGCCTTGAGCGCGGCGCCCGCCGCGCGCGACTGCTCGCGGCCCTTGTCGGTGAGCGGGCGCTCGGCGTCCGGGGAGCCGTCTGCGGCCTCTCCGTGCCTCAGTAACCAAATCATCCATCTGGACGATAATCACTGAGATGGAACTAGGCGTAGAAACCGTAGACGCACGGACCGACACGCCTGAGCTCGGGTCAAGGGAGCTCTACTTCAACCGCGAGCTGTCCTGGCTCCAGTTCAACGAGCGCGTGCTGGAGCTCGCCGAGGACGAGAGCATCCCGCTGCTCGAGCGGGTGAAGTTCCTGGCCATCTACGCCTCCAACCTGGACGAGTTCTACATGGTGCGCGTGGCGGGCCTGCACGACCAGGTGGACGCCGGGATCGACGACCGCAAGGCGGACGGCCTGTCGCCGTCGGAGACCATCGAGCGTGTGGCCGAGCGCGGCCGGGAGCTCGGGCGCCGCCACTCGCGCCAGTGGGAGGAGAGCATCCGCCCCGCCCTGGCCGAGCAGGGGATCCGCGTGACGGACATCACCGACTGCGACGCGAGCGAGCTCGAGATCGTGGACCGGCTGTTCGACGAGCAGATATTCCCCGTGCTCACGCCGCTCGCCGTGGGGCCGGGGCGGCCCTTCCCGTACATCTCCAACCTCTCGCTCTCGATCGCCGTCTGGCTGCGCGACCCGGTGGGCGGCGACGAGCTCTTCGCCAGAGTGAAGGTCCCGAAGGAGGTCCTTCCGCGGCTGCTGCCGATCGGCGATCTGGAGTTCGTGCCGCTGGAGTCGGTGATCGCACGCCGGCTCGGCGACCTGTTCCCGGGGATGGAGGTGGTGCGCCACGCCTTCTTCCGGGTCACGCGCGACGCGGACTTCACCGTGTCGGACGAAGCCGACGACCTTCTCAGGGCGGTTGAGGACGAGCTGCGCCGCCGCCGCTTCGGCGAGGCGGTGCGCCTCGAGGTGTCGCGGGACATGGATCCGCGCATGCGGGAGTACCTGATCGAGCAGCTGGCCATCGACGAGCCCCAGGTGGCGGACGTGGAGGGGCTGCTCGACCTGGAGGACCTCTGGTCGCTCTACGACCTCGACGGCCACCGCGAGCTGCGCGATCCTCCCTGGCAGCCGGTGCCCAAGCCCGAGCCGGGGGAGGACGGGCGGGCGGACATCTTCGCGGCGATGCGGGCGGGCGACCTGCTCGTGCACCACCCGTACCACTCGTTCGCCGGAAGCGTGGAGCGCTTCGTGCAGCAGGCGGTGGCGGACCCCGACGTGCTCGCGGTGAAGATGACCGTGTACCGCACCTCGGACGACTCGGGCCTCGTGCCGTCCCTGATCGAGGCGGCCGAGCGCGGCAAGCAGACGGTGTGCCTCGTGGAGCTCAAGGCACGCTTCGACGAGCGCCGGAACATCGGCTGGGCGCGCTCGCTGGAAGAGGCGGGCGCCCACGTGGTTCACGGCCTGCCCGGCCTCAAGACGCACGCCAAGTCGCTGCTGGTGGTCCGCCGTGAGAGCGGCGGCCTGCGCCACTACGTGCACATCGGAACCGGCAACTACCACGCCAAGACCGCCCGGCTGTACGAGGACTTCGGGCTGTTCACCTGCGACCCGGAGCTGACCGCGGACGTGGCCGAGCTCTTCAACGCCCTCACCGGCGCGGCGCGCTCCCCCGACTACCGCAAGGCGATCGTGGCCCCGGACCACATGAGGGACTGGTTCCTCGAGGAGGTCCGCAAGACCATCGAGGCGCGCCTGGCCGGACAGGAGGCGCGGATCGTGCTGAAGATGAACTCGCTGGTGGATGCCCGCTCGATCCGCGCCCTCTACGTGGCCTCACAGGCCGGCGTGCAGGTGGACCTGAACATGCGCGGCATCTGCTGCCTGCGTCCGGGCGTGCCTGGGGTGTCCGACAACATCCGGGTGGTCTCGGTGGTGGGCCGCTTCCTCGAGCACTCGCGGATCTACGGCTTCGTGCGCGGCGACGAGCGGCGCTACTGGATGGGCTCGGGCGACCTCATGCCGCGGAACCTCGACACGCGGGTGGAGCTGCTCGCGCCGGTGGAGGACGAGGCGCTCCGCGCCGAGATAGAGGACACGCTCGAGCGCTGCCTGGCGGACGACACGTTCGCGTGGGAGCTCGACGCCGCCGGCAGCTGGACACGCCGCGTCGGGCGCACCCGCTCGGTGCATCGCGAGCTGATGGAGCGGGCCACGTCGGCCGTGGCCTCGGCGCCTCCGAGCGCCTAGGTCCCAGCCGCGGGCGGGCGTAGTCCGAGAAGCCGCTTGAGCGCGAGCACGCGCGCCGCGGACTCGCGTACCCGCCGGCGCAGCTCGGGCGAGCGTCGTGCGCGGGCGAGCAGACGCGGGAACACGTCGTTCCAGCTCGCAGAGCCGGTCATCAGGATCAGGTCGGCCCCGGCCCGCACGGAGCGCTCCGCGGCCACCGCCACGCCCGAGCGCGCCAGCACGGCCGCCGCCTCGAGGCTGTCCGTCACGATCACGCCGCGGTAGCCGAGCTCGCCGCGGAGCAGATCGCCGACCACGGCCGGCGACTGCGAGGCGATTCGCCGGCCGTCCAGCCCGGGGTAGAGCGCGTGAGAGAGCATCACGAGCGGCACGCGGGCGCGGACCGCCGCGCGGAACGGCGGCAGCTCGCGCTCCTGGAGACCGTCCCGCGACGCGTCGATCGTGACCGCGCCGTCGTCGGTGTTCACCCCGGCCGCGCCAAGACCGGGGAAGTGCTTGGCGGTCGCGGCCACGCCCCCTTTGGTGAGGCCTGCCACCGCCGCTGCCGTGCTCGCCCCCACCTCGGCCGGACCGCCCGCGAAGGTCCGGCCGCCGAGCGCGGCACCGGCGGTGGCCACGTCCGCCACCGGCGCCAGGTTCACGTTCACGCCGAGGTCACTCAGGCGGCCGCCCGCGTCGCGGGCCAGCGCGCGCACTCGGGCGGGACTCCCCTGCGCGGGCTGTCCCGGCTCTGGTCCGGCGAACGGCACGGTGCGCACCTCGCCGCCCTCCTGATCCACCGCCACGAGCGCCCCTCCACGAGCCGCCCTCTGCACGGCCCCGGTGAGCGAGCGCCACCCGCCCGCCGTTGTCGCGTTGCCGCCGAACAGGATCACGCCCGCCGTCTCGCCGGAGCGCAGCCGCCGCCTCATGTAGGCCGGCACGCTCGTGCCGTCGAAGCTCGACACCAGCAGCTGGCCGACCTGCTCGCGAAGCGTGAGGGCGTCCACCGCGTGCTGCGCGGCCACGCGCGGGGGCGGCGGCTCATCCGGCGGGGACGGGTCCGAACCGGCACCGATCGTGATCCCCACCGCCAGCGCGAGCACGCCCGCCACGGCGAGCGCGAACAGCCGGCGCCGTGCGGCGGGGTCGCGGGACAGGCGCACGCGGCCTCTCAGCCGGCGGCGACGTGTCCCGCAGCGGGCCTGCCCGGCGATCCGGCGCCCTGCTCGGCGATCCCGGCCTGGCGACAGCCCTCCACCAGCACATCGAGCCCGAACGCGTCGGCCGGGCCGAGCGCCCCGACCCCCAGGAGCGCGCCGGCGGCCGCCTGCTCAGCTCCCCAGGCCAGCATCGCGCCGGTGAACGTGTACCCGTCCACGCCGGACACGTGCACCTGAGCGAGCTCGCGCCCCGACGCGTCGTAGGCGATCCCCACCACGTGCGAGCCGGACTTGGCGCGCGCCGCCGCGTCCGGGCCGCCGGTCGAGCCCTTGACCAGGCGGGCGGCGGCGGCGTCCCAGAGCTTGGCGGCGCCGGGCACCTTCATCCCCACCGCGGTGCCGGCCGAGAACACCTGCAACGCCCGCGACGCGGGGCCGAACCAGCCCAGGTAGGCGTTGACCTCGCGTAGCTGGGGCGCAATCCGGGGGAGGGCGAAGTGCTCGGAGCTGCCGACGGAGACGGCGCTCAGCTCCTTCCCGTCCACGCTGAAGGAGCGCACCCGGCGAGCGCCGCGCTCGCTCTGCACGCGCCCGTCGCGGAACGCGAACGCCGGGGCGGACATCGTTCCGGCGACCGACGCGCGCGTTCCGCCGCTCATGGAGCCGCCACCCCCGGTGAGGAAGTAGCCGGTGTCCACGCGGGTGGCTGCGGCGCCCGCGCGGCTCAGGGCCAGCGCGCCGGCCAGATTGCCGGGCACCCAGTCGTACGCGAACGCCGTGAGCATCGCCGCGCCGCTCTGCTCGGCCGCCGCGCCGTAGCGCTCGAAAACCTCGCGGATGAAGGGCGACTCGCCGGTGGAGTCGAGGTAGTGCGCTCCCACGGACGACGCGGCAGCCGCCGCGGGGGCGCCGAAGCGCACGAACGGCCCGACGGTGCTCACCAGCACGTCGCCCGGCTCCACGAGCGCCCGTACGCTCGCGGGGTCCGAAACGTCGGCCGGCACGGTGTCGAGCGCTCCTCCAAGCTCGCCCGCCAGCTCACGGAGCCGCTCAGCGCTGCGGGCCGCCAGAACGGGCCGCAGGCCGCGCGCGACCATGGCCTCCGCGGTCAGCCGCCCGGTGTACCCGGTCGCGCCGAAGAGCACGATGCGGCCGGCCACGACTACTCCTCCGGGCGGCGCTCCTCGAGCACCTCGCGCACGCGGGCCACCGCCTCCGGCATGGCGCGCTCCATGCGCTTGAAGTCCCAGCCGGTCAGCGTGATCAGCCGCATGGGCGTCTTGGCCACCACCGTCGCGTTGCGCTTGTCGCGCTCGAGCAGGCCGTGCTCGCCGAAGAAGTCGCCCGGCCCCAGATCGGCCACGTGCTCACCGCCGCGGAGCACCTCCGCCTCGCCCTCCTCGATGGCCAGCAGCTCGTACGAGAAGTCGCCCTCACGGACGAGATGGCTGCCCGCCTCCACGCTTACTTCCTGCGCGAAGGGGGCGATTTGCCGGAGATCTTCCTCCGGCACCTTTTGGAACAATGAGATCGACTTCAGTCGGTTGGGATCCACCCGTTCTCCTGGCTCGCGAACGCCCGGCGACTCTATCCGACTGATCGCGAGCGGCGCGTGTTGCGTAACCCTCCTCGATGACCTCTACGCGCAAGCTCGCCGTGGCCTTCGCCGCCGCACGCGGCATCTACGCCGTCGCGCTCCTCGCGGCGCCGGGCAGGATCGGCACGAGCTGGCTGGGGCCGGACGCCGCGCGCGCGGCCGTGCATGTGCCGATCCGCGGGCTCGCCGCGCGCGACGCCGCGCTGTCGGCGGGCATGGCCGAGGCGGCGGTTCGGGGCCGTCCGCTGCTGCCGTGGCTGCTCGGAAGCTTCGGCGGCGACCTCACCGACCTGACGGCCACGCTGCTGGCCGGGGATGCCGTGCCTGAGCGCTCGCGCCGCGGAACCGTCGCGCTGGCGGGCGGGTCGGCCCTGGTGGCAGCCGCGCTGGCGATCGGAGAGGCATGAGGATCGCGATCGTGGGGGCCGGGGTATCCGGACTCGTATGCGCCCACCTGCTGAACGAGCATCACGACCTGACCGTGTTCGAGGCCGCCGGCTACGCGGGCGGGCACACCCACACGGTCCGCGTGGACACCGCGGATGACACCCATCACGTGGACACGGGCTTCATCGTCCACAACGACCGCAACTACCCGCGCTTCGAGCGGCTGCTCGAAAGCGTGGGCGTGGCCACGCAGCCCGCCCCCATGAGCTTCTCGGTGAGCGACGGCCGCGGCGGCCTCGAGTACAACGGCTCCTCCCTCAACGGCCTGTTCGCC
Organism: uncultured Thermoleophilaceae bacterium; assembly: GCA_963811055.1. Taxonomy (GTDB): domain Bacteria; phylum Actinomycetota; class Thermoleophilia; order Solirubrobacterales; family Thermoleophilaceae; genus JACVRW01. The sequence continues at coordinate 437,269 of CAWEPQ010000001.1, forward strand.
AACCGCGCCAACCTCGTCAGCCCCTCCTTCCACAGAATGGTGCGCGACCTCCTGCGCTTCAACCGCGAGGCGCCCGCCCTGGTGGGCCTGAACGGCGCGGGGCCCAGCCTGGGCGAGTTCCTCGACGAGGGCGGCTACTCGCGCGTGTTCGTGGACAGGCTGCTCGTGCCTCAAGCGTCGGCGGTGTGGTCGGCAGACCCGGCCTCGATGTGGGAGTTCCCCGCGAGCCTGCTGGCCGAGTTCTTCGCCAACCACGGGATGTTCGGGTTCACCGGCCGGCCGGAGTGGCGGTCGATCACCGGCGGCTCGGCGCGCTACGTGGAGCGCCTGACCCGCGACTTCGCGCCCAGCCTCAGGCTGAACAGCGCGGTCACGCGGATCGAGCGGCTCGAGGACCGCGTGGAGCTCACCCCGTCCGGCGGCGAGCCGATCGCGTTCGACGAGGTGATCCTGGCCACCCACTCCGACCAGGCGCTCGGCATGCTGGCCGACGCGAGCCACGCCGAGCACGACGTGCTCGGGGCGATCCGCTACCAGCCCAACGACGTGGTGCTGCACACCGACCGCTCGCTGCTCCCGCGCAGACGGCGCGCCTGGGCGAGCTGGAACTACCACCTGCAGGACGAGCCCGTGGGCCGGACGACCGTGACCTACCACATGAATCGCCTGCAGACGCTCGACGCGGACCGCGAGTTCTGCGTGACGCTCAACCGCTCCAGCCACGTGGATCCGGACACCGTGATCCGCAGGCTGAGCTACCACCACCCGGTGTACACCTCCGCGGCGCTGAGCGCCCAGGGTCGCTGGCACGAGGTGAGCGGGCGGCGGCGCACCCACTACTGCGGGGCCTACTGGGGCTACGGCTTCCACGAGGATGGCGTGGTGTCCGCACTGCGCGTTTGCGAGCGCTTCGGCAGGATGCTCGTATGAGCGCAAGCGCTCTGTACGAAGGCTGGGTGCGCCACCGCCGCCACGAGCCCGTGGCCCACGAGTTCAGCTACCGGATCTTCCTCAGCTACCTCGACCTGGACGAGCTGCCGGATGTGCTCGACCGTGTGGCGCTCTGGTCGGCGCGGCGCCCCGCGCCGGCCTGGTTCCGCAGGGCGGACTACATGGGCGGGGACGGGGTGCCGCTCCGGCAGGCCGTGCACGACGCGGTGGAGGAGCGGACCGGCGTGCGTCCCGAGGGGCCCGTGAGGCTGCTCACGAGCGTTCGCACGTTCGGGCACCTGTTCAACCCGATCAGCGTCTACTACTGCTTCGACCGCACGGGCGAGCGTGTGCAGGCGCTGGCCACCGAGGTCACGAACACGCCGTGGGGCGAGCGCCACGTGTACGCCTGCCCCGGGCTCAACGGGCACTTCGCCAAGCGCTTCCACGTGTCGCCCTTCCTCGGGATGGACGCCGACTACCGGCTGCGCGCCAGCCTGCCCGGCGAGCGCCTCCAGGTGCACGTGGACAGCCGCCGCGACGAGCGCTCGCAGTTCGACGTCACGCTGTCGCTCGAGCGCCGGGAGCTCGGGCCGGGCCCGCTCTTCCGCTACCCGCTGCAGTCGTTGCGCGTGGTGGCGGGCATCTACGCCCAGGCGGTCCGCCTTAAGCTGAAGGGCGCGCCGTACCACCCGCATCCGGCGCGATGATCGCACGGGCCACAGCCTCCACGGTGCTCCGCCGGATGCGCGCGGGCCGGCTCGAGGTGATGGAGGGCAAGCGCCGCCGTCTCGCGTTCGGACCCGAGGACGCCGCGCTGAGGGCGACGATCCACGTGCACTCGCCGCGCTTCTGGAGAGCGATGCTGCGCGGCAGCTCCGGACTGGCCCGCTCGTACGCGGCCGGCGAGTGGGACTCCCCCGACCTGGTGACCCTCGTGCGGATCGGAGCCCGCGAGATGCCCCGCCTCGATCGGCTGCGCCGCCCGTTCGTGCCGATCCGCAACGCCCTCAGCCGCGTGCCGCTCAACTCTCGCTCCGGCGCCCGCAAGCACGTGGCCGCCCACTACGACCTCGGCAACGATCTGTTCGAGCTGTTCCTCGACGACACCATGACCTACTCGTGCGCCGTGTTCGACCCGGCCGACGCGAGCCTCGCGGCGGCCCAGGAGCAAAAGCTCGACCTGGTCTGCCGCAAGCTCGACCTCGGGCCGGATGACCACGTGCTCGAGATCGGCACCGGCTGGGGCTCCTTCGCGTTGCACGCGGCGAGCCGGTACGGCTGCCGGGTGACCACCACCACGATCTCGGCCGAGCAGCACGCCATGGCGCTGGGGCGGGTGCGCGAGGCGGGCCTGTCGGATCGCGTGGAGGTGCTCATGCGCGACTACCGGGACCTGGGCGGCCGCTACGACAAGCTCGTGTCGATCGAGATGGTCGAGGCCGTGGGCTGGCAGTACTTCGACGAGTTCTTCAGCCGGTGCGGCGATCTCCTTCACTCCGACGGCGCGATGCTGCTCCAGGCGATCGTGGTCGACGACGCCGCCTACGAGGCCGAGAAGGCCAGCCGCAGCTTCATCCGGGAGCTCGTGTTCCCCTCGGGATGTCTGCCCTCGCTGGCCGTGATCGACGACACGGTGCGGCGTGTGACCGACATGCAGCCGGCCGGCCTGGATGACATCACCCCCCACTATCCCGAGACGCTGAGGCGCTGGCGCGAGCGCTTCGTCGCGGCGGAGGCCCGTGCGGAGCGGCTGGGGTACGACCGGGAGTTCCGGAGGCTCTGGGAGCTCTACTTCGCCTATTGCGAGGGCGGCTTCCGCGAGCGCCGGATCCGCGTGGTGCAGCTGGAGCTGGACAAGCCGATGCACCGCGGCGCGGGCGACGCCCACGGCCTCACGCTGGAAGCGCCGGCCGGCCGGAGGTAGGCTCGCCCGGAGTGGCGGAGCTGCGGTTTCGCGTAGGGGCAATCTTCCCGGCCGACAACCCGACGGCCCGCTACGTGATGGCCATCTCGATCGTGCTCGGCGACCTGCGCACGGCGGCCGCCCAGGCGGCGCGCGAGGACGCCGCCGAGCACGAGCGGCTGTACTTCCGCCGGCTGCTGGACCTGCACGTGCGCGAGGGGCTCTGTCTTGCGGTGACGGAGCACCGCGAGCGCGACGACGTGCGCCGGTTCGTGGCGATCCTCCCGGACGAGGCGCAGGCGGCCCGCGCCGAGCTCGAGCATGCGGTCTCGCCCGACATCGACACGTTCGGGTGCTCCCGCCTCATCGGCGACACCGGACAGCTCCAGGCCTCGATGGAGCGACTCGCCGACGTGGAGAGCGGGTTCTCACTCGCCGGCGAGCAACGGCGTGCCGACTACGCCGACCTCGTAATCGCGACCCTGGGCGGACCGGACTGGGACTCCGTCGTTCCCCCGCTCGTCACGTTTCTCGAGCACGCGGAGGCAGCATGGCTGCGGCCGTGGCGGGGCTAGCGGTCTCCACGCGATCGCGTCCGTTGCCCTTGGCGGTGTAGAGCGCTCGGTCTGCGGCGCGCAGAGCCTGCTCCGGCTCGCCCGCGTCGTCGGGCAGGATCGCTACGCCGAAGCTGGCCGTGACCCTGCGGCTGACGCCGGCCACCGCCACCCGGGAGATCGCCGACCTCAGCTTCTCCGACAGCTCCACGGCACCCTCGCGGCCGGTGCTCGGCAGCAGCGCCAGGAACTCCTCGCCTCCGTAGCGCCCCACGAAGTCGCTGTCCCTGACCGCGTTGGCCACCGTGTCGCCCACCGCGGCCAGGACCTCGTCCCCCTTGCCGTGTCCGTGCGTGTCATTCACGTCCTTGAAGTGGTCGAGGTCGAAGAGCACCACCGCCAGCGGCTCCGCCGTGCGCCCGGCCTGGGCGGACAGGCGCTTCAGCGTCTCGTGCACGGCACGGTTGTTCGGAAGCCCGGTGAGCGAGTCCGTGGCGGCTCTCGTCTCCGCGATCGCCAGGTTGCGGAGGTTGGCCACGATCGGCGCTGCCTCGGCGAGGCTGCTCGAGAGCGCTTCGGTGTCCTCGCTGTCCAGCGAGCTCGAGTGCGTGATCAGCACGGAGCCGATCACCTCGCCGCCGACGAGCGAGGGCACGCAGGTGACGTTGGAGCCCGCGGCTCCGCAGATCTCACAGCCGATCAACTCGCCCGCCGAGCCTGTGCGGCGATGCGTCCGGCCGCCCCGGATGGCGAGACAGGACTCGGGCTCCGCCCCGTCGAGCGCCTCCACCAGAACGGGGTCTTCCACCGGCGAGCGCGACTCCAGGCGGTTCGCGCTGTTGTTGCGGCTCAGGATCGTGGCGGTGCCGCCGGGCACGAGCCGCTCGAGGTAGCGGCGGACCACGGCGAACGCCTCGGTTTCCGAGCGAGCCAGCTGGAGCGCGTCCGCGAAGCGCGAGTGCACGGCCTCGCGGAGCTGCCGGCGCCGCGCCCGCCGGTCGAACGCGAAGAAGCCGACGGTTGCGAAGAGCGCGGAGATGATCAGGATCAGCGCGACCGTGAGGTCGACGGCGCGCTCCTGGAGGGCCACGCGCTCCTCGTCCAAGTCCTTACGGAGCTCAGTGTTGGCCAGCCGAAAGCGCCGAAGGTGGCGGTCGAGCTCGTCGGCCTCCGCTCTCGGCAGCCGCGACTCGCCACCGGCCGCCACATGGGTCAGGTGCGCCTCGGCCGCCTCCTGCCAGCGCCGGGCCGGCACACGCTGCCTGCGGATTCCCAGGAGCTCCTCGGGCTCCTTCTGGGTGGCTTCGGAGCGAGCCAGAGCCGTCTCGAGCCCGCGGCGGCCGCGCTCGTAGCGGGCGAGGCTCGAGGCGCGGCCGGTGGCCAGGTAGGAGTTGAACCCGTCCTCCTGGTCGAGCATCGACAGCAGCATCCCGTGCGCGGCCTCGATCTCGCCGAACGAGCCGTTTGCTGCGGATCGCTGTCCGGCGCCGGCCAGCCAAACCGCGCCGGCGATGACCACGACGGCGGCGGCTAGGAGCAGGCGGATGCGAACGTGTCGGGACACGAACGATCTGTATCGACCGGTCTCCCTACACGCGTGAGCGCAAGAATGCTGGAGACCACGGCGTGAGGGGAGTCTCGATGGGCAAGCTGGACGGAAGCTGTTTGTGCGGGGCGGTCACATACGGCTGTGACGCCGATCCGGTGGCCACGGCGGTGTGTCACTGCACCGAGTGCCAGAAGCAGACGGGCAGCTCGTTCTCGGTGCTCGTGGCGGTGCCGCGCGACGCACTCGAGATCGAGGGCGACAGCCTCGCTTCGTTCACGACGGTCGGCACAGACAGCGGCCAGGACGTGGCGCGCCAGTTCTGCCGCGACTGCGGCTCGCCGATCGTGAGCCTCGCGGACGCCATGCCGCAGGTGGCCTTCATCAAGGCCGGCACGCTCGACGACACCTCCTGGCTCGAGCCGACGCTCCACGTCTGGTGCGACTCGGCGCAGCCCTGGGTCCCGCTCGAGGGTCAGGCGGAGGCGCAGCTCCCCCGCGGCGTGCCCGCCTGAAGTCCTCAGGCGCCGGCGAGCACGGGCTCGGCGCCCGATTCGCAGCAGATGATCGCGGCCCGCTCGAGCCCGGCCAGGCGGTGGGCCCGCGCGGAGCCGATCTCCGGCGCGGTGGCGAGCGCGCCGAAGGCGGCAAGGCTCGGATACCACACCGCGATCACCTCGTCGTAGCGGTCACTCTCGTCGCCTACCACCGTCCGGGTGGCCTGGGTGTGCCACAGGATCCGGCCGCCCACGCGCTCCAGCACCGCGCTCGCCACCGCGCCGTAGCGCATGTACGCCTCGTGGCCCGACACGTCGGCGGACTCCCCGCCCGGCGGGTCGCCCTCGTACTCCGCCCGCTCGCGATAGCGGTTCAGGTTCAGCATCACCACGGGCCCGTCGGAGGCGCCGCCCGCGATGGCGGCCACCTCGGCGAACTGCTGCCGGTCCGGCTCGATCGGCGTCATACCGACGGGTGCGCGAAGGCTTCGAGCATGGCGTCGACGATCTGGGGCCCGCGATCCTCCTGGAGGAAGTGGGCGCCCCCCTCGATTCGCACCTGCTCCCCGGCGGTCGGGATCAACTCGGTGAACCGCTCGCCCGACCGCGGAAACGGGAACACCGGATCGGTGTCCGAGAAGGCCACCAGCGCGGGCTTGTCCCAGTTGCCGAGAGCGTCCCGCGTGGCCACCATCTCCTTGACGCCGGGGTCCTCCATGGTCAGCGGCACCAGCAGCGGGAAGCGCTGAGCGCCCGCCTTGCTCTCCGGCGTGGGGAACGGTGCCTCGTAGGCGGCCACCACCTCGGGCGAGAGCTCCGTGGTGGTCGCGCCCTGGATGATCGTCCCGATCGGTAGGTCGGGCGTGCGCTCCGCGAACTCGCGCCACGCCATGAACCCCTTGCTCACACGACCGGTGAAGAGCCCGGTGTTGAGGATCACGAGCCGGGCCACCCGGTCCTCGTGCTCCACCGCCCAGCGCAGGCCGATGGGTCCGCCCCAGTCCTGCACGACCACGGTGACCTCGTCCAGGTCGAGCTGGTCGAGGTGGCGGCTGACCACGTCCACGTGGCGGTCGTAGGTGTACCAGCCCTGATCGGTGGGCTTGTCCGAGCGCCCGAAGCCCACGAGGTCGGGGCACACCACCCGGTGGCCGGAGTCGACCAGCCGGTCGAGCATGTGCCGGTAGAGATAGCTCCAGCTGGGCTCGCCGTGGAAGCAGAGCACGGTTGAGCCGCTCCCTTCGTCGAGGTGATGGAGGCGCAGGCCGTCCACGTCGGCGTAGTTGGGCTCGTAGCTGTAGCCGGGCAGGTTCTCGAAGCGCTCGTCGGGTGTTCGGAAGACGTCCATCGGCCAGGTCCTTTCGTCAGCGGCGGATGACCGCGTCCCAGATCTCGGTCAGGGTCTGCGCCGCGGTCTCGGGGGATACGCGCGGCTCGCGGCCGAACGCGTCCAGCAGGTAGCTCACGTTCATCAGGTTCAGCGCCCGCGCGGTCTCGGCCACGTCGGCCGGCGGGGTCCGGCCGAGGCCTGCGGCATCGCGGAGCGACTGCTCGGCGAAGTCGTCGAAACGCTGGCGCAGCACCGCGTAGTCGCCCGCGATCTGCTCGTCCTCGGCCGCGGCTTCCGTGACACAGCGAATCAGCGGGCCATGCCGCTGGAACACCACCGCCGCCGCATGGACCGCGCGGCCGACCGCCTCCGGGTCCACGTCCGCCCGCGCATCGGCGAGGCTGCGCTGCGCCTCGTAGAGCTCCTGGATGGCCTCCCGGCTCGCGCGCAGGAGCAGATCGGCCAGATCGTCGAAGTGGCGGTAGAAGATCGTGCGCCCGATGCCCGCCTCGCGCATGACCTCGTCCACGCTCAGCTCGGAGTACGCGCGCTTGCGAACCAGCTCGGTGGCGGCCGCGACGATCCGATCGCGACTCTGCTTGCGACTCTGGCGCGCACGAAGCCGCGCGGGGGTCGGCGTGGTTGCTGGCGCCATGCGAGGTGGCATCATACAGAAGTTGACACCGTGTGACACAGTCTGTACGCTCGCGCCGGTGACGAGGAAGGTCCGGCAGATCGCATCGGTGGCCGTGCTTGCAGCCCTGGCCCTGCCGGCCGTGGCGCAGGCCCGCCCCGCCACGGCGGCGAAGGACGGCCGCCCGAACATCCTGGTCGTGATGACCGACGATCAGGCCAAGGCCGACGTGAAGCACATGCCGAACGTCAAGCGCCTGCTTGCCCGCAAGGGCACCACCTTCGCCGACGCGATCGACTCCTTCCCGCTCTGCTGCCCCGCGCGAGCGACCTTCATCACCGGGCAGTACGCCCACAACCACGGTGTGAACGGGAACTTCTGGCCGTTCGGCTGGTACGGGATGAAGCACCGGGCCAACATCCTCCCGTCCTGGCTCCAGAAGGTCGGCTACCGCACGGCGATGATCGGCAAGTGGCTCAACGGCTACGGCGCGCGCGACGCGCACGGCGAGGTGCCGGCCGGCTTCGACATCTGGCGCGGGCTCCTCGATGTGTCGGCCTACGACTACTACAACTACGTGATGAACAGCGACGGCAACCTCAAGACCTGGGGGGATGCCGACTTCGCGCGCAAGCTGGTCGAGTTCGCGAAGATCCAGGTGATCAAGAACGACGCGGGCGCGTCCGGCGTGTTCAAGGCGCTGAGCGACGCCTTCGGACCCGGCCCCTACGACTACTGGGGGGCGCAGAACCCGGAGGACTACTCGCCTGACGTGACCGGCAAGATCACCGAGGACCTGGTGCGCTCCCAGGGCAAGGCGAAGAAGCCGTTCTTCATCTGGTGGTCCCCCGCGGCGCCACACCGCGAGGACGTGGCGGTCACGCTGATGGGGCGCAAGGGCGCCGACCCGCGGCCGGCCCCCCGCTACGAGGCCAAGAGCAAGCGGTACAGGCTGCCGCGGCCGCCGAACTTCAACGAGGCGGACCTCTCCGACAAGCCCTCGAACATGACGTCGAAGGCGCCGCGCCTCACGGACGCGCAGATCCAGCAGCTTCAGCTCAACTACGAGGGCCGCGTGGGCTCGCTGCTCGCGGTCGACGACCACGTCAAGCGGCTCGTGGGGATCCTGCGCAAGACCGGGCAGCTCAGGAACACGATGATCGTGTTCCTGTCCGACAACGGCTGGCTCCAGGGCCAGCACCGGATCCCGGGCGACAAGTTCCTGCCCTACGAGGAGTCGCTGCGCGTGCCGCTGATCGTCCGCGGTCCCGGCGTGCCCGCCGGCCAAACGGTACGCGGGCAGATCGCCAACATCGACCTCGCCCCCACGCTCGTGGATGCGGCCAATGCCCGCGCCGGACGGATCATGGACGGCGTGTCGCTCCTGCCCACGATCCGCAACCCGCGCAAGCGCCCGAATCGGATCATCCAGATCGAGGCGCCCGCACCGCTCTTCCGCGGCAACCTCCCGGCCAACATGTGGGACCGGCCCTACAACGGCGTTCGCACCAACCGGTACACGTACGTGATCTACAAGGAGACCGGCGAGCAGGAGCTGTACGACCGGCGCAAGGACCCGTACCAGCTCCGCAACGTGGCGAAGGTTGGCGCCTACGCGAACGTCAAGAAGACGCTCACCAAGAAGCTTGCGCGGCTAGACGACTGCAGGGGCCGCTCCTGCCTCGTCAAGCCGTGAGGGCAGCGATCCTCATCGGCGCCGCGGCGCTCGCTCTCGTCGCCGCGCCGGGCGCCGGAGCCGCCACGCTCCCCGGTCTCCACAACGCCCGCTACTGCGAGGTGCTCGAGCTCAGGGGTGCGCTGCCCGACGCCACCGTCACGGTCTGGAACACCATCGGTCTCAACCGCTGCCCGGCCCGCTGGTGGAACGCGTTCGACGCCGGCGACCTCGCGAAGGAGCGCGGCGCGACGCTCGTGGTTCTCAATGGGCCGCGCTACTTCCTGATGGACTCGGTCACCGCCACGCCCGGACGTGTGCGCTCGTTCCACGGGGAGAAGATGCGCAGGGTCGCCACGATCCCGATCCGCACCGCGGCCGACCTCGTCCGGACCCCGTACACCGACCGCGTCGTCAAGCGCCGCAACACGTGGACGTGGAACCGCGGCCGGGTGGTCTACGAGCTCGTCGCGCCCGGCGGCGATATCTACGTGATGCAGGCCTACGCGCAGATCGTGGACCCCAAGCAGACGATCGGGCAGCTGCGTTCGCTCGGCAAGCGGCTAGACCTCCCGCAAGGCTGGCGCTACCGCGTGCGCCGCCTGCGCTCCGCGCTGGCGGTCAAGCCGATCAGGGGCAACGCCACGATCGTCCAGGACGAGCTCCAGAACACCTACCAGCTGTACAAGAGCACGCGCCGGCCGGGGCCGCGCAAGCGCCGCGCGGTGAGCCTCGCCGGCCGGACCCGCATGGTCGAGTCGGATACGCCGGGAACCATCCAGGACGAGGGCACGGTCACGAGCACGCCGTTCGGTGCCGGGTCGGTCAAGCTGGTGGGCTCGCTCGCGAACGCTCGCTTTACCGGCACCTTCCGGCTGCTCTTCAAGACGGGTTCGGTTTTCGGCACCGCCGAGCTGCCGTTCACGATCGCGGGGAACATGATCGACTTCCGCGGCACGGTGCGCTTCACCGCCGGAACCGGCGCCTACCGCGGCATCTCGGGCGGCGCGCTTCAAGCCCACGACACGAACACGCTCGACGGCCAGAACGGCGTGATCTCGGTCGAGGGCTTCGCGACCTACTAGAGGCGCGGCAGTGCGGGCTCGAGGGTGCCGCTGTCCGCGCAAGCGTGCTCGAGCACGTGCCGCAGCCGCTCGAGCTCCAGCTCGGCGGCCCTGGTGCGTCCGCGGCCGGTGCGCTTCCCCACCAGGTTGAGCGCCTCGTCGGGATCGCTCTCGAGGTCGTAGAGCTCGAACTCCGGCGGCGTGTCTCCGGACGGGTCGAGGTAGACCGCGTACTTCCAGCGCGAGTCGCGCACGCAGCGGATCCGGTTGGGCTGGCCCGACACGTTCTGGAAGGCGGTGCCGGCCTGGTGGTCGTCGTAGGTGAAGAGCACCGCGTCGCGCACGCCCTCGCGCTCGCCGCGTGCGATCGGTCCCAGGTCGCGGCCGTCGAAGCGCTCGGGGTCGCCGGGACGCCCGCTGAGCCCGAGCAGCGTGGGCACCAGGTCCACGAGCGACACCAGGGCGTCGCTCTCGCGCGGCTCCGGGAAGAGCCTGGGGTTCGAGATCACGAACGGCACCCGGATCGATTCCTCGTACGCGTTGAACATCTTCTGCCGCAACCCGCCGTGTGACATCCCGAGCTCACCGTGGTCGGAGATCCGCGCGATCACCGTTCGCGAGCGCAGGGACCCCGGGTCGCCGGGGTCGCCCAGGGCGCCGAGCAGCCGCCCGATCTTCTTGTCCACCACGCTGTGCAGGTAGGCGTAGAAGTCCACGTAGTTCTGCTGGGCCGCCCGGTCGTCGAGCCCGCCGATGTAGGCGGTCTGGCCGAGCTTCATCAGCGAGTGCACCGTCGGCTTGTCGCGCAGGTCCTCGTCGACGGTGGCCGGCAGCGGAATGCCCATCCCGCGGAAGTCCGCCTCCGAGTACCCGCCCTGCACGAACGACGACGGGTACCCCAGCACGTCGTGCGGGTTGACCAGAGAGAAGACAAGGCAGAACGGCTCGGGAAGATCCGCGCGCGCCAGCCATCTCTCCATCTGGCGCGTGTAGTCCTCGTCCCAGCCCTCATGGGTGGTGCCGGCGTTCCCGCCTCCGAAGGTCGCGGCCTTGGCGTCGCCGCCGGCGTCCGGGGGCTCCCACTCGGCGAAGCCGTAGTCGCGCTCGATCCGCTCGCTGTCCGCGGGGCCCCATTCGTCGCCCACCGGCTTCGAGAGGTGCCACTTGCCCTTGAACACCACGTGGTAGCCGCGCTCGCGGAGCAGCGACGCCAGCGTCTCGGTGCCGGGCTTGAGCTCGGGCTCGTTGCCGCTCTTGGGCCCGAGCCGCAGCGCGCTCTTCACGAAGCGATTGGCCAGCCGCCGGCGAGGGACCTCGCCGCTGATGCCGAGTCGCCCGACCGTGCGCAGCACATGGGGCACGTTGGCCTGGTCGGGGAACAGGTCGCCGTGGGTCATCGTGAGCGTGACCCCGTGCCGCGAGGGATACCTGCCGGTGAGGAAGGTCGCCCGGCTCGGGGAGCACATCGCGGTGGCGGTGAAGGCGCGCGTGAAGCTGATGCCCGTCTTGCGCAGCTGGGTGTCGTTCGGCATCAGCTGCTCGAGCCACGCCGGATCCTCCGGCCAGTGCTGCGGGGCGCGCTGCTGATCGGTGATCAGGACGACGATGTTCGGCGGGCGCTCTGCCATCGGCTCAGAGACGAGCTTCGACCTTGCCCAGGCCCTGGGTGAGGGCGCGGCTGGTGGCCGCCTTGACGATCGGCGCCACACCGGGCACCCGAGAGGCGATCCGGATCCGGTAGTCCAGGTGGCTGCCCCCGCCGGGCAGCGCGGTGAAGCGCATCACGCCCACGTGGTCGCGGAGCGGCGTGCCCTTCGTGATGCGGTACTCGATCAACTCGCTGGGCTCGAAGCGCGTGATCGTCTCCTCGAACGGCGCGGTGGGGCCCATCCGCATCTCCCGTCGCGAGCCGACGCCGTTGCGCTCCGGCTTGCCGTCCTCGAGCCGCTTGACCTTGGCGCCGAACACCTCGGCGAGGTTCTCGTGCTCGCTCAGGTGCGCGAAGACCCTCTCCACCGGGGCGGAGAAGTCCTGCTCGACGGTCACCCAGAGCGCGCGCACGAGGCCGGGAGCATGCCTCATGCGGAGGGTCTGCCGCTTTCCGCCGGGCGCTTCGCTCAAGTTCCGCGTCCGGGGAGCCGACCCTAGGACGAGATGACACGGACGTGCCAAGCCTCGATGCGACTGCTGGCGGCCCTGGTCGTCGTTCTGGTTCCGGTCGTGTCCGGATGTGGTGGCGATTCCGAGGACGACAACACGTCCGACATGAAGGCCGTGGCCAAGGTCATGTCCGCGCTCGACAGCGCCAGCCGCGAAGGCGACGGTGAGCGCATCTGCGACCAGCTGTTCACTCCCAAGCTCGCCAACTCCGTGAGCACGTCCTCGTCGAGCGGCGAGTGCGGCCAGGAGGTCAAGGCCAAGCTGTTCTCCCCGGACTCCGAGATCAGCGTGAAGGACATCCAAGTGCCGGACGAGGCGAACGCCACCGCCACGGTCAAGGAGACCAACGGGAACACCTCCCGGATCTACCTGGTCAAGCAGGACGGGCAGTGGCGGATTCGCGGCGTGGCGCCGGCCTGAGCCGGAACTCCCCCTGAACGCAAGACGGGGGGCCGCGAAACTCGCGACCCCCCGTTCCTGACGTACTGCTTCTACGTGCTTACGCCGTGGCGCAGATCGCGTAGGCGGTCACGGTCCATTGGGAGTTCGTCCCGTTGCCGCTCTCGGTGCCGGCGGCCACCCAGGTGTTCGACTTGCCGGACGTTGCGCCCGGTCCGCTGCTGGTCACACCGATGTCGCCGTTGGTCAGCGACATTGCGAAGCCACCGCCCACCACGAACTTTCCGGTGCCGCACTGCGCGGTGGCCGACTTGTTGGTGCTGCTCGACCCGCTCGTGACGGTCACGATCTCGAGGCCGCTCACTCCGGCCGCACCCGGGACACCCTGGATTCCCTGGATGCCCTGGTCGCCCTTCAGCCCCTGGATGCCCTGGTCGCCCTGGTCGCCCTTCAGCCCCTGGATGCCCTGGTCGCCCTTGGCTCCCTGAGCTCCGTTGGTTCCGTCGGCTCCGTTGGATCCGTTGGATCCGTTGGTTCCGTCGGATCCGTTGGCTCCAGCGTCGCCGGTGTCGCCCTTGTCGCCCTTGTCGCCCTTCACACCCTGGATTCCCTGGATGCCCTGAAGGCCCTCGGCGCCGGTCTCACCGGTGTCGCCCTTCAGGCCTTGAGCACCGTCAACTCCGTTGGTGCCGTCGGCTCCGTTGGCGCCGGTCTCACCGGTGTCGCCCTTGTCGCCCTTGGCTCCGTCAACTCCGTTGGTGCCGTCGGCTCCGTTGGCGCCGGTCTCACCGGTGTCGCCCTTGTCGCCCTTGGCTCCGTCAACTCCGTTGGTGCCGTCGGCTCCGTTGGCGCCGGTCTCACCGGTGTCGCCCTTGTCGCCCTTGTCGCCCTTGGCTCCGTCGACTCCGTTGATGCCGTCAGCTCCATTGGCGCCGGTCTCACCGGTGTCGCCCTTGGCTCCGTCGACTCCGTTGATGCCGTCGACTCCATTGGAACCGGTCTCACCGGTGTCGCCCTTGGCTCCGTCGACTCCGTTGATGCCGTCGACTCCATTGGAACCGGTGTCGCCCTTGTCGCCCTTGGCACCGTCAACTCCGTTGATGCCGTCGACTCCATTGGCGCCGGTCTCACCGGTGTCGCCCTTGTCGCCCTTGTCGCCCTTCACACCCTGGATTCCCTGGATGCCCTGCAGACCCTGAAGGCCCTCGGCTCCATCGGCGCCGGCCGCGCCGGTCTCGCCGGTGTCGCCCTTGGCTCCGTCAACTCCGTTGATGCCATCGACCCCGTTGGAACCGGTGTCGCCCTTGTCGCCCTTGGCACCGTCAACTCCGTTGATGCCATCGACCCCGTTGGAACCGGTGTCGCCGGTGTCGCCCTTGGCTCCGTCGACTCCGTTGATGCCGTCAACCCCGTTGGAACCGGTGTCGCCCTTGTCGCCCTTGGCACCGTCGACTCCACTGGTGCCGTCGACCCCATTGGAACCGGTGTCGCCCTTGTCGCCCTTGGCACCGTCAACTCCGTTGATGCCGTCGACCCCGTTGGAACCGGTGTCGCCGGTGTCGCCCTTGGCTCCGTCGACTCCGTTGATGCCGTCAACCCCGTTGGAACCGGTGTCGCCCTTGTCGCCCTTGGCACCGTCGACTCCACTGGTGCCGTCGACCCCATTGGAACCGGTGTCGCCCTTGTCGCCCTTGGCACCGTCAACTCCGTTGATGCCGTCGACTCCATTCGAACCGGCCGCGCCGGTGTCGCCCTTGAGTCCCTGCGAGCCCTGGGCACCCGAGGCGCCCTTGGGGCCGGCCGGTCCAGCCGGTCCACGCGCGCCGGTTGCGCCGGTGGCACCCTCCTTGTTCCAGGAGAGGCGGGTCTCCTTCTTGTCGCAGCGCTCGTTCTTCGCCACGACGCGCAGGTCCCCATTCTTGGTGCTGTAGCACCCGAAGATCGTGCTGTTCGAAGTGGGGATTGCGCCGACCGCCATGGCGCCGCCCGCCAGTAGCGCGGTCGCCGTTGATGCCGTCAGCGTCTTCCAGTGCGGAATGCGCGAAATGCGTCGTGTAAGCCCACGAGAGCCCATGGAATACCTACTCCCTTCAGAGGAAAAAGTCCGGTTCAGAGCCGCCGTCCTGGCGACCGCCCGCAAAGCGGGCTGATCCCGGCGCATCCGTGCCGGGATAGGTCCTGCCCTGCCGGCCACCGTAGGACAGAAACTTGACTTCCGCTCGGACTTCCTCCAACAAACGTCTAGGTGAACAGGTTTTCTCGAACAGACCTATGCGAGGACGCACCCTTTCAGCCCTTCGGGGGGCCGACGATGGCCATCCGGCGGCCAGGCCATCGGCTGCCTGCGGCTCACCGAGAGGGCTTGCGCGAGGACTGAGCCGGCAAGGACACCCTGGTCGGCGTGCGCGGCAAGGATCGCCTGAGCGGCAGCGCCGGAGCTGACCGCCTGGGAGGCGGCGCCTTGGGCGGCGGGCTCCGGCCGTGACCGCCTGACCGGCAGCCGGGCAAGGACCCACTGTTGGCCGGAGCGGGCCGCAACCGCATCAGGGCACGTGACGGTGCGAGGGACCGCATCGACGGGGGGCCCGGCCGCGTCGAGCGCGTGCGCTAGACGGAGCCGCTTCACGGGGCTGTTGCAAGCGCCCCAGGCGGCGTGAGATAGTCGCCGTCCAGTGCGGTCAGCCGGTGCACCCGTGAGCGGGGACGGGCGGGGAGGAAGGCTTCGCCGGACGCTTGTCGTCTCGGCATGCGCGGCCACGCTGCTTTGCGCCGGTCCCGCCGCCCAGGCGGGCGCAGGGGCACCGGCTCGCGCGGCGGCGCTCGACTGGCGTGACTGCGGCGAGGGCTTCCAGTGCGCCACAGCCCGAGTGCCGCGCGACTACCGGCGCCCGGGCGGCGCGAGGCTCTCCCTCAAGCTCGTACGCCTGCATGCCACGGATCCCGCACAGCGGATCGGCTCGCTCTTCCTGAATCCAGGAGGCCCCGGTGGCTCGGGGGTCGAGTTCGTAAGGAACAACGGGAAGGACCTGTTCGCTCCGCTCAACCGGCGCTTCGACCTCGTCGGGTGGGACCCGCGCGGAGTGGGCCCGGTGGACTGCAAGGTCGACCAGGAGAAGAACGGTGTGTACGCGCAGCCGTTCACCCGCCCCTCCCGCGTCGCCGAGCGGCGGCTCGTGCGAGGTGCGAGGAAGTACGTGCGGCGCTGCGTCCGGCTCGCGCCAAAAGGACTTCTGCCGCACCTGCACAGCGCCAACTCGGCACGGGACCTGAACCGTCTGCGAGCGGCGGTAGGCGATGAGTCGCTGAGCTACCTCGGCTACTCCTACGGGACCCAGCTCGGAGCCACGTACGCCACGCTCTTCCCGCGCCGCGTGCGGGCGCTGGCGCTCGATGGGGCCGTGGACGTCGAGGGCTACGTGCGCGCGCCGATCCAGGACACGCGACGCCAGACGGCCGGCTATGAGGACGCCTTCGACCGCTTCGCGGCCGCCTGCCGGATACGCCCGGATCACTGCGGCCTGGGCGCCGCGCCGCCGGCGGGGTGGAAGGCTCTGGCCAAGCGGCTCGACCGTCGCAGCATCCCCGCTCCCGGAGCCGCGTCACGCTCGCCGGTCGACGGCGACGACCTGCGTGTGGCCACGTACGGGGGCCTGAACCAGAAGAGCCTCTGGCCGGTGCTGAGCAATGCCCTCGTGCAGGCCCAGGCCGGCGACGGCACACTGCTCCGGCTCATCGCCGACGTGGTCTACGAGCACGGGATCACGACGGTCTTCGACCCGTTCGTGGCCATCAGTGCCGTCGACCTGCGCTGGCCGAGCACGGTCGGCCCGTACCTGCGCGATGGCCGGAGCGCGTACCGGAAGTTCCCGCACGTCTGGTGGAACGCGGGCTACAGCCTGGTGTCGATGGCGCTCTGGCCGGTCGAACCCCAGAACGGCTACTCCGGCCCGGTGAGCAACTCCGCCCGGGTCACCACGGCACTCGTGGTCGGCACGACGCACGACCCGGCCACGCCGTACGTGGGGGCCAAGCGCCTGACCGCCGACCTGGGCAACGCGCGGCTGCTGACGATGCGCGGCGACGGACACACGGCCTCGTTCGGGGCGAACTCGACGTGCATAGACACCGCCGTGCTGGCCTACCTGGAGGCGCTGACACTTCCGAGGAAGGGAGCGGCATGCAGCCAGGAGGTGCCGTTCGCGGCCCACCGGACGCAGTCCCGCCGGACGGTCCGCGAGCTCTTGGAGCAGGCCCGCCTGCGCTAGGCAGCCAGGAGCTCGCTCACGGCGGCGCCGATCGCGAGCCGCAGGTCCGGATCCGGATCGGACAGGCGAATCACCGGGGCCGTGGCCGCGGCGATCGCGGCCGGCAGGTCCGCCGGGTCCTCCACCAGCTGAGCAAGACCCATCTCGGCCAGCTGCCGGGCGAACAGCAGCTGGTGATCGTCCACCGCCTCGCCGAAGCGCCTGAGCCTCGGCACCACGATCGGGCGCTTGCCGTGGTGGAGCGCCACGCCGACGCTGCCCACTCCCGCGTGGGTGACCACCACGCGGGCCGCCCGCACGTGGTCGCAGACCTCCTGGTAGGTCATGAAGTCGTGGCAGTCGGTGCCGGGGGCGTCCAACCCGGACGACCCGCGCTGGAGCACCACGCGCTCGCGGTCCCCCAGCCGCCCCGCGGCATCGACCAGCCTGTCGAATCGGGCCTCGTTCGTCCCCACCGTCACGAACACGCCGCCGGTGCTCTGAGTGTCGGCGCCCGCCCGTTCCGCCGGCAGCTGAAGCACGTTCCCGGCGTAGACCGCCGACCCCCAGCGCTGGGCGAGCTCGGGCCACTGGGCATAGGTCCGGCTGGCAATCGGGGAGATCATTCGGCCGCTCAGAGACGGCCGGTCCACCCGACCCGCGCACTCGAGATACACGACCCGCGAGCCCCTGAGCCGTGCCACCCACGCGAACGGGACCGCCACCCCGGCGCCGCTCGTGAGCACCACCCGCGGGCGGATGGCCCCCAGCACGCCCCAGGCCATCCGCAGGTTGCGGAGCAGATTGGGCACGTTGCGGTTGGTCGGTCCGTGGGCGAGGAGCACCCGCTCGTCGCCGAGCAGGGAGAGAACGTCCGCGCGGTCGAGGCTGACCCAGACGCGCGAACAGCTGCTCCACGCCTCCCGGAGCGCGAGCAGGTCCATGAGGTGGCCGCCGCCCGAGCAGACCATGAGGAGATCGGGACGCTCGACCTGCACCCGGCGCCCCCGGGCCTCGGCCCACGTGCGCAGCAGGTGGCGTGGCGACTGGCGACGCCGCACGTGAGCGCGGACCGCCGGGTCCGGACACCGGGAGCGGCGCCGCAGCACCTGACGCAGGTACCCGGCGGGGATCGCCAGCGCCGCCGGCTCCTCGCGCGCGTTCCAGGCCGCCCGTGCGGCGAGGTAGGACATGCGGTAGCCCATGTAGTGCGCCGCTTCGCCCTCGGCGAGGCGGGCCCGCAGCCGCCCCTCGCGATCCCCGATGCGCCGGTGGTGATGAAAGCGCAGGTCGCGCAGGACGAGCGTGGTCCAGCCGAGCAGGATCGCCGTGACCTCGTCCACCCCATCCCAGCCGAGCCGGGGCTCGAGCGGCTGGACGTCACGCCAGCAGTCCAAGCGGTAGGTCCGGGCCTGCGCCTCGACGCTGGTGCCGGTGAGGTGCCGTTGACGCCACGTCCCGTCCTGCCACTCCCAGCGGCTCCCGCTGGCCAGGCCGAGCTCAGGGTCCGCGGCGAACGCGGCACCCAGCCGCTCGAGGTAGACCGGAGGCAGGGTCACATCCGCATCGAGCTTGGTCACGAGCTCGGGGCGCCGTGACGCGGCCGACAGGCCGGCCTCGAGGGCGAGCAGGTCCCGTCCCTGCCTCCTGCCGAGGCGAAGGGACCCCGGTGTCGGCGGAAGCGTCACGAGCTTGATCCAGTCGCTGCCGGCGGCGAGCTCGGCAGCGGCCGCCGCGGTCCCATCGGTGGATCCGTCGTCCACGATGATCCACTCGGCCGGCCTCACAGACTGGGCGAGGATGGACTCGGCGAGCCGCGGGAGCGCGCGCTCCTCGTTCCGCGCGGGCGTTATGAGCGCGTGGCTGAGCGCAGCGCTCACGACGCGAGCCGGGTCAGCTCGGTCTCGCCCCGGCGGGACGCCAGCACGTCCTCGATGACGGCGTCGAGGCCGCGAACCGGCTTCCAGCCGAGCACCTCCGCCGCCCGGGCGATGTCGGGCAGGCGATGGCGGGGATCGGCGCCCCCCGAGCGAGCGGGCACGTGGTGAATGGGGGACCGCGACCCGGCGGCCGCGCACACGCGTCGGGCGAGGTCCGCGATCCGCGTCTCGTTCGGGCTGCCCACGTTCAGCGTTTGTCCGACGGCGCCCGGCAACTCGACGGCCCGGACCAGGGCCTCCACCACGTCCAGCACGTGCGTGAAGCAGCGGGATTGCCCACCGTCGCCGTGCATCACCAGCGGCCGTCCGGCCAGCGCGGCGTCCGCGAAGCGCGGCAGCACCATCCCCTGGTCGGCGAGCTGGCGCGGGCCGACGGTGTTGAACAGGCGGATGACGGTGACCGGCAGGCCGCGCTCCGCGACCAGCGCCGCCGCGCGGACCTCCCCCATCGCCTTGGCCGCGGCGTAGGAGGAGCGGGGATCAGTGGCCGAGTGGAGCTTGAGCGGGTCGTCCTCCGACATCGGCCGGCCGCCCCCGTCGCCGTACACCTCGGAGCTCGAGGCGAGCAGCGTCCGCCGTCCGAGCCGGGCCGCCGCTTCCAGGACGACGCTGGTGCCCTCGACGTTGGTCCTCATCGAGGCCAGCGGGCCCGCCACGATCCTGTCCACCCCCACGGCGGCGGCCAGGTGGACCACCACGTCGTGCTCACGCACGAGCCGGCTCACCAGTATGTCGTCGAGGATCGATCCCTCCACGAGGCGGAACCCCGGGTGGCCCGCGAGGTGGGCCACGTTGGCCCGGGCGCCCGTGGACAGGTCGTCGAGCGCCGTGACCGGAGCGCCGGTCTCGAGAAGCCGCTCGGTCAGGTGCGACCCGACGAAGCCGGCCCCACCGGTGATGAGGAACCCGCGCGGGTTGCGGATGGGAGTGTCCATAGCGGCGGTCCCAAGGCATCCGTGCCTTCGGAGCCGCGAGCCTACGGACGCCCGTCTCGCCCCACATCTGCCGAAGGTCGAGGTTTCCCGATCGGTCGCAGGACGCAGTAGGTCGACCCGAGGCTCCTGGCATCGCCCGGGTCGTGATGAACGTGTGGCACGTGCAGGCCGCAGGCGTGTGCCTCGGTGGCGAGCTCCGCGGGGCTGACGCGGTCGTAGGTCACCACGACGGGCGCGATGGGGCGGCTTGCCAGACGTCCCGCGGTACGCCGATTGACGCCGCGCCTCCAGGTGACCCGCGCGCCGTCTGCTGTCTCGGTGGCGGCGAGCTGCTGACAGACGAAGGTTCGCCCGCGAGCGCGCAGACGCTGGCAGGGCGCGGGCGTGGCGCACTCGCGCAGCACCTCGTCCACGTCCACGAGCGCGACCACGGCCAGGCCGGTCACGGCCAGGTGGCGTGCGATCACGCGCAGGAGCGCCCGCCGCTCGTCCCGGCCGCCCACGAACTGCGCGAAGCCGATGGGCGCGATGATCAGATCGAAGGCTCGGCCCAGGTCGAGCCTGGTCGCATCACCCGGGACGGGTGTGACCGATAGCCCGCGCGCGTCGGCACGGCGGACCAGCTCTCCGATCAGCTGGTCGTCGAGGTCGTTGGCCCAGAGGTCCGTGAGCGGGGCCAGCTCGAGCGCGACCCTGCCGGTGCCCGCTCCCAGCTCCAGGGTGGAGCCGGCCCTCTGGGCCAGCTCGCGGTAGTACGGGAGGTCCTCCGTGCGGCCACCCTGCTGGAGATCGTGAAAGACGATGCTCTCGGACCTTCGGGGTGGAGCGTGCCCGGACACCGCCAGACCCTAGTTCGTGCGATGCATGCCGATCTCATCCCATCGAGGTGATGCGAGCGGAGCGGCGACGCGTAACGATCGCCGGATGGCTCGGGCACTGATCGCCGGGGCAGTCTGCGTTGCCCTATGTGCGGCGCCGTCCCAGGCGGCCGCGGACGTGGACTACGGCCCGATCTCCCACAAGGGGCTGCACAAGGTGGGGGCGACGTCCACCGGTCTCAAGCTGGGGCTCCAGATCGGCCTGATCGCCAACAACTCGGGCGTGCAGAAGGCGGCGAAGTCCGCCAGCAACCCGTCGTCTTCGTCGTACGGAAAGTACCTCTCGCTGTCGAAGCTCCAGAGCAAGTACGGGGCCACCTCGTCGAAGCGCAAGGCCGTGGTGAATGCGTTCAAGTCGAAGAGCGTCACGGCCAAGGTCGACGTGACCCATCTGAGGGTGAGCGCGACGTTGTCGGTTGGCAAGGCGCAGAAGATGTTCGGGACGAAGTGGGCTAACTACAGGACTTCCTCGGGCGCGGTTCTCGCCCTCCCGGTCAACAAGCCAAAGCCCCCGAAGGGGATCAAGGGGAACGTGGACACGATCGCGGGCATGCGGGTGACCGTGAAGGGCGGCTCATCGTCGTCCGCCGGCCCAGCCGGGGCCCCGGTCGCCAGGTCCGCCGGCGGCCCGGCCTACGACGGCGGCACCCCCACGCGGACCGGCACGGTGGGTCCGTCGTGTGTCGGGACGACCTATCCCAGCGCCCTCGCCTCGTCCTCCGGGCTGTACCCGAACCAGATCCTCGAGGCCTACGGGATCGCTCCCCTTCACTCCGCCGGCGTACTGGGACAGGGGGCGAGGCTGGCGATCGTCGGCGAGGCGCCCACGCCGACGTCGGACGTGAACGAGTTCCGCGACTGCTTCGGCGCGCAGGGGACGGCGCTAAAGATTCACAACGGCTCCGGCATCAAGCCGATCCTGGAGAGCTCGCTCGACGCGATGGTCGCCTCGATGGTGGCTCCGCAGCTCGATCGGTTCGATCTCTGGGTCCAGCCGATCACCGAGGACGCGGACGACGGGAACGTGCTCGGGTTCCTGAAGATGCTCGCCTCGCCACTACAGGCGACCACCAACGGCGCGCCGCTTCCCCATGTCGTCTCGGTGTCCTACGGCGTCTGCGAGTCCACGGTCTCCAAGTACTCGGCGTCGCGGACACTGGTCACCCGCCTGCTCGCGGCGGAGGCGGCGCTGGGAATCACTGTGGTGGTCGCGGCGGGCGATACCGGCTCCTCCGCGTGCGCTCGCGGCGTGCCGGCCGGCCAGCTCACCTCGAGCGAGAAGAAGCCCCAGGTGTCCTGGCCCGCGAGCTCGGGGTGGGTGCTGGCGGTGGGCGGAACGAACCTGACCCTGAACTCAAGCAACGCGATCGCCTCCACCGGCCCGTGGAACGACACCGCCTACCCGGCGCCGTTCACGGCGAACGCGGGGGGCGGCGGCGGGCAGAGCACCTTCCAGAGCCGGCCCTGGTGGCAGCCCGCCCAGTCGTTCGCGAGCTCGAAGTACCGGATGGTCCCCGACATCGCGGCCTTCGCGGACGAGAGCCCCGGCTACCCGATCGTCTGCTCGAGCGGCGTCAAGAGCTGCCCCAAGTCTGGAGACCAGACCATCAGCTTCGTGGGCGGGACGAGCGCGGCCGCGCCGCTCGTGGCGGGCATGATCGCCCTGTGGAACCAGCAGGCCAAGACGCAGGGGCTGCCGCGCCCGGGCTTCGTGCCGCCGCTGCTCTACGCGACGGCCAAGCGCACACCGGGAGCGTTCATCGACATCACCGAAGGTGGCAACGCGCTCTTCGGAGGATCGTGTTGCCCCGCCCGGCCGGGTTACGACCTCGCCACCGGGCTGGGCTCCCCGCTGGCGAACCAAATCACCACGCTTCCTTGATCGGTCATTCACTGGCTGTCGCGCACCGGGCGTTCGCCAGGGACGCCTGGGATCGCTGGATCGCGCTTGGCTTCGCGGTCGGTTCGGCGTGCTTCTTCATCGGTCCCTTCCCCGGGCTCGTGCAGCTCGTCGGTGCAGGGGCCGATGGAGTCATCTTCTTCGCGGGCTCGATCTTCTTCACCCTGGCGGCCGCCCTCGAGTTGCGGGAGGCCACGCTGAGGCGCGGGCATCGCTGGGGGGCGGATGCGTCGTGGTGGAGCGCGGCGATCCAGTTCGCCGGCACGTTGCTGTTCAACCTCAGCACCTTCGAGGCCATGCAGGATGGGCTCTCCACCAAGCAGGAGAATCACCTGGTCTGGGCCCCAGACGTGTTCGGATCGGCTGCGTTCCTCATCTCCGGCGTGCTCGCCTACCGCGTGGCCACCGGACCGCACCTGCTCCCCACCCGCCGCGATCGCGCCTGGAAGATGGCCGCCGTCAACCTGGCCGGTTGCGTTCTCTTCGGTATATCCGCGATCGCGTCCTACGTCGTCCCATCAAGCGGCTCAATCCTCGACCTGGCCGCCGCCAACTGGACCACCGGGCTCGGCGCCGCGTGCTTTTTTGCCGGCGCACTCATGCTTCTCCCGTCTCGGCATGCCGAGGGGCCGCCCATCGGCGGCCCCTCTCCAGGCCCGGCTGTCTGATGCTCTAGCGGTCGTCGCCGCCGCCGGACTTCTCGACCTCGATCGCGATCCAGCGCCCGTTCTTGCGCTTCACGGTCGACTCGATGTTCGTCTGGCCCTTCTTCAGCCCGGCGAACCCGTTGATCCGCTCGAAGCGCGTGTTGCTGGTGACCTTGATCCGCTTGGTGCCC
Source organism: uncultured Thermoleophilaceae bacterium (assembly GCA_963811055.1). Classification (GTDB taxonomy): domain Bacteria; phylum Actinomycetota; class Thermoleophilia; order Solirubrobacterales; family Thermoleophilaceae; genus JACVRW01. The sequence goes on from CAWEPQ010000001.1 coordinate 460,699, forward strand.
CACTCGCTGTCACGCAGGCGGAACGTTCGGGCGTCACGGTTGACGCTCACGACCTTGCCCTCGAACTCACGCACCAGCGATGCGCTGGGGGCGGGTGCCGCGATGGCGGTCGCGGCGAGTGAGATGGCGACCAGTACGGCCGCTGTGACGGCGATGAGCTTCATGCTTGACCCTCGATTCCGGTTGACAGGCTTACGAGGACCAGCATGCTCGGCGCCCTGCTATCGCCGACCCAAGCGCGGGACAAGAATTGGTAAGGGCTAATGGGTGGCGTAACTTGAACGGCGGAAACGGCCTCCAACGGTTTGCGCCCCGGTGTCTCCCTCCCCGTCGGGGTGGGCCTTGCTTGTGCGCTGCTGTCCGCGCTCGGCACGAATCTCGCCTCCTGTTCAAGTACAGGGGAGCGGTCGCCGCTCCCGACGTCCAGATGCGCCATCCGGTGCGTAGCGCGGTCGATCTCTTTCGCTCCAGGTGGTGGAGCATTGGCTGGGGGGTGGCCGCGGTGGCGTTCGGGCTGCACGTGGCCGCGCTCACCCTTGCTCCGATCTCGACCGGCCAGGCGGTCCTCGCCGGGGCCTCGTGTTTCCGGCGGTGCTCGCCGAGCGCTTCTTTGGGTTTCACCTGGGCCGGCGCCAGTGGGTCGGGATCGGCCTCGTGGCAGTCTCGCTCAGCTTGTTGACGCTGACCGGCGGTGGCGGAGGCGATGCCAACTCCGGCTACTCCCTCGCGGGGATGATCGTCTTCGAGAGCATTGCTGTCGGCGTCGGCCTGCTCCTGGTCGTGTCCCATTTGGTCGAGCGCATCCCGGTGCAGCGCGGCGTGCTGCTCGGCGTTGCCGCCGGGCTCGGGTTGGGATCTCGGACGTGGCGATAAAGGCGCTCTCGGGAGATCTCGACAGCGGGCCTGCCGGTCTCCTCAGCCCGTGGAGCGTGGTCATCATCACGGCGGCGGTCTTCTCGTTCTACGCCTCGGCCCGCAGCCTCCAGATCGGCGACGGTGTCGCGGTCATCGCCGTCACCTCGGTCGCCGCGAACCTGTCCACCATCCTCGCCGGACTGGCGGTCTTTGGAGACCGGCTCGGGGACGACGCCCTCGTCATAGGGGTGCGCGTAGCTGCATTCGCGCTGATCCTCGTAGGGGCAGCGCTCATCCCCGCCCCCCTCCGCGCCGGCGAAGCGCTAGGGGAGTCATCCGCGCTCGACCTGAAGGAGGCCCGATGAGTTCGACTGATCGTCACCGGGTCCGCATGCGTGCGTTCCCCATCAGACGTGATAGAACCGACCGGATGGAAGCTGGCCCCGGGGCGACGATCTCCATCGTCGACGCCGACCCCGACCTCGCCGACTTGCTCGACGAGAAGCAGCTGGAGCGCGCCCGCAGTGAGGCGCGAGCGCGCGTGCTGGCGCTGTGTTCCGGGCCGTGGGAGGCGGGCGCCTCGATCGAGCCCGAACGCCATCACCGCGGGTTCCTGGTATTCGACGGATTGATAACGCGCGACGTCGAGGTGCTCGGCCGGCAGTGCGTCGAGCTGCTCGGTCACGGCGACGTAATGCGGCCGTGGCACTGGGACGATGAGGGCTCGCACGTCCATGCCGAGATCGGGTGGACCGTGCTCGAACCGACTCGCCTGGCTGTGCTTGACCAGCAGCTCGTCACGCGGATCTTCCCATGGCCGCAGCTCGGCGTCGAGCTCTTCAACCGCGGAACCCGGCGGGCGCATGCGCTCGCCGTCTCGCTTGCGATCGCCCATCATCCCCGCGTCGATGATCGGCTGATGCTCACGCTCTGGCACCTCGCGGAGCGCTGGGGCCGGGTGGGCCAGGAAGGCGTCGTGGTCCCGCTGCCGCTCCCGCACCAACGGCTCGCCGATCTGGTCGGCGCGCATCGTCCATCGGTCACGACTGCTCTCGGCGAGCTCGTACGTGCCGGCTTGGTAAGCCGTCGCGAGAGCGGTGACTGGGTGCTGCACGGCAGCCCGCCTCGTGAGCTACGTCACCACCGCCTCGCCGCGATGGCAGTTGGCGACCCAGTGCGACTGCGGGCCGACGCTCAGCCCTAACCCAGCCCGTGTCCGCACACGGACACCACCGGTACGCAAGCGGACACGATCGGGGCCGAGTTGTTCCGGCCGGTGTATATCTGGTTCAGGAAGGCATCCTCATGATGCCGTTTTAGGCGAGCCCCCGAGGAGCGCGAGGGTTTCGTCTCTACTAACGCAATTGAAGGAGGAGTAATGGTGCTACCCCTTGCCATTGCCGGCACAGGACTCGGAATCATCGGGCTGATAGTCCTGATCCTGCTCGTCATCCTCGTCCTCCGCGTCCTCTAGGACGCGGCGCGACGGACATGTACATCGGAACCTCGATATTCCTTATCGCTGTCGGCGCGATCCTGGCGTGGGCCGTCACGGCCACGGTGGCCGGGGTGGACATCCAGACGGCCGGCGTGATCCTGATGGTTGTAGGCGTGATCGGGCTGATCGTGTCGCTCTTGGAGCAGACGATCTGGGCCGACCGGCGCCGCCAAGCTGCCGAGCCCGAAGTCGTGAGCGAGCGCGAGTACCGCTAAGAGCTACTCGCGATCGACCACAGTGACGCCCTCCCGGTAGAAACCCCGCTGTAGCGGGCTTCACCGGGATGGGCGGTGCCCGGATCGAACAGGCGACCTCCTGCTTGTAAGGCAGGCGCTCTACCAGCTGAGCTAACCGCCCGGGGGCAGCCGAGTCTAGTTGCCTGCCACCGCCACTCCGAGGCTACCGCCAGGGCTCCGGCGGCGTGCCCGGGCGTATGTCACCCGGAGCTTCGACTTCACCGTCCCGGCGGGGATGTCCGGGCGCTGGGTACCGCTCTACCTGGCTCCCATCCCGCGGCTGAACCCCGGCGTCTACTGGCTCGGCATCCAGTCCGGTGCCACGCACGGAGTGGCGCGCTTCGCCTGGGACTCCACGCCGGGCGCGCGCCGGTACAACGTCGATCCGTTCGCGGATGGCGCGAGCGATCCATTCGGCTCGGCCTTCGCGGACGACCAGCAGATGTCGATCGCGGCGCTGGGCCCGTACTAGGCAGCCGCCTAGTATCCGGCCGGTGAACAGCCGGCTCTTCTGGAAGGCCCTCGTCGTTCAGGCGGTTGCCGTGGGCGTTTTGTTCGGCGTGCTGGTGGCGCTGCCGCTCCCCGAGGACTTCTTCGAGGACGCGGGCTTCGTGGTCGGGCCGCTCGCGTGGATCGGGTGCTCGCTCGTGACCGGGCGCGTGCTGAACCTCCCCGCGGCGTTCGTGCTCTTCGCCGCGCTGGCCGGAGGTGTGGCGGGCACCATCGTGCTCCTCGTGGCCGGCCACCTGCCCGGCATGGTCGCCGGCCTGCTCGTGTTCGGCGCCTCCTGCGCCGGCTACGACCCCGCAGCAGAGGAAGCCGCCGCCGGATAGGGTCGCCCGGAGGGCGATCAGGAGGGAGAGAACATGGCGGTGGCTCAATCCGTGCTGTCGGAGACGCAGCGCGAAACGCTCGAGGCGCTCGGGGACACGTTCATCCCCGGGATCGAGGCGGACTCGCACGACCCTGTGGAGAAGGAGTTCATGGGCAGGGCCGCCTCGGACATGGCGGTGGCAGCGCAGATCGAGGGGCTCATGGCCGAGGTGCTGCTGCCGGAGGAGCTTCTCCTGGTGGGCGGGCTGCTCGACGCGCTCGCCGCGGAGGGGTTCGCCAAGGCCGACCTCGCCACCCGCACGCAGATCTTCCACGCCTTCTCCGAGCAGGACGCCGACGCCAAGCTCGGCCTGCTCCAGCTCAAGGCGCTGACGCTGCTCTTCTTCTATGCGCTCCCCGACGAGCTCGGGCAGAACCCGAACTGGGAGGCGATCGGCTACCCCGGTCCGAACTCGCCGCCGCCCCCGCCTGCCGACGCGCCCAAGACCCTGACCGTGGAGGAGGTCTCGGGACCGTCCGCCACGCTGACCGCCGATGTCTGCGTGATCGGCTCCGGAGCCGGTGGAGGCGTGATCGCCGCGGAGTGCTCCAAGGCGGGCAAGTCGGTGCTCGTGCTCGAGATGGGCGCCTACAGCAACGAGTCGGACTTCAAGCAGCTGGAGCTGCCCGGCTATCTCGAGCTGTACTACGGCGGCGGGCTGGCGGCCACCGAGTCGGGCTCGATCGCCATCCTCGCCGGGCAGACCCTCGGCGGCGGCACCGTCATCAACTACATGAACTGCGTCCGGACCCCCGACTCGGTGCTGAGCGAATGGGCCGGCCACGGGCTCGACGGCCTGGATGACCCGTCGTTCGTGAGCGAGCACATGGAGGCCGTGCTCGAGCGAATCGGCGCCAACACGGAGGCCACCAAGCAGAACGGCACGCACCAGCGCCTGATGGCCGGCTGCGACGCGCTCGGCTACGAGCATCGTCCGATCTGGCGCAACGCGGCCCTCAACGACGATCCGGAGTTCTGCGGCTACTGCTCGATGGGCTGCCAGCAGGGCTGCAAGCGCTCGGCGATGAAGACCTGGCTGCAGGACAGCTCGGACGCTGGCGGACGCTGCGTGCCGCGCTGCCACGCCGACAGGATCCTGGCCGAGGACGGTCGCGCCACGGGCGTGGAGGCCACCGTTACCCATCCCGACGGCTCGACGACCGCCCTGACGGTCGAGGCGCCGACGGTGGTTGTGGCCTGCGGCTCGATCGAGTCGCCTGCGCTGCTGCTCCGCAGCGGCATCGGCGGCCCGGCCGCCGGCAAGAACCTGCGCCTCCAACCCGCCTTCGTGGTGATGGGCACCTACGACGAGCCCGTGGAGGGCTGGCGCGGGCAGGTTCAGTCTGCGCTCTCGGATCATTTCATCGACATCGAGGACGGCTACGGCTTCCTCATCGAGGCCACCGGCGTGTTCCCCGCGCTCCTCGGCGCCAGCTACCCGTGGGAGTCGGGCGAGCAGCACAAGCAGCTCATGCAGTCACTCCGCTGGCAGGCGCCCTTCATCACGGTGGCCCGCGACCACGGGTCAGGTGAGGTTGTCCTCGACGAGCACGGCCGCCCCGTCGTGCGCTGGGACTTCGATGACGAGGTGGACGCGCGACTGGCGGTCCGCGCGCACCTGGAGCTCGCGAAGCTCCACCAGGCCGCCGGAGCGATCGAGGTGTTCACCGCGCACGGGCGCGAGTACCGCTGGCGCCAGGGCGAGGACTTCGAGCAGTACCTCGCCGAGCTCGAGTCGGCGCCCTACGGCCCGCTCGACGTGTCGTGCTTCACCGCGCACCAGCTGGGCTCGTGCCGCATGGGCTCGGATCCGGAGACCTCGGTGGCCGACGGGCGCGGCGAGCTCCACGACACCAAGGGCGTCTGGATCGGCGACGGCAGCGCCTTCCCCACCGCCCCGGGCGTGAACCCGATGATCACGATCATGAGCCTGGCCCACCGGACGGTGAGCAACCTGCTGGCCGGCTAGACATCGGTGAGGTAGGGGCGACGGGATTCGAACCCGCGATCCCCGGCGTGAAAGGCCGCTAAGGAGGAAACGACGGCCGACGCAGCACCCCTAATCCCACACCGGGAGCGGGGTTGCGGTTGGCCGGACCGCTCTAGCAAGCGGAGCCGCTCCGGGGCGAGCTGGGAGTAGTGGCGTCGTAGTGGCGTCGACGCCGTTCCACGGGACTGGTGCGGCGATCAGCACTCCGACGATCACGAGCGCAACCATCGTGGTCATATCTGCAGACTGTTGGATGACGCCTTCGAGGCCATCCCAATCACGAATACGGCAGGGATCTAGCCGAAGCGTCCGTAATCGAGGTCAGTTTCGGGCTTGGATAGGGACAAGATCCAGGCGCGGCTCGATGCCGGAGCGGCGGTTTCGCGGGACGTACGAGGGGTAGAGAACTGGCATCGCTGCTGATCGCGCCACCCTCCTGCTCACCGGGGCCACAGGGTTCGTCGGCGGGGAGTTGCTCAGTGTCTTGCGAGCGCGTGAGCAGGTGCGATGCCTCGTTCGGGACGCATCGAAGCTGCAGGACCCCGACGGTCTCGACACGGTGGAGGCCGACCTTGGAGAACCTGACTCCTTAGAGCCCGCGCTCGAAGGAGTTCGCGAGGTCTACTACCTGGTCCACTCGATGGAGCCCGGAGTGGAGGGTGGGTTCGCCGAGCGCGATCGAAAGGCAGCCCAGAACTTCTGCGAGATCGCGGGCAGGTGTGGCGTGCAACGCACGATTTACCTCGGGGGCTTGAGCGGCTCTGGCGAACAAAGCGAGCACTTGAGTTCGCGAAGCGAGGTCGAGGACATTCTGCGCGAGTGCAGCGGTGAGTTCGTCGCCTTGCAAGCCTCGATGATCGTCGGAGCCGGGAGCGCCTCCTTCAGCACCCTGGTGCAGTTGGTCGACCGGCTACCGGCATTGCTCCTCCCGAAGTGGCGCGAGCACCGGGTGCAGCCCGTTGCAATCGCTGACGTCGTCGCGGCTTTGGTCGCCGCCCGCAACGTAGCGCCAGGGTCTTATGAGATAGGCGGACCCGACGTCCTTACGTTCGAAGAGATGACGGGGATCGTCGCTGAACTGCTCGGGCAGGACCACCGCTCGCTTCCGCTGCCATTTAGCAGCTCCAAGCTTGAAGCGGCTGCGGCATCCGCGGTCGTAGACGCCGACCGCGAACTCCTTGAGCCGCTACTAGAAGGACTTCACTCGGAACTCTTGGTTGAAGATAATGCGCTTCAAGCTGTCTTCGGCGTCGAGCCCACCACTTTCGCCGATGCCGCCCGGTCCGCGCTGGAGGCAATGGACCTCGCAGGCTCCGGGCACGATTGAGTCCACGCCGGCAGTTGTCCGGCCCCTTGCCCACGCTTCGTGCCGGGAGCGTCTGGCCTTGCCGCGTCCCTCCTAGCCCGGTGCTGAACAGCTCGGCGGGGGGCGTCCGCACCGCCGTCCCGGCAGGGCAATGCCAGCCGTACGGAGAGCACGTTGTTCGAGGACGGCAAGTGGCTGACGTGCGCGCCGCGCGGCACGCGTTTCAGGACACGATGGAAGGCCGGAGAAGGGGGAAGATGGAGGGGTGAGGTGGGAGCGTGGGAGGCGCGGCTAGACGCTCTGGCGTAGCGGACGCACCACGGGGGGAGCGACGGGTAGGTGTGGGTGGACGGCTGCGCGACGCTAGAAGGGCAAATGTGGAAGCGATGGGCGAAAATTTGGTGAGGCGACAGGTTGGTTCTAGCGTGGCTTGAACTTGGACGGCGGTTGTTACGGATGTGCTGAAGTAAAAGTGCGAAGGAGTGGTGTACGCTCGAGGGCTGGGAACGGGTGCGGAAGAGGCGCGCTCACTGGTGAAGAAGGAGCGAGAGGCGCTGAGTTCTGGAGCAGGTTGTTGTTGCATGGGTCACGTACAGGTTGTAGAAGGAGTGGTGGCTAAGTGAGTGGGAAACGAGAACGGGTGCAGAGCAGAACACGCGCAACTTGGCGATGAAGGTTCGACGAGAGAAATTCTGGATGAGGTGGTTGTAGGTGTGGAGACATACAAGTTAGGTAGAGTAGGTGGCGACGCGTTAGGAAAAGAGAGCGAGTGCAGAGCGCTGAGTGCTCACTAGCGATGAAGGTTAGAAGAGCTGAACTCTGGATGAGGTGGTGCTCTGTAGGTCACGTAGAAGTGCAGTAGAGTGAGTGCGAAGTGTAGGGAGTGTGGAACTGAAGTGCGGAAAAGAAGGTGCGTCACTTGGTGAAGAAAGTGTTGAAGAGTGGAACTTCTGGATGAGGTGGCTGCGCTAGGTCACGTAGAAGCTGGGAGGATAGGTGGTACGAGAGGGCTTCTCGAACTGTGTTGCAAGAGAAGGGGGTGCTCACTTGAGGATGAAAGTAAAGAGGAGGTGAACTTCTGAATGAGATAGTTGATTGTGTAGGTCAAGTACAAGTTGAAGGGAGTGTGAGTGGTTAGGTAGAGAGGGTTGGAGAACTGGTAGTTAAGTGAAGGGGGTATACGACATTTGAGCTAGAAGAAGTAGCTGGTGAAGGTTAGGGTGGTGAAGCTCTTGAAGGATAAGCAAGAGTGTGGCTTCAACTTAAGAGTGATGAAGCAGGCGCGGTAGAAGATAGGTAGTGTTGGGCGTCAACAACGCGACGACGACGTTGAGGTTGATGTCGTCAGGGTTCTCCAGCTAGAAGGACCGCAGCGCAGGTAGTCTCTTCGGGCGAGTGACGACAAGAGCACATCTCGTATCACTCGCGGTGACGAGGTTTGTCTGGTTGGTGGCGTATTACACCACCAGGTTGCAGGCTGGTCTGATCGTCGCGCATGCGCGTTGAGCTGGGCGCTTAAGTTCGTGAAGTTAGTCGACGGGTAGGTGTCGCAGCGCAGGAGACAAGCGAGACGGTAGGGTCAAGAAGGACAGGAAAGGCAGGTAGCGCTTCACGAGAGACTAGAGTGGTCTGGGGGCGTACGTGCAACGCAGGATATGAGACAAGACTCACAAGAAACGCGCAACAACGCAACATTAGCTGAGCACTCAATGCATCAGCAAGCGGTTGATGGGACTCAGCACTTGCACAAGAACGCAACACAGTTCGCTCTGTGAAGGCTCGGCTGGGAGCAGACAAACGCGCTGATCGCGCTGCAGGTATAGAACGTGGGAACGGTGCTGAGGTGAGCTAGGTGGTGTAGGGGCGTGTGGGGAGAGGGTGGAGAAGAGGGGGGGAGGAGGGGGAAGAGGGGGGGGGGAGGGGGGCTGCGGTGGCGACGCCTTACCCGAAGCTGATAGGGTCGACGTGATTTGAACTGTGATTTGGTGTGAAAGGTGCGTTGATGAAATGATGGGTGGTGATGATGATGACGTAGGATGTGTAATGCACACTGTTGGGATTGTGAACGATGAAGTGCATAGGTAAGTGAAATTTTAACGTATGTGTTAGAGATGTAGTGGTGTTTTAGTGGTGTGGTATATAGGGCTCTTGGGAGTGATTTACGTTTGTGTAGAATGTTGAAGATGTGAATGATTCACTACGTTAACGATGGCTTTTGACACTCACGAGGTGCTTTGTGGTTTGTTCGAAGGGTATGTTACAGGTGTATGCGTGGTTAGCTGTTGCGCACGATTTCGGTTGGTTCGCATTTATTCAGGGTGAGTGAGCGCGAACTGTGCATGGCTCGATTAGAACGCATTGTTATGGAGGTGGTATGAGCGGACGCATTAACATTTGTGTAGCCTCAAAACTGGTTGAGCTTGGTGAGGTGTTGCTTTTGACGATTAGCTTTTTGGTGTTATTAAGTAGAAGGATGCGGCACGGCCGCGTGGACAACTCACGCGGATTATGTTAGCTTTGACTGTGGGCTCTGTGGTGAGTGCTGCTGTTTGGACGCTATGTTGTGTTGGTTACGCATGGTGGGCGCTTGAGGTGCTTACGTCTATGTTTAGAAGCACACTGTTTGGTTACGGGCGTGTGTGGATGTTTTTACGGACAACTAATGAACAGGAGAACTATGTTGACGAGTTGTATGTAGACGATTAGCGAGGCGCTGTGCAAGCTGGGTGCGACGATTTGCGGACAATTCGACGTTTGGTGTTGTGACGCATGAGCCGGCGTAGAGGACGAGAACGAGGGGTTCGTTCGTCGAGCTCCGCGAAGCGTCGGCCGGAACAGCGTGAGCATCTGGCCTGCTGGACCAGTAGCTATGGCCAGGGCAAGCCTATCAAGACCGCGACCGAGCGCCTCGCCGAGCGGCCAGCAGGAGCAGAAAGCGAAGACGCGCATCAATCAAGCGGAACGGGAAGTACGCTCGCCGCAACGCGTCGAGGAGGCTGAGGAGGAGGTAGTTGTGCGTACGTGGTTACGGCTAGATCGATGTGCTGAGCAGGCGCTGCTGACGCGAGGTGTGCGCGCACGCGGGTTGCTGGCGCAGGGGCAGTATACGCACGAGGAGACGGAGGCGGAGCTGCGTTAGTGGCACGGCAGCTATTACGAGCGAGCTGATGCGGAGGCGGAGGAAGGTGCGGGTGCGTGCGAGCGGATGCTCGAAGGTGTGTGGCTGATTTGGAAGGGGATGCGCTTGGTAGGCTTGGTTGTGAGATCGACGGTACTCAAGGCGCGGTTAGCGCGTCGGAGAACATGGGTCGAGCAAGAGCTGTAGAGATGCTGAGTCTCGGCAAGTTCGAGGGTGCGGTGTACGCACGCACGGCTACGGGATGGCGTTGCGAGCGTGAGGACGAGACAGCCGCTAGATGTGTGAGGATGTGTGCAGCGTGACGGTGAGGCGCTACGCGTGCTAAACAAACTCAGTTTTCTGGGGAGGACGATTTAGCGTTGGTGTAGCTGGCTCAGGGTGGGGTGATTAGGTGGTGATGTGTATGTGTGTTGTTGGTCAGGCGGACGACGTTGCGCTATGGCGTTCATGTGTAGATCTCACTGTTGCGTTCGGGAAGACTTGAAGGCGATTCTCTGACGTGGGCGACTAGGTGGCGAAAGCATGACGGCGGTGTTGTTGGTAGGTTGGTGGATTGTGCGTGGGATCGATGACGTAGAGCTCGCGGCGCGTAGGTGTGCGAGATTGGTTAGGGACGTGAACAGGATGGGTTGTGGGCGACTATTGGGTCGAGATTGCGCGGAGTTGAAGGTGAGCGGGTACGTGGAGCGTGGGTCATACGTAGATTGTTGTTGTGGCTTGTGTGCGTGAGGAGTTGAAGATGATTTGGTTTGTGGGGATTAGCTGGGATAAGTGTGGCTTGGGTGTAGGTTAGAGGGTGTGGTTGTTGTGTGGTGTTTTGAAGTAAATGTTGTAGGGACTGTGTGTGGGTGTTTGGGGAGAAGGTGATTTGGTTTGTGGGTGATAGGGTGTGGTTGATTGTGTTGTTGTGGTGATGTTGGTGGGGTTGTTGTGTGGTTTTGTACGAAGATTTTTGGATTTGATGTGTAGTGTAGCGGTAGAAGGTGATTTTTTGTTGTTGGTGATTATTTGGGGTTTGTTTAGCTGTAAGGGTGCGGTATAGTGGGCGCTGTGGTTTTGTGGTGGTTATGTAGATGAGGTGTGGGTGTAGTGGGTGGATGTGAAGAGGATGTTTGATTTTTGGTGTGCTCTTGTGTGAATGTTGATTTTTGGAGCACACGGCGCGCGGCGGATTCTCTTTTCGTCTGAACGCATATCTGTTAGTGATAGGTGGTGTGGATGTGAGTTCTGGATGGGTGCGGAGATCTGGTGGGCGACTGTCTCGGTGTTTTCGACCGTGGTTCGGCGTCTTTGTTTTATAGGAGGTGGTTCGTTGTATTGGAATTAGTAAGTGAGCTGACTCTTGATGCTTGAGTAGGTATCTTTGTTTAGTGTGGCGCTGATGTTTGTGACGTATGTGGTAGGCTTGGGGCCGCGAGGCACAGCAGAACAGACAACAGCGAACAGGCACAGGGCAAGGAGGAATAGTTCATTGGTGCTGAGCGTAAGTGTGTAGGTTTAGATACGTAATAGGTTCTGTTGCTCGTTAGAGGGGGGTTAGTTGACGATAAATGAGGTGTAGTCTGTACATAGCGCTATTCTCTGGGTGAAAATCAGTTTTGGTTCGGTTGAAAGTGGTGTTGGGGTGTATAATAGGAGAGCTGTGGGGTATTTGAGTGTTTGAAGAGGGCTTGGTGGCGTGTAGGTTGTGGTTGATTAAGTTCTTGAAGAGCATTATGAGAGTTGTTGACGATGGTAGGTGAGGTGTTTGATGCGCTAAGGAGGTTGTGAGAAGATAGAGGTGGAGGGTGTTTATTTTAAGGATAGTTTCGGTTGTTTGAAGGTTTATTTTGCTGTTGCGGTGGAGCGGGACGTTAGGGTGTTGTTAGTTTGTTTGGTGAGGGAGCTCTCGACGCGGCCGGTATCGCGAGGCGCGGGCTCTACCAGTTGCGCTACACGTTCGCGACCGAGGCGCTGGCGGCCGGGGTAAGCATCTTCGAGCTGGCGCGCGTGATGGGCACGAGCGTGCACATGATCGACCGCATCTACGGCTATTTGGCTAGCGATTCCGAGCAGGCGATTCGCGCTCGGCTCGACGCGCGGTACGCACGTAGTGGCGTTGTAGTGGCGTTAGAGTGGACTGAACGACAAACCGGCGGAACGAAAAGGAGGAAAGAAAGGGGTAGAGCTAGATAGGGGCGACGGGATTCGAACCCGTGATCCCCGGCGTGAAAGGCCGGTGTCCTAGACCGCTAGACCACGCCCCCGCGGTCCATCGATTGTATGGGCCGACATAATGCCCGCAGGGTCGTTAGCTCAATTGGCAGAGCACCGGACTTCAACGAATAGGAGCGCCAGTCGGGAAACCGCTGGTTGGTCGGCGGCTGTTTGCTGGGATCCCCTTAGAGCCTGAGGTACCGCTTGCGGTGACAATCCTCAGGATTGGGCAATCAGCAGGCAACCCGGCAGCCCACAAGGTCTGCCGGAGAGCCCTCAGAGGCCATACGCCGCCCGCCCTAACGTCGAGCCGAGGGCGAAGAGATGGTCCAGACCGCAACGCCCGTGACCATCGCGGGAGGCCGGTGAGAGCCGGTGCGGCAGGTTAATCCGTGAGATCTGGGTTCGAGCCCCAGGCGACCCACTAGACACCCGGCACGGCCGTGCGGCGGGCCAGCTCCGCCCGCACCGCCGGCGCCACCTCGGTGCCGAGCAGCTCGATCGCCCGCATCACCTGCGCGTGCGGCAGGTCGCCGACGCTCATCTGCGCGAGGAAGCGATCGTGACCGAAGAGCTCGTGCTGGTAGAGGATCTTCTCGACCACCTCCTCCGGGCTGCCCACCAGCAGGCGCGCCGCGCGGCGAGCGCAGGAAGTCGAACTGCTCGCGCGTCATCGGCGACCAGCCGCGCTCGCGGCCGATCCTGGTCATCATCCCGCCGTAGGCCGGGAAGAACTCGCGCGCCGCCTGCTCGGGCGTGTCCGCCACATAGGTGTGGGAGTTGATGCTCACCGGGAGCCGCGCGGGGTCGTGCCCGGCCTGGCCGCGCGGCGTCGCGATAGAGCTGCACCAGCGGGGCGAAGCGCGCGGGCTCGCCGCCGATGATCGCCAGCGCCAGCGGCAGGCCGAGCCCGGCGGCTCGCACGATCGACTGCGGCGAACCGCCCACCGCCACCCAGACCGGCAGCGGATCCTGAACGGGCCGCGGGTACACCCCAGCGTCGGTCAGCCCGGCGCGGTGGCTGACCGGACCACGTGACCCGCTCGGACTCGCGCAGGGCCAGCAGCAGCTCGAGCTTCTCGGCGAACAGCTCGTCGTAGTCGTCGAGGTCGTAGCCGAACAGCGGGAACGACTCGATGAACGAGCCGCGGCCGACCATGATCTCCGCACGCCCGCCGGAGAGCAGGTCGATCGTGGCGAAGTCCTGGAACACCCGGACCGGATCGTCGGAGCTCAGCACCGTCACGGCGCTGGTGAGACGGATCCGCTCCGTGCGCGCGGCGATGCGCCGCCTAGCGCCACGGCCGGTGACGACACCACGAAGTCGGGACGGTGGTGCTCCCCCACGCCGAACACCTCGAGCCCGACCTGTTCCGCCAGCTCCGCCTCCTCCAGCAGGTTGCGCATCCGGCGCTCGGGCGTGACGTCCGACGCGCCCGCGGACACGGGCAACTCGGCGAAGGTGTAGAGGCCGAGCTCCATCAGACCTTCCCTTTGGGGCGGCTAGGGAGCGGGGCGCAGCTGGTGCGATGCGACCGCCGCGGCCTGGGCGGCCACTCCCGCGCTGGCCGCGGCCAGCACCGGCGGCATCGGCCGTGCGCGCTCTCCCGCCAGGACCGCGTCGAGCAGCCCCGGGAAGCGAGCGCTGAGGTCATCCTCGCGCAGTGACAGCAGGCGCTTGCGGCCGTCAGGGCGGGTGCGAACAACACCGGCCTCGCGCAAGACGCGGAAGTGGTGCGAGAGCGTGGCCTTGGAGAGACCGAGCTCGAATCTGCCGCATGACCACTCCTCTGTTCCCGCGGCCAGGCGCCTAACTATCTCGAGCCGGGCTGGGTCGCTGAGGGCGTGGAGCACGGAGGGAAGTTCGAGCTCCTCGCGGGGTGGGTGGTGAGGCTCTCTCATGGGCGAGAAGAAGCGTCCGCTTGACCTCTACTGTAGCGACCGTTCGATGGATGTCGAACGCCTATAGGTTTTCCGCAAAGAGCGACCGGGCGGCATGTCAGTGCCGGAAGTGGCGGCGCGCGGTGAAGACCATCGCCACGCCCGCCTCGTCGCACGCGTCCACGACCTCCGAGTCGCGGCGGGAGCCGCCGGGCTGGATGATCGCCCGCACGCCCGCCTCGATCGCCATCTTGGGGCCGTCGGCGAACGGGAAGAAGGCGTCGGACGCCATCGACCGCGCCGGTGAGCTCGATGTCGGCGGCGGCGGCCTTGTCCACGGCGATGCGCACGGAGTCCACTCGGCTCATCTGGCCGGCGCCGATCCCGGCGGTGGCCAGGCCCTTCGACGAGGACGATCGCGTTCGAGCGCACGTGCTTGCAGACGCCCATCGCGAACACGAGCTCGCCCCACTCCTCCTCGGTCGGGGTTCGCTGCGTGACGGCGCGCATCTCCTCGCGCGACTCGAGGCCCGTGTCGCGGTCCTGCACGAGCAGGCCGCCGCGCACGCGCTTCATGTCGTGCTCGGTGATCGGCGAGCGGCGGCGCTCCTGGTTCTCCATCAGCCGCACGTCGGGCTTGGCCTGGAGGATCTCGAGCGCCTCGTCGGAGAAGCCCGGGCGCGAGCACCGCCTCGAGGAACAGCGAGTTGAGGCGCTCGGCGAGCGAGCGCTCGACCTTCCGGTTGAAGCAGAACACGCCGCCGTAGGCGCTCTGGCGGTCGGTGGCGAGCGCCAGCTCGAAGGCGTCGTCCTGGTGCGCGGCCACGGCCGCGCCGCACGGGTTGTTGTGCTTGATGATCGCCACGGCCGGCAGCTCGTACTCGTCCACCAGCCGGCGGCCGGAGTCGAGGTCGAGGAGGTTGTTGAACGACAGCTCCTTGCCGTGGAGCTTCGACACCATCGAGAGCAGGTGCGTGCGCGCGCCGACCTCCGCGTAGTAGGCCGCGCGCTGATGCGGGTTCTCGCCGTAGGGAAGATCGAGGACCTTCTCGAGCGACATCGTGTACTGCGCCGGGAAGTCGTCCTCGCGCTCGGCGAACCAGCGCGCGATCGCGGTGTCGTAGCGGGCGGTGTAGGCGAACGCCTCGAGCGCGAGGCTCTCGCGCGTGCGGTCGGACAGCTTGCCCTCGCTCTCGCGGAGCTCGGCGAGCACCGCGTCGTAGCTCTCGGGCGAGACCACCACCGCGGCGTAGTCGTGGTTCTTCGCGGCCGCGCGGATGAGCGTGGGGCCGCCGACGTCGATGTTCTCGATCACGTCCTTCTCGTCCACCCCGCGGCGGGAGGACACGCGCTCGAAGGGATAGAGGTTCACGCACACGAGGTCGATCGGATCGATCTCGTGCTCGTCGAGCGTCTGCACGTGCTCCTCGCTCGAGCGCACCGCGAGCAGGCCCGCGTGTATGTGCGGGTGGAGCGTCTTGACGCGGCCGTCGAGGATCTCGGGGAAGCCGGTGTAGTCCTCGACGGACCGGATCGGGATGCCCTCCTCGCGGAGCTCCCTGGCGGTGCCGCCCGTGGACACGATCTCCACCCCCAGCTCGGACAGCCCGCGCGCGAAGTCCACCAGGCCGCGCTTGTCGGAGACCGACAGCAGCGCCCGCCGGACGACGACCTCGCCGGGCGCGACGGGCTCGGCGCCGCCCTTAGTCTCGCTCGCCATCCACGATCTCAAGCATCCGGGGGTTGCCCGGGACGGGGCGGACGCGCCCCTCGGCGATCAGGCGTACGGCACGCGGCAACAACCGGTGCTCCACCTCGTGAACGCGCTCCTCGACCTCAGCGATCCCGCGAGGATAGGGGAGAAGCGGAAACGACTCCTGCAAGACGATCGGGCCGCTGTCCACGCCCTCGTCCACGAGGTGGACCGTGACGCCCATGACCTTCACTCCGTGCTCGAGCGCCTGCTCGATCGCGCCCACGCCCGGGAAGGCCGGGAGGAGCGAGGGATGCACGTTCAGGATCCGGCCCGCGAAGCGGCCGGATGAACTCCGGGCCGAGCAGCTCCATGAAGCCGGCGAGCACCACCAGGTCCACGGCCAGCCCGTCGAGCCAGTCCCCCAGCGCCTGGTCGCGCGCCCCGCGGTCGGGGTGGTCGGCGATCGCGAAAACCGCGGTGTCCACCCCGGCGCCGCGGGCGCGCTCGAGCCCGCGCGCCTCCGCGCGGCTCGACGCGACGCCCACCACCTCGATCGCTCCCCCTCCCGCGTCCGTGCACGCCGTCGAGGAGGGCCTGGAGATTCGTTCCCTCGCCGGAGATCAGTACGGCGATGCGGAACGCCACGGTCAGGCGGCGGCGTGCGCGGGAATCCGGAGCACCGGGTAGGGCCCCCCGGTGGTCTCGATCGTGCCGGACGCGATCAGCTCGTCCACGCGCGCGAGGATGTCGGCCCGGCGCATGTGCGAGGAGACGCCGTAGGCGGGCAGCCCGTCGTAGGAGTTGCGCTCGATCTTCTTGGTGCGCGCGCCGTGGATGATCTCCGCGCAGTGCGTGCGGCCGACGGCCGGGCGGGCGCCGGAGGCCACCGACACGATCGCGTCGTCCAGGTCGTGCAGAAGCTCGCGGATCGGGCGGCGGCGGCGCCGGGCACGAGCCCGGGCTCGCAGACGTCGCAGCAGCGGACGGGCGCGCGGCCCGGGTCGGCGGTGTCCCCGAAGTGGCCGAGCATGCGCCTGGCGCCGGCAGGTCCTCCTGCTCGACGTAGGCCCAGATCTCGCGGTACTGGCGCCAGCGCGTGCGCCCGCCCTCCTCGACCGAGGCGCGGCAGAGGGCCGCCGCCCGGCGGTCGAAGCGCCCGAGCAGCCGGCCGGCGACGCCGGTCCGGGGCCGACGGCGTGGGCGAGATCACGCCGGCGCGCGTGAGGTGGCCGACCAGCGACCGCAGCCGGTCGCCGTCGCCGCCTAGGTCGCGCGCGAGCGCTCGCGGCCTCGAGCGTCGTAGCGGCCGTCGCCGTCGGCCGCGGCCGCGCAGACGATCGCGCGAGCCAGCCGGGCAGGTCCGCGTCGACCTCGTCGCGCTTGATGAAGTGCACGTGCAGCGCCTTGTCGCGGTTCTCGGCGAGCAGCAGCGCGCGGGCCGGCAGCGCCGTCGCGGCCCGCGCGGCCGGCCTCCTGGTAGTAGGCCTCGAGCGACGACGGCACGGCTGGCGTGGACCACGGTGCGCACGTTCGGCTTGTCGACGCCCATGCCGAACGCGTTGGTGGCGACAGATCACCCGGACGTCGTCGGCCAGGAAGCGGCGCTGGACGTCGGCGCGGCGCTCGCGCTCGAGCCCGGCGTGGTAGGCCACGGCCTCCTCGCCCAGCGCCTCGGTGAGCTCGCGGCGACCTCCTCGGCTCCCGCGCGCGTGCCCGCGTAGACGATGGCCGGCAGCGCGTCCTCGCCGCGCAGGCGCCTCGGCGATCAGCGCCCGCTTCTCGTGCGGCGCCGGGCGCGCGACACGCGAACGCGATGTTGGGCCGGTCGAAGCCGGTGGCCACCTGGAGGGGGTCGCGCAGGCCCAGCCGCGTGGCCACGTCGGCCGCCACCCGCGGGGTGGCCGTGGCCGTGGAGGCCACGAGCGAGCCCGCGCCGAGCGCCGCGGGCGGCGTCGGCGAGGCGGAAGTAGTCGGGCCGGAAGTCGTGACCCCACTGGGACACGCAGTGGGCCTCGTCGACCACGAAGAGCCCGACGCGCGCCTGCGCGCATGCGCTCGAGGAAGCCGCGGGCGGCGAAGCGCTCGGGCGCCACGTAGAGGAGCCGCAGCTCGCCGGCCAGCGCCCGCTCCATGGCGGCCGCGTTGGCGCCGGCGTCCTGCTGCGCGTTGACGAGCGCGACGCGGTCTCCGAGCCCGCGCGCCTGCAGCGCCTCCACCTGGTCCTGCATCAGCGCCACGAGCGGCGAGACCACCACCGTCAGGTCGTCGCGCAGCAGGGCGGGCAGCTGGTAGCAGAGCGACTTGCCCGACCCGGTGGGCATGACCACGAGCACGTCGCGGCCGGCCAGCGCCGCCTCGCAGGCCTCGCGCTGTCCGCGACGGAAGTCGCCGAAGCCGAACAGCTCGTGAAGCGGAGCGGTCAGGTCCATGGCGGAGAGCCACCCTAGCGCCGGTCGCGGAGGGAGCGGGCGGCCCGTGACACGCGCTTTGACACAGGGTGCGAAGAAGTCGCATACTCGCCCTCGTGGGCGCGCTGACGGATGTACTGAGACCCCTCTACGCAGCCCGCGACCGCGAGGCCGGCGTGGAGGCGATGCTCGCGATCTGCGACCCCGACGATCGAGTTCAAGCCGGGCGGACTGTGGCTCGACGACGCCTCGATGCTGCCACGGCCGCGAGGAGGTCGCGGAGTTCTTCGGCCGCCTGGCCGACGCCTTCGAGGACATGCACTTCGAGCCCGAGCGCTTCGAGGAACGCGACGACGCAGTGGCGGTGCTGGTCCGGCTCGAGGTGCGCGGCCGCCACAGCGGCATCGCCGACAGCCGCACGCTCGGGCACCTGTGGCGCTTCCGCGACGGCCGGGTGATCGCGATCCGGGCGTTCAACGAGCCCGATGACGCCTTCAGCGGCGTCTGCCGAGCGGGGCTCAGCTGCGGACGACGGCGAGCTCTTCGAGCGCGAACTTGCCGTTCGCGGCGTCGGTGCGCTCGAGCGGGTAGTCGCCCGAGAAGCAGGCGTCGCAGTGGGTCGCGCGCTCGCCGCGGATCGCCTCGTAGACGCCCTCGAGCGACAGGTAGGCGAGCGAGTCGCAGCCGAGCTCGCGTGGCGATCTCGTCGCACGGTGCGCCCGTGGGCCACCATCTCCTGCGTGGTCGACATGTCGACCCCGTAGTGGCAGGGATGGCGGATCGGCGGCGCCGAGATGCGCATGTGGACCTCGGCGGCGCCCGGCGTCGCGCAGCATCTTCACGATCTGGCGCGTGGTGTTGCCGCGCACGATCGAGTCGTCCACCACCACGAGCCGCTTGCCCTCCACCACCTCGCGCAGCGGGTTGAACTTCATCCGCAGGCCGTGCTTGCGCAGCTCCTGGCCGGGCTGGATGAAGGTGCGCGCCACGTAGCGGTTCTTGATCAGGCCGTCGTCGCGCGGGATGCCCGAGGCCTTGCGAGTAGCCGCGCGGCGGCCGGGTTGCCCGAGTCGGGCACCGCGATCACGACGTCGGCCTCGACCGGCGCCTCGCGCCAGAGGATCTCGCCCATCTTGCGGCGCGACACCTGCGTGCGGTTGCCCTCGAGGATCGAGTCGGGCCGCGCGAAGTAGATGTGCTCGAACACGCAGAACGCCTTGCGGTCGCGACTCGACGACCTGGCGCGTCTCGATCCCGCGCTCGCCGAGCGAGACCATCTCGCCCGGCTGCACCTCGCGCAGCAGCTCGGCGCCGATGATGTCGAACGCGCAGCTCTCCGAGGCCACGCAGTAGCGGTCGCCGAGCCGGCCGAGCGACAGCGGGCGCAGCCCGGCGCCGTCGCGGAAGGCGACCACGCGCGTCCTTGGTCATCACGACGGTGGAGAAGGCGCCCTCGAGGCGCGGCATCACGTCGGCGAGCGCGTCCTCGATGCGTGTCGGCCTCGTGGGTCGAGAGCAGCGCGGCGATGATCTCCGAGTCCGAGGTGCGCGCGGAACTGTACGCCCGCGTCGGTGAGCTCGGAGTGCAGCTCGACGGCGTTGATCAGGTTGCCGTTGTGGGCGAGGGCGACCTGGCGGCGGTCGGAGCGGTACACCGGCTGGGCGTTCTCCCACGCCGACGAGCCGGTGGTCGAGTAGCGCACGTGGCCCGATCGCCATGTCGCCCGTGGAGCGCGCGCAGCTTCTGCTCGTCGAAGACCTGGGAGACGAGGCCGAGGTCGCGCACGGTCATGATGTGGCCGCCCTCGGAGGTGGCGATGCCCGGCCGACTCCTGGCCGCGGTGCTGGAGCGCGAAGAGGGCGAAGTAGGCGAGCCGGGCGACGTCGGACTCGGGCGCGTATACGCCGAAGACGCCGCACTCGTCGCGCGGTCCGTCGCGCGGTCGAGTCGAGATCGGTCAGGCGGTCATGGATGGAGGGGCCTCGAAGAGGTGACGCCGCCACGAGGTTCCGCTGCTCGCGGCAGAGGCTACCAGCGAGGGGCAGTCGGCGGCCGCCGGTGCGCTCACGCGAATGCAGCCGGGATGCGCGCCCTCGAAGCGCACTCGCAGCTTCGCCAGCCGTCGAGGTCCGACCGAGCCCGTCGATCTGCAGCGCCTCGCCGCCCGACCGTGCCGATGCGGTGACCCGCTCGGCAGCGCTCGAGCGCCTCGGCGCGGGCCGGACACCACGACGCCGCCCGGGCCCTCGCCGAACAGGCGCCTCGATCGTCGTCCCGGCCGCCAGCGCGCCAGGTCGACGCGCGCGCCGATGCCGCCCGCCATGCAGGACTCGGCCAGCGCCACGGCGAGGCCGCCCTCGGCCACGTCGTGGGCGCGTGGCGAGCCCGCCCGCGCGCACCGCGTCGCGCACCGCCCGAGCGCCGTCGCGTGGCGCCCAGGTCGATCGCCGGGCAGCCCGTCGGCGCAGCGCGCCCGCGCAGCTTGGCCAGCTCCGAGCCCGCCAGCGCGCGGCGCGAACGGGCCCGACCAGCGCGATCGTGTGGCCCTCGCTCGCGAAGCCCGGCGCCGGCACGCGCTCGGGGTCGGGCAGCGCGCCCGACCATGCCCACCACCGGCGTCGGGTAGATCGGGCCGTCGGCGGCCTCGTTGTAGAGCGAGACGTTGCCGCCCACCACCGGCACGCCGAGCGCGAGGCAGGCGTCGGCCAGCCCGGCGACCGCGCGCTCGAGCTGCCAGGCCACGTGCGGCTTCTCGGGGTTGCCGAAGTTGAGGCAGTTGGTGAGCCCGAGCGGCTCGGCGCCCGACGCAGGCGAGGTTGGCGGCGCACTCGAGCACGGCCTCGACGGTGCCGGTGTACGGGTCGCAGGCCACGCGCCGCCCGTTGCCGTCGATCGAGACGGCGATCGCGCCCTGCCGCCGTCGTGCGCGAGCGTGCAGCACCGCGGCGTCGGCCTGCTGCGGGCGGCGCACCGTGCGCGACTGCACGACGAGTCGTACTGCTCGAACAGCGAGCGCGCGAGGTGATGTTGGGCGAGCCGAGCAGCGCGAGCAGGGCGCTCGCGCGGGTCGGCGTCCGTCGGCGAGCGCGCGCGGCGGCGCCGGGTAGATCTGCGCCGTCGGGCGCGCTCGGGCTCGAGGTCGTACAGCGGGCAGTCGTCCACGAGCGCCTCGACCGGCATGTCGCCCACCACCTCGTCGCCGTCGAGCACGCGCAGCCGGCGCGTGTCGGTGACCTCGCCGATCGCCGTGGCGCGCACCTCCCAGCGCTCGCAGATCTCCAGCAGCTCGGCGAGCCGCTCCGGCTCGACCACGCACAGCATCCGCTCCTGGGACTCGGAGATCATGATCTCGAAGGGCTCCATGTCCTCCTCGCGCAGCGGCACCTTCGACGACGTCGATGTCGAGCCCCACCTCGCCCTTCGAAGCCATCTCCGACGAGCTGGACGACAGGCCGGCGGCGCCGAGGTCCTGCAGCGAGCGCGAGCGTGCCGCGGTCGAGCAGCTCGAGGCAGCACTCGAGCAGCTTGCTTCTCCTCGAACGGGTCGCCGATCTGCACCGTCGGGCGCTTGGAGGCGTCGTCCTCGTCCAGCTCGGCGCTGGCCAGCACCGACGCGCCGCCGATCCCGTCGCGGCCGGTGCGCGCGCCCATCAGCACCAGCAGGTTGCCCACGCCCGCGGCCGCGCTGCGGATCAGGCGCTCCTCGCGGGCGATGCCCAGGCACATGGCGTTGACCAGGCAGTTCTGCTCGTAGGGGCCCTCGAAGTAGACCTCGCCGCCCACGGTGGGCACGCCGATCGAGTTGCCGTAGTGGCCGATGCCCGCCACCGCGCCGTCGAGCAGGTAGCGCGAGCGCGCCGAGTCGAGCTCGCCGAAGCGCAGCGAGTCGAGCACCGCGATCGGCCGCGCGCCGACCGCGAACACGTCGCGCAGGATGCCGCCGACGCCGGTGGCCGCGCCCTGGAACGGCTCGACCGCGCTGGGGTGGTTGTGCGACTCGACCTTGAACGCGATCGCCAGGCCGTCGCCCACGTCCACGGCGCCGGCGTTCTCGCCCGGGCCCATGAGCAGGTGCGGCCCCTCGGTGGGCAGCCGGCGCAGCAGCTTCTTCGAGTGCTTGTAGGCGCAGTGCTCGGACCACATCAGCGAGAACACGGCCAGCTCGAGCGCCGTTGGGCTCGCGGCCCAGCTTCTCGACGATCAGGTCGTACTCGGCGTCGGTGAGCCCGAGCTCGCGGTGCGGGCGGCGGCGCGCCGTGCTCACGCGCGCGGCGACCAGCTCGTCGACGTGCGCCGCGAGCGACTCGAACAGCACGCCGCCGTCGGCGGAGCCGGTGAGCGGGTCGACCGCGTGCTCGGGGTGCGGCATCAGGCCCATCACGTTGCCGTCGCCGGTTGCACACCCCGGCGATGTCGCGCGAGCGAGCCGTTGGGGTTGTGGCCCTCGGCGTAGCGGAGGATGACCTGGCCGTGTGCGTCCAGCTCGTCGAGCGCCTCTTCCGGCGCGTAGTAGCGGCCCGGTCGTGTGCTTGACCGGGATCGAGAGCGGCTCGCCCGCGGCGCACGCGCGCGTGAAGGGCGTGTCGGCGTTCACCACCTCCACGTCCACCTGGCGGCAGACGAAGCGCAGCGCCGTCGTTGGGCAGCAGCGCGCCGGGCAGCAGCCCCGCCTCGCACAGCACCTGGAAGCCGTTGCAGATGCCGAGCACCGGCCCGCCCTCGCGCGCGAACTCGGTGACCGCCTCCATCACCGGCGAGAAGCGCGCGATCGCGCCCACGCGCAGGTAGTCGCCGTAGGAGAAGCCGCCGGGGACGACCACGGCGTCGACGCCGTCGAGGTCGCGGTCGCCGTGCCAGAGCAGCTCGGCGTCGGCGAAGCGGCGGCAGGCCATGCAGCGCGTCGACCTCGTCGCAGCTGCCCGGGAAGCGGACGACGCCGAACTTCACTCGGCCACGTCCTCCGACTGCACCTCGTAGTCCTCGATCAGCGGGTTGGCCAGCAGGCGCTCGCACATCTCCTGCAGCCTGCGACGGCGTCCTCCACCTCGAGCTCGACCAGCCGGCCGACGCGCACGTTCGCCACGCCCTCGAAGCCGAGCGCGGGCAGCGCGCGCTCCACGGCCTGGCCCTGGGGGTCGAGGATGCCCTCCTTCGGCCGGATCAGCACCCGCGGCCTTCACGCCGCCCGCAGCGCTCGAGCCAGGCGGCGAACGGCTCGCCGGTGATGCGCTCGTAGGCGTCCACGTAGCGCGCGCGCGTGCCCTCGACCACGTCGTCGGGCAGCGCGCGGCGCGGGCGGCGACTTGTCCCAGCCCGAGCCCGGCGGCCCAGTCGCGCACGTACTGCTTGTCGAAGCTCGGCTGGCCGCGGCCCGGCTCGTAGCCGTCGGCGGGCCAGAAGCGCGACGAGTCGGGGGTGAGCACCTCGTCGCCGAGCACGATCGTGCCGTCGGCGCGGCGGCCGAACTCGAACTTGGTGTCGGCCAGGATGATCCCGCGCTCGCGCGCGTGCGCGGCGCCGAGCTCGTAGAGCTCGATCGACAGGCGCCGCAGCTCCTCGAGCAGCGCGCGGTCGCCGACGATCTCGGCGGCGCGGTCGAAGTCCACGTTCTCGTCGTGGTCGCCCACCTCGGCCTTGGTGGCGGGCGTGAAGATCGGCTCGGGCAGCTGCTCGGACTCCTGCAGGCCCGCCGGGCAGCTCGATCCCGCAGACCGCGCCGGTGGCCTGGTAGTCCTTCCAGCCCGAGCCCGTGATGTAGCCGCGCACGACGCACTCCACCGGCACCATCTCGAGCCGCTCGACCAGCATCGCCGCGGCCGCGGACCTCGTCGGGCACGTCGGTGTAGGAGACGAGGTGGTTGGGGCACGATGCTGCCGGTGCGGTCGAACCAGAAGGCCGACAGCCCGGTGAGCACCTTGCCCTTGTCGGGGATCGGCGTGGGGTGCACCACGTCGTAGGTGGAGATGCGGTCGGAGGCGACCAGCAGCAGGCGGTCGTCGCCGACGGCGTAGATGTCGCGGACCTTGCCCTGGGCGAGCAGTTCGAGGCCCGAGAGCGGCGGCTTCGCTCACGCGTCCGAGGCTAACAGCGGCGTCCCGACCGTCACGTCTCGGGGCCTCGGTAGCGGCCACGTCGTCCACGCGCGTGCGCTGGATGAGCACCACGCAGGCCAGCACCGCCACCGCGGCGAGCAGCGTGAGCGCGCCCACGTGCTCGCCCAGCAGCGAGCGCCGACCAGCACGAGCGTGAGCAGCGGCTGGGCGAGCTGGACCTGGCCGATCTTCGCCACGCCGCCGCGCGCCAGGCCCGCGTACCAGGCGAAGAAGCCGAGGAACATGCTCACGAGCGCCACGTAGGCGAAGCCCAGCCAGGCGTCCGGCGCCGCCGCTCAGCCCGCCGTCGGCCGCGCGCCGCCGCGAGCGCGGACCGCCACGGTGAGCGGCAGCGAGAGCACGAGCGCCCAGCAGATCGTCTGCCAGCCGCCGAGGTCGCGTGCGAGCGCGGCGCCCTCGGCGTAGCCCAGCGCGCCGAGGGCCACGGCCGCGAGCAGCAGCAGGTCGCCGCGCCTGAGGCGCGCCCGCGCCCTGCGCGGCGGCGAAGGCCGAGCGCGGCCACCAGGCCGGCCACGCCCGCGAGCCCAGAAGCCGCGCGAGGGGCGCTCGCCGGCCCCGACCACGGCCGCCACCGCGGTGGCCGCGGGCAGCAGCCCGACGATCACCGCCCCGTGCGCGGCGGGCAGGTCGCGCAGCGCGAGCGCGGTGAGCAGCGGGAAGCCGAGCACCACGCCGAGCGCCACCAGCGCCGAGCCGGCGGCGCTGTCGCGCGACGGCAGCGGCTGGCGCGGCAGCGCGAGCCAGGCGCGGCGAGCAGCGCCCGCGACCACCGCGCGGCCGAGGCCCACGAACGCGGCGTCGAGGTCCTCGACGGCCAGCGCGTGGCGGGCAGCGAGAAGAGAAGCCGAGCACGCCGAGGAAGCCGAGCAGGAGCGCCATCTCACGCGGACGCTAGGCCCGCGCGAGCCCGCCGGCCATGTCCCACAAGCGACGCTTGTGCTACTCGACGTCGAGATGCGTCGAGTCGCGCGACGATCTGCCCGTGCGTTGCGCACGAAATCGCCCGGCGTCGAAGACCGCGTCGAGGTCGAGCTCCGGCGCGGTCTCGGCCAGCAGCTCGCGAAGGTGCACGCCCTCGCGGTAGGCCCGCTGCGCGGCCTCCTGCACCACCCGGTAGGCGTCGTCGCGGGAGCGGCCCGCCTCCACCAGGGCGAGCAGCGCCCGCTGCGAGTAGAGCGCCCCGTGCGTGAGCTCGAGGTTGGCCCGCATCCGCTCCTCGTCCACGACCATGCCCGTCCACCACCCGGATGGCCAGGTGCTGGGCGTAGTCGAGCAGCGCGGTGGCGTCCGGGAGGGCCACGCGCTCCACCGAGGAGTGCGAGATGTCGCGCTCGTGCCAGAGCGCCACGTCCTCGAGCCCGGCCTGCGCGTACCCGCGCAGCAGCCGGGCGATCCCGGTGATGCGCTCGCTCACGATCGGGTTGCGCTTGTGCGGCATCGCCGACGAGCCCTTCTGCGCGCCGGCGCGGAACGGCTCCTCCACCTCGCGCACCTCCGTGCGCTGCAGGTGGCGCACCTCGGTGGCGAAGCGCTCCAGCCCGGCGCCCGCGAGGGCGATCGCGCTGAGCAGCTCCGCATGGCGGTCGCGCGGCACCACCTGCGTGGACACCTCCTCGCGCGCGAGGCCGAGCCGCTCGAGCACGGCGGCCTCCACCTCGGGGCCGTTGGCCGAGTAGGTGCCCACCGCGCCGGAGAGCGCTCCCACGGACACGTCCCGTACCGCGCGCTCGAGGCGGCGCAGGTTGCGATCGGCCTCGAACGCGAATCCGGCGAGCTTGACCCCGAACGTCGTGGGCTCGGCGTGCACGCCGTGCGTGCGGCCCACGCAGAGCGTGTCCACGTGCTCGCGCGCCCTGCGAATCAGCGCGTCGCGGTAGTCGCGCGGCGCCCGACACCAGCACGAGCCCCGCCTGGGAGAGCTGAAGGCCCAGAGCGGTGTCGAGCACGTCCGAGGAGGTGAGGCCGTGGTGCACCCAGCGGCCGGCCTCGCCCACCGACTCGGCCACCACGTCCACGAACGCGGCCACGTCGTGGTCGGTGACCTTCTCGCGCTCGAGCACCGCCTCCACGCGTGAAGGAGGCGCGCTCGCGCACGGCCGCGGCGTCCTCCGCCGGCACCACGCCCGCCTCGGCCAGAGCGTCCACCACGGCCAGCTCGACCGCGAGCCAGGTCTCGAGCTTCCGCTGCGTCGGACCAGACCGGCCGCAGCTCGGGGCGCGTGTAGCGGTCGATCACCGGTGCGGCTCAGGCGTCCAGGATCCGCGCCGCCAGCACCGCGGCGTTGCGCGCGTTGTCCACGCCCACGCACGCCACCGGCACGCCCGGCGGCATCTGCGCGATGGCCAGCAGCGCGTCGAGGCCCGCCGGCCACGGAGGTCTTCGAGGTGAGCGGCACGCCGATCACGGGCAGCTCGGTGTGCGCCGCCACCACACCCGGCAGCGCGGCGGCCAGCCCGGCGCCGGCGATGATCACCCGCAGCCCGCGGAACTTCGCGTTCTTCGCGTAGTCCGCCACGGTGTCCGGGTCGCGGTGGGCGCTCATCACGCGGATCTCGAAGCGGACGCCGCGCGCCTCGAGCTCGGCGCCGGCCTTCTCCATCACCGGCATGTCGCTCTTCGAGCCCATCACGATCCCCACGCGCGGGGCGTCCACGTCCAGCTCGTCGAACTGGTGCTCGACCTCGGTCTGCGTCACGGGGGCCATCTCCTCCTGCGAGTGTCATACGCGCGCTCCTTCCACCGCGCGGGCGGCTATGTCGGTTCGCATCTGCTTGCCGTCGAACCGGATCCGCCCGGCCGCCTCGTAGGCGCGGTCGCGTGCCTCGGCGGCGGTCGCGCCCAGCCCGGTCACGTTGAGCACGCGGCCGCCGGCGGTCACGATCGCGCCGTCCCCGCCGGCCGTCCCGGCGTGGAACACGTCCGCGTCGAGCCCGTCGAGGCCGGTGATCTCGTCGCCCGTCGAGTAGGGGCCCGGATAGCCGCCGGCGGCGAGCACCACCGTCACGGCCCAGTCCGTGCGACCACTCCGGCTCCACGCCCGCCAGGCCGCCGGGCGTGACGGCCGCCTCGAGCAGCTCCACCAGGTCGCTGCGCAGCCGCGGGAGCACCGCCTGCGTCTCGGGATCGCCGAAGCGGCAGTTGAACTCGAGCACGCGCGGGCCGTCGGAGGTCATCATGAGTCCCGCGTAGAGGATGCCGTGGTAAGGCGTTCCGCGGCGACGCAGCTCGTCGACGATCGGCTGGTGCGCGAGTCGCACGAGCTCCTCGGCCGCCTCGCGGTCGAAGCCCGGCACGGGCGAGTAGCTCCCCATGCCGCCGGTGTTCGGGCCGGCGTCGCCGTCGAGCGCGCGCTTGTAGTCCTGTGCCGGCGCCAGCGGCACGGCGCGCTCGCCGTCGCAGAGCGCGAGCAGGGACAGCTCCTCTCCGTCGAGGAACTCCTCGAGCACCACCTCGGTGTCCCCGAAGCGCTTCTCGGCGAAGAACACGTCGAGCGCCTCGCGCGCCTCGCGCTCGTCCGGCGCGATGATCACTCCCTTGCCCGCCGCCAGCACGTCGGCCTTGAGCACCGCGGGGTAGGAGGCGCAGGCCAGGTGCGCCACCGCCTCCTCGCGGTCGCGGAACACCACGTGCCCCGCCGTGGGCACGCCGCAGTCGCGCATCAGGTCCTTGGCGTAGGTCTTGGATCCCTCGATGCGCGCCGCGGCCGCCGACGGGCCGAAGGCCCTGATGCCGGCCTCTTCCAGGCGGTCCACGAGCCCGCGCCACGAGCGGGACCTCCGGGCCCACCACCACGAGGTCCGCGCGCCCACTCCTGCGCCGCCCGCACCAGCCCGGGCACGTCGTCGGCGGGCACGGCCAGGCACTCGACGCCGTCGCGGGCGATCCCGGCGTTGCCCGGGGCGCAGGCCAGCCGCGGGCGCTGTGGGCTGCGGAGCAGCGTGCGCACGAGCGCGTGCTCGCGACCGCCTCCGCCGACTACGAGGATGCGCGAGGGCACCGCTAGAGCGCCGCTATGAAGTCGTCGATGGGGATGGCGGTGAGCGTCTCGTAGTGGCTCGTGCCGCGTGAGCCGAGCTCCATGGACACGCGCGCGACGGTCTGCTCGTCGGGAGCCTCCACCACGTTCACGAAGTCGAAGCGGCCGAGCACCGCCCACTGTGCCGTGACGGTCACGCCGAGCTGCTCGATCTCCTTGTTCACCTCGCGGATGCGCTGAGGATTGCTCTTCAGCGTCTGCACGCCCTCGGGCGTGAGGGTGCTCAGCATCACGAAGGTCGGCACTGTGTTCCTTTCGTTAGATGTCCGACGCCCGGAATGTAGCCTGGTACGGGGATGCGCCGCAACGCCGGTCGCTAGCCTCGCTGGGCCGATGCGAGTCAGGAGCACTCAGATGAAGCTGTGCCTCGCCGCCCTGCTGGCGGCATGTCTCACCGGAGCCTCCACGGCTTCGGCGGCCACGATGACGGTGGAGCCCAAGCGCAGCTGCCACAGCTCCGGCGAGACCGTCAAGCTGTCCGGGTCCGGCTTCTCCCCGAACGGCAAGGTCAGCGTCGCCCGCGACGGCACGACGCTCGACCCGCTCCTGAACTCCAACCCCACGGGCGACTTCATCGGGGAGCTCACGCTCTTCCTCAGATCCGGCAAGGCCGACCGGACCTACACGGCCACCGACGTGACCGACCCGACGGTCAAGGCCATCCGGCGGATGCTCGTGATCGCGCCGATCGTGAACATCAGGCCCGCCGACCTCGACGTGGGCCTCCGGGCGCGCATCGGCGCCAAGGGCTTCGCCACGGGCCCGGTGCTGTACGCGCACATCGTGCGCACCGCCGACCCCGACGGCAAGCGCCTGAGCAAGCAGAAGGCGCGCAACCTCCGGATCGGGCGGCTCAAGGGGCGCTGCGGGAAGCTCCTGGTGCGCAAGCGCCTGTTCTCGAAGCACGCTCCGCTGGGCGACTACACCGTCCAGTTCGACACCTTCAGGCGCTACCAATCGGACCGGCCCGTCAAGTTCCTATACGCCGCGCCGGTCACGCTCGAGCAGCGCCGGCCGCGCTAGAGGTCCACTTCCGGGTGCCGCTCGCGCAGGTGCTCCTCGAGCACGCGCGTGACCGCGCGCCGCTCGTCGGCGCCCGCCAGCCGGAAGCGGCCGAGCAGCTCGCGCTGGCCCTCGAGCGGCAGGCCCGCGATCTCCCAGCGCACCACCAGGCGCTCGAAGAGGAACTCCACGCGCCGCTGCCAGCGGTCCTCGGAGCTCGCCGCCGGGCGCGCGTCGAGGTCGGCCAGCTTGCCGAGCGTGCCCGCCGAGAGCTGGTCGCGCAGCGTGATCGTGCCGGCCTCTCCCAGGTCGTACCCGGAGGTGGGGCCCGCGGCCGCGGCGGGCTCGTCGGTGTCGCGACGGCGCCTGCGGGATCGCCGTCCCATCGGCGCGGCTAGGTGCCCGCCGCCACGGGCTCGGCGGCCGCTCCGACCGTCTCGAACACGAGCTCGCCGTCCGCCGCATCCACCTTCACCCGGTCGCCCGGCGCGAACTCGCCCTCGAGCAGCTTCAGCGCCAGCTTGTCCACGAGCCGCTTCTGGATCACCCGCTTGAGGGGCCGGGCGCCGTAGGTCGGGTCGTAGCCGAGGTTGCCGAGCAGCGTCCGCGCGTCCTCGGTCAGCTCGATCTCCACGCCCCGCTCGCGCACCCGCTGGGCGAGCGCCGGCCACCTGGAGCTCCACGATCCGCCCGAGCTCCTCGCGCGTGAGCTGGCGGAACTCGACGATCTCGTCCAGCCGGTTGACGAACTCCGGCTTGAAGGTGGCCTGGACCCCCTCGAGCCCGCCGGCCACGTTCGAGGTCATGATCACCACCGTGTTCTTGAAGTCCACCGTGCGGCCCTGGCCGTCGGTGAGGCGGCCGTCGTCCATCAGCTGGAGCAGGACGTTGTAGACGTCCGAGTGGGCCTTCTCGATCTCGTCGAGCAGCACCACCGAGTAGGGGCGCCGGCGCACGGCCTCGGTCAGCTGGCCGCCCTCGTCGTAGCCGACGTAGCCGGGCGGCGCGCCCACGAGACGCGACACGGAGTGCTTCTCCATGTACTCGGACATGTCGATGCGGATCATCGCCTGCTCGGAGTCGAACATGAACTCGGCGAGCGCCCTGGCCAGCTCGGTCTTGCCGACGCCGGTGGGCCCGATGAACAGGAAGGTGCCGATCGGCCGGTCGGGGTCCTGCAGGCCGGCGCGCGAGCGCCGCAGCGCGCTCGACACGGCCTCCACGGCCTCCGCCTGCCCGACCACCCGCTCGTGCAGGCGGTCCTCCATGTGGATCAGCTTCTCGACCTCGCCCTCCATCAGTCGCGACACGGGGATGCCCGTCCAGCGGGCCACGATCTTGCCCACGTCCTCGTCGTCCACCTCCTCCTTCAGGAAGGTGGTGTCCGACTGGAGCTCGCGCAGGCGCGCCTCCTGGTCCTTCATGAGCTGCTCCAGCTCGGGCAATCTCCCCGTAGCGCAGCTCGGCGGCCCGCTGAAGGTCGGCGTCGCGCTCGGCGCGCTCGGCCTCGCGGTGCGCCTGCTCGAGCCGCTCCTTCGCGTCGCGGATGGCCTCGATGGCCTCCTTCTCGCCCTGCCAGTGGGCCTTCATCACGCTGGAGCGCTCGCGCAGGTCGGCCAGCTCGCGCTCGATCGCCTCGCGGCGCGCCACCGAGGCCTCGTCCTTTTCCTTCTTGAGCGCCTGGTGCTCGATCTCGAGCTGCTGGATCCGCCGCTCCACCGTGTCGATCTCGGTGGGCATCGAGTCGATCTCGATGCGCAGCCCGGAGGCCGCCTCGTCGATCAGGTCGATCGCCTTGTCCGGTAGGAAGCGGTCCGCGATGTAGCGCTGGGAGAGCGTGGCCGCCGCGATGATCGCCGCGTCCTGGATGCGCACGCCGTGGTGCACCTCGTAGCGCTCCTTGAGTCCGCGCAGGATCGCGATCGTGTCCTCCACGGAGGGCTCGCCCACGGTCACCGGCTGGAAGCGCCGCTCGAGCGCGGCGTCCTTCTCGATGTGCTTGCGGTACTCGTCGAGGGTGGTGGCGCCGACCGCGCGCAGCTCGCCGCGCGCGAGCATCGGCTTGAGCAGGTTGGCCGCGTCCACGGCGCCCTCGGCCGCGCCGGCCCCGACGATCGTGTGCAGCTCGTCCATGAACAGGATCACCTGGCCCTGGGCGTCGGCGATCTCCTTGAGCACGGCCTTCAGCCGGTCCTCGAACTCGCCCCGGTACTTGGAGCCGGCGATCAGGGCGCCGATGTCGAGCGCGATCACGCGCCTGTCGCGGAGCGACTCCGGCACGTCGCCGGACACGATCCGCTGGGCGAGCCCCTCGACGATGGCGGTCTTGCCCACGCCCGGCTCGCCGATCAGGACCGGGTTGTTCTTGGTGCGCCGCGACAGCACCTGGATCACGCGCCGGACCTCCTCGTCGCGGCCGATCACCGGGTCGAGCTTGCCCTGCTGGGCGGCCTCGGTGAGGTCGCGGCCGAAGCGCTCGAGCGCCTGGTAGCGCTCCTCCGGGCTCTGGTCGGTCACGCGGTGCGGCCCGCGCACCTCGCTGGACGGCCTGGGCCAGCTGGTCGCGCGAGGCGCCGGTGTCCACCTTCGGGCTGCCCGCCAGAGCCAGCAGCAGATGCTCGGTGGACACGTACTCGTCGCCCATCCCGCGCGCCTCGTCGTCGGCGTGCTTCAGCAGGTCGATCAGGTCGCTGCCGAGGGCGGGCGGGCGCGGCGGCGTCGCCGGTGACCTTGGGCAGGCCGTCGAGCGCCTCGTTCGCGAGCTTGCGCACGCGCTCGGGGTCCGACCCCGCGCGCCGCAGGACCGGCACCACGATGCCGCCCTCCTGCTCGAGCAGCGCGACCAGGAGGTGGTGCGGAGCAACCTCGGGGTTGGCGCGCGCGCCGGCCAGCCGCTGAGCGGCGGCAAGGGCCTCCTGAGACTTGATGGTGAAGCGATCTGCTTGCATAAAACCTAAGTCAGTGTATAGAAGATCTGCGCCCGTGACCAGGGGTGGATCGAGCGTTATGATCCGCCCCGTGGCCGAGATCTACCACCTCACGCCCCACGAATCCGTGACGGTGCTCGGCCACTCCCCCGATCTGCTCGAGGTCGAGGGCTCGTGGGACGCCCACGGCTCGGCGCCCCCGCCCCACTTCCACCCCGGCCAGGACGAGCGCTTCGAGGTTCTGGAGGGACGAGCTCACGGCCGTGGTGGACGGCAAGGAGCGAACCCTCGACCCGGGCGACACGCTCGAGGTCCCGCGCGGCGCGGTCCACAAGATGTGGAACTCGTCCGACGACCTCACGCGCGCCGTCTGGCAGACCCGTCCGGCGGGCGGACGCTCGACTGGTGGAAGGCGATCGACAGGCTCGGCAGGCGCCACCCGCCTGGACGTGCCGGCATCTCGAGCCCCACCCGGCTGGCCGCGCTGCTCACCGAGTACGACGACGTGATCCGCATCGCGGCCGGTCCGCGGCCGCTGGTCGGCGCCGTGCTGTCCGGGCTCGCGGCCGTAGGCCGCCGCCAGGCGCCCTAGCGCGCGACGGCCGCTGCCGCCGGAGCCCCGCCCGACGTGCCGGCAGGGTCCTGAGTCAGCTTGTTGGCCAGGTACACCGGGATGATCGACAGCAGGATCAGCATCAGGCCCACCACGTTGACCACCGGCAGCTGGTTGGGCCGCGAGTAGTTGCTGAAGATCCAGATCGGCAGCGTCTGGTCCGAGCCCGCGGTGAACGTGGTCACGATGATCTCGTCGAACGAGAGCGCGAACGCCAGGAGCGCGCCTGCCAGCAGGGCCGACCTCAAAGACGGCAGCGTGATGTGGCGGAAGGTCTGCCAGCCGTCGGCGCCCAGGTCCTGCGACGCCTCCTCGAGTGACGTGCCCGTTCGTCGCAGCCGCGCGAGCGCGTTGTTGTAGACCACGACGATGCAGAAGGTGGCGTGTCCCACGATCACCGTGAACAGCGTGAGGTCCACGTTCAGCACCTGCGTGAAGGTCGCGTTCAGCGCCATGCCGGTCACGATCCCCGGCAGGGCGAGCGGGAGGATCACGAGGAACGAGATCGTCTCGCGCCCGAAGAACCGGTAGCGCGCCACCGCCAGCGCGGCGCACGTGCCGAGCACGAGCGCGATCGCGGTCGCCCCCAGCCCGGCCTTGAGCGACGTGACCAGCGCGTCGCGCACGCCGGGGTTGTCGAAGGCCTTGGAGAACCACTCGAGCGTGAGGCCGTCGATCGGCCAGCTCTGCGAGCGCGAGTCGTTGAACGCGTAGATCGCGATCACGAGCAGCGGGACGTAGATGAACGCAAGCGTGATCGCGGTGCCGATCCGGAGCAGCCAGCGCGTGCCGTTCGAGATGTGCATGGTCAGAGCGACTCGAACGCGCCCAGCCGGCGCGCGATCAGGAGGTACACGATCATGATCGCCACCGGCACCGTCGCGAACGCGGCCGCCAGCGGCAGGTTGTTGGCGATGCCCACGTTGGCGTAGACGACGTTGCCGATGAACTGCGTGCTCGAGACCAGCGTGGGCGTGATGTAGTCGCCGAGCGTGAGCGAGAAGGTGAAGATCGAGCCCGCCACCACGGCCGGCAGGGCGAGCGGCAGGACCACCCGCCGGAACGTGAGCCAGGGCCGGCCGCCGAGATCGCCGGACGCGTCGAGCATCGAGTTGGGGATGCGCTCGAGCCCGGCGTAGATCGGCAGGACCATGAAGGGCAGCCACAGGTACGAGAACACCAGCCAGGTGGCCACGTTGCCGAAGCCCGGGCCGTGCAGTCCGAATGGATCGAGCGCCCAGTTCACGATCCCGGACTCCTGGAGCATGATCCGCCACGAGTAGACCTTCACCAGGTAGCTCGACCAGAGCGGCATGAGCACCGCCACCACGAGCATGGCCCGCACCTTCGGCGTGGCCACCTTGGCCATGTAGAAGGCGATCGGGAACGCGAGCAGCGCGTCCGTGACCGTCACGGCGGCGGCGATCGCAACCGTACGGCCGACGATCTTCCTGTAGACCGGCGTCTCCGCCAGCTCCTGGAAGTTCTGGAAGCCCGTCTTGTGGACGATCTCGCCGCTGAAGGTGTCGAGCTGCCACAGCGACGCCACGAACAGCACAGCGAGCGAGCCCAGATAGGCCACCACCAGCCAGCCGATCGGGCCGGACAGGAGGAGCCCGAGCTGGGCGCGCGGATGGCGCCACAGGAAGCCGGCGAGCCTGCGGCCCACCGGCTTCCTGACGCTGGCGCTTGCTGCTTCCACTTAGGGGGTCGAGACGGTTCTCAGCCCTTGATCTCGGTCCAGGCCTTGACCCATTCCGAGTAGTCCTTGCAGGTGTCTCCCGCGGTCGTCGCCGCAGTCCTTCGTCGGCGTGGTCCAGTAGGCGACCTGGTCGAAGTAGGCCTCGTCGTCCGCATGGAAGATCTCGCAGTGGTTCTTCACCGCGGTCTCCGCACACGACTTCGCGTTCGACGGGGCTTCTCCGAACCACTCGGCCACCTGCGCGTTCGCCTTCGGACTGATGATGTGGTCCATCCAGCGATACATGCAGTTGGGGTGCTTCGGCCTCCGAGGAGACCATCCACGTGTCCGACCATCCTGTGGCCCCCTCCTTGGGGAGCACGGCGTCGATCGGCGGCGACTTCTTGTCGCCCTCCACCAGGTTGGCGATCACCTGCCAGGTGGTGCCGACCACGGAGTCGCCCGACGTGAAGGCGGCCTGCTCCTTGGTGTAGTCGGACCAGTACTCGCCGATCTTGTCGCGCTGCTCCTTGAGCAGGTCGACCGCGGCCGTGAACTGCTTGTCGTCCAGCTCGTAGACGTTCTCGATCCCGAGGTCCGGCTGCGTGGCCTTCAGGTACAGCGCCGCGTCAGCGATGTAGATCGGGTTGTCGTAAGCCGTGACCTTGCCCTTGTACTTCTCGCTCTGGGCCGGGTCGAGCACCACACCCCAGGTGTCCGGAGCCGGCTTGACCACGTCCTTGTTGAACATGAGGAGGTTGGCGCCGCGGCCGTGAGCCACGCCGTAGTTCACGCCGTCCACCGTGTTGTGAGGCTGGTCCTTCAGCGCGGGGAAGACGTCCTTGTAGTTGGGAATCAGGTCGGTGTTCACCGGGTCCACGTCGCCGCCGGCGATCAGCCGCAGGGTCGCGTCACCGGAAGCGGACACACCGTCGTACTTGCCGGTGCGCATCAGCGTGACCATCTCGTCCGAGGTGTTGCCGATCTTCACGTTGACGTTGCAGCCGGTCTCCTTCTCGAAGTCCGTGACCCAGTCGACCTTCGGGTCGGTCGAGCCGTCCTCCACGTAGCCGGCCCATGCGATCAGGTTCACCTCGCCCTCGCTCTTCCCGAGCTTCGTCGGCGCCTCGGAGCCGGAGTCGGCGCTGCCGCCGTCGCCCCCGTCGTCGTCATCGCCACAGCCGGCCGCGGTCAATGCCGCCAGCGCCAGGGTGACCGCTGCCAGCACGGTCCACCACCTCCATCGTCTTGCGGAAGTAGCCGGCTCGGCCGGCTGCGCCCCGATGCTCTTCCTCACAGTGCCCCCTCCTCGGTTGTTTCTGTTTCTTTCTCGGGGATGGCGTATGCGTGCTCGCCGGCCCAGCCGACTCGCACACGACGTCCCCTCTGCTCGAGCGCCTCCGCGGAGGACATCTCGAGGTTCTGACGCACGACCTGGAGCTCCCCGCCCCGGTCGAGCTCCACCACGAAGCGAGTGATCATCCCCGCGTACGACACGTCGCGGATCCGTCCCTCCTCCACCTCGAACTGGCCGGCGTGCTCGAGCGTGTCGAGGATCCGCACCTTCTCGGGCCGGATCGTCACCCGCCGGCCATCCCGCTCCACGATGTTCGACACGCCCACGAAGCCGGCCACGAACTCGTTGGCCGGCCGCTCGTACACGTCGGCGGGAGCGCCCACCTGCTCGACCCGGCCGTCGTTGAACACGGCCATGCGGTCGCTCATCGTCAGCGCCTCCTCCTGGTCGTGCGTCACGTAGATGAAGGTGATCCCAACCTCGCTCTGGATCGTGCGCAGCTCGTGCTGCATCTGCTGGCGCAGCTTCAGGTCGAGCGCGCCGAGCGGCTCGTCGAGCAGCAGCACCGCGCGGGCGGTTGACGAGCGCGCGGGCGAGTGCCACGCGCTGGCGCTGCCCGCCCGAGAGCTGCGTGGTGCGCCGGCCCTCGTAGCCCTCGAGCCTGACGAGCTCCAGCGCCTCGGCGGTGCGCCGGCCGCGCTCCTCCTTGGACACCTTCTTGATGCGCAGCCCGTACTCCACGTTCTCGCCCACCGACATGTGCGGGAACAGCGCGTAGTCCTGGAAGACGGTGTTCACGTCACGCTCGAACGGCGGCACGTCGGTCACGTCGCGCCCGCGCAGCTCCACCGCACCCTCGTCCGGACGCTCGAAGCCCGGCGATCATCCGCAGGCAGGTGGTCTTGCCGGATCCCGAGGGGCCGAGCAGCGTGAAGAACTCGTCGGTCTCGATGGAGAGCTCCACGTGGTCGACCGCCACCACGTCGCCGTAGAGCTTCCGAACTGCGGCGAGCCGGACCGCCACTCCGTCCGCGGTCGCCTCCGCCTGCCGGGCCATCGCGGGTTTGTACACCCTGGAGGCGTCGTCGTGCGGCCCGCGCAGGTGCGTCGTTGGCTCAGCGCTCGGGTCTGCGCACTGGCACGCGCACCGTGCGCACGCGGTGCCCGGACGACGTGAGCGCCTGGGCCGGCGGCGGCTCGTACAGCACGAGCTCGCGCTTGAAGGAGCGCCGGACGCGCTCGATCTCCCCACGGAGCTCGCGCTCGACGCGCTCGGCGTGCCGCTCCAGGTTGCGCACGCGCCGCTGCATCCGCTCCAGCTCGGTCTCGAGCTCGAACACCTTCTCCACGCCCGCGAGGTTCATGCCCAGCTCACCCGGTCAGCTCCTGGATGCGCTTCAGCCGGCGCACGTCCTCCTGCGAGTAGAGCCGCGTGTTCTTGGGCGAGCGCTTGGGCGTGATCAGCCCGCGCGACTCGTAGATCCGGAGCGTCTGCGGGTGCATGCCGGCCAGCTCGGCCGCCACCGAGATCATGTAGACGCCGCGCACCTGATCCGGATCGCCGACGGCCACCTACTCACCCCGCCCCGACAGGAGCCGCGCGCGCGGGTTGCCGTCCATCACGGTGGCCAGCTCGTCCACGACCTCCGCCTGCTCGCGCGAGAGCGAGCTCGGCACGTCCACCACCAGCCGGTAGCGGATGTCGCCGCGTCCGCGCCCGTTGAGCTTGGGCGGGCCCTCGCCGCGGAGCCGCTGCACGGTGCCGTGCTGGGTCCCCGGGGGCACGCGAATCC
Organism: uncultured Thermoleophilaceae bacterium; assembly: GCA_963811055.1. Lineage (GTDB taxonomy): Bacteria > Actinomycetota > Thermoleophilia > Solirubrobacterales > Thermoleophilaceae > JACVRW01. Next base: position 498,243 of record CAWEPQ010000001.1, read on the forward strand.
GCTTGCTCGCGGCCAGCGTGGGTACCTCGATCGTGGCGCCGCGGATCGCCTCCGGAATGGTGATCGGCACCTCCACCTCGAGGTTGTCGCCCTTGCGCTCGAAGATGTCCGACGCACCCACACGTGTGATCACGTAGAGGTCGCCCTGCGCTCCGCCGCGTGGGCCGGCCTCGCCCTTGCCGGCCAGTCGCACCCGGCTTCCGTCGCGCACGCCGGCGGGGATGTTCACCCGGTAGCGCTTGACCTGACGGGTGCGCCCGCTGCCGCTGCAGGTCGGGCAGGGCTCCTTGATCTCGGTGCCCGTGCCTCCGCAGCGCCGGCACGGCTGCGAGATCGAGAAGAGCCCCTGCGACTCGGCCTCGACTCCGCGGCCGTGGCAGAGGCTGCAGACCTCGGGCGAGGTTCCCGGCTTGGCGCCGGTGCCCCGACACGTCGCGCAGGGGGCGGAGAGTGGAACGCTGACGGGCACCTGGGCCCCGGTCATGGCCTGGTCGAAGGAGATGTGCACGTCCGTCTCGAGGTCGCGGCCGGGCTCCGGGCGCGGCTGTCCCTGGCCGCCTCGAGCGGTGAAGAGGTCCGAGAGGATGTCGCCGAAGCCTCCGAAGCCGCCACGGAAGGCGTTCGGGTCGAAGCCCGCGCCGCCGAACACGCCACCGCCGGAGTCGTAGGAGCGGCGCTTCTCGGGGTCGGTCAGGATCGAGTTGGCCTCCTGCACCTCCTTGAAGCGCTCCTCGGCCGCGGCGTCGCCCGGATTGCGATCGGGGTGGTACTGGCGCGCGAGCTTGCGGTAGGCCTTCTTGATCTCCTCGTCGGAGGCCTTGCGGTCGACGCCGAGCGTCTTGTAGGGGTCCTTCACCGCCGCCATCGCGGCCTCACCCCGACACCACCACGCGGGCCGGCCGGAGCACCTGCCCGTTGGAGCGATAGCCCTTCTCCACCACGTCCAGCACCACGCCCGGCTCGGAGCCCTCCTCCGTGCGGGTGGACAGCGCCTCGTGGAACGTGGGGTCGAACGGCTCGCCGGCCGGGTCGAACGGCTCCACGCCGTTGCGCTCGAGCACGGCCACGAGCTCCGAGTGCACGAGCGCCACGCCCTCGGCCAGGTGCTCTCCCGCCTTGTCGCCGGCGGAGCCGAGCGCGCGCTCGAGGTTGTCCACCACCGGGAGCAGCTCGCGAACGAGCCCTCCGCGGGCACGCTCGCCGGCCGCGGCCGCTTCGCGAGCGGCGCGCTTGCGGTAGTTCTCGAAGTCCGCCTGGGCGCGACGGGCCAGATCGAGGTACTCGTCGCGCTCGCGGCGGGCGACCGCCAGGGGATCGTCCTTCCCCTCGGCGGCCTCCTCCACGGCCTTCACGCCCGCGGCCTCGTTGGCCGGGTCCTCGTCGCCCGCGGGCTCGTCCGCCTCGTCACGCGACGTGACCGTCTCCTCGGGCGGCTCGCCGGCCGGCGGCGCCGCGCTTGCCCTCTTCTCCGTCATCGGCTAGCCCTTGGCCTCGCCGTCGACCACCTCGGCGTCCACGACCTCTTCCTCGTCGTCGGCCGTGGCCTCGGGGCCGTCGGCGGCGGCGCCGTTGCCCGCCTGGGCCTGCTGGGCGGCCGCGGCGTACATCGCCTCGGACACCTTGTGGAACGCGCCCTGGAGGGCGTCGGTCTTCTGGCGCAGCAGCTCCGTGTCCTCGGACTCGAGGTTGTCGCGCACGTCCTTGATCGCCGCCTCGATCTCCTCGCGTGAGCCGGAGTCGATCGAGTCGCCCATCTCGCCGAGCTGGCGCTCGGCCTGGTAAGCGGCGTTCTCGGCCACGTTGCGGGCCTCCACCAGCTCGCGCTGGACGCGGTCGTCCTCGGCGTGAGCCTCGGCGTCCTTGACCATCCGCTCGACCTCGTCGTCGGCCAGGCCGGAGCCGGCCTTGATCTCGATCTTCTGCTCCTTGCCGGTGCCGAGGTCCTTGGCACCCACCGCGACGATCCCGTTCGCGTCGATGTCGAACGACACCTCGATCTGGGGCACGCCCCGCGGGGCCGGCGGGATACCGGTGAGCTGGAACTTGCCGAGCGACTTGTTGTAGGTCGCCATCTCCCGCTCGCCCTGGAGGATGTGGACCTCCACGCTGGGCTGGTTGTCCTCGGCCGTGGAGAAGATCTCCGACTTCCGGGTGGGGATGGTGGTGTTGCGCTCGATCAGCTTCGTCATCACGCCGCCCTTGGTCTCGATGCCGAGGGTCAGCGGGGTCACGTCGAGCAGGAGCACGTCCTTGACGTCGCCGGCGAGCACGCCCGCCTGGATGGCGGCGCCCACGGCCACGACCTCGTCGGGGTTCACACCCCTGTGCGGGTCCTTGCCGGTGAGCTCCTTGACCTTCTCCTGCACCGCGGGCATTCGCGTCATGCCGCCCACGAGAACCACGTGGTCGATGCCCTTGCCACCCTCGGTGCCGGCGTCTGTGAGCGCCTGCTTGGTGGGTGCCACCACGCGGTCGACCAGCTCCGCCGTCAGCTCGTTCAGCTTCGAGCGGGTGAGCCGCTGGTTGAGGTGCTTCGGCACGGAGTCCACCGCCGTGATGAACGGCAGGTTGATCTGCGTCTCCTGCGTGGTGGAGAGCTCCGTCTTGGCCTTCTCCGCCTCCTGGTAGAGGCGCTGGAGGGCCATCTTGTCCTGCGAGAGGTCCACGCCCTCCGCCTTCTTGAACTCGGCCACGAGCCAGTCCACGATCGTCTTGTCGAAGTTGTCGCCGCCGAGGTGGTTGTCACCGGCGGTGGACTTGACCTCGAAGACGCCGTCGCCGATCTCGAGCACCGACACGTCGAAGGTGCCTCCGCCGAGGTCGAACACGAGGATGGTCTGGTCGGACTCCTTGTCGAGCCCGTACGCCAGCGACGCCGCGGTCGGCTCGTTGATGATCCGCTTGACGTCGAGGCCGGCGACCTTGCCGGCGTCCTTGGTGGCCTGGCGCTGGTCGTCGTTGAAGTACGCGGGCACGGTGATCACCGCGCTGTCGACGCTCTCGCCGAGGTACGCCTCGGCGTCGGCCTTCAGCTTCTGGAGGATCATCGCGCTGATCTCCGGCGGGGCGTACTCCTTGCCACCGGCGTTCACGCGGGCATCCCCGTTGGGTCCCGAGACGACCTCGAAGGGGACGATCTTCTCCTCCTCCTTGACCTCCGCCTCCTTGCGACCCATGAAGCGCTTGATCGAGAAGACGGTGTTCTCGGGGTTGGTCACCGCCTGCCGCTTGGCCGGGGCGCCGACGAGGCGCTCACCACCCTCCGTGAACGCGACGACCGAGGGCGTGGTGCGCGCGCCCTCGGCGTTCTCGACCACGGTGGGCTCGCCGCCCTCGAGGACGGCCATGCACGAGTTGGTCGTGCCCAGATCGATTCCGATCGTCTTGCCCATCCGAAATTGCTCCTTTACCGCTTACAGTTCAACCTGAAAGAAATCTAAGCGAGAGTATGGCAGATCGTCTTAGCCGCGCCAAGGCGGCGCCACGCACCGGCCGGAGTGGTTAGTCTCCGCGCCCGTGCCTCGCCTTCCTCGCCTTCTCGCAGTCCTTGCCGCCCTCCTGGCGGTGCTGGCCCTCGCCGCCTGCGGTGACGACGGCGACGACGGCGACTCGGCCGCCACGCCCACGGCCGAGCAGCCGGCGCCCGAGACGGAGACCGAGGCCGCGGACCTCACCGACACCAGCGTCAAGCCCGAGATCCCGAAGCCGAGCGGGTCGCCGCCGAGCACGCTCCAGAAGGAGGACATCGTCAAGGGCAAGGGTCCGGCGGCCCAGAACGGCGACACCGTGACGATGCACTACGTGGGAATCGCGTTCTCCACGGGCGAGCAGTTCGACGCCTCCTGGGACCGCGGCGTGCCGCTCGATCCCTTCCAGCTGGGCACGGGCGCGGTGATCCCGGGGTGGGACCAAGGCATCCTGGGCATGCGCGTGGGCGGCCGGCGCAAGCTGGTGATTCCCCCGGAGCTCGCCTACGGCCCGCAGGGCTCAGGCCCGATCGGTCCCAACGAGACGCTCATCTTCGTTGTGGACCTCCTCAAGATCGGCTGAGGCCGGCCCCGACGCGAGCCGGCGCCTGCCCTCGGGGCACATGCGCCGCAGCGGACACTCGGAGCAGCGCGGGGCGCGTGCGGCGCAGGTACGCCTGCCGTGGCGGATGAGGAGCACGTGCACCTCGTAGGCGTCCCCCTCGGGGCAGAGACGCAGCATCTCGTCGTGGGCCTCCTCCAGGGAAGCCCCGGGCCGGAACAGCCCGAGCCGCGTGCCCACCCTGAACACGTGGGTGTCCACGGGCACGTCGTGGCGGCCGAACGAGAAGAGCAGCACGCAGGCCGCTGTCTTGCGGCCCACGCCGGGGAGGGCGCAGAGGTAGTCGCGCGCCTCCTCGATCGGTGCGTCAGCCAGCCAGTCGAGCGCGTCGTCGCCGAGCGGCCTGTCGTCCTCCGCGATGGCGTCGAGGATCCGCACGATCCTCACAGCCTTGGTCGGCGCCAGGCCCCCGGGCCTGATGGCGTCCTCGACGTCCGCCACTGGCGCGCTGCGAACGCCCTCCCAGGACGGAAAGCGCTCGCGCAGGCGGCCGTAGGCCACGTCGCGGTTGCGGTCGTTGGTGTTCTGCGACAGGACGGTGAGCACGAGCTCGTCCACGGGCCGGTGGTGGGGGTGCAGCCGCGGGCGCCCGTACTCCCGCCGCAGACGGTCGCGGATGGCGATCAGACGGCGGCGGTCGGGGCGCTTGGGCACGGCCGCAAGGCTAAGGCCTGGTAAGAAAGCGGCCGTGGAGATCGTCGAACGCCGCGAGCGGGTCGGAGAGCTCGAGGTGCACTGGCGCCAGGCGGGCGAGGCGCCCATTCTGTATCTCCACGGCGTACCGACCGCGTCCTTCGACTGGATCCCGTTCCTCGAGCAGGGCGGCGGCATCGCGCCGGACCTGCCGGGCTTCGGCGACTCCGCCAAGCCGGCCGAGTTCGACTACTCGATCGACGGCTACGCCGACTTCCTCGAGAGCTTCGTGGACGCGCTCGGGCTCGAGCGCGTCTCGCTCGTGATGCACGACTGGGGGGTGGTGGGCCTGGCGCTCGCCCAGCGCCGGCCGGAGCTCGTGGAGCGACTGGTCATGTTCAGCGCCGTGCCGTTCCTGCCCGGCTACCACTGGCACCGCGTGGCGAGGGGCTGGCGGAGACCGCTCGTGGGCGAGCTGATGATGGGCGCCGCGACACGCTGGGCCTTCCGGCGCGAGCTGCCGCCCGAGCTGGCCGACCAGGCCTGGAGCCGCTTCGACCACGGCACCCAGCGGGCCATCCTGAAGCTCTATCGCTCCGCCTCCTCCGAGGTGCTCGCAGGCGCCGGCGAGGGACTCGACCGCGTGCGGAGCCCCGCGCTCCTGCTGTGGTCGACGCGCGACCCGTACATCCCCGCCGAGTTCGGGCAGGCCTACGCCGACGCGCTCGGCGGTGAGGCCGAGCTCGAGCTCGTGGACGGGGGCCACTGGACATGGCTCGAGCGGCCGGAGCTCGTTGAGCGCACGGTGTCATTTCTGAGTCGCCCGCTCGGCTAGCCTTCTACCGTCGTGCTCCGGGCCGCGCTCTCCGCAGTCACGGCGCCGCCTCGTGGCCACTCCGGCGAGGTCGCGCCCGACACCCGCCGCTTCCCGCGCCGGGCCGGCTCCGGGCCCCCGCAGTCGTGGTGGCGGCGTATCGACTGGTGGCGCGTGGCGCCCGTCCTGGTCGCGCTGGTGTTCGCGGTCGTCTACCTGGTCTGGCAGCCGCGCACCGTCGACCTTGCCGCGCACACCTTCCGGGCCGACCTGTTCGGCCAGGAGGGCTTCACGATCTGGAACGGCCAGTGGTACGGCGGGCACCACACGCCCGCCTACAGCATCATCTCGCCGCCGATCGCCTGGCTGCTCGGGCCGCCGCTCGCGCTCGCGCTCGCGGCGCTGGCCTCGGCCGCGCTCTTCGAACCGCTCGCGCGTGGCTACTTCGGAGCCGACCGCGCGCGCTGGGGCTCGATCTGGTTCGGCGTGGCCACGGCCACGCTGCTCTTCACGAGCCGGCTGCCGTTCGCGATCGGCGTGGCGTTCGGGCTGGCCGCCCTGCTCGCCCTCCAGCGGCGCCGTTACGCGCTGGCGATCGTGTTCGCCCTCCTCTGTCCGCTCGGCAGCCCCGTGGCCGGGCTGTTCCTCGCGATGGCGGGCGTGGCCTTCGCGCTCGCCCACCGCGGCGACCGCTCGAAGCGGCGCGAGGGGATCGCCATCGCGGCGGCGGCGTTCATCCCGCCGGTGTTCCTCGCCTGGGCCTTCCCGGAGGGCGGCTGGGCGCCCTTCCCGTTCACCGCCTATCTGCCGATCCCGCTGTTCGCCATCGCCTGTCTGATCGTGCTGCCCAAGCAGGAGCGCGCGCTCCGCTGGGGCGCGGCGCTGTACGGCGCCGGCGCCACGCTGGCGCTCTTCCTGGACACGCAGATGGGTGGCAACGCCGTGCGCCTGGGCGCGCTCTTCGGCGGGCCCGTGCTCCTCTGCGCCATCTGGGGGAAGTCCTGGACGCGGAGCCTGATCGTCCTGCCGGCGCTGGTCTGCGGCTTCGCCGCCCTCGGCTTCTGGCAGTGGTCGCCGGCCGTCCGCGACGTGATCAAGTACCTCGAGGACCCGGCCGCGAAGTCGGACTACTTCGAGCCGCTGCGCCAGTACCTGGCGACGCTCCCCGACCAGCGGCGCATCGAGATCCCCTTCACCCGCAGCCACTGGGAGGGAGCGGAGATCGCGCTCGGCACGCCGCTGGCTCGCGGCTGGCTGCGCCAGCTCGACACCGGGCGCAACCCGATCTTCTACGGCGGCCAGGTGACACGGCTGACCTACGCGAGCTGGCTGGCCGAGAACGCGGTGCGCTACGTGGCCCTGCCCAGCGCGAAGCCGGACAAGAGCTCCTACGCCGAGCGCGCGCTGATCGAGCGCGGCCTGCCCTACCTGCGCCTGCGCTGGCGCTCGGACGACTGGCGGGTATACGAGGTGCTGCTGCCCACGCCGTTCGTCATCCCACAGAAGGACTCCAACATCGTGCTCGAGCAGCTGGGCTCGGACGAGCTGCTGCTGGACGTCAAGCGGCCCGGCGAGGCGATCGTGCGCGTGCGCTGGACGCCCTACTGGTTCGCCACCGGCGCCTGCGTCGAGCCGTACGGCAACTGGACGCGGGTGATCGCCGGCCGTCAGGGCTTCGTCCACATGAGCACGCGCTTCTCTCCTGAGCGCCTGTTCTCGCGCGGGCGCCGCTGCGACGACGGCTGACCGGGTTCATCCCGGAGCGTGTACTAGGCTTGGCGCCCATGCCCCGGTCCCATCCGCTGCTCGTGCAGCTGGCCAGGGTCTGGCGTCTGAGCGGTCGCTGGCTCCCTAACGGCTGGGTGGACGCACTCCGCCAGCTGGCCCTCTTCGCGGGCGCCTACTACGCCTACCGCCTCGTGCGCGGCTTCGTGGACGGCCAGGCCGGCCTCGCGTTCGAGAACGCGCGCAACCTCGTGGACCTCGAGCGCACGCTCGGGCTCTTCTTCGAGCCCGGGCTGCAGGCATGGGCGCGCAGCCAGGACTGGATCCTCACGGGGGCCAACTGGATGTACGTGAACTCGCACTTCATCGTGACCACCACGTTCCTGATCTGGCTGTACATCGCGCGCAACCACGCCTTCTACTTCGTTCGCAACATGTTCATGGTCGCCATGGGACTGGCGCTCGCGGGCTACGTGGCCTATCCGACCGCGCCGCCGCGCTTCATGCCCGAGTGGGGCTTCACCGACTCGGTGGCGTCGTTCGTCGGCGACTCGGCGTCGAGCAGCGCCAACGTTCTCTACAACCCGTTCGCCGCCGTGCCGAGCATGCACGTGGCGTTCGCGCTCATGATCGCCGTGCCGGCGTTCTTCCTGGTCAAGAACCGTGTGATCAAGGCGCTCTGGGCCGTGTATCCGGTCGTCGTGACCTTCGTGGTGGTGGTCACGGCCAACCACTTCTGGATGGACGCGGCGCTGGGCGCGCTGGTGGCCGGGGTGTCCGCCATCGCGGCATCGGAGGCGTTCGCCCGTGCGCGGCCCGAGGCCTGGGCCTGGCGCACACGGCGCGTCAAGGTTCCCGCGTGAGCCCCGAAGAGCTGGGCTCGAGACCGGCGCGTAGCCGTACGCGCCGGGGGAGTCGCGACGGCGCGGGCGAGCTGCGCTCGCTGGCGCGCGACCGCCTGATCGAGTCGCGCCTGACCCCCAACGCGATCTCGCTCACCGGGTTCGTGTTGAACGTGGTGGCCGCCGTGCTCATCCTCGAGGAGCACTTCGTGCTCGGCGCCTTCGCCTTCATCATCGGGTCGGTGATGGACATGCTCGACGGGCGCTACTCGCGCATGTCTGGCAAGGGCACGCCGTTCGGCGCGTTCCTGGACTCGACCCTCGACCGCATCGAGGAGGGCGTGGTGCTGGCGGCGGTGGCGGCCTACTACGCCAAGCAGGGCGACGACATGGTGGTGGGCGCGACGGTGCTCGCCGTGGTGGGCTCCTACATGGTGAGCTACACCCGTGCGCGCGCCGAGGCCCTGGGCGTGGAATGCAAGGTCGGACTCGCCTCCAGAGCGGTGCGCGTGGTGATCCTCTCGGCCGGTCTGATGTTAGGCGGGGGCGAGATTGTGGAAGACTTGGACCTCTTGGAGCCCGCCATCTACGTGTTGGCGGCGCTGACGATCTTCACGACACTCCAGCGAGTGCTCCATGTGCGCCGGCAGCTCGTCAGGGCCGCCGGCGAGATGTAACCAGTCCGGCTTGGGCGGGTTCATATCGGCAGGGCCCCGGGACCGGGGCCGTTTTCTTGGCTGTACAGGAGGGCTCAGTGACCGAAACCGTAATTTCTTCCAACGGAGGCGCGCGCTACCAGACGGAAAAGGTGCGCGTGGCCATCGTGGGCGTGGGCAACTGCGCCTCATCGTTCGTGCAGGGCGTCGAGTACTACAAGGACGCCGATCCCACCCAGGCCGTGCCCGGACTCATGCACGTGGACCTGGGCGGCTATCACGTGCGTGACATCGAGTTCACCGCCGCGTTCGACATCGATGCCGACAAGGTCGGCAAGGACCTGTCGGAGGCCATCTGGGCGGGTCAGAACAACACGATGAAGTTCGCGGACGTGCCGCATCTCGACGTGCCCGTCTACCGCGGCATGACCCACGACGGACTTGGCAAGTACCTGAAGCAGCGCATCACCAAGGCACCGGGCGAGACGGACGACATCGTCCAGATCCTCAAGGAGACGAAGACCGACGTGGTCGTCTCCTACCTCCCGGTGGGCTCCGAGCAGGCCACCAAGTGGTACGTGGAGCAGGTCATCGAGGCCGGTTGCGGCTTCGTGAACTGCATCCCCGTGTTCATCGCCTCGGAGAACTACTGGGCCAACCGCTTCCGCAAGGCGGGCCTGCCGATCGTCGGTGACGACATCAAGTCGCAGGTCGGCGCCACGATCCTCCACCGCACGCTCGCGAGCCTGTTCCAGGACCGCGGCGTACGGCTGGCGCGCACGTCGCAGCTCAACGTGGGCGGCAACATGGACTTCTTCAACATGCTCGAGCGCGAGCGCCTCGAGTCCAAGAAGATCTCCAAGACGCAGGCCGTGACGTCACTGCTCGACGAGCAGCTGCCGGCCGACGACGTGTACATCGGCCCCTCGGACTACGTGCCGTGGCTCACCGATCGCAAGTGGGCGCACATCCGGCTCGAGGGCGAGGCCTTCGGCGACGTGCCGCTCACCTTCGAGGCCAAGCTCGAGGTCTGGGACTCGCCCAACTCGGCGGGCATCGTGACCGACGCCGTGCGCTGCTGCAAGCTGGCGCTCAACCACGGCGTGGGCGGCCCGCTCAACGAGCCGAGCTCCTACCTCATGAAGTCTCCGCCGGTGCAGGTGCCGGACTCGGTGGCACACGACGACACCGAGCGCTTCATCGCGCAGTACTCGGGAGCGCCGAAGCTTCCGGGCGGCGAGGCGCGCATCAAGGTCGAACCGACCTCGTAGCGCCTCCTCTCACCTGAGCGCTTCTGACGGGCGGCCCACGGGCCGCCCGTCGTGCTTTCCCGGCCCCTTATCCTGCGGCTCGTGGCCACCGACCGACTGCGCATCGCGCAGGTGACCCCCTATCCGTGGGAGCAGCACCACGAGGTCAACCGCTTCGTGGAGCGGCTCTCGGACGAGCTGTGCTCGCGCGGCCACAGCATGGTGGTGGTGGCGCCCTCCGACTCCCGTGAGCTCGTGCGCGACGGGCGCGCTCGGATCGAGAAGCAGCGCCGGGATCAGGACGCCGTGTTCGCCGAGCAGGACTGTGTGTCGATCGTGGCGGTGGGGCAGAGCCTTCCGTTCCGGCGCGGAGGATCGGTGGCGCTGCCGCTGGACGTGTCGCGCACGCTGGAGGACTTCCTCGACCGCACCGAGCTCGACTTCGTGCACGTGCACGAGCCGTTCGCGCCCAGCGCAGCGTCGGCCGCGCTGCGCCACTCGCGGGCGCTCAACGTCGGCAGCTTCCACGGCGCCACCGAGCGCTTCCTGTCCACCCAGGTGGCCCGGCGCATGGTGGAGCTGCTCTTCGGCCGCCTCGACGGGCGCACGGCGAGCTTCACCGTCACCCGCGAGCTCGTGGAGCGCTACTTCCCGGGCGACTACCGCCTGATCCACCCGGGCGCCGACCTCCTGCACCGCACCGACTCCGAGAGCGACGGGGTGCCGGAGATCGTGTTCTCGGCCGAGGAGGAGCGCGGCGCGCTGCGGCTCTTCGTGCGCGCGCTGCGGAGGCTGTCGGTCGAGCTCGACTGGCGAGCCACGATCTGGCTCCGCGACCCGGCCACCGCGCCGGCGGTCTCGCTGCCGCGGCGGCTGCGCGACCGCGTGGAGCTCGCGGGCCCGGCCGACGGGTCCGAGGCACAGCACCTGGCCCGCGCCCAGATCGCCGTGGCCGCTTCGGCCGGCACGGCGCCGGCCCCCCAGATGGTGCTCCGCGCGCTGGCCGGCGGAGCCGTGCCCGTGGCGGCTCGGCTGCCGCAGTACGAGGAGGTCCTGCGCGAGGGCGAGCTCGGCCTGCTCTTCGAGCCGCGCGACGCCCTCACCCTGGCCGGGCAGCTCGAGCGCCTGATCTCGGCGCCCGACCTGCGCGCCGAGTTCGCGACCCGGATCGAGCGCGCCCACCCGGAGCTCGAGTGGTCGCGGGTGGCCGATCGCTTCGAGGAGCTGTACGCGGAGATCGCCGCGCGCCGCCACTCCACCAACGGGCGACCCGAGCTGCGCAAGCGCCTGGCCGAGCGCGACTTCGTGGAGGTGGACCTCCACATGCACACCGATCACTCGTCCGACTGCGCCACCTCGGTGGACACCCTGCTGGAGACCGCCAAGCGGGTGGGCCTCGGAGCGATCGCGATCACCGATCACAACGAGGTGTCGGGCGCCCTCGAGGCACGGGAGCGCGCCGACGGGATCAAGGTGATCGTGGCCGAGGAGGTGAAGACGGCCGACCAGGGCGAGGTGATCGGCCTCTTCATCGAGGAGAAGATCGAGCGGGGCATGACGCTGGCCGAGACGATCGCCGAGATCCGGCGCCAGGGCGGGCTCGTGTACGTGCCGCATCCGTTCGACCGGATGCACTCGGTGCCGGACTACGAGCATCTGCTGGCCGTGGTGGACGAGATCGACGCGATCGAGGTGTTCAACCCGCGCGTGGCGTTCTCCGCGTTCAACGAGGAGGCGGCGCGGTTCGCCGCCAAGTACCGGATCGTGGCCGGCGCGGGATCCGACAGCCACGTGGCCCAGGGGCTCGGCTCGGTGAAGATCCGCATGCGCGACTTCGACGGTCCCGAGGAGTTCCTTGAGTCGCTTCGCGACGCCGACATCGTGCGCAAGCGCCAGTCGCTGCTCTACGTGCAGGCCCTCAAATTCATCCAGACGAAGGGTCCGAAGGGACGCAGGAGATGATGCACACAAGAGGAGGGGCGGGCGGGCCGTCAAAAGCCCCACCTCAGGTGCCCGCTACCGACGACGAGATCAAGGAGAAGTACCTCGAGCGCGCGATCCGCGAGCTCAACCAGCTCACGCGGGCAATCCAGAGCTGCGACCACTGCCCGCGCGGGAACCTGATGCCGGTGCTCGGCTCCGGCCACCCGCAGGCGGACATCATGCTCCTCAAGTTCGCGCCGATGCCGTCGGAGGTCGAGGAGGGCGTGGCGTTCTACGGCCGCGCCGGGGGCGCGCTGATGAAGAGCTTCAAGCGGCTCGGCATCGATCCGCTCACCGTGTACGGCACGGTGTTCGTCAAGTGCCCGGTCGGCGACACCGACCTCTCCGCCCCCGAGTGCCGCGCCCGCGTGCTCGACGAGCTGGCCATCGTGCAGCCGCGCATCGTCGTGGTGATGGGCGAGGAGGCGCTCGAGGAGCTGAACGTGCTCGGCGTGCCGCTCGGCGCCGAGCTTGCGCCCGACGAGGGTGCGATTCAGCGCCTCACGCCCGCCTGTGACGCCCTGTACGTGCCGGACATCGACGGCTCGCTCGACGACGAGCGCGTCAAGCGCGAGTTCTGGAGCGCGTTCCGCTCGCTCGGCGACTGGTACGAGGACTTCCCGCCTTACTAGCGGAAGCACCCGGCTCGGCCGGTCGCGGAGCGCTACGCTCGCTCTGCGAATCGAGAGGGAGGTCTCAGATGGCGGAGAAGGCCAGGATCCTCGTCGTAGCGAACCGCACGGCGGAGTCGCCGGAGCTACTCGACGCGCTCAGGACACGCGCCGTGCACGGGCCCTGCGAGTTCACGCTGCTGGTGCCCGCCACGGCTCATGGCATCGCCTGGGCGGCGGACATGCACTCGGGCGAGTCCGAGGCGGAGGAGCACCGGAAGGCGTTCGTGGCGGAGCTGCGGCAGGAGGGCCTCGACGTGCGCGACGCCAAGGTCGGGGACGCCGACCCGCTGGCGGCCGTGTGCGACGAGTGCAACTTCACGGAGTACGACGAGCTGATCGTCTCGACGCTGCCGCTCAAGATGTCGAAGTGGCTGCACGTGGACCTGCCGCGCAAGGCGCGCGCGGCCACCGGGCTGCCGGTGCAGCACGTCGTGGCGAGCGAGGCGAAGGCGGTGGCCGGCTAGCGGCGTTCTCAGGCGGGCCGGCGGCGCAGCAGCGCCACGCACTCGATGTGCGGCGTCTGCGGGAACATGTCCACCGGCCTGACCGTCTCGAGCACATAGCCCGCGTCGACCATCTGACGGGCGTTGGGCGCGAGCGTGGTGGGGTTGCACGACACGTAGACCACGCGGTCGGCCTCCGCCTCGAGCAGTCGCCGGACGATCTTCTGGGACAGCCCGGCGCGCGGCGGGTCCACCACCACCACGTCGGGCCGGCCCGAGCGCTCGAGCAGCGGCCGCATCGCCGTGCGCACGTCGCCGGCGAAGAACTGAGCGTTGTCGATGCTGTTGAGCCGCGCGTTCTCGATCGCGTCGGCCACCGCCTCCTCCACCAGCTCGACGCCCCAGACCTCGCCGGCGTCGAGGGCGAGCGTCAGGGCGATCGTGCCGATGCCGCAGAAGAGGTCCAGCACGCGCTCGCGGCCGGTCAGCCCGGCCAGCTCGGCGGCTGAGCCGTAGAGGCGCTCGGCCATCTCGGTGTTGGTCTGGAAGAAGGCGTCCGGGGAGATCCGGAAGCGCAGGCCGCTCAGCTCCTCCTCGAGCGTCGCGCTTCCCCTGAGCACCTTCGTGTCCCCGCCGCGCGTGGTCTCGGCCACGCCCGACGCGCGGGTCCAGAGCACCGAGTCGGCGGGCACCGTGGCCGCGAGCTCCTTCATGCGGAAGTCGCCCTGGCTGGTGACCAGGCGCGCCTGAAGCTGGCCGGTGCGCCGTCCCTCGCGCACCACCAGGTTGCGCAGCAGGCCACTCTGGTCGCGCCGGTCCCACGTGGACAGCCCCTCCGTCCGGCACCAGGCCTTGACGGACTCGCGCAGCGCGTTGACGCGTTCTGAGGCGAGCACGTCCTCGCTCACGTCGTCGATCGCGTCGAAGCGCCCGGGACGATGGAAGCCGAGCACGAGCTCGCCCTCGTCGTTCTCGCCGAACGAGTACTCGAGCTTGTTGCGGTAGCCCTCACGCTCCACGGCGGCCATGATCGGCTCGACCGGCGGCTCCTCGAAGCCGCCGATGCGCTCGAGCGCGTCGCGAACCTGGGCCTCCTTCTCGGCCAGCTGGCGCTCGTAGGAGAGCGCCTGCCAGGGCGCGCCAGGGTGCGCCGACGAGGTGGGCACTCGGTCCGGGCTCGGGGTGAGCAGCTCCACCGAGTCGGCTTCGGCGAACGAGCGCTTCGACTTGGTGACCCGCGCCCGCACGCGATCGCCCGGCAGGCCTCCGCGGACGAATACGACGTAGCCGTCGGTGCGGGCCACTCCGGCCCCGCCGTGGGCGAGCGCGTCGACCTGGAGCTCGAGCTCCTCGCCGCGCTGGAGCCGGTTCACCCGAGCTTCGACTCGATGGCGTTCAGAACGGTCTTGCGGTTCGCGTTGCGGCGTTCGTAGTCGCGCACCTTGCGCAGCTCCGCCGGAGACAGCTCTGTCAGCCGTCCCTGGACCTGCGCGGCAGTGAGGTCGTCGAAGGCCGTGATCGGAAAGCTGGGCCCCACCCCCGCGGCACGGCGCAGGCGGTCGGCCTGGGCGAGTGCCGGCGACGCGGCGCGCGTGGCGCTCTTGCGCGCCCCGGTCACCTGCTTGGCGGCGTCGCGGGCGGCATCGGTGGCCGCGCGGCGGGCATCGGACGCGCGGTCGTCGATCTCCTCGCGGCTGCGGTCCATCAGCTGCTCGAGGTCCTGAAGCACGTCGTTGGTCTGCTTGCGCCCGCGCTCGACGATCTTCGAGGCGATCCCCTGCGCGCCGTCCACGGTCACCTGACCGCGCTCCACGGCCTCGCTCAGCACCTGCTCGATGCGCTCGCGGGTGATGAGCATCATGTCGAGCGGCCGGATCAGGTTCTGGCGCAGGGCATCACGCAGCTCGGCGACGGTCTTGGCCTGGACGTCGGCGCTCTCGGCCGCGGGCTTGGTGACTGCCTCGGCCGCCTTCGCGGCTCCGGACTGGGCGCGCTGCTGGCGACCGCGCGCCTGACCGCCCTTGCGTGCGGCGGCGCTGCGCTTGGCCGACGATCGCGTGGTCTTCGGACTCGCGTTCGAGGCCGTGGTCTTGCGCGTGCGGGTGGTGCCGCCGCTCTTCTTGGTCGTCGTGCTCCGTCGCTCAGCCATACCGACTCGCTACCTCCGTGTGGGAGACATCTCCTCGGCCCTGGACTATGGCAGCCCAAACCGGGCGAGCACCGGAGCGTGATCGGAGAGCCTGATGCGGCCGTGGCCGCGCTCCTCCAGCTCGCGTTCGTGCGCATCGAGACGGTGTGGACGCTCGATCACGTCGAGTCCGCGCACGAGCAGATGGTCGATCGCGCGCGGCGCCGTGGGATCGCCGAGCCCGAACCGCGATCGCAGCGCCACGAACACCTCCGGGTCGCGCGCCGGACGAAGATTGAAGTCACCTCCGAGCACGAGCGGGTCGCCCTCGGCCCATTCGAGCGCGCGCTCGGCGGCCCGCTCGAGCTCCGCCGCGGCCGCGGCGGGAAGGCCGGCGCTCGCATGCAGGTTGGCCACGCACACTCGGCCCGCGGGCAGCTGCACTCGCGTCCACAGCATCCGCCGGCGCTCGGGGCGCTCGGCCAGGCGCAGGCGGCGGCTCTCCACGATGCTTGCCGGATGACGGACGAGGATCTGGTTGGAACCGCCGTCGCTCGAGGCGAGCAGATCGGGGTTGAGGTCGGCCAGCCGCCACTGCAGCGCGGGCAGGAGGTTGCGCGACGTGAGTGCCAGCGCGGCGCTGGAGCGAGTGCGCAGCGCCAGCGCCCCGAACCACCGCGGCGGCGCCTCCTGGAGGAGCGCCACATCCCAGTCCCAGCGGTCCAGGAGGAGCGCGAACTCGGGCAGCAGAGGGCGATTGACCTGCGCGTGGGTGCCGTTGCGCTCGGTCAGGCGGAGGAGCCGCGAGCGCCACGTGAGCAGCCCCGGATCCGGCGGGAAGTCGCGACCGTGGTAGAGGTTCCAGCTGAGGACTCGCATTGACGCGCCACTTCCTGACCGGTGAAGAGCTTACGAGCCACGAGCTGACCCAGCTCGTGGAGCGCTCGCTCGAGCTCAAACGCGACCGGCTCGCATCGCGTGCGCTCGAGGGGAAGAGCGTCGCGCTCGTGTTCGAGCGACCGTCCACCCGCACGCGCCTGTCCTTCGACGTGGGCGTGCACGAGCTGGGCGGGCATCCGCTGATCCTGCGCCCCGACGAGCTTCAGGTGGCGCGCGGGGAGTCGCTGCGCGACCTGGCACTCGTGCTCTCGCGCATGGTGCATGCGGTGGGCGTGCGCACCGGGCCTCACGCCGCTCTCGAGGAGCTGGCCGAGCACGCCTCCATCCCGGTGGTGAACATGCTCACCCGCGACCACCATCCCTGCCAGGCGCTGGCGGACCTCGTGACCCTGCGCGAGCGCTTCGGCCGGCTCGAGGGGCTCAAGGTCGCGTACGTGGGCGACGGCAACAACGTGGCCCGCTCGCTCCGCACACTGGGCGCGATCGCGGGTGTGGAGGTTGTTGTGTCCTCGCCGCCCGAGCTGTCGCTGGACGGGCTGCCGCAGATCGACGCCGCCGACGCGGTGGTGGACGCGCACGCCGTCTACGCGGACGTGTGGGTGAGCATGGGCGACGAGGACGAGGCCGCCCGCAAGCGTGCGCTGCTCGCGCCGTACCGCCTCGACGAGGCGCTGCTGGCGCGGGCACGCGGCGACGCCGTGGCGCTCCACTGCCTGCCGGCACACCCCGGCGAGGAGATCACCGAGGGCGTGCTCTACGGGGAGCGCTCCGCGGTGTGGGACCAGGCGGAGAACCGCTTGCACGCCCAAAAAGCACTGCTCGAACTTCTCGTAGCCACAATAGGGACCAGTCCCGCACACGACACCGCTGGAGGAGACGTATGAAGACCTTGCTCGCGACGATCTGTGCCTGCCTGGCGCTCGGCCTGGTGGCCGCCGGGTGCGGCGGCGACGACGACAGCGACGACTCCGGCGCCGCCCCCGCGGCGACCACCGAGCAGCCCGCCGACACCGGCGGAGACAGCGGCGGCGGAGACACCTCGGGCGGCGCCGCGACAGAGGCGTCCGCGGTCTCGATGAAGGACATCGCCTTCGACCCCGCGGAGGTGACCGTGCCCAAGGGCGGATCGGTCACCTGGACGAACGACGACTCGGTCGGGCACGACGTGACGAAGACCGGCGGTCCCGGACCCGCCTTCAAGTCGGGCGATCCGGGCGCCCTCTCGGGCGGCGACACCTTCACTCAGAAGTTCGACACGGCCGGCACCATCAAGTACGTGTGCACGGTGCACCCGGGCATGGAGGGCACCGTCGTAGTCAAGTAGCCGGGCTAGGTGCCAGGCAGCTGCGGGACGCTGGGGAGCGCCGGGGCCTCAGGAGGCACCGGCGCCTCGCCGGCCGCGGCCGGTGCCGCGACTGCCCTATCTGCCCGGACGGGGCGATTCCTCGCGACATACTGACCAATCGGCGCGATTACCGCGAACTTGAGGTTCGCGGCGGCATCTAGGACGAAGGTCCCTGGCGCCTGCGCAGGCCGAACCCGCGCAGCAGCAGCAGCGCGCTCTCGCCCAGGCCGCCGCGGGCGGGGAGCACCCCGAGCTGCGTGGCGGCGTCGTAGAGGTCGAAGAACCCGCGCGCGCGGCGCACCGCGCCGTCCGTGAGCTCGACGTAATGGAGACCGTGGAGCGTCACGAAGCGCTCGGTGGCGGGCAGCATCGCGAGGTCGTGGCGGTGGGTGCCGAGCGCGCGCCAGGGGATGCAGATGTGCTCGCCGCGCACGAGCGCCGGAGCGGTGGCCTCGATGCTGAGGTCGGGAAAGGCGGTGCGGAGCCCCAGCGCGTGATGCTCGAGCGCATCCACCCCGCGCAGCGGCTCGGTGGCCACCGGGTCCTCGTAGCTCACGTCGGGCGTGCAGCACACCTCGAAGCCGCGGCCGGCCCAACCGGCCCGCCAGCGCTCCGCCAGCTCGTCCACCACCCCGCGTTCCAGCTCGTTCACGGCGTCAGCTCGGCCACGCCCTCCTCGGGCGACGACGCGCGGGCGTACTGGCGACGCGGGATACGTCCGGCCGCGCGCGCCTCGAATCCGGCCTCCACGGCCTTGCGCATCGCCCCGGCCATGAGCACCGGGTCCGCGGCCCGCGAGATGGCGCTGGCCAGCAGCACGGCGTCGCAGCCCGCCTCCATCGCCAGGGCCGCATCCGACGCCGTGCCCACGCCGGCGTCGAGGATCACCGGCACGCGTGCCTGCTCCACGATCAGGCGCAGGTTGTAGGGGTTGTTGATGCCCATGCCGCTTCCGATCGGCGACCCGAGCGGCATCACGGCGGCGCAACCGGCGTCCTCCAGCCGGCGCGCGAGGATCGGGTCGTCGTTGGTGTAGGGGAGCACCGTGAAGCCCTCGCCCACCAGGGTCTCGGCGGCCTCCAGCAGCTCGGCCGCGTCGGGCAGGAGCGTCTTGTCGTCGCCGATCACCTCGAGCTTCACCCAGTCGGTGCCGAGCGCCTCGCGCGCCAGCCGCGCTGTGGTCACCGCCTCGCGTGCGGTGAAGCAGCCGGCCGTGTTCGGCAGCACCTCGCACCCGGCCGACTCGAGCGTCTCGAGGATCGATCCGGGGGCCGACGGGTCCACCCTTCGCATGGCCACCGTGGCCAGCTCCGCCCCCGACGCCCTGGCGGCCGCCGCCATCGCGTCGAGGTTGCGGAAGCCGCCGGTGCCCAGCACGAGGCGCGAGCGCAGCTCCCGGCCGGCGATCTGGAACGTGCTGCCGTCGCCGCCCTGCACAGCGTGGAGCACCTCCAGCTCCTGGCCGTCGTGCAGCGGTGTGCTGTCCCACCGGCCGCGCGGCACCACCTCGCCGTCCACGGCCACCGCCACGCCGCGCCCGCCGGGCTCCACCCCGGACTCGCGGACCGCCTGGGCCACGGTGGCGCCGGCGGGCAGCCGGCGCACCTCGCCGTTGATCATCACCGACGTCATGCCGGCGCTCCCGCGGTCGCGAAGCGCTCCGCGCCGAGGCCGCCCGCCACCTCGGGCAGGCTCCCGCCCGCCAGCAGCTCGGCCACGACCTCGCCGGTGAGCGGCGCCAGCAGCACGCCGTTGCGCCAGTGGCCGGTGGCCCACACGAGACCGCGCATGTCGCCCGGCCCGATCACCGGCAGGTTGTCCGGCGTGCCGGGCCGCAGTCCCGCCACGGCCCGCTCGAGCTCGAGCTCCCCGGTCTCGGGCACCACCTCCCAGGCGTGCTCCAGCAGCCGGTGCACACCGCCGGCCGTGACCGCGGTGTCGAAGCCCTGCTCCTCCATCGTCGCCCCGAGCACCACGCGCCCGTCGCCGCGGCCCACCAGGTAGCAGCGCGGTGTGCGCACGATCCGCGCGAGCGGCTCGCCGCCGCCGGCCCGGGCGCGCAGCTCGAGGATCTGGCCCTTGACCGGCCGTACCGGCAGCGCCTGGCCGGGGGCGAGCGCGGGCGACCACGCCCCGGCCGCCACCACCACGTGGTCGCAGGCGATCGTGCCCGTAGGTCCGGTCACGCCGGTCACGCGCTCGCCGTCATGCTCGATCGCTGCGACGTCGAAGCCGAACGCGATCTCCTCCACGGCCTCGGCGAGCGCGAGCGCGGTCGCGCGCGGGTCCGCCTGGGCGTCGCCCGCGGCGTGCATGCCGCCCGCGATCCGCGGCGAGAGCCACGGCTCGATGCGCCGGCAGCGCGAGGGCGGCAGCCACTCGGAGTCGAGCCCGAGCGCCACGTGCAGCTCGTGCAGACGGCGGAGCTCCTCCACGTCGTCGCGATCGGCCGCCACCACCAGTGCACCGCTCTCCCGGAACCCGGTGGGACAGCCGGTCTCCTCCTCCAGCCGAGCGGCGAAGCCCGGCCAGCGCTCGCGAGCCGCGAGCCCAAGCGCCAGCGCGGCCTGCTCGCCGAAGTCCGCCTCGGTCACCGGCGCGAGCATGCCGGCGGCCACGCCGGAGGAGCCTGCCGCCGCCTCGGCGGCGCGCTCGACCACCAGCACGGACAGGCCGCGCTTGCCCGCGCTCCAGGCGCAGGCGAGTCCCACCAGTCCGGCGCCGATCACGACGGCGTCGTAGCGTGTGCTCCGCGGCGAGCTCATCACCTTCCCTTCGCCGGCATTACCCGGTTCAGGTTCCACGGTCGGCGGCGCCGCAGCCGCCCTCTCAGCCCGGTCCTCCGAGCTCCCGTACCTACGCGGTCAATCGTATCGCCGCGTGGGGGTCTCGTCCGGCGGACGCCGGTCGACCCCCATGAACGTCACCGCGAGCGAGATCACGAGACCGATGACCCCCACGATCAGCAGGATCAGCCCGACGGTCTCCAGTTCCACGCCCTGGACGGACGCGGTTACCGCGTAGCGCAGGATCGCGCCCACGGCGATGAGGAAGATTGAGGTGCCGATTCCCATGTCTATCGCGCTCTGGCGGCCGTTTCGGGCCGCGGCGCACGCTAGCAGTCGTACCAGGTGTCACCACTTCGGCTTCAGGTGCGTCTGCTAAGGATTTGGGTGCCCCACGGCACCGCAACTCTTCCAGCGGGTGCTGTTTAGAAGGGACTCCGGGAGCGGGCAGCGAACCCTCCGCCGCTCCCCATGTGTCTATGAAACGACTAACGATTGCCATCGCCGTGCTCGTGGCCGCCGCCGTGGCGGCGCCTGCCGCGGACGCCTCCAGCCGCCAGCCGCTGATCATGCAGGACGACGCCTACGTGCGCAGCGCACCGGGCGCCACGCTCGACGAGTTCGAGAGCTTCGGCGTGGACATCGTGAGGATCAACCTCTACTGGAACGAGGTAGCGCCCGGAGGCCGGACCAAGCCCGCCGGGTTCGACGGCGCCAACCCCGCGTCCTACTCGTGGGGCAGCTACGACACCGCGGTCAACGCGATCCTGGCCCGGGGGATGCAGCCCTACCTCAGCCTCGGCCAGCGCGCGCCCGACTGGGCCTCCGGCAGCAAGGGACGGCGCGGCACCTACCGCCCGAGCGCGAAGGAGTTCCGGCGCTTCGCCGAGGCCGCGGGACGCCACTACCCCGGAGTCCGGATCTGGTCGGTCTGGAACGAGCCGAACCTGAACAGCTGGCTCGGCCCGCAGCGCACCAAGGGGATCCCCCAGTCGCCGTCGATCTACCGCAAGCTCTACCTCGCGGCCCACCGCGGCCTGCGCGCGTCCGGCCACGGCAGCGACCGGATCCTGCTCGGCGAGCTGATGCCGCGAGCCGGCAGGTCGAAGACCAAGGTCGCACCGCTCGCCTTCCTGCGCGAGATGGCCTGCCTCGACCGCAAGTACCGCCAGATTCCGGGGCCGCGCGGCCAGGGCGCGCGGCTGCACGAAGAAGGTGAGGCGCATCCCCACGTCCGGGCTGGCCTACCACCCATACACGCTGGCCGGCGGCCCCTCCGCGCGGGAGGCCCGCGACGATGCGTCGATCGGCCAGCTGAGCCGGGTGACACGCACGCTCGACGCCCTCGCGCGCCGCGGCAAGCTCCCGCGCCGCCTCAAGATCTGGATCACCGAGTTCGGCTTCCAGACGCGTCCACCCGACCCGTTCGCCACGCCCATCAAGCGCGCACCGGGCCTGATGGACCTGAGCGAGTGGATCGCCTACCGGAACCCCCGCGTGGCCAGCTACAACCAGTACTCGCTGCACGACAGCCCGGTCTGGCAGTCCGGCCTGCGCTTCGAGGACGGGCGCCCCAAGCCGGGCGTATACGAGGCGTTCCGCATGCCGCTGCTCGTGCGCTCGCTCGGCGGCAACGCCGTCGAGGTGTTCGGCGCGCTGCGCAGCTCACCTGGCGCCACCGCCGCGGTCCAATCCAAGCCGCCCGGCGGCAGCTACCGTGCGCGGGGCTCCATCAAGCTCAATTCGGCCGGCTACTTCAGGCGGATCTTCAAGGTGAAGAACGCCCACCGGCACAAGTTCCGGGTCACGGTCGCGGGGCGCTCACGCGTCAAGCGTCCGGTGGCTCGCTGATAGTCGACCCACCCCCGGGAAAAGGAGAACCCGTACGTGATCGCCGACGCACCCCGCCCAGCCCGAGCACTGATGGCCGCCCTGGTCACCGCCGCGGCCATGCTCACCGGCTGCCTGTTCGCGCCAAGCGACACGCGCGCGGCGCGCGGGCTCGAACTGGCGATCCAGGACGATCCCCTCTTCGTGTCGGGACACGCGCGCTGGCCGGGTGACAAGTCGTTCGACTACGTGCGGGCGATCGGCGTCACGCGCATCCGCGTGAACCTGCTGTGGGCCTACTCGATGCCCCAGGCGCAGCACGACGCCCGGCGCAAGCCCGCGAGCATCACCTACGACTTCTCGCAGATCGACCGGCTCGTGAATCGCGCTGCCCAGAACGGCATCCGGGTTCACCTGTCGCTCACCGGCCCGGCCCCGAAGTGGGCCAATGCCCGCAAGTACGACCAGAAGAAGGCCTGGTACAAGCCGAACGCAACCGAGTTCGGCAAGTACGCGGCGGTGGTGGCCAAGCACTTCAAGGGGCGGGTCGATCGCTACAGCGTCTGGAACGAGCCCAACTGGAAGACGTGGCTGGGACCGCTGGACGCCGCACCGGCGATCTACCGGAAGATGTACGTGCTCGCGTACAAGGCGATCAAGAAGGCGGACCGCAAGGCCGCGGTGCTGATCGGCGAGACGGCGCCCTACGCGCGGTCCGGTCTGTCCACCTCGCCGCTGGCCTTCCTCCGCAAGGTCACGTGCGTGAACAAGAAGTACAAGCGCACCGGCGGCTGCCCGAAGCTCAAGGCGGACGGCTACGCGCACCATCCGTACGACCTGGTGCACGCGCCAAGCTTCAAATATCCGGGCGCCGACAACGTGACGATCGGGACCCTCTCACGCCTGACCGCCGCGCTCGACAAGCTGAGCCGCGCGGGCGTGCTGCGCACCACCCGCGGGGGGCGCATGCCGGTCTACCTGACCGAGTACGGGTACTTCGCCACGGGGAAGCGCGCGCTCTCGTCCTCCAAGCGCTCCCGCTACCTGCAGCAGGCGTACACGATCGCCCTCAAGAACAAGCGCGTGAAGAGCCAGCTCCAGTACATGCTGCTGACGCTTCCGCGGAACGCGGTGTCCACGTTCAACACCGGGATCGTCAACTCCACGGGCAAGCGATCGAAGCAGTACAGCGCGCTGCAGCGGTGGTACCGCGCCAACCGCCGCAGGGTGAAGAAGCCGGGATCGGCCTTCACGCTGCCGCTGGCACTGCCGAACCCGAAGGGCTAGTCGGTTGAGCGCCGGGCTCGCCAACGCGCGCGAGCGCCTTGGGCGGGCCCGGCTGTACCTGATCGTGGAGGCCGCCGGCGAGCCGGTGCTGGCCCCGGCGCTCCACGGCGGGGTGGACATGGTGCAGCTGCGCGACAAGCACGCGAGCGACGACGAGCTCCTGCGCGCCGCCGCTCGTTTCCGCGCGCTGTGCACCGAGCACGGCGCACTCTTCTGGCTCAACGACCGCCCCGACCTCGCGCTCGAGGCGGGCGCCGACGGCGTGCACGTGGGCCAGGACGACGAGCCCGTGGAGTCGGTGCGATCGCGGGTCGGCGATCGCCTGCTGATCGGGCTGTCCACGCACTCGCCGGCGCAATTCGACGCGGCGCTCGGCTCCGAGGCGGACCAGCTGAGCGTCGGCCCGGTGTGGGAGACGCCGACCAAGCAGGGCCGCCCGGCGGCGGGGCTCGACTACGTGCGCCATGCTGCAGCTATGGCCCGCCCCAAGCCCTGGTTCGCGATCGGCGGCATCGACCTCGAGAACGTGGACGCCGTTGTCGCGGCCGGCGCCCGGCGGCTCGCCGTGGTGCGCGTGCTGCGCGACGCGTCCGATCCGGCGGCCGTGGCCGCTGCCCTGCGCGGGCGGGTCGAACCGGGGCCCGCGGATGGCTGAGAGCCGCAGCACGCGCAAGCGGCGCAAGGCCCGCAACGCGGGGCCGGCCGAGCCAGCGACGCCGGACGTGGCGCAGGCGCTGGAGCGCGGCTACTCGCGCTCGCGGCGGCGTGACGAGGAGGCGCGCGCGGCGCTCGTGCCGCTCGAACCAGGGGAACGGCCGGGCGCGGTCACGCTCGCGGTGGCCGTGGCCGGCGTGCTCGCCCTGGCCAACCTGGTGGCGGTGATCGTGAGCTACGACCCCGACGAGGGCGGCAAGACCGCGAGCAGCCTGCTCGGCGTGCTGGTCCTGACCGTGGTCGGCGTGGGGATGTGGCGAGTGCGCTACTGGGCGGTGCTCGGCTTCCAGGCGCTGCTGGCCGTGACGATCGTGCTCGGCTCGCTGGCCCTGCTCACAGCGGTGAACCTGGCGGCCGTGGTGCTGGCCCTCGCGATCATCGTCCTCGCAGGCACGCTCTTCTGGCTGCTCGTCAAGGCGATGGCGCGCATCCAGATGCCCGCGCGGCCGGGCGCCTAGCGCTTACAGAGGCCGGCGGCGGTCTTCGCGCAGCCCTGGTACCTGCGTGCGCTCTTGGTGTACGCGGAGAGCGCGGGCGTGGTCTTGAAGGCGGTGCCGTCCCAGCGCAGGAGGCCGTCGTAGTCGAACAGGTCGTTGCCGGTGTAGGACGTGCCCCACGTGTACCAGTAGAGCCGCGCGATGCGCTCGCGCTTGCGCATCTTCACCACGAGCTTGTAGATGTCGCGCAGCTGGCCGGCCATGCCCTTCGGCGTGGTCTCCCAGCGCTTCTCCCAGAACAGGCGCTTGTGCCCGGGGGCCTGGCCCTTGGACGCGGGCCAGGTGATCTCCGTGATCCACACGGGCTTGCGCCTCTGCCCGTGCTTGCGCAGGAAGGCGCGGGTCTTCCTGACGATCCTGATCACGTTGGGCAGATAGCTCGTGAACGGGTTTACGGCCACCGCGTCGAACGAGTTCTTGGCGCCCGCCTTGTAGATGGCCTCGAGGTAGTTCCAGGGGAAGTTCGACAGGCCGGCCATGACCACGGTGGCGCCCCGGTCGGCGCTCTTGACGGCGGTGTAGGAGGACTTGAGCAGCGCGGCATAGCCGGGCACCCACGAATCGCCTCCCTCCACGTGCCAGTAGTCGTCGAAGTTCGGCTCGTTCCAGATCTGCCAGCGCCGGATCGGCACCTTGGGCAGCGACGGGTTCTCGGTCCAGAAGGTGCCCTTGGGGCCGTAGCGCCCGACGAGGGCGGTGAGGTACGCGGCGTAGTCGGACGCGAGCTTGGGCGGCGAGCCCACCTTGCCGGGGTAGCGGGCGGCCCAGGCCGGCGTGTAGATGACCACGGGGAGGACGTCGATTCTGCGCGCCGCAGCCAGGCCCACCACGTGGTCCGTGGCCGTGAAGCTCGGCGGCTGGCCGGCGCTGGGCTGTGCGGAGGACCAGTAGAAGACGGTGCGCACCGACTCGACCCCGGCACGCGCCATCCGCGCGAACTGGGCGTCGTGGAGCTCCTCGGGCACGTCCGCCGCCGCACGGTTCCACATGACCCCGTAGAAGCCGCGTGGCACCTTGCGCTTGGCCGCCTCCGCGGGCACCGCGCACATGAGCGCCAGCGCCACGGCGAGCAGCGTTGTCAGTCCCCGCCTCATCGTCTCCTCCTAACAACGCAGGCTATAGAGCGATGCGGCCACCGATAACAAGCGGGCGCCGATAACCTCATCCGCCATGCCTGACGAGCGCTACGACTGCATCGTGATCGGCTCCGGCCCCGGCGGCTACGTGGCCGCCATCAGGGCTGCCCAGCTCGGCCTCAAAACCGCCGTGGTCGAGAAGGGCAACACCGGCGGGCGCTGCCTCAACGAGGCCTGCATCCCGGCCAAGGCGATCCTGCGCGTGGCCGAGGTGTTCTCCGAGGTCCAGCACGCAGGCTCTTACGGGATCAAGGTGGACGGCGCGTCGGTGGAGTACGACGGCGCGGTCAAGCACCGCGACAAGGTGATCAAGACACTCACCGGCGGCGTGGCCGGGCTCTTCAAGAAGAACGAGATCGAGCTGATCGAGGGCTTCGGGTCGGTCACCGACGACGGCAACGTGAAGATCGGCGGCCAGTTCGACGGCACCGAGATCCAGACCGACCGCGTGATCCTCGCCTGCGGCTCCGTGGCCAAGCCGATCCTCGACCTCCAGTTCGGCAAGCGGATCCTCGACACGGCGGGCATGTGGCTGCTGAACGAGCAGCCCAAGCGCCTGTGCGTGATCGGGGCGGGCGCCTCCGGCACCGAGATCGCCTCGGCGCTGGGACGCCTCGGCACCGAGGTCACGCTCATCGAGGCGCTGGACCAGATCCTGCCCCTCGAGGAGCCCGAGATCGCCAAGGCGTGCGCGCGCGAGGTGGCCAAGCAGAACGTGCGCATCGAGACCGGCGCGAAGGTGGAGGGCGTCGAGGCCTCCGACTCGTCGGTGTCCGTGACCTTCAACGGCGAGACTGCCGAGTTCGACTACGTGGTGATCGCGGCGGGCCGTGGGCCCGACGTGGAGGGCCTCGGCCTGGAGGAGGCGGGAATCGAGCGCGACGAGCGCGGGCTGATCAAGGTCGACGGCCGGCTGCGCACCTCGCTCAAGGGCGTGTGGGCGATCGGCGACATGGTGCCCGGCCCCGCGCTGGCCCACAAGGCCTCCGACGAGGGGATCATCGCCGTGGAGGACTCGAACGGGATGGACGTTCACCCGATCGACTACGCCTACGTGCCGGCCGTGACCTTCTGCCACCCGCAGGTCGCGTCGTTCGGCCTCTCCGAGGCCCAGGCCAAGGAGGCCGGCCACGACGTGGTGGTGGGCAAGGTGCCCATGGGCGCCGTTGGCGCGCCCACGGTCTACGGCGATCGCGGCGGGCTGATCAAGATCGTGGGCGACTCGAAATACGGCGAGCTGCTCGGCGCCTCGATCGTGTCCGTCAAGGCGGCCGACCTGATCCAGGAGCTGGTGAACGCCCGCGAGCTCGAGGGCGGCTACCCCGAGGTAGCGCGCATCATCCACGCCCATCCGTCATTCGCCGAGGCCGTCATGGAGGCGGCCCGGGCGACGGATGGGTGGCTGATTCACGGCTAAGGCTGCGGAAGCAGCCGGCTCGGCCGGCTGCGCACCGATATTTTCCCTGACTGGCTGAAATAGCGCCAGGTATTCAGCGAAACCGCCGGACCTGACCTAGAGTTCACATAACTCCCTGGCAGCAGCCCTCGTCGAGCTACCGCCGTTTCGTCGACGCGGGGGGTGAGTCTGGTCTTCGGTGAACTTTCACCGGGGCCTCTGTCCAACGACTGCCGTCCGGGAGGCCGACCTTGTCGCCGCCGTTTTGTGGACGCCCGTATCGGGCGCCGATTGTGCTGCTCCTGGCCATTTCCGCAATGGCCTGGCCGAGTGTCAGCGAGGGGCGCCCCTACACGGTGGTCTCCTGTAACGCGGGACTTGGCAGCGCGCTCAGCGCCGAGGCGTGGACCTCCAGCACCACGATGGCGGGTAGCTCCTACGCCGCCTGTCCGACCAGCGGCGTCGCCACGCGCGGCATCAGCGATCGCATCACCACCCCCACGGGCGCCGGGCTGACCCTCTCCACCCATGTCTTCCAGGCGCCCGCCGGAACGCGGATCACCACGCTGCGGTGGGGCGGGCGGCTCAGCCGAGGCAACTGCGACTGGGGGGCGATGATGCACGCGCTTCCGGCCAAGACCGTCCTCTTCGGCGTTCAGGCGCACAGCGGCTGCGCGGTGTCCGGCCTCGACGTCGGCGACGCGACCCTCCCGTTCGCCGTGCCGGCGGGCACCACCGGCCTGCAGCAGTCGATCGTCTGCGCGGCCACCACCTGTCAGCCCGGCGCCGCCTTTCACACCGCCGCGACCGTCGTGACGATCGAGGATCCCACCGCCCCGACGGTCTGGGCAACCGGACCGCTCGTGGCGGGCAACTGGGTGCGCGGGTCGCAGCAGATGCAGGTGCTCGCCAGGGACAACACCGGGATCGCCAGGACGTGGACCGCCCTGGGCGCCGGCGCGACCTCGCAGGCACTTCCGTGCCGTTACACAAATCCCCGTCCCTGCGCCGATCGCAGCGCCCTGGCGGTGCTCTCCACTCGCGACATCGCTCCGGGACCACAGCCATTGACCATCGGCGCGCAGGACGCGGCCGGGAACATCGCCACCGCTCGTTACGTAATACGCATCGACAACGACACGCCCGCACGGGTGCATCCGGTGCTGCAGGCTGGTGAGGCCTGGCGCCGGGAGAACCGCTTTACCAGCAGCTGGCAGAACCCGCCCCAGGCATATGCCCCGATAGCCCGGGCCTGGTATCGCCTCTGCGGACCTCAGGGCTGCTCGACCGGAAGCCTCGACGGAAACGCCGAGACGCTCAGCGAGATCGCTGTGGGCGGGTCGGGCGAACATGCGCTCCAGGTGTGGCTCGAGGATGCGGCGGGCAACGTGTCGCTCGCGGCCAGCGGGTCCGACCCGGTCTACCTGCGGCTCGACCAGGAGGCTCCGTTGCTGGCCTTCGCCCCCCAGGACCAGGGCGATCCGCTGCGCGTGGCCGTGACCGCCCAGGACCGGCTCTCCGGACTGGACACCGGGGAGATCGAGATGCGACTGCGGGGTGGCGCCGTGTGGCATGCGCTCGCGACCGCCCGGTCCGGCCAGTCCCTGGTGGGGTACGTGGACGACGAGCGCTTCGGGCCCGGGGCCTACGAGTTCCGTGCACACGCTCGGGACCGCGCCGGCAACGAGGCATCCACGAATCGGCAGGCGAACGGCGCACTCGCCATCCGCGACCTGCCGAGTCGGTCTGCCACGCGGCTCGACGTCGGGCTCGCAAGGGTCATCCGCCGCAACGGCAAGCGCATCACGCGGGTCGTCGCGCAGGCGACCGCACGACACACGACGAGCCTGAGACTGCACGGTCGGCTCACGAACGCCAATGGACGGCCGCTGGGCGGCGCCGTGGTGCAGGTGTCATCGGACTCGCCGGGCGACACCGCCGGCCTGGTGCCCGCGGGGCTCGTCAGGACCGACCCCGGCGGGCGCTTCACGTACGTGGCGCGCGCAAACCGCAACAAGGTGCTCCGCTTTCGCTATCCCGGCTCGCCGCGCATCCGGGCGGCCACGGGGGACTTCACGCTCCAGGTGCGTGCTGCCAGCTCGATTCGCGCCCGGCCACGCCGGCTTCGCAACGGTCAGACGGTGCAGCTGAGCGGGACGGTGACCACCCGGCCGCTCCCTCCCGCCGGGAAGCTGATCGAGGTGCAGGCGTACTTCCGCGGACGCTTCCGCACCTTCTCGACCACGCGCGCCGACGACAACGGAAGGTGGCGCTTCCCGTACCGCTTCGGCGGCACGAGCGGGCGGGTGCCCTACCGCCTGCGGGCGCTCCTGCCGGCGGAGGGCGGCTACGCGTTCATGACCGGCCGCTCACCGGTCGCTCGGGTCGTCGTGGTGGGCGGCTCGTAGGTCCGGCTGTAGTTTCAGGTCCAGCGATGAGCTCGGCCGGCCAACCGATTTTCTACTACGACCTCGCCTCCCCCTACGCCTACCTGGCGGCGGAGCGCATCCACGAGGTGCTGCCGGTCACGCCTGTCTGGCAGCCGATCCTGCTCGGCGGCATCTGGCAGCAGTCCGGAGGCGGGTCGTGGGCCATGACCGACGCCCGCGACGAGGGCATCGCCGAGGTGGAGCGGCGCGCCGCCGAGCGTGGCCTGCTGCCGCTCCGCTGGCCGGACCCGTGGCCGGCCAACTCGCTGAGGGCCATGCGGGCGGCCACCTTCGCGCAGCAGATCGGCCGCGCGGTCGCCTTCTCGCTCGCCGCGTTCCGGCAGGCGTTCGCGGCCGGCAGGGACCTCTCGGACCTCGACAACGTGGTGATCGCAGGCGCCGCGTGCGAGCTCCACCCCAACGCGCTGCTCAAGGCGATCGAGACCCAATCCGTCAAGGACCGCCTCCGGGAGGCCACCGCGGAGGCCTATGCCCTGGGCGTGCGCGGGGTCCCCACCGTGGCGGTCGGAAATGACCTGTTCTTCGGTGATGACCGGCTCGAGGAAGCGGCGCGAGCACTCGGGCAGGACTGAAGCCCCGGGGGCACCGGGTACAGTCCGATTCGATGGCTACTAGGGAAACCGGCAGCCGGAAGAAGTCCGACAACGGCGAGGTGGAGAGCCGCACCCACTCGCTCCCGGACGCGGACACCTGCGGCCTGATCCTGAGGAAGATGCTGCTGATCCGCCGCTTCGAGGAGCGCGCGGGCGAGATGTACGCCAAGGCCAAGGTCGGCGGCTTCCTGCACCTCTCGATCGGCGAGGAGGCCACCATCGTCGGTGGCACGCAGGCGCTGCGCGAGACCGACTACCTGATGTCGACCTATCGCGAGCACGGCCAGGCGCTCGCGCGCGGCACGCACCCCAACGCCGTGATGGCCGAGCTGTTCGGACGCAGCGACGGCACCTCAGGCGGACGCGGCGGGTCGATGCACCTCTTCGACGGCGAGCGGCGCTTCCTCGGCGGCTACGGCATCGTCGGCGGCACCCTCCCGCTGTCCGCGGGCGTGGCGCTGGCCGCCGACTACCAGGGGACCGAGGACGTGATCCTCTCGATGATGGGCGACGGCGCCACCAACCAGGGCACCTTCGGTGAGACGATGAACCTGGCCGCGCTCTGGAAGCTTCCGGTGGTCTTCATGATCATCAACAACCAGTTCGGCATGGGCACCGCGCTCCACCGCCACTCCGCCGTGACCGACCTGTCGCGCAAGTCCGAGGGCTTCGGCGTGCCCGGCAGGAAGTGCGACGGCATGGACGTGCTCGACGTGCATTCGGTGGTGACCGACGCGCTTCGCTGCGCTCGCGAGGAGCGCAAGCCGCAGCTTGTGGAGGCGGTGACCTACCGCTACCGCGGCCACTCCATGGCCGACCCCGAGGAGTACCGCACCAAGGAGGAGGTCGAGGAGTGGCGCAAGCGCGACCCGATCGCCTCGTTCTCGAAGCGGCTCGTGGAGGAGGGCGTGCTCAAGGACAAGGACGTGGAGGCGCTCGACAAGGAGGCCATCGAGACCGTCGACAAAGCGGTGAAGTTCGCGGACGCCTCGCCCTTCCCGGACCTCGACTCGCTCTACGACGACGTGTACATCTACGGCGGCGACGTGCCCGGCTGGTGGACCGTGGACGAGCGCTCGCCCGAGCCTCACCGCGGCGAGCGCGAGCGCGACGCCGGCGCGCTGCCCCACGAGCTGGCCGAGAAGGGTGCCGCCTACGCCTCCGTGGGCGACGCCCAGGCGCGCCGGCGCCGGCCCGCCAAGGACGCCGAGGAGCAGCAGCACGACGAGGGCGAGGGCGAGCCCGGCTCCGAGGAGCCCGAGGAGGAAGGCGGCGCCGACTGATGCCCGTCATGCGCTACCGCGAGGCGCTCAACCAGGCGCTGCGAGAGGAGATGGAGGCCGACGAGTCGGTGTTCATCATGGGCGAAGACGTGGGCGTGTTCCAGGGCGCCTTCAAGGTCACCGCCGGGCTGCTCGAGGAGTTCGGCGAGAAGCGCGTGCGCGACACGCCGATCTCCGAGAACACGATCGTCGGCATGGGCGTGGGCTCCGCGATGGCGGGGCTGCGGCCCGTGGTGGAGATCATGACCGTGAACTTCGCGCTGCTCGCGATGGACCAGATCGTGAACCACGCGGCCGCGATCCACTACATGTTCGGCGGCCAGGCCAAGGTGCCGCTGGTGGTGCGGATGCCGCAGGGTGCCGGGCACCAGCTCGGGCCCACGCACTCCCACAACTTCGAGGCCTTCTTCCTCCACGTGCCCGGGATCCTCGTGGCCGTTCCGTCCACCGCGGCCGACGCCAAGGGCCTCCTCAAGGCGGCGATCCGCGACGACAACCCCGTGGTGTTCATCGAGCACGAGACCCTCTACGGCCAGCGCGGCGAGGTGCCCGACAACGGCGGTCCCATGCGCTTCGGCGAGGCTGCCGTCAGGCGTGAGGGAGAGGATGTGACGGTGGTCGGGATCTCCCGCATGGCCGTGACCGCCCTCAAGGCGGCCGAGACGCTGGCCGAGGAGCACGAGATCGACGCCGAGGTGATCGACCCGCGCACCCTGCGCCCGCTCGACCTCGACACGATCCTCGACTCGGTGAAGAAGACCAACCGGGCCGTGATCGTCGAGGAGGGCTGGCCGCACGGCGGCGTGGGCGCCAACCTGGCCGCGCTGATCCAGGAGCAGGCCTTCGACTGGCTCGACGCCCCCGTGCAGCGCGTGACCGGGGCCGACGTGCCGATGCCCTACTCCAAGCCGCTCGAGCAGGCCGCCTTCCCGCACGCGGAGCACATCGTCCACGCAGCATTGGCCACGTTCAGGGACGTCTGATGGCCAGCGACGTCACGATGCCGCGCCTGTCCGACTCCATGGAGGAGGGCACGGTGCTCAAGTGGCTGGTTGAGGAGGGCGGCGAGGTCAAGCGCGGCGAGCCGCTCGTGGAGATCGAGACAGACAAGGCCAACATGACCTACGAGGCCGACACCGACGGTGTGCTCGTGGAGGTGCTGGCCAAGGAGGGCGACACGCTCGAGATCGGCGAGGTGATCGCGCGCATCGGCGAAGCCGGCGAGGCGAAGGGCGGCGCCGAGGAAAAGGACGAGGCGCCCGAAGAGAAGGCGGAGGAGCCCGAGGAAGAGGCCGGAGGCGGAGCCGGAGCCGGAGCCCGACAAGAAGGAAGCCAAGACGGCGACCGCCACCGAGGAGCGCCCCAGCCGCGACAACGGCGCGGGCGACGGGGAGCGCGTGAAGGCGTCCCCGGTCGCGCGCCGGATGGCGCGCGAGCTGAACGTGGAGCTGGCGCGCCTGGAGGGCTCGGGGCCCGGCGGGCGGATCGTGAAGGCCGACGTGCAGGCGGCCGCCGAGGACGGCGGCGCCAGGGCCGAGCCCGCGGAAGCCGAGGAGCAGCCCGAGGAGGAGCGAGCGCCCGCGAAGGCCAAGGAGCCCACCCGCGGCGAGGCCGGCGCCAAGGGCGACGTGGAGGTGCACGACCTGTCGCGCCTCCAGCAGACCGTGACCCGGCGGATGGCCGAGTCCAAGGCCACGGCGCCCGACTTCGCGCTCACGCTCGACGTGGACATGACGGGCGCGGTGGCGCTGCGCGAGCGGCTGAAGGAGGTGGCCGACCCCGCGCCCTCCTACAACGACATGGTGGTGAAGGCCGCCGCCACGGCGCTGCGCGAGCACCCCAAGGTGAACGGCGCCTACCGCGACGGCAAGTTCGAGCTCTACGGCAACGTGAACGTGGGCGTGGCGGTGGCCGCGCAGGACGCGCTGGTGGTGCCCACGATCTTCGACGCCGACCAGAAGTCGCTCGGCGCGATAGCGCGCGACGCGCGCCGCGTGATCGAGCGCGTGCGCGACAAGCAGGTGACCCCGCCGGAGCTCTCGGGCGGCACCTTCACCGTGTCGAACCTCGGGATGTACGGGATCGAGCGCTTCACCGCGATCATCAACCCGCCCCAGGCCGCGATCCTCACCGTGGGCGCGCTCGCGAAGAAGCCGGCGGTGGACGAGCGCGGCAAGGTGGTGGCGCGCGACCAGATGACGCTCACGCTCGTCTGCGACCACCGCATCCTCTACGGAGCCGACGGCGCGCAGTTCCTCGCCCGAGTGAGGGAGCTGCTGGAGCAGCCCCTCTCGCTGGCGCTCTAGCCCTACCGATGTCCGACGCCGAGCCGCGCGTACCCGCAACTCTCGACGAGGAGATCATCTCCGCCGAGCAGGCGGACGTCGAGTCACAGCTATCCGACGAGGATCGCCTCGGGCGGGTGCTCGACGAGCTGCGGGCGGGCTTCGAGGCGCTGGGCCACGTGGGCGCCGCCGTGTCGGTGTTCGGCTCCGCCCGCACCCCGGTGGACCATCCCGAGTACGAGCTGGCGCGCGAGACCTCGCGGCTGCTCGGCGACGCCGGCTTTTCGATCATCACCGGCGGCGGCCCGGGGATCATGGAGGCCGCCAACCTGGGCGCCAAGGAGTCCGGCGCGCAGTCGATCGGGCTCAACATCGAGCTGCCCTTCGAGCAGGGCCTCAACGACTACGTGGAGCTCGGCCTCGAGTTCCACTACTTCTTCACCCGCAAGGTCATGTTCGTCCGCTACGCCAGCGGGTTCGTGGTGTTCCCCGGGGGGTTCGGCACGCTCGACGAGACCTTCGAGTCGCTCACCCTGATCCAGACCGGCAAGGTGCGCCACTTCCCGGTGATCCTCGTGGGCTCCGACTACTGGAGCGGGCTCGTGGACTGGATCCGCGAGCAGATGCTTCCGGGCGGCAAGATCTCGCCGGAGGACATGGACCTGGTCACCGTAACCGACGACCCGGCTGAGGTGCTGCGGACGATGCAGGATGCGACGCACCGCCAGGCGCGTCGTCCGGGATAGGCATCGCCTCGTAGCGCTCGCGGATCTGGTCGATGAACCCGGCCAGGCGCTCGGCCAGCTCCGGATCGTGCAGCTCGAGCACGTTCTCGGCGTTCATCTCGCCCGACCGCGAGAGGTTGAACGAGCCGGCGAACACCACGTCGTCGGCCACGGTCACCTTGGCGTGCATGAAGTCGTGGGGGCTCTCGGGCGTGTAGCGGGTGGAGGGCTTGCCGCGGAAGTCGGCGTCGCGGAGGAACGACGCCACGATCGGCACCTTCCACGCTGACCGCGGGTTCTCGCGCCACTGCCGGAAGACCTCCGTCATCTGCGTGCGGTCCACCACGCCGCGCAGGTCCACGCGCCCCTCGGCGGCCACCTCGGCCAGCGTCCCGATCACCGGTCCGGCGGTGATCACGGGCGAGGCGATCCGCACCCGCGTTCGCGCACGGCCGATCGCGGCGGCGATGCGGTGCGAGAGATCCTCACCGTGCCCCGGCGTGAACCAGGACCGCACCGGATGCCCGTCCACCTGCGCGCGCGCCGGCTCGGCGCGGCCGGTGGCGCTCACGTCGCGCGTCTTCCAGAGCTCGTCGAAGTTGGCGGTGAACGCCGCCGCCAGCTCCGGCGAGCGAGCCACGGTCACGAGGTTCTCCTGGAGCGTCCACGAGTCGGTGGTCCAGTTGGTGGAGCCGGTCCAGACCGACTCGCCGTCGCGCACCACGTACTTGTGATGCATGAGGTCGGGGATGCCGGGGATGCCCGCGGTGGGGAAGGGCAGCGCCTCGATCAGCTCCGGCGCCGTGCTCGGCGGCGGCGGGATGATGCGCTCGTCGTGGTCGGCGTTGTAGGCGATCCGGACGGCCACTCCGCGAGCCGCCGCGTCGCGCAGCGCGCCGGCCACCACGTCTCCCGCCGGGCCGGGCAGGCGCACGTCGTAGAGGGCCAGGTCGAGCGAGCGCCGCGCCTCGGATAGAAAGGCCGCCACGCGGGCGGCCATCTCGTCGACCGTCTGACCGCCCGGCGCGAGCGTGTGGAGCTCGAGGTCAGCCACCCGCGGGATGAGGCGCCGAGGCATCCTCGGCCTCATCGCCGCCGATGCCCTCCCGGGCGATGAACTCCTCGATGTCGAGCGGGCGCTCGCGGGCGCGCTCGGCCGTGGTGAGCAGGGTGGACATCAGGTCGATCTCCTCCACCTGCTCCTTCAGGAACCACTGCACGAACTGCTCGCTCACGAAGTCGCGCTCCTCACGCGCGATCGAGGCGAGCTCGGAGATCTGGTCGGTGACCTTCTGCTCCTGCTCGAGGGCGATCGCGATCGGCTCCACGAAGTCGGCGAAGTCGCCGCGCGGCGCGGTCACGCCGGGCACCCGCGGCCGGACCCCGAGGTCGAGCAGGTACTTGGCCATCATCAGAGCGTGGCCGCGCTCCTCGACCGACTGGTCGTAGAAGAGCTGGGCCAGGCGCGGCAGCGTCTCGTCCTCGTAGTAGACGGCCGCGGCCAGATACTGCTGCGAGGCGGCGAACTCGCGCTCGATCTGGTCGTTGAGGGCGGCCACGAATCTCTCGGCGGGCATCGTTGTCTCCTTCGTCAGGGCTGATCGTCACGGCGGAAGCCGGTGGCCGCTATCCGCGGCTCGAGCGGGCTGGTGGGCAGGTCGCCACGCAGGTCCGGCTCGTTGTAGGCGCCCGGCGCCGTGTCGTTGGGAGTGTCCGGGTGGAAGATCGAGGCGAGGTACTGGATGTGGTGCCGGCCCACGCCCAGCTCACTCTGGCCGCCGCCGTAGACCGACACGCCCTCGCGCTCGGCCCAGTCGTACAGGCCGAACAGCTCGTGAAGCGGTCCTACGCGGGACGGCTTGATGTTGATCGTCTTGGGGCGCCACGGGCGCTCCTCGATGTCGGCGACCGTGTGGATCGGGGCGTCCCAGGTCACGCGGTCGCTGACCGCGTCGAGGATCGGCTTCGTCTCGTCGGTCACGTCGGGGTCCTCGATCCACGCCTCGGGGAAGCCCTCCACCACCATCCGGTAGAGCACCGGATCGGTGACCACGTCCACCGGCGTGCCGCGGTAGAAGCCCTTCAGGTCGAGCGTGTCCACCGCGCCGGTGGCCGCCAGCTCGTCCACCAGCTCCTGTGTCCACGTGTTCGTGGGGTCGAGCTTGAAGCGGGTGCCCGGGTAGCGCTCGAGCAGCGACAGCAGCCGGTCGGCCGTCTCGGGCCCCTCGTCGCCGCCGCCCGTCAGGCGCATCGACACCACGAAGTTGACAGGGCGCGCCTCGCGGCCGAGCACGTCGGCGAGCGAGCGGCCCGCCTGGCGCAGCGCCAGGTCCAGCGCGGCCGACTCGAAGGCCCAGCGCCGGTAGAGGATCGACGGCTCGCGCACCGGCGGGGACGGCCACAGGTCGAGCTCATCGAGCTTGGCGAAGAACGACTCGAGCGTGTAGGAGCCGGCCAGCGGCAGCGACCCGCCCTCGGCCTGGAAGGCCACGTGGTCGAGCCCGTCGTAGGTCACGTCCTCGCCCACGCCCACCTCGCCGCCGCCGTGCAGCTCGATCTGCGTGGTCGCGCGCACGAACTCCGGCGAGTACGGGAACTCGAGCCCCTTCAGCTCATGGCCCTCGATCTCGACCGGCAGCTCGCGGATGAGGTCGTAGGTGGCCACGGCGACGCAGCCTACACACGGCCCTCAGGCTGCCGGCTGGACCTGAGCGGTGCAGAACGCGCAGCGGCGGGCCGACACCGGGATGTCGCTGCGGCACTCCGGGCACTTGTGCGTGGGCTCCTCCACGTCCTCGCCCGTCTTCATCCGCGCCATCAGGGCGTTGACCGGTTTCACCACCAGGAAGAACACCACCGCGGCGACGATCACGAACGTGAGCAGCGCGTTGATGAAGTGGCCGTAGCGGAACTCGCTGCCGTTGATCGTGAAGGTGAGGTCGTCGAAGCTCGGCTCGCCCCCGACGGCGGCGATCAGGGGCGTGACCAGGTCCGTCACGAACGCCGCGATCACCACGGCGAACGCCGTGCCGATCACGACCGCGATCGCGAGGTCCACGAGGTTGCCGCGCAGAATGAACTCGCGGAACTCCTTGAGCATGGAGGTACGGAATATCAGGCGGCCGGAACCACCACAACCGGGCGGTGGGAAAGGTGCAGCAGCTTGTGTGGCGTGGAGCCCAGGATCGCGCCCCTGAGCGGGCTCTCGCCCCACGTGCCCACCACGATGAAGCGGGCGTCGCGGGCGTCGGCCACCGCCACCAGCGCTGCCGCCGGGCGTTCCGGCACCAGCTCGACGCTGGCGGTCAGGCCCGCCTTCTCGGCCGCCGCCAGCGCCTCCGCGGTGTGCGCCCTGGCCTGGTCCTCCAGGGCTGCCCGGTTCTCCTTCCACTCCTCGCCCACGCCACCGGGCGGGGCCACCCCGTAGGCGATCACCAGCTCGTCGCCGTGCTCGAGCGCGAGGTCCACCGCGCACTCGAGCGCCGAGCCGGCTCCCGGCGAAGCGTCGTATCCCAGAACGATCGCGCCCATCAGACTGCCTCCTCCGGCACCGCTGCCACGCCCATCTTGCGGCCGGCTGCCACGTCGGGGTCAACGACCTCACGGGTACGGCCGAAGAACTCGTCGTGGCCGGTGAACCGCCAGATGAGGCTCAGCACCACGCCGAGCAGCAGCAGCCCCACGCCGAGCACCACCGGCACGGCGGTGCCGAAGACCTCGCTGCCGGAGTAGGAGGCGGCGGGGTCCCTGTACTCGTCGATCGCCTTGAAGAACAGGAAGGTGAGGATGAGCCCTCCGACCACCGGCCCCACGCCGATGAAGAGGAAGTTCTTCACCGACTTGGTGAGCTCGCGGCGGTGGTAGATCGCGCAGGCGAAGCCCGTGAGCGCGTAGTAGAACGCGATCATGAAGGCCAGCGACGTGAGCGAGTCGTAGACGAAGTTCTCCGACAGCGGGAACAGGACACCGAACCACAGCGATGCGATCAGCCCGATCGCGATGGTGGACACGTGCGGTGTGAGGAAGCGCGGGTGCACGCGGCCAAACGCCTCCGGGAACGCGCCCTGGCGCGCCATGGAGAGCGTGGTGCGCGACGCGGGCAGGATCGTCGTCTGGGTGGACGAGAGCGCCGACAGGATGACCGCGATCACCACCAGCTTGTCGAGCGGAGACCCGAGCACGTCGGTGGCCAGCGCGCCGAAGATCCCGGCGTCGTCCTCGAACTCGCCGATGCGGTCGAGGCCCGCGAACGAGACCACCGCGACGGTGGTGACCACGTAGGTCACCAGCAGGATCACCGTTGAGAGCACCGCGGCCACGCCGGGCGCCGAGACCTCCCCCTCGGTCTCCTCGTTCAGGTTGACCGCGCTCTCCCAGCCCCAGTAGATGAACACGCCGGTGAGCAGCCCCACCACCAGCGCGGAGCTGCCGACGTCGAAGGGCGAGAACCAGGACAGCTCCGGGGTGAGCGCGCCGCCCTTGACCAGAGCCACCACCGCGAACAGCAGCAGCGCGCCGACCTGGAACAGGATCATCACCCGCTGCACGAGGGCGGACAGCTCGGTGCCGAGCACGCAGATGGTGGTCATCACGGCGATGATCGCCAGCGTGAACACCACGTTCGCCAGGGTGGAGTCCCGCAGCGAGTCGAGGCCGAAGAGATCGAAGGTGTAGAACGCGGCCACCTGCGCCAGCGAGCCGATCACGAGGATGCCGGTGGTGGTCACGGCCCAGCCGCCCACCCAGCCGAAGCTCGGCCCCATCGCCCGCGTGATCCACGAGAACGTGGTTCCGCAGTCTGGATCCGCGCGGTTCATGTAATAGAACGCGGACGCGATCAGGAACATCGGCACGAACGACGCCAGCAGCACGGCCGGGGCCTGAACACCCACGCCCACAACCACGATCGCCAGCACCGCGGCCAGCGAGTAGGCCGGCGCCGTGGAGGCGATACCGATGATCAGGCCGTCCAGGAAGCCGATCGCGTCCTTCTTCAGGCCGCTCTCGCTCCGTTCAGGAGCCGCTGCCTCCATGTCAGTCCCCCTCGCTCTCGAGTCGTACCGAGGCCAGGCGCTCGGCACGTCGCTGCTGCCAAACCGTGAGCAGCATCGCCGCCACGGTGAATAGGAAGATCATCGCCGCCAGGACGTTCACCTGCGGCGGGATCGAGACCCGTGCCGCGCCCCAGATGTAGAGCGGGTACGTGACTGTGGATCCCGAGTTGAAGTTGGTGATCACGAAATCGTCGACCGACAGCGCGAAGGTGAGCAGCGCGGCCGCCAGCACCGCCGGCGCGATCAGCGGCAGGGTGACGAGGAAGAAGGTCTGGAGGCCGTTGGCCCCGAGATCCTGGGCCGCCTCCTCGATGGAGCGGTCGAAGCCGATCAGGCGCGAGCGCACCGTGACCACCACGAACGAGACGCTGAACATGATGTGGGCGATGACGATCGTGGCGAACCCGCGTGCGAACCCGATCGAGATGAACAGCGAGAGCAGCGACGCGCCGAGCACCACCTCGGGTGTGGCCAGCGGGATGAAGATGAACAGGTTGGTGCCGGCCCGGCCGCGGAACTGGTAGCGCACCAGCGCCAGCGCCATGAGCGTGCCGAGCAGCGTGGCCACCACGGTCGTGAGCGCGGCCACCTGGAGGCTCGTGACCAGCGCGTCGGTGAGGTCCTGGAACTTGAACGGGTCCTTCCAGTGCTCGAGCGTGAACCCGTTCCAGATGAAGTTGAACCGGCTCTGCGTGTCGTTGAACGAGAAGAGCAGGATGATCGCGACCGGCACGAGCAGGTAGATGAGCGCCAGCGCCGCGTAGACGGTCAGCGAGGCGTTGAGCACCTTGCGGCCCACCCTCACGACGCCCGCCTCCATCAGCGTGCCTCGTCTGCCCCGGTGAGCGACTCGGTACCTACGAAGCGCGCGTACACGAGCACCATCACGAGGATGATCAGCATGAGGATGAACGAGAGCGCCGCCGCGGTCGGGTAGTCCGCGAGCTCGAGGTAGCGGCTCTGGATCACGTTGCCGATCATCGACTGCTGGGGTGTCCCGAGCAGCTCGGCGTTCACGTAGTCGCCGGCCGCGGGGATGAAGGTGAGGAGCACGCCCGCCACGATTCCCGGCGCCGCGGCGGGCACCACCAGGCGCATGATCACGTCGCGTCGCTTGGCGTAGAGGTCGTACCCGGCCTCGAGCATGCGCGGGTCCACGCGCTCGAGCGAGGCGTAGACCGGCAGGATCATGAACGGGAGGTAGTTGTAGGTGATGCCCGCCACCACGGCCGTGCTGGTGGCGAGCAGGCGACCGTCGTCGCCCAGCACCCCGATCGTCTTCAGGAAGCTGACGATCCAGCCCGAGTCGTCGAGGATCGTCTGCCAGGAGAGCGTCCTCACCAGGTAGGTGATGAAGAACGGCAGGATCACGAGCAGCAGCAGCGCGTTCTTGTACCTGCCGCCGCGGAACGCGATGAAGTACGCGAGCGGGAACGCGATCACGAGGGCTATCAGCGTGGACAGCCCCGCGTACTCGAACGACCGTATGAACTGGTCCTGGTACTTGGAGAGCGCGTCCGTGTAGGTCTCGAAGTGCCAGGTGAGGCGATAGCCGATCTCGTCGTTGCCGGTCTTCAGCGAGATCTCCGCCATGTAGTACAGCGGCACCGCGAAGAAGACCAGCAGCCACAGCAGCCCCGGCGCGAGCAGGCCGTACGGCAGGAGGTTCCTACGAGCTCGGTTCACGCACCGATGGCACTCTGGAACGCCTCGTCGATCTGACGCTCTTCATCCGGCGGGAAGGTCTTGAAGTTGTGCGCGTTCGTGAGGTCCGGGAAGATCAGGTCGTTCTCGGCGATCTCCGGGTCCTTCGCCAGCAGGACCTCCTTCGTGCCCTTGACCGGCGGGACGTAGTTCACGTAGGCGGTGACCAAGGCCTGGATCTCGGGGTCGTAGTAGAAGTCGATCAGCTTCTCCGCGGTGAACGCGTGCGGGGCCCCCACCGGTATCTGCATCGAGTCGGTGAAGATCATGAAGCCGTCGTCCGGCTTCTTGAAGCGCACGTTCTCGTTGTCGATCTCGAGCTGGATCGCGTCGCCCGACCAGCCGAGAATCGCCACTGAGTCGCCCTTCAGGATGTCCTTGGTGTAGTCGTTGCCGGTGAAGCGGCGGATCTGGCCGTCCTTCGACGCCTTGGCCAGCTTGTCAATCGCCTGCATGACCTGATCGAGCGAGGCCTCCTCGGGCATCACGCCGTCGCCCAGCAGCACGGCTCCCACCGAGTCGCGCATCTCCGAGAGGAACGTGACCTTGCCCTTGAACTTGGGGTCGAAGAGATCGTTGAAGCTCGTCAGGTCCCCGCCCACGAGATCCCTGCGATAGACCAGGGCCGTCTGGCCGGACTGCCAGGGCATCGAGTACTCGCGCTTGGGATCGAAGTCCGGGCTGGCCACGGCATCCTCGATGTTCTTCGTGGCGTTCGGCATCGCCGACTTGTCGAACTTCTGTACGTAGCCCAGCCGCTTCATCTTCGCGGCCATCCAGTCCGTGACCACGTGCACGTCGCGGCCGCCCGAGTTGCCGGCGCCGTACTCCTGGCGGACCTTGCCGTAGAACTCGACGTTGTCGTTGACCTCCTCGACGTACTTGACCTTCGTCCCGTACTTGTCCTGGAACTTCTGGAGCGACGGGCGCTCGCCGGTCTTGTCGTCCACGTCGATGTACAGCGGCCAGTTGGCGAAGGTGAGCGCCGAGGAGATCTCGCCCTTGGCGATCGCCTTGGTCTCCGCCTTGGTCCCGCCCGACAGCTCGTCGTCGCCGCAGGCGGCAAGGTAGGCGATGGCGCTGACGCTGAGCGCGCCGGCGGCGCCTTGGCGCAGAAGCCGTCTGCGCGTCAGCTCGCCGCGCATCATCAGGTCCAGACGGCGCTCGAAATCGGTGGTGGGCTTCCTGGGCAAGCTGTTTCTCCTTCGATCAGGCCTCGACAGGGATTGCTGAATCTGTGGGCGGAGCGTCAGGGCCCTCCGCCTCTCGCACGATGTGTATGTGCTCGTTTGCCCAGGCCAGTCGAACTTGATCGCCCGCCCCCGGCAGCCGGCGGCGAGCCGACTCGTCCGAGTTCGGTACGAGGACCGTCATTCCCGTGGAGTCAGCCAGGCGCACCACGAACTGCGTGGCCGTGCCCAGGTAGAGCGAGCTCTCCACGGTTCCTTCCACAGCTGGTCTGCCGGGGTCCGGCGCCTCGCCGAGCGGACGCAGCTCGAGCTTCTCGGGCCGCACCACGGCATGGGCGCGCTCGCCGTTGCTGGCGCCGCGCGCGTCGGTGTTCACGGTGACCCCCGCGTCGAGCCGCAGCTCGGCGCGATCGCCGACCACCGACGCCACCTCACCCGGCATCAGGTTGGACACTCCGATGAAGCCGGCCACGAAGGTGGTCCGCGGGCGCTCGTAGACCTCCTCGGGGCCCTCGATCTGCTCGATCACGCCGCGGTTCATCACCGCGATGCGATCCGACATCGTGAGCGCCTCCTCCTGGTCGTGGGTCACGTATACGAACGTGATACCCACATCGCGCTGGATGCTCTTCAGCTCAACCTGGAGCTGCTTGCGGAGCTTGAGGTCGAGCGCGCCCAGCGGCTCGTCGAGCAGCAGCACCGCCGGCCGGTTGACCAGCGCGCGGGCGAGCGCCACGCGCTGCTGCTGCCCGCCGGAGAGCTGCCGCGGGCGGCGCTTGGCCTCCCGCGCGAGACCCACGCGCTCGAGTTCCTCCGCCACGCGCCGGCGCACCACGTCCTTGGCGATCCCCTGCCGCTCGAGGCCGAAGGCCACGTTGCGCTCCACGCTCAGGTGCGGGAACAGCGCGTAGCTCTGGAACACCGTGTTGGTGGCCCGCTTGAACGCCGGGAGGCCGGTCACGTCGTTCCCGTCGAGCAGCACGGTGCCCTCGGTGGGCTCCTCGAAGCCGGCGATCATGCGCAGCGTCGTGGTCTTGCCACAGCCCGAGGGGCCGAGCATCGTGAAGAACTCGCCGCGCTCGATGTCCAGATCGAGGTGGCTGACCGCCGCGAAATCTCCAAAGCGCTTGGTCACGCCCTGGAGGCGCACGCTGGGCGGACTCATAGTGCGGCGCACGCTATTCGGCTCTCCGGCGGCATCACAAGTGGCATCTGGGTCGAAAACATGGGTCGTGAGTTGGACGAATGGTCCAACTCGGTGGCGCATGCTTTCACACCGTTAGCCCTTGTGTTGCTCCATTTGCGCCTATACCGTTGTCCGCAGCGTCTAGCCCCGGTCGAAGCGAGGAGAGCGAATGGCAACCACTCCCCAGACCGCGTACGAGCCACACGCAGGCGCCCCGAGCGACCTGCAGGAAAAGGCCCGTCGCCACCTGTGGATGCATTTCACGCGC
Source organism: uncultured Thermoleophilaceae bacterium (assembly GCA_963811055.1). Classification (GTDB taxonomy): domain Bacteria; phylum Actinomycetota; class Thermoleophilia; order Solirubrobacterales; family Thermoleophilaceae; genus JACVRW01. The sequence goes on from CAWEPQ010000001.1 coordinate 542,109, forward strand.
ATGGGTGCGTACGACGAGGCGCACGAGATCCCGATCATCGTGCGCGGCGAGGGCTGCTACGTCTACGACGAGCACGGCAAGCGCTACCTCGACGGCCTCTCGGCACTCTTCTGCGTGAACGCCGGCCATGGCCGGGCGGAGCTGGGCGACGCCGCGGCCGCCCAGGCCAAGGAGCTCGGCTTCTTCACCAACTGGAGCTACGCGCATCCGCGCGCCATCGAGCTGGCCGACCGGATCGCGTCGCTCACCCCCGGGGACCTGAACCGCGTGTTCTTCACCTCCGGCGGCTCGGAGGCGGTGGAGTCGGCCTGGAAGCTGTCGCGGGCTTACCACAAGCTCCGCGGGAACACCCAGAAGACGAAGATCATCGCCCGGGAGACGGCCTACCACGGCACCACCTTCGGAGCGCTCTCGATCACCGGCATCACGCCGCTGCGCACGCCCTTCGAGCCGCTCGTGCCCGGCGCCCATCACGTGCCGAACACGAACGACTACCGCTGGGACGAGGCTCGCGACCCGCTCTGGGCCGCCGACCAGATCGAGCACAAGATCGAGTTCGAGGGTCCCGAGACGGTTGCCGCGGTGATCCTCGAGCCGGTCCAGAACTCGGGCGGCTCGTTCGTGCCCCAGGACGGCTACTTCCAGCGCGTCCGCGAGATCTGCGACCGCCACGACGTGCTGCTCATCTCGGACGAGGTGATCTGCGCCTGGGGCCGGCTCGGGCACTACTTCGGATGCGAGCGCTTCGGCTACCTGCCCGACATCATCACCACGGCCAAGGGCATCACGTCGGCGTACGCGGCGATGGGAGCGGTGATCGCCACCGACCGCGTGGCGGAGCCCTTCATGACGGACACCAAGATGTTCACGCACGGCATCACATTCGGCGGGCATCCCGTGTCGGCCGCGGTGGCGCTGGCCAACCTCGACATCTTCGAGCGCGAGGACCTCTGCGGCCACGTGCGCGCGAAGGAGGGCGAGTTCCGCCAGATGCTCGACAAGCTGCACGAGGACCTGCCGATAGTGGGCGACGTGCGCGGGGCGGGCTTCTTCCACGCGCTCGAGCTGGTCAAGGACAAGGAGACGAAGGAGACCTTCGACGACGCCGAGTCCGAGGAGCTGCTGCGGGGCTTCATGTCCGGCGAGCTCTACAAGCGTGGCCTGATCTGCCGGGCCGACGACCGCGGCGACCCCGTGATCCAGCTGTCACCGCCGCTGATCGCGGACACCGAGCAGTTCGAGGAGATCGACACCGTGCTGCGTGCCGTCCTGACCGAAGCCTGGGAGCGGATCGTCCGGCGCTGATCGGCGCCGCGGTCGAGCTCGGACGGGTAACCGGTCACCGATGCTCACCGTACGCGGCCTCGTGGAGGAGCTGGGCCTCGAGCTCGCCGCGGGCGGCGACGGGGCCGACGCGCCCGTTCGCTGGGTGCACATCTCGGAGCTGCCGGACCCCACGCCGTGGCTGTCGGGCGGCGAGCTGCTGCTGACCACCGGGTTCCAGCTCGACACCGAGGAGCGCCGCCGCCAGTTCCTCAAGCGCCTCTCGGCGAGCCATCTGTCCGGGCTCGGGTTCGGCACCGGCTTCGATCACGAGAAGGTGCCGGCCGACCTCCTGAAGGAGGCGGACGAGCTGGCGTTCCCAGTGTTCGAGGTGCCCTACGAGCTGCCGTTCATCGCGCTCACCGAGCGGGCGTTCACCACTCTGGTGAACGAGCAGTACGACGTGCTCCAGCGCGGCATCGCGATCCACAAGCGGCTCGAGCGGCTCGTGCTGGAGGAGAAGGGCCTCGACGAGGTGGTGCGCGCCCTGGCCGCGGCCACCGGCGGCGCGGTGTGCGTGCTCTCCGGCCGCGGGGAGACGATCGCCTCCGCCGAGTTTCGGCGTCCGCTGCCGGCTGCCGCCGTGGAGCAGGTGCGCGAGGAGGCGCTGCGCCGGGGCGAGGGAGACAGCCCGGACGAGTTCGCGCCCGACCATCCCGACATCGCGGGACGCTCGCTCGTGCTGCCCGTGTCCACGCGCGGCCGCGGCTCGCCGCAGGCCTGGCTGCTCGCTGCGCTCGACTCCGGCGGGCTCGGGGACTTCGAGCGGCTGATCCTCCAGCAGGCTGTGACCGTGGTGGCGCTGGAGCTGATGCGCCAGCGCGCGATGCGCGACACCGAGCGGCGCCTGGCGGGCGACGTGCTGGCCGAGGCGCTCACCGGACGGCTCTCGCAGGAGGAGCTGCGCATGCGCCTGCGTCCGTTCGGCGTGGGCGCCAATGCCGCCGTGCTCGTCTTCTCGAGCGACGACGAGGAGCACACACCCGGCGCCGCACAGCTGGACCGCTTCCTCGCGGAGGCCGGCGTGCCCGGCCTCGTGGCTCCGCGCGAGCGCCTGCTCTGCGCCGTGCTCGACGGCCGCGACGGGCTCGATCCGGTGGCGCTGGCCGAGCGCGCCTGCGATGCGCTCGACGAGGAGGGCGGCAGGCTGCGGGCCGCCGCGTCGCGAGCGGCGCCCGTGGGCGCGCTGCGCAACAGCTTCCACGAGGCGCGCTGCGCGCTCGAGGCTGCCGCCATGTCCAACGGCCACTCGCGGCGCGTGGCCTCCTACCGCGACCTGGGGGCATTCCAGCTGATCCTGTCGCTCCAGGACGACGAGGCCCTGCGGCTCTATTGCGACAGCGTGCTCGGACCGCTCGAGGACGCGACCGGCGAATACGGCGACGAGCTGCTCCGCTCGCTCGAGACCTACATCGAGCAGAACGGCCAGTGGGAGAAGGCAGCCCGCGAGCTCTTCTGCCATAGGCATACGCTGCGCTACCGGATAAGACGGGTCGAGCAGCTGACAGGCCGTGACCTGTCGAAGGCGCAGGACCGAATCGAGTTCTGGCTGGCGCTGAGGGCCCGCGAGCTCGTCAATCCATGAGGAGGGATCGAGAGACGCGATGAAGGTAGGCGTGCCGACGGAGATCAAGCAGGACGAGTACCGGGTCTCGCTTACCCCGGCCGGGGTCCGTGAGCTGAGGGAGCGCGACCACGAGGTGCTGGTCCAGGCCGGAGCGGGCGAGGGCAGCACGATCGCCGACTCCGAGTACGAGGCCCAGGGGGCGCGGATCCTCCCCGACGCGCAGGCCGTGTTCGACGAGGCCGAGCTCGTGCTGGGGGTCAAGGAGCCCCAGCCGGAGGAGGTGGGACTCCTGAAGCCGGAGCACACCCTCTTCACCTATCTCCACCTCGCGCCCAACCCGGAGCTGACCAAGGGCCTCGCGGGCTCCGGCGCCACCTGCATCGCGTACGAGACGGTGGTGGACTCGAAGGGCCGTCTGCCCCTGCTCGCGCCGATGTCGGAGGTGGCGGGCAAGATCGCCACGCAGGCCGGCGCTTTCTTCCTCGAGAAGCCGATGGGCGGCCGCGGCGTGCTGCTCGGCGGAGTGCCCGGCGTGGCCGCGGCCACCGTGCTCGTGATCGGCGGCGGAGTGGTGGGCCAGAACGCCGCCTTCATCGCGATCGGCATGGAGGCCGACGTGTTCGTGTTCGACCGCAACATCGACCGCCTGCGCGAGCTGGACGTGGCGTTCGGCGGGCGCGCCTCCACCGTGTACTCGTCCACGCTCGCGATCGAGGAGATGCTGCCGCTGGCCGACCTCGTGATCGGTGCGGTGCTCGTGCACGGGGCACGCGCGCCGTACGTGATCAAGCGCGACCAGCTGGCTCTGATGAAGCGCCAGGCCGTGCTGGTGGACGTGTCGATCGACCAGGGCGGCTGCTTCGAGACCTCGAGGCCCACCACGCACACCGATCCGGTGTACGAGGTCGACGGCGTGACCCACTACTGCGTGACCAACATGCCGGGGGCGGTGCCGGCCACGTCCACGTTCGCCCTGACGAACGCGACGCTGCCGTACGTGCTCGCGCTCGCCGATCACGGCGTGCAGGGGGCGATCGCGAAGAACCCCGGGCTGAGCCCGGGAGTGAACGTGGCCGCCGGCCAGGTGACCCACCCCGCCGTGGCGGAAGGCGTGGACCTTCCGTACGTCACGGTCGACGAGGCGCTCGGGGTACCGGCGTAGCCCACTACCGCTTCCTCAGCACCTGGCTCGTCGACGCTCCGCGCGAGCAAGCCTGGGACGTGATCGAGGACGCGGCGCGCTGGCCCGAGTGGTGGCGCGGCGTGGTGAGCGTCGACGAGCTGGATGCCGGCGGGCCCGGGCGGGTGGGGGCGCGCTTCGCCGTGGAGTGGCGGAGCCGCCTGCCCTACCCGCTCGGCTTCGAGTTCACGGTCGAGCGGGTGGATCCGCCGTGCTGCATGGAGGGCAGCGCGAAGGGCGAGCTCGAGGGGCACGGCGTCTGGCGCCTCTACGAGGACCTCGGCGTGACGGCGGTGGTCTACGACTGGCAGGTGTCCACGACCAAGCGCTGGATGAACCTGCTCTCACCGATCGCGCGTCCCGTGTTCGACTACAACCACGGCGTGGTGATGCGCTGGGGCGGCGAGGGCCTGGCCCGCCGGCTGGGCGTGCGCCTGCTGGCCGCGGGCTAGCCGCCGGCCGGCGGCACGTTCTGGTTGAGCCGGAAGAGGTTGTCCGGGTCGTAGCGGGCCTTGATCGCGGCAAGCCGTTCCCAGGTAGCTCCCGGGTAGGCGGCGCGAACGCGCCCCTCGCCCTCGTCGCCCACGAACCCCACGTACGCGCCCTGGTCGTCCTGCCCCAACTCGGCGGCCAGGCCCGCGATCCAGTTCTCGTGCACCAACCGCTCCTCGGGGCGCTCGTAGATCGCGACGACGTTGGCCATGATCGGACTGGTGCGGTGGGCGAACGCCGTGGCGTCCGACGGCACACGGGCCATCGCTCCGCCCAGTACCCGCAGCTGAACCACGCTCATCGGCGCCGTCCCGCCCCTGAGCCCTTCCACGACCAATTCCGCCGTCTGGCGATCGACGTGCTTCAGGAACATCGTGCGGACCGCGGCCATCGGGTGATAGCTCTCGTCCTCAGGGGGATACAGCGCCGGATACGGGATCGGCCCGACCATGTCCGCGATCGGCGTTGCGAGGTTCCGGAACGGCGTGATGGCGCGCAGGCCATCCTCGACCGGTCCCGCATATGCCATCAGGCCCATCACCACCAGCTGACCGTGGTACTCGGCGGGAACGAACGGCAGCGGCGGAGCGTGCATGACGTTGACGATCGTCGAGAGCTCCTCCGGAGCGGCCTGCGCCTCGGCGATGAAGCCGGCGAGCACCTCCGGTGTGGCCGGCAGGAACAGCGGGCCGCCCACGATCGTGTCCACCTCGTGCAGACGGAATTGGAAGCGGGTGGCCACGCCGAAGTTGCCGCCCCCGCCGCGAATGGCCCAGAAGAGGTCCGGATGCGTATCGGCGTCCGCGCGCAGGAGCTCGCCGTCCGCGGTCACCACCTCGGCCGCCAGCAGGTGGTCGATCGTGAGGCCGTGCTTGCGCACCAGGAACCCCACACCGCCGCCCAGCGTGATCCCGCCGATCCCGACAGAGCCGGCGTCGCCGAACGCTGTGGCCAGGCCGTGAGCTCCGGCCGCGGCCGTGTAGTCGCCGGCCGTCAGTCCCGTCTCGGCCCAGGCCGTGCGCGCTTCCACGTCGATATCGAGCGCCCGCATGTCCGAGAGGTCGAGCACGATCCCGCCGTCGGTGACGCCGTGCCCGGCGGCGCTGTGGCCGCCGCTGCGCACGGCCAGCTCCAGCCCGGTCTCGCGGGCGAGCGCGATCCCACGAGCCACGTCGTCCGCGTCCGCGACCCTGATGATCAGGGCGGGCCAGCGGTCGATGCCGCCGACGAACACCCTCCGGGCATCGTCGTAGGTCGGGTCGTCCGGGGAGACCACCGGACCCTTGAAGCGGGCGGCTACCTGCGGTGTGGAGATCATGCGCCGACGATCCCAGGCAGCGGCGCCCGTCTCTGTACGGGTTCCCGGCGTCCTCGGGTTCGGCTACCCGAACCGCGGGGCTAGTCGCCGGCGGCGGCGCGCTTCTTCTTGACCGGCAGCGAGAACTCGGAGGGCTTGACCGGCACCACCGGGTTCTCGATGTCGCGCAGGCGGTCCAGCAGGTTGGTCCACTGGCCGGGCTTGAAGGTGAGCGTGGACTTGGCCCGGAAGCCCACGTGGATGTGGTCCGCGTGGTCGGCCATCGCGAGGGTGGGCCCGCCCAGCTCGAGCAGCGAGATCACCTGGTGCGGCTGCATGGTGCCCTGGAGGCGCATGAGGCGACGAACGGCCTGCTCGGTCACGCCCCCGGCCTCCTGGTGGCCGATGATCGGGATGCCGTTGATCTTGGCGATGTCCACGGCGCTGCCGGAGCTGTGCTCCGAGACGTTGCCCGAGCTGGTGTAGAAGCCGTGACCGCACTTGAGGCTCGTCACGGTCGGGCTCAGCCCGGACTCGGCCAGGTACTCGAGCGTGGCCAGCACGCGCCGGTCCACCTGGCCGGACTTGATGTCGTCGCGCCCGCAGTCGTAGATCTCGATGCGGTCGTCCGAGAGCACCCGGCGCTCGAGCAGCCGCTTGGGCCAGAGGAGCACCTGGCCGACGGACACCGAGTCGCCCTTCTTGGCGTACAGGACGTTGCGCCCCGAGGCGCGGTAGATGGCGGTGGCCTCGAGCAGCTTCCACCCGTCGAGGATCGGCTTGGGGTCGATCTTGGGCGCCCCCTTGCCTCCGGGGCGGATCGAGAAGGACAGCCGCGAGCCGCCGGCCGCGTCGGGGCTCCCCACGCGGCCGAGCACCGTGCCGCCGATCACGCGCGAGCCCTCCTGGAGGCGGCGCAGTCGCACCTTGGAGGGATCGAGGTGGATCGGCCGTGAGAAGTAGGCGTCGAAGGTCTCGTACTTGCCGCTCTTGCGTGCGCGCGCGTCGAGCGTCTGCTCCAGGCCGCCCGCCTGCTTGGCCCCGGGGGCGCCCGGATGCGCAAAGAGGCGCTCCTTCACGGGGAGCGAGGCGCCGGTGTCATCGGGTGCTGCAGCTGCCGAAGTCTCATCCTCGGACTCAGCCTTAGGTTCGGCCTGGCTACCCGCGGAGGCGGGGGCCGTGGGCGTGGGATCGGCCTCGCGGTGAGCCTTGGTGGTGGCCACCGACTGGGGGCCGTCGCTCTTCGGCACGGGGTAGAAGCTCGACACCGATCCGAGGTGCGCGTAGGTGAAGCGATTGCCATAAGCGTCCTCGAGCACCACGTACTTGCCGAGCCGCTCGCTCTCCGCGACCTTGCGAATCACACCGTCGTTGACGGCCACGACGGGGGCGCCCTGGCTCGCGAAGATCCCGATTCCCCGGCTCGCCTCGATGCCCTCGGCCTGGTCGTCGGCGTAGCGCGCGCGAGCGTAGACGGGGAAGCGTCCCTCGGTGAGTCCGGTGAGCGAGCCCACGAGGTCGGCGGGCACGCCGGCGATCAGCCGCGTCCTGAGGAGAACCGAGTCGACGTACCAGTCGGCGTGGTTGTAGGCGAAGATCGCGCGGCGGACATCGTCCTCATAGCCGGCAGCTGCCAGGTAGCGGGCCGCGGCGAAGATCGCGTCGACGGGGTTGTAGGGATCCTTGCGCCCGTCCTCGTTGGCGTCGGTGCCGTACATCCGCCAGGTCGAGGGGATGAACTGCATCCAGCCGACCGCGCCCGCGGACGAGACGTTCAGGTTGCGGCCGTAGTCGGTTTCGATCTCGTTGATCGCCGCCAGCACCTCCCAGCGGATCCCGTACTCGATCCCCGCGGCCTGGTAGATCGGCAGCAGGAACGGCGGCACCCGGAACTTCCGGATGATGAAGTTGGGCACCCCGGCGGCAGACGACGGACCCGGAAGCACGTCCACGAGGCCCGGGTTCGTGATCGCCGGGGACCCGTCGGAGTTGCGGAGGTCGGTGGACTTGCGGCGGTGGCGCTTCCTTTTCTTCTTCGGCTCCGCGGCCGCGCAGTCGTCGGCGCCGGCCTGCGAATCCTCGTCCTCCGTGGCGTCGTCCTCCTGATCCTGCTGAGGAGTGAAGGTCACCTGCTTGTCGCACTCCTGCGCGGGCTTCGGCTCGTCGGGCTTGCCGGACTTCTCGTCCGGAGCCGGCGACGCCTCGGTCTCCGCGCTGGGCGGCGGGGCGGGACGCACGTCCTCGCTCTTGGGAGCGGGCGACGTGGGCGCCTCCACCGTCTCGGTGATGGTCAGCAGCGACTCGTTTATCTGGCCGGGCTCGGACGCGGGAACGCCGTCGGCGCTCAGCCAAGCCGTCGAGAGCAGCACCACGCCAACCACGGCCACGGGCATACGCTGACGCAACGCGGCACGTGGCCGGCGCTTCGGGCGGGCAGGTCTAACAGTCACAGGGCGGTGAGCTTCTCTTCCGGCCGGGAAGGCACTTGAGGGCGGAATACTCGCGGGTCGGCACCGTGAAGGCAAGTGAGAGGTGTGATCGTGGCGCTCACGGACACCTGCATCTACCCGCTGGGGCGAGGTTCCACGTACGCGCGTACGCGCGAGGGCCGGAGCTCGGGGAGCGGCGAGCGGTGGCGATTGGGCCGGTCGCCTCGCTTCGACCATCGCCGCCCGTACCATCCAGATATGGTCGATATCTAACCCTTAACTCGAGGTCGATATCGGTTCGCGAACATCATGGATGTGACTTCCAGAGGGCGCATCGCGGTGGCCACGGTCCTGCTCCTCGGGGCGCTGGCCGTGGTGGCCGCTCCGTCGGGTTCCGAACGCCGCGACGCCTCCAAGCGCCCCGACGTCGTGCTCCTCGTGCTCGACGAGTTCCCCGGGGACTCGCTCCGCGACGCCAATGGCGCGATCGACCCCGTGCGGTACCCCAACCTCGCCGGGCTGGCCGCCGACGCCACCTGGTTCAGGAACGCCTACTCCGTGTACGACTCGACCACCAAGGCGGTGCCGCTCATCCTCGACGGCATGCGGCCGGTGGCGGGCTCGCAAGCCGACCAGCGCTACCACCCCCACTCGATCTTCACCGCGCTCGCCAGCCGCGGATACCGGACGGTTAGCTCGGAGGAGGCCACCGCGATCTGCCCGCCTCGCCTGTGCGACGGGGCCCCCACGCGCCGGCCCGCGATCCTTCCTCGTCTGAGCAGCGGCCGGGAGGAGCGCTTCGACCGCTTCGTGCGCGGGCTCCGCCCGGGCCGGCAACCCACCCTCTGGATGAAGCACGTGCTGCTGCCGCACGGCCCGTACCTGTACCTGCCATCCGGCGCCCGCACGCGCTCGGGGCCACGCGATCTCGTGCCGGGCATGAACGGCGTGCCGGGGTTCCACGATCGGTTCCTCACGCGCCACAACGAGCAGCGCTACCTCCTCCAGCTCGGATTCGTGGACCGCCTGATCGGCCGCCTGCTGCGGCGGCTCAAGCGGCAGCGGATGTACGACAACGCCCTGATCGTGGTGACCGCCGACCACGGCATCTCCTGGCAGCCGGGCGTGACCACGCGCCGCTCGGTGAACCGCTCGAACGTGGAGGAGCTCACTCCGGTGCCCCTGATCGTGAAGGCGCCCGGCCAGCGCCGCGGGCGGGTGAGCCGCGTGCTCGCCCGCACCCTGGATGTGACTCCCACGATCACCGACCTGCTGAGGGTGCGGCTCGGCTACCGGACGGACGGCAGCTCGGCATTCGGCCCGGCGGCGCGCCGGCGCCGGACGGTGAGCCTCGACACACGCGACTTCAGCTCGGTGGTGACGATCTCGGCCCGGCGGTGGGAGGCGCGCAGGCGCGCGGTGATCAGGCGCCGGCTGCGGGAGTTCGGCTCCGGCGCGCAGGGCCTCTACTCCGGCATCGGGCCCAACCGCGAGCTGATCGGCCAGAGCGCTGAAACCCTGGGGCGCGGCCCGGCGAGCGGCGTACGCGGGACGCTGGCTTCCGGGGCGGCGCTGAGGCACGTGCGGCGCGCCTCCGGGGTCGTGCCCGCCCAGATAGCGGGAGACCTGAGCGGCGGGCGGCGCGGAGCGCGGCGTGACCTGGCGGTGGCGGTGAACGGCCGGATCGAGGCCGTGGGACGAACGTTCCACCTGGACGGCGACCCCCGCGAGCGCTACTCGGTGATGGTTCCCGAGGCCACGCTGCATGACGGGCGCAACCAGGTCGAGGTGTTCGAGGTCATCCGCGGCTCGACGCTGCGCATGATTGCCAGCGCCTGAGCGCCGTTTACATTCCGCGGGGTGCGCAAATGGGCCCTACTCGCGGCGCTGCTCGTCACGCTCGGCCTCAGCGCCTGCGGCGGCGGGGGTGGAGGAGACACGCCCGACCGGCCACCGGTGGTCGTGCTCGTGTTCGACGAGTTCCCCGCCGACACGCTGCTGAGGCCCGACGGCAGCATCGACGCCGAGCGCTATCCGCACTTCGCGGACCTGGCGGCCCACTCCACCTGGTTCCCGAACGCCTTCACGGTCTACGACTCGACCTTCAAGGCCGTGCCGCTGATCCAGGATGCCGTGTTCCCCAAGCGCGGCACCGCCGCCGACTACCGCAGCCACCCGCGCAGCGTCTACCACCTCATGAACCGGCTGGGCTACGGGGTGGTGGACGTGGAATCCGGCGAGTCGCTGTGTCCGCCGCGCATCTGCCCGGGCGCGCGCAGCACCCGGCCCGGAGTGCTCAAGCGCCTGGCCGGAGGCGGCCGGCCCGCGCGCCTGCACGCGTGGATCGGAGCGATCCGCAAGCGCGACAGGCCCACGTTCTACTTCCAGCACGCCCTGCTGCCGCACGAGCCGTGGATCTACCTGCCCTCGGGTCGCCAGAGCCGGCCCAAGGGCAACGACCCGATACCGAAGATCAACGGTCCCGTGGGCTTTCACGACCAGGCGCTCACCAATCACAACGAGACCCGCCACCTCCTCCAGGTGGGCTTCGTGGACCGGCAGGTGGGCCTGGTGCTCGACCGGCTGCGCCGCACCGGGTTGTTCGACCAGGCGCTGATCGTGGTGACGGCGGACCACGGGATCGCCTTCATGGTGGGTGTGGACGACAGGCGCCTCGTGACCGACGACAACGTCGAGCAGGTCGCGCCGGTCCCGATGTTCGTCAAGGCCCCGGGCCAGACCGATGGCGAGGTGGACAGGAGCCTCATGCGAACCCTCGACGTGACTCCCACGATCGCCGACCTGCTCCACACCAAGCCGCGCTGGCGCCACGACGGCGCGCTCCGCCTTCGACCGGGTGACCCGCCGGCGCCGCGAGGTGGCGCTGCCCACCCGCGACTTCAGCGAGGTGATCCGGATCAGCCTGCCGGAGATGCTCCAGCGCCGCGCGGCCAACCGGCGGCGCCGTGCCGATCTCGTGGGCACGGGGGCCGAGAGCGACCTGCTCTTCGGCTCGCCCTGGGCGCAGCTCTACCGGGTGGGATCGCATCCCGAGCTGGTGGGACGGCGGGCGAGCGAGCTACCCGGCGCGGCGCCCGGGCCGCTCAGCGCCAGCGTGGCCAACGCCGGCCTGCTCCGGCACGTGAGCCCTGATGACGAGGTGATCCCCACGCGGGTGACCGGCAGGGTGCTGGGCGGACCGCCCACCGGGCTGCGCGACGTGGCGGTGGCCCTGGACGGGCGAATCCAGGCGACCGGCCGGAGCTTCCGCCTGCGCGGGCGGCCCTACGAGTACTACTCGCTGCTCATGCCGGAGGAGGCGGTGCACCCCGGCAGCAACGAGATCGAGCTGTTCGAAGTGCGTGCGGACGGCCGCCTGGCATCGCTCTACCGCGGCTAGTCCACCGGCCGGTTGGGCAGCTGGCTCGGGTCCTTCACGACCTCCACGGGATGTTTGTTCGCGTCGAGGAAGTAGCACCAGAAGCGCCGCCTGTCGTCGTGCGCGATGCAGGTGCGGAAGTAGCCGTCGGCCAGCCGGGCGGTCTGGGCGGTCTCCCGGTTGCGCATCAGCTCCGGGTTCCCGCTGTCGTCGATCACCCGCAGGATGGCGTCGGCGGCGCGCTCGCGGTCGTCGGTCTCCGCCACCACCAGGGGTCGGGCCGCCAGCCCGGCGGCCAGCACCCCCGCGACGCTCGCCACGAGCAGGCCGGTGCCGATGCGGTCAGTGAGCACCTCCACGTGCACGAGCGGCGGCGCCCCCGGCGCGGCCGCGGGCCGGCGGGCCAGGAAGCGCCGTGCCAGCCACGGCGCCACGGCGCCCACCAGCACGAGGTTGCCGAAGACGGCGATCAGGATGGCCGGCACCAGGTCCACGCCGGTGCCGACCGGGGGCAGGAGATGGAGCACGAGCCCGTCGGCCAGCGTCAGCACCACAAAGGCGGGCCACATCCAGGCGCCCCGGAGACGCCAGCGAACGCGGCTCGGCCAAAAGCGCTCGCTTGGGTCCACGGGGCGCAGGGTAGCCTTCGAAGCGTGGACGAGCTCTGGGTCGCACAGCTGGGTCTCGTGCCCTATCGGGAGGCCTCCGCGCTTCAGGAGGAGCTGCGCTCGCTGCGGCAGGCCGGCGATCTCCCGGACGTGCTGCTCGTGCTCGAGCACCCGCCGGTGTACACGCGCGGGCGCCGCACCGAGCCCGCGGACCTGCCGATGGGCACCGACTGGTACGAGAACCGGGGAATCGCGGTGGAGGACGCCGATCGCGGCGGCCGTGTGACCTACCACGGGCCGGGCCAGCTCGTGGCCTATCCGATCATGGCCATCGACAGCGTGGCCAGGTTCGTAGGCACGCTCGAGCAGGCGATGGTGGCCGCGCTCCGGGACGAGGGGATCGCCGCCGAGGCGCGCGGGCACCCGCTCACCGGCGTTTGGGCGGGCGACAGCAAGATCGGCTCGATCGGCGTGCACGTGTCGCGCGGCGTGACCACCCACGGGCTGGCCGTGAACGTGGACAACGACCTCCAGCCCTTCGAGTGGATCGTGCCCTGCGGGATCGACCACGTGCGCATGACGTCCGTGAGCCGCGAGACGGGTCGCGCTCCCAGCCTTCCCTGCTTCCGCCGCCGGCTGGCGCACCGCCTGGCGGAGGCCGCCGGGCGCAGGCAGCGGCTCGTGTCCGAGCACCGGCTCCGGAGCGCCGGGCGCGTACTGGAGCCGAGCGCCGCATGAGCACCCGTTCGCGGTCCAACCCGGGCGGAGCCCGCGTGCTCGACATGGGCGAGGTCCTGCCCTTCGGCGAGCGCAAGCCGGCGTGGTTCAAGCGCCCGGCGCCAGGGAGCGCGCGCTACCGCGAGCTCCGCGGGATGATCGAGGACCAGGGGCTGCACACCGTCTGCCAAGAGGCGGCCTGCCCCAACATCGGCGAGTGCTGGGAGCGCGGCACCGCCACCTTCATGATCCTCGGCGACACCTGCACCCGGCGCTGCGGCTTCTGCAACGTGAAGACCGGCAAGCCCACGCACAACGATCCGCTGGAGCCGCTGCGGGTGGCGCAGTCGGTGAAGAAGATGGGCCTCCGCCACGCGGTGATCACAAGCGTCGACCGCGACGACCTGCCGGACCTCGGGGCCTCTGCCTTCGTGGGCGTGATCCGCTCGATCCGGCGCTTCGCGCCGGGCTGCAAGGTGGAGGTGCTCACCCCCGACTTCCGCGGCGAGGAGATGCCGCTCGCCCGGGTGATCGCCGAGCGGCCCGACGTGTTCAACCACAACGTCGAGACCGTGCCGCGCCTCTATCCGCTCGCCCGGCGCGGATCGCGCTTCCTGCGCTCGTGCCGGGTGCTCGCCACCGCCAAGGAGATGGGTGGCGACGAGGTGGTGACCAAGTCCGGGCTCATGACCGGCCTCGGGGAGACCAAGGAGGAGCTGCTCGAGACGTTCGCGACGCTCCGCGAGCACCACGTGCAGGTGCTCACGGTCGGCCAGTACCTGCGCCCGACCCGCGACCACCTCCCGGTGGTTCGCTACTGGCATCCGGACGAGTTCGCCGAGCTCGAGCGCGAGGCCTACGCGATGGGCTTCGAGTCCGTGGCGGCCGGGCCGCTCGTGCGCTCGAGCTACCACGCCGAGCAAACGCTCGAGCGAGCGGCCGCCCGCTGAGGGTGCTGGGCCGCGGGCTCCTCGCCGGCTCGATCGCCGCGCTCGGGTGCGCCGCCGTGGTGGCGGCGGCGGGCGTGGGCGGCCAGTCGTCGCGCACCGATCGCTGGCGTGCCCTCGAGCCGGCGCCGCTGGAGCGGACCGAGGTCTCGGCCGCGCGCATCGGCCGCTCGATCTACGTGATCGGGGGCTTCGAGCGCGACAACGTGGACGGGACGACGGCCGTGGAGCGCTACGACATACGCAGGAACCGCTGGTCGCGCGTCCGGTCGATGCCGCTCGGGGTGAACCACTCGACGGCCACGGTGCACCACGGCCGCCTGTACGTGCACGGCGGCTACGCCGGGCGCGGGCTCTCCGAGCCCACCGCCGCCCTGCTCGAGTACGACCCCAAGCGCAACCGCTGGCGGCGGCTCCGGCCGTCCCCAACCGCGCGCGCCGCGCACGCCGCCGCCGTGGTGGGGAACCGGCTGTACGTGGCCGGCGGCGCGGACTCGTCGCATTCGCTTCGCTCCCTCGAGGTGTTCGACTTCCGCAGCCGGCGCTGGCGCCGGGGGCCGAGCTTCCCGGGTCCGGCCCGCAACCACACGACCGGTGTGGCCGCCGGCGGGCGCTTCTACGTGCTGGCCGGCAGGGACACGTCGAACCTGGCGGTGGCCGAGCGCTACGACCCGCGAACGCGGCGCTGGGAGCGGCTGCCGAACCTGCGCTTCGCGCGCGGGGGGATCGCCTCGGCGCTCGTGTCCGGCGGGCGGATCGTGGTGTTCGGCGGCGAGAACCTGGAGCCCGGCGGCACCACCATCGCCCCGGTGGAGCTGTTCGACATCCGCAAGCGGCGCTGGCGGCGGCTGCCCGACATGCTCACGCCGCGCCACGGACTGGGCGGGGCGGCGCTCGGCAACCGGGTCTATGCGCTGCAGGGCGGCCCGGAGCCGGGCTTCCACTTCTCGAGGGCCAACGAGTTCCTGGACGTGCGCTGACCGGTGTTCCCGCTGAAGGACGATATCCCGACCCAGCGCTTCCCGATCCTGACGGTGCTGATCATCGTGGCCTGCACCGTCGTTTACTTCGGGTTCGAGGGCGGTGCATGGGAGCTTGGAGCCACCGGTAACGACCGCGTAGTCGAATACGGAGCAATCCCCTACGAACTAACCCATCCAGGCAACGACTGCGTGGACCAAGGAGGGGGAGGTCACGTGCCACGGCGAGGCTCCGGATCAGGCTCCCTGGTACGTGACCGTCTTCACGTCGATGTTCATGCACGGCAGCCTGATCCACCTGGGCGGGAACATGCTCTTCCTCTGGATATTCGGCAACAACATCGAGGACGCGATGGGTAGGCCGCGCTTCGTGGTCTTCTACCTGCTCGGCGGCCTCGTGGCCCTGGCCGCACAGGTGCTGATCGACCCGAGCTCGACGGTACCGACGGTGGGGGCGAGCGGGGCGATAGCCGCGGTGCTGGGCGGCTATGCGGTTCTCTACCCGCGCGCGAGAGTGCTCACGGTCGTGTTCATCATCATCTTCTTCACGGTGGTGCAGCTGCCCGCGCTGCTCGTGCTCGGGCTTTGGTTCCTGCTCCAGCTGCTGCCCGCGTTCAGTGAGCCGGTGGTGGGCTCGGGAGGTGGCGTGGCCTACTTCGCGCACATCGGCGGCTTCGTGTTCGGCCTCGCTCTGATCAGGCTGTTTGCCGACCGGGCGCGGGACGACTATGACGCTCATAGCCGTATACCCGTGTACTGATGGCGCGCTCACTCGCCCTAGCGGCCAGCCTGGCCCTGATCGGACTCCTGGCCGTGCTGACGATCGACGTGGCGATCAATCAGGGCGTGGACGTGCTCGTGGTGCTGTCGCTGATCATCCTCGCGCTCCTCGGCATCGGTGTGGTGGGGGCGCTCACCTCGTCGCCCCCGGATGAGTAGCTCGGGACCGCCGCCGGTCCCCCCGCGAGGAGTGCTCTCCTCCGGCACCCGCCGGCGCCGGAGCCGCGGCCGGATGGCGGCGCTGCTGGTGATCGCGGCCGCCGCGCTGGCTGTGGGGGCGGTGCTCTACACCGACGTCGAGCTAGACCGCGGTGACGGGGCGGGGCGCGGCCAGGCGGTGCCGATCGCCGCCGGGGCGCCCCCGGTCGGGCAGGGGTCGGTCAAGCGCGAGCCGGACCCGCTCGTGCCCGCCGAGCCGGTGCCCGACGTACCGCTCACCGGCACCGACTCGATCCAGGTGAAGCTGCGCAAGCCGCCGCGAGCGGGGCTGCTCTTCGACGTTCGCAGCGGCACGGTGCTCTGGCGCAGGCGGCCGGTGCAGGTGCTGCCGATGGCGAGCCTCACGAAGATCATGACCGCGCTGCTCGTGACCGAGCGGGCCCGGCCGCGCGAGCCGGTCCGGATCACTCCCGCCGCCCTGCACTACCAGGGCTCGGGGGTGGGGATGCTCCCGCGCGGGAGGCGCGTGCGCCTCGAGACGCTGATGAACGGCCTGCTGCTCGTGTCGGGAAACGACGCCGCGATCGCCCTGGCGGATCACATCTCCGGCACCGAGCGGCGCTTCGTGGCGCTCATGAACAGGCGCGCGGCGGAGCTCGGGCTCGACTGCACCCGGTACGTGTCGTCGCACGGGCTCGAGGCGGGCAACCGCTCGTGCGTCCGCGACCTCGCCGTGCTCACGCGGCTCGCGATGAAGCGGGCGCGGATCCGCCGCATCGTGAGGCGGCGCCAGGCGGCGTTCCGGTTCCCGATCAAGGGCGGCCGGCTCTACCTGAGCGGCCACAACCCGTTGATACGGGCCGGCTATCCGGGCGCGATCGGGCTCAAGACCGGATATACCGACGAGGCCGGGCTCTGCTTCGTGGGAGTGGCCCGGCGCGGCGGCCGGACGCTCGCCGTGGTGCTGCTGCACTCGCCGAATCCGGTGCGCCACGCCGCGAAGCTGCTGGACGCGGGCTTCGCCGCCGGGTAGACACGCGAGTGGAGCCAGCCGGGCTCGAACCGGCGACCTCGTCGGTGCAAGCGACGCGCTCTCCCAACTGAGCTATGGCCCCTCGGGGCAGATGGTAGCCCGGGCGAAGTCAGATCCGGGTGTAGGAAGCCGCCAGGCGCACGCCATGCCGCTGACCGTTGCGCGAGGGAGCGACACGCAGGGACAGCTCGCTCCTCCCTGCTCCCAACTCCGCCGCGGGCACATAGAAGCATCGGTCCAGCGTCCGGTCCCAGACGGCCAACCACTCGATGGTCCGTGCGGTGTACCTCTTGGTGGTCTTGATTCTTCCGTTGGTCAGGCTGTGCGATCGACACCTGACGTAGATGACGCGGCCGTCGGAGCAGGCGTACTTGACCTGCACCCGCTCGAGCCGAGTGTCGTCACGACAGAGAATCAGGTCGCAGCCCCGCTCCTCGCCTACGGGAACGCCACCCGGTAGCCCCGGCCCCTCAGGTCCGCCGCGACCTTCAGCTCAGCAAGATCTCCCTTGCCCTTCGTGCTCAGGCCCACCAACTGGCGAGGCTAACCGCGCCAACGTGACGTGCGGGAGACCTGTGTAACGAGTCTGCAAACCGTAATCCAGCGGTGCTATGTCGTTCGCCGCGCCATGATGCGCAGGTACTCCGCCTCGGGGCGCCAGCCGTCCTCCACGGTGTTGAAGCTCTCGAACAGGGTCACGGCCCGGGCGCGCATGTCGTCCCACTCGCCCGTCGGCTCCAGCACCGACTTCGCGAGGATCGTCGGGCCGAGGTTGGTCTCGAGCTCCGTGACCCACGCGTCGGCCGACGGGTATTCCCAGACGGCCATTGCCCGCTCGAACTCGAGGTCGACGTCCTTGCCGGCGAACAGCTCGCGCACGTGGTCCTCTGACCCCCACAGAATGGACGGCTGGACGTCGGGTGGCGGGGTCGGCATGGCCGAGCCCATCAGCTTCAGCATCTGGCCGTTCAGGCCCTCCGGGGTCCAGGCGCAGACCGCCACGGCGCCGCCCGGGCGCGTGACTCGCACCATCTCGTCAGCCGCTTCCTGGTGGCGCGGGGCGAAGATGCAGCCGAAGGTGGACATCACGAGGTCGAACGACTCGTCGGCGAACGGCAGGTCGGCCGCGTCGCCCTCGACCCACTCGATCTCGACGCCCGCGTCTGCAGCCCGCCGGCGACCGGACTCGAACAGCTCCGGCGTGATGTCCGAGGCGGTGACCCGCGCGCCGCGCTCGGCGGCCCGGATGGACACGTTGCCGTCACCGGCGCCCACGTCGAGCACGTCCTGCCCGTCGCGGACGTCCATGCGCTCCACGAGCTGATCGGCCACCCCCTGGATGGACCTGGCGATGGTCGGCCAGTCCCCGGACGACCACATCTTGCGCTGTCCCTGCCGGAATTGGGCGGGATCGAAGGACATCTCTGCAACCTCCTCTGCTCGACCGGTCGGCGACTCTACCGCGCGGGAACCAGCCGACGGTGAGAGCATGGGTCCGATGGAAGCGCGGACACCCCCGCGAGGCGCCGAGGTCTCGAGCTACGAGACCGTCGGGCACTGGTTCTCGCGAGCCGCCGAGCGGCTCGAGCTGCGCGACGACATCGCGGCCGTGCTGCGTTCGTCGTATCGCGAGGTTCAGGTGCAGGTGCCGGTGAAGCTGGGCGACGGACGCATCCACGTCTTCTCCGGGTTCCGCGTCCAGCACAACGGAGCGCGCGGCCCGTACAAGGGCGGCATCCGGTTCCACCCGGAGGTCGACCTCGACGAGGTGCGCGCTCTCGCCGAGCTGATGACCTGGAAGACGGCGATCGTGGGCATCCCCTTCGGCGGCGCCAAGGGCGGCATCAACGTGGACCCGAACGTGCTCGAGACCTCAGAGCTTCAGGCGGTGTCGCGCTCCTTCCTCTCCAAGATCGAGAAGGTGCTCGGCCCCACGCGCGACATCCCGGCCCCCGACGTGGGCACCGACGCTCAGGTGATGGCGTGGCTGATGGACGAGTACGGAAAGCTGCACGGGCACACGCCCGCGTGCGTGACCGGCAAGCCGATCGCCCTCGAGGGCTCGTACGGACGCGAGGCGGCCACGGGGCGCGGTGTCGTCTTCATGTTCCGCGAAGCCGCGCCGCGCCTGGACCTGGTGCCGTCGGAGACCACCTTCGCCGTGCAGGGCTTCGGCAACGTGGGCTCGTGGGCGGCGCGCCTGATGCAGCAGCTGGGCGCGCGTATGGTCGCCGTCTCGGACGTGAGCGGGGCGATCCGGAGCGACGCCGGCCTCGATGCCGAGGCGCTGGTGGCACACCTGGCCGCGGGCGGGAAGCTCGTGGACTTCCCTGGCGCGCAGGCGATCGACCCCGACGACCTCGTGGCCGAGGAGTGCGACGTGTTCTTACCCGCGGCGCTCGGCGGGATGATCCACCGCGACAACGCCGACCGGATGCGCTGCCGGATGATCGTGGAGGGAGCGAACAGCCCCACCACCCCGGCGGCCGACCAGATACTCCGCGACAAGGGCGTCTACGTGGTCCCGGACGTGATGGCCAACGCGGGCGGCGTGGTGGTCTCGTACTTCGAGTGGGTGCAGAATCTCCAGCACTTCCGCTGGGACGAGCGCGAGGTGAACGACCGGCTCGGCCGGATCATGCGCAAGGCCTTCCGCGAGGTGTCCGCGCGCGCCCACGAGACCGGCACCCCGCTGCGCGATGCGGCCTACGAGCTGGGGATCGAACGCGTGGTGGAAGCGGCCACCCTACGTGGCTACATCTCCTGATTTTGGACGCGCGTTTAGGCCTGGGAACAAGATTTCAGTTTTCGGCGGAGGCGGCCGACAACTGATTCACGACGGCATGGAGGGTTCCGTCGAACAAAGCGGCACGGGACGCCGCTGAGTTGCATCAGCGCGGGGGTCGCCGGGGCGGGCGACCCCCGCCGCAACTTTTCTCGCCCGATCCGCTGGACGGATCGGCTAGATCATCGGTCCAGGCGCCGTTTTGCGGAAGCAGCCGGCTCGGCCGGCTGCGCACCGATGTCCTCAGTCGAAGTCGAAGTCGCGCGGGGGCTTCTGCTCGAACCAGAGACGGTCGTGCTCCGGCGTCTCCTGGAGGAAGTCTGGCGTGTCCTCGAGTACGTCGCCCTCGGCCGGAGGCTCCTCTTCGTCCGCCTCCTCCTCCACGGCCGCGAAACCGCGCGCCGGCGTGTCGCCGGCCGGCGGCAGTGGGTCCTCGTCCTCCTCCTCGCCCGGGAAGGTGGCCTCGGGCTCGTCCGGATCCAGCTCTTGGAGTTCCGGCTCCGGCTCGATCTCCGGTTCCGGTTCCGGCTCGATCGGTTCCAGCTCCACCGGCGGCTCGGGCTCGTGAAGCTCGGGCTCGGGCGGCGCGTCGGCCTCCTGCGCCTCCTCCGGGATCGCCTGTCCGCCGTTGCCTTCTGCCACGTCCGCGGCGTCCTCGGATTGAGCGTCCACCGGGGCGCCGAGAGCCTCTGCCTCTTGCTGGCGTAGCTCCTCCTCGGCCGCACCGTGCTGGCGCTTCAGCTCCAGGTGCTCGCGGATGGCATCGTCAAGAATGCCCATCGGGCCGAAGCCTATCGACGCGTGTCGGCTCGATCACCACGGCTATCCTTGGCCGCGCCGGCGCGAGTCGGTGCAGCGCGGGGCTATAGCTCAGCTGGAAGAGCGCCTGGATCGCACCCAGGAGGTCGTCGGTTCGAGTCCGACTAGCTCCATTTCGCCGCAACTCGGCACGGGAACTAACACCCGGTCGCCTGGCCACGTCATCCGACAGCCCGCTCATCTGAGCGCACGGGTACGACACGGGTACCAACGGCCTCACGAGCAGCCCGAATCGCGGTCTCTGCGTCGAGCCTCGGATGGTCTTCGTACTCATCGATGACGTGGCCGTAGCGGGTCAATGTCAGCCTCGCGTCGTGCCCGAGTTGCCGGGCGACATAGATGACGCTCCGCCCCTCATGGAGCAGGAGCGAGGCAAAGGAGTGCGTGAGGTCGTAGGGACGCGCTCGCTCGATCCCCGCCGCACCTAGCGCCCGAGAGAACGCGCGTCGGCGCCACGACTGATACGCGGGTTCGCTCCAGGGCCGTTGACCAACCCCAGGGAAGACCAGCGTGTCACTGGACGGCCGCCCCGCGGCGAGTCTCCAAGCCGCCAGATCGGCTCGGAGTGGACCGAGCAAGCGCACGGTTCTGTGGCGTCTCGTCTTTGTGTCGGCCTGTTCACCGAGGGAGATCGCGCCTTCAATCAGCAAGGTCGAATCCCTCACGTCGGCCCATCGGAGGGCCAGTGCCTCACCCGGTCGGAGTCCGGCGTAGGCAAGGACAGAAATGAGGGTGGCATCCCGCACCGGGTGGTCGCTGCCTCCTCCCGTCAGATACGCCCGCATCGCCTCTACGGCCTGTGGCGCGAGCGGCCGGACCTCGGTTCGGCGAGGAGGAGGGGCCTTCCGCACGAGGCGGGCAGCGTTGAAGGACAGCCGCTGACTTTCGACGGCTCGTTGAAGGATGGACCCGAGGAGGTCCAATGCTTGCTTCGCCCGGCTGGACCTGGCGAGCAACGCGACGTTGAGTGCGACCAACCAGCCTCGCGACCTGGGCGGCGCTCCGGGGACGATGCCAGCAGGCGTCCGCCCGTCTCCTCGCCATGTGGACGACCGTACGGGCGAGACCCTCGCCATTTCACCTGCCACGCGCCAAAGTCAGCCCAAGGGATTAGTGCACGCCACGGTGTGCACCCCTGGCAAAGTCAGGCGAGGCCGGCGATTTTCGGCACGAGGTCGGCGGGCCTCGGTAGCGTCGCGATCTCGTCGGCCACCTCGGAGGCGACCCGGCCCAGCCCCGGGTCGGTGAGCAGGCGGTCGATCAGCTCCGCGTCCACCTGATCCGGCTCCGAACGCAGACCGAGCCCGCGCCGCGCCACGGCGTCCGCGTTCATGTACTGGTCGGCGCCGTGCGGCAGCACGAGTTGCGTGACTCCGGCGTCGATCGCGGTCAGCGTCGAGCCGGCCCCGCCGTGGTGCACCAGCGCCGCGCAGGTCGGCAGCAGCGCGGACAGCGGCACCCACCCGGCCGCCCGCACGTTGTCCGGCAGTTCTCCCAGTGGCGACGGGTCCGCGTCGCCGAGGGCGAGTACGAACTCGGCGTCCAGATGCCGTGCCACGTCGACGAGTTTGGTCAACGACGTGAGCGCGCCGACCTGGGTCAGCACCGTGCCGAGTGTCACCGCGACGCGCGGGCGCGCGGGCCGTTCGAGCACCCACTCGGGCAGCACGCCGCCTCCGTTGTACGGCACGTACCGCATCGGCCAGCCGCGCACCGGCCGGTCGACCATGCTCGGCGGCGCCACGTCGATCGACTCGCGCACCTCGGGAAACCCTTGCACGCCATGCCGTTCGCGTTCCTCGACCATCTTCTTGAAGATCGCCTCGGTCATCGACGCCTCGTCGGCGAACCCGAAGCCGTGCGACACGGCCGGCACGCCGAGCTTCGCGGCGACCAGCGGCCCGGTGCCCTCCATCGACGAGTACACGACCACGTCCGGCCGCCACGATTCGGCCGCCGACACGGTCAGGTCCACCGACACGCCGGACAACTTGGCGAAGATCGCGCCGACGAACTCCAACCCCTTCTCGGTGTCGACGTCCGTGCTGTAGTCGAACTCCTCGGGTTGCTCGCTGGCCGCCTGCTGGAACACCGCGCCGATGTCGACACCCGGCGCGGTGTCCACGACGTGCAGGCCGGCGTTCGCGGCCTCCTTGCCGCCCGCGGTCGCCACCAGCACCTCGTGGCCGGCGGCACGCAGCGCGTGTGCTAGGGAGATCGTCGGGAACACATGGCCAAGACCGGGGGAGGTCGCGAAGAGTGCGCGCACGATTCCCATTTAACACGCGATCGGCGATCTCAAGGGCGTGCGCCTTCGCCGCAACGATCCCCGCGTAAGGAAGGCTCCGCGGGCGATCCGGGTCTGGAACTTCGAGCAGATGCGGGCGTTCGCGGCTGGCGGGCGCCCTGAGGTGCGAGCGGCGACCAAGCGCCCGGTCGACCGACGCCGCAAGAAGCCGGGGCCCGAGCGATTCTTCTCGCCCCATGACTTCGAGGCCCTGATATTGACCCCAGGTCTCACCGGCCTGCGGGTGTCGGGGGTCAATTTTCGGCCGGCGGGTCCCAGTCGGCTCGCCGGCGCCGCCGCTCGCCCCCGGGCCGCCCGCGGGCGCCCTACCCAATCTGGGTGGACCAGTTTTCAACCGGCAGAAGTGGCCCAGTTTTCAACCGGCCTTGACATGCCCCACGAGAACGTGGAGATCCTCCGTCGCGCTGGTTTCGGGTCTGGCGTGCGCGCGCACCCGGTGTAGCAGCTGCGCCTAGGACCGACTTTGCTCCTCGGAACCGGGGGGGGTACGCCACGGGTACGCGGGGTGAGGTCTGGCGGCCACAGCAGGGAGGCCAGCCATCGGGTGCCAGTAGACGCGATGGCCCACGGTGATCCCCGGTCGACCTCAGCCGATGCATCGCACCCAGGAGGTCGTCGGTTCGAGTCCGACTAGCTCCATTCGGTCGTTGTCCAAACGACAACGAGAGCACCCGCAAATGCGCCACGCGTGCAACGACGCAGATGCGGCCGGATTGGCATGACTCGGTGGCCGGCGCTTGGCTGTACCCCTGGGCGGGATGGGTGTACGGTCGCAGCTGCGTGCGTGCTTCGGAGCACAAGAGCGTCTCCAATCGAGAGCTGTGCCGGCACTTCCTCGACGCATACCGTCCCGACCGGCTCGATGATCTTCTCGCGCTGCTCCACCCCGATATCGAGTGGACCACCACCGAGAGGTGGGTCGAGCGCGAGGTCTGGTATGGCCACGCCGGAGTACGTGCCGGGCTAGGGAGCTTCTTCTCCGAATGGGAGGACTTCTCCAACGATGAGGTCGAAGCCTTCAGCGACGGCGGCGACAAGTTCGCGGTCGTCACTCGAATGCGCGGCCGCTCGCGAGGTATCCGCATCCTCACCGAGATGCAGACCTCCGGGGTACTCGAGGTCCGCGACGGGCTCATCGTCCGCATCGTCGGCTACAGCGATCCGGCGGACGCGCTCGCGGCTGTGGCGAAGTCTGCGGCTGCGGCGTCCCCCGCCGGAACGGGGCGCTCCTCCCAGAGTTCGTAGCAGCGTCCGCTCGTTGCGCCTCGAGCTCGGAGGACCCACCACGAGCAGCTGAGCTCCGTGCGCGTTCTCACTTACGCCGCATCCCCACAGGTCGAGACTGGTCGAAGGCAGCACGCGCGACCGCGCAACCAATCACCCATCGAGGAGGTCTGCAATGACCGAGACGGTCGCTGGAATGGCAAGCCCGGTGGCGCCCCGTCCCCGGAAGGCGGCGGCGGCGGACTTGCCGGGCGTCACCGACACGCTGGCACTCTCGTTCTACGACGACCCGGTGGTGAAGTGGTGCATCGACGACGGGTCGAGGCGGCGGCAGCTCCTGCCGGGTTTCTTCGGAGCCGTCGCGGAGTCGTACCTTGCCTATGACGAGATCTACGCGGTCGACGAGGGGGTCTCGGCGGCCGTCTGGGCGCCGCCCGGGGCCGAGGACGACGAGCAGCTCCCGACCGTGGTCGGCGAGGCCGTGGAGGAGTACGCGGAGCGGCTGTTCGAGATCCTCGGGCTGATGGAGGAGAAGCACCCAGTGGAGCCGCACTACTACCTGTTCTTGCTCGGCACGAGGCCGGAATGGCAAGGGCGGGGACTCGGGTCGTCCCTCATCGCTCCGGTGATCGAGACGTGCGATCGGGATCGCATGCCGGCGTATCTCGAGGCCACGAGCGAGCGCAACAAGGAGCTCTACCTTCGCCACGGCTTCGAAGTGACCGACGAGATCCCGCTGCCTGACGGGCCGAAGATGTGGCCAATGTGGCGGTCCCCCCGCTGACCTGGGCTCAGCCGAAACGGACTTAGTAGCCACGGCACCGAGCGAGGCTCACAGCTTCGGCAGGAGCTCCCTCAGGTCAAGCGACAGGTTTGAAAGCTGTCCGGTTAGGTCCATTCGGCGTCGTCAAGTAGACATAACGCTTAGTATCGCCCCGTGAACCGAGTGTTGATCACGGGCGCCGCCGGGTTCATCGGACGCTCGCTCGCCGACCGGCTGCGCCACGACGGCGTGGAGGTGGTCGGCGTGGACCTCGTGGCAGACGACGCGCTCGGCGTGGTGGCGGGCGACATCAGATGGCCCGGCGAGTGGCAGCGCGCCGCGGCGGGCTGCGACGTGATGATCCACACCGCGGCGCTGGTCGGGATGCCGTCCGACACCTCGCGCTTCTGGGACGTCAACGTGACCGGCACCCATATGGCGCTGGCGGCCGCGCGCGACAACGGCGTCGCCCGGTTCGTGCACGTCTCCTCCGCGGTCACCTTCGGCCTCCACTTCCCCGACGGCGTGGACGAGACCTACCCGGTGCGGCATACGGGCATGGCATACCCGGATACGAAGATCGCCGCCGAGCACGCGGTGCTCATGGCGCACGCCAGCGGCCAGCAGGAGGTCGCGGTTGTCCGGCCGAGCGACACCTACGGCCCTGGGTCGCGGCCCTGGACCCTCCTGCCACTCGAGCTGCTGCGCAGGGGCCGCGCAGTCCTGCCCGCCCGCGGCCACGGGATACACAGTCCGATCTACGTGGACGACGTGGTCGACGGAATCGTACGGGCGGCCACCGCGCCCGGGGCGGCCGGCCGGGTGGTGACGCTGAGCGGTGGCGTGGGGGTCGAGACCCGCGACTACTTCGGCCGTTTCGGCAAGATGATCGGCACGAAGGTGCCCGCCGTCCCGACCGCCGTCGCGCTCGCGGCGGCAGCGACGCTCGACCGGATCGCTCGCATGCGCGGCGTGCCGAACGAGCTGACCGCCGACGGCGTCCGCTACCTCGCGGAGCGAAAGGGCACCTACGGCATCTCGACCGCCTACCAGATGCTGGACTGGGCGCCGCGCGTGGACCTCGACGACGGCATGCGGCGTACCGAGGCGTGGCTACGGGCGATGGGGCTGATCTGATTGCGCGCCGGCCTCACTTCACGCTCCTGTACTTGAGGTGAGTGACGCCGGGCCCCTCGACGGCCCGGACCTGCTCGAGCCGCACCTCCGCGTCCCGGAGGTGGTCGAAGATGCGGGCACCGTCGCCGAGCACCAGCGGAACGACGTGCAGCTCGAGCTCGTCCAGCAGTCCGGCCGCCAGGTACTGCTGCACGGCCTGGCCGCCGCCCCATAGCGCGACGTCCTTGCCGCCGGCGGCTTCCTTCGCCTGTTCCAGCGCGGACTCGATTCCGTCGGTGACGAAATGGAAGGTGGTCCCTCCCTCCATCACCAGGGGATCGCGCGGGTGATGCGTGAGGACGAACACGGGGTAGTGGTAGGGAGGGTCGTCGCCCCACCAGCCCGTCCAGGACCCGTCGCCCCAGTCACCGCCGCCGATCGGGCCGAACATGTTCCGGCCCATCACGGCCGCCCCGATGTTCTCGCGCACTTCCTCGAATACCCGTGTGCTCTCGTTCACCTCGCCGCCCTGCTTGCCATGGGCTTCGCGCCAGCCGGCCAGCGGAACCACCCAGTCGTGGAGCGCCTCGCCGCCCTCGCCGAGCGGGCTCTCCTCGCTCTGGTCCGGGCCGGCGACGAAACCGTCGAGTGAGATCGTTATATGACACCTAAGCCTGCTCATCGTGCCTCCTCGGTAGGCGGCCGCCATGGCCACAGGTTCGTTCTCCACGGCCATTGACCCGAACGCGCCGGGGAACTAATCGGACCTGAATCGCCGGTCGGGCGGACGCCTACGGCGTCACCAGGCGGAACGACCACGCCGCCCCGTTCGACGGTCCCGATGACGGATTGCCGTTGAAGATCCGCATCGTGAAGCGCGTCGCCGGGGGCAGCGTCGCCGACGCGTCACCGCTGTCGCACGTCGTGGCGGTACCGCCGACGAGGCACGAGAGCGCGACCGCGTTGGCGTCGAGGTCGAAGACCTGGAAATAGCGTCCGCCGGTCCCGGCGCCGGGTGCCGACTCGAGCCGCCCGACGAGGTCCCGGACCACGGTCGGGGCGTTGGGCGTGACACCCCAGTCGCCTCCCGGGTTCACGCCCGGTTCCGCCTCGCTGTATCCGGACGGCGGGAAGCGCTCTTCGCTGCCAAGCACGGTGACGAGGTCCTCGCCGGTGCTCCCCTGGATCAGGTTCGCGGCGGCGGAGCCCTGCGGGCCCTGCGCACCGGTATCCCCCTTCGGGCCCTTCGAGCCCGTGGGCAGCTGCCCCTGCTTGAAGTCCTTCGCGAGCAGCGAGTGGTTGCGAATATCCCTGCTCTGCACGCTGTTGTCCCGGAGATCGTCGCTGCGGAGGCTGTTATTGGCGATCTGCTTGGTCCCGATCTTCGAGACCGCGTAGGAGGTCCCGCCGAGCGAGACGAACAGCGCCAGGAGTGCCACGACCAGGGCCGGCGACGGCCGATGTCCTCGACTCGAGCTCATCCTCATCCCTTCGTTCGGGATTTAGGTGACCAGCCTACGCCGTCGCCCAGGCGCCCGCCTGTAGGCCGGACTCGATCGCCCCGTCGATGAAGCCCGCCCACCCGTTCGCGAGGTCGGAGCCGGCGAGAACGACGTTGCCCTCGGGCCGGCGCATCGCGGTGTGATGGTGCTCGTACCAGCCCGGCCGGTGGATCGCCCAGGTGCCGCGCGAGAACTCATCGGCGAACCAGTCGTGCGACGCCACGTCGAGCACCTCGTAACCGGGCAGGATCTCATCGAGGCTTGCCTGCATGGCCGCGTGGTCGGCCGGGTGGCAGCGCTCGGCGTCTCCACCGAAGCCGATCATCAGCTGCGTCCCGTCGCCGAGCAGCGTCTCGCTGGCCAGATAGCCGAACGGGTGGCGAAAGCGGATCGAGTTCTGGTGCACGTCCTCGCCGCGCGCCTGGATCATCACCTTGACGCCGCGGCTGGCCTGTCCGAGCTCGATCGCCCGCCGCTTGTCCTCCGGGAGCTCCGGGCTGAACTCGATCGCACCGAGCGCGTTCAGGGCGACCGCGACGATCGCGCTGCCCGCGGTGAAGGCCTCGCCGTCACGCGTGTGCACCTCCACGTCCTTGCCGTTGCGGACCACGGCCGCGACGGGGGTCGCGAGCCTCCGATCGAACTCAGCGGCGTTCGCGATGGCGTCCAGCAACGCACCCGTGCCGCGGTCGATCGTCACGCGCCCTGCGGTGAACTGGGAAAGCTCGAGG
Source organism: uncultured Thermoleophilaceae bacterium (assembly GCA_963811055.1). Taxonomy (GTDB): domain Bacteria; phylum Actinomycetota; class Thermoleophilia; order Solirubrobacterales; family Thermoleophilaceae; genus JACVRW01. The sequence continues at coordinate 570,248 of CAWEPQ010000001.1, forward strand.
CTGTAGCCGGACAGGGCGTGCCAGCGCAGGATCGACACGGCGCCCGCCTCGGTGAGCGGTCCGTGCGCGACCGATTCGAGCTCGGCGGCCAGCACGTCGCGCTCCTCCTCGTCGAGCTCGAGCTCGTCGAGCCGCTCGGTGATCGTCAGCCGGTCGAACCGCGCGAGCTCCGGAAGCGCGGCAAGCGGAGCGTGCGGCTGCGGCAGCGCCTCCCGGACGCCCTCCACGAAACGGTCCCAGCCACGGCGAGCAATGGCATCGCGTGCCTCGATCGTCCCCGCGCGGCGCTCGTCGCCGACGTGCCAGTGAGCGCGGCCGGTGTCATCGCTGACGGCCACCCCCAATCCGGCTCGGGTGAGCTCGGAGAACGTGTGCGGCTGATGCCAGTGCACCCAGGCGCCGCCGTACTCGATCTGGAACCCGTTCCACGGCGTGCTCCAGGTGCGGCCCCCGAGCCGGTCGCGGGCCTCGAGCAGCAACACCCGGCGACCTCGAAGGGCGCACTCGCGGGCGGCGGTGACGCCCGCGAAACCTCCCCCAACCACGATCACGTCATAGCGCTCGGCCATGCAGTTGTGTACAAATGTACGTTACGCATGTGCAACGGTGCGACGTGAGCGCTCCCGTCAGCAGTAAGCGCCTCAATCCGCGCAGGCGCGAGATCCTGGACGCGACCCTGCGCGTGATCGGCCAGAGCGGCGTGAACGGCGTGACTCACCGCGCGGTCGCGCTGGAGGCAGGCGTCGCGCTCGCGTCGACCACCTACTACTTCGACTCGAAGGACGCGCTCGTCGAAGAGGCCCTGGAGCGGATGATCGCCCGCTCCGTCGAGGACGTGCGCCGCTACACGGCCTGCCCGGGCCGGATCACGCAGGCGGAGCTGATCGAGCGGATCTTGGGGTTCGCCGACGCGCAGGTCAACGACCCGCTGGCCTTCCTGACCGCGCAGTACGAGCTGATGCTGGAGGCCGGCCGGCGCGAGCACCTGCGTCCGCTCGCACGCCGCTGGACGATCGCCTACATGGACGGCTTCAGCCACCTGGTCGAGAGCGCCGGGCTGCCCGAGCCCACGGTGACCGCCGAGATGATCACCAACTTCGTCGAGGGGGCGTTGCTGAACCACGTGACGACCCCCGATGACGACTTTCTCGAGGAGCGCTTCCGGCCAATGTTGACCGGCTTTGTCGCGGCCTTAGACTGCGGCCTGCAAACGAGCTGAAAGGGTCGAGGCAACGCATCCCAAGGATCGATCCGGTCTCACCCGCCGCGAGCTAGCGCGAGGGACCGCCGGGGCGGTGGCCGGCGCCGGGCTCGTGGCCGGCCTCGCGGCCTGTGAGAACACGACCACGCCGGTGGGCGCAGAGGCGTCCGGCGCCACGGGCGCGGCCGCCGAGCTCGTCGTCCAGAAGCCGACCGGGCCGGCCGGGCTGCCCCTGCCCCGCACCGACAACTCGGTCACCTGGGCGATCACCGACGACAACCAGCCCGTCAAGGACGGCGGTAGCCCCGAGCCCGGGCCGCTGCGGGTCTACAACTACGCCGACTACCTCGACCCGGACACGGTCAAGAAGTTCCAGAAGGAGTTCTCGTCCAAGGTCGAGATCGCGACGTACAACTCGGCCGAGGAGGCGATAGCGAAGCTGTCCTCCGGAGCGGTCGACTTCGACCTGATCGTCGGCCTGAGCGGCGCGAACATCGTCGACCTGATCGCGCACAAGCTGCTGATGCCGCTGAATCGCTCCTACCTGCCCAATCTGGACAAGAACATTTGGGCGCCGCTGGTGGACCCGTTCTACGACCGCGACAGCCACTACACGGTCCCGTATGTCGTCTGGATGGACGGCATCGGATGGCGCAACGACGAGGTCAAGGAGGACATCGCCGGCATGGATGTCCCGTGGGACATCTTCTGGAAGGCCCAGGCCTACCGCGGCAAGGTCGGGATCCTCGACGACCGGCGCGACGCGCTCAGCATGCCGATGCAGCGCGACGCGATCCGCAAGGGGATCCGGCCCGACCTCAACACCGAGGACGAGGACCTCATCAACAAAGCCCAGAGCGACCTGTCCGAGCTCAGCGCCATCTGCAACCCGAAGGTGACGATCACCGACTACCAGACCCTCCCCGAGGGCAAGACGGTGCTGCACCACTCATGGTCGGGGGACCTGCTCTCGGCGGCGTTCTACTACCTGCCGAAGGGCACGCCGGCGGACGTGCTCTCGTTCTGGGGCCCGGAGGAGAACGGCGTAGTCCAGAACGACTTCTTCTGCATCGGCAAGGGGACCAAGCGGCCCGTGCTGACGCACGCGTTCATCAACTTCATGCTCGACGAGAAGAACGCCTACGACAACATGGTCAACTACGTCGGCTACACGCCGCCTCAGAACAACATCGACGCGGAGGCGCTGATCAAGCAGGGCCTGATCCCCAAGACCCTCACCGAGGCGGTGGTGCGGCCCGACCAGTTCGCCGCGAACCAGGAGCTCCTCCAGCTGAGCGTGACGGGACAGCGGTACTGGGGCGACGCCTGGTCGAAGTTCAAGGCTGGTTGATGGGCTCACGCTGGACCTGGCGCCTGGTGGCCCTCCCCGGCGTGGTCTGGCTGTCGGTCTTCTTCCTGGTCGCGTTCTACACGGTGATCGCCGTGGCGTTCGGCAACCAGGACACGCTGGCGCAGCCGGTCCCGCACTGGAACCCGCTGGACTGGAACGTGGGCTACGTCCTCGACACGCTGGACAACTTCTGGCAGGGGGGTCCGTTCTGGACCGTCTCGCTGCGCACGGTCCAGTTCGTCGCGATCGCGGTAGGCCTGTCGCTGCTGGTGGGATACCCGGTGGCGTACTTCACGGCCCGGCACGCCGGGCGCTGGAAGGGAGCGATCCTGCTCGCGCTGATCCTGCCGCTCTGGATCAACTACCTGATGCGGATGCTGGCGTGGATCAACCTACTGGCGCCGGACGGGATCGGCTCGAGGGTCCTCGCCAGCACGGGCATCGAGCAACTGTTCCTCTCGATCGGGCTGCTCGACGAGCCCGGCGGCTGGCTCAACGGCCAGCCGATCACGGTCATCCTCGCGCTGCTCTACGGCTACATCCCCTTCTTCATCCTGCCGCTGTTCGTAGCGATCGATCGCATCGACGGCCGGCAGATCGACGCGGCCCGCGACCTGGGCGCGAGCCCGCTGAGCGCGTTCCTCCGTGTGACGCTGCCCCTGTCGATGCCCGGCATCCTCGCCGGCGCCGTGCTGATCGCGCTACCGATGTTCGGCGACTACTACACCGCGGACCTGGTCTCCGCTTCCACCCAGACGAACATGATCGGCAACCAGATCGACGAGCTCATGCGGCAGGGGTCGGAGAAGGTGACCGGCGCTGCGCTGACCCTCATGCTGTCGGCGTTCCTGCTCGTGCTGATGTCCTACTACCTGCGCACGACCCGCCGTGCGGGCACGAGCGCACAGACGACATGAGCGCGTTGCGCAATCCTTGGGGCAGGCCGCGCTTCCTGGCGCTGATCACCGGCGGCTACATCGTCTGGGCGGTGCTCCCGGTGCTGATCGCGATCGCGTTCGCGTTCAACAACGGGCGCTCGAGGACCACCTGGCAGGGGTTCTCGACCCGCTGGTTCACAGGCGAGACCGGCAGCGTGCTCCACGACCCGGCCCTGCGCGACGCGCTCGGCCACACGCTGCTGCTGGCCGTGATCTGCGTGGCGGTGGCCACGCCGCTCGGGGTGGCGCTGGCGCTGGGTCTGCAGCGCTGGCGCGGGCGCGGCAGCGGCACGGTCAACGTGCTGATGCTGCTTCCGCTCGTCACGCCCGAGATCGTCATGGGCGTCGCGCTGCTGCTGCTGTTCCTGCAGGTGTTCGGAGGCATCGGCCTGGGGACGGATGCGCAGGCGATCGGGCAGATCACCTTCACGCTCTCGTACGTCGTCGTGATCGTGCGCGGGCGCCTGGTCTCGATCGGTCCCGAGTTCGAGGAGGCGGCGGCGGACCTGGGCGCGCCGCGCCGCGATCAGTTCTTCCGCGTGCTGCTGCCGCTGCTGGCCCCGGCGATCGTGGCGAGTGCCGCCGTGGCATTCGCGACCTCGATCGACGACTTCGTCGTCACGCAGTACCTCTCGAGCGACGCGAGCACCACCACCGTCTCGATGCTGCTCTACTCCAGCGCGCGCGGTGCGCCCACCCCGGCACTCAACGCGATCGCGACGGTCAATCTTGTGATCACGCTGCTGACGCTCACGTTCGCCTACCTCGTCTACCGCCGGTTCGCGGGCGGCGAAGAGGCGACCTCGCTCGCCACAATGGAGGTCTGATGGAAGGGGAGATCCGCCTCGAGGAGCTGTGCAAGAAGTTCGACGACTACGTGGCGGTGGACGGCATCGACCTCGACATGCCGCCCGGAGAGTTCTTCACCCTGCTCGGTCCCTCCGGTTGCGGGAAGACCACCACGCTCCGGATGATCGCCGGCTTCGAGCGTCCTACCAGCGGGCGCATCCTGCTCGACGGGAACGACGTCGGGCAAACGCCGCCGCATCAGCGCAACGTCAACACGGTGTTCCAGAGCTACGCGCTGTTCCCGCACCTCGACGTGGCCAAGAACGTCGCGTTCGGGCTGAAGTACCACAAGCTCAGCAAGGAGGAGCGGGCCAAGCGGGTGGGCGAGGCGCTCGAGCTGGTCAGCATGTCGGAGTTCGCTCGGCGCAAGGCGGATCAGCTGTCAGGCGGGCAGCAACAGCGCGTCGCGCTCGCGCGCGCGCTCGTGCTGCGCCCGCGCGTGTTGCTGCTCGACGAGCCGCTTGGTGCGCTCGACGCCCAGCTGCGCAAGAACCTCCAGGTAGAGCTCAAGGCACTCCAGGCCGAGCTCCAGATCTCGTTCATCTTCGTCACGCACGACCAGACCGAGGCGCTCACGATGAGCGACCGGGTGGCGGTGATGAACAAGGGCCGCGTGGAGCAGGCGGCCTCGCCGAAGGCGATCTACGAGGAGCCGGAGACGATCTTCGTGGCGGACTTCCTGGGTGTCTCCAACCTGCTCGAGGCAACCGCGATGGGGCGGGATGGCGCGGCCTGCGCCGTCAAGGTCGGCGACCGTACGCTCCGCGCCCAGCATGGCGCCACCGACGCGCGCGGCGAGGTGAAGGTGATGATCCGGCCGGAGCGCATCGTGATCGAGCCCCACTCCAACACCGGCGACGAGCGGATGCCCGGCATCGTGGAGCGGTCGGTCTTCCTGGGTGGCGCCCACGAGGTGCACATCCGCGTGCTCGGCGGCGAGCTGCTCAAGGCGATGGTTCCCAACGACGGCGTGATCTCGCCGGCCGTCCTGGAGTCGGGCGCGGCGGTGTGCCTCCATCTTCCGGCCGACGCGTTGCGCGTGCTCACGGCCAACGAGCCGGCCGACGAGGCGGATGCGGAGGGGGAGGTGGAGCAGGCGGACGCCCCCGCCACGGCTCCGCCGCCGGTCTGACCCCATGTGCCGATGGATGGCGTACTTCGGGAACGCGATCCGGATCGAGGCGCTCCTGTACGAAACGGAAAACTCGCTCGTCGAACAGAGTCGCCGGGACCGGCTCGCCGGCGGCTATCCCAACGCCGACGGCTTCGGCCTCGGTTGGTACGGCAACCGGGACACGCCGGGCCTGTACCGCAGCACCTCGCCGGCGTGGGGCGATCGCAATCTGCGTGATCTGGCGGGCCAGATCGAGTCGCGCCTGTTCCTGGCCCATATCCGGGCGGCCACCGGTACGCCCATCGAGGAGACCAATTGCCATCCGTTTCGCCACGGTCACTGGCTGTTCGTCCACAACGGGTTCATCGACGAGTACTTCCGGCTTCGCCGCGAGCTTCTGCTCGCGGTGGACCCGAGCCTCTTCACCGGCATCAAGGGGACGACGGACTCCGAGCTGATGTTCCATCTCGCGCTGACCTTCGGCCTCGACGACGAGCCGTTGCCGGCGCTCGAGCGCATGGCCGGTTTCGTCGAGGACGTGGGTCGCCGTCACGGCGTGGCCCAACCACTGCAGATGACCGTCGGGCTGAGTGACGGCGAGCGCCTGTACGCCGCGCGATACGCAAGCGGCCCGGTGGTCAACTCCCTGTTCGTGAGCGCCGACGCGAGTGCCGTCCGCGCGCTCTATCCCGAGAACGAGCGGTTCCGGGAGCTCGGCGACGAGGCGCGCGCAATCGTGTCGGAGCCACTCGGAGACCTGCCGGGCGTCTGGCAGGAGGTGCCGGTCGGCACCGCGCTCATCGTCCAGCCCGGCGAGGACGAGCAGGTGGAGTTCTCGCCGCGACCGCCGGACTGAGCGTGTCGCAGAGCCCGGAGCTGGCGCGGCTGGCCGACATCTACGACGCCTTCGTGGCGGGGCGCCTCGAATGCATCCCCGTGTACTTCCATCCGCGCGGCTGCTACCGGCCGAGCGGCGTGTTCCCGGGGATGCTCGACCGCTACGTCGGCCACGAGGAAATAGCGGAGTTCTGGCACGCGGCCACCGAGCCCTGGGAGTCGCTGCAGATCGAGATCGGGCAGACGATGGTCCGCGGCGAGGATGTGGTGGCCCAGATCTGGCTGACCGGGCGTGGGCGCCAGAGCCAGGTCGAGGTGAAGGGGGTCGAGGCCGGCGTTTCCCACCTGGGATCTCGCGGTCGCCGCGCTCCCCCGCGACTAGGCGTCTTCGGGCAACCCGGCGGCCTCGAGGGCCTCGGCCTTGTTGCGGAAGGCCTGTTCGCGCACCACCCGGTCGTCCTTGAAGGTGAACACGAACGCGAACTGCTCATCCACAGAGATCTGGCTGGTGAGACCGGAGCCCACTGCCTGAGCCACAGCCACCACCTTGTCTCCGGAGTCGATCAGCTCCACGGGCACCACGTCGTAGCCGGACATGGTCTTCTGGTTCTCCTCGTAGATCAGGCGGATGGCCTCGTTGCCGTGGTGCGTCCCGAGCAGAAGCGTCTCGAACACCGCGTCCGGGTGGTAGACCTCGACCAGGGCATCCACGTCGCCGCGGTTGTGCGCGTCAAAGCCCGCCCTGATCCTGTCCACGTTCTCGCGTGACATCTGCGGGCGAGTATCGCCGAAGCATCGGTGCGCATGCAATCCGTTAGGGTCGCGCGGTGATGCCCGATGGCCCCGGTGCAGTCGCCCCAGCGCCCCCTTCGGGGACGCGCCCGATTCGGGCCGCCGAGGTGGTCGGTGTGCTGTCGCTCGCCACCGATCTCGGCACAGGGCAGCCGCTCGAGCACGCGCTGCGAACAGCCGTGCTTGCGGTCCGCCTGGGCGAGCTGGCCGGCGCCTCGGCGCAGGAGCTCGTGGACACGTACTACCTCGCGCTCCTCCATGCCTCCGGATGCACGTCGAACGGGCACGAGGCGGCGCAGCTCTTCGGCGACGACATCGCGCACAGGGCCGCGTTCTTCCTGGTGGACCCGGCCAACCCGGCGGAGGTGCTTGCGTTCTACCGGGCGTACGTCGGGACCGGCCGCCCCCCGGAGGTCCGCGCCGCGATGGTCGAACAAGTGCTCGCCGACGGGGGCGTGAGGGCCCGTGAGGGGTTCGCTCAGATGTGCGAGGTGGCCCAACGGTTCGCGGGGTGGCTGGAACTCGGCGAAGGCATCGAGGCAGCGCTCGAATACGTCTTCGCGCGCTGGGACGGGCTCGGGTTCCCGGACGTTCGCGGCGACGCGATCCCGTTGCCGATGCGTCTGCTGCACGTGGCGAGGGACGTGTCGCTCTTCCTCTCCGCGTCGGGACCGGAGGAGGCGATGGCCGTCGTCGAGCGGCGATCGGGTGCCGCGTACGACCCTCGGCTCGCCGACCTGGCCACGCGGAACTTCAGAGGCCTCCTCGCGGAGCTGGACGAGGCGCGGATCTGGCAACAGGCGCTCGAGGTCGAGCCATTCCCGCAGATCTGGATGACGGGCGACCGGGTGGATGCCGCGTTCATGGCGATCGCCACCCTCACCGGTCTCAAGTCGCCGTGGCTTCGCGAGCACCCGACGGGTGTGGCAGAGCTCGCCGAGGCCGCCGCCTGGCGGACCGGGCTGCCGCCGGCCTCCGTGACACTCCTACGGCGCGCCGCGCTGGCGCACGACCTCGGCCGGGTGGGCGTGTCGAATGCGATCTGGGAGAAGCCGGGGCCACTCGGATTCGGGGAATGGGAGCGGGTGCGGCTCCATCCTCACTTCACCGAGCGCGCCTTCGCCCAGTCCTCCGACCTCGCTCCGATAGGGAAGCTGGCCGGCGCGAACCACGAACGCCTCGACGGCTCCGGCTACCACCGCGGTACGCGCGGGCCGGCGCTCGATCAGGCGGCTCGCATCCTCGCCGCCGCCGACTGCTACGGGGCCATGCGCGAAGAGCGTCCGTACAGGCCGGCTCTCGATGCCGCGGAGGCTGAGGCCGAGCTGATGCGTGACGCCGAGGAGGGGCGGCTCGACCCGGACGCGGTCGACGCCGTGCTCGGCGCCGCCGGCCACCGCGTGCGGGACCGGCCCCGGGTCCTGCCCGCCGGGCTGACCGAGCGCGAGCTGGAGGTGCTCCTCGTGCTCGTGCGCGGCGAGTCCAACCAGGGGATCGCCGAGGGTCTCGGCATCTCGCCGAAGACCGTCGGGCACCACGTTCAGCACGTCTACCAGAAGGCCGGCGTCCGCAGCCGGGCCGCCGCGACGGTCTGGGCCTACGAGCAGGGCCTCGTGGGCACCGCATAGGGCGTTCGCCCGATGCGCCGGGCAGCTCCCGGCCGTACGGTCGCCTCTCCATCGGTGTCGACTGGCGGCGCCGAGAGCCGGAGAGGAGTCAGGTGATCCTGGCAACCACACAGGTAGAGGACTACGACCGCTTCCTGGAGATCTTCTCGACCAAGGGCGCCGAGAAGCGCAAGGAGCACGGTTCCAAGGGCGCGACCGTCTTCCGCGATCCCAACGAGGACGACCGCGTCTGGGTGCTGTTCGACTGGGACGCCGAGGGCTGGCAGAGCTTCGTCTCCGACCCCGAGGTCCCGCCGATCCTGCAGGAGGCCGGCCACAAGGGCAAGCCCCAGTCAGCGGGCCTCGGCGGACAGTACGACTCCTAGGAGGGATCGCATGGAATCAGCCGGACCAATCAAGGTGGGCGTGATCACCGACCAGACGGGCCCCCTGTCGTTCATGGGGATCGCCAACGCGAACGTGGCCAAGATGGTCATCGATGACATCAACACCGGCGGCGGGCTGCTGGGACGGCCCGTCGAGCTGTACCTCGAGGACAGCGAGACCACCGACAGTGCCGCGGAGGCCGCGGCCACCAAGCTCGTCCAGCAGGATCGCGTGAACGTGATCTTCGGTGGCATCTACAGCTCCACGAGACAGGCCATCAAGGGTCCGGCTGTGGTCGACGGGAAGACGCTGTACATCTACCCGGAGCAGTACGAGGGCCAGGAAAGCGACGCGCTCATCTTCTGCACCGGTCCGGTGCCGGCGCAGCAGATCGACCCTCTGATTCCCTGGCTGATGGAACGGACGGGTGCGAAGAAGTTCGCCCTCCCGTCGGCCGACTACATCTGGCCGCACGTGCTCAACGACGCCGTCCGTGAGGCCGTGACCGCCCGGGGTGGCGAGATAGTCGAGGAGGACTACTACCCCCTCGACCACATGGAGTACGGGGACACCGTGGACAAGATCATGTCCAGCGGCGCGGAGGTGGTCTTCAACACGATCGTCCCGCCCGGGCTGACGCCGTTCCTCGAGGGGCTGTACGAGGCCGGCTTCACGAAGCGCGGCGGGCACATCGTCTGCACGTACTTCGACGAGAACTTCCTGAACCTCGTTCCAGCGGAGCAGGTGGAGGGTCTCTACAGCTGCCTCGACTACTACCAGGATGCGGGCGACCGGTTCAGCGGTGAGCTGCTCGGCCGTTACAACGAGCTCTACCCGGGTAGCGCCCAGTTCACCGCGGGCAGCGCATGCTCAGGGATGTACCGGGGGCTGAAGCTCTGGGAGGCGGCCGTGAACGAGGCGGGCACGCTGGACCAGGACGACGTGATCGGGGCACTGGACCACGCGAAGATCGCCGACGGACCTGGCGGTCCGGCGGAGATGGTCCCCGGTCAGCACCACGTTCGGATGAACATGTACATCGCCCAGGCCAAGGACGGTCAATTCAACGTCGTCGAGGACCTGGGGGTCATCGATCCACAGGAAGCGACCGTCGCCGGCTAGCTGGTGGTGCCCACAGCCCCCGGGCCGGGACAGATCATGCTGTGGGTGCCGGAGCCCGCCGTGATGGGCGTGCTCGCCAAGGCGCCGCCGACGCTCCTCGTGATCGCCGCGCTCGCAGCCCCGGCGCCCGGCCGGGAGGTGTGACACGGGTCATTCTCATCGTGGATGGCGGTGCCACCCGAGATGCACGGGATCTGGCCGGCGAACACATCGGGGATGAACTTCATGTCGTCGAGGACCCAGACGTGAAGCATGTAGTAGTTCGAGAGGTTCACGTTCACGCCCTGCTGTGACGTGCAGCTGGCGTCGCTGACGTTGAACGCGATCATCTGCGCGTCGGACTTGCGGTGACAGATCCAGGGGTGGTGGTGCCACCAGTCGATGTTGCCGCCGAAGCCCGTCGGCGGGAGGCCCGTGCTCGTGCGGACGTAGTAGTCGAAGCCCACGAGCTTGGCCGACGGGCCGTTCCCGTCGAACTGGAGCACGTCGGGCTTGGTCGGCTCGAACTTGTTGTCGAGCCCGATGCTGTCGAGGATCGGGTTCTGCCGGTTGAAGTTCGGGTCGTTGAGCATCGCCGGGGTGATACCGCCGCGCACGTGGTGCGTGCCCATGCCGGGCACGTACGGGGTCACTTCCCTCCAGCCGTCGGACTCGGCCGCGCCCTCGGTGGGCCACTGCTCGGCGAACTTCTTGGCCACGTCGAACTGGACCGACATCGTCAGGCAGTCGTCCCAGGCCAGCGGAGCCTTGTCGACGTTCTGGTACCAGTCGACGGTGCCCACGGCGGGGCCGGCCGTGACCGGGATCTCCTCAGTCGACGTGCACCACCACGGCACGGAGCCGCCCGCCTGCTGGGCCTCGGCCGCCTCCTTGAAGTAGGCACATGAGGAGAACGTCAGGGAGAGCACGACCAGCAATCCGATGAACGGCAACCTTCTCATGTGTTCTCCCCCTGAGTTTTGATGGCGGCGCGACGCTAACAGACCTGGGTCATGCAGGCCAGCCGTCGAGTTCTCGAAGGGGGGCCAGCAGCTCCTCGTCGGCCGCGCGGTCGCGCATGCCCGTGTTGTTCTCGATCGACTTGCGAAGTTCCTCCAGCGCCAGCGCCTCCTGGCCCAGCTGGGCGTGACAGCAGGCGAGCCTGAACTGCACGATCGCGGTGTCGCGGTGCTCGCCCGCCTCGCGCTCCAGCGTGTCGGCGGCGGCGGCCCAGTCACCGTTGCGCATCGACTCCTGCGCGAGATAGATCGGCTCCCAGGGCAGCGGGCGGTAGGCCCTGTCCGGCCAGCCTCCCACCGCCAGCACCACCGTGCCGTCCTCGAGGGCGGTGGCGCCGCGCCGGACATCGGGCCGCGGCAGGAAGACCACCGTCCCGTGCGGTGCGTCGAACTCCTCGTCGCCGGCCACGAACCGTGCGCGTCCCGCGATTACCACGTAGAGCTCCTCCTGCCCCGGCGACTCCACGTGATCCTCGATCACGACGTCTCCCTCTCGCCCGGCGCGGTACGCATTCGTGCCGAAGGCCCGGACCCCGAGCCTCCGCCGTACCGGTACCCACTCGAGGGCGCCCCCGGAGACGGACACGGACTCGTCGTCGAGGATGGACAGCACGTGGACGTCGGCGTTGCCGGGAGCCATGGGCGGATCCTTTCCCACGCCCCGGACATGCCCGCCCCGCTGCCGGGATACTGCGCCATGCTCTCCCGCCGTCAACAGGTCGCGCGCCTGCGACGGCTTGCCGCCGCGGCCGTCGATTGCTACCCCCTCGTCGATCCGCGGCTGCGCTTCATCGCCCACGGGGAGAACACCACGTTCAGGATCGACGCCGGGGTGGCCGGCCGGCGCGAGCGGTACCTGCTCCGCGTGCATCGCCCTGCACGACACGGACGCGACGTCGACCCGGTGGCCGCCGTCCGGTCGGAGCTGCGCTGGCTGACGGCCCTGCGAGCCGACACCGGCCTGCAGGTGCCCGAGCCCCTGGTGACCGGCGACGGTGAGCTGACCGCCACCGTCTCGTCCGCGGGCGTGACCGGGCCGCGCACCTGCTCCGTGCTCCGCTGGATGGACGGGAGGATCCACACCGGGGCGCCGCGCCCCGTGCACCTGCACCGGCTCGGCGGCGCCATGGCGAGGCTTCACGACCATGCCGACGGCTGGCGGCCCCCTGACGACTTCGTCCGGATCCGCTGGAACTGGGACGCGTTCTTCGGCGGCACCCTGGAGTACGGAGGCGTCAACGCGCTGGACTGCTGGGACCTCGTGCCGGACGATCTGCGGACACGGTTCGGGCAGGCGGCCTCCGCGGTCGAGCGCGCGATGGCGGAGCTCGGCCAAGGGCCCGAGGCGTTCGGCCTCATCCACGCCGACCTCCATCTCGACAACGCGCTCTTCCTGCGGGGTGACGTGCGGCTCATCGACTTCGACGACTGCGGCCACGGCTACCGGCTCTACGACATCGCCGTGGCGCTGTGGGAGCTGCGACACCGCCCGGACTACGAGCCGTTCCGTGCCGCCCTCGTGGCGGGGTACACCCGGCACCGGCCGCTGGCGGACGGGCAGCTGGCCCATCTCGATGCCTTCATCGCCGCCCGCGAGGTCGCGTTCGCGCTGTGGTTCGCCGGGACCGCTGAGGTCAACCCGGACTTCCGCGAGCAGCTGGACGGCGTGTTGGCGGAGACGGCCAGATCACTGGGCACTCTGCTCAGGTAGATCCGTTTGTCGATCTCGTCGCTTCCCGTTCGTCGTAGAAGCGACCAACCGAACAGGAGGACGAAATGAAGTTCATGCTGCTGATCCATCAGGTGGACGCGGCGACGCCACAGTCGCAGGAGGCGTGGGGCCGGCTCTCGGAGGACGAGCAGAACCAGGTCTACGCCGACTACAAGGCGATCAACGAGACACCCGGGGTCAGCCCGGGCCTCCGGCTCGAAGGCGCCGAGAAGGCGACGACCGTGCGCGTCAAGGACGGCAAGGCGGTGACCACCGACGGGCCGTTCGCCGAGACCAAGGAAGCGCTGGCCGGCTACCTCATCTTCGAGACGGACGACGCCGCGGCCGCCGTCGAGCTGGCCGCGCGCATCCCGGCCGCCCGCATGGGGGGTGCGATCGAGGTGCGTCCGATCGTGGGCTAGCCGCTGGTAGCTTGGCCCGATGCCCAGCGCGGGGCCGTGGACGGCCATCGGAGTTCCGATCGACTCGGTGGGAAGGCGCGGCGGAACGGAGCACGCGCCGCGGGCGCTCCGGGAAGCGGGCGTGATCGAGGGGCTCGGCGCTCGCGACGGCGGCGACCTCGACGTTCACATCAGGGACGAGCACCGCGACGCCGCGACCGGCGTGGTTGGGATCGCCGACGTGCTGGCCATGACGTCCGCCGTCCGCGCGGCGGTCCGCGATGTCGTGGCCGCGGGCGAGCGCCCGTTCATCCTCGGCGGCTGCTGCTCGCTGCTGCCCGGCGCCATGGGCGGCGTTCGCGACGTGAGCGGTCCGCTCGGCGTGGCGAACGTGGACGGCCACGTGGATGTATACGACGGCGTGAGCTCGCCGACCGGCGAAGCCGCCGACATGCCCGTGGGCGTGGCGCTGGGACGCGCGCCCGAGTCATGGGTGGCCGCGGCCGGCGGCCCCAGCACGACGGCCGACCGGGTGGTCGCCCTCGGAGCGCGTGACGAGGAGGAGCGCGCGGACATCGCGCCGCTGATGGCAGGTGAGCTCTCCGAGCTGCGCGTGGTCGCGCCACCGGAGATCCGCTCGGCCGGACCCGGTGCCGCCGCCCGCTCGGGCGCCGAGTGGCTGGCCGACCGGGCCGGCAGCTTCTGGCTTCACCTCGACGTGGACGTGCTGGACGAGGCCGCCATGCCCGCCACCGACTACCTCATGCCGGCCGGACTCGAGTGGGACGAGCTCGCGGCGCTGCTGGCTCCGCTCGGGGCGTCGCCGGCGCTGGCCGGCGTGAGCCTCGCATGCCTCAACCCGGAGAAGGATCCCGGCGGCCGGCTGACCGAGCGCACCGCCGCACTTGTCGCGGGCGCCTTCGGTTCCCCCTAGCGGGGGACCCCCCTGTCGGATAGCGTGCCAGCAGCTTTCGACTGAGGGGGAGTGCAGTGAAGAACGGGTCGGTCCTGCGTCGCGTTGTCCTGATGTGCACGGTGCTCGGCACCCTGCTGGTGCCCGCGGTGGCGTCCGCGCATCTGGAACGGCCGTCCTATTGGCCCGACCCCAACCCCGACCGGTCGGTGTTCCCCGCCGCCGGAGGCAAGGTGCCGGAGCTGCGTTCGCTCTCCTCGGCGGCCAGCGGAAGGGGCGCCGGGAAGGTGCGCGTGGTCTGCCAGGGCCGTAACGGCTGGAAGTCGATCGAGGCGCTCCGCGAGTCGATCTACAAGGCGCGCAAGTACGGCTACCGGATCCGCCCGAGCCAGCCGAAGGTCTACCTCAGGCGGCGTGCCGCCAATGAGCTCCTCTGGGAGAACCTGGTTCTCGCGCGGAAGTGCAAGTACAGCGAGATCCAGCCCGCCATCGTCGCCTCGGGCAACAACGACCGCGTGGTGGTCCTGCCGGGCCGCTACACCGAGCCCACGTCGCGCGCCCAGCCGCTCAACGACCCGCGTTGCGCCGACATGACGCAGACGGACTCGGGCGGCGCCAAGACGCCGAGCTACAAGTACCAGGTCAATTGCCCGAACGACCAGAACCTGATTCACGTCCAGGGCCGCGCTGTGCCGTCCACGCCCCCGCCGAGCCCGCCGCTGGCGAGCAGGCTGGGCATCCCGGACAACGGTCCCTGCGTGCGCTGCAACCTTCAGCTCGAGGGTTCCGGCGTGAAGGCCGAGGACGTGATCATCGACGGCGCTTCCGGCTACACGTCGGACGCCCCGACCGCTCGCCCGACGACGCTCCTCAAGCACGTGATCGTGCGCGCCGACCGGGCCGACGGCTTCGTGGCGCACAACTTCACCGTGCGTGGCGCCCTCGAGCACGGCCTCTACGTCGAGGAGGCAGACGGCTATCGCATCGACCAGGTGAAGATGTTCTGGGCGGCCGACTACGGCAACCTGACCTTCACCTCGGACCACGGCCTCTACACGGACTGCGAGGGCTTCGGCTCGGGTGACGCGGCGCTGTATCCCGGCGCGGCTCCCGAGACCGGCGAGCAGGCCGACCTGTCCTTCTATCCCGACGCGCCGCGCATCAACACCACGGTTCGGCGCTGCGACATGCACGGAAGCGTGCTCGCCTACTCGGGCTCGATGGGCAACAACGTCCGGCTCACGAACAACCACATCTACGGCAACACCGCCGGGATCTCGACCGACACCATCTCCGCCGGCGGCCATCCCGGCTACCCGGCTGATGGCGTCCAGGTCGATCACAACTACATCTACTCGAACAACCTCGACCTGTTCGGGCCGAACCCGCCGATCGACCCGGTGGTGGGCATCCTCCCCTCCGGCGTGGGCATCTTCTGGGCCGGCCACAACAACGGACGGGTGCACGACAACTGGATCTGGGACAACTGGCGCGCTGGGGCGTGGCTGCTTTCGATCCCGGACTTCCTCGTCACCCCCGAGGGCAGCATCACACCGGGCGGCTCGTGCAAGAAGGATCCGCGCGTGAACCCGACGCTGTCCACGTCGTGCGGCAACCGCTACTACGACAACCAGCTCGGCCGCGTGCCGAGGGGCTTCAAGACGTTCCCCGAGCTCTACGGCTTCGGCAACAACGTCGGGCCGACCCGCGGCGTCTCGAGGAACGGCGTGGACTTCTGGTGGGACGAGGGCGGTCTCGGAACCGTGTCCGGCAACTGCTGGTTCAACAACGTCGGCTCTGACGGGACGCTCGCCGGCGTGACCGGCTCCGGAGTCGGCGACGGCAACGATTCGCTACCGACCGACTGCACCAGCACACGCGGCGGCGACGGGGTGAAGCTCTCCTACCTGCTGTCCTGCTTCATGGCGCGCGAGGGAGACCTGCCGCCCGAGCAGTGCGACTGGTACACGCTGCCGCCGCAGCCGGGCTCGCCCGCTGCCTCGGCCAAGCAGAAGAGGTTCGAGGAGGGGGCGCGCGAGTTCCTCAAGACCGCGCGTGCCAAGCAGCTGCAGGACAAGGTCGGCGAGCTCACGGGCATCGCCGAGTCGGAGCCTGAGTAGGCGTGAGGGACGCGCTCAAGCGAGGGGGGCCGGCGGCCCTCCTCGCAGCGCTGCTGCTGGTCTCATGCGGCGGTGACTCCTCTGACGAGCCGGCAGCCAAGAAGGCCAAGCCCGTCGGCGAGATGCTCGTGGGCTCGGTCGCGGCGATGGCCCAATGCAGGGACTGGAACGCCGGGAACCGCGACGAGCGGATCGCGACGATCGACGACATCCGCGAGCAGGTGAACCTCAAGGACGGCACCGTCGAGACGCCCGCCCTGACCGACAAGCAGGCCTACCGGGTGCTCGATGGCATCTGCAGCCGGCCCTACGCCGGCACGTTCCGGCTCTACAAGCTGTACGCGCGCGCCGACAGCTTCGCGCCCTTCGCCGAGGACTGAGAAACCATCGGTGCGCAGCCGGCCGAGCCGGCTGCTTCCGCAAGAGCGGGTCCGGCGGTGTGGCTCGTCCATGAGCCTCACCGCCGGACTCCGGTCGCCCCTACCTCCCGCTCTCGACCGCCCCTGCCGCGCCGACATCCCCCTGCCTGCGCACAGCGCTTCCGTTGCCATTGCCGTTCCCGCGCACGCGGATCCGGCGCTGGCGTCCGCCATTCGTGGCCGGCCGCGGGCGGCTGCCCACCGCCGCGATCGTCCTCACGGCCTCCTCGCCGGCCGCCGTGGATGTGTCGATCTCCGGATCGAGCGTCAACAGCGACACGCCGCGGCCGGAGAGCCGGCCGAGCAGGTCGTCGATCTCGGCACGCGACCGCCCGAGGCGCGCCACGTCCGACACCACCAGGCCGGTGGCCCGGTCCGCGGCGAACTGCTCGAGCGCGTAGATGATGCCCGGGCGCTCGAGCGTCTCCTGCTCACCCGGATTCTCGTCGCGGACCACCCCGATCAGGCGGAAGCCGCGACGCTTGCAGAGCCGCTCGATCAACTCGATCTGAGCGAACAGCTCGGCATGGCGCTCCGGATACGTGGTCGGAACGGTCACGTAGCCCAGCACCGCCGCACCCGGGCGCAGCGCACCCTGGAGCTCCCACGGCTCGGGGTGTGCCTGAAGCGCCGGCGGCAGCGGCGTCTGCACCTCGGCGTACCGGACCCAGAACGGCAGCTTCCGTGAGGGGTCGAGCACGTAGAAGCGGCTGCCCTTGGCCCGCTTCTCCTTGTCCCGCAGCTCCGGGATCTCCACCGCGTAGGCGGTGCCGCTGAAGCGGCCGATCCCAGGATCCTCGCTCTCTCCCGCGAGCTCGAGTCCCCTGCCGAGCGGGACTATCGCCGGCGCCGGGTGGCGGCGGCGCATGACCGTCACGCCGTACCGCACGAGCAGCGCCGCTCCGAGCCCCAATCCAGCCGCCACCAGCGCGATCAGGATCCAGGGCCGTCCCTCCTCACCCGCGGGCGAGGCGACGACCGGTGTGGCCGCCGGGGTGTCCGTGGGCCGCTTCACGCGAGCGGCCGGTACCGGGGTATCGGTTCGGCTTCGAACCTCCGACAGGCGCGCCGCGAGCGCGGACCGCGTCCGCGGTCCAACCACGCCGTCTGCCTTCACGTGCCAGTGCCGCTGCGCGCGGCGCACCGCGCGCTCGGTCCTTGGACCGAACCTGCCGTCGATCGGACCAGGTCGCTCCCCGACCGCCCGCAGGCGGCGTTGCAGCACCTTTACGCGCTGCGAGCCATCCGGCTTGGCAAATCCGGCACCGCTGGCCAGCAGGCCGCGCGTGGGCTGCTCTGCCGCCAGTGCGGCCTGGGGAATGCCCAGCAGCAGCACCATCCCCAGCAGCAACCCGGCGCCGGTGGGCCAGGCTCTCGTTGTTCCAAACATCTTTCACTCCTTGTTCGAGCGGAAAACGAGCCGGACGCGTGGCGTCCGGCGTAGAGCCAGCTAGCGCTGCTAGCCGGGCCGCTCGAGGAGTGCGAGATGGGCCTGCGGCCTGAGACAGGCCGCGGCCTCTATGAGCCGGCTCGAGCGCAGGGCCGCGAGGCCCATCAGCGCGAGGAACGCGGCAAAGACTGTGCCGGCGAAGGAGCCGCTGCCCGAGGAGGCGCTGCCCATCGAGGGTCCGCCGGGACCCTGAGGCGACGGCGGTGGCTCCGGGTCGGGCGCGGGACCGCCACCTCCGTGGGGGGACTCGGGCGAACCACCGTCCGGGCTGGGAGCGCCGCTCACGCCGATGGCGGGAGGCACCTGCAGCGCGGCTCCGGCTCCGGCCACGTGGCTCATCCAGAGATCGCGGAGATCGGCGCCGGGGAGCGGCCTGACCTTGGAGATGTTCTCGACCGTGGGCGGAGCCAGGGGCGACGCCGATGCGGGCAGGTTGAGGACGACGGGAGCAGGTGGAGTCGATCCGATGTCGGTGGGAGCGATCACCGCCGGGCCGAGTGGAGGACCGGATCCGGGGCCGTCGATGACCGGGTTGAGGACGGCGGGCACCGCCGGGTCCACGACCGGATCGACGGGCGGGACGACCGGAACCACGACCGGGTCGATGACCTCCGTGACCGGGTCCACGACCGGATCGACGGGCGGGATCACCGGATCGACGGGGGGGTCGATGACCTCCGTGACCGGATCCACCACCGGATCGACGGGCGGGATCACCGGGTCCACGACCGGGTCGACGACGTCCGTGACCGGATCCACCACCGGATCGACGGCCGGCGGAACGACGGGATCGAGCACCTCGGACACGGTCGGCGCGTCAGAGAGCGCCGGCACCTCGGTCAGGTCGGAGACGACCGGGACGACGTCAGGGATCGCGACGGGCAGCTGCGCGGAGGCCGCGGCGGGGAGGATGCAGGCGCCGACGAGCACCAGGACGAGAGTGACCGCCCTGATTCCCCAGGTCCCTACGCCTCTGTGTCCGTCCCCTGCCAATCCTCTAGCTCCAGCTGCGCTTTCCGTGCGGTTGCCGATGACTCCAGAAGCATTACCCGTCTGCACCGATTCTCCTGCGCCAAATTGGGCAAACGCAACTGGCTTATGCCGCAAAGTCCGGCTTTTTACAGTCGCGGCCGGTCGGAACGATGCACTCACGGTCAGAACCCCAGCGCGTGGATCGCGATCGACTGGTCGTCGCTGATGGGCGGGCCGAAGGGACTGGTGGGCCCGTCCGCGAAGGCATCGATGTTGTAGCGCCGCGAGCCGGCCACGGATTCCCACGAGTAGCGCGCGACGTTGTGCTCGACGCTCGTCTGGATGCCGAGCCAGTACCAGCCCGGCCTGAGATCGACCGTGTACGGCAGATAGAGGCCCACCCATCCGGGCGGACGGCCCGCGCTGACGGTGGACTCGAAGCTGCTGGTGAGCAGGGCGCCGGGCTGGCCCGCCTGGTCGGCGTAGATGAGCCCGCGCAGCTTCTGCGATCCGGTGCCGCCCCCGTTGCCGTCCGCGTGGACGGTCAAGGACCGAACCGTGGCCGGGAACCACAAAAAGAACCGCGAGGCCCGCTTGACGTTGGCGCTCGTGGCGCTGAACGAGCCGCCCGGGTTCCCCCGCCCGAACAGGAAGCCGACGGAGGGCGCCGGCACTGCCGCCGACGCGAGCCGGCCCCAGTTGCCCGCATCGTCCTGGTAGAGGACCGCCACCCGGGTGGTCTTCGAGCCGATGTCGGCCACCGTGTGCGACTCGGTCTGCCCGGATCCGGCGCTCGCGTCGAAGTCGCCCACCACGGTGCCCTCCGTGGGGTGGTTGATCGGGCCCGTGGACTTGACGATCCGGTAACGGCGGGCCTGACCGCACTGCCAGTCGTCGCCGGGTGCCGTGAACGTGAGCGTGGCCGAACGGCCGTTGCGGGTCACGCCGAGCTGGGTGGGCGTGCCCGGTGGCCGGCTGTCCACGCCGTACGCGCCGGTGGACCACTCGTCGTGACGGGAGGTCCACCACTCGTCGTTGCCGCCGCAGGCGGGCCTGTCGGTATCCCAGAGGAAGGAGTTGCCCTCGCGGGTGAGCGCTGCCACCTCCAGGTTCCCGTCGCCGTCCACGTCGCCCACGGCGGGAACGCCGAACAGCCACCCGCCCGTGAACTTGGGCCAGCCGGCGCCCTCGACGCCGGTGGAGTTGATGTTGCGCAGGTAGTAGAGCCCCGTGCCGACGATCACCTCCTTGCCCGCCGCGGCGGACACGTCGGCCACGGCCGGGCTGGACAGCAGCTGGTAATCCTCGACCGCCTGCGGGAAGGCCGGTAGGGACGCCCCTGTCTGCCCGTTCCACGCCTGCATCACGTGGTTGTAGGGAAGGTTCTGGCCGACCGCCACGCCGAGGTTCACCAGCTGGTTGAGGGTGAGCCCGCCCTTGACCACCTCGGGTCCCGCGAGCGTGGAGTCCAGGTCCGCGACGATCGGGTTCTCGAAGAGATTCAGCACGCGCACCTTGTCCACGTGCTCCCCGCCCGCGGGCGAGGCGTCGTAGGTCGTGACCGGCGAGCCGTCACCGTTGTGGGCCTCCACGTCGCCCGTGGCCACGTTTCCGATCACCTCGAGCAGCGGGTCGGCATCCACGTTGGCCAGCACGTGGTCCACCCCGGGCCCGACCAGCGGAAGCGCGTCCGGCACCGCGCCGTTCGGCTTGATCGGCCAGCCGGGCAGGACCGCCCCGTTCGCCCCGAGGGCGTAGGTGCGCCCGCTGCCTCCCAGCGCGTTCGCGAGGATGTTGGTGACTCCACCGCGGATCGTGCCGGCCAGATCGAGCGGGCCCGTCGGGGTGCCCGGCGCCGTGGGATCGGGGTCGAACTCGGCGGTGGGCACGACTATCTCCGGACGGGCGTCGCCGGCGATGTTGCCCAGCGCGGCCGTGTTGATGATCTCGGCCCCGTCGAGGGCGGGATCCCTGAGCTTGCTCGGGAAGCCCGGCAACGGATTGCCCTGGCCGTTCCAGGCGTACACGTGCTGGTCGAGGGACGGCACGACGATCTCGAGGGCCGGCCCGCCCACCAGGTCTCCGAGGGTGGGGGAGGCGATGAAGCCGCGCTTGATGTGGTTCTCGCGCGTGCGCAGAGCGGGGGTCGACTTCGACGGGTCGATCCGGACCGGGAACCCGGGGACCACGCTGCCGTCGGCGTTCCACGCGTACACGTGCTCGCCCGCCGAGTCCACGATCTCGGGCTCGAGGTCGCCGTCCACGTCGCCGATCGCCGGCGTGCGCAGGACCTCGCGCGGGGGCGTGACCTGGGCGTATGAGGGCGCGCCCGGGTGCACGTTCGCGTAGGTGAGCGTGCGGACCGGCTGGCCGCCGTTGAAGCTCCCGAGCGGTGTGCCGTCGGCCTTGAGCACGTTCAGCTCACCGCTCGAGTCGGCCTCCACAACGTCCAGCTCATTGTCGCCGTCCAGGTCGAACAGCCGCTGCGAGGCCTCGCCGCCCGTGCCGGTGTGCCGCGACCAGCCGGAGTGCTGCGTGGTGTCGCGGTAGGCGAACAGCACCTTGCGGTCCTCGCCGCGGTTGCCCGCCGTGTCGGTCACCACGACCCGGACCGTGAAGGCGGGCTCGTTGGGGTCCTTGTCGCCCGGGCCCTTGGCGGGTGCGGTGGGATCGGTGGTGGCCCCGCCGCCCGTGCGCGCGTCGAGCGCGGAGCGCACGGTGTTCAGGTTGATCGTGCCGAGCGTCCCGTCGATCGGCGCCGAGGCGCTCTGCGTGCTCACGTCCTGGAAATCCGCCTCGGCCGGCTCGATGCCGGGCGCCCACTGGAGCTTCCACGTGTACCCGGCCGCCCGCTTGGCGGACAGCCGCCCGCTGATCTGAACCGATGTCTGGCGGGCCAGGTTGAGCGGAGCGAACCAGTCGGGCCCCGTGATGAGGGCCTGCGGCGGGATCTTGCCCTGGTCGATCCGCTCGAGCGCGAGGCCGAGGTCGGGACGCCCGTAGCCGAAGTGCTGGTCCCAGCCGACCTGTGCGGGATCGGCCACGCCCGTGCCGGTGGTGTTCTGCGCCACCACGTCCTCGGCGGTGAGCGTGAGGAGCTGCTTGATCTCGTTCGGCTCGAGCGGCGCCGCGGGCGTCTTCTGGCGCCCGAAGGAAGCCACCAGTCCCGCCGCTCCCGCCGCCTGCCCGGTGGCCTGCGATCCGGTGACCGCCGGCATGACCACGTGGGCGTGGCCGCCGTACTGGGTCGTGCCCGAGTTTCGGAACCAGGTGCCGATCGGGGCCGAGGTGGGGATCCCGAGGTCGCCGAGGAAGGCGCCTATCTCGGCGCTGCTCTGACCGAGCCCCTCGACATCGGACACGCTGCCCTGCACCTGCATCGCCTCGTCGTAGACGGTCGGGATGTTGTGGTCGGCCGTGTTGAGGTCCGAGGAGACGATCGCGAGGAAGACGCCCTTGCGGTACGCCTCCCTGAACGCCGCCCGGCCGAAGCGCGAATTGAAGAGGCCTCCAACCGCGCCCTCCACGACCTCGATGTTGTTGTCCGCGGCGTAGAGGACGGCCTGGGAGAAGTTGTTGACGTCCATCACGAAGGTGTCCCACGACCGCAGCGGCACGATCTGGCAGCGCGGGCAGACGCCGGTGCCACCGGTCCCCTCGTTGGTCTGTGACCCCGCCTCCGCGGCGCGTCCCGAGCCGTGGTTGGAGGCGCTCGAATAGCTCGACGCGTCGTACGGGTCGTTGTCGTCGTCGAAGAAGTCCCAGCCGGCGATGTCGTCGACATAGCCGTTGGAGTCGTTGTCGCCGTCGCCGTCGAAGGCGGCGAGCAGGTCGCTCGCGTCGAGGATCGTGTCCGCCTCGGCGTGGCCGTCCGTGATCGACACGCGCGGGTCGTTGGCGAAGTCGTCGACGTCGAACGCGCCGTCGTTGTTGCAGTCGTCCTGGGCGCAGGCGGCGCCGCCGGTGGTCTGCGGGGTGGGCAGCTCGCCCTCGTTGAGCGCGATCTTCTTCCGGAGCTGGCCGTTGTTCCAGCGGATGCCGGTGTCGAGGATCGCGATCTCCACGTCCGGGCGGCCGATGGACCGCTTCCAGGCACGGTCGGCCGACACGCCCGACACCTGGCCCAGCGGGTTGCGGCCCGCCGTGGTGTTCTGCGCCTGAAGGCGCGTGACGTGGGCGTCGAACGGGGGCTTGTACAGGGCCGTGAGCTGTGAGGCGCCCGGCGCGAACCCGAAGCGCTCGAGCTCCTCGTCGAACACGTTCGAGCAGGTGGCGCCGCCCTCGTTGTCCGTCTCGCAGGCGTCGAAGTCCGGGTCGTTCGGCGCGTTTAGCCGGACGCTCTCGTCCGGGTTGGATCCCGGGAAGGCGCCGAGCGCGGGCGCGGCAGCGAGCAGGCACACGGTCAGTGCGGCTACAGCGAGGCGGCGGGCTCTTCCTCGGATCTTCAGGCTCCTGGGGCGGCGGGCGGCAAGCGTTTCACATCCGGGCACCCTGCGTGCCCGTACTACTCACTCGTAGTTGTCGGTGCGGCAGGGGTTGCCGCCGCACACGTCGATCACCGCGCTGTTCGGCGAGAGGAACGCCGACTTCTGGTTGCGTGCCGCCACGGTGTTGCGCGGGAACGCGTGCGGATCCAGCCCGCCGCGGTTGGGGATGTTCAGCGCCGGCGGCGGCGGTGTCTGAGGGCCGCCGTCCCAGTAGACGATCGCCGAGCCCTTGAACGGGAAGCTCCCGATGCTCGGGATGCCGAACAGCGGCGTCTTGTCGGTGGAGCGTCCGGCGTCGACCGCCGGCCGGTAGGCGCGGGCGCCGATCGTCCGCGCCTCCACGTCGGACATGGCGTTGGCCACCTGGTGGTCGCCGATTGCTACATGGAGGAGCACCGTGTGCTTCGGGGTGTGCCGCGGCGGCCTATTGGTCACGTGGTAGGCCCAGCCGTTGGTCTCGCCGCGGTCCCAGAGCATCTGGATCAGCGACACGATCAGCAGGCGCGTGCCGCCGTCCGGGTAGGCCGGCCTGAATACGGCGTTGTAGGTGTCGAAGTCGACCGAGCGCGGGAGCAACGTGCCGTAGTTCATCGTCGCCACGCCCAGCACGGCGCGCCGCCAGTCGGGCGCGACCGCGGTGGCCAGGCCGCCCAGGATTGCTCCCTGCGAGTTCGAGTCGAAGTAGAGCTGCGACGTGTCGAGCAGCTTCTGCGCGCCGGCGCCCTGGAACGCGGCGTTGGCCGCGAAGCCCTGTGGATGCGCGAGCAGCCGCCCCAGGTAGAGCGTGTTGAGCACCCCCTGCTGGAGGCGGTCGGCCAGCGACGGGAACTTCGAGATGTCCTGGAGGATCGAGACCGCGTTGGGCACATCGGCGCTCGACATGCCCGCCCAGTCGGTGGCGCAGAACGTGAAGTCGTGCTCCGCGCTCATGTTCTGGATGTTGATCTCCTCGATCTGCTCGTGGGAGCCGAGCAGGCCGTGGCCATAGAGGGCGATCCGCGAGGGGGCGGCGAAAGCGGCGCGCGGGATGTTGCACTGGAACGGCGCCAGCGCGACGTTGCCGGGAATCTGCGTAGGGAGCGCGTCGCGCTTGGAGCTCGAGTAGTGGTAGCGCGAGCCAGGCGGGCAGCCGGCCTTGTCGAGGTAGCAGGGGACCGTGAACGTGCCCGAGATCCTGCGGGCGATGAGCGGGTCCTGGGCGGGTGTGAAGTTCTGGACCGAGCTGATCGAGAACGCCGGCGCCCGGCCCTGGATGACCCCGTCGCCCAGCTTGGTGTCGCCCAGCTGCCTGAATGCGTCGGCGCGGATCTTGAGCAGGCGGGCCGTGAGCGACTTGTCGCTCGCCACCGTGAAGTTCCACGTGAGGTACACGCTCGAGCGCCTGACCTTGGCCTTCTTCAGGGCCTTGCGGAGCTTGCTCGAGGTGGTGCGCCAGAGGCCGCGCGGGGCGCTGTGCTTCAGGTTGCGGAGCACGACCACGTAGCGGCGCCCCGACACCAGGTTCTTCGCCGGGTGGATGATCAGGTTGCGGCTCGCGGCCGGCGCGTCGCCGGCGTCAAGCTCGCCCCAGACGATCTGGCGCCTGCCGGTCTTCTCGTCGAGCAGCAGGAGCGGCTGCCTGCGGCCGCGGTACCTGGCCAGGTCGTTCACGGGCACGATCCCCGAGCGCCTGAACTGCGCCTGTGTCTTCAGGAAGGGCAGGTGCACGGTGATCGGCTGGCCCGGGCTGAAGCCGTCGTTGCGGTTCCACTCGCGCGGGTCGATCCGCGAGCCGCGCGTATTCGCCGGCATCGCGGAGCGGACGAAGGCCACGCGCCGGCCCGTGGGCGTCTTCGAGTCGCGCTTGGTGAGCGCGTGGTCGTTGGGGAACGGGAGCAGGCAGCCCTTCTTCGGCACGCCGTTGCACTTGGCCGCCTCCGCTCCGGGGGGCGCCAGGACGGTGAAAGCGAGGGCCAGGATCACGAGAAGCGGTAGGCGGCGCATGAGCGGCACCGTACCGCCCGCCTCAGTCGCCGGTGAGTGCGCGGAACGTCTGCTCGGCCTCGGCCACGATCGTCGCCACCACCTCGGCCGCCGGAACCGCGCGAGCGAGCAGCGCGCCCTGACCGGCGAACATGGGGAAGAAGTCCGCTGGATCCGCGCCCGCTTCGCGCAGCGCCGCGGTCAGCGACATCTGCGCCGGATAGGGCAACGGCTCCGTGACCTCCTCGGTGCCGCGGTTGCGCAGTACGCGCGCGGGCCGGCCGGAGTACGCGCGCGTGATCGTGGTGCGCTCGGCGTCGGCGGCGCGCAGGGCCGCGCGGTAGAGAGCCGGTGTGGCGCTTTCCGGGCAGGCGAGGAAAGCCGTGCCCACCTGTGCGCCGCCGGCTCCCAGCGCCAGCGCCGCCGCCAGCCCGCGGCCGTCCGCGATGCCGCCCGCCGCCACGACCGGGACGGACACGGCGTCCACCACCTGCGGCACGAGCGCGAGCGTGCCCACCGGCCCGTCGTCGCCCTCCACCAGATAGCTGCCGCGGTGGCCACCGGCCTCGCCACCCTGAGCCACCACGGCATCGACTCCGCGCTGCTCCAGATCGCGCGCCTCGGCAACCGTGGTGGCGCTCGCGAGGATCGTGATACCCGCCTCGCGACAGGCGGCGAGCGCGTCGCCTCCCGGCAGCCCGAAGTGGAAGCTCACGACCGCGGGGCGAATCTCGAGCAGCGCCTCGAGCCGCTGCTCGTCAAAGGCGAACGGCGGCGTGGAAGGCTCGGGCGGGTCGCCGAGTCCGAGCTCCTCGTACAGCGGCGCGATCGCGGCCCTGGCCGCGGCGGCCGCGGCGGCGTCCACGCGGGGTGGCTCGTGGCAGAAGAAGTTGAGCTGGAACGGCCGGTCCGTGGAAGCGCGGACCGCCGTCGCCTGCTCCCGGAGCTCGGCCACATCGAGGACGGCGGACCCCAGGCCTCCCAGCCCGCCCGCCGCGCTGACCGCGGCGGCGAGCTCCGGCGTGGCCATCCTGGCCATGGGCGCCTGGAGGACCGGATGCTCCACTCCGAGCAGTTCGGTGACCCGCGTGCGCACGGGCTCCGAGGCTACCCCCCTTTGCGCCTGCCGGCCACTCCGGATAGGGTCGAGTCCTGACCTCGCGCCCCGAAATCGATCCGCGCTCGGACGCCGATCCCAGGCCGGTGGACGAGGTGCTCGTGACCGAGCGCGAGGAGTGGGTCGACGGTCCGCCCTACGAGCTCTTCAAGCGGATGCGCTCGGAGTGCCCGGTCCACTGGACGCCCCGGATCAGCGAGTACCCCGAGGAGGACGGCTACTGGTCGGTGACCACGGCCGACGACGTCCACGCGGTCAGCCGCGACTGGCAGACCTACTCGTCGGCCACCGGCATCACCGCCCTGCGCGACGCGATCATCCCGCTCGAGCTCACGCAGGCGATGTTCATCGGGATGGACCCGCCGAAGCACGACCGCCTGAAGGCGCTCTTCCAGCGCGGCTTCACGCCGAAGCGGATCGCCGAGCACGAACCGACCATCCGGGAGATCACCGTGGGTGTTCTCGACCGGCTGGAGGGCCGCGACGAGTGCGACCTCGTGACCGACGTCGCGCAGCCGGTCGTGTCGCGCGTGATCGGCAGCTTCATGGGCATCCCGCCCGAGGACGACGAGGTGTGGGCGCGGCTGATGAACACCACGCTGGGCGCCGGCGATCCGGACCTCAACCCGGAGGGCGTGGAGTCGGTGATGCAGCGCGACGTGCCGGAGATCTTCGAGCGCTGCGGCAAGCTGATCGCGGAGCGCCGCGAGAACCCCACCGACGATCTCACGAGCGTCCTGGTGCACGCCGAGGTGGATGGCGAGCGGCTCGAGGAGCACGAGATCGTCATGGGCTTCTTCCTGCTCGTGGCCGCCGGCAACGACAGCACCAAGGCGACGTACTGCAGCGGCATGCGCGCGCTGCTCGAGAACCCGGAGCAGCGCCAGAAGCTGCTCGACGACCCGGCGCTCGTTGGCCGCCGCGGTCGAGGAGTCGCTGCGGATGTTCCCCGCGTTCGCACACTTCGCGCGCACCGCCACACGAGACGCGGAGCTGAACGGCGCGCAGATCGCCGAGGGCGACAAGGTGGTCATGTGGTACGTGTCCTCGAACCGGGACGAGTCGCGCTACGAGGACCCGGACAACTTCGACGTGACCCGCAACCCCGAGCACCAGGCCTTCGGTGCCGGCGGGCGCCACTTCTGTCTCGGCACGGCGCTCGCGCGGCTGGAGCTGCAGATCCTGCTCGAGGAGACCCTGTCCCGGTACCCCGCCATGGAGCTCGCCGGCGATCCGCAGTTCGTCGAGTCTCCATTCGTGAACCAGCTGAAGACGCTGCCCGTCCGGCTGGGCGAGATGGTCCGCTAGCAGATCGTCTCGGCCAGAACCTATCTCGTTAACATCTGACGTATGGCAGTACGGACAGCACCCACTCATTGCCTGAGCGGCAACCTCGGGTGGCTGCTCTCCCAGGCGCACTATGCGCTGGCGAGCGAGCTGGTGGCGGCCTTCGAGCCACTGGGTGTGTCCTCGCGTGGGTACAAGGTGCTGGCCGCGGCCACGGACGGCGAGCGCACCCAGAAGGAGCTGGCCGAGCTGGTTGGCCTCGACAAGACCACGATGGTCGTGACCGTGGATGAGCTGGAGGCGGCGGGGCTGGCCGAGCGCCGGCCCTCGAAGACGGACCGTCGCGCTCGCGTGATCACGGTGACCAAGGCCGGCGCGCGCAAGGTGGCCGAGGGCCGCAAGGTTGTGGACCGGGTGCAGGCCGACGTGCTGGCGGCGCTTCCGGAGCGCGACCGCAAGGCGCTGCTGGAAGGGCTGGGCAGCCTCGTGAGCGGTCGCCTCTCGGCTCCGGTGGAGTGCAACCCGCCGCTGCGCCGGCGGGAGCCCCGCAGCTAGAGCAATCCTTTATTACGAGATGATCCCGTACGGGATCATCTGCTACGGTCGGGCGATGTCCGATTCCGTCGCAGTTCTCAAAGCCGAACCCGATTCCCCCGAGCTCAGCTCACGCGAGCGCTGGATAGCCCTGGTGGTGCTGTGCGTGGGGATGCTCATGATCGTCCTCGACGCCACCGTGGTGAACGTGGCCCTGCCGTCGATCCAGAGCGACCTCGGGTTCACGCAATCGAGCCTGGCATGGGTGGTCAACGCTTACCTGATCAGCTTCGGCGGTCTGCTTCTCCTCGCCGGGCGGCTCGGCGACCTGGTCGGGCGCCGCCTCATCTTCATGACGGGCCTCGTGGTGTTCACCGTGGCCTCGCTGTTCTGCGGCGTGGCCCAGAGCCAGGAGCTGCTCGTGGGCGCCCGCTTCCTGCAGGGCCTGGGCGGGGCGATGACCTCCGCGGTCATCCTCGGGATGATCGTGACGATGTTCCCCGAGCCTCGCGAGCAGGCCAAGGCCATCGGTGTCTACAGCTTCGTGGCCTCGGCCGGAGGGTCCATCGGGCTGCTCGCGGGCGGCGCGCTCACCCAGGCGATCAACTGGCACTGGATCTTCTTCATCAACATCCCGATCGGCGTGGCCACCGCGGTGCTCGCGTTGCGCCTGCTCAAGCGCGATCGCGGAATCGGGTTCGGCGAGGGAGCCGACATCCAGGGCGCCGTGCTGATCACGGGTGCCCTCATGCTCGGCGTCTACACAATCGTCAAGCCGGCCGCCGACTTCGGCTGGGGCGATGGCCGCACCCTAGGCCTGGGCGCGGTGTCGGTGGCGCTGCTGGGCGCCTTCGTGGCGCGTGAGGCCACGGCCCGCAACCCGCTGATCCCCCTGCGCATCTTCCGCTCGCGGAACGTGTCCGGCGCGAACGCGATCCAAGCGCTGATGGTGGCCGGCATGTTCGCCACGTTCTTCCTGGGCGCGCTCTACCTGCAGCGCGTGCTCGGCTACGACGCGCTCGAGACCGGCCTTGCCTTCCTTCCGGTCACGCTCATGATCGGCACGCTGTCGCTGCGCTACTCGGAGCGGCTGATCATGCGCTTCGGTCCACGCGCGACGCTGC
Source organism: uncultured Thermoleophilaceae bacterium (assembly GCA_963811055.1). GTDB lineage: Bacteria > Actinomycetota > Thermoleophilia > Solirubrobacterales > Thermoleophilaceae > JACVRW01. Next base: position 599,941 of record CAWEPQ010000001.1, read on the forward strand.
TGCCGGGGCTGGCGCTGATCGCGGCGGGCCTCGCGTACTTCGCGCGCGCGCCCGTGGACGGCAGCTATGTGGTCGACGTGCTGCCCGCGATGCTGCTGCTCGGCACGGGCGCGGGCCTGTGCTTCCCGGCCCTGATGACGCTCGCCATGTCGGGCGCCACGCAGGAGGACGCCGGCCTGGCCTCGGGGCTTGTGAACACCACGCTCCAGGTGGGGGGCGCTCTCGGCCTGGCGGTACTGGCCACGCTGTCCACCACCCGCGCCGACGGGCTGCTGGCCGACGGCGAGCGCACCGCCGCCGCGCTCACGAGCGGCTACCACCTCGCGTTCGCGATCGGGGCCGGCCTGCTCGTCGCGGCCATCGCGGTGGCCGTCGTCGTGCTCGAGCCCGCTGAGGTGGCCGTGGAGCACGAGGAGATCGAGTTCGCCGGCGGGGAGACCGCCTACTCCGAGGCCGCCTAGCGTCGAGTCCGGGGGCCGCGGCTCAAGCCGCGGCCCCGAACTGGCGATGGGCTGATACACCAGAGAATCTTCTCGACACAGGCACCCTCGTCGCGAGGCGGGTCCGCAAAGCCACGGAACTCCATCCGGAGTGCGCCGGGCTACCGAAGGAGTGCCACACAATCGCCGCTCTCCCAAGCGGCCCGTGGCGCCATAGGACCGTCGCAGGGGCCCTCATCACATAGGGAGGACGCAATGTCCAGCCCCATCCATCTGAGGCGCATCGGGCCGCTCACGGCTCTACTCGCCGTTCTGTTTGCCTTTTACGCCGGGCCCGCCGCGGCGCAGACGCCCGTCGATCTCGCCACAAGCGGCTCCTTTGTCGTCCTGGGCGGCTCGACCGTCACCAACACCGGCCCGTCTGTTCTCAACGGCGATCTCGGTGTTTCGCCGGGCACCGCACTCGTGGGCTTCGGCCTTCCCGCGGTCGTCAACGGAGCCACCCACGCCAACGACGGTGTGGCCGCACAGGCTCAGCTCGACCTCACCACCGCGTACGACGTCGCCGCCGGCCAGCCGGTCTCAGGCGGCAACGTCCTGACGGGCACCGACCTCGGAAGCCGGACGCTCGGCGCCGGGGCCTACCGGTACGCCACGTCCGCCCAGCTCACGGGTCAGCTCACGCTCGACGCCGCCGGCGATCCGGACGCGCAGTTCGTCTTCGAGATCGGCACGACGCTGACCACCGCGTCGGCCAGCTCGGTGCTCCTGATCAACGGAGCCTCACCGTGCAACGTCTACTGGCAGATCGGCAGCTCGGCCACGCTCGGCACCGGCACGGCGTTCCAGGGCAACCTGTTGGCGCTCACGAGCATCTCGCTGGACAGCGGAGCCACCGTGCTCGGGCGGGCACTTGCCCGCAACGGTGCGGTCACTCTGGACAACAACACCCTCAATGCCGCCGGCTGCGGCGCCAACACCACGCCGACGCCGACGCCGACACCGACGCCCACGCCCGGCGGGGGCGGCGGCGGCACCACGCCCGGCACGGGCTCCGGCACCGGCCCAGGCGCCGGAACCGGTGGATCCGGACCCGGGAGCGGCCCGGACAGGGCCGGCAGGGCCACCCGCAACGGCAGGGCGACCGTGCGCCGCGGCTCACGCAGCTCCTGCACCGACGGCTTCCGCGCGACGGTGCGCGGGCGCATGATCGCTCGTGTGGTGTTCCGCCTGGACGGCAGGCGCGTCAAGGCAGTGAGACGGTCTCCCTTCCGGATACAGCTGAACGCCGGGCCCGGCCGGCACAGGCTTACGGCGCACGTGACCTTCACGGACGCCACCCGCGCAAGGACGGTGGCGCTCCGCTACCGCGCCTGCGCCGCCCAGCTCCTCCAGCCCCGCCAGGGCCCGTCGCGATTCACCGGATGAGTCCGGGGACGCGCCCGACGCTGGGCGCGGCGCTTCTCTCTGCGGTCATCGGCTCCACGCTCACCGCCCCGGCACATGCCGCGGGCGGGGGCGTGCGGGCCGACCGGCCGCTCGTGGTGCTTACGCAGGATCACGCCGTACGCACCCGCCCGAGCGCACGCGCCCGGTGGGTCGAATCGGTATCGGCACGCCGGCCGCTCACCGGCGTCCGGACCGTCCTCCCGGTGCTCGGGCGCTCGGTGGGCCGCGGCGGAGCGCCCTGGGTTCGCGTCCGGCTTCCGGGTCGCCCCGCCGAACACACGGGCTGGATCCGCGCCAAGCACACGAGACGCAAGTCCAGCGAATGGCGCCTCGTCGTCACGCTCTCCACCCGCCGCGTGACGGTCTACCGGCACGGCCGCGCCGGACGTCGCTTCAGCGCCATCGTCGGCAAGTCCTCCACGCCGACCCCCACCGGCAACTTCTTCATCGAGGAGGCGCTGGCGCTCGACTCGCAGGTGGGCGGTCCGTACGCGCTGGCCACCAGCGCACGCTCGAACGTGCTCCAGGAATTCGAAGGCGGCCCCGGGCAGATCGCGATGCACGGGGTCAACGGACTCTCGGGCGCGCTCGGATCGGCCGCCTCGCACGGGTGCATCAGGCTCAGCACGGACGCCATCACCTGGCTGGCCGGGCGCATCGGCAGCGGCGTGCCGCTGACCATCCGGGGCTAGCGCCCCGCGCCTGACACGCCGCATGTGTCAAAGGCCACTTTTCCGCGCTGCGCGTGGCCTGGCCGCTTCCTGGAAGCGGCCTCGCGCGTCCAGGCGAATTCGCGGAATCGCATGTACTTTCGGTTAGGGACCTCGAACGGAATCGGGACGGACCTTTGCCGGGACTCAGGCAGGAAGCCATCGATAGAAAGCCGCGCGTCGCTGCGCTCATGCTGCTCGCCGCGCTCACGGCGTGCGCGCTCGCGTTCGCGGTCGGCTCGGCGCTGGCCGCCGGGGCTCCGGATACCTCGATCACCGCCGGGCCGTCGGGCACCTACCGCTCGGGCACGGCCCCCTTCACGCTGTCCTCGGCCACGAGCGGAGCGACCTTCGAGTGCTCGCTCGACGGCGCCGCGTTCGAGCCCTGCACGTCACAGCCGAGCTTCGAGGTGGCCAACGGCTCGCACCGGCTCGAGGCCCGCGCCGTCTCCGCCGGCAGCCCCGATCCCACCCCGGCGGTCCGCACCTGGTGGGCCGACGCCAGCTTCCAGAACGGGAACTTCGAGACGCCCGCCGGCGGCTGGACCAGCCAGGGCTACACGGTGCCGGGGTTCGGCTGGAGCGGGGGCACGCTCCAGGTGGTGGACGGCGGCCTCACGGGCGGGAAGAAGACCGGCCGCTTCACGACTTCGGGATCGGGATCGCCCACGATCTCCACCGCCCCCGATCCGTACGACGCGATCAACGCCGGTGTGACCCTCACCGCCCACGGCTCGGTCCGCGGGCAGACGAGCGGCCGCTCGATCTGCCTGAAGCTCCGCGAATACCAGCCGGGCACGAGCGGCGACACGCTGGTGAGCTCGGGCCAGACCTGCGTGACCACCAACGCCAGCGGCTCCTGGCAGTCCTTCCCCACGCTCACCTACACCACGCAGCAGAACGGCAGCTACGTCGACGTGCTCGTGTTCCAGACGACCGCCGGCTCGGCGGGCGAGATCTTCTACGTCGACGGGCTCTCGGTCAGTGAGCCGGGCTCGCCGTCGGTGCCGGCGCTGCCCTCGGTGCAGGGCGATCCGGTGCTGCTCGGCCTGGCCGACATCGCGTCGTGCTGGTCGGCGGGCGACGAGGCCACCGCGCGCCTGCTCGACACCACCCCCGGCGTGATCGGGATCGCGGGCGACACCGAGCAGAACCACGGCGAGCCCGCCGAGTTCCAGGGCTGCTACGAGCCCACCTGGGGCCGTCACAAGTGGCGCACCAAGCCGGCCGTGGGCGACCACGAGTACGGAACCGCGGGGGCCGCCGGGTACTTCGGGTACTACGGCTCCGCCGCCGGTGAGACCGGCAAGGGCTGGTACAGCTACGACCTCGGCACCTGGCACATCGTGGTGCTGAACAGCAACTGCGAGCTGATCGGCGGCTGCGGACCAGGCTCCGAGCAGTACGAGTGGCTGCAGAACGATCTCGCCGAGAACGCCGGCAGCTGCGTGGGCGCCTACTGGCATCACCCGCGCTGGAGCGCCGGAGCCACGCACGGCTCGCTCACGAAGAGCGCCCCCTTCTGGGACGTGCTCTACGAGTACGGCGCCGAGTTCGTCTACAGCGGCAACGACCACACCTACCAGCGCTTCGCGCCCCAGACTCCAAGCGGGCAGGTGGATCAGGCACGCGGGCTCCGCCAGTTCGTGGTCGGCACCGGCGGCACGCAGCACTACCCGCTGAACGCGCCCCTGGCCAACACCCAGGTGCAGACCACCGGCACGTTCGGGGCGCTCAAGCTGACGCTGCACGCGAACAGCTACGAGTGGCGCTTCCTGCCCCAGGACGGGCGCACCTTCACCGACACCGGGACCACCGACTGCTCGCCGCTCACGACCGACACGCAGAGCCCCGACACCACCATCGACTCCGGTCCCACCGGCGTGGTGGCCTCCACGCTGGCAAGCATCGCGTTCACCTCCACTGAGGCCGGCTCGACCTTCGAGTGCAAGCTCGACACCGGCGCGTGGCAGGCCTGCACATCGCCGCGGGCGCTCACCGGCCTCGCGCAGGGGTCACACACCTTCCGGGTGCGCGCCACCGACGCCGCCGGCAACACCGACCCGACCGAGGCCACCCGCACCTGGACCGTCGACACCGTGGCGCCCGACACCACGATCGGCACCGGTCCGAGCGGACCCACCGCATCCACCGGCGCGAGCATCTCGTTCGGCTCCACCGAGACCGGCTCCACCTTCGAGTGCAAGCTCGATGCCGGCGACTGGGAGGACTGCGACTCGCCGCGTGTACTCACGGGACTGAGCCAGGGCTCGCACACCCATTCGGTGCGCGCCACCGACGCCGCCGGCAACACCGACCAGACCGAGGCGGCGCGCACGTGGACTGTCGACACCGTCGCTCCTGACACCACCCTCAACGGCGGCCCCACCGGCTCGGTGGCCTCCACCTCGGCCAGCTTCCCGTTCACGTCCACCGAGACCGGATCGACCTTCGAGTGCAAGCTGGACGCGGGCGCCTGGCAGGCCTGCTCCACGCCGCGCGCGCTCACCGGGCTCGCGCAGGGCGCCCACACCTTCCGCGTCCGCGCCACCGACGGTGCCGGCAACGTCGACGCCACCGAGGCCACGCGCACCTGGACGGTCGACACCGTCGCACCCGACACCACCATCGGCTCGGGTCCCACCGGCATTGTCGGCTCCACCTCCGCGACGCTCGGCTTCTCGTCCGACGACGCGCAGGGGAACTTCCAGTGCAAGCTCGACGACGGCGCCTGGGAGAACTGCACCTCGCCGCGCGGCCTCACCGGGCTCGCGCAGGGCGCCCATACCTTCCGCGTGCGCGCCACGGACGCAACGGGCAACGTCGACGCCACCGAGGCCACGCGCACCTGGACGGTCGACACCGTCGCGCCCGACACCACCATCGGCTCGGCGCCGAGCGGGGCCACCCCGTCCGACTCCGCGTCCCTCGCCTTCACGTCGACCGAGACCGGCTCGACCTTCGAGTGCAAGCTCGACGACGGCGCCTGGCAGAGCTGCACCTCGCCGCGCAACCTCACCGGACTCGCCCAAGGTGCGCACACCTTCGGCGTGCGCGCCACCGACGGCGCCGGGAACGTCGACGCATCGGACGCCACCCGCAGCTGGACCGTGGACACCGTGGCGCCCGACACCACGATCTCCTCCGGCCCCTCGGGCACGGCCGCCTCCACCACGGCGGCGATCGCCTTCTCGTCCGACGACGCGCAGGCGACCTTCCAGTGCAAGCTCGACAACGGCGCCTGGCAGAGCTGCACCTCGCCGCGCAACCTCACCGGACTCGCCCAAGGTGCCCACACCTTCCGCGTGCGCGCCACGGACGGCGCGGGCAATGTCGACGCATCGGAGGCCACCCGCACCTGGACCGTGGATACGGTGGCCCCGAGCACGTCGATCACGTCAGGACCCACCGGCCTCACGACCACCGGCTCGGCCACGCTGGCCTTCGGCTCCACCGAGACGGGATCGAGCTTCGAGTGCCGGCTCGACTCCGGCCCGTGGCAGTCCTGCACCTCGCCGCATGCGCTCACGGGACTGGGCGACGGCGCCCATGTGTTCGCGGTGCGCGCCACCGACCCGGCCGGCAACACCGACCAGACCGAGGCCACCCGCGGCTGGACCGTGGACACCGGAGCGCCAGACACGATCATCGGGTCCGGACCTTCCGGGCCCACGGCCTCGACCTCGGCAAGCCTCGCCTTCACTGCCACCGAGTCCGGCTCGACCTTCCAGTGCAAGCTCGACGACGCCGCCTGGCAGGCCTGCACGTCGCCGCGCGCCCTCACCGGCCTGGCGCAGGGCGCCCACACCTTCCGCGTGCGCGCCACCGACCCCGCCGGCAACGTGGACCCGACGGAGGCCGTGCGCACCTGGAGCGTCGACACGATCGCCCCCGACACCGGCCTCACGGGCGGCCCGTCCGGCCCGACCGCTGCGAAGACGGCCTCGTTCTCGTTCGGCTCCGCGGACCCCGAGGCCGGCTTCCAGTGCAAGCTCGACGACGGCGCCTGGCAGGCCTGCACCTCGCCGCGAGGTCTCGCTGATCTCTCCGAGGGAGCGCACAGCTTCCGGGTGAGGGCGGTGGACGCGGCCGGCAACGTCGACGCCACGGAGGCCCTGCGGTCCTGGACGGTCGATACCCAGGCTCCCGAGACCACGATCGGCTCGGGCCCCTCGGGCCACGTGGCCACCGGCTCGGCCGGCTTCACCTTCTCCTCGAGCGAGTCCGGGCCGAGCTTCGAGTGCAAGCTCGACGACGGCGCCTGGCAGGCCTGCGCGTCGCCGCGGGCGCTCACCGGCCTGGCCGACGGCGATCACAGCTTCCGGGTACGGGCCCTCGACGCGGCGGGCAACGCCGATGCCACCGAGGCCGTGCGCGGCTGGACGGTGGACACGCAGGCCCCCGACACCACGATCTCCGCCGGGCCGGCCGGTCCGACCGCCAGCACGTCCGCCAACCTCGTCTTCGCCTCCACCGAGACCGGCTCGACGTTCGAGTGCAAGCTCGACGACGGCGCCTGGCAGACCTGCACCTCGCCGCGCAACCTCACCGGACTCGCCCAGGGCGCCCACACCTTCCGCGTGCGCGCCACCGACGCCGCCGGGAACACCGACGCCACCGAGTCCGCGCGTTCGTGGACCGTGGACACCGAGGCGCCGGACACGACCATCGAGTCAGGGCCCTCGGGCACCGTGGCCACCAACCACGCGACCTTCGAGCTCGGGTCGGCGGAGGCCGGATCGACGTACGAGTGCAAGCTCGACGACGCGGACTGGGAACCGTGCGCATCGCCGCGCAGCCTCACTGGGCTCGCCAACGGCGAGCACACGTTCCGGGCCCGGGCCACCGACCAGGCGGGCAACACCGACGGCTCGCCCGCCGCGCGCACCTGGGTGGTCGACGCCGAGGCCCCTGACACGTCCATCACCGCCGGGCCGTCCGGCACGGTGCGCAATACCGGAGCGACGTTCACGTTCACCGCGAGCGAGCTGGGCGCGAGCTTCGAGTGCCGCCTCGACGAGGGCGCCTGGGCGCCCTGCGGATCGCCGCACACGCTGAGCGGCCTCTCGTACGGCCGGCACAGCTTCCACGTGCGCGCCCGGGACCAGCTGGGCAACGCGGATGTGAGCCACGCGACGCGCGCCTGGACGGTCGAGCGCACACCGCAGAAGCCGACCCCTCCACCGGTCGTCGACCCGCCGCCTCCACCCGCCGCGCCTGTCGCGCCGTCACAGAAGCTGATCGCCGCCCAGCTCGAGCGTGACCTCGCCACCACGGTGCGCACGGTCCGGCGCCTCGGCGCGCGCAAGCTGCGCGCTCGGCGCGGCTTCACCGCGGCCGCGCTCCGGGCGCTCACGAGCGGCGCGTTCGCGGCCAAGCTCACCACACAGGGACCGGGCGGGCCCGTGGTCCTCGGCAAGGGCGCCCGCTCGGCGGGCAAGCCCGGGGCACACGCACTCCGGCTGAAGCTCACCCGGTCCGGCGTACGCCGGCTGGGCGCGGGCGGCCGCGTGAAGGTCAAGCTCACGCTCGAGTTCCGTGACGCGGCCGGCCACCGCACGCTGAAGGTCGCTAGCTTGCGGCTCCCTGGCTAGCAGAGCACTCAAGGCAACCGAGCGGGTCCTGAGCGAGCGCGAGCTCGGGCGGGCGGTGCTCGAGCGACAGGGGCTCCTGACCCGCAGACGTGGCTCGCTGCCCGCGGCGGTGGAGCGCATGGGCGGCGTGCAGGCCCAGTACGCGCCCTCGATCTACGTGGGCCTCTGGTCGCGGGTGGAGGGCCTCCGGCGCGACCAGGTCACACGCGCGCTCGAGCGGAAGACCCTCGTCCAGGCCACGCTCCTGCGGAACACGATCCACGTGGTGTCGCCGGGGGACTACTGGCAGTTCGCCGCGGCCACCCGCGACAGCCGCCGCAACTCGTGGCTCAAGGCCCGCGCGAGACACGGACCCGGTCGCAGGGATGTGGAGGCCGCGGCCGGCCGGATGCTGCGGCGCCTGCGGGAGGGGCCGGCGGACCGCAGGGAGCTGATGCCGCTCGTGGACGGTGACCCAGTGCTCTTCAACGGGGCCACGCTCTGGCTCGACGTTGTCCGCGTGCCGCCCGCCGGCACCTGGGAGCACCGCCGCGCGGACATCTACGAGCGCGCCGAGACGTGGCTCGATCCCGAGCAGCCGGAGCGCCCGCGGCGGCATACCGTCACGCGCTATCTCGGTGCCTTCGGGCCCGCTGCGCCGGCTGACATCGCGAGCTGGTCGGGGATCCCGCCCGCGGAGCTCAAGCCGGTGCTCGAGAGCATGGATCTGCGGCACTTTCGCGACGAGCGCGGAGGCCTGCTGCTCGACCTTCCGCGCAGGCCGCTGCCGGCCGCCGCCACCGAGGCGCCGGTGCGCTTCCTGCCGGTATGGGACGCCATCCTGCTGGTGCACGCGCGCCGCACCGGCGTGCTCCCGGAGCGCTTCCGGCCACAGGTGTTCAGCACGAAGACGCCCCAGTCCGTGCCCACGTTCACCGTCGACGGGCAGGTGGCCGGCACCTGGCGCGCGGAGAAGGGCAGGGTGCGCGTCAACCCGTTCGAACCGCTGCCGAAGGGCGCCCGCCGCGAGGTCGACGAGGAAGCGTCGCGGCTGGCAAAGTTCATCGCATGAGCGGATCGCCCGAAGAGGTCTGCCGGCTCGCCTACGAGCGCTACAGCGCCGGCGACATCGCAGCGATGCTCGAGCTGTTCGATCCCGAGGTGGAGGTGTACGTGGCCCCGCCGAACTTCGAGAGCGGCACCTACCGGGGCCACCAGGAGTACCTCGGCCTGCTCGAGCGCTGGGGGTCGTCCTGGGACGAGATGCGCGCCGAGCCGAGAGGGCTGACCGTCAAGGGCGACTGGGTGCTGGCTGTGGTCGAGTACATCGGGCTCGGCGCGGGCTCGTCCGTGGAGGTGACCCAGCGCTCCTGGGAGCTCTCGCACTGGCCCGCCGGCGCGTGCGTGCGCTACGAGGTCTATTGGGACGAGGCGGACGGCCGGGCCGCCTTCTCCAGGCACGCGGCGGAATCAGCGGTCTAACCGGTGCCGCCCGCCGCGCTCGGGCTCGTGCTGCTCGCGGCGGGCGCGCACGCGCTCTGGAACCTGGTGGCGAAGACGGCGCCGGGCGGGGGCACCGCGTTCGTCTGGCTCGCGTCGATCTTCGGCGCCTGCGTGCTCGCCCCGCCGGCGCTGGTCCTGATCGCCACCTCGCCGCCGGGCATGGACGCGGTGTGGTTCATGGCCGGATCCGGTGTCATCCACGCCGTCTACTTCGCGTGCCTCCAGCGCGGCTATCGCGACGGCGACCTGTCGCTCGTCTATCCCCTCGCCCGCGGTACCGGGCCGCTGCTGGCCACCGGCGCGGCGATCGTCGTGTTCGGGGAGCGCCCGGGCGGCCTGGCGCTCATCGGCGGCGCCGTGGTGGTGGCGGCCATTCTGTGGCTGGCCGCTCCCGCCGTGCGTGCCGGCGCGCCGGGCACCGGCTGGGCACTCGCCACCGGCGTCACGATCGCGGCCTACACGCTCTGGGACAAGCACGCCGTGGACAGCCTCGACGCGTCACCGATCGTCTACTTCTGGGCCACCGAAGTGGGCATCGCGCTCCTGCTCGCGCCGTTCGTGTCGCGTGCGGCCGGAGGCACCCGGGCGGCATTCCGAGCCAGCTGGGAGGTGGACCGCCGCTCCGCGCTGGCGGTGGCGCTGCTCTCCGGGTTCGCCTACATCCTGGTGCTCTACGCGCTCCAGATGGCGCCGGTGAGCTACGTGGCGCCGGCGCGCGAGTCGAGCGTGCTGATCGGCGCCGCCCTGGGCGTGGGCGTGCTCGGCGAGGGCGACCGCCGCCGCCGGCTCGGCTGCGCCGCGGCGATCGTGCTGGGGATCGCGGCGCTGGCGCTGGGGTAGGCCCGGCTACTTCGTGACAGCCCGCCGGTAGCGCGCCACCGACAGCGTGGCGAACACGGCGATCAGCCCGAGCGACCAGAGGGTGGCCACCCACACGTCGGTGCCCGCGGGAGCGCCCAGCCAGAGCGCCCTGATGGCGTCCACGACGGTCGTGATGGGGTTCGCGTTCGCGAACGCCTGCAGCCAGTCGGGCATCGAGTCGGTCGGCACGAAGGCCGACGACGCGAACGTGAGCGGGAACACGGCGATGAAGCCCAGCGCCTGGGCCGACTCCGCCGACGAGGCGCTGAGGCCGAGGTAGGCGAACAGCCATGAGAACGCGTACCCGAAGAGCAGCAGGAGCCCCACCCCGGCCAGGATCTCGAGCACTCCGTTGTCGAACGAGAATCCGACGAGCAGGCCGACGGCGAGCATGATCGCCAGCGAGATGATGTTCGTGGCCACGTCGGCGAGCGTGCGACCCGCGAGCACCGCGGAGCGCGCTATCGGGAGCGAGCGGAAGCGGTCGATCAGCCCCTTCTTCAGGTCCTCGGCCAGGCCGAGCGCCGTGACGAACCCGCCGAAGCAAATGGTCTGGACGATGATCCCCGGCATCAGGAAGTCCACGTAGTCGTAGCCCGGCGTGCTGATCGCGCCGCCGAACACGTAGACGAAGAGCAGCACGAACAGGATCGGCTGGACCGTGAACGACAGCAGCAGGTCGGGCGCGCGCGGGATGCGCAGCAGGTTGCGCTTGGCCAGGACCATCGTGTCCGACACCGCCATCGCCAGGCCGCTCACGACGGCACCTCCTCGGGCACGCTCTCCTGCTCCTGGTCGCGAGCCTCCTGCTCGGCCTCCTCGGCGGCGTGGCCGGTGAGCACGATGAACACGTCGTCGAGCGTCGGGCGGCGCACTGCAAGGTCGGCTATCCCCACGCCGGAGTCGTCCAGCCGGCGGACGGCCTCGGCGATCACGCCGCTGCGGCGCGGCACTCCCATCCGCACCATGCGACCGTCCACCTCGGGCGGGTCCGCACACATGGGCGAGAGCGCGAGCACCGCCGGGGATGACTGATCGGGATCGTCGAGCGTCACCTCCAGGCGCTCGCCGCCGACCTGGGCCTTGAGCTCGTCCGACGTACCCTCGGCGATCACGCGCCCGTGGTCGATCACCGCGATCCGGTCGGCGAGCCTGTCGGCCTCGTCGAGGGTCTGGGTGGTGAGGAGGACCGTGGTGCCGGCCGCCACGCGCCCCTCGATCGTCTCGAGCAGGGCCGCGCGGCTGCGCGGGTCGAGCCCGGTGGTGGGCTCGTCGAGGAACAGGACGGGCGGGCGGGCCACCAGCGATGCGGCCAGGTCGAGGCGGCGGCGCATTCCCCCGGAGTACGTGCGCACGAGACGATCCTTGGCCTCGTCCAGCTCGAAGCGCTCGAGCAGCTCGTCGGCGCGCTCGCGGGCCGGGTGGCGACCGAGGTGGTAGAGGCGGCCGACCATCTCGAGGTTCTCGAAGCCGGTCAGGTTCTCGTCCACCGCGGCGTACTGGCCGGCCAGTCCGATGTGGCTGCGGAGCTCCGCAGCGTCGCTGACCACGTCGAATCCGGCCACGCGCGCGCTTCCGCCGTCGGGGCTCAGAAGCGTGGTGAGGATCCGGACTGCCGTGGTCTTGCCGGCGCCGTTGGGCCCGAGCAGGCCGAGCACGGTGCCGGCCTCGGCGCGGAGGTCCACCCCGCGGAGCGCCTCCACGCTGCCGTACGACTTCCGCAGGCCCTGCGCGTCGATGCCGAGCTCACCAGACACTCACGACCACGCTAGCGATCGCCCGGCCCCGAGGACCGCCGGCGCGCTAATGCAGGAGACGGCGCATGCGCTCGAGCCGGCCCGGGCGCTCGCGGTCACGCCCGCGGAGCTGCTCGCGGCGCAGCTCGAGCAGGGCCACCAGCTCGGCGGTGGGCTCGAACGGGTCGGCGATCGACCGGCCGGAGCCGAGCGGCACGGCCGCCAGCACACGGGCGTCGGCCTCCGCCACGAGAGCGGGCCCGCGGAGCCGCGGAGCGCTGTCGAGCAAGGCGAGCCGCGCGAGCGACCGCTCGTCCTCGACGTCCGCATGCCGCACCGTCACGTTCGCGAGCGCGAGCTTCGGTGTGGTGGCAGTGGTGCGAAACATTTGCGGGCTCCTTCCGGCTAGGACCTAGGGTGTACTACAACGTAGAGGTAGTGTACGATGCCTAAAGCGCCGTACTATGTCCTACAAGATGAACTTGTCCGACCTAAAGCGCGACGGCGGAACGTCGCTGACCCAGCAACTGGTGGACCGCTTCGTCGCGGCCATCGAGTCCGGAGAGCTGCCCCCGGGCGACAAGCTGCCCCCCACGCGCCGGCTGGCCGAGGAGGTGGGCGTCAACCACCTGACGGCGGCGCGCGTGTACCGCAAGCTCGCGGAGCTCGGCTACGTGTCCGCGAGCGTGGGACGCGGGACCTTCGTCCGCTCGCTGGCTCCCGCGGGCAGCACCGAGCTGGGCGACGACTGGCAGGTGTACGCGCTGCCGGAGCGGGAGATCGCGTATCCCGAGCAGGTGCTTGCCGACGCGTTCTCCGTCGACGAGCCGGGGATGCTCTCGCTCGCCACCGGGTGGCCCGCGCCGAGCACGTACCCGGTGGAGGAGCTGGGCCAGATCGCCGCCGAGGTGTTCGCGGAGGAGGGGGTGAACGTGCTGTCCTACCTGCCGGCTGAGGGTCTGTACGAGCTGCGCGAGCAACTCGCCAAGCGCGGCCGCCGCTTCGGCTTCGCCACCGAGCCCGACGAGATCGTCGTCACGTCCGGCGCCCAGCAGGGCCTGCGCCTCGCGGCCGAGGCGACGCTCGAGGAGGGTGACGTGGCGGTGGTCGAGTCGCCGAGCTTCATTGGCATGATCGGCTCGCTGCGCGCCACCGGCGCGCGCGTGATCGGCGTGCCCGTGGACGAGCACGGCCTGGACGTGGACGCGCTCGAGCGCCTGCTCACCCGCCACGAGGTCAAGCTGGTGGCGCTCCAGACCGCCTCCCACAACCCGACCGGGTGCGATCTGGCCCCGGATCGGGCACGCCGGCTGGCCGAGCTGGCGATGGAACGGAACTTCTTCGTGCTCGAGGACCAGGTGTACGCCGACACGCGGCTGGAGGGCGAGCGGCCGCGATCGGTCCGCGAGCTGGCCCCCGCGCACGTGATCCACGTGAGCTCGCTCTCGAAGGTCGTGGGCCCGGGCCTGCGCGTCGGCTGGGTGGCCGCCCGCGGACCGATCAGGGAGCGCATCGCGATGGCCAAGCTGCTGGCCGACTTCCAGACCTCCACGCTCACCCAGCACCTCGCGGCGCGGTGGCTCGCCTCAGGGGCGCACGACCGCCACGAGAAGAAGACGGTGGCGTTCTACCGCGCCCGCCGCGACGCGCTCATGGACGCGCTCGAGCGCCACCTGCCCGGCGAGTACCGGGCCGAGACGCCGAAGGGCGGGCATCACGTATGGGTCACGCTCACGCGGCCGCTCGACGAGCGCACGCTCTACTCGGAGGCGGCCCGTCACGGCGTCACGTTCACGCCCGGCGGGGCGGTCACTCCGGAGCGGCGCTCGCAGACCGCGTTCCGGCTCTCGTTCCCGCTGCTGTCGCCGGAGGAGCTCGACGAGGGCGTGCGCCGCCTGGCGCGCGCCATCCGCGAGGTCCGGCGCCGGGCGCGGCACTCCGTGGCCGCGGCGCCCATCTCCTAGCGACTTTGTCCGCTAGCCGCCGCCGGTGCGGCGCCACACGTCCGCGAGCGCGCGCAGCTCGTCCTCGGAGAGGTGGTTCAGGAAGCGCCTGCGGACGCCCTCCAGGTGCGTGACCCGGGCACGGTCGAACAACGCGCGGCCGCGCTGGGTGATCACCGCGTAGGACCCGCGGCGGTCGCTTGGGCAGCTCTCCCGGCGCAGCAGCTGCTGGCGCTCGAGACGGTCCACCAGGCGCGTCAGCCCGCTGCGGCTGAGCAGGACCGAGTCGGCCAGCTCCGACATGCGTAGGCGCCCGTCGTGCGAGTCGGCCAGGTAGAGCAGGACCTCGTACGAGGTGAGCGGCAATCCGTGCGCGCTCACCAGGTCGGTGTCCAGCGTGCGCGTCAGGTGCGCGTGGGCGCGGAAGAGGCCGCGCCAAGCCGCCAGCTCGTCCTCGTCCAGGAGACGGGCGGGGAGGGTGGCAGATGCGGTTAGATCGCTTGCCTCCACGTGGCAGTCGAGTCTAGTCCGGCGCAGCGGCTCGTGCCGGGCGTCAGCGCCCGGCGCCGAACAGCCGGCGGAGCCGGTCCATCAGAACGCCGAAGAACAGCGACAGCCCGCTCACCGGCTTCGCGGGAACGGGCTCCTGCGGAGCGGGCGCGGAGACCGCCTCGGCGCTCGGCTGTTCCGCCTCGATCGAGCTCTGCAGACACCCCGAGAAGTCGCGCAGCAGCCGGTTCGAGACGTCCTGGATCATCCCGCCGCGCCCGAAGCGGGCCAGCCGCCCCGTGAGCGTGAAGTCGGTCTCCACGTCCACCTTCGTGGTGTCGCCCTGTGAGCTCATCACGCTCACGATGCTCGCCTTCGCGGTGCCCTGGCCGCGCTTGTCCTGGCCGCTGGCGCGCATGACCACGCGGCGCGCGGCCTCGTCCACCTCCTCCATGTGCAGCTGGCCCCGGTAAGACGCCGTGGTGGGCCCGAGCTTCACGGTGAAGCTGCCGCGGTAGGTGCCGTCGTCCTCGGAGTCGGGCTCGATCTCCGCGCCGGGCAGGCAGGGCGCCACGCGCTTCACGTCGATCAGCGCCTCCCAGACGCGCTCCAGCGGCGCGGCCACCTCGAACGACTGCTCGAGCTTCACGGCTCGCTGCTCGCCGGGGCTCGCCGCAATGCCGCCAGCTGGTCGGGCGTGTCCACGTCCTCACCGCCTCCGAGGTCGTCGCAGGGCACGTCCACGCTCGCGATGCTGCGGAGCAGGTTGCGGGCTCCGTGATCTCCGGTCACGTTGCGCAGCCGGACGAGAAGCTCGCGCTCCAGCAGCACCGGATGTCCCGGACTGCCGCCATACGTGGCTCTCACCGCCGCCGCGCCGCCGCGTGCCGCCACCACCCGGGTGATCGCCTCCGGCGCGAGCTGCGGCAGATCGCCCAGCGTGACCACCACCGCATCGCAGTCGGCCAGCGCGGCCAGGCCGCACGCCAGCGAGGCCGACTGGCCTTCTTGCCAGCGCTCGCAGACGACGGGCCTGATCCCGTGGAGGTCTACCGTGCGCACCACCTCCTCGGCCTCTGCTCCGAGAACCACCACCGACCGGTCCACCGGAGCGACGGACATGGTCCGCAGGGAATGCTCGAGGAGCGGCCGGCCCTGAAGGTCGGCGAGCTGCTTGGCGCTGCCGAAGCGGCTCGAGCCGCCCGCGGCGAGCACAAGTCCACCGATCACGCGCGAACCTCGGCCATGGTGGAGAGCATGCCCGCTGGCCGGTGATCCGATGCGCGGGCGGACGTCACTCCACGCCCTCGGCCATCAGCGCCGCCAACTCCTCGAGCGAGGCCAGCGAGTTGCCGGCCAGGAAGTGGTCCACGTACGGGAGCGCCGCCTGCATCCCGCGCGTGAGCGGCTCGTAGTCGGGGTGCGCCTTGAGCGGGTTGAGCCAGACGAGCCGGTGGGCGCAGCGGCCGAGCCGGGCCAGCTCGGCCCCGAGCTGAGCCGGGTCGCCACGGTCCCAGCCGTCGGAGAGCAGCACCACGATCGCCCCGCGGCCCACTCGGCTTCCGTGCTCGCGGTTGAGGGTGGCCAGCGAGGCGCCGATGCGCGTGCCCCCCGACCAGTCCCCCACCCGGGCCGCGGCGCGATCGAGCGCGGCGTCCTGGTCGCGCCCGCGCAGCTCGGCCGTCACCCGTGTGAGCGAGGTGCCGAACACAAACGCCTCCACGCGCCGTCGCGCGCTCACGCAGGCCTGCATGTACTGGAGCAGCATCCGCGCGTAGGGCTCCATCGACCCGGACACGTCGCACACCAGCACGAGCGGCCGCGGGCGCTCGCCGGGGCGCCGCCAGTGGCGCTCCACCGGGTCGCCCTCGTAGCGCAGCGAGCTGCGCATCGTCCTTCTCGGGTCGGGACGCCCGCCGGGGGGCCGCTCGCCACGCCGGGCGGGACGCAACCGCCGACTGCTGCGCGTGGGGCCGGACCCGGCGAGCCGGACCATAAGGCGCCGCGCCAGCCGGCGCTCGGTCTCGGTGTACTCGGCGAAGTCCTTCTCGCGCAGCAGCTCCACGTCGGACCAGGCCGCCGGGAGCGGATCGAGGGGCGCGTCCACCGGAGCGGGCGGGCGCTCCTCCGCCGGCACGGCCACGCGGGGCAGCACCAGCGAGGCCACGTCGGCCAGCGTCTCGGGCTCGCCCGTCATGTCGCTCGGCAGTGCCACCTGGGCCATCCACTCGGCGAAGGCCGCGTCGAACGCCTCCACGTCCTCGCGGCGGGAGCAGAGCACCGCGCGCAGCGCGAAGTAGGCGCCACGCCGGTCGGCCGGGCCGACCGCGGCGAGCGCCCGGTGCGCGCGCAGAAGCTCCTCGACGCCCACGCGGGCGCCGGAGGCGCGCATCGCCGCGGTGAGCAGGGCCAGCCGCCCCGTGACCCGCAGGCCGAGCCGCTCAGACACCCTCCAGCACCTTCCGCTCCCGAACCGCCTCGATGTCCTCCCGGACCTTGAGCGCCACCCCGAGGGTTCGCTCGAGCTCGGCGCCGTCCAGGGCCAGCAGCGCCTGCGCCCAGGCGATCGTCTCCCCCACGCCCGGCAGCTTGTAGAGGTCCTCGCCGCGTAGGCGCGCCACAGCGTCACAGACCCGCGAGGCGATCGCATCGGGCACCCCGGGCAGCCGCGCGCGGACGATCTCCGCCTCGCGCTCGCGGCCCGGGTAGTCGATCCAGTGGTAGAGGCAGCGGCGCTTGAGCGCGTCGTGAAGCTCGCGCGTGCGGTTGGAGGTGAGGATCACCGTGGGCCGGTGAAGCGCGCTGATGGTGCCCAGCTCGGGAATCGTCACCTGGAAGTCCGACAGCAGCTCCAGCAGGAACGCCTCGAACTCGTCGTCCGCCCGGTCGATCTCGTCGATCAGCAGCACCACCGGCTCGGGGTGGCGCAGCGCCTCGAGCAGCGGGCGGCGCAGGAGGAAGCGCTCCGAGTAGAGCTGCTCCTCCCCGCCCGCCCTGAGGTGGAGCAGCTGGCGTGGGTAGTCCCAGTCGTAGAGAGCGTGGTGGAGATCGATGCCCTCGTGGCACTGGAGCCGCACGAGCGGCGCGCCCGTGGCGGCGGCCAGCGCCTTGGCCACCTCCGTCTTGCCCACCCCGGCCTCTCCCTCGAGGAGCAGCGGCTGCTCGAGGGCGAGCGCGAGGTAGACCGCGGTGCACAGCCCCTCGTCCGCCAGGTAGCGCTCAGCAGCCAGCGCCTCGCTCGTGGCCTCGGGGCTGTCCAGCATCAGACCTCGCCGGTCACGCGGCGCGGCTCGCCGCGGCCTCGAGCGCGCGCCTGGTGAGCACGCGGGCGAGGTGGCGCTTGTAGTCGGGCGTGGCGTTGGCGTCCCCGGGCGGCTCCGTCCCGTCGGCCGCATGCTCGGCCGCGGCCGCGATCCGGTCCGCGTCGAGCGAACCGCCGCGCAGCGCATCCTCGGCCGCGCTCGCGCGCAGCGGCGTGGAGGCCATGTGCGTGAGGCCGATGCGCACGTCCTCGCATACCCCGCCTGACGACTTGACCAGAGCGACCACGCCCACCATCGCCCAGTCCTCGGCGCGGCGGGTGAACTTCTCGTAGCCCCAGCCGTATCCCTCGAGGGCCTGGAAGCGCACGCTGGTGAGCACCTCACCGGGATCGAGCGTCGTGGTGAGGTAGTCCTGGAACAGGTCGGCCGCGGCGATCTCGCGATCGCCGGCCGCGCCGCGAGCCGTGACGGACCCGTCGAGGGCCAGCACCACGCCGGGCAGGTCGGATGCCGGGTCGCCGTGGGCCAGAGAGCCGCCGATCGTCCCGCGGTTGCGCACCTGCTGGTCCGCGATCATCGAGGCCGCCTTGGCCACGACCCCGAGCTCCTCGCTGTCCTGGAGAGTCGCGTGCGTGGTCAGCGCGCCGATCCGCCAGGAGCCGTTGTCGCGTGCGACGCCGCGCAGCTCGTCGATGCCGCCGATGTCCACCAGCAGCGTCGGCGCCGCCAGGCGCAGCTTCATCAACGGGAGCAGCGAATGGCCGCCGGCCAGCAGCTTGGCGTCCTCGCCGCCGCCCGCCAGGGCGCTCAGCGCCGCCTCGACGCTGTCCGCACGCACGTAGTCGAACTCAGCGGGGATCATCCGGCACCTCCTTCGTCCGGGCTGCTTGGGCCGCTGCCCGCGGAGCCCTTGCCGTGCTCGCCGAGCGACGGCGGGCCGCCGCCGTTCCCGCCTCCGTGGATGGCATCCCACACCCGCATCGGGGTGAGCGGCATGTCGATCCAGCTCACTCCGAGCGGCTCGAGCGCATCCAGTACGGCCGCGGTGACCGCAGGGGTGGCGGCGATCGTGCCCGCCTCTCCGATGCCCTTGACTCCGAGCGAGTTGACCGGCGACGGAGTCTCGGTGCGATCGGTCTCGAAGCTCGGCACCTCGGCCGCGGTCGGCAGCGCGTAGTCCACGAACGTGCCGGTCACGAGCTGGCCGTCCTCGTCGTAGACGATCTGCTCGTAGAGGGCCTGGCCGATCGCATGGACGATCCCGCCGTGCACCTGTCCGTCGATCAGCATCGGGTTGATCGCCGGCCCGCAGTCGTCCACCGCCACGTAGCGCACGACCTTCACCTTGCCGGTCTCCACGTCCACGTCCACCACGCAGGCGTGAGCGCCGAACGGGAACACGAAGTTCTCCGGGTCGTAGAACGAGTTCTCCTCCAGCCCCGGCTCGAAATCGGTGGGGAGCTCGTTGGGCGGCACGTGCGCCGCGAACGAGATCTCGGCCATCGTCATCGACTTGTCGGGAGAGCCGCGCACCTGGAACTTGCCGTCCGCGAGCTCGATGTCGTCGGGCGACGCTTCGAGCAGCGCCGCACAGATGCGCTTGGCCTTCTGCTGCACCTTCTCGGAGGCCTTGGCCACCGCCTCGCCACCCACCGAGAGCGAGCGCGAGCCGTAGGTGCCCCAACCCCAGGGACCCTGGTCGGTGTCGCCGTGGATCACGTCGACGTTCTCCGGGTCGATGCCCAGCCGGTCCGCCGCGATCTGCGCGAAGCTCGTGTCGAGCCCCTGGCCGTGCGGCGAGGTGCCCGTGAACACGGTGGCCGACCCGGACGGGTGCACGCGCACCATGGCCGACTCCCAGAACGCCGCCTGGAGGCCCACCCCCTGAGGGCCGACGGCTCGCGAGGGCGCCAGCCCGCAGACCTCCACCCAGGTGGAGAAGCCCACCCCACGATGGATGCCCTTCTCCCGCAGCTCCGCCTGCTCGCGCCGGAACGCGTCGAGGTCGAAGTTCTGGAGCAGCCGGTCGAGCGACCCGTGGTAGTCGCCCGAGTCGTAGACGATGCCCAGCGGCGTCTCGTAGGGGAACTCCTCCTTCGGGATGAAGTTCTTGCGCCGCAGCTCGAGCGGATCCATGCCGAGCTCGCGAGCGAGCTTGTCCATGGTCAGCTCGATCCAGTAGGTGGCCTCGGGCCGGCCCGCACCCCG
Organism: uncultured Thermoleophilaceae bacterium; assembly: GCA_963811055.1. Classification (GTDB taxonomy): domain Bacteria; phylum Actinomycetota; class Thermoleophilia; order Solirubrobacterales; family Thermoleophilaceae; genus JACVRW01. Next base: position 620,116 of record CAWEPQ010000001.1, read on the forward strand.
GATCGCGTCCGTGGGCATCTTGTTGGTGAAGACGCCCGTGAAGTGCAGGTCGATGGCGGGCAGCTTGTAACAGCCGCCCATCACCGGGAAGCCCAGCTCGGGGATGAACGGCGTGAGCAGCTGCTGGTAGGCGCCGAGGTCGGCCACGATGCGGGCCTTGACGCCGGTGAGCGTGCCGTCCCGCTTGGCGCCCAGCGTCACGTGGGCCACCTGGTCGCGGCCGTGGTGCGACGTGCTCATGTGCTCGGAGCGCGACTCGGTCCACTTGACCGCCCGGCCCAGCCGCCTGGCCAGCGCGAGCACCAGCGCCTCCTCCGCGTACACCTGGAGCTTGGCTCCGAAGCCGCCGCCCACGTCGGGCGCCACCACGCGGATCTTGTCCTCCGGCATGTCGAGCATCCCGGCGAGCAGCAGCCGTGCGATGTGCGGGATCTGAGTGGACGAATAGAGAGTGAGGTTCTCTCCGCGCGGCTCGCCGATCGATCCGCGTGGCTCGATCGGAGCGCCCGAGGTGCGGTGGTTGGGCACACGCTGCTCCACCACCACGTCGGCCTCCGCCAGCGCCGCGGCGATGTCGCCGCCGCCCACGGCCCACTCGTGCGTCTTGTTGGTGCCGAACTCGTCCCAGACCAGCGCCGAGCCGTCCTCGAGCGCCTTCTCGGGATCAACCACCGCGGGCAGCGGGTCGTAGTCGACGATCACGTCCTCGGCCGCGTCCACCGCCACGTAACGATCGACGGCGACCACCACGGCCACCGGATCGCCCACGTGCTTGACCGCGCCGCGGCTGAGCGGCCAGTGGTCGGGGGTCTTGATCTCCACGCCGGGTGGGTCCCAGGCCATCGGGAGGGCCGACGCGAAGTCACGGGCGAGGTCCTCGCCCGTGAAGACGGCCACCACGCCGGGGTGGTCCTCGGCGGCCGACTTGTCGATCGCGAGGATCTTGGCGTGCGCCTCCGGCGAGCGGACGATCGCGGCGTGGAGCATGCCCGGGAGCGCGATGTCGTCGACGTAGTTCGCCCGCCCGGAGATCATCCGGGGGTCCTCCTTGCGCTTCATCGCCTGGCCTACGTAGGTGGTCATGCGCGCACCCCGCTCTCGGCCGCGGCGAGCACCGCTTTGACGATGTTGTGGTAGCCGGTGCAGCGACAGAGGTTGCCCTCGAGGCCGTGGCGCACGTCCTCCTCGGAGGGATTCGGGTTGCGTGCCAGGAGATCGGCCGCGGCCATGATCATCCCCGGGGTGCAGAAGCCGCACTGGAGCCCGTGCTGCTCCCAGAACGCCTGCTGGAGGGGGTGCAGGGCGCCGTTGCCCTTCGGTGCCATCCCCTCGATCGTCGTGACCTCCGCGCCGTTGGCCTGGACGGCCAGCACGGTGCAGCTCTTCACGGCCTCGCCGTTCAGGTGAACGGTGCACGCGCCGCAGTTGGTCGTGTCGCAGCCCACGTGGGTGCCGGTCAGGCCGAGCTCGTCGCGCAGCCAGTGCACCAGGAGGAGCCGGGGATCGACCTCGGCTTCCCGTGCCTCTCCGTTGACGCTTGCCTCCAGCGGAACGGTCGTGCTCATGCTTCCTCCCTCACTCGACTCCCTCCGGCGCTGATGCTAATCCAACGGGATACCCTCAGCGCAATGCCTGCGATTCGGACCCGCCAGTTCCGGTATGAAGGCCATCGCTTGGTGTACGACGAGTACGGATCCGGCGACCGGACGGTGCTCCTGCTTCCGCCGCTGCTCTTCTCGCGGAAGATCCACCGGCCGCTCGCCGAGACGCTCGCCGAGCGCGGGCACCGTGTGCTCTGCCTCGACCTGCTCGGGCACGGCGACTCCGACCGGCCGCCCGAGATGGGGAACTACTCCATGCAGATCTTCGGGCGCCAGGGAATCGCGCTGCTCGACCACCTCGACATCTCGCGTGCCGTGGTGGGCGGGCCATCGCTCGGCGCCAACGCGTCACTCGAGGTCGCGGCCGCCGCCCCCAAGCGCGTCCGCGGCCTCCTGATCCAGATGCCCGTGCTCGACAACGCTCTGCTCGGCTGCGCGATCGCCTTCACGCCCCTGCTGGTGAGCCTCACATTCGGGGCTCCCCTGGCGAGGCTGGCCGGGCGCGGCGCCGGGCTTGTGCCCCGCGGGATCTCGCACCTCGGGGACTCGATGCTCGACTGGATCGCCCAGGATCCGAAGCCCTCCGCCTCAGTGCTCCAGGGTCTCTTCTTCGGGCGCGTCGCGCCGCCCGCGGACGTGCGCAGGACGTTGCGCCAGCCCACGCTCGTGATCGGCCACCGGCGCGACCCCGTCCACCCGTTCAACGACTCCGACATGCTCATCCACGAGCTGCCGAACGCGCGCCTGATCGAGGCCAACTCGATCATGGAGCTCTGGACCACGCCGGAGCGGCTGACGGGCGAGATCGTGCCGTTCATCGAGCAGTGCTTCAGCAGCCGCCGGTCCACGGCGCCGCGCCGGCCGTCCGGCACGGCCAAGCGCGGCGGGCAGCCCGCCCGGCGCCGCTCCGCCTAAGGCGAGCCCGGCCGCCGGATCACTACGCTTCCCGCCCGGTGGCCAGCAGACGCGAGCAGAAAGAGGCGCTCCGGCGCGAGCGCGAGGAGCGCGAGCGGCAGGCGAAGGCCGCCCAGGCGCGCAAGCGCATGGTCGGCTACGGCGGCGGCTTCGTGCTCGTGCTGGCCGTCTTGGCGGTGGCGGTGTTCGCGCTCGCCGGCGGCGACAGCGGGTCGGGTGACGTTGATCCGAGCGTGCTGCCCGGCGGCGGCTCGGTGCCCGAGCAGAAGGAGTTCGACCTGACGAAGGCCGCGGCGGCCGCCGGGTGCGAGCTCAAGGACGTGAAGGCGTCCGGCTCCTTCGACCACACCACCGATCCCAACGAGCGCGTGAAGTACAACTCGAATCCCCCGACATCCGGGCGGCACTTCGCCGTCCCGGCGGACGACGGGGCGTACAGCACCGCTCCAACCGACGAACAGCTCGTGCACAACCTGGAGCACGGCCGCGTGATCATCTGGTTCAAGCCGAGCCTGCCGAAGTCCACCCGCGCGGACCTCAAGGCCCTGTTCGACGAGGACACGTACCAGATGGTGCTGGTCCCGCGGGCGAAGATGCCCTACCAGGTGGCCGCGACCGCCTGGAACGGGACGCCCGAGCCGAGCGGCCTGGGCCGCCTGCTCACCTGCGATCGCGCCGATCCAGAGATGTGGGACGCGCTGCGCGCGTTCCGCGACGAGCACCGCTCGAACGGCCCCGAGCCGGTCCCGTAGCGCGGCGCCCGCTGGGAGCGGGCTTGCAACAGACCGTTCTGCACGACTTCGCCCGGTGCGCAACCGCACGCCTGGCACCGTGTTCCGGGAACGGTGAAGCGACTGGCCATACTGCTCGCGCCAGGGACGGCGCTGCTGTTGCTCCTGGTCGCGCCGGCGCTCAGCGCTCAGCGCTGGCGGCCTGATCCGGTGGACTTCGAGCTGGCGCCCGCGCAGGCGCAGGTGGTGGCCGCCCGTAGCGGGCGCGTGCTCTCGCCGCGGCTGCGCGCTCCGCATCGCTTCAACCTCGTGGGCCTGCGCTGGCGCGGCCGGGCCGAGCCGCGGGTGGCCGTAAGGGTGCGGCGCGACGGCCGCGACTGGAGTCGCTGGCAGCGGCTGGACGCGCACGCCGACCACAACCCGGACCCGCGGAGCGGCGAGCGCTCCGTGGCATCGTCCGATCCGCTCTGGGTCGGCGAGGCCGACCAGGTGCAGTACGCGCTCAGCCGGCAGGTGCCCGGCCTGCGCCTCCACTTCGTGAACGTGAACGGCACCGCTACCGCCGGCGAGCGGGTGACCACCGCCCTGCGGGGCGCCGCCAACGCGGCGGTGAGCACCGTGGCGTCGGCTCTCGGCGGCGCTGACGCGCACGCCCAGGACGACCGGCCGGTGGTGGTCACGCGCAAGGAGTGGGGCGCCCAGAAGTGCCCGCCGCGGCAGGCGCCTTCGTACGGGGTGGTGAGGGCCGCGTACGTGCACCACACGGTCTCGCTGAACGACTACTCGCCGGACGAGGCACCGGGGATCGTGCTCGCGATCTGCCGCTACCACCGCAACTCGAACGGCTGGAACGACATCGGCTACCAGGCGCTGGTGGACAAGTACGGCGTGCTCTACGAGGGGCGTGCCGGAGGCCTCGACAAGCCGGTGCTCGGCGCGCACGCTCAGGGCTTCAACGCCATGAGCACGGGGATCGCGAGCATCGGCGACAACAGCTCGGTGGGGCTGTCCGACACGGCGCTCGACGCGCTGGCCGGCTACATCCGCTGGAAGCTCACGATCCACGGCCAGCCGCTGAGCGGGCAGACGACACTGGTGAGCGCCGGGCGGCGCCACCAGCCGCTACGCCGGCGGTACCCGGGTGCGTGTTCCGCGCGTGCTCGGCCACCGGGACACCAACAGCACCGCCTGTCCCGGCTCGGCGCTCTACTCCCAGCTCGACGATCTGCGCGCGCGCGTGGCCACGGGCGAGGCACTGCCGGGAGTGGCCACGTTCGTGTCCGCGTCGCTGTCGCGCTCACGCGTGCGCTACCGGCGGGCGGTCACGCTCACCGGCACGCTCACGTCCAACGAGCTCGCGCCGATCGCGGCGCAGCCCGTGCGCGTCCAGGTGCTGCGCGGTGGGCGCTGGCGCACGCTGGCCGAGCCGGTCACCGATGCTGCCGGCGCCTGGAGCACCACCGTGGTCCCGCAGGGCTCGAGGATCCTGCGCGCCACCTACGCGGGCGACGGTCTCTGGCGACGCAGCTTCAGCCCCGAGCAGCTGGTGCGGGTGGTGCCGCTCGTGGAGCTCGACGCCACCTCCGCGCTCGCCGTGCGCGGCCGGCCGGTGGGCGTGCGCGGGCACGTGACACCGCGCAAGCGCCGGGTCTACCAGGTGCTCCAGCAGCGCATCCGCGGCGCGTACCGGCAGGTGGGAGTGCGCGCGGTGCGGGTTCGTTCCGGCAGCTTCCGCAGCTCGTTCACGCCGAGCTTCGCGGGCCTCTACCGCGTGTACGTGCTCGCCGCGGCCGACGCCGCCACAGACCGTGGCCGCTCGCGGCTGCGGGTCGTGCGGGTCGAGCGCCGCTAGTCCCAGCCCTGGCCGAGCGTTTCCGAATAGAGCCCGCGGCCCGTGACGAGCAGCCGGGCGGTGCGCAGCAGGATCCGCAGGTCGAGCCGGAGTGAGCGGTTGTCCACGTACCAGACGTCGAGCTCGATCCGCTCCGGCCACGGCAGCGACGCTCGCCCGTGCACCTGCGCCCAGCCGGTGATGCCTGGCTTGACCTCGAGCCGGCGGCGCTGGCGGTCTGTGTAGCGGTCCACCTGCTCCCGCACCGTCGGGCGCGGACCGACCATCGCCATCTCGCCGCGCAGGACGTTCACCAGGTTCGGCAGCTCGTCGAGCGAGAAGCGGCGCAGCAGCCGGCCGGCCCGCGTGATGCGCGGATCGCCCTCGAGCACGTAGATCCCGGCGCCCATCGCCTCGGCCCCCGACACCATCGTGCGGAGCTTCCAGAGGTCGAACGGACGACCGTCGAGACCCACGCGGCGCTGGCGGAACACCACCGGCCCGCGGCTCTCGAGCCGGATCAGGATGGCCGCCACCGCGAGCACCGGCGCCGTGACCGCCAGCGCAAGGGCGGCGAGGACCGCGTCGAGGGCCCGGCTCAAGGCGCACTACCGTTCCGGCCGCGCATGCGGATCCTGTACCTGCACCAGTTCTTCATCACGCGGGCGGGCGTGGGTGGCACGCGCTCATACGAGTTCGCGCGCCGGTTCGTGGACCGCGGACACGCCGTGCGGATGGTAACCGCGGCCTCCGGCAGCACCGAGGTTGACGGCATCGAGGTGGTGGGCGCCCGCGGCGGCTACGCCGACTACGTGAGCGCCACCGCCACCTCCTACCCGCGCAGGATGCTTGCCTTCGCCCGCTTTGCTGTGGCCGCCTCCCTGCACGCCATGCGCGGGCCGCGCCCCGACGTGATCTACGCCACGTCGCCGCCGCTCACGATCGCGCTGCCGGCCCTGCTGGCCGCCGCCCGGCACCGCGCCCCGCTGGTGTTCGAGGTGCGCGACCTGTGGCCGGAGGCCCCGATTCAGATGGGCGCTCTGCGCAACCCGCTGGCACAGCGCCTGGCGCGGGCGCTCGAGCGCTTCGTGTACCGCCGGAGCACACGCGTGATCGCACTCTCGCCGGGGATCCGCGACGGCGTGGCGGCGGCCGGCGTGGACCCGGGGCGGATCGTGCTGGTGCCGAACGCCTCCGACCTGGAGCTGTTCTCCCCGGCGCTCGACCGTCACGCCGAGCGTGCCCGGCTGGGGCTCGGGGATGGCTTCGTCTGCAGCTACTTCGGCACCCTCGGCGAGGCCAACGACCTCTCCCAGGTGGTGCGCGCCGCTCCGCTCGTGAACGGGGTGACCTTCGTGCTCCTGGGCGGCGGCAAGCAACGTGCGGACCTGGAGCGCGAGGCGCACGCGCTCGGCGCGGGCAACGTGCTGTTCCTGGACCCGACCCCCGACAAGACCACCGTTGCCCGGCTGGCCGCGGCGTCGGACGCGTGCCTCACGATCTTCAAGGACGTCCCCGTGCTGGCCACCAACTCGCCCAACAAGCTGTTCGACACCTTCGCGGCCGGGCGCCCGGCGATCGTGAACCAGGCGGGCTGGATGCGCGAGCTGGTGGAGAGCAACGAGGCGGGCCTGTACGTGCGCCCGGGCGACCCCGGCGACCTCGCCGCCAAGGTGGCCTGGCTGCGCGACCACCCCGGCGAGGCCGAGCGCTATGGCCGCAACGCTCGTGCGCTCGCGGAGCGCGAGTTCGACCGCGAGGCGCTCGCTACGCGCGTGCTGGCGGTGCTGGAGGAGGCGGCAGGTTGACCGAGCTCTCGTACTGCGTCGTGAACACGAACGGCCGCGAGCACCTGCTGGCCTGCCTGGACGCGATCCGGCGCACGCACCCCGCCGGCGTGGACCACGAGCTGCTCGTGCTCGACAACGCCTCCGACGACGGCTCGGCCGAGGCGGTGCGCGCCGCGCATCCTGACGCCCGCGTGATCGCCCTCGAGCGCCGGGAGGGCAAGGCGGCGAACGACTCGCGGCTGCTGCGCGAGGCGAGCGGCCGCTACTGCCTCCTCCTCAACGAGGACGCCGAGCTCGAGCCCGGTGGCACGCGTGCGCTGCTGGACGCCCTGGAGGCCGATCCCGCCGCCGCCGTGGCCGGGGCGCAGCTGCTCACGCCAGACGGCCGGCCCACAGCCTGTGCGTGGCGGCTGCCCGACGCCGGCTGGGCGCTGGCGGCCGCACTGTTCGCGCACCGGCCCTACGCGGTGCAGAGCCGCGGACAGGCGGTGCGCGCCGTCGGCTGGGTGCAGTCCAGCGCCATGCTCGTGCGCCGCGAGGCCGCCGCGGGGGTGGACTGGCTCGATCCCGGCTTCTTCGTGTACTCCGACGAGACGGACTTCTGCCGGCGCCTGGGCGACGCGGGCTGGCGGATCCTCTTCGTGCCGGGCGCCCGGGCGGTCCACCACGACCAGCTGTCCACCGACCCTGCCGCGATGGAGCGCCGGATCGTGGAGTTTCACCGCGGCCGCGACCGCTACTTCCGCAAGCACCGCATGCCCGTCACGCGGCTGCTGTGGACGATCTGCTGGACCTGGGCCTACCTCGTCCGCGCCGCCGCGGCGCTGGCGCTGCCGGGCCGCGACCCTCGCCGCTACCTCCTGCACGCGCGCCAGCAGCTGCGGCCGGGGGACGGCAGCGGGCTGCGCGAGGCGGCCGAGGCGTACAACGCCGGGCGCAACATGGCGACCGCCGCGCGCTAGCCGGGCGTCGCTGCATCTACGCTTCCCGCGCCCATGGAGCATGCGGACCTCGCCCAAGCAGCAGCGGTCTGCGGCGCGCTCGGATCGGCGCTCGTGCTGCTCGCGCGCGGGCGCCTCGCCCTGCTCGCCGGTCTGCTCGTGCTCGGGTTGGCCGAGGTCGGGCTGGTGTCGGCGCTCAACGACAGCGGCCTCGACAAGCTCACGAGCGCGGCCGGGGGCGCGGCTGCGGTGGTGGGCCTCGGGCTGTTCGCCGCGGCCGCCGCGCTGCTGGCCCGCCGCCCCGCGCTGGTGCCGATCGTCGTGCTCGTGGCCGCTCCGTTCCGGCCCCCGCTCGACTTCAACAGCTCCAACCGCTTCTTTGTGGCGGTGGCTGAGGACGGGCGGCTCGGGCGGCTGCTGCCGCTGTACTTCGTGCTGGTGGCCGCCGGTCTGGCGCTCGGCTGGCGCGCGCTCCGCGGAGAGAGCGTGCGTGCGCTCCCGCGGCAGCTTGCGCTGCCCGCCGCCGCGTTCTTCGCGTTCGCCTTCCTCTCGCTCCTGTGGGCGGACGACGTGGAGGCCGGCGCGAACATGCTCACGTTCTTCACGCTGCCTTTCGCGGCGCTGCTCGGCGTGGTGGCGCGGGCCGACTACCCGGACTGGGCGCCGCGCGCCCTCGCGGCGGCGGCGATCGGGCTCGCGTCCCTCTTCGCGGCCGTGGGCGTGTGGCAGGCCATCACGCACGACCTCTTCTTCTACGCGCCCAACCTCGCCATCTCCAACGCCAACACCGACTTCTTCAGGGTCACCTCGCTGTTCGGCGACCCGAGCCTGTACGGGCGCCACGTGGTGCTCGGCATCGGCGTGGTGCTCACGCTGCTTGCCACCAGCCGCTCCCGCGACGGCATCCTGCTCGCGGCCCTCGCGCTCATGTGGGCGGGGCTGTTCTTCTCCTACTCGCAGTCGAGCATGGCGGCGCTGCTCCTCGTCACGCTCGCGATCGCGTTCGCGACCGGCGACCGCGGCGTGAGGCGCACGGTCGGGCTGCTCGCGATCGGCGCCGCGATCGTTGCGCTCGGCTTCGGTGCCGTGAAGGTGATCGGCGGCGAGTCGATCAACCGTGTCACGAGCGACCGCACCGAGCGGGTGGAGGACGCCCTGCGGGTGGTGCGCCACGATCCGCTGGTCGGCGTGGGCATCGGAGGGCAGCCGCGCGCCAGCCGCATCCTCTCCGGCAGCGAGCGCCCGAACGCGAACTTCGTGTCCCACACGACGCCGCTCACGGTCACGGCCGAGCTGGGCGTGGTGGGGCTCGCCCTCTACGTCTGGCTGCTCGTCGGCGGGGTCCGGACAATCGCCGGCGTGTACACCTCGGAACGCGCGCTCGGGCTGGCGCTCGGGGCGTCGCTGCTCGCGCTCTTCGTGCACGCCCTCTTCTACAGCGGGTTCCTCGAGGATCCGCTCACCTGGATGGTGCTCGCCGTGGCGGCGGGCTGGCTGATGCGGCCCGGGCCGCCGGAGCCCTCGCCGGCTGAGCGCGCGCGGGCGCGGGCGGCGGCCACGCCATGAGCCGCTTCACGAGCGAGCGGCTCGGCCGCCTCGAGGCCCTCGGCCTGATCGCAGTCCTGCTCGCGCTCGTGACGGTCACGCTGCCGGAGCTGGGCTCGGACCCGTGGCGCTTCCGGCCCGGTGCCGTCGATCCCTCCGGACCGCTGGCTCCGCTGGTGCGGGCCGCGGGCGAGGAGTGGGACGTGGGCATCGCCCGCGCCGCGGCGTTCCTCGCGGCGCTCCTCTGCGGAGCGGCGGCGCTGACGCTGCTGCGCGACCGCACCTGGCCGCGCGTCGCCGGGATCGCGCTCGTGCTGGCCGTGGGTGTGCTGCTCGCCGCACCCTCGACCCTGCTGCAGCTCGGCCTGCGCGAGTCCACCGAGCCCTGGTTCTTCACCAACGACTCGACCTACCAGATCGAGCAGAGCGGCGACCTGGTGCTGGACGGCGAGAACCCCTACGGCCACGACTACCGCCGGTCGGGCCTCGAGCGCTTCTACACGCGCGACGGAAGCGTGTCCGAGCAGGTGCGCGAGCGCGAGGTCGCGCTGCGCCACTTCGCCTACTTCCCCGGTGCGCCGCTGAGCGCCGCCGTCTGGCGGGCACTGCCCGCCCCGTTCGACGACTACCGGCTGCTGGTGATGCTCGCCACGCTCGCGTCGCTCGCCGCCGCGCTGGCGTTCCGCGCCCCGCTCGGATGGCGACTCGTGGTGGGCGCCCTGCTGGTGTGCAACCCGGTGGCGGTGCGCTCGGCGTGGTTCGGGCAGAACGACCCTACGAGCCTCCTGCTCCTGGTGCTGGCCTTCGCGCTCGTGACCCGCTCACGCTTCGGCTGGGCGGCGGCGAGCCTGGCCGGCGCGGTGCTGCTCAAGCAGTTCGCGCTCGTGGCGCTGCCGTTCCTCGTCCTCATGGCCCTTCAGTCGGGCGCCTCCCGCGACCAGCTGAAGCGGGCGGCGCTGGCCTTCGGAGGGCTGATCCTGGCCGGGGTGCTGCCGTTCCTGATCGCCGACCCGGGCGCCTTCTACGACGACACGGTGCGCTACGGCGCAGGCACCTACAAGATCGTCGGCTACGGGCTGTCGGGGATCCTCGTGCGGCTCGGGATCATCGACGACCGCGACGGGAGCTACCCGTTCGCGCTCTTCGCCCTGCTCACGTGGGTGCCGCTGACCGTCTGGCTGCTGATGGCTCAGCGCCGCGCGAGCGACCTGTGGGTCGGAGCCGCGGGGTTCGCCATCTCGATCCTGTGGCTGATGTTCATCGGCCGGACCTTCAACAACTACTACCTGCTCTGGCCGCTCACCGGCGCCGCCGTGGCCGTGCTCATCGCGGCCGGCGCGCCCGGAACGCGAACTGCTGCGCCCGACCCGTGACGTACACGCGGTCCGCGTCCGCCACCACCGGGTTGGCGTATTTCCCTCCGGGGAACTTCCACACCTGACGGCCGTTCGACGCCCTTACCGCGTACGTCCCGTCGGGCCCCTGCTTGACCGACCGCTGCGCCTCCGAGCCGCAGCTCGAGCAGGTGGCGTAGTACACGAGCCCTGACATCACCGTCGGGGCGGCGTGCACGGCGCCGGGCGCCTCGATCTGCCAATCGGTGTCGCCCGTGGCGGCGTCGAGGGCGTAGAACCTGCCGTCGTAGGTGCCCACGAACACGCGCCGGTTCCAGACCGCCGCCGCGCCGTAGATGTAGGACCCGAGCGGGCGCGCCCAGAGGAGCTTGCCGCTCTTGGCGCCGAACACGTACATCGTGCCGTCGGTGTTGCCGATGTACACCCGGCCGTAGGCCACCGTCGGGCTGGCGTAGAAGAACTCGCGCGAGCCGAAGCTGGAGTTGGACTGGGCACTCCAGCGGAGCTTGCCCGTACGGGCGTTCAGCGCGTAGAGCGTGCCGCCGTCGGACGCGATGTAGATCGTGCGCTTCCAGTACGCCGCCGAGGTGTTGACCTCGTTGTCGGCCTGGAACGACCAGATGCGCCGCCCGGTGCGCGCGTCGATGGCGTAGACGTTGTGGTCCCAGGAGCCGAAGTAGAGGCGCCCGCCCCGGAGGAGCGGCGAGGACTCGATCGGGGCCGACTTGAAGCGCCAGCGCTCGCGGCCGGTCTTGGCGTTCCAGGCCACCACGAAGCCGTCGGCGCCCGCCTGGCCCTGCGCGCACACCACCGGGTGCATGTAGGACTGGTAGACCAGCCCGTCGCCGATCGTGGGCGAGGAGGCCGCGCAGCGCCCGAGGCTCTTCTTCCAGTCCACCTTGCCGGTCTTGGCGTCCAGCGCGAAGAAGAGCCCCTTCTGCTGGGCGAGGTACACGCGCCCGTAGCCGACCGTGGGCGGGAACTCGAGCGAGTCGTGGGCGTCGATGGACCAGATGCGCCGATACGGCGGGCGGTGCTCGTAGGGCGAGATGTGCGAGCGCTCCACGTCGTAGCCGTACGTGGGCCAGGGCCGGGGGTTCTCACGCTTCGGCGGTGGCTTGGGGTCCGGCGCCGCGGTGGTGACGAACTCCTCGTCCGCGGATCCGCGCTTCTCGGTGGGCTGGTTCTCGTTGTGGACGTACACGGCCGCCGCAGCCCCGACCGCGAGCACGACGAGCGCGACGCCCACCAGGAGGCGGCGGCGTCTCAGCATCGCGCGAAGGATGGCAAAGGCCCCCGGCGGTTCCGGGAGGGGCCCTCAGCGCAGGTCGCCGCGACCCGCCAGCAGAGCCCAGATCCGCCGTGTGACGCGCGGCACCTCCACGCTCAGCTGCGCCTCCTCGAGCTCGCGCGACCACTGCGGCGTGCCCGTCCGCAGCACCAGCCCCTCGCCGAGACGGAAGGCCGTGAACGCGGGCTGATCGGCCTCGCGCCCCGCGGACACCACCAGGCGCGTGTCCGGCGGCAGGCTCACGGAGCGCTCGAACAGCGTGAAGTCGCCGATCAGGCCGCTGAGGCCGTCGAACAGGCCGAGCGCGTCCTCGAACACCGCGAGCGGGGCGGCGCCCGTTCGCAGCAGCGCCGTGCGCTCGCCGAAGACATTGGCGCGGCGCGGAGGCGACGCCGGCCCGAACGTATCGCGGCCGAGGGCCACGTCCCGGCGGAACGCGTCGGCGCCGAAGGACGCGACCCGCCCGCCCCCGTCCACGTAGCGGCGCAGCCGCCCGCCGAGCGCCTGCGGCAGCCACAACGCGCTCCCGGCGAACACCGCGCCCGGCGCGTTTCCGAGCGCCGGCCCCTCGCCGCGGGCGAGCGAGAGATCGGTGGTCAGGTCGTAGTCCAGCCCCGCCCGGTCGAGGAAGCGCAGCAACGGCGCGCTCTCCGAGCGGAAGCCGGCGGGCAGGCCGCCGCCCGCGAACTCGCGCTCGAGCGGCAAGCGCCGCGCGGCCGGCAGCGCGTCAGGGAAGCCGTCGTGGTCGTCGTCCACGCGGTTGAGGCCCTGCCACGTGAGCGCCGGAAGCACCACCAGCGGCCGCGGGCGATCCGCGGACCCCGGCGTCTGCGGCAGCCCGGCCACGGCCAGCGGCCAGACGGCGCGCCGGTTTCCCGCCCGGACCCGCACGAGATACACGCCAGTGCGCGTCCGGCGGGGCACCCGCACGCGGAACGACCCGCCGATCCGCTCCCCGCGAACCACCGGCCGCGGCGACCCCAGCCGGGAGAGGACGAACCCGAACGAGCGGTCGAAGGGGCCGACGCGCAGGCGCGCCACCGCCCCGGCCGGGATCACGTCCAGCGGCCCCTCGAGGGTGAAGCGCCTGACCGACACCCCCGTTCCGGCTCGGGCCGTGCGCGCGCTCGGGGTCGGCGCGGGGGCCTCGGTGGGATTGCCGGAGCGGTCGCGCACCTGGACCGTGAAGGCGTAGTCGCCCTCCGGTGCGACCCTCCCCTCCCGCAGCCGCCCGTCCCAGACGGCCTGCCGGTTGCCGGTGCCACGGAAGCGCAGGACCAGCCGGGGCGGCCCGTCCCCGGTGCGGAAGACCCGGAAGACGGGCGCCTCGTTGGACGGGCCGCTGTAGCGCAGGCGCACCTCCGGCTGCTGTCCCGGCTCCCCCGGGGCGATCACGTTCGGCAGCGCGGAGAGCAGCGCGGCCCGCGGCGGATGGCGGTCGACGTTGATCTGCTTCTCTGAGTCGATCACGCGGCCCTCGTCGCGGCGGAGCACCCGCATCCGGTAGATGCCGTCGGGCACCGGCACGCCCTCGTCGTCGCGGCCGTTCCAGCGCACGCGGTGCTTGGCGTCGCCGGCCAGCTCGCGGTCGTTGATGAGGCGGCGCACCTCGTGGCCCTCCTGGTCCATCACCGAGAAGGTCACCCGTGCGGGCTCCGACAGGTCGAACCCCAGCTGGGTCGTGTCCCTCACCCCGTCGCCGTTGGGCGAGAAGTTGAGCGGCTTGGCGGCGAACCGGATGACGAGCGGGAACTCGCTCTTCAGCTGCTGTGTGGCGAGGAAGGCGGCGATCGTCGCCAGCACGAGCAGCGCGAACACCGCCCGGACGAGGGGCCGGGACATGGCCGGCGGAAACCTAGTGGGTGCGCAGCCGGCCGAGCCGGCTGCTTCCGCTGAGCGAGAATGTGCGCGTGCGCGTGCAGCTGATCGATCCGTCGGGCGACGTGGCGCCCTATGACCACGCGCTCGCGGCGGGGCTGGCGGCCCGGGGCGCGCACGTCGAGCTGGTCACGTCGCGGTTCGTGCACGGTCCGGCGGCCGCGCCCGAGGGGTACACCGCCGACCGCCGCTTCTACCGGCTGGCCACGCGCTTCGGCGCCGAGCGGCCGCGCCTGCGCCGAGCGCTGAAGCTCGGCGAGCACGCGCCCGACATGCTGCTCTACCGGCGCCACGCGCGGCTCGCGGACGTGCGCCACTACCAGTGGCTTCCGCTTCCCGCGCTCGACGCGTGGCTTCTCCCTCCCTCCCGGCCGCGCGTGCTCACGCTTCACAACGTCCTGCGCGCGGAGCGCCTCGAGCGCCGGGTGCTCGACGGGATGGACGCCCTCGTGGTGCACACGCGGGCGGGTGCCGAGCTGCTCACCGACCGCCACGGCGTGCCGCCCGAGCAGGTCAGGACGATCCCCCACGGAGCCTTCGAGCACCTCACGCGCCAGCCGGACGAGGCGCCGCTCCCGGAGGAGCTCCGCGCGGTGGAGGGGCCCGTCGTGCTGTGCTTCGGCGTCGTGCGACCGTACAAGGGCGTGGACGTGCTGCTCGAGGCCTTCCGCCACGTGGATGCCGAGCTCTGGGTGGTGGGCCGCCCGCTCGGCGAGTCGATGGAGCGGCTGCGCAGGCTCGCGCCCCCGGGGCGGGTGCGCTTCGTGCCCCGCTATGTGAGCGACCGCGAGCTGCCCGCCTACTTCCGCCGCGCCGACCTCCTGGTGCTTCCGCACCGCCGCGTGGACGTGTCCGGCGTGCTGTTCGCCGGCCTGGCCTTCGGGAAGCCGATGCTGCTCTCCGACGTGGGCGGCTTCCGCGACGTGGCCACCGAGCACGGTGCCGCGCGCCTCGTGCCGCCGGAGGATCCCGAGGCCCTGGGCGCGGCGATCCGCGCGCTGCTCGACGACCCCGCGGCCCGCGACGACCTCGGCCGGCAGGCGCGGGCCGCCGCGGAGGGGCCCTACTCGTGGGAGCGCATCGCGGGACAGACGCTGGACCTCTACGGGGAGCTCGTGACATGAGGGTCGTGTTCATGGCCAAGAGCAAGCGCTCGGCCGCCCGCGCGCTCGAGTGGCTGGTGCGGAGCGGATGCGAGGTGCCCGCCGTGGTCGCGTCCGAGCCGGACGAGTGGACCACGGACGAGCAGCGCGTGGACCTGGTGGCCACGGCGCACGGCCTCCCGCTCCTCGGCGAGCGCGACCTGTACGCGGCGGCCGAGCGCGGGGAGCTCGGCCAGGTGGACCTGGTGGTGTCGTTCCTCTTCTGGAACCGCATCCGCGAGCCCCTGATCTCTCTGGGGCGGCTGGGGTGCATCAACCTCCACCCGGCGCCGCTGCCGGACCTGCGCGGGGTTGGCGGCTACAACGTGGCGCTGCTCGAGGGTCGCGAGGAGTGGGGCGTGTCCTGCCACTTCGTGGACGATCGGATCGACACCGGCGACCTGGTGGAGGTGGAGCGCTTCCCGATCGACGCCGCTAGCGAGACCGCGCTCTCGCTCGACGTGCTGAGCCAGGAGCGCCTGCTCGCGCTCTTCCAGCGCGTTATGGAGCGTGCGCTGAGCGGTGCGGAGCTGCCGCGACAGCCGCAGGGCGAGGGGCGCTACGTGTCGCGCACGGAGCTCGAGGAGCTGAGGGTGGTGCGGCCCGGCGACGACCTCGAGCGCAAGCTGCGCGCGTTCTGGTATCCGCCCTGGCCGGGTGCCGTCGTGGAGATCGAGGGTCGCCGGCTGACGCTCGTGGACGACGGGCTGCTCGGCGAGCTGGCGCGGGCCTACCGCGCTTCCGGCATCGTGCCGTAGTCAAGCCGCGATTCTTCGCCTCGGGCGGAGTACCCTCAGGACATGAGCGCGCTGGCCTGCGCCGCCTGCAATACGGAGAATCCCGCTGACGCTCGCTTCTGTATGGGCTGCGGCAACGCCCTGGAGCGAGTCTGCCCGTCCTGCTCCACGCCCGCCCCTTCCGCGGCCCGTTTCTGCATGAACTGCGGCGCCGCCCTCGACGGCACCCCGGCGCCGGCGCCCGTGCCGCAGGTCGAGCGCCCGCCGGAGGAGCGCCGCCAGGTCACGGTCCTGTTCGCCGACCTCTCGGGGTACACCGCGGTGGCCGAGCGGATGGACCCGGAGGCGGTCAAGGGGCTCGTGGACCGCGCCCTCATGCGCCTCGGCGCCGAGGTGGAGCGCTACGGCGGCAACGTGGACAAGTACATCGGGGACAACGTGATGGCGCTGTTCGGCGCGCCGGTGGCGCACGAGGACGACGAGGAGCGCGCCGTGCGCGCCGCGCTCGGGATGCAGGCCGCGATGACCGAGGTCAACGAGGGCCTGCCGCAGGGAGTGGACTTCCAGCTGCGGGTGGGCATCAACACCGGCGAGGTGATGGCGGGCGCCGTGGGCGAGAGCTACACGGTCACCGGCGACACCGTGAACGTGGCGTCCCGGCTGCAGAGCGCCGCCCGCCCCGGAAGCGTGACCGTGGGCGAGCGGACGATGCGCGCCACCCGCGGGGCGGTGCGCTACGAGGAGCTCAGCCCGCTCGAGCTGAAGGGCAAGGCCGAGCCGGTGCCCGCCTGGGAGGCGCTGAGCCTGACGGCCACGCAGAGCGTGGGCCGCGCCGCGGCGGCGCACGAGTCGGCACTGGTGGGCCGCGACAACGAGCTGGTCACGCTCGAAACGCTCTACGAGCGGGTGGTGCGAGAGGGCTCCCCGCACCTCGTGAGCCTCATCGGTGAGGCCGGCGTGGGCAAGACGCGGCTCCTGCGCGAGTTCGAGCGGGTGCTCGGCGAGCACTCGATCGCTCCCACGGTCCGCACCGGGCGCTGTCTGCCGTACGGCTCCGGCATCGTCTTCTGGGCGCTGGGCGAGGTGCTGCGCGCCGAGTGCGCGATCGTGGACACGGACTCCGCGGAGGAGGCGTGGCGCAAGCTCTCGACCTACGTATCGGGCCTCTTCGGAAACGGCTCGGAGCTCAACGAGGCCGGCGAGCGCGAGGCCGCGCTGATCGGCCGGCTGCTCGGAATCGAGGTGCCCGCCGAGCTGGTGCCGTCCGAGCGCGACCCCGAGCGCCTTCGCGAAGCGTTCTTCTCGGCCCTGCGCATGGGCATGGAGAAGATGGCCAGCCGCCGGCCGCTGGTGCTGGCGTTCGAGGACATCCACTGGGCCGACGACGGCATGCTCGACGCGATCGAGCACCTCGCCCAGTGGGTGCGCGCGCCGCTCATGCTCGTCTGCCTCGCGCGTGACGAGCTGCTCGACCGGCGCCCCGGCTGGGGGGCGGGGCGTCGCTCGGCCACGCAGCTGCTCCTCGACCCGCTTGCCTCCGAGTACACGCACGAGCTGGTGGCCGCCCTCATTCCCGGCGGCGACGACGTGGTGTCGAAGGTGGTTGAGCGCTCCGGCGGAAACCCTCTCTTCGCCGAGGAGATGGCGCGCCGGGTGGCCGAGGGCAACCTGGGCGCCGCCGAGCTTCCGGAGACGGTGCAGGCCGTGCTGGCCGCCCGCCTCGACGCTCTCGAGCCCTTCGAACGGCGCCTCGTGCAACAGGCCGCCGTGGTCGGACGCACCTTCTGGGAGGCGTCGCTGGCGCCGCTGGCCGAGGCCGAGGGCAAGGAGCTCGGGCGGGCGCTCACGGTGCTCCAAGAGAAGGACATCCTCGCCCCCGGCGCCGAGGGCAGGCTCGCCGGCGAGCGCGAGCTCGCGTTCAAGCACGTGCTGATTCGCGACGTGGCCTACGGGATGCTGCCCAAGGCCGTGCGATCGCGGAAGCACTTCGAGGTGGGCGCGTTCATCGAGGAGCGCGCGGGCGACCGGACCGACGAGATGGTGGCGCTGCTGGCCGAGCACTACGGCCGCGCGGCGTCGCTGGGCCGCGAGGGCGCCATCGCGGCCTCCGAGCTCGCGCCCATGCGCGAACGGGCGATGCGCTTCCTGGAGGAGGCCGGCGATGCCGCCGCGCTCCTCTACTCGAACCGCGAGGCCGCCGCCCACTACCGCCACGCGCGCGACGTGGGGGCCGACCAGGATCTCGCCGTGCGCGTACGGGTGTCGGAGAAGCTCGGCGACGTGTCCCTGCGGCTGGGCCGCGTGGACGAGGCGATCGGCGTGTGGCAGGAGTGCCTCGACTGGCACCGAGGCCAGGAGGACCTCGAGCGGGTGGCCGACCTCCACCGCAAGACCGGCGCCGCGCTCTCCCACAAGGGCGAGCGCAGGTCTGCCATCGAGCACTACCAGCGCGGCATCAACCTGCTCAAGGACGGGCCGCCGCGGATCGAGCTGGTGCGCCTCTACGAGGAGGCGGCGTGGCTCTACCTGCACACCGGGGACAACATGCTCGCCATCTACGCCTCCGAGAAGGCGCTGCGACTGGCCGAGCGACTCGGCGAGACGCGCGCGGCCAGCCGCGCCCACGGCATCTTCGGGCGGGTGTTCGGACGCATCGGCGACACCGAGAAGGCGCGCCAGAACCTGGAGCGCGCGGTGGAGCTGGCGCGCGGCTCGGACGACGGCGAGAGCATCCTCGCGCTGTCGGCGCTGGGCCGCCACCTCGAGATCTCCGAGGCCGACATGGACGGCGCCCGCGAGGCCTACCACGAGGCGCTGGCGCTGGCAGAGCGCGTAGGGATGCTCCCCGCCCAGGTGGAGCTCCACGCCTGGCTCGCGCAGCTCTCCGCCTACTGCGCCGAGTGGGACGACGTGACCCGCTCGACGGACGCCAGCGCCGAGCTGGCCGAGCGCGAGGGGCTCGTAGGCAAGCTCTGCCTCCCCTACTCGCTGCGGGGCCTGCTGTTGTGGCGCGAGGGACGCCTCGAGGAGGCCACCGTGCTGTTCCATCAGGCGCACGAGCTGGCGGAGCAGGTGGGCTGGTCCGAGATCGCCTTCCAGGCGCTGTTCGGCCTGGCGCTGGCACTGCGGGACTCCGGCGACTACGCCAGCGCCACCGATGCGCTCGACCGCGCGATCGACGTGTGCGAGCGGGCAGGCCTCCTCGCGCAGTCGATCCAGGCCACGGCCGCGCGCGCCGTGGTCCTGTCCCTCTCCCAGCGCCCCGGACCGGCCCGCGAGGCCGCCCGCGAGGCCGCCGAGCTGGCGGAGCGGATGCACTACCCGATCGGCCGCGCCGCGGCCCTGGAGGCGCGCGGACTGTCTGCTGAGGACCCCGAGGAGGGCGTGGCCCTGCTGGCGGACGCCCAGACCACCTGGCGCGGCCTCGGCCGTCCCCTCGAAGCCGCCCGCTGCGGGCTGATGGCCGGCCAACGCCTCGTGAACGTGCAGCCGGAACGCGCCCGCGAGCTGCTGGAGGAGGCCGCCTTGGAAACCGAACGGCTCGGCGTACCGCACCTGGCAAAACGAGCGCGGGCCCTCGTTCCGGGATAGCCGGGCCGTTCGTCCCTCATCGCTTTAAGAAAAGGGGGGCCGTGCTTCGTTCGTCGAGCGGGTGGCGACGGCGGCGGTTACCGGATCAGTGAGCTTGCGAGCTGGAACGGTGACCGCTGCCGGAGACAGGACCCGCGAGCGACCCCGCAACGGGGCTAGGGCGTCTGGTCGGAACCGGCAACCACGACCACACCCGCGTCTCCCGCGAGCGCCTGGGTTTCCGCGTCGATCGACTCGCGCTGCGGGATCTTCAGCCGCCTGCTCACCACCACGGCCTCGCGCCTGTGACCGCTCGCATAGAGCACCACCGACTCCGCGCGCTGCTGTTCCTGGTTGTCCGCGTTCCCGAGGGTGCCGAGGTCGAAGCCGAGCCGCTCGACCTCGTCGCCGAGCTGCGCGGCCAGGCCCGGCTCGAGCGTCCCGTTCAGAACCGCGACGGTCACCTCCGCCGGATTCACAGCCTTGCCGCCGCTGCCCTGGTCCCCGCCGGCGTCGCCGGTGTCGTCCGGATCGCCGGCCGCGCCGTTGCTCGCGGTCGGCTCGGTGTCGTCGCCCGTGAGCTGCGAGACGGCGAACGCCGCACCGCCTCCGAGGACGAGCACGCCGGCCACCGCCAGCACGACGATCCTCGAGCGGCTGAGACCGCCCGTACGAGCGCCATTGCCTGAGCTGGGCGGAATGATCGCCGTGGGCTGAGGGGTTGGCCGCACCGGGGGATCCGGGCGCGAGAAGCGCGGTGGAGTGGGCGGGGTCGGCCGCGCCTGTCCCGCCGGCGTGGCGGGGCGCGCCGCCGCCGGCACGGCCGCCGGGGGTGGCGGCTGCGTGGAGGCCTTCTCCGAGTCGGGCGCCTGTGGGGTGTCCGTGGGCGCGGGCGCAGTTCCCGCCGCAGCCTGGGGGCCGCCGGCCTGCGGAGCCTGGGCGGCGGGAGTGGCGGGCGCCGGGACGCCCGGCTTGGCGGCGTCGTCTCCGGCCGCCGGGTCCGGCGTATCGCCGTCGGCGGGTCCCTGCTTGCCCTGGCCGGCGGGCGTGGCCGCGCCGGGACCGGGCGGGCGCTCAGCTGTGGCGGAGGGCGCGCCGGCCATGGCCGTGGCGGGTCGCGCTCCGGCTGCCGCCGCCACGGCGGGAGCGGGCACGCCGGGCACCTGCGGGGGGCCGGCCGGGGTCTGCGCCGGTGTGCCCGGCTTGACCGGGACCGCGGGTACCTGGCCCGGGGGCGTCGTGCCCGCCGGCTTGGTCTGAGGCTGCGCCACGACCCGCTTCGGGACCGGGATTGCGGGCTGAGCCGCGCGCTCGGGCGCTCGTCCGGCCCATTCGCGCAGCCGCTTGACGTCCCGCGCCTGCGAGAAGTAGAGGGCTGACAGAACCGCGAGGCCTACGATCGCAGCGAGCCCGGCATAGGAGCCGATCTGCTCGATGATCTCCATGGAGGAGATCGAACCTTAGTGGTCGTTGGAGCGGGATCCGCGCTGGGAACGGTCCGTCAAACCGGGGACTGAGGCCCGCTGGACACCGCGAGGGCGCGCTCAGCGGACAGCTCGGCCACCGCACCGGCCAGCCCGGCGGCGTCGCCCCCGTACACCAGCTCCTCGATGCGGGCGAATGCGCTCTCCACCCATTCGGGCTCCAGCGGCGGCTGCACGGCGCTCACGATCTTCTCGGCGTGCGTGGGCTGCGGCCGCTCGCCGGGATTGAACAGCTCCTCGTGGATCTTCTCCCCCGGGCGCCGGCCCACCATCTCGATCCCGATGTCCACGTCGGGCTCCAGGCCCGCCAGGCGGATCATGTTCCGGGCCAGCTCCACGATCTTCACCGGATCGCCCATCTCGAGCACGAACACCTCGCCGCCCACCGCAAGCTCGCCAGAGCGGATGATCAGCTGCACCGCTTCCGGGATCGTCATGAAGTAGCGGCTCATCTTGTCGTCGGTGACCGTCACGGGGCCGCCCTGCGCGATCTGACGGCGGAAGATCGGGACCACCGACCCGGAGGAGCCGAGCACGTTCCCGAAGCGCACGGCCGCGTAGCGCGTGCCCTTGTAGCGGTTCTGCGCGGCCTCCACCGCCCACTCGGCAAGCGCCTTGGAGGCGCCCATCACCGTGGCGGGACTGACCGCCTTGTCGGTGGACACCAGGATGAAGCGCTCCACGCCGGCCTCGCCGGCCGCCGCGGCCACGATCCGGGTGGCCACGGCGTTGTTGCGCACCGCCTCCACCGGGTTCTCCTCCATCAGCGTCACGTGCTTGTACGCGGCCGCGTGGAAGACCACCGACGGCGACTGCTCGTCGAACACCTCGCGCATGCGGGTGGCGTCCTTGCAGTCGGCCAGCACCGCCGTGGCGCGGGCGAAGTGGCGCTCCTCCTCGAGCTCCCGGCGGATCTCGAACAGGGAGTTCTCCGCGTTCTCGACGAGCACCAGCCTGCTCGGCCCCACGCGCGCGATCTGACGCGACAGCTCGGCGCCGATCGATCCGCCGGCGCCCGTCACGAGCACCACGCGCCCGCGGAGGTACGCGCCCACGCGGTCGATCTCCACGCGCACCGGCTCACGTCCGAGCACGTCCTCCACGCGCACCTCGCGCACCTGGCGCATGAGGTTCACGCCACCCGAGAGCAGCTCGAAGGTGGTGGGCAGCGTGCGGACCGGGATGCCGCGGTCGCGGCAGGCGGTCACGATCTTCTGGCGCAGCAGCCCGGAGGCGGACGGGATGGCGATGATGACCTCGGCGGGCTTCACGTCGTCCAGCACGCGCGGAAGCTCGTCGGTCGTGCCCAGCACCTTGTGTCCGGCCACCCGCATCCCCTGCTTGCGCGGGTCGTCGTCCACGAACCCCACCGGCGCCGAGCGCAGTCCCGGGTTGCGGCGCAGCTCGAAGGCCACCTGCTGGCCGCCGTTGCCCGCGCCCACGATCAGCACCTCGCGCGCGGCGCGCTCGATGAGCGGGCCCCGCAGCGGCCGCTCCACGAGCCCGCGCCAGAGGAAGCGCGAACCGGTGATGAAGGCGAGCGTGAGCAGGAAGTCGAGCGCGATCACTCCACGCGGCGGGTCGGTGCGCTCCAGCGAGAGCAGGAACAGCGCCGCGATCAGCACAACGGTGGCCACCACCACGGCCTTGACGATCGACTCGACGTCCTTCTGGTCGACGAATCGCCAGAGCTTCGAGTAAAGGCCGAACGCGGCGAACACGACCAGCTTCATCGCGACGACGAACCCGATCGTGTGCGCGAGCAGGTCCTCATAACGGGGCGGGATGCCCTCGTCGAAGCGCAGTACGTACGAGAGGTAGTACGCGAGCGCCAACAGGCCCACGTCCACCCCGATCTGTCCGACGCGCCTCACGTTCACGGAAGAGCGGATCGATCTCATGAGGTTCGTGTCGCCGAGAGTAGAAGTGTGACGAGTTCGCGCGGGTCGCGCCGTGTGCGCAAGCCGCCGTGCGCCGCACGCTTCTCCAGGACGATCTCGTCTGGGTTCGCCAGGCGCCGCAGGCGGCCTTCCTTCAAGAGCCGCTCGTCCACCGCACCGATGCGCCCCTCGAAGGTCGTGTACACCGGCGTACCCAGAGCCACGGCCTCCCTGTTCATCGTCCCGCCCGCCGAGATCACCAGGTCGGCGAACGCCACGAGGCTCTGCGCGTCGATAGCGCGCTCAGGCACCTTGAACGCGCTCCGGCCGCTCAGCTCCTCGCGCTGCTCGGGGGTGCGCGGCAGCACCACGGTCTGCGCGGGACCCGCCGCCAGCCGGTCGAGCACCTGCGCGAACAGCGGATTCTCGAAGCGGTGGTACAGCGACACATCCGGCGGCGTGCGCACGACCACGAGCGGCCGGGCCCGGTCGATCGAGAGCTCCCGCAGCACCGCCTCGTCGGGCTCGAAGTCGGCCAGGTAGTACTCCTCCTTGAGGCCGGCGTAGCGCCGCAGCTTCGCGCGTGCCCCATAGCGGTCAAGGCGCTCGGGCGGGATCGCGTCCGGGACCACCACGGCCCGGGCCAGCCTGCAGTTCACGTTGTGCTGGGCCACCGCGAACTCGTAGTCGAAGGCCGTGGCGCTCGGGATGCGCAGCAGCGCGGCCGCCACCGTCACGTCGTTGGAGCCGTGCCCGATCGCCACGTCGAAGCCGCGGCCGCGCGCCCAGCGAGTGAGCGCGAGGCTGCGCGAGGCGAGACCGACCGCCTTGCCGCCGCGGCCTCCTCCGCGGTGGTGGCCCACCGCCGTGTGCTCGATCCCGAAGCGCTCGCAGAGCTCGAGCGTCTGGGCGAAGTCGCGCGCGGTCACCTCCACGTCGTGCCCGTCCTCGCGCATCGCCTGGATCAGCGGGCGGAGGACCAGCACATGCGGGCTGTTGGTCAGATCGGCCCAGACGCGCACAGGTCCCAGCTACCCTACTTCGCTCGAATGCTGCCGCTGATCGCCTCGATCACGGACCCGATCGTCAACGCCGCGGTGGACGTGGTCGATGCGATGGGGCTCCCCGGCGTCTTCCTCCTCATGGTGGCGGAGAGCGCCTGCATCCCCATTCCCAGCGAGGCAACCATGCTGTTCGCGGGGTTCAACGTCGCCAACGGCGAGTACAGCCTGTTCGCGGCCGTGGCGGTGGGCTCGATCGCGAACCTGGTCGGCTCGTGGATCGCCTACTGGGTCGGCTACGCGGGCCGGGTGGACATCCTCGAGAAGCACGGCAAGAAGCTCCACATCAAGAAGAGCCACCTGGAGTGGGCCGACCACTGGTTCGAGCGCCACGGCGACGCCACCGTCTTCTTCACGCGCATGCTGCCCATCGTCCGCACCTTCATCTCGCTGCCGGCGGGCGTGGCGCGCATGCCCTTCTGGCGGTTCAGCGTGTTCACGCTGGCCGGCTGCATTCCGTGGGTGCTGATGCTCACCTTCATCGGCAAGCAGGCCGGCGACAACTGGGAGGACTGGAAGGACAGCCTCCACTACGTCGACTACGCCGTGGCCGCGATGATCGTGGGCGGCGTGATCTATCTGATCGTGCGTGCGCGCCGGAAGCGTGGCGGCTCAGACCCGGCGGACACCGCCGACCCCGCGACCGAGACCACCTGAGCCGGCGGCTGCTCCTCCGGGAGGCCGTGGCGCTCGGCCTCGTACAGGGCGTCACGGAGCTCGTGCCCGTGTCCAGCTCGGCGCACGTGGCGCTCGTCCCGCGTTTGCTCGGCTGGCGCTACGCCGAACTTGCCCCCGCCGAGCGCAAGGCCTTCGAGGTGGCCCTCCACGCCGGAACCGCGCCCGCTCTGGCGCTGGCGGCGGCCGGTGGCGGCCGGCCGCGCCCCGCGCTGCTGGCGCTGACCGTGATCCCGCCCGCGGTGGCCGGTCTCGTGCTCGAGCGGTCGATCGAGCGGCGGCTGGGCGGCCCGCGCACGGTGGCCCTGGCTCAGATCGCGGCCGGCGCGGCCCTGTGGCTGGCCGACACTCGCGCGGGCGATCGCGCCGAGCCCGACGCCGGCGATCACCTGGCGGTGGGCATTGCCCAGGCGCTGGCGCTCGTGCCCGGTGTCTCGCGTGCGGGGGCGGCGCTCACGGCGGCCCGGCTGCGCGGCCTCGGCAGGCCGGCCGCGGCGGACCTGGCGCTTCAGGCCGCCCTCCCGGTGACCGCCGGCGCCACCGCGCTGAAGGCATCCCGCCTCACGCGCGACGATGACCTACGGGCCATGGCAGCCGGGGCCGGCGCCTCGCTGGCCGCGGGGATGGCAGCCCGTGGGGTGTTCCGGCGGGTGGCGGGAGCAGGCTCCTACGGACCGCTGGCCGCGTACAGGATCGCCTTCGGGGCGCTGGCGCTGGCGGCCTCCCGGGGGCGGCGCTGACGCCGGTTGTCGTTGGCGCCCGCGCGGAATCCCGCGTAAAGTGAAGCTGGGCGGGGGGCTCGAAGCAACGCTCGAAATCCCCCCGTGACCTCAAGCACCCTGCCACCCCCTGCTTCCAGCCGCGGCCCAGACGGTTGGAGCGAGCGCACCTCCGCCCGCCTGGTGGAGGACATCCGCGCGCTCCTGCGAGTGGATGCCGTGTCCTTCGTGACTGTCGACGAGGAGCGCGGCCGGATCGAGCGAGCCGCCGGATGGTTCGCCACGCCGGAGCTGGGCGAGGCTCTCCAGCCCGCCGGGAGCAGGGCCCTCGAGCGCGGCCGGCGCGGCCTCGTGGAGGCTGCTCTCGAGCGCTCGCGGCCGCTGCTGCTCCCGCGCGTGGAGGCATGGGAGGCCGCCCCGGACCTGCTGGCGGAGCTGGTGGAGGCACTCGGCGAGGACCGCGCCCGCGACGTGTGGGGCTCGTTCCGGATGGCGTCGGTGATCGCGTGGCGCCTGCGCACCGCCGTGGGCCACCCGCTCGGCGTGATCCTGCTGGCCTCGCTCGACCCATCCGCGCCGCTCGACACCGGTGACCTGCGCAGCGTCGAGGTGGTGGCGGACCTGACCGCGATGGCCATGGAGCGCGCGGCGCTGCTCGAGGCTGAGGCCCGGCGCGCCCGCCACGAGCTGCGCCTGAAGCGGGCCGCGGAGGCGGTGGCCGGCTCGCTGGAGCCAGACGAGGTGCACCGCCGCGTGGTGGACCACGCGGCCAGCGTGACCGGCGCGAGCAAGGCACTCCTCACCCGCCTGGACTCGCGGGCCCGCGAGCTCCGTGTGGTGGCCAGCGTGGACTTCTCCCTCGGCGCCGACGAGTCCCGGCTGTCGCTCGACGGCGGCGCCGTGGGCGAGGTGGCGCGCTCGCGCACGCCGATCCTCCTGCGCAGCGACGAGGCCGAGGGCGTGGACGGCCGGCTGATGAGGACACAGGGAATCGGCTGCTTCATGCACGCCCCGCTCGAGCTCGGGCCGCGCCTCTACGGCGTCCTGTCGGTGGCGCACGAGGACCCCGATCGCTTCTGGCAGGAGGACCTGGAGCTGCTCGTGCAGCTGGCGCGCTCGTCCGCGGCGGCGATCGCCAACGCGATCGACTTCGAGCGCGAGCGTCGCATCGCCCGGGCGCTCACGCTCGGCTTCGTGCCCGAGTCGCTGCCGGAGCTGCCCGGATACGAGACGGGGCTGCTCTACTCGCCGGCGGCCGGGGAGCCCACGGGCGGAGACCTCTACGGCGCCTGGCGGCTCCCCAGCGGCGAGGTGGCACTGCTGATCGGCGACGTGGCCGGCAAGGGTGTCGAGACCGCGGCGCTGAGCGCCATGGTCCGCTTCTTCGTGGAGGCCCGCAGCTGGGACGAGAGCTCCCCGGGGGCCGTGCTCACCCAGACCAACTCGATGCTGGAGGGCCGGCTGCCCGAGGACAGCTTCGTGACGGCGTTCTTCGGGGTGCTCTCGGAGAGCTCGCTCCGTTACGCCAATGCCGGGCACCTCCCGCCGCTGATCGTCTCGGGCCAGGAGGTCACGCGGCTTCGAGCCCGCGACCTGCCTCTGGGCGTGGCCGTGCCCGCGGAGTTCGAGGAACTCGAGCTCAAGCTCGACCAGGGCGAGCTGCTCTTCGCCTACACCGACGGCCTGATCGAGGCTCGCCGGTCCGGCGAGGTGTACGGCCACGAGCGGCTGGCCGAGCTGGTGGGCAAGCGAGCGGCCGCGCACGCCCCGGAGGAGCTCGTGCGCGTGGTGCACGACGAGATCGCGGACTGGGCCGGCGGGCTGACGGACGACGCGGTGGCTCTGGCCCTTCGCCGGCGTCCCTGAGCGCCCCCCACACGCGGCCCGGCCGCGGCATCCGCTTGAATGGCCGAGATGCCTGAAGGGGCCTATGCGCGCTCGGGGGTGGACCAGTCGCGCTCAGCCGACGCGGTGAGCGCGCTCGTGGGAGCCCTGGCCGGGATCAGCCTGGGCCGTCCCTCGCGGGCGGCGCTTGGGTCCGGCCACTACGCGAACGTGCTTGCACTCGACGAGCGGCGCGGCCTGGCGCTCTCGTGCGACGGGGTGGGCACGAAGGTGATCGTGTGCGAGGAGCTGCGGCGCTTCGACACGGTGGGCATCGACCTGGTGGCCATGAACGCCAACGACATCGTGTGCGTGGGCGCGGAGCCGATCGCCCTGCTCGACTACGTGGCGGTGGAGGAAGCCGATCCCGAGACGCTCGGGCAGATCGGAGAGGGCCTCCGGAGAGGCGCCGAGCTGGCCGGGATCGAGATCCCGGGAGGGGAGCTGGCGGTGCTCCCGGAGCTGATCCGCGGCCACCCGTCCCCCAACGGCTTCGACCTCGCAGGCTTCTGCGTCGGGCTCGTGGACCTCGACGCGATCGTGACCGGCGCCACGGTGGCGCCCGGCGACGCGATCGTGGGCCTGCCGTCCAGCGGGATCCACTCCAACGGACTGACGCTTGCGCGCTCCGTGCTCACCGACCTGGAGGAGCGGCCCGCCGAGCTCGGCGGCGCGAGCGTGGGCGAGACCCTGCTCGAGCCCACGGTGGTGTACGTGCGGGCCGTCCGGGAGCTGCTGGAGTCACCGCTCGACGCGCGCGGGCTCGCGCACATCACCGGAGAGGGCTTCCTCAACCTGCTCCGCCTCGAGGCCGAGGTGGGCTACCGGCTCGATGCCCTGCCGGAGCCGCCCGCGGTGTTCCGGCTGATCGCGGAGCGCGGCCAGGTGGACCCGGCGGAGCTCTACGAGGTGTTCAACATGGGCTGCGGCTTCTGCTGCGTCGTCCCTGCCGCCGACGCGGACGCCGCCGTCGAGCTGCTCGGCCGCCACCATCCCGGAGCGGCGGTTGTGGGCGAGGTCACGGCGAACGCCGGCGTGGTCGAGCTCCCGGCGCAGGACCTGATGGGCCGCCGGGACGCGGGCTTCGCGCCCGCCGCCTAGGCCGGCTCCCAGAGCACCCCGGTGAGCACCCGGAGCGGCCGCGCGCGCCCCTCCCCCGCCAGCCGCCACAGCTCCGTCTCCGCGCCCTGATTCGACAGGTCGCAGGCGGCCTCCACCTCCACCGTGGCCAGCCTTCCGAAGCGCCGCAACGCCGCCCGCGGGTCCGGGCGCGGCTCCTCAGAGGGCGCCGCGCCGGCGGCCAGCGCCGCTGCGCGCCATTCCTCGTAGGGCGCGCCGCCTGACACGAGTGCCGTGCCGGCGTCGCCGTGGAAGCGGATCGACGGAAGCGCGGCGCCCTCCGACCGGGTCTCCTCCAGATCGGCGCCGAAGGCCTCCACAATCGCGTTCGACTGCACATCCACGCGGAAGCGCGCCACGTCGAGCCCGGCCTCGCGCGCCACCTCCACCAGCGGTTCGGCCGCATCGAGCTTGCGGCGGAAGCACATCAGCCCCTCGCGAACCGCCCTCAGATAGCGCTCCGCCGCCTCGGGACCCTGTTCGGCCGCCGCCTTGACCGCCAGGCAGGCCGGATACGTGGAGCGGATCGGGCCCTCGGACCAGATCCGCGGATCCATCGGCATCCGCGACTCGGCCGCCTGGTTGAGCCATTGCGCGACCAGCGAGTCGTATATCCGTCCGCCCCCGCCGCCCGCCGACGCGTCCGAGTGGTCATGCTCGTAGTCTCGGGCCAGACCGCCCATCACGTAGGTAAATCCAAGGTCGTTGCCGAATTCCACCTGTAGGGCGCGGCGCTTGGGCTCCGCCGCCCACGATGCCGAGCATGCGGGGTCTGTGTAGCAACGGGCTCGCATGGGCATCGGGAAGCGGAAAATAGATGACCGTGACACGCACCCACATAGCCGATCGCTACCGGCTCGACGAGAAGGTCGGCTCGGGTGGCATGTCGAGCGTGTACCGGGCGTTCGATCCGACGCTCGAGCGCTGGGTGGCCATCAAGATGATGCACCGGGACATCTCGACCGACCCGGATCAGCTCGAGCGCTTCCGCCGCGAGGCACGCGCGGTGGCCCAGCTCAACCACCCGCACGTCGTCACCGTGATCGACGCCGGCGAGGATGACGGCACGCCCTACATCGTTCTCGAGTTCGTCGAGGGCGAGACGCTGAAGGACCGGATCCGGCGCGAGGCGCGGCTGCCGGTGTCGGAGTCGCTGGCGTACGCGATCGAGATCGGCAGGGCGCTCTCGTGCGCCCATGCCCACAAGCTCGTGCACCGCGACATCAAGCCGCAGAACATCCTGATCGACCTCGACGGCCGCGCAAAGCTCACCGACTTCGGGATCTCGCGCTCACTCGAGTCGCAGGGGCTCACGGCCACCGGCCGGGTGCTCGGCACCACCGACTACGTGTCCCCCGAGCAGGCGCTCGGCCACGACGTGACCGAGCAGTCGGACATCTACTCGCTCGGCATCGTCCTCTACGAGATGCTGGTCGGCGAGGCGCCGTTCCGCGCCGACACGCAGGTGGCGGTGGCCATGAAGCACGTGAAGGAGCCGCTGCCGGACGTGCAGCGGCTGCGCCCGGAGATCTCGGCGGCGCTGGCCGCCGTGGTGGAGCGCGCCACGGCCAAGGAGACGGCCAACCGCTACGCCACCGTCGAGGAGATGGTGCACGACCTCGAGCAGGTGCTGGGGATCGAGGCGGCACGGACCGGGGAGGCCACCGGCGAGGCCACCACCATCCTGCGCTCGCTGCCCGGCGACACCGGCGACTTCGCGCCCGAGCGCCTGCGCCACCCGCGCCGCGCGCTCGCCGTCGCGGTGATCGCGCTCGCGCTGGCGGCGGGCGTGATCGCGTTCGTGGCCACGCGCACCGAGAAGGGGCCGGGAGGAACCGTCACCCCGAGCGCCCGCGGGCTCAGCGAGGTCCGGCTCGGCGCGAGCGCCGCCACCGACTACGACCCCCAGGGCGACAGCCAGGAGTACCCGAGCGCCACCCAGTTCGCGATCGACGGCCAACTGCCCACCAACTGGCAGACCGAGACCTACGAGAACGGCGTCTGGCCCAACGAGAAGACCGGCGTGGGCCTCTACGTGGACGCCGGCAAGCCGCTCCCCGGACGCAGGCTGGACGTGGTCACGTCCACGCCCGGCTTCGAGGCGGCCGTGTACGGCGCTCCCAACGGCGTGCCCGGCACGATCGGCGGCTGGACCAAGCTGAGCGGCACCGAGAAGGTGGCGGAGAACCAGCGCTTCCAGCTGGACACCGCCAAGCGGCGCTTCCGCTACTACCTCGTCTGGATCAGCACGCTCCCCGAGGGCGGCAAGGCCCGCATCCAAGAGCTCAGCCTAAAACGCTGATGCCACCTGGGGGCTCACGCTCCCAGACCCCTCACTACACCTGGCTGGTATCTAGTAGCGGTACTTCCGCTGCTCGGCGTGGCGCTCGAGCGCCATCCCGACGAGCCGGTTCAATAGCTCCGCGTAGGGAATGCCGTCCGCTTCGAGCAGCTTCGCGTAGACGCTCGTCGACGTGAACCCGGGGATCGTGTTGAGCTCGTTCACCAGCACCTGGTCGCCCTCCACGAAGAAGTCCACGCGCGCCATCCCGGAGGCACCGACGATCCCGAAGGTCTCCACGGCCAGTCGGCGTACCGTCTCGAGCGTCTCCTCCGGGAGGCGGGCCGGCACGAGCAGCTCCATCCCGCCGCTCTCGTACTTGGCCTCGTAGTCGTACCAGCCCTCGCCGCGCTGCAGCACGATCTCACCCGGCCGTGAGGCGATCGGGTCCGAGTGGCCCAGCACCGAGCACTCCACCTCCATGCCGTCCACGAGACGCTCGACGAGGGCGATCGGGTCGTGCTCGAAGGCGTGCGCCAGCGCCGCGTCCAGCTCCTCCTCCGACCACACCTTCGAGATCCCCACCGAGGAGCCGAGCCGGGCCGGCTTCACGAACAGCGGCGGAGTGAGGCTGCGCAGGTCGAGCGGGCTGCCGTCGCGCGCCACCGCGTACTCCACCTGCGGCACGCCGTGCGCGGCGAGCAGGTCCTTGAAGAGCGACTTGTCCATGGCCACCGCCGACGCCGCCACGCCCGCCCCCACGTAGGGCACGTCGAGCAGCTCCAGCAGCCCCTGCACCGTGCCGTCCTCGCCGAACGGCCCGTGGAGCACCGGGAACGCCACGTCGGCGCCGAGCAGCCCGCCGCCGGGCTCGAGCGCGAGCGGGGCGCCCTCGCTCGTCCAGCGGCCGTCGCGCTCGAGCAGGACCTCAACCGGCGTATGGCCGGCCTCGACCAGGCCCGCCCGGACCGACTCGGCGGACACGAGCGACACCTGGTGCTCGCTGGAGCGCCCGCCGCCCAGCACCGCGACTCTCACGGGGTCGGCGTCTCCTCGGGCGGGACCGTGGCGGTGTCGTCGAAGGTCCCGACGAAGATCACCACGGTGTCGCCCTTGTCCACGTCCTCGCTCGCGGCGGGTGACTGGTTCAAGACCACGCCGTCCTCCGCCGCCACGTCGGTCGGCGCCGAGCGCTCCTCCGCCTTCAGGCCCGCGGCCTTCAGCTCCCGCTTCGCATCGGCGGCAGGCAGCCCGATCACGTCGGGCACCGTGACCTGCTCCGGCCCGCTCGACACGGTGATCGTGACCCGGGAGCCGGCGTCGACCTCTGTGCCCGCCGCCGGGTCCTGGGAGATCACCTCGTCCTCCGTGGTGTCGGAGGGCTCCTCGCGCACCACCACCTTGAGGCCCTCGCCCCTGAGGCTGTCCTGGGCCGAGTCGCGCGAGAGCCCGACCACGTCCGGCACCGCCACCTGCTCCGGACCCGAGCTCACCAGCAGCGTCACGCGGCTGCCCTTGGTCACGGACTTGCCCGCCCTGGGCGTGGTCCCGATGGCCAGGCCCTCGTCGATGTCGTCGGAGGGCCGCGACTCCGTGCTCACCTTCAACCCGGCGTCCTGCAGCTCGTTGATCGCCTGCTCCTGGGGCCGGCTGGCCACCGACGGCACGAGCACGTTGCCGGGCCCTCTCGAGACCTCGAGCGTCACGGTGGAGCCCTCGTCGGCCTCCTCGCCACCGTCCGGGTCTTGGTCCAGCACCTCGTCGAAGTCCGCCTGGCTGCGCACCCGCTCGGTGCGCACGTCGAAGCCGGCGCGCTCGAGCTGCTCCCGGGCCTGGATGAGCTGCTTGCCCACCACGCGCGGCACCTCCTTCTTCTCGGCGCCGAGCACGCCGCTCAGGGCGAGGAACGCCAGCAGCCCGAGCAGCAGCAGCGCCATGAACCCGATCGTGAACCAGGGCCATCGGCGCTCGCGCTCCTCAGGACGGCGCGGAGGCGGCGGCGGCGCGGCCGGCACCGGCGCGAACTCCGCCGTGTCCCGCGCCACCGGGGTGCCCGAGTCGATGTAGGTCCGCGCGGCGCGCAGGCCCTCGGCGAAGTCCTCGGCGGTCTGCCAGCGGTGCGCCGGGTCCTTGGCCAGCGCCGCCATCACCACCGACTCGAGCGCGGGATGGACGTCGGGGCGCAGCTGCGAGATCGGCGCGGGCGCCTCGGAGAGGTGCTTGAGCGCGACCGAGACCGCGCTCTCACCCTCGAACGGCAGCCGCCCGCAGAGCATCTCGTAGAGCATCACGCCGATCGAGTAGAGGTCGGCCGTGGCGCCCACGGCATGGCCCTGGGCCTGCTCGGGCGAGAGGTACTGCGCGGTGCCCATGATCGAGCCGGTCTCCGTCATCTCCGAGGCGCCGGCGCGGGCGATCCCGAAGTCCGTGACCTTGGCGTTCCAGTTCTCGTCGACGATCACGTTGTGGGGCTTGAAGTCCCTGTGGATCACCGAGTGCCGGTGGGCGAATCCGGCGGCGGCGAGGATCTGCAGCCCGAGGTCGATCACGAGCTCCTGCGGCAGCGGCGCCTCGGCCGACACGATGTCCTTGAGCGTGCGGCCCGGGAGGTACTCCATCGCGATGTAGTAGGTGCCGTCGTGCTCGCCGCGGTCGAACACGCCGACCACGTTCGGGTGCTGGAGCCCGGCGGCCGCCTTGGCCTCGCGGCGGAAGCGCTCGACGAACTCCTGGTCCTGTGCGAACCGGCGGTGGAGCACCTTGAGCGCGACGTCGCGCCCGAGGTGCACATCCTCGGCGCAGTACACGTCAGCCATCCCGCCCGAGCCGAGCCGGCGCACCACCCGGTAGCGGCCGTCCACCACCGTGTTGTCGGCCACCTCGGTCATCCGCCGAGCAGGCTCTCCAGCACCTGGCGGGCGATCGGCGCGGCCACGGTGCCGCCCTGGCCCTGAGTGCGCTCGAGCGTCACGGCCACGGCCATGCGCGGGTCGTCGATCGGAGCGAATGCGATGAACCAGGGCTGCGTGAACTCACGGTTGGCGCCCACCTCGGCGGTACCGCTCTTCCCCGCCACCTGCACACCCGCGAGAGCCGCCTGGGTGCCGGTGCCCTCCTCGACCACCCGGCCCATCATCGCGGTGAGCGCAGCGGCGGTGCTCTCCTTCATCACGGTGTTCTGGAGGTCCGGCTCGATGCGCTCCTTCACGCGTCCGTCCTCGCGCAGTACGCGATCGGTGAGGCGAGGCTTCATCAGGCGGCCACCGTTGGCGATGGTGGCGGCCACCTCGGCCATCTGCAGCGGCGTGGCGCGGATCTCGCCCTCCAGGCCACCCTGCCCGATGGCCACCCGGCCGACGTCGAATCCGTCGTCCACGAGCTGGCCGTCCGCCGCGCGGACACCGCTGGCGATCATCTCGTCCTCGGGATAGTCGAGCTTGGGGTCCTCGAAGAAGCCGTACCGCTGCATGTACTCCACGAGCGTCGAGCGGCCCACCTCCTCGCCGATCTGGGCGAAGACCGTGTTCACCGAGTTGGTGAGCGCGTCGGTCACCGTGATCGGGCCGAAGTCGGTGCCGCCGAAGTTCTCGAGCGGCGCGCCGCTCACGGTCCGCGGCGACGATCCGTCGATCACCGTGTCAGGCGTCACCTTGCCGCTGTCGATCGCCGCCGTGGCGGTGACCACCTTGAAGGTCGACCCCGGCGGATAGGCCTCCTGCGTCGTGCGGTTGAGGATCGGCTTGTCCGGATCGGTCCCGAGCTCATCCGCCTGCTCGGGGATCAGGTTGGGGTCGTACTCCGGAACGGACGCCATCACGCGGACCTTTCCGGTGCGCGGCTCGATCGCCACCACCGCGCCCTTGCGCCCCTGGAGGGCCGCGTACGCGGCCCGCTGGCCATCCACGTCGAGGTTCGTGACCACGTCGAAGCCCTGTCGAGTCCGATCCTCGAGCCCGGACAGGATCGACTCGAACTCGTCCTCCTCGCCGGTCAGCTCGTCGTTGCGGGAGCGCTCGAGGGCGCGGCGGCCGTTGAGCAGGAACGAGTAGCCGATCGGATGGGCGAACAGCCCCCGCTCGGGGTAGACCCGGGTGTAGACCCGCTTGCCGCCGCGCCCGCGAGGCACGCTGCGGGCCAGCACGGTGCGGTTGTCGCTGGCCAGGATGCGCCCGCGCGGAATGCGCTGCTCCTGGAGGAGCGGGCGCCGGTTGGCCGCGTTGTCCTCGAGGCCCTCGGCCTCGAACACCGTCCAGCGCGAGGTGAACACCACGAGCAGCCCGAACAGGAGCGCCACGAGGCCGAAGAGCTGGGCGATCTGGCGGTTCACCTCAGACCAGCCCGCCTCGGCGCAGGCGCTCGGCGCGCGCGTGGTCGGACACGATCAACAGCATCGCCAGCAGCACCATGTTGGCCACGATCGAGCTGCCTCCGTAGGACACGAACGGCAGGGTGACTCCCGTCAGAGGGATCACGCGCGTCACGCCACCGACGATCACGAACACCTGGAGCGCGAGCACGGCCGTCAGCCCCGTGGCCAGCAGCTTTGAGAAGCCGTCGTTGGCCAGCATCGCGGTCTTGAAGCCGCGGTAGGTGAACAGCAGGTACGCGCCGATCAGCCCGGCCGCGCCGAACAGTCCCAGCTCGTTCGTGATGACCGCGTAGATCAGGTCCGTGTGGGGCGCCGGGATGAGCGACTGGCCCGTGGGTGACGAGAGCATCGCGCGGCCGAGCCCCTCCCCGAACAACCCTCCGTCCGCCTGCGCGAAGAGCGATTGAGCGATCTGGTAGCCCTGGCAGTTCACGAACTCCGTGACCTCGCCTGTGCTCGGGCAGACCTCGCGGGCGGTGGAGAATGTGTCGAGCCAGGTCTCGACCCGGTCGTGCACGTGGGCCACGCTGTTGGCGAAGAACGCCGCGCCGCCCAGGAACATCGTGGCCCCCACGCTCACGATCGACAGCCGGCCCGTGGCCACGTAGAGCAGCGACAGAAAGGCACCGAAGAACATAAGCGAGCTGCCCAGGTCGCGGATGAAGATCAGCATCAGCATCGCCAGGCCCCAGACGAGCAGCAGCGGCCCGAAGTGCTTGAGCGACGGCCGCTCCCGGATCACGGCGATGAGCGACGCCACGAACACGGCGAGCAACACGATCTCGACCGTCGTCAGGTCGAGCACGAGCACCACCAGCAGCGCCAGGACGGTCGGCACGCCAAAGAGGAGAAGCTGCCGCTGAGCGGGCAGCGGGCGCAGCCGCGGACGGACGAGGATGTCGCCCGTCTCGCGCAGGTAGCTCGCGAGGAAGACGATGATGCCGAGCTTGGCGAACTCGGCGGGCTGGAACTGGATCGGCCCGATCTCGATCGCCAGGAACGCCCCGTTCACCTGCGAGCCGACCACCGGCAGCCTGGGCATCACCAGGAGCGCGATGGAAGCCGCCGCGATCGTGTAGCGGTAGCGCTCCAGCACGTGGTGGTCGTGGAGCACCAGGATCGTCGCGGCGAAGAAGAGCATCCCCACCACGAACCACTGGGCCTGCTCGCGCGCAAGCTCCGGCTCGATCCGGTAGATCACCACGAGCCCCACCGCGGCGAGCAGCGCGCTGATCGGGAACATGTATGGATCGGCGTCCGGCAGCCGCGCCCGGATGAACAGGTGCACCACCAGGCAGAGCGCGAGGAACACGGCGCCGTAGGTGAGCGTCGCGTCGCTCACGTCCTCGCTGCGGGTGGCCAGCACCGCCGCGAAGCCGGCCGCCACGATCAGCGATACCGGCACCAGCCCGAAGAGCTCGCGCGAGCGGGCGGTCACTCGCCGCTCCCGCCGGGATCGAGGCGCCCCCGCTCGAGCTCGCGCACCAGATCGACGGCGTCCTCCTTGCTGCGCCAGGAGTGGTCGAGCACCGTCCTCCGGCGCGCCGCGGGAATGGCCCGGGCGGGCACGCCGCTCGCGTACTCCTGCTCGTAGAGGTCGATGCCGAAGGGCAGCTCGTACGGGACGCCGCGATATAGCGTCACGAGCCCGCCGTCGTTCGTGGCCACGAAGTACACCTGCCGGCTGAGGGCATGGAGGGCGAACACCACCCCGGCGAGCACCAGGACCCCCACGACCACGCGCGCCACCGCGCCCAGGCGCAGCCGGCGGCGGCGGGGCTCCGGCGGCCGGGTGACCGCGGGACGCGCCTGCGGCGGCCGGATCGCAGTGGCGTCGGCGGGAGGCACCGGCGGCGGCTCGGTGACCTGCGGGGCCGCCGCCGGCGCTGCCGCGCGCACCTCCTCGACCGTCACCGTGCCGGGAATCGTCTCGTCGGCGGCAGCCGCGGCGGCCGGGCCGTCGGTCTCCGCAAGACGGAACAGCACCACCGTGATGTTGTCCTTGCCGCCGCTCTGGTTGGCGGCGCGCACGAGCGCCTCGGCGGTTTCCTCGAGCGACCCCGCCGAGCGCAGCACGGCCGCCAGCTCGCCGTCGGTGACCATGCTCGTCAGCCCATCCGAGCAGATCAGGAAGAGGTCTCCGTCGCGGCCGGTCACCGTGTAGGTGTCCACGTCCACCCGCGGCTCGGGCCCGAGCGCGCGTGTGATGATCGAGCGCTGCGGATGGTGCTCGGCCGCCTCCGGTGTGATCTGCCCGGTGCGCTCGAGCTCGGCCACCAGCGAGTGGTCGCGGGTGAGCTGCTCGAGCACGCCGTCGCGAAGCAGGTAGGCGCGACTGTCGCCCACGTGGCCCAGGCTCACCTCGTCGTCATGCACCTTGGCCGCGGTGAGGGTCGTTCCCATGCCGCGGTGGGACTCGTCGGCAGCGGCCAGCTCGAAGATCCGCCGGTTGGCCTCCTGCGCGATCCGGGTGAGCTGGGTCTCGGGCGGCTCGCCGGACTCGGTCTCGTCGCCGAACACGCCGGCGGCGAGCGAAGAGGCCACCTCGCCCGCGCGCGCACCGCCCATGCCGTCCGCGACGGCGAAGAATGGGGGCGACAGCACGAGGGCGTCCTCGTTGGCGCTGCGCTGCCGGCCGACGTCGGTGCGACCGGCCTGCTCGACGATCCGCAGAGCCACGGTCCTACTCCCGGTAGCGGTATTCGGTGTCGCCGATCCGGATCACGTCCGCCATCTTGAGGCGCTCCGCGGTCTTCAGCTGGCGTCCGTTCAGATAGGTGCCGTTGGTGGACCCCATGTCCTCGACGTACATGAACTCGCCGCGGGCGAAGACGCGCGCGTGGGCGGACGAGGCGAACGGATCGTCGATCCGGATCTCCGCGCTGTCGGCGCGTCCCAGCAGCGCGCCGTTTCGCACGTCGAAGGTGGTGCCCGGCTCATACCCCATGGCCGCCACCACCTCGAGCGTCGGGTCGACCCCGGCCGACAGGTCCGGCAGCGTTGAGCGGCGTCGTGCCCCTGGCGCCTCGGCGGGCTCCGCGGCCGCGGCGGTGCCCTCCAGTCGCGCGAGGTCGCGCATCGAGCTGCGCGCGATCCACAGCAGAAACAGGTAGAGCACTGCGAGAAAGCCGAATTTCAGCGCTACGGCGAGCGGCTCGTCCACCGGAATGCCTTACTCGAGCTCGAAGGTCAGGTCCGTGACGCCGATCGTGATGCGATCGCCGGACCGAAGCGGGGAGCGCTCGACGCGCCGACCGTTCACCTTGACCCCGTTGGTGGACCCGAGGTCGGCCACCATCCAGCCCTCTTCCTCGCGCCGGAGCTCCACGTGGCGCCGCGAAACGTTCGGGTCGTTCACCACCACGTCGCAGTCGCGACTGCGGCCCACCACCACGCGCCGGCCGCTGAGCACGCTGCGGCGGCCCTCACCGACCAGCAGAGCCTGGCTGCGGTCGTCCTTGGGCTCGAGCAGCCGGGACTCGCCCGCGGGCGAGTAGACCATCGTGTGCCCGAAGTCCCCGGAGGACGGGGCGGCGGGCGCCATCGGCGCCTCCTCCTCGGGAGGCGAGAGCAGCTGAGCCTGGATGCCGAACTCGCCGAGGTCCAGGCGCTCGTCGGTGTGGAACTCCACCTGCGGCCGGCTCGTGAGGGCGAGGCGCTCCTGGCGGGAGTGCTCGAGGAGGTAGTCGGACAGCTCCTTGCGCAGCGCCGGCTCGTAGCTCGCGAACTGCTCGCGATCGGCCGGGGAGAGGAACACTCGATAGTGGTTGGGCACGTAGACGCGCGAGACGGAGACCATCTGGTTCTCCTCCATCTCCTTCGCCAGCTTGTGCGCCAGCTCCACGGGTTGGACGTTGGTCTTGAAGGCCCGCCCGAAGGCGCCCTCCACCAGCCCGCCGAGCTTGGCTTCGAGGTTGCGCAGAACGCTCATATCCGACCGGAGGGTAGACCTAAGCCGTGGTCACGGGCTGTGTCCGCCAGCCCTCCGTAGGGGGTGCGGTCTGCGAGATCGCCACAGCCACCACCGCGCCCACGAGGGCTCCGGCCACCGCCCCGCGCGCCTGCTCCAGGACGGCTCCGCCGGCCATGAGGTCTCCCACAGCCGCCATCGCCACCATCACGCCGGCCGCCCAGATGACGCCGCCCACGCAGTCCATGGCCAGCCAGCGCCCGCGCAGGAGCAGCGGCAGCACCACCGCGAGCCCCGCCCAGGTCGCGAGCACGAGCGTGAGCGGCGAGGACGCGATCGGGACGACCACGTCCGACGCCGCCTGGCTGAGCGAGCCCTCCCAGGCCTCGCGAGCGGGCACCGCGTCGGGCACGCCGAAGAGCAGCGCCTCACCCGTCAGCGCCTCGGCGGCGAGCAGCCAGAGGGCGCCCGCCGCGGCCAGGCCCGCCCGGCGGCAGATCGTGGGAGCCAGTGCGGCCACGGCCACAAAGGCAGGCGCCAGCGCAAGCACGCCGAGCAGCGGGGCGAGCACGGGCAGGGACCAGAGCACGCCGGCACGCGGAAGCAGCAACGGCACCGCGAGAGCCGCGATCAGGACCACCAGCGCCGTGCCGGGCCTCCCGCCCACCGTGGCGAGCCAGCCGCAGAGTGCTATTGCCGACCCGAGCCAGCCGATGCGCGGAAGCAGGGCCGTGGCGAGCGCCGCCGCGGCGGCGAGCAGCGGGGCCGACTCCGGCGCCGAGTCCCCAAGGGAAACGAGTCCGGCGAAGATCAGG
The DNA here is from genome assembly GCA_963811055.1 of uncultured Thermoleophilaceae bacterium. Classification (GTDB taxonomy): domain Bacteria; phylum Actinomycetota; class Thermoleophilia; order Solirubrobacterales; family Thermoleophilaceae; genus JACVRW01. The sequence goes on from CAWEPQ010000001.1 coordinate 659,640, forward strand.
CACCCGAGCGCCGCGCCCGCGAAGGCCCGCGCCGCCACACGGCTGCCCAGGCGAGGAGGCTCGCCGTACGGCCGCCGCGCTCGTCCGAGAACGCCGAGGCCGGCGGTCGGGTCGCGGGGCTTGGGCTCCTCCCACGGCTCACCCGCGACCGGCGGCGGGCCGAGTTCGTTCTTTGTGCGCCGCCGGCGGCCGAAGCGGCCGTGAGTGGCCGCTGTGGGCAGGCCCACGCGCTTGAGGGTCGCCGGCTCGACCAGTCCGCCGTCGTCGCTCAGGCGGCGCTCGGCGTCCACCAAGGCCACCCGCAGCTCCGCGGGGCGTGGCCGCTCCGCCGGATCGCCGGCGAGGGCGTCGTCGAGCACGTAGCAGAGCTCCATGGGCAGGTCCCGGCGGCGGCCCCCCAGCGAGGGCACCGGCTGGCCGAGCCGCCGCGCCGTGGCCGCGAGGCCGCCGGCACGCACCGGGTTCTCGCCCGTCCAGGCCTCGTAGAGGGTCAGCGCCAGCGAGTACACGTCGCTCGCGGGCGTGACCGGGCCGCCCTCCGCCTGCTCGGGCGCCATGTAGGCGAGCGTGCCGATCACGTCGCCGGTGTGCGTGAGCGGGTCGCCGGTGGCCACATGGGCCACACCGAAGTCGGCGAGCTTCGCGAAGCCGGCGCCCGCGGCGGGTTCCGCTACGACCATCACGTTCTGGGGCTTCACGTCCCGGTGAACGACCCCGCGCGCGTGCGCGTGCTCGAGCGCGTCGCAGAGCACGACCCCGATGCGGGCCACGTCGCGATCGGACACCGCGCCGGCGCGCACCAGCTCAGCCAGGGTCCGCCCGTGCACCAGCTCGGACACCAGGTACACCTCGTGGTCGTCCGAGGCCAGCTCGTACACCGCCACGATGCCCGGATGATTCAGGCGGGCCGCCGCGCGCGCCTCGCGCTCCACGCGGTCGCCGCTGCCGCGTTCGCGCGGCATCACCTTCACCGCCACCTCGCGCTCGAGCTTCTCGTCCCAGGCCAGCCAGACCACACCGAACCCACCCGCGCCGAGACGCCGCTCGAGCCGGTACCGGCCGAGCACCACGCGCGCGTCCGACCGGCGCTCAACCGGCTCTGCGCCTTGCAATCGCTGTGTGCTGCGCTGGTCGGTCACGGTGCTCTCAGAACGACTCATCTGGGTTGCGTGTTCGGTCCCCGACCGGCGCGTCCTGCCGCCCGGTCATACTCCGTGGGCATCGGGGTGAACCCTTCCCCCCGGAGATCCGCATAGGTTCAGCGTGTCCTTCCTCGACGAACCGGACGAGCCCGCAGGGCGTTCCCGCCGCCGGACGACCGGTGGTTCGGCCGATCGGCAAACCATGATGGTCCGCCGGACGATAGCTGCGGGCGCGGGGCTGATCGTGCTGATCCTGCTCGTGCTGGGCGTTCGCGGCTGCCTGGACGCGCGCAAGGAACGCGCCATCGAGGACTACGCCGACAACGCCGGAGTACTGGTGCGCGAGTCGAATGGGCAGAGCAAGGAGCTGTTCGCGCTGCTGGAGGGCTCTGGCAGCCCCGACCAGGCGGTGGACGCGCAGAGCAAGGTCAACGGCTTCAGCGTCCAGTCCGCCTCGATCGCTGATCGCGCCCGCGAGCTCGATGTGCCCGATGAGGTGTCGAACGCGCAGCGCTACCTGCTGGAGACCCTCGAGTTCCGGCGCGACGGGCTCGCGCGGATCGCCGACGAGCTGCCCAATGCCCTCGGGGACGAGTCACGCCGTGAGGGCTCGGAGGGCGTGGCGCGCCAGATGCAGGTGTTCCTGGCCAGCGACGTGATCTACGCGGGACGCTTCCGGCCCAGCCTGACCGAGGTGCTGAAGGACAACGACATCAGCGGCGTAACCGTCCCGGCCAGCGCCTTCATCCCCGACATCGAATGGCTCCAGCCCGAGCGCGTGGCCGACGCCATCAGCGAGGTGCGCACCGGCAAGCCGGGCGACGACTCGGCCTCCGGCGGCCTGCACGGCAACGGGCTCGTGGGCGTCGCCCTGGGCGGAGTGGCGCTGGTGCCGGGTGACAGCGCGACCGTACCCGTCTCCGGCGATCTCTCCTTCGAGGTCCAGGTGGCCAACCAGGGCGACAGCACCGAGACCGACGTGAACGTCAAGGTGACCGTCGGCGAGGGCGACGACGCCAGCGACCTCGAGGGCCCGATCGACACCATCGCCGCCGGCGAGACCAAGGCGGTCACGATCCCCTTCGACGAGCGTCCGCCGACCGGCCAGGCGGTGCCGATCCGCGTGGAGGTGGAGGCGGTGCCCGGCGAGGAGAAGACCGACAACAACGCCCAGACCTACAGCGTGATCTTCACGTCGTAGGTACTCCGGCTTGGCCGAAGCACGCGGCTCGGCCGCGTGCGCCCGGACGTCTTTCTCTGGCGCTACGCTCAGCCCGTGGACGAGCTGACCTCGACTCAGGGGATCGTCGCGCTCGCAGCGGCGGGGGTGGCCGTCGTGGCGCTGCTCTGGACGATCGTCAACTCGGTGAGGCTGCGGCGCCTTCGAGCGGCCCAGCGGACGGTGCTGGGGGACGGCACCGCCGACCTCGTGGCACACGCGGCGGGCCTGCAGGAGGCCTTCGTGCAATTGCGCGACTGGCTCGAGGAGACCGCCGAGCGGCTCGACGGGAGCATGACCGCGGCGGAGCGGCGGATCGACCGGTCCGTGTCGCACACCTCGCTGGTTCGCTACGACGCGTACAACGAGATGTCGGGTCGCCAGTCGAGCAGCGTGGCGCTTCTCGACTCCCGGCGCAGCGGGGTGGTGGTGTCCGCGATCCACCACCGCGATCAGGCGCGCGTGTACGTCAAGCAGCTGCACGAGGGCGCGTCCGAGGTCGAGCTCTCACCGGAGGAGCTCGAGGCCGTGGAGACCGCCATGGCCGGCGTGCCCACCGGCGGCTGATGCGGGTCGGCTTCCTCGGCCCGGCCGGGACCTACAGCGAGGAGGCGCTCCGGGCGTCCGCTCCCCCCGGTGTGGAGGAGGTGCCCTGCACGTCCGTCTACGAGACGGTCATGGCGGTGCAGGACGGCCTGGTGGACCGCGCCGTGGTGCCGATCGAGAACGCGCTGGAGGGCGGCGTGGCCGCGACCCTGGACGCACTGGCCGGGGAGGCGGACCGCGTACGCATCGCCGGTGAGGTGGTCCACCCGATCCACCACTGCCTCGTGGCCCGCCACGGCCTCGCGCTCGAGGACGTGACGAGCGTTGTGTCGCATCCCCAGGCCAGCGCCCAGTGCGCCCGCTTCCTCCGCGAGCAGCTCCCCGCCGCACGGCGCGTCACGGCTCCGTCCACGGCGGACGCGGTGATGACGGTCAGGAACGGCGGCGGAACGGCGGCGGCCCTCGGATCGCGCCTGGCCGCGGACCTCTACGACTGCCAGGTGCTCGCCGAGAACGTCGAGGACCGGCCGGACAACGTGACCCGTTTCGTGTGGCTGGCGCCGGCCGGCGAGAACCCCGACCCGGGTCCCGACGCCAAGACGTCGATCGTCTTCTGGGGCGCCGGCGACGAGTCACCGGGCTGGCTCGTGGAGGTCCTGCGCCAGTTCGCGGACCGGCACGTGAACCTCACCCGGATCGAATCCCGGCCGCGGCGCGTACGGCTCGGGCACTACATGTTCTTCGTGGACCTGGAGGGCGCCGCGGAGCGGCCGCCGGTCAGCGAGGCCCTCGCGGCGCTGCGCTCCCGCGTCGAGGAGATTCGCGTGCTCGGCTCCTATCCCACGGCAACCGGCGAACCGGCAGAGGGTCCTGGCTAGACTGGCGAGACGTGGCGGCACGCGCAGAACCGCTGCTGGCCCACGGGGCGGGTGACTCCGAACCAGGCCCTGTGCGCGCGCTGCCGGGCCCCGGTCGGCCTGAGCAGCGTGGTCGGTCCTCTGGCCGTGTCCTTGTCCTGAACGCTTCCTTCGAGCCAATCAACGTCTGCACAGTGCGCCGCGCCGCCGTCCTCATACTCAAGAATCGAGCCGAGGTTCTCGAGCACGGCGAGTGGGCGCTGCACGCCGAGAGCCTCAGTCTGCCCAGGCCCGTCGTGATCAGGCTCCTGACCTATGTGCGCATCCCTCGTGACGCGCACCGTCGCAAGATCACGCGGCGGGCGGTCTTCGCGCGCGACCGCTGGACCTGCCAGTACTGCGGCCACGAGCGCGGCAACCTCACCGTGGACCACGTGATCCCCCGCTCCAAGGGCGGCACGTCCTCCTGGGACAACATCGTGACCTGCTGCGCTCCGTGCAACCGGCGCAAGGGCGATCGTCTCCCTCGCCAGGCCAACATGGTCCCGGCAAGCAAGCCGCGCGCACCCAGCTCCACCGTTTTCATCCACGTCGCGACCCCGAGCATCCCCGCGGCGTGGGAGCAGTACCTGGTGGCCGCCTGATGGCCCGCTGGTCCCTTCCAGGCCGCCGGCGACGGCGGCCGGTCCTTCCGTCGCGCCATCCGGCTCCGCCGGCGCCGCCACCCCCCAGAGCCGCGCTCCCGCCGGCACCGCCCACCCAGGGCTACCCGCCCGCGCGCCAGCCGGTCGTGCCTCCGCCTCCGCCGCGGCCGGTCAATCCGCCGCCCCCACCCCGCCCGCCGCTCCCGGCGCCGCCCGTGGCCACCCCGCCCGCGCGTCCGCCGGCGCCCATCCCCCCGCCGGCCGCACCGGTGGTCGCTCCGCCCAGCGCGACGGCTCCCCGTGACGGGGACGGCGACGGGCCGCCCAAGCCGCCGCCAGACCGCGTCCCGCCACCCGACGGAGACGCCAGGCCGGCCACCGTCGACGACCTGCGCAGCCTTCGCCGCTGGCTGGTGGTGGCCGCCGTCTGGGCCGTGGCCGCAACCGCCATCGCTGTGCTGGCGTTCATCACGGCGAGCGACGACGATGACCAGCGCCTGGCCGACACCAGCGCCCAGGCCCGGAGCATCCAGCGGCGCGTCAACACCCAACTCGACCAGCTCGAGACTCGGCTCGAGAACGTCCCGCAGACGGCGACGATCACCCAGCTGCGGCGGAGCGTGGCCCGGCTCACCAAGGTCACCGCCCGGCAGGACAAGCAGCTGTCCTCGATCGGCACGCAGCTGACGCAGGTGCGGGAGCGGCTCGACGCTCTCGAGGACGCACCCGCGGACGAGGACACCGACACCACCACCACGCCCTAGGGGCCGGCGGCAGGGCGCCGTGCCCCGACCCCCGCGTCTGCTTCAATTCCCTGACCAGGGAAAGGAGGTGGTCCGAGCTTTGAGTGACAGAATTCTTGGGACCCTGGAGGTGTCCGGCCGCTAGACGACCGGAGCTGGACCCCGCTAGCGGAGTCCAACCGGGACACCGTCGGTGTCGTGGCCGGGAGTGGTCCCTCCGGTCGCAGTGACGTCACCGATCAGTCCAGCAGCAATGTGGTTCGAGGGGCGCTCTTCGGGGCGCCCCTCGTCGTTGCGGGCCGGCTGACGAGGCTTGCTCTCAAGAGGAGCGCTAGCAAGGGCGAAGGGACGGCCGGCTCGGTTGGTCCCTCATCGCTTTACAAAACAGGGGCCGGTTCTCCCCGTCGAGCGGGTGGCGACGGCGGCGGTTACCGGATCAGTGAGCTTGCGAGCTGGAACGGTGACGCTGCCGGAGACAGGACCCGCGAGCAGCAACTACTCGTCCGACTCGTCGACCTCTTCGACCGAGTCGACGTCCTCGACCTCAACCTCAGCGGCCTCAACCGCCTCCAGCTCCTCGACGCCGGCCGTGCCCACATCCGGCAGCTCCTCGGCAACCTCCGCACCCGTATCCGCCGCAGACTCCATCACGAGAGCCACGGCGCTGACGCGGTCGTCCTCGCGCAGGTTCATCAGCCGGACGCCCTGGGCGCCGCGGCCCTGCTTCGAGACCCCCTTCACGCCGGTCCGCTGGACCATCCCGTTCTGGGAGATGAACACGAGGTCGTGGTGCTCGCGCACGATCAGCGCGGCGGCCACGCCCCCCTTCTTCTCGGTCAGGCCGATCGTCTTCACGCCCATGGCTCCGCGGCCCTTGACCGGGTAGTCCTCGATCGGTGTGCGCTTGCCGTAGCCGACGTCGGTGACCACCAGCAGCTCGGTGTCCGGGCGGACCACGTCCATCGCGAGCACGCAGTTGTCCCCGCGGGAGATGTTCATGCCACGCACGCCGCCCGTGTCCCTGCCCATCGCCCGCACACGGTCCTCGTTGAAGCGGGCCGCCTGGCCGGAGCGCGAGACCATGATGATGTCGTCGTCGCCGCTGGTGCGGCGGACGGCCACGAGCTCGTCCTCGTCGCGGATCTTGATGGCGATGATGCCGTCGGCCTTGATCGGCGTGTTGTAGGCGAGCATCTCGGTCTTCTTGATCTGGCCCTCGCGTGTCGCGAACACGAGGTACTTGCCCTCGGTGAAGTCGCGCGTGGCCTGGACCGACTGCACGCGCTCGCCCTCGCGTAGCGGGAGGATGTTCACGAGTGCCCGGCCCTTGGCCGTGCGCTGGGCCTCCGGTAGCTCATAGACCTTCTGGCGGTAGACCTTGCCGCGGTTGGTGAAGAAGAGGAGGTAGTCGTGCGTCGAGCACACGAAGAGGTGCTCGATGTAGTCCTCGTCCTTCATGTCCATGCCGGTGACGCCCACGCCGCCGCGCTTCTGCTGGCGGTACGTGGCGAGCGGCAGCGACTTGATGTAGCCCGAGTGCGTGATCGCGATGACCATCTGCTGGTCGGCGATCAGGTCCTCGATGTCGATCTCGTCCTCGGAGTGGGTGATCTGCGTGCGCCGCTCGTCGCCGTAGCGCTCGCGGATCTCGAGCAGCTCCTCCTTGATGAGACCCATGACCATGGTCTCGTCGCCGAGCAGCGTGCGGAGCTCCTTGATGCGCTCGAGCGTGTCGGCGTGCTCCTGCTTGACCTTGTCCGCCTCGAGCGCCGTCAGGCGGGCGAGGCGCATGTCCAGGATCGCCTGCGCCTGGATGCGCGAGAGCTTGAACGTGTCCATCAGGCCGTCGCGGGCGGCGTCGGGATCGGTCGAGGAGCGGATCAGGTTGATCACCGCGTCGATGTCGGCGATCGCGACGAGGAGGCCCTCGAGGATGTGCAGCCGCGCCTCGCGCTCGCTCAGCTCGTGCTGTGTGCGCCGGACGATGACCTCGCGCTGGTGGTCGACGTAGTTCTTGACGATCGGCAGCAGCCCGATCGTGCGCGGGACACCGTCCACGAGCGCGACCATGTTCACGCCGAAGGTCGTCTGGAGCGGCGTGTGCTTGTAGAGCTTGTTGAGCGCGACCTTGGGCAGCACGTCGCGCTTGAGCTCGATCACGAGCCGGATGCCCGACCGGTCGGACTCGTCGCGGAGGTCGGAGATCTCCTTGATGCGCTCGTTCTGGACCTGCTCGGCGATCTTCTTGATCAGGCCGCTGCCGTCCCCGCGCCCGTCGCCCTTGGGCACCTGGTAGGGCATCTCGGTGACGATGATGCGCTCCTTGCCGCGCTCCATCGGCTCGATGTGCGCCTTGCCGCGGATGACCACGCGGCCGCGACCGGTCTCGTAGGCCTCGCGGATGCCGCCGTGCCCGACGATGATGCCGCCGGTGGGGAAGTCGGGGCCCTTGATGTGCTTCATCAGGCCGTCGACGTCGATGTCGGGGTCGTCGATGTAGGCAACCACCGCGTCGATCGACTCGCGCAGGTTGTGCGGGGGGATGTTGGTGGCCATCCCGACCGCGATGCCGGAGGCACCGTTGACGAGCAGGTTCGGGAAGCGCGACGGGAGCACCAGCGGCTCCTGGCGCGACTCGTCGTAGTTCGGGCCGAAGTCGACGGTGTCCGCGTCGATGTCGCGGAGCATCTCGGTGGCCAGGCGCGAGAGGCGCGCCTCGGTGTACCGCATCGCGGCCGCCGGGTCGTTGTCGATCGAGCCGAAGTTCCCCTGCGGCTCGACCAGCGGATAGCGCATCGCGAAGTCCTGGCCGAGGCGCACCAGCGTGTCGTAGATGGCGGAGTCGCCGTGCGGGTGGAACTGGCCCATCACGTCGCCGACCACGCGCGAGGCCTTGCGGAAGGGGCGGTTCGGCTGCAGGCCGGCCTCGTGCATCGAGAACAGGACGCGCCTGTGCACGGGCTTGAGCCCGTCCCGGACATCGGGGAGCGCGCGCCCCACGATCACGCTCATGGCGTAGTCGAGGTATGAGGAGCGCATCTCCTCCTCGAGCCCGCGGGGCTCGATGTTTCCGCCGGTCAGCTGGTCAATGGACATCAGGCGCTACTCCGATCAGACGTCTAGGTTCGTCACTTCAGTGGCATGCGCCTCGATGAAGGCGCGGCGCGGCTCCACGGCGTCGCCCATCAGCATCGAGAAGATCTGGTCGGCGCCGCTGGCGTCGTCGATCGTCACGAGTTGGAGGGTCCGCTGCTCGGGGTCCATGGTCGTGTCCGCGAGCTGGTCGGCATTCATCTCGCCGAGTCCCTTGAAGCGCTGGAGCGGGACGCCGTCGCGTGCGACCTCGAGCACGCGTGAGCGCAGGTCCTCGAACGAGAGCGCCCTGGCGTCGCGCTTGCCCAGCACGACATCGAACGGCGGCGTGCCCGCCATCGTCTTGAGCTCGGCGTGCATCTTCACGAAGCCGGCGTACTCGGTGGCGTCGAACATGGTGCGCTTCAGTCGGTAGCTCTGGGCCGTGCCGGTCTTGCGCTCGATCACGCGGGCCACGACCTCTGTGCTCGCTCTGCGAGACGAGCGACGTCTCGTATGGCTCGCCCTCGGGGTCCTCGCCGTTGAGCAGGCCGATGACGCCCTCGATGTCCGTGATCCCATCGTCGAGGATGTTGGACTCCTCGAGGAAGGTCACCGTGTCGTGGCCGAACTCGGCACGCAGCGCCGACGCCCAGCCCTCGTACTGCTTGAGCACACGGCCGTAGCGCTGCCAGCGGGCGTGGGTGAGCTCGAACTTCTGGCGCTCGCGGTCGTGCACCTCCATCAGCTCGAGCTTGTCGCGCAGCAGCACTTCCTCGAGCTCGGACTCCTTCTCGATGTACACGTCCTGCTTGCCCGACTTGACCTTGTAGAGCGGCGGCTTGGCGATGTACACGTAGCCGGCGTCGATCAGCTCGGGCATCTCGCGGTAGAGGAAGGTCAGCACGAGCGTGCGGATGTGTGCCCCGTCCACGTCGGCGTCGGTCATGAGGATGACCTTGTGGTAGCGGGCCTTCTCGAGGTCGAACTCCTCGCGGATCCCGGTGCCGATCGCCGTGATGAGGGCCTGGATCTCCTTGTTGGAGAGGACCTTGTCGATGCGGTTCTTCTCGACGTTGATGATCTTGCCGCGGAGCGGCAGGATCGCCTGGGTGTTGCGGTTGCGGCCGGCCTTCGCCGAGCCGCCGGCTGAGTCGCCCTCCACGATGAAGATCTCCGCGAGCGCGGGGTCGCGCACCGAGCAGTCGGCGAGCTTCCCGGGCAGTGTGGAGTTCTCGAGCGCCGACTTGCGGCGGGTCAGGTCGCGCGCCTTGCGAGCGGCGTCACGAGCATGCGCTGACTCGACGGACTTGCGGATCACCGTACGACCGTCGGAGGGGTTCTCCTCGAGGAACTCGGCGAGCCCCTTGTTGACGGCAGCCTGTACGAAGCCGGCGATCGGCGGATTGCCGAGCTTCGTCTTCGTCTGCCCCTCGAACTGCGGCTCCCGCAGCTTCACGGAGATGATGGCCGTGAGGCCCTCGCGGACGTCCTCGCCCTGGAGGTTCTGGTCCTTCTCCTTGAGCTCACCGGTCGAGCGGGCGTAGTTGTTGATCGTGCTGGTGAGGGCCGAGCGGAAACCCGACAGGTGCGTGCCGCCCTCGTGCGTGTTGATGTTGTTGGCGAACGAGAGGAGCGCCTCCTGGTAGGAGTTGTTCCACTGGAGTGCCACCTCCACCTCGCCGACGTCGCTGACGTCCTGGACGTAGACGATCTTGGGATGGAGCGGCTCGCGGGTGCCCTGCGAGTGGAGGTACTTGACGAAGTCGACGATGCCGCCGTCGTACTGGAAGCTCGTCTCGAAGCGCTCACCGCGCTCGTCGCGGAAGTCGATCTTGAGGCCGCGCGTGAGGAACGCCATCTCGCGGAAGCGCTGCTCGAGGACGGTCCGGTCGTAGTCGATCGTCTCGAAGATCTCGAGGTCGGGCAGGAAGGTGATGCTCGTCCCGTGCCTGTCCGACTCGGGGCCCTTGGCGAGCGCGCCCATCGGCGTGCCGCGCTCGTAGGGTTGGGTCCACTCGTTGCCCTCGCGCCAGATCGTCAGTGCGAGACGCTCGGAGAGCGCGTTGACCACCGAGACGCCGACGCCGTGGAGGCCACCGGACACCTTGTATCCGCCGCCCTCGCCGAACTTGCCGCCCGCGTGGAGGACCGTGAGGACCACCTCGGCGGCGGGCCGGCCCTCCTTCTCCATGGTCCCGACGGGAATGCCGCGGCCGTTGTCGGTCACGGTGACGCTGTTGTCGGGGTGGATGACGATCTCGACGACGTCGGCCTCGCCGGCCAGCGCCTCGTCCACCGCGTTGTCGACCACCTCGTAGATCAGGTGGTGGAGGCCGCGGGCGCCCGTCGACCCGATGTACATACCGGGCCGCTTGCGTACCGCCTCCAGTCCTTCGAGGACCGTGATGTCCTGCGCGCCGTAGTTCGAATCGATCTGCTTGCGCGCAGCCTCGTCCTTCGCCGACTTCTTCGCCAAGCCGTGCCTTCCGTCTGCCGATTGCGTGAAAAGGCCCCGGTGCCTCGCCACTCTCGGACGCGGGCCGGGGCGCTCCATAAGACCGCCTTGAATATTAGCAGGCTACCCCCCTCACCGGACGCTCATTTGTGCTACAAAATCCCCGCAAATCGCACAAAAAAGCGGCTGTTCAACCGGGCTTGAGGCGAACAGCGCCCCGCGATCACTCAGTGATCGTTCGGCAGCGAACCTACGTTGAAGCGAAGACGCTCCACGGAGCCCGGCCCGGAGGGCGCCAGGGCCTCGTTCAGACGGGTCAGCAGATCGCGCTGAAGAAGGTCGAGCTCGTGCGCCCAGAGTGACGACTCACAGGTGATCGTGACCACCCCCTCGCGCTCGGCCGCGGGGGTGGTGGCCGCGGCGAGGGCCGAGCCGGCCACCCCCGGCCAGAGCGCCTGGACCCGAGCGAGCAGCGTCGGCGGCCGCGCGCCGGCCAGGGCACCCTCGAGGACGGACGCGAGCGACCTCGGCGCCAGGCGCCTCATGCCGCCAGCGCCCCGCTCGGCCCCTGGATGCGTCCGCCCTCCACCTGCACGGCCATGCTCTCGGCGCCAGGCACATGCGTCGGCTCGGTGGCGGTCACCAGCGCCTGGCCGCCGGAGCGCAGCAGGTCCGCCAGCAGCTCGCGGCGGTCGGCGTCCAGTTCCGACATCACGTCGTCGAGCAGCATCAGCGGCGCCCGCCCGCGGCGCTCGGAGAGCAGCTCGCGCTCCGCGAAGAGCAGGGCGAGGAGCGCCACGCGCTGCTGGCCCTGGGAGCCGTAGGAACGCAGCGCCAGCCCGTCCAGCAGGAGCTGGATCTCGTCCCGGTGCGGCCCGTGGACGGTGAAGCCGCGCTCGATGTCCGCGGCCCGCCGCTCGTCGAGCTCGGCCACGAGCTCCTCCGGCGACGACGCCTGGGAGCGCGGGCGGTAGCGCAGCTCGGCCTCCCCGGGCAGCCCCAGGCGCCCGGCCAGGTCCGCAAATCCGGCGCGCATGCCATCCACGGCCTCGCGGCGGTCCGCCATCAGCTGGAGGCCCTGACGGGCGAGCTCCCGGTCCCAGGCGCCCAGCCCGTCGATCGGTGCCGCCCTCGCCCGGACCCGCGCGAGCAGCGCGTTGCGCTGCGCAAGGGCGCGCGAGTAGCCCGCCCGGGTATCCGCCCGCGAGGGCCAGAGCGCGGCCACGAGCTGATCGAGGTGGGCGCGGCGAGCCGACGGGGCGCCCTTCACGAGCTCCAGGCGCTCGGGCAGGAAGACGCTCACCGGCGGGCGGGCATCGAGTCCGGCGGGGCCGTCGAGCGGGCTTCCGTCCAGCACGACCCGCTTGGGCTCGCCAGGCTCGAAGCCCACCTCGAGCGTGTGCGACCGGTCCGCGTCGACGAGCTCGAGAGTCACGCGGGCCACCGACTCGCCGCGGCGCACGAGCTCGCGCTCGTTGGCGGTACGCGGCGAACGGCCCGTGCAGGCGAAGTAGACCGCCTCGAGCAGGTTGGTCTTACCCGCGCCGTTTGGCCCGCAGATCACTGTCAGCCCGTCCGGCAGGTCCACCGACGCCCGGTCGTAGTTGCGGAACTGCCGCAGCTCGACGCGGGCGACGCGCACGCGGTCCTAGACGTTGAGGCGGATCGGCATCACGAGATACCGGAAGCTGGCGCCATCGGCGCCCGACTCGATGAGGCCAGGGCGGAGGGGGCTGATGAGCTTGAGCGTGAGCTCGTCGGACTCCGCGCTCTCGAGGCCCTCGCGGAAGAACTCGGGGTTGAAGCCGATCTCGAGCTCCTCGCCGGCGAACGGCACGGGGAGCGACTCGCTGGCCTCGCCCACGTCCGGGGTCTGCGCCGACACGTCGAGGGCGCCCTCGGTGAAGCGCAGGCGCAGCGGCGCGTTCTTCTGCGCGAGCAGCCCCACGCGCCGAACAACCTCGAGCAGCTCGTCGCGGCTCACGCGGAGCTCGTGCTCGTAGGACTCCGGCAGCAGCTGCTGATAGTTCGGGAAGCGACCCTCCACCAGCCGCGAGGACAGCACGACGCCGTCAGCCGTGAAGATCACCTGGTTCTCGAGGGCCGCCACGCCGATGGTGTCCGAGCCGCCGGCGCCGGCGATACGGCCGAGCTCCTGCAGCGTTCGCGCCGGCACGTTCGCCTCGAGCGACCCGTCGAGCTCCTCGGCCAGGCTGGTCTCCTTCACGCCGAGCCGGTAGGAGTCCGTGGCGACCATGCGGAGCTCACGGCCGCTGGCGGTCACGAGGACACCGGTGAGGTGCGGGCGTGTCTCGTCCCTGGACGCGGCCCGGGCCACGCGGGCGATCGTGTCCACGAACGCCTGCGTAGGCACGGTGAGCACCCCGCTGGTGGGCGCTTCGGGGAGCTTGGGGAAGTCTTCCTGCGGCAGCGTGCGCAGGTGGAATTTCGCCTGACCGGACGTGACCTCCACGTCCTGCTGGGCGCTCCGGTACTCCAGCGTCAGGTCCTCCTTCGGCAGCGAGCGCACCACGTCCAGGAGGAGGCGGCCCGGGATCACGGCTTGGCCCGGGGTGGACGACTCCGGCTCCAGGCTCACACGGAGGCCGAGCTCCATATCTGTGGCCTGAAGCTCCGCTGATCCCTCCTCTACGCGGATGAGAACGCCGGCAAGTGTCTGGATCGCGCTCCTGGTGGAAGCGGCCCGCACGGCGACGCCGAGGCGGGCGAGGAACGTTTCACGGGAAACGGTGAGCTTCAAGTTCTTCCTAACTGGACTGGGAGTTGTTGGGCATGTCCATAAGTGGACAAACCGGTTCGATCCCCCCTGCAGCGCGCTGTCGCGCCTGTGGATGGAAGCGGCAGAAGGTGTTGATTGTCGCAGTAAGGGCGGCCATCAAGCGGACCGGTCGAGCTCTCTGCGTAGGTTGTCCACGGCTGTCCGCAGGGCTGGATCGCTCAGGACCGCCGATCCGACCCGGTTGATTGCATGGATCACGGTGGCATGGTTGCGCCCACCCACACCGCGGCCGATCTCCGGCAGGCTGTGGTCGGTGAGCTCGCGCGCGAGGAACATCGCGACCTGACGGGCAGTGGCCACCGCCGGGCGGCGGTCGCGAGCCACGAGGTCACCTCGTTCGACCCCGAACTCTTTCGCGGCGGCATCGAGGATGTCGCTGATCCCGCAGGGTCCGTCGCTGGGCTTGCCGCCCAGTCGCTTGAGCACGTGGCGCACGAGCGCCGGCGTGGGCTCCTGACCGCGGAGCGAGGAATACGCGACCACGCGGATGAGCGCGCCCTCGAGCGCCCGGACGCTGCTCGTGACCGCCGCGGCGATCTCCGCCAGCACGTCCGCGCCCACCTCCACGCCATCGAGGCGGGCTCGTTTGGCGAGGATGGCCTCCCGGACGTCGAGAGCGGGCGACTCGAGCTCCACCACCAGCCCGGACCGGAAGCGCTCTGCCAGCCGGTCCTCGAGCTCCGGGAGCTCGTCCGGCGGCCGGTCGGAGGTGAGGACAAGCTGCCGACCGGAGTCGAGCAGCGCATTGAAGGTGTGGAAGAACTCCTCGCTCGTGCGCGCGCGGCCGGCGAGGAACTGGACGTCGTCGATGAGCACCACGTCGGCGCTCCTGAAGCCGTGCTTGAAGCCCTCGGTGCGCTGTTCGCGGACGGCTCCCACGAACTCGCTCGTGAACTCCTCGATCGTCGCGTAGCGCACGCGCAGCCCGCCCCCGTAGCGGTGGACATACCTGCCGATGGCGTGGAGGAGATGGGTCTTGCCGAGGCCCGGCGCACCATGGAGGAAGAGCGGGTTGTAGGCCTGGGCGGGCATCTCGGCCGCCGCCAACGCTGCCGCGTGAGCGAAGCGGTTGCCCTCGCCGATCACGAACTGCTCGAAGCTGAACTTGGGGTTGAGGCCTGGCTCCTCCACCGCGCTCGGAGCGTCGTGCGCGTGGCGGCCGCTCTGCTCGGAGCTCCAGTCCTCGCCCACGATCTCGAGCACCAGCGACCCGTCGGTGCAGCCGCCGGCCACACGCCGCAGCAGGGGGAGATAGCGCTCCGCTACGGAGGTCCGGATGTGCTCCGGCGCCCGCACGTAGAGGGTGCTCTCGGTGAGCCCGGCCGGCTCGAGCGGCTCGAGCCAGATGTGGAACTTGAAGTCGGGGACCTCGCGCCGGAGTTGGTCGCGGATGTCCTGCCAGATCGTCTCGAGCTGTCCCGACACGGGCAGTTGCAACCCTCCTTGCTGGGCTGTGTTCCGACTCTTACTGGGAGAGGGACTGGCGGCGTAATGTGGCCCGCTGCCCTCGGCGAGGTCGAGTCTACACGCGCTCTGGAAGGGCTCCACGGGCCCCTCGGGCACCAGCCCGCAAAACGCGCGAAAAGCTTGCCGACACCTCGGCCGAGCTCCCGCGAGGCACTCCGCGGGGGATGTCCACAGGGGTATGCACAGTGATCTCGCCCACCGATCTTGTACCCTCGCCTGCTCATGGCCCGCCTGCCCTGCCGGCCGTGCCCTTTCCAATGAAGCGCACCTATCAGCCCAAGAAGCGCAAGCGCGCCCGCAGCCACGGCTTCCGTGCACGCATGAGCACGCGCGCCGGCCGGCGGGTGCTCATGCGCCGCCGGGGCAAGGGCCGCAAGCGGCTGACGCCGTAGGCCTCTGGTGGCCGACCGCGCGCGTCGCAGGCGCCGCAGGCTTTCTCGTAGCGGCGAGTTCGACCGGGTCTACCGCGAGGGGCGCTCGCACGCCAGCCGCCACCTCGTGGTCTACGCGTTCCCGCGCTCGGACGCCGAGTCGCCGCGGCTGGGCGTGTCCGTAGGTCGCAAGCTGGGCGGCGCGGTGGAGCGCAACCGCGTCAAGCGGCTCCTGCGCGAGGCCTTCTGGGCGCGCGCCGAGGCTCTGCCCGACGGCCTGGACTTCGTGATCGTCGCCCGTCCCGCCGCGGGGGAGCTCGCGCGCGAGGGAGGTGGCACCGCGATCGAGGAGGCACTGGGCACCGTGCTCCACGACGCCGGCCTGACCTCGGGAGGCGAGCCGGGATGACCGCGCTCCGCCAGATCGCGGTGGCGCCGATCCGCTTCTACCGCAGCGCGATCTCACCGGGGTTGCCGCGCCGCTGTAAGTACCATCCGTCCTGCTCGGCCTACGCCGTGGAGGCGGTCCGTCGTCACGGCGTGCTCCGGGGAGGCGTGCTGGCGGCCTGGCGCCTGATCCGGTGCAACCCGTGGAGTCACGGCGGGGTGGACTTCGTCGAGGATCAGACGCTGTTCCGGTCGCGGTCGAGCGCCTAGCCCATGCGCACCCATATAGCCAACGTCCTCCAGCCGCTGATCGATGCCTGCCAGGCGGTGCTCGAGTTCTGGCACGACCTGATCGGGGACTTCCCGAACAGTTGGGGCTACTCGATCATCCTGCTGACCTTCACGGTCCGGCTGTTCATCCTGCCGCTCACGTTCAAGGGCGTGAAGTCGATGCAGCGCCTGCAGACGCTCCAGCCGGAGATCAAGAAGATCCAGGAGCGCTACAAGGACGACCGCCAGCGGATGAACCAGGAGGTCATGGCCTTCTACCAGCGCGAGAAGGTCAACCCGCTGGGGTCGTGCCTCCCGCTGCTGCTGCAGATCCCCTTCTTCATCTCACTCTTCTACCTCCTGCGCTCCCCTGAGTTCAAGGCGGACATCGCCTCGAACCCGGGCTTCTACGCGATCGACGACCTCGCGAAGACGGTCTCCGACCCGTGGCTGATGGGCGTGCTCATCGTCCTCTACATCGGGACCCAGCTCGCGGCCAGCCTGGTGACGGCGCTCAGCGCCGACCCCACGCAGCGGCGGATCATGCTGGCCCTCCCCTTCGTGTTCGCGATCTTCATCGTGAACTTCCAGGCCGGGCTGATCGTGTACTGGATCACCACCAACGTGTGGACGATCGGCCAGCAGCTGCTCGTCAAGAAGCTCTACCCCAAGCCGCCGCCGCGGGACCTGTCCGGCGACGACGACGGGAACAAACCGGCGCGCGGCAAGCCGCCTCCCACCGACGACGGCGCCGAGAAGCGCCCGGGCAAGCCGGGCAAGCAGAGCCCCGCCAAGGCCGTCGTGGCCAAGGGCGGCGACGGCAACGGTGCCGCCGGCAAGCCGCCGCCCAACCCGCGGCGCAAGAAGAAGCGCTCCGGGCGCCGGCGCTGAGGCGAAGAGAGCAGATGCCTTCGATCGAGGAGCCGCAGGACCTGATGGCCGAGGCGTCCGGCGCGAGCGCCGGCGAGGCCAAGTGGACGGCGATGAAGGAGCTCGAGCCGCGCTTCCCGGGAGTCACCGCCGACTGCGTGACGTTCGAGGTGCTGGACGGCCCGGACGACGGCCCCGTGCGCGTACGCGCCAAGGTGGATCCCGACGCGTGGCAGGCGGCCGCCGAGGAGCTTCCGGAGGAGCCGGCCGAGCGGGTGCGGGCACTTGTGTCGCGCACCGTTCACTCGCTGGGCCTCGAGGCCTCGATCGACGTGGACGAGACCGACGACGAGATCCGGGCGACCGTCAACGGCGAGGATCTCGGCCTGCTGATCGGCAAGCACGGCGCCACCATCGACGCGCTCCAGCACATCGTGTACCGGGCCGCGTTCCGCGGCGGCGAGGGCCGCAAGCAGGTCACGGTCGACGCGGCCGGGTACCGCGAGCGGCGAGCGGCGGCGCTGCACCGCATGGCGGATCGCGCCGCGGAGGACGCGCTCCAGCAGGACCGGCCCGTGGAGCTCGAGCCCATGCGCGCCCCCGAGCGCAAGATCGTGCACAACTACCTGAGCGAGCGCGGCGACGTGGAGACCCACAGTGAGGGCGACGAGCCCGACCGGCGGCTCGTGGTGAGCCCGCTCGCCGTGTTCCGCGACGCCTAGCGCGGAGCACCCGCCGCCGGCCGCTGTGCGGGACCCGCTGGAGGCCCTGGCGGCCCGTTACGCGCTGCCGGCGGGTGCCACGGACCGCCTCGCGGCGCTCCTGACGGCGCTTGCGGAGGAGCCCGATCCCCCGACGACCGAGCGGAGCCCCGAGGCGGCGCTGCGCGCACACGTGGCCGACGGGCTCTCGGGCCTGGAGGTGGACGAGCTGGCCCGCGCGGCCAGGGTGGCCGATCTCGGGCCGGGAGCCGGCTTCCCGGGGCTCGTGCTCGCGGCGGCTCGGCCGGAGACCCGGGTGGACCTGGTGGAGTCGGCTGCCCGCAAGTGCGTGGTGATCGATCGCCTGGCCGCCGCCGCGGCCATCGAGAACGCGCGCTCCGTGCGGGCTCGCGTCGAGGATTGGGGGTCGCTCCCCGCCGAGGCGGGCGGCGGGGCGGGAGGGTACGACGTGGTGACGGCGCGCGCCCTCGGTTCGCTCGCGCTCCTGGAGGAATACGCGGCGCCGCTCTTGCGCGAGGGCGGTGTTCTGGTCGCCTGGAAGGGGGAGCGGGATCCCGCCGAGGAGGCCTCGGGCGCCGCCGCGGCCACAGCGCTCGGGATGCGCACGGAAGGCGTTCTCGCGGTCGTGCCGTTCGAGGGCGCCCGGCACCGCCACCTGCACGTGATTCGCAAGGTGGCGGCCACGCCGGCGGGCTTCCCCCGGCGCGCCGGAATGGCCCGCAAACGGCCGCTGAGCTGATCGGGCCCGAACCGTCTCCTGGAGGTTGACGGTTCGCCTACGAACGAACCTGACCAAACCCGCTTCCGACCGGGCCGCCACCTAGTCTCGCTCGCGCATGGGCAACGTGGTGGCGATCGCCAACCAGAAGGGCGGAGTCGGGAAGACGACCACCGCGGTGAACCTCGGCGCCAGCGTCGCCGACGCGGGGTATCCGACCCTTCTCGTCGACCTCGATCCGCAGTGCAACGCCACCGTCGCGCTCGGGCATCCCAAGGACTCGAGCCCGAACGTCTACGACTGCCTCTCCGGCAAGCTGGACCTCGACGCCGCGGCCACGCCGGCTGGCCCGGAGCGGCTCGACCTCGTGCCCTCCACGCCCGAGCTCGCGGGCGCGAATGTCGAGCTGCCGCGCATCGCGGGATCGGAGACCTGCCTCCGCGAGCGCCTGGGCGCGGTCCGCGAGCGCTACCTGCTGACGCTGCTCGACTGCCCGCCCTCGCTCGGCCCGCTGACCGTCAACGCGCTGGTGGCGGCCGACAGCGTGATCGTGCCGGTGCAGACGGAGTACTTCGCCCTCGAGGGCCTGGCCGGGCTGCTCGACACGCTCGGATTGATCCAGCGCGAGCTCAACCCCCGGCTCACCATCTCGGGAATGATCCTGACCATGCATGACGCGCGCACGCGACTCGGGCGCGACGTGGAACGCGAGGTTCGCGAGCACTTCCCCGAGCTTGTGTTCGACACGGTGATCCCCCGCAACGTCAGACTGGGAGAGGCCCCGAGCTTCGGTGTCCCGGCGTTGCGCCACGCGCCCCACAGCGCGGGCACGGCTGCCTACCTGAAGCTCGCCAAGGAAGTGGCCGCGCGTGGCTGAGCGGTCGGCCCCCGACTGGCCCGGGATCGACGCGCCGGACCCCGGCGGCCAGGAGGGCGGCGAGTCCGCGGCCAGCAGCCCGGGCCAGCGCCGCGGCATGGGTCGCGGCCTGGCGGCCATCCTTCCGCGCGGACAGGGCGGCGGCGAGGGGCTCCGGCAGATCCCGCTCGAGCTGGTGGAGGCGAACCCGCATCAGCCGCGCCAGAACTTCGACGCCGTCTCCCTGGAGGAGCTGGCGGAGTCCATACGCGCCCGCGGCGTGCTCCAGCCGATCGTGGTTCGCCCGCTCGCCGGGGGCCGCTACCAGCTGGTGGCCGGTGAGCGGCGCCTGCGCGCGGCACGCCTGGCCGAGCTCGACCTGATCCCAGCGGTCGTGCGCCACACCGAGGACTGGGAGGGGCTCGACCTCGCGCTCGCGGAGAACATGGCGCGCGAGGACCTCAACGCCGTCGAGGAGGCGCGCGCCTGCGCGATGCTCGTCGATGACCTCGGGCTCACCAAGGAGGAGGTCGGCCGCCGCGTCGGGCGCAGCCGCGTGGCCATCTCCAACCTGATTCGCCTGCTCGCCCTCCCGGAGGAGGTGCTCGAGCTGATCGAAGGCGGCGAGCTCAGCGAGGGACACGGCCGCGCCATCCTGATCTGCAAGGACCATGAGCGCAGGCGCGACCTCGCGCGGTCCGCCCGCGACGAGGGCTGGTCGGTCCGCGAAACCGAGCGCCGCTCGCGCGAGGAGGCCGGAGCTCCGCCGCCGCGAGAGCGCGGGCCGATCGTCGTGCACCCCGACCTCGCCGAGGCGCTCGCGGCCGCCGAGGACGCTCTTGGAGCGGCGTTCGGGCGCGACGTGAAGGTGCGCCGGCGCGGTGAGGGCTGCGTGGTGGAGCTCTCCTTCGCCAGCCCCGCGGCCGCGATCGAGTTCGCTCAGCGCGGCCTTCGCCGGGGCGACTGACCAGCGCCTCGGACGGCTCCGAAGCGCCGCTACAATCGCCCACCGCGGGCGATTAGCTCAGTCGGTTAGAGCGCGTCTCTGATAAGGACGAGGTCCCAGGTTCGAGTCCTGGATCGCCCATCGCGAGCTCCTCAGAATGGCTACCGCCCCCGCTTCCCACCACGTCTAGACTGTCGCTCAGGGCATGCAGGAGATGGTCATCTATGGCGTGAGCTTCGACATGGTCGGCAAGCAGCCGATCGTGCTTCTGAAGACCCGCGACGGCAACAAGTTCCTCCCGATTTGGATCGGGCACCCCGAGGCAGCCGCGATCCTGATGAAGCTCCAGGGCGCCAACACCCCTCGCCCGATGACCCACGACCTGATCAGCGAGGTGCTCTCCGAGCTCGAGGTCACCTGTACCCGCGTGGCCGTGACCGAGCTCCGCGAGAACACGTTCTACGCCGAGGTCACGCTCCAGCTGAACGGCCGTGAGATCCCGATCGACTCACGGCCGTCCGATGCGCTGGCGCTCGCCGTGCGCACCGGCGCGCCGATCTTCGCCGCCGAGGACGTGATCTCCGAGTCTGCGATCGAGTTCGAGCACGAGGTCGAGGACACCGAGGAAGTCGTCGAGAAGTTCAAGGACTTCCTCGACAACGTCACGCCCGAGGATTTCGCCAGCGACGAGTGAGAACGTCGCGGCGCAGCCGGCCAAGCCGGCTGCTTGGAGAACGTCGCGGCGCAGCCGGCCAAGCCGGCTGCTTGCGCTTAGGCCAGCTGCAGCATTCGCGCCACGAGCTCGTCGAAGCTGACGCCGGCGGCCTCGGCGGCTTGGGGGAGAAGGCTCGTGTCCGTGAGGCCGGGGATCGGGTTGGCCTCGAGCACGGTCGGCTCGGCGTCCGCGCCGAGCATCAGATCGACGCGGGCGAAGCCGCGGCAGCCCAGCATCCGGTAGGTGGCGAGGGCGAGCTCGTGCGCCCGCTCGGTCACCTCGGCAGGCAGGTCGGCCGGGCAGACGAAGTCGGTGCGCCCGATCTCGTAGCGGGCCTCGAAGTCGTAGAAGGCCTCGTCGCGCGGCACCGCCTCCACGATCGGGAGCGCCTCGCCGTCGAGGATCGACACGGCCAGGTCGCGTCCCTTCACGTAGCGCTCGAGCAGCACCTTCGAGTCGTATGAGAACGCGGCCACGATCGCCGCGGGCACGTCCTCGGCGGTGCGAGCGAACTTGATCCCGAGCGCGGAGCCGCCACTCGCGGGCTTCACGACGATCGGGAACGCGAGCCGCTCCGAGATGGCGGGGAGCGCGTCAGCCGCGCCGAGCTCGCGGAACGCCGTCTCGTTGAAGGCGAAGAAGGGCGGCGTCGGGATGCCTGCCTCGAGCATGAGGTACTTCGCCACCACCTTGTCCGTGGCGCGGGCGCACGCCGCCGGCCCCGACCCGGTGTAGGGCAGCCCGGCCAGCTCGAGCAGCTCCTGGATGGTGCCGTCCTCGCCGTCGCGGCCGTGCATCGCCACGAACGCCACGTCCGCGCCCGCGTCGCGCAGGCGGGGCATCAGATCCGTCGAGACGTCGATGGGCACCACGATGTGGCCCAGCCGGAGCAGTGCGTCCTCCACCCGCGCGCCCGAGCGCAGCGAGACCGACCGCTCGAGCGAGCGGCCCCCCTTGAGCACCACCACGCGGCTCACTTGCGCCTGGCGCGGAGCTCGCGGTCCATGGCGGAGGGGAGCGGCAGGACATTCCCGCCGCCCGCGTTCGCGTCGCTCTCGCCCGGATCGGCGGCAGGCGCCTCGCGTGCGGGCGCCCGCACGCCGGTGAGCGTTCCGTAGAGCTCCACCTGCTCGGTCACCACTTCGCCGATCCGGCGAATCCCCTCGCGGATCTCGTCGTGGCCGCACACGGAGAAGCTGAGCCGGAGCGAGTTGCGCCCGCGGCCGTCGAGGTACGCGGCCTCGCCGGGCACGAAGGCCACGTTCTCCCGCAGCGCCCGCGCCAGCAGGTCGGTGGTGTCGATGAAGTCGGGGAGGGTGACCCAGACGAAGAGGCCGCCGGCCGGGTGGGTCCACTCGGCCTGGGGCGGGAAGTGCTCGGCGAGGGCGTCGAGCATCGTGTCGCGCCGGCCGCGGTAGAGCTCCACGAGCGACGCCACGTACTCCGGCCAGTGGCCCTGCTCGAAGTACGCCTGCACCATCAGCTGCGAGAGCGTCGAGGTGCAGAGGTCCGTGGCCTGCTTGCCGAGGTTGATCTTCTCGAGCACCGGGCCGGGCGCGGCCACCCAGCCAAGCCTGATGCCCGGCGAGAGCGTCTTCGAGAACGTGCCGAGGTACATCACGTAGACACCGCCGTCCAGCGCGTACAGCGGCTCCGGTCGCGGGCCCTCGTAGCGGAGCAGGCCGTACGGGTTGTCCTCGAGCACGAGCAGCTCGCGCTCCCGCGCCACCTCCACCAGGCGCTTGCGGCGGGGCGCCGACATGGTCACTCCAGCGGGGTTCTGGAACGTCGGCACCGTGTAGACGAACTTCGGCGTGCGGCCGTCGCGCTCGAGCCGGTCGAGCGTGCTCTCGAGCAGGTCCACCCGCATGCCCTCCGAGTCCATGTCGATCTGGACCACGTCGGCCTGGTAGGAGGAGAACACGGGCACGGCGCCCGGGTAGGTGGGCCCCTCGGCGATCACCACGTCGCCCGGATCGATCAGCACCTTGGTCACCAGGTCGATCACCTGCTGGCCGCCGGTGGTCACGATCAGATCGTCTCCGTCCACCCGCATGCCCTCGGCGGCCATGGCCTCGACGATGCAGGCCTTGGTCTCGTCGAGGCCCTCGGTGGGTCCGTACTGGAGCGCCCGCGCGCAGGACTCCTCGGCGATCCGCCTGGTGGCCGCCGCGAACGACTCCGGGGGGAAGGTGCTCGTGTCGGGAAGGCCGCCGGCCAGCGAGATCACGTCGGGCCGGGCGGTGATGGCCATCAGGTCCCGCATGGCGGAGGACTTCATGACCCTGGTGCGCGACGCGAACAGGCCCGAATAGCGCTCGAGGTCGCGGGAAAAGCTCACGCCGACCCGTTCGCCGCTGCCCGACCCTGCCCTGCCGGCTGGTCTATCGTCATGCGCCCGCAGGGTACCGCCCGGCGGATGCGCTCATGAGCCTCTTCATGGACATCGGCACTGGCGCCGGCCTGGCCGGCGCGAGCGGCGTAAGACCGTTCCTTCCCACGCTTCTGGCGGGGGCGCTCGCGCGCGGCGACGTGGGCATCGACTTCGACGGCACCGACTGGAGCTTCCTCGAGTCGCCGGCGTTCCTCGGAGCGGTGGTGGCGCTCGGGCTGCTCGCCTACATCCTCGATCGCCCGGCGGCGAGCGGCGACCAGCGCTCTCCGCTCGATCTGGCCCTGCTGGCGCTCGCCGCGGTGCTCGGCGCGCTCATGTTCGCCGGGTCGCTCGCCGACGGTGGTCACGGAGTGATCCTCGGCCTGGTGGCGGGACCCGTCTGCGCCGTGATCGCCGGGCTGGCGGTGGGCGGGCTCGTCCAGCGCGCCCGGCGCCGCCTGGACGCGGGCGCGGCCGGGCTCTTGGTCGTGTACGCGGACCTGGCGGCCCTGTTGCTCGCGGCCGTGGCCGTGTTCGTGCCCCCGCTCTCGTTCGTGGCGCTGATCGGCTTCGTGGTGCTGCTCTTCGGAAGCCGGCGACGCGAGGGCGAGAAGTACGCCGGCCTGCGGATACTCCGCTAGGGATCGACCAGCTCGTGGCCGAGCCCAAGAAGCTGGTCCTGGCGATCATCGACGCGCTCAAGCCGGAGATGCTCGATCTTGCGATCGAGGAGGGGCGCGCGCCGGCCCTCGCCGCGCTCCGCGAGCGCGGCACCTACGTGCGCGACTGTGTGTCCACGTTCCCCTCGGTTACGCCGGTGGCCTCCGCCGCGATCGCCACCGGCACGGGCCCGGCGGAGCACCACATCCCCTCGATGAACTGGTACCACCGCGGCGAGGAGCGCTACGTCGAGTACGGCTCGTCGTTCCAGGCCACGCGCGCCTTCGGCGTCGTCCGCTCCCTGTTCGACACGGTTTACAACATGAACATGGCCCACCTGAGCCGGGGCCGGAAGACCGTCTTCGAGCACCTGGACGACGCGGGGCTCCGCACGGCCTGCACCACCTGGCTGATCTACCGCGGCCGTACCCGGCACGAGCCGTCAGGAGCGAGCGTCTACCGGCGCATCGCCGAGGCGGCGCAGTTCCGCCACGCGGTCTACGGCGCCCGCGAGCTCTTCTACGCGGACCTATTCGACTCGCGCGACACCGGCTGCAGGTCCGCGCTCGCGATGCCGGGCCAGCGCGACCGCCACACGGGCTGCGTGGGGGCGTACCTCGTGGAGCACGACCTCTTCGACTTCATGCTGTTCTCGCTTCCCGACAACGACAGTTACTCGCACAAGGCCGGCCCCGACGGTCAGGTGCGTTCGATAGCCGAGGCGGATCGCGCGCTCGAGCGGATCATGCACGTGGCCGGAGGGGTGGACGCGTTCCTGGAGAAGCACGCTGTGATCGTGATGTCGGACCACTCGCAGACGAGCGTGGAGGAGCGGGTGAACCTCGCCGAGGCGTTCGACTCCTGGCGCGTGCTCCACCCGTCTGACCCCGCGCCCACCGAGGCCGAGCTGGCGGTGTGTCCGGCGGCGCGCTCGGCGATGATCTACGTGCTCGACGAGGAGCGACGCGACGAGCTGGTCCCGCGGACCGTCGAGGTGCTCAAGGACCTCGAAGGGGTGGACCTCGTGGTCCACCGCGAGAACGGATCGGCCGCCGTGACCTCCGGCCGCGGGCAGCTCTCGTTCAGGCCGGGCGGCGACGTGGTGGACGCCCGCGGAGAGGCCTGGACCGTGGAGGGCGACCTGGCCGCGCTGGACCTGGCGGTCGCGAACGGCCGGATGAGCAGCCCTGAGTACCCGGACGCCCTCGGGCGGCTCTGGTCGGCGCTCGAGTGCCCCCACGCCGGCGACGTGCTCGTGTCGGCCACGCCGTCGTACGAGTTCGTCGACTGGGGCGGCTCCGACCACGTGGGCGGAGGCAGCCACGGCTCGCTCCACCGCGACGACTCGGAGGGCGTGCTGCTGCTCTGCGGAGTGGACGCGCCCGCCCGCGAGACGTGGTCGCTGACCGACGTAACCCCCCTGGTGCTCGAGCACTTCCGTGTACGGTGAGTCGATGAGCGACGAGGGCGAGGCGACCGCCGCGCGCCGCCCGCACGCGATACACGTTCGCGTGCGCGCGGGCATGGGCAAGGCGTCCAACTGGGTTCAGCTGGCCAAGTTC
This sequence comes from uncultured Thermoleophilaceae bacterium, assembly GCA_963811055.1. Lineage (GTDB taxonomy): Bacteria > Actinomycetota > Thermoleophilia > Solirubrobacterales > Thermoleophilaceae > JACVRW01. Next base: position 685,039 of record CAWEPQ010000001.1, read on the forward strand.
TGCGCTGTCGGCGGGTCTGGCTACGTGGTCAACCTGGCCGTCTTCGCCGCCTGCGTCGAGGGCTTCGACGCCCACCACCTGGTGGCGGCCACCGCGGCGTTCGTGGTGGCCGTGGTCAACAACTTCTGGTGGAACCGGCACTGGACCTTCGCGGCCCGCGGCGGTCGCGCCGGCTTCCAGGCGGCCCGATTCTTCGCCGTGAGCATTGTCGCGTTCGTCGTGGCGGCCACGATCCTGCAGGTGCTCGTGACCGTGGGTGGAATGGCCGAGGTGCCCGCGCAGGCAATCGCCATTGCGGTGTCCACTCCCCTCAACTTCATCGGGAACAAGATTTGGAGCTTCGCCATCGAGGTGTCGCGGGACTGAGGGCCGCGTTGGCAGCGGCGCTCTGCGTCGCGCTCGTCGGGGCTACGCCGGCGTTCGCGGCAGAGCTGCGCCAGCCGGCATCCCAGACCGAGCCGCCGCGCTTCTTCGAGCGCAGCGCCGAACAGGTCATCGGGCTCGCCGAGCGCGGCGACAAGGTCGTGAGCGAGGAGCGCCGCGGCGGCCGCCTCGACCCGACCGCCTACATCAAGGGCCCCGGGCGCTGGCAGGTCAGCTTCTTCCGCGACGGCGAGCAGCTGGTGCAGGTCCAGGTGGACGACCGCAGCGGCGCCCTGCTCGAGCAGTGGACGGGCGACCAGGTGGCGTGGACGATGGCGCGCGGCTACGAGGGGGCGTTCGGCCGCAAGCTCAACGCGCCGTACGTCTGGCTGCCGCTCTGCATCTTCTTCCTGGCGCCGTTCCTGAACCTGCGCCGGCCCTTCCGGCTGATCCACCTCGACCTGCTCGTGCTGCTCGCGTTCGGCGTGTCGCACGTGTACTTCAACCGCGGCGACATCGAGACATCGGTGCCGCTCGTGTATCCCGTGCTGGGCTACCTCCTGCTGAGGACGCTGTGGGCCGGCCTGCGGCCACGCGAGCGGCCGGGGCCGCTGATCCCGCATCTGCCCGCGAAGGCGCTCGTGATCGGTCTCGTGTTCCTCCTCTCGTTCCGGATCGGGCTGAACGTGGTGGACTCGAATGTCATCGACGTGGGCTACGCGGGCGTGATCGGGGCCGACCGCGTGGTCGACGGCGATCAGCTCTACGGCGAGGGGTTCTCCACCGACGTGGAGCGAGGGGACACCTACGGTCCGCTCAACTACCTCGCCTACGTCCCCTTCGAGCAGGCACTGCCCTGGAGCGGGAGCTGGGACGACCTGCCCGCCGCGCGAGGGGCCGCCATCTTCTTCGACCTGCTGGTGGTGGGCGGCCTGATGCTCCTCGGCATGCGGCTTCGCCCCGGCCGCGACGGGCGGCTGCTCGGGCTGGCGCTGGCGTACGCATGGGCCGCGTTCCCGTACACGGCGTTCGTGCTCGAGACGAACTCGAACGACTCGCTGGTGGCGCTGGCGTGCGTCCTGGCGATGCTCGCGCTCACGATCTCTCCGGCGCGCACGCGCCTGGCCGCCGTGGCGCGCGCGGCCGCGGTTGGCGCCGGTGCCGCGTCCAAGTTCGTTCCGCTTGCCCTGGCTCCGCTGTTCGCGGTCTATCCGGCCCGTGGCCGCAGTCGCCCGGTGGTGTACGCGCTGGCGCTTGTGGCTGTGATCGCGGCGGCCGTGATCCCGTTCGTGCCGGAGGGCGGGCCGCGCGAGCTGTACGACAGGACCCTCGGCTACCAGGTGTCGCGGCCCTCGCCGTTCAGCATCTGGGGCCAGACCTCGATCGAGTGGGTGCACACGCTGGTCAAGCTGGCGGCAGGGGGCCTGGCGCTGGCGCTGGCCTTCTTCCCGCGCGAGCGCGGGCCACGGCAGATGGCGGCGCTCGGGGCCGCCGTGCTGATCGCGCTGCAGATCGCCGCCACCCACTGGTTCTACCTGTACGTGGTCTGGTTCCTGCCCTTCCTCCTAGTCACCTCCCTCGGCGCGTATCGGGAGCGGCCGCAGGACGAGTGGACAGCCGAGCCGGCCCGCGAGCGGGAGGCAGTGGTCGCTTGAGGCGGCTGCTGGTTCCGGCGCTGGCCCTGCTCGTGGCGGGCTGGGCGGTGATCCTGTGGGTGCCGCCGTTCTCGGACGACAGCGTGAACGACCTGTACGTGTACCGGACGTTCGCCGAGCCGGTCCTGCGCGGCGAGCTCCCCTATCGGGAGCAGTTCTTCGAGTACCCGCCGCTCGCCGCACCGGCGATCGTGCTGCCCGGTCTGATCGGCACCGGCGAGGAGGCCTTCCGCTGGGCGTTCGCGGGCTGGACGCTCCTGCTCGCGGCCGCGGTGGTGGTGCTCTGCGGCGCGCTGGCGGCCCGAACCGGAGGCGACCGGCGCCGGGCGCTGCTGGCGGCCGCGGCGATGCCGCTGCTCTGCGGCGCGATGCTGCGCACGCACTTCGATCTCGCCCCGGTCGCGCTGATGCTCCTGGCGCTGTGGCTGGTGGTGGCGGCGCGGCCGCGGCTGGGACTGGCGGTGCTGGGAGTGGCGGTGATGACCAAGGGCTTCCCGCTCGTGGCCGCGCCGGTGATCCTGGCCTGGATCGGAGCGCGCGACGGGCGGCGTGCCGCCTTCGAGGCCGGCGTCGCGCTGGCCGGCACGATCGTCCTGGTGGCGGCGTTCGCCATCGCCGCCTCCGCGGACGGCTTCCGCGACTCGATCAGCTACCAGGTGGACCGCCCGGTGCAGGTGGAGAGCACACCGGCAGCGTTCGTCTATGCGTTGGACGGCCTGGGACTCGGCGCGGCGGACGGCCTCGGCAGCCATCGCTCCGACGGCCTCGAGCACCCCGCGGCAGACGCCGTGGCCACGCTGCTCGCGGCGGTGATGCTGGCCTTGGTGGCCCTGCTCTCGCTCCAGGCCGCCGCCCGGCCCGACGACCGCCGGGCGTTGGTGCTCGCCGCGCTTGGCGCCGTGGCGGCGTTCGCCTGTCTCGGGCGGGTGCTGTCCCCCCAGTACCTCGTCTGGATCGTCCCGCTCGGTGTGCTCGCGTTCGCCTGGCGGCTGCGGGCGCTGGCATTCGTCGTCGCGCTGGCCACCGTGCTCACGCAGGTCGAGTTCCCCGGCCTCTACCCGGAGCTCGTGGACCGCGAGCCGTTCCCGGTGGCGCTGGTGTGCCTCCGCGACGCCGCGCTGCTGGCGGCGGTGGCCCTGACCGTGCTCGAGCTACAGCCGCGCCGGGAGGAGCAGCTGGTCGATGCTCGTGGCGCGCCCCTCCGAGTCGGCCTCGACTAGCACCGCGTTCAGCCACGGGTCCTCGTCGGATGTCTCGAAGCGCACGTTGGTGAGCGTCAGGAAGCGCTCGAGCGCCTGCTCGCGCTTCACGCCGATCACTCCGCCGCGGGGGCCGGTCATGCCCACGTCGGTCACGTAGGCGGTGCCGCCGGGCAGCACCCGCAGGTCGGCGGTGGGCACGTGGGTGTGGGTACCCACGCAGGCGGTGACCCGCCCGTCGAGGTACCAGCCGATGGCCACCTTCTCGCTCGTGGCCTCGGCATGCATGTCCACGAGCACGTGGTCGGCCTCGCCGCGGAGCGTGGACAGGATCGCGTCGACCTCGCTGAAGGGCGATCGCACGGCCTCCAGGAAAAGCTGCCCCGAGAGGTTGATCACTCCCAGGCGCGCCCCGCCGCTCTCGACCACCGTGTGGCCGCGGCCCGGGCTCCCCTTGGGGAAGTTCGAGGGGCGCACGATGCGCTCCTCGCGGTCGAGAAACCCGTAGACCTCGCGGTGGCGGTAGGCGTGGTTGCCCAGTGTGATCGCGTCGGCGCCCATCTCCAGCAGCTCGCGCGCTGTCTTCTCGGTGATGCCCACGCCACCCGCCGAGTTCTCGCCGTTCACGACCACGAAGTCGAGCTTGTGGTCGTCGCGCAGACCGGGCAGTAGCGAGGCCAGCGTGCGCCGGCCGAGGCCGCCCACCACGTCGCCCACGAATAGGAGCTTCATCGGGGCGATTCTGCCAAGCTGAGCCGAAGTGGAGACGAGCGCCGCCCAAAGCAGCCCTGCGCTGGGCGCGCAACCCGTGCTCGAGGCCCGTGGCCTGCGCAAGCGCTTCGGCGACCGTGAGGCCCTCAAGGGCGTGTCCCTGTCCGCCGGCCGCGGCGAGCTGGTGGCGATCATCGGACCCAACGGCGCCGGCAAGACCACGCTCCTGTCGATCCTCGCGGGGATCCAGCGGCCGGACGAGGGCACCGTCTCGAAGGCCCCGGCGGACATCGGCTGGGTGCCGCAGCAGACCGGGCTCTACGGGAAGCTCACCGTGGCCGAGAACCTGGCCCTCTTCGCGCGGCTCGAGCGCGTGCCCGACCCCGCCGACACCGTGGAGCGGATGCTCGAGCTCTCGGATCTGCGCGACCGCGCCCACGACCAGGTGGGAACGCTGTCCGGAGGCAACCGCCAGCGCGTCAACATCGCCATCGGCCTGCTCGCGCGGCCCGAGGTGCTGCTGCTGGACGAGCCGAGCGCGGCGTTGGATCCGCGCCAGCGCGAGCGGCTCTGGGAGTTCATCCTGCGGCTCGCGGCCGAGGGCACGACCGTCGTCTACGCCACCCACAACGTCCAGGAGGCCGACCGTTACGCCCAGCAGCTGATTCTGCTGGCGGACGGCGAGCGACTCTTCGACGGCTCCCCGCGAGAGCTCGAGCAGCTTGTGGGCGCCCATGGCCTCGACTTCGAGGCCGCCTTCGTCAGGTTCCTCCACCAGCAAGGCCACTGATGCGCTGGCTGCTGGTCAAGGACCTGCGCATCCTGCGGCGCTCGCCGCTGCTGGTTGGGATGCTGGTGCTCTACCCGATCGTGATCGCGGTGCTGATCGGGTTCGCGCTCTCGCGCGGTCCCGACAAGCCGGAGGTGGCCTTCTACAACGAGCTGCCCGTCTCGGCCGGCACGCTCGAACTCGGCGGCCGGAAGATCGACATCACAAAGGAGGGGCGCCGCCTCTTCGACGCGATCGATCCGGTGCAGGTAAAGAGCCGCGAGGAGGCGATACAGAAGGTCCGCGACGGCGATGTGCTGGCCGCGATCGTGATCCCCAAGGACCTCACCGAGAAGCTGCAGTCGGGCCTCGAGTCCGGCAGGGTGGACGTGTTCTACAACGCCGAGGACCCCGCCAAGCGCCAGTTCGTCGAGAACACGATCAAGTCCCAGGTCCAGAAGGCCAACGCGGCGCTCACGAAGCGGGTGGCCGAGGAGGCACTCGACCTGCTCGACCTGATCAGCACCGGCGGCGACTACCGCTTCCTCGGCCAGGACATCAGCATCCTCGGCCTCCAGCGAGCCGAGCGGATCCTCCGTAAGGCGCAGAGCGAGCTGCCGGCGGACTCTCCCCAGCGCGCGGAGGTCGACCGCGTGGTGAGCTTCGCCGAGCTGGCCCGCGAGAACCTCTCCTTCTCGGACGACGTGCTCGCGGTGGTGGGGGAGCCGATCAAGGTCAGGGCCCGGTCGCTCGACGGGGGCCGGAACTCGCTCAGCTCGTTCGCCGTGGCGCTGGCGGTGGCGGTCTCGATGATGTTCATCACGCTGCTCCTGGCGGCCGGCACGCTGGCGCTGGAGCGCGAGGAGAACGCCTTCCCGCGCCTGGTGCGCGGGCTCGTGTCGCGCTCCGCGCTGCTCGCGGAGAAGGCCACGCTGGCCGCGGTGTGCTCGGCGGCCGTGTGCCTGCTGATGCTGCTGGGGCTGGGGCTGTTCGTCGACCTCGACTGGGGCCGCTTCCCGCTCTGGATCGTCGCGCTGGCCGCCGGGGCCCTCGGCTTCGCCGCCCTGGGCCTGGCGATAGGGGCGCTCACGCGCGAGGTGCGGGCCGCCTCCCTGCTCGCGTTCATGATCGCGCTGCCGCTCGCGTTCCTGGCGCTCGTGCCGTCGGGCTCGGTGGCGCCGGCGCTCTACGACGTGACGAGGGCGATCTCGGCGCTGTTCCCGTTCAAGCCCACGCTCGACGCCCTGAATGCCGCCCTGAACGACAACGGCGACATGGCCGGCCCGGTGGTGCACCTGGCCGCGCTGGCACTTGCGTTCGGGGCGCTCGCGCGAGTGGGTCTGCGCCGGTTTGCGTAGACGACGCTCGGACGGCGGCCCGTAGACTGAATGCCGATGGCCTTCCCCGCCACCCGCATGCGGCGCCTGCGCAAGACCGGTCTGCTGCGCGACATGGTCCGCGAGACGGAGCTCAGCGCCTCGCATCTGGTGCTGCCGCTCTTCGTCCAGCTGGGTGAGGAGCGCACACCGGTCGAGGCGATGCCCGGCGTGGAGCGGCTGTCGATCTCGAACGTGGTCGAGGAGGCCGGTGAAGCGCACGCCCTCGGCGTCCCGGCGGTGCTGCTTTTCGGGCTCCCCGCCGACAAGGACCTCCAGGGATCCGGCGCCTACGATGACGAGGGCGTGGTGCAGCTGGCGGTGCGCGCGCTGAAGGATGCGCACCCGGAGCTGGTGGTCATGACCGACGTATGCCTCTGTGGCTACACGTCGCACGGCCACTGTGGCGTGGTGGCCGACGACGGCACGATCGAGAACGACGTCACGCTGGAGCTGCTCGCCAAGACGGCCAACTCGCACGCGGCCGCTGGCGCCGACGCCGTCGCGCCGAGCGACATGATGGACGGCCGGGTGGGAGCCCTCCGCGGCCAGCTCGACGCCGAGGGCCACAAGGACGTGCCGATCGTGGCCTATTCCGCCAAGTTTGCCTCCGCCTTCTACGGCCCGTTCCGCGAGGCGGCCGACGCCGCCCCGGCGTTCGGCGACAGGCGCAGCTACCAGATGGATCCCGCCAACGCGGACGAGGCGGTGCGCGAGGCGCTGCTCGACGTGGAGGAGGGCGCCGACATCGTCATGGTCAAGCCCGCCCTGCCCTACCTCGACGTGATCCGGCGAGTGAAGGAGGCCACCCGCGTGCCCGTGGCGGCGTACAACGTGAGCGGCGAGTACGCGATGGTCAAGGCGGCCGCCGCCGCCGGCTACGTGGACGAGCGCGCGACCGTGCTCGAGACGCTCACCGGCATCCGCCGGGCCGGGGCCGACATCGTGGTCACCTACCACGCAAAGGACGTGGCCGAGTGGCTTCAGTAGCCAAGGTGCGGAGCCGCAAGGACGGCTCCGCGGTGCCGCTCGACGATCTCGACCGCAAGCTGCTCAACCTGCTTCAGGGCAGGTTCCCGCTCGAGCCGCGGCCGTTCCTGCGCGTGGCGGAGCTGGCCGAGGTGCCCGAGGCGGAGGTCCTCACCCGCACCCAGCGGCTGCTCGACGAGCGGATCATCCGCCAGGTCACCCCGATCTTCGACACGCGCGTGCTCGGCTACCGCTCGATGCTCGTGGCCGCCCGCATCGACGCGGACAATCCTTGGCGTGCCGCGAAGATCGTGAACTCGCATCCAGGGGTCTCCCACAACTACCTGCGCAACCACGACTTCAACATGTGGTTCACGATCGCCGTGGAGCCCGGCTCGCGCCTCGGCCTGGAGGGCACGCTCGACGTGCTCGCGGAGCTCACCGGCGCCGAGTCCGTGCGCCAGCTGCCGACAATCCGCCTCTTCAAGATTCGCATGGACCTGGAGATGGAGGGGGGCACCGACGCGCTCGCCAGCGCGGGCGTGGCCGAGGACTACGAGGAGCCCGAGGCCATCGAGCTTTCCGAGCTCGACTACGCGGTGATCCGCACGCTCCAGGGCGACCTGCCGGTGGTTCCGGAGCCCTACGCGCCGGCTGCCGCCGCCCTCGGCATCGATCAGGCACAGCTGCTCGAGCATCTCGAGTCCATGAAGGAGCGCAGGGCGCTCCGCCGCGTCGCGGCCATCCTCTTCCACCGCCGGGCGGGCTTCTCCGCCAACGGTATGGGCGTGTGGAAGGTCCCGGACGACCGGATCCTCGAGATCGGGCCGGCCATGGCCGCGTTCCGGGGGATCTCGCACTGCTACCAGCGGCCGACCTACGCCGACTGGCCCTACTCGGTCTTCACGATGGCCCACGGCCGCTCGAAGGAGGAGTGCGACGCGATCCTCGCCTCGATCGCGGAGTCCACAGGGATCGAGGAGCGCAGCACGCTCTACTCGTCCACCGAGTTCAAGAAAGTCCGCCTTCTCTACTTCAACGACGAGCACCGCAAGTGGGAGGCAGAGCACTCCTGAGCACGTCGTCCGGGCGGCGCTCTGCCGAGGCTTACGCCCGGGCGCTGCGGCTGATGCCCGGCGGGGTCAACTCCCCGGTTCGCGCCATGGGCGCAATCGGCCGCGACCCGCTGTTCATGGCTCGCGGCGAGGGGCCGGAGATCGTGGACGTGGACGGCAACCGCTACCTGGACTGGGTCATGTCCTGGGGGCCGCTGGCCGCCGGGCACGCTCACCCGGACGTGGTCGCGGCGGTCACGGCCGCCGCCGCGGGCGGCACGAGCTACGGCGCGCCCACCGAGGCGGAGAGCGACCTGGCGGAGCAGATCGTGGCGCGTGTGCCGTCGGCCGAGATGGTGCGGATGACCTCGTCGGGTACCGAGGCCAGCATGAGCGCGATCAGGCTCGCGCGGGCGGCCACCGGCCGGGCGGCGGTGGTCAAGTTCGCGGGGGCCTACCACGGCCATGTGGACGGCCTGCTCGCGGAGGCCGGCTCGGGGCTGGCCACGCAGGGGATCCCCGCCAGTCCCGGCGTGACCGACGCCCAGGCCGCCGACACGATCGTGGTGCCGTGGAACGACCGGCAGGCCGTTGAGCGCGCCCTCGCCGAGCGCGAGGTGGCCGCGCTCATCTGCGAGCCCTACCCGGCCAACATGGGCCTCGTGCCTCCGGAGCCGGGCTTCCTCGAGCACCTGCGCGAGGCCACGTCCCGGGCGGGCGCCCTGCTGGTGTTCGACGAGGTGATCTCGGGGTTCCGCGTCGCGCGGGGAGGCGTGCAGGAGCGTGAGCGCATAACGCCCGACCTCACGGTGCTCGGCAAGATCATCGGCGGCGGGCTGCCGGCGGCCGCGTACGCCGGCCGCGCCGATCTGATGGAGCGGGTGGCGCCCGCCGGCTCGGTCTACCAGGCCGGCACCCTGTCGGGCAATCCACTCGCCACGGCCGCGGGACTCGCCACGCTGGCGCTGCTGGACGCGGACGCCTACCGCCACCTGGACGCGACCGCCGAGACGCTGGCCGAGGGCCTCGCCGCGGCGGGTGCCGCGGCGGGCGTGCCCGTCCAGGTGTCCCACTCGACGGGGCTGCTGACGCTGTTCTTCTCCGAGGTGCCCGTCCGCGACTACGCGGGCGCCGCGGCCTGCGACCTCGACGCGCACGCCGCGTTCTGCCGCGCCATGCTCGAGCGCGGCGTGTACCTGCCGCCCTCGCAGTTCGAGGCCTGGTTCCCGTCGCTCGTGCACAGGGAGGCGGAGGTGGAGCGCACGCTCGCCGCCGCGCGGGAGGCCCTGACGGAGGTGGCCGCGCGATGAGCGCGCTGGCTGAGCTGGTGGGCGCCGCCGATCCGGCGCTGGCCGCCTACGCGGTCGACGAGCCGGGGCCCGCGCGCTTCGCGGGCCGGATCGAGGACGACACGCGCCAATTCGTGCTGGAGACGGTCTACGAGGGCTACCTCATGCACTACGGCACGCCGCGGGCCTTCGCCGGGATGGACGAGGACCTGCGGCTGCTCGCGGGAGACGCTCTCTACGCGCTGGGCCTGGCGCGGCTGGCCGCCGTGGGCGACGTGCCCGCCGTGGCGGAGCTGTCGGATCTGATCTCGCTGTCGGCGCAGGCGCACGCCTCGGGGCGCGGAGAGCTGGCGGAAGGGCTCTGGGACGCGAGCGCCCAGGCGCTGTCCGGCGAGCGAGGACGGGGCGCGCGCGCCTGGGCCCGCGATAGGCTCCCGGCCCCCTAGGACGTGCCGAGCGGCAGGGCGACAAACGTGCCTTCCGCCACCAAGTTGGCATTACCCTTCGCGGGGCGATAGAACCGAGCAACGTGGCCGACCCTCCCAAGCTAGACAAGCAGTCCCGCTACACCGAGGGCCGTGGCATTGCCGGCGCTTTCGAGGGCGAGACGGTCACACGGCGCCGCTTCATGGAGGGCACGGCTCTGGCGGCCGGCGGGATCGCCACCGCCGCCTTCGCTCTCCCGGCCCTGGGCTTCGCGCTCGGTCCCGTGCTGGAGGACACGTCGCGCGAGAACTGGCAGTCCGTCGGGCCAGAGGACGACTTCAATGTGGAGACCTACGTTCAGAGGGTGATCAACGTGGTGGCCGAGATCGGCGATCCGGGCAAGACCACCGTCTACATCCGCCGCTTCGACCCGGAGCGCGAGACCAAGAACGAGGATCAGCCCTACGTCGCGATCTCCACCCGCTGCGCGCATCTCGGCTGTCCGGTCCGCTACATCCAGGCGTCGCAGAAGTTCGTCTGCCCGTGTCACGGTGGCGTCTACGACTTCGAGGGCAAGGTGCAGGGCGGCCCGCCGGTGCGGCCGCTCGACCGCTTCTACACGCGCGTGCGCGCAGGGAACGTCGAGCTCGGTGACCGCTTCTCGCTCAACTCCAAGCTGGAGCGCTTCTCCCCGCGCGACCCGTCGAACCACCTCGACGGCCTCTGGCAGTACCTCTACCCCTCGAGGCCCACCACGTGAAGGCGCCACCGCTCCCCAAGTTCCTGCGCCCCACGCCTCCGCGCCCCGGCACGGGGGCCAACGGCGCTAACGGCGCCAATGGCGCGCCGGCCACCAAGCCGAAGCCGAAGGACCAGGCCGTGGAGGGAGTGGCCTCGGTGGTCGGCTGGCTCGATGAGCGCAGCGGCCTCAGCCCGTTCCTGCGCGGCTTCCTCTACCGCAAGACCCCGAAGGGCACCAACTGGTTCTACACCCTCGGGTCGGCCACGATGTTCGCCTTCCTCTCGCAGGCGGTCACCGGGGTCTTCCTGGCCATGTACTACGAGCCCGACTCGGTCTCGCGCGCCTACTCGTCGGCCTCCCACATCACCAACGAGGTCTTCCTCGGCGAGCTCGTGCGCGGCATGCACCGCTGGGGCTCGAGCGTGATGATCATCCTGATCTTCCTCCACATGGGCCGGACCTTCTTCTTCGGCGCCTACAAGTACCCGCGCGAGCTGAACTGGGTGATCGGCGTGGTGCTGCTCGTGCTGACGCTGATGATGGGCCTCACGGGCTACCTGCTCCCGTTCGACCAGCGCTCCTTCTGGGCCACCGTCGTCGCCGTCAACCTGAACTCCTCCGGCCCGGTGATCGGCCCTTACCTCGCCGACTTCCTGCGCGCCGGCTCCGAGTTCGGCCCCACCACCATCTCGCGCTTCTACGCCCTTCACATGCTGGCGGTGCCCGGCCTGATCGCGGCGCTGATCGGAGCGCACCTGTACCTGGTGGCCAAGCTGGGCACCACCGCGCCGCCGTGGGTCAAGGCGGAGAAGAAGGACCTCTTCACCGAGGAGCTCTGACGTGGACGCCCGCCAGAAGGAGGAGTACCTCCGCGAATACTCGATCCTGAAGGGCCAGGGCAAGCCGTTCTTCCCGTACGCGATCGCGAAGGACGGGATGATGGCCACGATCACGATCGGCGTGATCATCCTGATGGCGGTGCTGTTCGGCGCCGAGCTGGGGCCCAAGGCGGACCCCACCACCACCACCTACACGCCGCGGCCCGAGTGGTACTTCTTCTTCCTCTTCGAGCTGCTGCGCGTGGTCAAGCCGCCGGAGCTCGTGTTCATGGCGACGATCGGGATTCCGACGATCTGCCTGATGCTGCTGCTCCTGCTGCCGTTCTACGACCGCGGCCCGGAGCGCCACCCGCTGCGCCGGCCGATCGCCACCACCGCCGGCATCGCGACGATCGGGGCCATGACCTACCTGAGCGTGCTGGGCGCTCTCGCCGGCTCTCCCACGGAGATCGAGCTGGCCACGAAACCCCAGTACGAGGAGGGCAGGGCGATCACCGCCTCCGCGGGCTGCCTCGGCTGCCACAAGATCGGTGAGAACGGCAACACGCTGGGGCCGAGTCTCACCGAGATCGGCAGCAGGCTCGGGCGTGACGCGATCGCGCGGACGCTCGAGAACCCCACCGCCCCCATGCCTTCCTACGCGAACTTCCGCAAGACCAATCCGGAGCAGTTCGAGAAGCTCGTGCAGTACGTCGCCTCGCTCAAGGGCGACGAGTAGAACGGCCGCGATGAGCACGGCGTCCGGGACGCTCCCCGAGACGCAGGTCCAGGCGATGTTCGACCGCATCGCCCGCGTGTACGACCGGATGAACGGGCTCATGACCGTGGGCATGCACCACCGCTGGCGCGAGCGGGCCGTGGACCTCGCACGGGTGGGGCCGGGCTCGCGGGCGCTCGACGTGGCCACCGGCACCGGCGACCTGGCAATGGCCCTGCAGGCCCGCGGCGCGGAGGTCGTGGCGATGGACTTCTCCGAGCGGATGCTCGAGATCGCCCGCACCAAGGCGCCCGGCATCCGCTTCGAGGCCGGCAACGCGCTCGCGCTGCCCTACGCCGACGGCGAGTTCGACGCGGTGACGGTGGGCTTCGGCGCGCGCAACTTCTCCGACCTCGGGCTCGGCCTGCGCGAGATGGCGCGCGTGACGCGCCCCGGAGGCCGCGTGGTGGTGCTCGAGATCACCACGCCGCAGAAGCCTCCGCTGTCCTGGTTCTTCCGGCTCTGGTTCGACCGGGTGGTGCCGCGCCTGGGCCGGCTGGCGGGTGACTCCGACGCCTACTCCTACCTGCCGAGCTCCGTCCGCCGCTTCCCCGATCCCGAGGCGCTGGCGGCCGAGCTGGCGGCAGCCGGGCTCACCGACGTCCGCTGGGTGCTCACGGCCGGCGGCATCATCGCGCTGCACGCCGGCACCCGCGCGTGACCGCGGCGCAGGCACAGCTCGGAGCCGTGCTGGCCGCCGGCGGGCCGCGGCTGGCCGCGGCGCTCGAGCGCACCGAGCTGCGCCTGGCCGAGGCGGTGGCCGGGCACGGGGAGGAGTTGGAGCGCCACAGCGCCGGGATGCTCGCCGCCGGCGGCAAGCGCCTAAGGCCGATGCTCGTGTTCCTTGCCGCGGCCGACGACTCGGGCGCGCGCCTCGTGTCCGCCGGGGTGGCCGTGGAGCTGCTCCACATGGCCACGCTCGTGCACGACGACGTGCTCGACCGCGCCCCGGTGCGGCGCGGCCACCCGACAGTGTTCGCCGCCGCCGGGCGGCCGGCGGCCACCGCGTCCGGCGACCTTCTCTTCTCGCGCGCGTTCGCGGAGCTGGCGGGCACGGGGAGCGACGAGGCGGTGAGCCGGCTCTCGGAGGCCTCGTCCGCGCTCGCCCGCGGCGAGCTGATGCAGCGCGCCGACGCGTGGATGGCCGACGTGGCCGCCGAGCGCTACCTGGAGCGCTGCCGGCTGAAGACGGCGAGCCTGTTCGACGCGTGCTGCCGGCTCGGTGCCCTGTTCGGCGGGACCCCGGAGCGCTCCGAGGCGCTCGGCGCCTTCGGCGAGGGAATCGGGCTGGCGTTCCAGCTGCTCGACGACGTGCTCGACGTGTCGGGACCCGCGGAGCGCACCGGCAAGCCGCGCGGCACCGATCTGCTCGACGGCACCGTCACGCTCCCGCTGATCCTCGCCCGCCGGCGCGACGGCGAGCTGCGGCGCCTCGACCTGCGCGCGGCGGTCACCGACCCCGGGCAGGCGGCTGAGCTGTGCGAGCGGATAGCCGCCACGGGTGCCCTCGACGAGGTGCGCGGCCTGGCGCTCGAGCACGTGCGCGCCGCCAAGGCGCGACTGGACGGACTCGGCCTACCGGGCGATCGCGAACAGGCCCTGCGCCTGGTCGCCGATGGCGTCGTAGAGCGCTACGCGTAGGCCGCGAGCGGCCTAGAAGTCTTCAGGAACGATCGCGCCGGCCTGGAGCGCGCCTGCGAAGCGCTCGATCTCCTCGGCCATGTTGGCGCGCATGAGGCGCTTGTAGTCGCGCGCCAGGGCGTCGCCGCCGCGGTCGAGCTCCTCGTCGAACGCCTCGACGGTGTCCTGGGCGAAGATGCCCTCGCGATAGACGTCGCAGTTGGGGCAGTGGAGCAGCACGTTCCAGTTCTCCGGGCCGGCCTCATCCCAGTGAACGGGATACACCAGCTCGGAGTAGCACTCCATGCACACGTGGAGTTCCTGGTGAGGCTCTGCGGGGGCATGCTCGATGGCATGCGCCTCGTCCAGCTGCACCTCGGTCTCCTTGAAGTAGACGACCTCGATCGTCTTCCCGCTGGGGAGCACCACGCGCTTCACGAAGTGGGTCTGGTCTCCGCCTGTCTCCATCTCTTCCATCCTGATCCACGTATCGGCATGCCTCGGGGGAACTTGAACCTCGATATGCGGAGATAGACTCGGCGCCCGTGGTGCTCAGCGACCGCACGATTCGTGCCGAGATCGAGGCTGGACGGATCGTCATAGACCCCTATGAGGAGCGGCTCGTCCAGCCGTCCAGCGTCGACGTGCGCGTGGACAGCCGCTTCCGGGTCTTCCACAACGCGCGGTACCCGTACATCGATGTGCGCCAGCCGATGGACGACCTCACCGAGCTCGTGGAGATCAAGGACCGCGACCAGCCGTTCATCCTCCACCCGGGCGAGTTCGTGCTCGGGCAGACGCTCGAGCAGGTGGAGCTCCCGGACGATCTCGTGGCCCGGCTCGAGGGCAAGTCGAGCCTGGGACGCCTCGGGCTCCTGATCCACTCCACCGCGGGATTCGTGGACGCCGGTTTCGCCGGACGGCTGACCCTCGAGCTGTCCAACGTGGCCAACCTGCCGATCACCATCTACGAGGGAATGCCGATCGGGCAGCTCTCGTTCATGCGGATGGATGGACCCGTGGAACACCCCTACGGCTCCGGCGAGATGGGCTCGAAGTACCAGGGCCAGTCGGAGCCGACCCCCAGCCGCTTTTACAAGAACTTCCAAGACGGTTAGGGCGCCCCGCTAACATGCGGCACTCATGTGGACTCCAGGCCCACTAGAGATCATCGTGGTGCTCGTCGTAGTGCTCGTGGTGTTCGGCCCCAAGCGCCTGCCCGATCTCGGGCGTTCGCTCGGAACCGGCATGCGTGAGTTCAAGGACTCGATCACGGGCAAGGACAAAGAGCGCGAGGAGCTCGAGGCAGTGAAGGCGACCGCCGACAAGCCCGAGCCCACGACGACCGCCGCCGGCGAGCGCCAGTCCTAACCCGGGCTGGGCCGCAGCGTGGCGCGCCGCATACGGCCGATCGCCCATGAAGATCGCCTGTCGATCGTCGAGCATCTCGACGAGCTCCGCACCCGCGTAATCATCTGCGCGCTCGCCTTCGGCGTGGCGTGGGCATTCACGGGCTGGCAGAACGACCTCGTGCTGCGGATCGTCAACCATCCGCTTCCGCGCGGGATCGAGCCGATCACGCTGGGCCCCGCCGAGGCCTTCTACACGACGATCACCAACGCGGCGTACGTGGCGCTGATCATCGCGCTGCCGGTGATCCTCTACCAGGTCTACGCGTTCCTCCTGCCGGCGTTCAGCCCGACCGAGCGCCGCCTGGCCCTGCCGCTGCTGCTGCTCGTGCCGACGCTCTTCATCGCCGGGGTCGTGTTCTGTTACTTCGTGGTGCTCGGCCCCGCGCTGAGCTTCCTCCTCAACTTCAACGCGGACAACTTCAACACGCAGGTGAGGGCGCGCGACTACTACTCGTTCATCACGATGCTGATGCTGGCGATGGGCATCGGGTTCCAGATCCCGGTGGGCGTGCTGGCCGCGTGCAAGCTCGGCATCACGACCCCCGAGAAGCTCCGCAAGAACCGCCGCTACGCGATCGTGATCATCGCGGTGGTGGCTTCGCTCCTGCCCACGCTCGACCCGCTGACGCTCGTGCTGGAGATGGTCCCGCTGATCTTCCTGTACGAGCTGAGCATCTGGCTGGCGTCCGCCCTCGGCCGTCCGGCGCCAGAGGTGGCGGAGCGAATCGCTTCCGCCGAGGGCAGCTAGCCTTCCGCCACGCATGCTGTTCGACCTGAGAGGCCGGCGCCGGCGCGCGGTGCAGGCCACCTATCTCGTGCTCGCCCTCCTGATGGGCGGCGGCCTCGTGCTGTTCGGGATCGGCGGCAGCGTGTCGGGCGGACTCGTGGACGCCTTCAAGGGCAACAGCGGCGGCGGCGGTAACGACGCCGTGGAGGAGCGCATCGACCGCAACGAGGAGCGCGTCAGCCAGAACCCGCGCAACACGGCGGCGCTCAAGGCGCTCGTGCGCGACAACTACCAGCTCGCGGTGTCCGATCAGGACCCGAACGCCACGAGCTTTCCCGCCTCCGCCCGCGACGACCTGCGCCAGGCGGCCTCCTACTGGCAGCGCTATCTCGTGATGGCCAAGAGCGACCCGGACGCCTCGCTCGCCTCGGTCGCGCTCCGTCTCTACGACCAGGGGGCGCTCGGCAAGCCCAAGGACGCGGCGCGGGCGATGGCGATCGTGGCCAACTCCTCGAACGACTTCCAGTCCTATCTCCAGCTCGTCCAGTACGCGGCGCTGGCGGGAGATGAGCGCACGGCGGACCTGGCGGCCCAGAAGGCCGTGGACCTGGCGCCCAAGGACTTGAGGAAAGAGGTCAAGGACCAGGCCGCGCAGCTACAGAAGGCCGCGAAGCAGCCACAGGCCGCCGGCTGAGTACCCTTCGCGGATCGCAGGCAGGATGCTGGCGAACAAGCACGAACTCGGGAGAAGAGTGAACTTC
The DNA here is from genome assembly GCA_963811055.1 of uncultured Thermoleophilaceae bacterium. Classification (GTDB taxonomy): domain Bacteria; phylum Actinomycetota; class Thermoleophilia; order Solirubrobacterales; family Thermoleophilaceae; genus JACVRW01. The sequence goes on from CAWEPQ010000001.1 coordinate 701,709, forward strand.
CACATCGAAGACGAGGCCGTCGACGACACGACTCATGTGATCGAGCTCGGGGGAGAGGTCGACCTCTACACCGCCCCGGAGTTCAAGGAGCGCATGGTCGAGTTGATCGAGTCAGGCAAGAAGCAGATCGTGGTGGACCTGTCGCAGGCCACCTTCATCGACTCGACCACGCTCGGTGTGCTGGTGGGCGGGGTCAAGCGCCTGCGGCCCGCCGGAGGCTCGCTCGCGCTCGTGTGCACGGACGACAACATCACGAAGATCTTCGAGATCACCGGTCTCGACCGGGTCTTCCCGATCCACTCCTCGCGCGACGAAGCGCTGGCGGCAGTCGCGAACAGCGGCAATTAGTCCCTAGAATCGCCCGCCGCGGGCCGTTAGCTCAACTGGTAGAGCAGGAGACTCTTAATCTCAAGGTTGAAGGTTCGAGTCCTTCACGGCCCATTCCAGCCTTCCGGCGGCGTGCCGGCCACCGGATCGGCTGTACGATCGGCGCCGGCGAATCACGGAGGCGACCTTGAGCACCACTGAAATCACCACCTCGCGTTTGGAGGAGCTGCTCGGCGACGAGGCCGAGCTGTTGCTCAACCACCGCAGCCAGACCCTGGACAAGGCGAACCTGCACCTGCCGGGGCCCGACTTCGTGGACCGGGTCTTCCTCGACTCCGACCGCTCCACCAACACGCTCCGCCAGCTGCAGTGGCTGATCAACTCCGGACGCCTCTCGGGCACCGGCTACGTCTCGATCCTCCCGATCGACCAGGGCATCGAACATGCCGGAGGCGCGTCGTTCGCGCCCAACCCCCTCTACTTCGATCCCGACAACCTGGTCAAGCTGGCCATGGAGGGCGGCTGCAACGCGATCGCGTCGACGCTCGGCGTGCTCGGCGCCGTCAGCCGGAAGTGGGCGCACCGCTTCCCGTTCATCGTCAAGCTCAACCACAACGAGCTGCTGACGTATCCCAACGAGTACGACCAGGTGATGTTCGGATCGGTGGACCGGGCCTGGAACATGGGGGCGGCGGGCGTGGGCGCGACGATCTACTTCGGCTCCGAGCAGAGCCGGCGGCAGATCGTGGAGGTGGCGGAGGCGTTCGAGCAGGCCCATGCTCGCGGCATGTTCACGGTGCTCTGGTGCTACCTGCGCAACTCCGCCTTCAAGACCAAGGACGTCGACTACCACGTGGCGGCGGACCTCACGGGCCAGGCCAACCACCTGGGCGTGACGATCCAGGCCGACATCATCAAGCAGAAGCTGCCCGAGAACAACGGCGGCTACAACGCCCTCGGCCCGGGCTATGGCAAGACCCACGCCAAGGTCTACGACGAGCTCAGCACCGACAACCCGATCGACCTGACCCGCTACCAGGTGATCAACTGCTACCTCGGCCGGGCCGGCCTGATCAACAGCGGCGGCGCCTCCTCCGGGGAGAGCGATCTGGCCGAGGCGGTGCGCACCGCCGTGATCAACAAGCGGGCGGGCGGCATGGGACTGATCTCCGGCCGTAAGGCATTCCAGCGTCCGATGGACGAGGGCGTGGCCCTGCTGCACGCCATCCAGGACGTGTACCTGGCCGACGAGATCACGGTCGCGTGAGCGGGGCCCGGGACGTGCGCTACGGCGTCCACGTCCCGAACATGTGGGAGTACGGCGATCCGCGCGTGATCGCCGAGCTGGCCGAGATCGCCGAGGACTGTGGCTGGGACGGGCTGTTCGTGTGGGACCACGTCCTGTTCGACCTCGAGTCCCCGCCGCACGTGTGTGACCCCTGGATCGCCCTCGCGGCCGCGGCGTCGCGCACCCGGCGCATCCGGCTGGGCGCGATGCTCACGCCGGTGGCCCGCCGCCGCCCCTGGAAGCTCGCGCGCGAGGTGGCGTCGCTCGACGTGCTCTCGGAGGGCCGGGTGGTGTTCGGGGCCGGCCTCGGCGTGCCCGCCGACGCGGAGTTCGAGGCGTACGGCGAGGACGGGGACCCGCTCGTGCGCCGCGGAAAGCTCGACGAGGGCCTCGAACTGCTCCGGCTGCTCTGGAGCGGTGAGCCGGTGAGCTACTCGGGCGAGCACTACAACGTGTCCGAGGTGACCTTCCTGCCCACACCCGTTCAGGAGCGGCTGCCGGTCTGGGTGGGAGGGAACTGGCCGGCCAAGCGCCCGTTCCGGCGCGCCGCCCGGATGGACGGCGTGATCCCGGAGCGCGGCGGTGGGGACCTGGTCACTCCGGCAGACCTTCGCGAGGCGCTGGCGTTCATCGGCGAGGAGAAGGAGCGCCAGGGCATCGACCCGGACGGGCCCTTCGACGTGGCCACGGCCGGCTACACGGCACCGGGCGACGAGCCGTCCTGGGCGTCGGTCGTGGAACCGTACGTGGAGGCTGGGGCCACCTGGTGGATCGAGCGCTTTCACGCCGGCCGCGGGCCGATAGACCTCACTCGGGAACGCCTGCGCCAGGGCCCGCCGCGAGTCTGAGCTGCGCACCAGGCCGCCGCCGCTTGCGCGTCAGGCAGCGGTGCTGTACGGTCTGACCGAACAAGATTCGGGCCTTAGCCCGGATCTGATCGATATAGAGAACACTGCTTGATTCCTCGCTGGTGCCCACTCGCCGCCCGTCCATCCTGCTCATCGGCACCTTCGACACCAAGCATGTCGAATTGAGCCGCGTCCGGTGGGCGCTGGAGGCCCTGGGGGCCGACGTGATCACGCTGGATGCGAGCGTCGGTGGCGGTCCGGCGGCGACCGATGTGACCTTCGGCGCGGATCAGGTCGCGGAAGCGGCCGGGACGAGCCTCGCCCAGCTGGCCGACCAGGACCGTGGCGACGCCGTGGCGACGATGCAGGGAGGCGTGACCGCGCTCGCATCCGCGCTGGCCGCCGACGGCCGCATCGACGGCGCCCTCTGCGTGGGGGGAGCGGGCACGCACCTGGCGGGACTTGCATTTCAGAAGCTCGACATCGGCTTTCCCAAGCTCATAGTCACGCCGCTGGCCTCCGGCATGCGGACCTTCGAGCCCTACACGGGCCTGCGCGATGTGGCCGTCATGCACACGGTGGTGGACGTGGCCGGGGTGAACGAGCTGGTGGACAAGGTCTACCGCCAGGCGGCCGGCTACATCGTGGGTGCGGTCCGGGCCATGCACGAGCTGGAGCCTCTGGCGCGCTCCGCCTCCGTCCGTCCGCTCGTGGCCGCGTCGATGAACGGGAACACCACCCCGGCCGTGACGCACGCCAAGGAGGCGCTCGAGCGGGCGGGCTACGACCTCGTCGCGTTTCACGCGAATGGCGCCGGCGGCCGCGCCATGGAGGACCTCGTGCGGGCGAGCCACTTCGATGCCGTGCTGGACTTCACCACCACCGAGCTCTGCTTCCAGGAGCTCGGCGGCCTGATGGACGCGGGGCCGACCCGGATGGAGGCGGCCGGGCAGATGGGCCTGCCCCAGGTGCTGGTGCCGGGCTGCATCGACTTCATCACCACCGGGCGCTACGAGAACGCCGAGCGCGAGTTTCCCGGGCGCCGGCTCTACCGGCACAACCCGGAGCTGACGCTCGTGAGGCTCGGCGCGAGCGAGATGCGGAGCGTCGGCCAGGTATTCGCCCGCAAGGCCAGCGCGGCACAGGGCCCTGTGGCGATCTGCATTCCCACGCGCGGCTTCTCGGTGCCGGACTCCGAGGGAGGCGCGTTCTGGGACCACGAGGCGGACTTCGAGTTCATCGCCGCGGTCAGGGACGGGGTGTCCCCGGCCGTGCATGTCGAGCTGGTGGACGCGCACGTGAACGATGACGCCTTCGCCGATGTGGCCGTGGACACCCTCTTGTCGCTGGTGGAGCCGCTCCCGGCCGCCGCGTCTACCGAAAGGAAGTGACGCTTGACGTCATCCGGTAAGCAGTTGCGCCTCCGTCGGATCCTGGATCCCGAGACGAGCAGGACGGTCATGTTCGCCTTCTCGCACGGAACCAGCGCGCCGGAGGTGATGCCGGGCCTCGAGGATCCGCCCGGCAAGGTGCTGGCCGCGATGCTCGGGGGCGCGGACTGCACCTTCGTCGCGCCGGGGCTGCTCGATTCACTAGCGCCCGTGCTCTGCCGCTCGCGGGACTTCGGCGTGGTGGTCAAGGTCACGGCCACCGCGAGCCGCGGTGGCGTGCCCCACCAGGAGCGGCTGATCTGCTCCGTCGAGCGCGCCGCCGAGCTCGGTGCGGACGGCGTGGTGGCGCTGCTGCCCTTCGCGCCCGACAATGAGCCGGATGTGATCAGCCTGACCGCGCAGCTGGGCGAAGCATGCGCCCGCCTGGGGATGCCGTTCGTGGCAGAGGCCGAGTACCCCAACGCCTACTACGGCGAGGCCGACTACGCGGAGGAGTGGGGGCTGTCCTACCTCAAGCGCAGCGCGCGTCTGTGTGTGGAGTGCGGCGCGGACATCGTGAAGAGCAACTGGCCCGGATCGGCGGAGAGCTTCGCCGAGATCGTGGACTGCGTGCCGGTGCCGGTGGTCGTGGCGGGCGGATCGCGGGAGTCGGATCTCGACCTGCTGACAAAGGTCGCCGCGGCGCTCGACGGGGGCGCCAGCGGGTGCTCGATCGGCCGCAACATCTTCCAGCACGCGAACCCGGAGGCGATGACCAGGGCGATCTGCGCGGTGGTCAAACGCCGTCAGGACCCGGCGGAGGCGCTTCAGGAGAACCTCAGTGGACTCGTCACGACCTGATCCGGTGACGCTCGCGCCCGACGAGCCGAGCCCGGGCGTCGGCCACCTGCAGCCGCCGGTTGCCCGGGACACGATCCTGGAGCTGGCCCGCGTGAGCAAGGTGTACGCGTCCGGCGAGCCTCCCGCGGTGGACGACGTGAGCTTCACGGTGGGCGAGGGAGAGTTCTTCTCCATCCTCGGGCCGAGCGGCAGCGGCAAGACCACGACCCTGCGGGTGATAGCCGGATTCGAGCGGCCGACCGCCGGCGTGGTCTCGCTCGCGGGCCGCGACGTGAGCCGGGTGCCGCCGTACAAGCGCGACGTAAACACCGTGTTCCAGCAGTACGCGCTCTTCCCGCACATGACCGTCCAGGACAACGTGGCCTACCCGCTGAAGATGGCCAACGTGCCCAGGCAGGATCGCGGCGCGCGCGTCAGCGACATGCTCGAGCGGGTGGAGATGACGGGGTTCGAGGCGCGCCGGCCGCACCAGCTTTCGGGTGGCCAGCGCCAGCGCATCGCCCTGGCACGCGCGCTCGTGGCGCAGCCGAAGGTGCTGCTGCTCGACGAGCCCCTCGGCGCGCTCGACCTGAAGCTCCGCGAGCACATGCTGCTCGTGCTCCGCCACCTTCAGGCGGACACCGGGATCACCTTCGTGTACGTGACCCACGACCAGGCCGAGGCGCTGGGCATGAGTCACCGGCTGGCCGTGATGAACAACGGGCGAATCGAGCAGGTGGCATCCCCGGACGACGTATACCGGCGGCCCGCCACCTCGTTCGTGGCGCGTTTCATCGGCAAGACCAACCTGCTCGAGTGCCACGTGGTGAACGGGCAGGTCGAGGCCGGCGGGCTTCCGCTGCGCCTGGCGGGCGCCCCGCCGGCGGAGCGCTTCACGGTCAGCCTCCGGCCCGAGGATGTGAAGATCGGTCCCGACTGCGCGGCCCTGCCCAATCGCGCGACCGCCCGCGTGCGCGAGACCCTCTTCCTCGGCCACGAGCAGCAGGTGCTCGTCCAGGCCGGCGACCAGGAGCTGACCGTGCGCGCGCCCGGAAAGGTGCCGTACCTGCCCGGCCAGGACGTGGAGATCGGCTGGGAGCTGGATGCCGCCGTGGCCGTCGCCGAGACCGAGCCGCCCCAGGGGCTTGAGCCGGGTGCGCTGTGAGCGCAACCGCCGAGGCGCCTCCGCCGCTCGAGGCGGCGTCGGTGCGGAAAGAGGTCGCGCGCGACAACGGGATCAAGGGGCTGCTGCTGACTCCCGCGTTCGCGTGGATCGCGCTGCTCGTGCTGGCGCCGAACATCTTCCTCATCCTCTACTCGCTCTGGGAGAACGACCTGGGCACGGTCGTCCAGACGTTCAACATCGAGAACTACCGCGAGGCGATCAACTCCGAGGTCGTGCGGACGCTCTTCACCCGCACGTTCGTGATGTCGCTGATGGCGGCTGGGATCGCCACCGCGATCGCCTATCCGGCGGCCTACATCGTGGTCCGCAAGCTCGGGCGCTTCAAGCTCGCCGCCGCGCTGCTGATCCTCGTGCCGCTCTGGGTGAGCTTCCTGCTGCGGGTGTTCGCGTGGAGGATCATCCTCGGCGAGCGCGGGATCCTGAACGGCTTCCTCACGAGCACCGGGCTGCTCAGCGAGCCGTCGGACGCCTTCCTCTACTCGCGCACGACCGTGGTCCTGACGCTCACGTACATCGTCATCCCGTACGTGTTCCTCGCCTCGTACACCGTGCTCGAGCGGATACCGGACAGCGTCTACGAGGCCTCGGCCGACTGCGGTGCCAGCGCCTGGAGGACCTTCTGGCGCGTGGTCTGGCCGCTCAGCCGCCCGGGCGTGGCGATCGGCTTCGCGATCGGGTTCGTGCTCGCCTTCGGCGACTACGTGACGCCGCAGATGGTCGGGGGAGTGGAGGGCACGATGCTCGGGTCGATCGTCATCCAGCAGTTCGGGACGGCGAACAACTGGCCCTACGGCGCGGCGATCGCGGTGAGCATCATGCTGACCTCGCTCGTCTTCCTCACCCTGGTGTCGTTCCTGTCACGGACGGAGGCCCGCTTTGAGTAGCGCGCCGATCGCGGTTCATCCCGACGCCGAGCGCGAGTCGCCCTGGACCACGGTGCGCACGGTCGTGGGCCGAATCGGCACGACCCTGTTCATCAGCCTCCTCTACCTGTTCCTCTACGCCCCGCTGCTGGTGATCGCGCTGTTCTCGTTCAACGACAGCGAGACGCAGACGCTGCCCTTCTCCGGGTTCACCACGCGCTGGTACGACGGGATGCTCAAGAACGACTCGCTCAAGGAGGCGGCGTTCTACAGCTTCAAGGTGACCATGCTCGCCGTGGTGGTGGGCGTGCTGTTCGGCACGGCCTTCGCGCTGCTGGTGCACCGGGTGCTCGGACCGCGGACCAAGGGCGTCGTCCAGGGCCTCCTGGCGGTGCCGATCGTCCTGCCGGGCGTGGTGCTCGGGATCTCGCTCCTGGTGGTGTTCCGGAGCATCGACCTCAAGCCGGGCTTCCTGGCGATCGTGATCGGGCACGCCACCTTCGTCACCCCGCTGATCATGTTCGTGGTCCTCACCCGGCTGCGGACCATGGACCCCACGCTGGAGCACGCCTCGATGGATCTCGGGGCGGGGCGGATCAAGACCTTCGTAAACGTGACCCTTCCGCAGCTCCGCGTGGCGCTCCTCGCCGCCGCCCTGCTGGGCTTCACCATCTCCTTCGACGAGATCATCGTCACCTTCTTCCTCGCCGGCGTGGACATCACGCTGCCCGTCTATGTGTGGAATCAGCTGCGGTTCGGGTTCACACCCGAGATCAACGCCATCTTCACCCTAATCGGTGCCGCATCGATCGTGTTGATCGTTGCCGGTACCGCGCTGCTCACCGGGGCGCTTCGAGGCCGCCCGGATTCACCGCGTACGATCGGCTCACTCGGAGGTGCCCCAAGGTGACAGGGAGCAAAATGACATCGAAGAACGGTAAGTCGAAGTCCAACCGCGCCATGGAGGGCAACGCACACAAGGTCCCGGAGCCGCCGATCGCCCAGCGGCTCCACGAGCTGCGCCAGGAGCACCGGCTCACGATGCGCGGGCTCGCGGAGCTGGCGGGCGTGTCCGCGTCGCTCATCAGCGACGTCGAGCGGGGCCGGGTGGAGCCCTCGATCTCCGTGCTCAAGCGGCTCGCGGCGGCCCTGGACACGACGCTCATCTACTTCTTCTCCGAGACCGGTCCCTCCCAGGACCGGGTCGTGCGCAAGGGCGACCGGCGCGCGCTCGGAGGGCCGGCGTTCGCGGGCAAGATGGGCACGGGCATCCACTTCGAGCTGGCGTCTCCCGACAGCACCGAGACGATCGAGGCGATCTACGGCCGCTACGACGTGGGCGCCTCGATGGGCGACGAGCCCGTGACCCACGAGGGTGAGGAGTGGGGAATGGTCCTCAGCGGACGGCTGAAGGTCTGGGTCGGGGACGACATCTACTTCCTCGATCCCGGCGACTCGATCTCATTTCTGAGCACGATCCCGCATCGGCTCGCCAACGCCGCCGAGGAAGTCACGGAATACATCTGGATCGACACACCCAAGACGTTTTGACCTCAGGAGGAACAGAAAAGTGAAGGCCATTGTCGTAGACGCCGAGTGGGCGCCCAGAGAAGGAGTGGTCGTCACTCCCGAGAACGAGGCGCGCCGCTGGGCGGTGAACGCCAACGAGGTTTACCGGAACCCCACGGTCACGCTCGAGGACCGCCCGGATCCCACCGGGCCCGGTCCCCGACAGATCATTCTCCAGGTTGGCGCCTGCGGCATCTGCGGCTCGGACGTGCACATGTTCGAGACCACGGACGAGGGTTACATGCTGCTCCCGTACCACATGCGCTGTCCCGTGGTCACAGGGCACGAGTTCGCCGGCAAGGTCGTGGCGGTAGGGAGTGAGGTGACCGAGTTCAAGGAAGGCGACCTCGCCACCGCCGAGGAGATCCAGTGGTGCGGCGTGTGCAACCCCTGCCGCGGCGGCTACTGGAATCAGTGCAAGTACGTGGAGGACCTGGGGTTCACCATCGACGGCGGCTTCGCGGAGTACGCCGTGGTGGACGTCAAGCACTGCTGGTCGCTCAACGGACTGCTCGAGCGCTACGGGAGCGAGGACATCGCCCTCGAGGTGGGCGCGATGTCGGAGCCCACGAGCGTCGTTTACGAAGGCATGTTCACGCGCGCGGGCGGGTTCCAGCCGGGACGCTCGGTGGCCGTGTTCGGCGCCGGTCCGATCGGCCTGGCGGCCGTGGCGCTGGCCAACGCGGCCGGCGCGGCCCACGTGTTCTGCGCCGAGACGCTGCCGGGACGCCTGGAGCTCGCCACGAAGATGGGCGCCACCCACGCCGTGGATCCCCGCGAGACGGACTTCGTGGCGCTCGTGGAAGAGGTGACCAAGGGCGAGGGCGTCTCGATGGCGGTGGAGTGCACCGGCAACTTCCAGGCCGTGATGGACCCGATCGAGCAGGTGATCGGCGTGGGCGGCAAGGTCGCGGTGGTCGGGATGGACGCTCGCCCTGCCGAGCTCCAGTTCATCCGGCACCAGCTCAAGGGCTCGTCCGTGCACGGCACGCTCGGGCACTGCGGCACCTGGGACTTCCCGAACGTGATCGCGCTGATGGGCTCCGGCAAGATCCAGATGGAGCACGCGATCACCAAGCGCCATCCCCTGACGAAGCTCGTGGACGCTGTCGAGGAGACCAAGAATCGCGCCGACGGCAAGGTCCTTGTCAAGCCCGGCATCGCGGCCTGAGGGCCGGGGGACCGGGGAGGGAGCGGAAATGCGCTGGGGTGTCGTATCCACAGCCGCGATCAACGATCTCGTCCTGCCGGGGTTCGCGCGCTCGGAGCGGGCGGAGCTCGTGGCGGTGGCCAGCCGCGACGCCGAGCGCGCCCGGAGCTACGCCGCCGAGCACGGCATCCCGCGCTCTCATGGGAGCTACGAGGAGCTGCTGGCCGACCCTGAGGTGGACTGCCTCTACATCTCGCTGCCCAACGGGCTCCACCGGGAATGGACCCGGAAGGCGCTCGAGGCCGGCAAGCACGTGCTCTGCGAGAAACCGCTGACGATCACGGCCGCCGAGGCGGCCGGGCTGTTCGAGCTCGCCGAGGAGCGCGGCCTCCTGCTCATGGAGGCGTTCATGTACCGCCACCATCCGCAGACCCTGCGGGCCGTGGAGCTGGTCCGCGAGGGCGCCATAGGCGAGCCCGCGATCGTACGCTCCTGGTTCCACTTCGAGTGCGAGGACCCGTCCACGGACGTGCGCTACGACGCGGACCTCGGCGGGGGCGCGCTGCGTGACGTGGGCTGCTACTGCATCAGCTTCTCCAACCTGCTGGTGGGCGCGTCTCCTGGCGCGGTCTCGGGCGTGGCCCGCATGTCCGACAGCGGGGTGGACCAGCGCTTCGCGGGCTCGCTGTCCTATCCGGACGGCGCCCTGGCCACGTTCGACTGCAGCATCCAGGCGCCGCTCGAGTTCGGCCTGACCGTCCTCGGCACCGCGGGCGAGCTGCACATACCCACGCCCTGGTACCCCCACGAGCCGCCGATGAAGGTGCTGATCACGCGTGGCGGCGACGTGGAGGAGATCGCCACCGAGGGCGACGACTCCTACTTCCTCGAGATCGAGAACTTCACGGCGGCGGCCTCCGGAGACGGAGAGCCACGCGTGACCGCGGCGGAGACGCTGCGGACCCTGGACACAATCGACCGCCTCGTGCGGGCATCCGGTATCGACCGGGCCGCCCGTGCCGAGGCAGACCCGGAGCTCGCCACATGACCGAATTGCACTCGAGGTCGCTGCTCGACCTCAGCCCGCCCGACATCCGTGCTCATCTCGAGCGGGATGACTCGATCCTCATCCCGCTCGGATCCGTCGAGATGCACGGGGACCACATGCCGCTGGGTACGGACATCTTCAACGCGATCGAGGTGTGCAGGCGGGCCGCCGACATCGCCGACACGCTCTACGGGCCGCCGATCTGGACGGGCTACAGCCCCCAGCACCTGCGCCAGCCGGAGAGCGGAATGGGCACGGTCACCTTCCGCGGCTCCACGGTGGCCTCTGTGATCCACGACACGGCGCGCTCGCTGATCCACCACGGCTTCAACCGCCTGATCTTCGTGAACGGGCACACGTCCAACACGAAGGTCACGGACCCGATCTTCCGCCAGCTCCGTTACGAGACGGGGGCGATGGTCGCCATGTTCAAGCCCTACGGCGAGCGCTACCTCGGCCTGATCGAGGACCTCATGGAGAACCCTCCCGAGGAGACTCCCGGCTGGCACGCCAGCGAGCAGGAGACGTCGATCATGCTCGCCTACAACCCGGCGAACGTGCACATGGACCGCGCGGTGGACGCAAGGGCGCATGCGCCCGAATGGCTCCCCGACGAGTTCGACAAGTCCGACGGCGCGTGGGATGCCCGCTTCAAGGGCTACGAGTACTTCTACTTCCCGATGGACCACGACGAGTTCGCGGATCACGGCGTGATCGGGAACCCCAAGCGCGCGACGGCGGAGAAGGGCGACCAGATCTTCCAGCGCTTCGCCGAGTATCTCGCGGAGGCTCTCGACGCCCTCCGCAAGGTGCCGGTCGAGGTCACGAGCCGCCGCTTCGTCAACAAGGCATGACCTCGGAAACCCGTCCACAGCGACCAGGGAGAACACATGGCTGAGCGTTTCAACGGCAAGCGGGTACTCGTCACGGGGGCCGCGCAGGGCATCGGCAAGGCGATCGCCACGGCGTTCGTCGCGGAGGGTGCTCGGGTCTGCCTGACCGACCTCAACGGCGACGGCGTGGCGGCCACGGCGGCGGGGCTCGGGGATGACCAGGTGGCATTGCAGCTCGACGTGACCGACGCGAAGGCCGTGCGATCAACGGTCGATCGCGCGATCTCGGAGCTGGGCGGGATCGACATCCTGATCAACAACGCCGGCACGATCACGATGAAGCCCACGGTGGAGCTCACCGAAGAGGACTGGGACATGAACATGGACGTGAACGCCAAGGGCGTGTTCCTCTGCACCCAGGCGGTCCTGCCCCACATGCTCGAGCGTGGCGACGGAGCGGTGGTCAGCACCGCCTCACAGGCGGGCAAGCGCGGCTACAAGCTGTTCAGCCACTACTGCGCGTCCAAGGCGGCGGTGATCAACTTCACACGCGCCGTCGCGGTGGAGGTGGCGCCCCACGTCCGGCTCAACTGCGTCTGCCCGGGCATCGTGAACACGGACATGATGGAGCGCGAGTACGCGTGGGAGAACGAGATGACCGGCGAGCCGAAGGACTCGATCAGGGAGCGCTGGATGTCGGGGATCCCGATGGGCCGCTTCCAGGAGCCCGAGGACGTGGCCGGCCTGACGCTGTTCCTCGCCTCCGACGACGCCAGCGAGATGACGGGTCAGGCCATCAACATCACGGGCGGCATGGTCATGGACTGACCCGCCGCGGGCGGGGTCAGACGGTGATGTCCGCGACCACGATCTCGGTCGCGATCCGGCGCAGATGCTCGACCACGGGCTGATGCGCGGGGTGATCGCGATACACCCGGAGGGCGTCCTCGTCGAGCACGTCCACGGTCAGGGCGCAGTCGTACCCCGCGGCGTTGATCGGGGGGCCAACCGACAGCGCCTCGATCGCGTCGATCTGTCCGGGTAGGGCGGCGAGCTCGGCGATCAGCGCGTCCAGCTCACCGCGGGCCTCGTCGGCAACCGAGAACACAACTATGTGGCGAATCACGTCCAGCCTCCTGTATGGTCCCACCGAACAATCCGGGAGACAGAGCCGCTAGATGTCCAAGATATCGAACGCATCATGAAGGCCGCCGTCTTCGAGGGTGAGGGCACCGTATCCGTTCTGGAGCGGCCCCGGCCGGCGGCGGAGCGCCCGGACGACGTGGTGATCAAGATCGTGGCGAACGGGCTCTGCGGGTCCGACCTCCGCGCCTTCGCCACGCCGCCCGAGATGGCCTACGACCAGGGCGTGATCGTCGGGCACGAGTTCACCGGCCCGGTGGCCGAGGTGGGATCGGACGTGCGCTCGCTGTCGGAGGGCACGCGCGTGGTGGCCATCCCGAACATCAACTGCCAGGTGTGCTGGTACTGCCGCTCGGGGCACACCAACCTCTGCGAGAACTTCGTGCACATCGGTTCGATGCGCGACGGCGGAGCGGCCGAGTACTGCGTGGTGCCCGAGCGGATGGTGCTCGAGGTGCCCGACGCGATCGACGACGAGCTTGCGACCCTCACCGAGCCGCTTGCCTGCGTGCTCAACGGGACCCGCACCGCGGGCGCCCAGCCCGGGGACACTGTCCTCGTGCTCGGTGCGGGCCCCATCGGACTGCTGTACCTCCTGCTGCTCAAGGCCGCGGGCGCTCGTGTGATCGTCAGCGAGCCCTCGCCCGCGCGTGCGAAGACGGCGGCGGAGCTGGGGGCCGACGAGGTCGTGGATCCCACGGCGGCCCCGCTCGCGGAGCAAATCGCCCGGCTGACACCGCGCGGCGCCGACATCGCGGTGGATGCGGTGGGCATGCTCCTCGCGGACGCGGTGGCGAGCGTCCGCAAGGGGGGAAGGGTCCTGGTGTTCGGCCTGAACGATCGCGCTCGTGCCGAGTTCGGCGAGTCGGACCTCTCCTATCGGGAGCTCTCGATCGAGGGCGTGTATATCGCCAAGGGCACGTTCCCACTGGCCCTGACGCTCCTCGAGCGGAACGAGCTCGGCTTCGAGCGGCTGATCACCCACCGCCTGGAGCTCGACAACTTCTGGGATGCCGTGGAGCTCTCCCGCTCGGGCGACGCGATCAAGGCGCTCGTCAAGCCCTGATCTCAATGAGCGACGACCGACACGTCCCTGACCGTGCAGTGGCCTGAGTCCCCGTGACCGGCAGCTTCGACGGTGCGTCGGTGATCGTGACCGGAGCGGCCCGCGGCCTCGGTCGCGGAATCGCGGAGGCGTTCCTGCGCGAGGGTGCGAGCGTCCTCATCTGTGACGTGAACGAGGGTGGCGTCACCGCGACCGGAGAGGAGCTGGCATCGGGGCACGACGCGCCGGTCGAGTCGATGCACGCCGACGTGGCGGTGGCGGACGACATGAGCGCGGTCGTGCGGCACGCGACAGAGCGGCACGGTCCCGTCGACCACCTGGTGAACAACGCCGGGATCGTCACGATCGCCGCGCTGACCGACACGACCGACGACGACTGGGACCGCGTGATCGCGGTGAACCTCAAGGGCGTCTTCCTGGGCATGCGGGCGGTGCTGCCGCAGATGCTCGAGCGCGGCCACGGGTCGATCGTCAACATCGCCTCGCAGGCGGGCAAGCGCGGTAACCGCTACATCGCGCCCTATTGCGCGTCCAAGGCGGGCGTGATCAGCCTGACGCAGACCGCGGCGCTCGAGGCGGCTCCCCACGTGCGGGTCAACTGCGTGTGTCCCGGATTCATCAACACGGAGCTTCAGGAGGAGGAGTACGACGCGGTCTCGGCCATCACCGGCGAGGACCGCAACGCGATCAAGGCCGGCTGGGAGAGCGCGATGCCGCTGGAGCGCTTCCAGGAGGTCGAGGACGTGGCCGGCGCAGTGCTGTTCCTGTGCTCCGACGCGGCGTCCCAGACCACCGGCGAGGCCCTGAACGTGAGCGGCGGGATGGTGATGGACTGATGGCGACCGGAGTGGAGACGGGGGTCGGCCAGCTGCTCGACCTGTTTACCCGCATGGCGCGCATCCGCGCCTTCGAGACCAAGGTGCAGGAGCTGTTCAAGCGCGCGGCCCTTCCCGGCTTCGTGCACCTCTACGTGGGTGAGGAGGCGGTGGCCGTCGGCGCCTGTTCCGTGCTGCGCGACACCGACCGGATCACCAGCACGCACCGAGGGCACGGCCACCTGATCGCCAAGGGCGCCGACCCGGGCCGCATGATGGCCGAGCTGCTCGGGCGCGTGGACGGCTACTGCAAGGGCAAGGGCGGCTCGATGCACATCGTCGACTACTCGCTCGGGATCCTCGGCGCCAACGGGATCGTGGGCGGAGGCCTGCCGATCGCCACCGGCTCGGGGCTCTCCGACCGCGTGCTGGGGCGCGACGGCGTGACCGTCTGCTTCTTCGGCGACGGCGCGTCCAACCAGGGCGTGCTGCACGAGTCCCTGAACCTGAGCGCGATCTGGGCGCTCCCGGTGATCTACCTCTGCGAGAACAACCACTACACGGAGTGGATGCGCACGGAGGACATCACGGCCGGGGCGATCGCCGATCGCGCCAAGCCCTTCGGGGTGCCGGGGGTGAGGGTCGACGGCAATGACGTGCTCGCCGTGCGCGCGGCCACCGCCGAGGCCGTCGAGCGTGCGCGCCGGGGCGATGGCCCGACCCTGATCGAGGCGGACACCTACCGACAGCTCGCCCACAACGAGGGGGAGGAGGTCTTCTCGGGGCCGTACCGGCCCCAGGACGAGATGGACGCCTGGCGGGCTCGCGACCCGCTGACGGTCTTCCGGACGCACCTCCTCGAGGAGGACGTGGCGGACGCGGACCGTCTCGACGAGATCGAGCGCCAGGAGTCCAAGCACATCGAGGAGGCGCTGGCCTTTGCGCAGGAGAGCCCGCTGCCGGCACCCGAAGCGGCCCTCGACGACCTCTACGCCGGAAGGGAGACCGCGTGACCGGCACGCTCACACGCGAGACCTACATGACCAGCGCGATCGCCACGGCGCTGGGGGAGGCGATGGACGAGGACGAGTCGGTGATCGTGCTCGGGGAGGACGTCGAGCTGAGCACCATCGGCTGCACGAAGGGGCTGGTGGACCGCTTCGGCACCAACCGGGTCCGCAACTCACCGATCTCGGAGGCCACCGTGGTAGGAGCCTGCGTGGGCGCGGCGGCGACCGGCCTGCGCCCGGTGGTGGACCTGATGTTCTCGAGCTTCTTCTACGTGGCGATGGACCAGGTGGCGAATCAGGCGGCGCGGCTGCGCTACATGTCGGGCGGGCAGGTGGATCTTCCGCTCGTGTACTTCGCCGGCACCGGGCCCTCGGGCTCCGCGGCCGCACAGCACTCCGAGAACCCACACCCGGTCCTCATGCACCTTTCCGGGATCAAGGTCGTGTTCCCGAGCACCCCCGGGGACGCCAAGGGGCTCCTCCTGGAGAGCGTGCGCGATCCCAACCCCGTCGTGTTCCTGCTCGACCTCATGCTCGCGGGCCAGAAGGGCTCGGTGCCCGAGGGCCCCACCGCGATCCCGCTCGGGGTGGCGAACGTCAGGCGGGAGGGCGACGACGTCACGGTTCTCGCGATCGCATCTGCCGTCGGGCAGGCCCTGGAGGTGGCCGAGGAGCTGGCGGAGGACGGCATCTCCGTCGAGGTCCTGGATCCGCGCACGCTGGTGCCCTTCGACTGGGACGCGCTGCTCGCGTCGGTCGGGCGCACTGGACGCCTGGTGGTGGTCGACCCGGCCAGGCGCACCTGCGGCGCGGCGGCCGAGATCGTGAGCAGGGTCAGCGAGCAGGCCTGGGACCGTCTCAAGGCGAGCCCTCGCAGGGTCACCTGGGAGGACGTGCCGATCCCGTTCAGCCCGCCCCTCGAGGAGGCCGTGACGGTGCGGACCGAGGCAATCCGCGCGGCGATCCTCGCCACAGTCGCCTGATGGACGTGGTGCTGCCCAAGTGGGGCGTGACCATGCAGGAGGGGACGCTCGCCGAATGGCACGTGGCCGAAGGTACGACGGTTGCGCAGGGCGAGCCGATCGCGCAGATCGTGACCGACAAGGTCGACGCCGAGCTCGAGGCACCGGTGGCGGGCGTGCTGACCACGCACTGCGTGCCCGCGGGGGATGTCGTCGCGGTCGGGACGGTCGTGGCGATCATCGATGAGGGCTGAGCCCGGGTCCCGTGCAGGCGGCGTGCTCGTGGTCGGTGACATCGGCAGCACGTTCACCAAGCTCGTGGGGGTCTCGCGTGCCGGTCAGGTGCTCGGCTCCGTCAAGGCGCCCACGTCCCGGGACGACATCGCGGCGGGAGTCGGCCGGGCCACGGCGCTCCTGTCCGAAAAGCTCGGGGGAGAGGGCTCGCTGCCTGACCCGTCGTTGTCCTCGAGCGCCGGGGGCGGCCTACGCGTGGCCGTGCTGGGCCTCGAGCCCGCGCTGACCCTGGCCGCGGGGCTCCGCACCAGTGCCACGGCCGGTGCGCGCATCGTCGCGACCTATGCGGCCGGGGAGCTGGCGGGCATGACCCGCGAGCGCTTCGAGGCCGCGGCTCCCGACCTCGCCCTCCTGACGGGCGGGACCAACGGCGGCGACACGGCGGGGATGGTCGAGCACGCCCAGTCGCTGCAGCGGTTGGCGCCGGCCCTGCCGGTGGTGGTGGCCGGCAACGAGGACGCCCAGCGCTCGGTGCGCACGATCCTCGGGAGTGAGCGGGTCGTGAGCTTCACCGGGAACGTGATGCCACGCGTGGGCGAGGTCGAGGGCGGGCCGGCCCAGCAAGAGATCCGCAAGCTGTTCGTGGAGCATGTGATCGGGCGCGGCCGCTTCTCCTCGGCCGCGCCGATCGCGCGGGCCATCCGCATGCCCACGCCGGTGGCGGTCCTCCAGGCCGCCAAGACGCTGGCCGCCCTTGGCGGCCCCGCACTGCTGAGGCGTCCCGTTGTGGTGGACGTGGGCGGGGCCACCACCGACGTGCATTCGGTGATCCCCGTCGATCCCGGCGAACGCGCCTACGTGACCGACGGCCTGCCAGAGGAACGCGTGAGCCGAACCGTGGAAGGCGACCTCGGCATGCGCGAGAACGCGCTCTCGCTGGTCGAGGCGGCCCGGCGCGACGGGTTCTCGTCCCAGACCGTGGATGATCTCGGCCCGGCGGCGGAGCGCCGCTCGGCGGAGCGCGACTTCGTGCCCGCCGACGCCCACGACCGGGAGATCGACGATCGCCTGGCGGAGGTGGCCACGACGATCGCCCTGCGTCGCCACACGGGCGTCCTCCGGACGGTGCTGACCCCCACCGGCGCGGTGCTCCGGAAGACGGGCCGCGACCTGCGGAGCGCCACCTGCGTGATCGCCACCGGCGGCGTGTTCGCCCACAGCAGCCGGGCCGGCGAGATCGTCCGGGCAGCCGTACGCGCGGTGCACGAGCAGGGGGCCCTGGTGGCTCCGGACGTGCCGGTGCTCGTCGACCGCTCCTACCTGCTCTGGGCGGTGGGGCTCCTCCGCGCCGAGCACCCGGACACGGCCGAACGGGTGGTCCGCGCCGCCCTGCCACAGGCGTTCACGGGATGAATGACGAGATCGAGGCGGAGCTGGTGCCCGCCGGCTTGCCCCGAGGCGCCGACCTCGTGGCCGAGGGGCTGGCGATCGGGAGCCGGCTCGTCCCGCGGGTCACGCGCTACCAGCAGCGCCACGGAGTCGGCTCCGAACGCGCGTACAAGGAGCGCTGCCGCGACGACGGCACGATCACCTACTACATCAACCTGGGGCTCAAGTCCTGGCCGGAGACACGCGACGCGCTCGCGGTCGTGTGGTCCGAGTGCGAGCGCCGCGGACTGCGCGTGGACCGCGTCTCGCTCACCGCCGATCGCCGCATGGGCCTCATGCCCGACGCGCGCGCCGACGCCACGGAGGAGACGGGCATCATGTTCTGGACGCCCGAGGACTGGGCCGGAATCGCGAGGGAGATCGAGGTCCAGGGCATCATCAACGACCACGCCGTGGGCAGCCCGGCGTCGGTGGTCAACGCCTGTGCCGCGATCGAGGCCGGCGTCTCCTACGTCGGAAACCTCTCGCAACAGGCCTACGGGTATCCCGGCTGGACGTCGGACGTCGAGCAGATGGCCAACACGGTGATCGCGATAGCCGTGATCGCCGCCCAGCGCGACGCCGGATTCGTGCTCGACTCGTACATCGACGACGGGTACTGCGCGTCGTTCCACGACGCGGCCACCTCGCTCGGCTGGTGCCTGTTGCACAGGCGCGTGGCGGAGGAGCTGATCGGTGCCGCCTACTCGCCGAGCTACGGGTCCACCTTCGCCGATCCGACGCTCAAGGCGGCCTTCGGGCTCGCGCTCGACGCGATCAACGTCTCCCGCGTCCCTCCCTCCCTGGTCCACGGCGACACCAATTCCCTGGACCCCTCCTACTCGCTGGACCGCCATGCCGCCAACGTCACGAACGACGTCTTCTTCACGGTCGCGAACCAGCTGGCGCACCCCACCGGCGCGGCCGTGCACGCGACCCCGGTCACCGAGCCCATCCGCATTCCCACCGCGGAGGACATCGTTCAGTCGCTGGAGCTCGGCAACGAGGCCGAGCGCCGCGCGCGCGAGGCCCTTCCGCTGATCGACTGGCGCCCGGTCCACGCCCTGCGGGACCGGATCCTCGACGGTGGCCGCCACGTCTACGCGAGCATGCTCGCCGGGCTGGCGGCACTCGGGGTGGACGTGGACGACCCGATGCAGCTGCTGATCGCGACCAAGCGCCTCGGCGCATCGCGTATCGAGGAGCTATGGGGCGCGGGGGAGCCGGACAGCGACTTTCCGCGCGGCTTCAGACCGGTGGCGCAGACGGACACGCTGGCCCGCGCCCTCGCGCGTCAGCAGGAGGTGCTGGAGAGCATCCGGGCCGCCGGCCACGTCGACCTCCGCGGCCTCACCGTCGTGGCGGCGTCCTCGGACATCCACGAGTACGGGCTCCACGTGGTGGTCTCCGTGCTCGGCAGCCTGGGCTGCGAGATCGTGGACCTCGGGACCAGCGTGGACAACGAGATCATCGCCGCCGCCGCCGCCGAGACCGCCGCGGACGCGGTGGCGCTCAGCACCTACAACGGTGCCGCGCTCCGGGTGGTGGAGGACCTGGTGACGAGGCTCGGGAAGCGGGATCTGCCGGCCGCGGTCTTCGTGGGCGGGCGGCTGACCCAGGACCTGGGCCCGTCGAAGAGCGTCGACGTGTCGGGACACATCCGCGAGCTGGGCGCCTGGCCGTGCGACTCGATCCCGCAGATGGTCCATCAACTTCGCGAGCTCGCGGGCTCGCGTGCGTGATCGAAAGGAGATGCCAGTGTCCGAGCACCATGCGCTGATCGTCGGAGGTGGCACCGGGATCGGCTATGCAACCGCCGAGCGGCTCGCCCGAGCCGGCGTGGCGGTGGCCCTCGCGGGCCGCCGGGAGGAGGTGCTGGACGAGGCCCGGGACCGGCTCCTGGGGAACGTCGACGGCGCCGCCGTGGTCACGGCGGCCGGCGACGCCGGGGTGGAGTCCGAGGCCCGGGCAATGGTCGCGACGGCCGTGGAGCAGCTGGGCGGCCTTGACCTGTGCGTGAACTGCGCGGGCATCTACGAGCCGGTGGACTTCCTCGACATGAACGAGGAGGCCTGGCGCCACACCATGAGCACGACGCTCGACGCGATCACGTATCCGTCGGTGGCCGCCGCGAAGGTGATGGCGGAGAACGGCGGCGGGCGCTTCGTCCTGATCTCGTCGATCAACGCGCCGCTGTCCGAGCCGGAGTCGGCCCACTACAGCGCGGCCAAGGCCGGCGTGAGCTCGCTCGCCCGCTCGATGGCCGTCGACCTGGCCAAGCACGGAATCCAGGTGAACGCGGTCGCTCCCGGCTGGGTTCACACCGCCATGGTCGACGAGTTCGTGCAGAACGCGACGGCGGAGACGCTCAGGCAACTCAACATCGTGGCTCGGGTGGGACAGCCGGACGAGCTGGCCAATGTGATCGAGTACCTGCTGCTGGGCGCACCCGAGTATCTGAACGGCACCACGATCTTCGTGGACGGCGGGCAGACCGCGATGGCCCCGCTGATCTAGGAGCCGGTGGCCGTGCCCCACGTCAGCGTCGGGACCACGGAGGTCTCCTACGGAGTGACCGGCAGCGGCCCCGGCCTCGTGCTCGTGCACGGGACGGGGTCGAGCGCGGCGGGCACCTGGGGCCACCTGCTCCGCCACTTCACGGAGGAGTGGACCGTCGTGACCCCCGACCTGCCCGGCTCCGGCGACACCGTGGATGCGGGGGGCCCGCTGCTGCTCGACGACCTGTCAGCCCAGGTGGCCGGAGCGGCGGATGCCGCCGGGCTCGATCGCTACGCGGTCGTGGGCTTCTCCCTTGGGGCCGCGGTGGCCGCGGCGCTGGCGGCGGCCAATCCCGACCGCGTGCGGGCGCTGGTGCTGGTGGCGGGTACCGATTCCGGCACCGGAACACGGAGCGGGCTGCAGTTCGAGCTCTGGCGCGACCTGCACCAGAGCGATCCGGGGCTGTTCGCGCGGCTGTGGATGCTCACCGGGTTCAGCGCGACCTTCCTGGACGCGATCCCGGCCGCCGACATCGGCCGCGCCGCGACGTTCCCGATCGCGGCGGGCCTGGAACGTCACTGTGACCTCAACACGCGCATCGACCTCACCGGTGTAGCGCCGGCCATCCGAGCGCCCACGCTCGTGCTCGGCTGCACCCACGACTGGATCGTTCCCATCGATCGCGCACGGGCGCTCGCGGCCCTCATCGACGGCGCCACGTTCGACGAGCTCGAGTCCGGCCACCTGGCCGTGCTCGAAGCCCCGGGCGCGCTCGCCGCACGTGCGCGCGCCTTCCTGCTCGACGGGGAGGGATGAACCACGGGTCTCCGACTTTCAAAGTGGCCTCTCGAGACCTCCTCCTCGGGGCCTGGCGGCACGAAGGCTCCGGGGCGGGCCTCCTCCCCCGCCCTGGAGCCGCCGCTGCCTGTTCTGGTATGAACTCTCGATGGCCGACGACGCGACACTGACCGCCACTGCCGAACTGGCTTCGCTCGACGGGCGGATAGCCCCGAGCGCGGAGACTTTCATCCCGGCCACCGACGAGGGCCTCCTGCGCGGCGACGGCGCGTTCGAGGTGATCCGCGTCTACACCGGCCGGCCGTTCGCGCTGGCCGACCACCTCGACCGGCTTGAGCGGTCCTCCGCCAGCCTGCGGCTGCCGGAGCTGCCGCGCGCGGAGCTCGAGGCGGAGATCGCCGGGCTGCTCGAGGCCCGGGGCGGCTCGGACTTCGACGGAGCGCTGCGCATGGTGATCACGCGCGGTGGCCACCGCCTGTTGCTCACGGAGCCGCTCCACGAGCTGCCGCCCACGATCCGCCTGGGCACCGTCACCTACTCGCCCTCGCGCGTGCTGGACGGAGTCAAGTCGCTCTCCTACGCGGGGAACATGCTGGCCACGAGGCTGGCCCAGGAGCGCGGCTTCGACGAGGCGCTGCTCGTGACCCCGCACGGGCGCGTGCTCGAGGCGCCCACCTCGTCGATCTTCTGGGTCGCCCCCAACGGCATCCTCAGCACGCCTCCGCTCGACGAGCACATCCTCGCCTCGATCACGCGCCAGCGCGTGATGGCCACGGTGGACGTGGAGGAGCGTGCGTGCACGCTCAACGACCTGGCCGAGGCGCGCGAGGCCTTCCTGGCCTCGACCACGCGCGAGGTGCAGCCGATCGTCGCGGTCGACGAGATCGAGCTGGAGGAGGGCGAGCACACCCGCGAGGCCCGGCGCGCGCTCGGGGAGCGCATCGAGGAAGAGCTCGGGCGCTAGTCCCGGACGCGCGGACTGCTCTGCATCTGATGCGAGACGTACCAGGCCACGTGGCGGACGGCTCCCGCCGCGAGCCCGAATGCGCCTCCCAAGAGCCTGTGAGCCATCTCCCGGACATCCTAGGACAGAGTCGGGGTCGCGGGTGCCGATAGTCACCATCGTGGGCAATCGCCCCCAGTTCGTGAAGGCGGCGGCAGTGTCGCGGCGGCTCCGCGAACGGCACGAGGAGCTGATCGTGCACACCGGCCAGCACCACGACGACGAGCTCTCGCGCGTCTTCTTCGACGAGCTCGGCGTGCCGTTGCCCGACCACCAGCTGCACGCCGCATCCGGCTCGAACACGGCTCAGACGGCGCGCATCCTGGCCGAGCTGGAGCCGGTGCTGGTGGCCGCACAGCCCGAGCTCGTGATCGTCTACGGGGACACCAACTCGACGCTGGCGGGCGCGCTGGCAGCGGCCCAGCTGCGGCTGCCGATAGCGCACGTGGAGGCGGGCATGCGCTCCTTCGACCGCTCGATGCCCGAGGAGCTCAACCGGGTGCTCGTGGACCACGCGGCCGACCTCCTGCTGTGCTCGACCCCCACGGCGGTCGAGAACCTGGCTCGCGAGTCCGCCCAGGGCGAGTCCCACCTGGTGGGGGACGTGATGGCGGACGTGTCGCTCGCGTTCCAGGAGCTCGCGCGGGAGCGCTCGACCGCGGTGGCGGACCGCGGGCTGGATTCCGGCGGCTACCTGCTGGTGACCGCCCATCGCGCGGGCAACGTGGACCTGCCCGAGCGGCTGCTGCGGCTGGTGGAGCTGCTCGAGGCGCTCCCCGGCCCGGTGGTGTTCCCCGTTCATCCGCGCACGCGCAGGCGCCTCGAGGAGGACGGGCTGCTCGAGCGCCTCGTGGCGGTCGACGGGCTCGAGCTGGCGCCGCCGCTCGGATACCTCGACTTCCTCGAGCTTGCCAGGAACGCCCGCGCCGTGCTCACGGACTCGGGCGGGGTGCAGAAGGAGGCGTACCTGCTGGGCGTGCCGTGCGTGACCCTGCGCGACACCACGGAGTGGGTCGAGACGATCGACAGCGGCTGGAACGTGCTCGTGGACCTGGACCGCGAGGCGGCACTGGCGGCGCTCGATCGCAGTCCGCCTCCGGAGCGCCCGGAGCTGTACGGCGGCGGGCACGCCGCGGAGCGGGTTCGCGACGTGGTGTCGGCCTACACTGAACGCCTATGAGAGTCGGGATCGTGGGGCTCGGCTACGTCGGTCTGCCGCTGGCCGTGGCCTTCTGCGAGGCGGGCCACGAGGTGACCGGCGTGGATGTGGAGCCAAGGGTGGTGGAGGCGCTCTCGCGCGGCGAGTCGCACGTCGAAGACGTGTCCGCGCACGCGCTCGCGGCGGTGGCCGACCGCTTCGAGGCCACCACCCGCTACGCGGACCTGGCCCAGGTGGAGGCGGTGATCGTGGCGGTGCCCACCCCGCTCACCCGGAACCGCGAGCCCGACCTGCAGCCGCTGATCGCCGCGGGCACCGCGCTGGCGGACGTGCTCCAGGAGGGCCAGCTGGTGGTGCTCGAGTCCACCACCTACCCGGGCACCACCCGAGAGCGCCTCGTGCCGATGCTGGAGGAGTCCGGCCTGGCCGCCGACCGGGACTTCTTCGTGGCGTTCTCCCCCGAGCGCGTGGACCCCGGTCGCACCGACCACACGCTGCGCACCACGCCCAAGGTCGTGGGCGCGCTCACGCCCGAGTCGCTCCAGAAGGCGGTGGAGCTCTACGAGCTCGTGTGCGACAACATCGTCACCGTCTCCACGCCGGAGGCCGCGGAGCTCACCAAGCTGCTGGAGAACGTCTTCCGGTCGGTCAACATCGCGCTCGTCAACGAGCTGGCGATCCTGTGCGATCGCATGGGCGTGGACATATGGGAGGTGGTGGACGCCGCGGCCACCAAGCCGTACGGGTTCATGTCCTTCAAGCCCGGCCCGGGCATGGGCGGCCACTGCCTGCCCGTGGACCCGTTCTACCTCGCATGGCGCGCACGCGAGTTCGACCAGCCCACCGAGTTCATCGAGCTGGCCGGCGAGGTCAACCAGCGGATGCCGTACTTCTGCGTCGAGAAGATCGGCCGTGCCCTGAACGACCACTCGAAGCCCATCAACGGCTCGCGCATCGCCGTGGTCGGGGTGTCCTACAAGGCCGGGGTGGGGGACGTGCGCGAGTCGCCCGGCCTCAAGATCATCCGGCTGCTCCGCGACCACGGCGGGGACGTGGTCTACAACGACGACTTCGTACCCGAGCTGATCGACTTCGGTCTGAGCTCCCAGCCGCTCGACGGTGCGCTCGACGGTGCCGACTGCGTGGTGATCGTGACCGCCCACCCGGGCCTCGACGTGGAGCACATCGTGTCCAGCGCTCCGCTGGTGGTGGACTTCCGCGGCGTCACGCGCGGCATCGAGGCTTCCAACCTCGTGCGTCTTTGACGGCTTCGCTGCGACCCTCGGACCGCGCTCCGGGCCTGCTTCTGGGAGAGGGCGTTGAGCTGCCCGACGACGTTGAGCTCGGGGCCAACGTGGTGCTGCACGCCGGAACGAGGGTCGGCGCCGGTGCGCGCCTGCTGGACGCCAGCGTGGTGGGCAAGCCGCTCGCCCTCGGGAAGCACTCGCGCGCGTCGCGGGAGGCTCCGCCGCCGGCGGAGATCGGCCCGGGCGCGCTTGTGGGCACCGGCGCGGTGATCGTGGCCGGGGCCCGCGTGGGCGAGAACAGCGTGATCGCCGACCAGGCACACGTGCGCGAGCGCGCGGAGATCGGTGCGGAGGCGATGGTCGGACGCGGGGTGGCCGTGGACAACGACGTGCGCATCGGCGCGCGGGTGCGGATCCAGTCGAACGCCTACATCACCGCCGGCTCCGTGATCGAGGACGACGTGTTCGTGGCCCCCGGGGTGGTGCTCACGAACGATCCGCGGGCCGGCCGCCGCCGGCCCGGTGAGGAGCTCGCGGGCGCGGTCCTCAGGCGCGCGTGCCGGATCGGAGCGGGCGCGGTGCTGCTGCCGGGGGTCGAGGTCGGCGAGGAGGCCTTCGTGGCGGCGGGCGCGGTGGTCACGCGCCACGTGGCTCCGCGCACCCTGGTGATGGGCGCCCCCGCGAAGGTCGTGCGCGAGGTGCCGGAGGAGGAGCTGCTCTGAGGCTCCGCACGCGGAGCGCACTCGCGCCGGAGCGCGGCACGCTCGCGCTGGGGGCGGTGGCGGCAGCGGCCGTGGCGGCCGTGGCGGTGGCGGAGATCGGCAGGGTCTGGCGACGTGGCTCGGCGCCCGCACCGAAGGAGTCCGAGAGCCTGCTGCTGGCCGCCGAGGAGGCGGTTGCCGAGACCGCGCAGGTGGCCCGCGCGGGCTATCGCCAGGTGTCGACCCGCGAGAACGCGCTCTTCAACATGCTCGCGAGCTTCGCCACGACCTTCCTCGCGACTCGCTGGATCACCTACGCGCTCCGCGGCAGGCAGCACCTGGGGCCGTTCCGCAACCTACGCGTGGGCCGCCGGCACATCCACCACTTCGTGCCGGGGATCGTGCTGGCGTTCGCCTCCGGCGCGGGGGCGATCCTCACGCGCAGCGAGGAGCTTCAGCCCAAGCTCGCTGTGCCATTCGGGGTCGGGATGGGCCTCACGCTCGATGAGTCGGCGCTGCTGCTCGAGCTGGACGACGTCTACTGGCGCCGCGAGGGCCTGCTGAGCGTGCAGATCACGCTGGCCCTGATCGCGCTGCTCTCGGCGCTGACGCTCGCGCTGCGCCTGCTACGGCGTGGCGAGCAGGTCGTACTGGAGCCCACCACCCCATAGAGGGCCGAGGGCGCTGCTTTCATAGGCGCCGTGGAGAGTGGATCTCAGCCGCCCGAGACGCCCAGGTGGCTCCCGCCGCAGCCGCCCGGACCGGAGCCACCACCGTTGCCGCGCCCCGAGGCGCCGGTGCCCTACGGCGGCCCGGTGCCGCCCGGTGGCTGGCAGCAGTCGCCGGCGCCGGCCGGCTCGGAGGCCTGGGAGGGCCGGCCGCTGGCGAGCTGGTGGAGCCGCGTCGGCGCCGCACTCCTGGACTGGCTGATCATGTTCGTGCCACTCGCGATCCTGATCACGGTCCTGGTGGTGGTGGCGGTCGACGGCAGCGGGGCCGTGGCGATCGTGGGCTGGTCGCTGGCGGTCGCGGCGTACCTCGCGGTGGTGGGCCTGTACGCGCCGCTCCTGATGGCCCGTGGCGGGAGTGTCAACGGCCAGACCTGGGGTAGGCAGATCGTCGGCATCCGGGTGATTCGCGACAAGGGCGGCGAGATGGACTTCGGCTACGCGTTTCTACGCGAGGTGGTCGTCAAGTGGCTGCTGTTCGGCGTGATCGGCGGCACCTTCCTCATTCCGACGCTCCTGGACTGGCTCTGGCCGCTCTGGGACGGCGAGAACCGCGCGCTCCACGACATGCTCGTGTCGTCGCACGTCGTGAGCGACTAGGAGCCGCGCGTCAGGCGGCGGCCGGCCGCACGCGCTCCGCGGCGCGCGTCCAGATCATCTCGTCGCGGGCCGGTCCCACGCCGACCATCACGATCGGGATGCCGAGGAAGTCGCTGATGAAGTCGAGGTAGTCCTGCGCGTTGCGCGGGAGCTCGTCGATGGACCGGCAGCCCGAGATGTCCTCCTGCCAGCCGGGCAGCTCGATCAGGTCGCCGCGCGCCTTGTGCAGGATCGACTGGTGGTAGGGGAACTCGTCGAAGGTGGCGCCCTCGGGGCCGAGGTAGCGGACCGCCACGTGCAGCGGGTCGAGCCCGGTGAGCACGTCGAGCTTGGTCACCACCAGGCCGGTGAAGCCGTTCACGCGGGTGGCGTAGCGGAGCGCCACCAGATCGAGCCACCCGGTGCGCCTGGCGCGGCCGGTGGTGGTGCCGAACTCGCCGCCCATCTCGCGGATCCGCTCCCCGAGGTGGTCGTCCAGCTCGGTGGGGAAGGGCCCGGCGCCCACGCGCGTGGCGTACGCCTTGGCTATTCCCCAGACGTCGTCGATCGAGCGCGGCCCGACGCCGGCGCCCACGCACGCCGCCCCGGCCACGGGGTTGGACGAGGTCACGAACGGATAGGTGCCGTGGTCGATGTCGAGCATCGTGCCCTGCGCGCCCTCGAAGACCACCAGCTGGCCCCGGTCGAGCGTGCGCCAGGCGATCGGCGCGGTGTCCGCGATGTGCGGCTCCAGCCGGTGGCCGAGCTGCACGTAGTCCTCGGTCATCGTGTGGAGGTCGAGCTGCGGGTCCTTGGCGAACGGCCGCAGCATCAGGCGCTTGGGCTCGAGCGCCGCGTAGATCTTCTTGCGCAGGATCTTCTCGTCGAGCAAGTCCTGCATGCGGATGCCGAGCCGGGCCGCCTTGTCGGCGTAGCAGGGGCCGATGCCGCGCCGGGTGGTGCCGATCTGGAGTGACCCGAGCCGCGCCTCGCCCGCGTGGTCGAGGAGCTTGTGGTACGGCATGATCAGGTGGGCGTTGGCGGAGATGCGGAGCCCGCTGATGTCCACACCGCGGCGCTGCAGCTCCACGATCTCGTCCGTGAGCACGTGCGGGTCCACCACCACGCCGTTGCCGATCGCGCAGATCTTGCCCGGGTAGAGGATCCCCGACGGCACGAGGTGGAACTTGAAGACCTCCTCGCCACGCACGATGGTGTGACCGGCGTTGTTCCCGCCCTGGAAGCGGATCACCAAGTCGGCATGCTCGGCGATCAGGTCAACGACCTTCCCCTTGCCCTCGTCGCCCCACTGGGCGCCCACGATCACTAGACCTGGCATCGGCGTTCGAGTGTAGGGCGGTGGGGGGCTAGGCGCCCTGTCGCATACGCAGGTCGGAGCCCATCATCGGTACCGGCAGATCGCAGATCTCCACGAGCCGGCTGACGGTGCGCGACCCCACCTGCTGGCGCAGCCAGGTGAGCGGGTCCGCGTCGTTGGCGAGGTCGCTGGTGGCGAGCTGTCCGGCCACCCGCTCGAGGCGCGCCGCCACCACCTCGAGATCGTCCCGCCCGGCGCCGTTCTGGCGGCGACGGCGCAGCTCGCCGATCTCGGAGCGGAGCGTGGCCAGCGTCACGTCCTTGTAGGGGTCCGGAACGTTGCTGGTCACCACGATCGAGCGCTGGTCCTGCCAGCGCTCGTTGACGAGCGAGAACAGCTGCTCGAGCACCCAGTCGGTCTGGCGCTCGGCGCCCAGGTCGTCCAGCACCAGCAGGTCGACCTCGGACAGGCGCGTGAACAGCGCCATGTGCGAGTCCTGGGTGTCGTCCCCGAAGGTGTCGCGCATCTCGGCGAACAGCAGCGGCACCGAGTAGATGGCCACGGTGTGGCCGGCGTCGCGCGCGGCCTTGGCGATGAGCAGCGCGAGCGTGGTCTTGCCTGTACCGACGCTGCCGTGGAACCAGAGCCCACGACCCGCCTCGAGGTTCGCGTCGATCTCCGCCATGAATCGCCGCACGTGGCGCACAAGCGTGGGGTCGAGGTCGGGATGCCGGTCGATCGAGGCGGCCAGCATGCGCTTGGGGATGCCCCCGCGCAGCCATCCCGAGATGCCGCGGTCGGCGCGCTCGCGGCAGCGGCAGGGCGTGGCCGTGTTGTTCTCCTCGTCGAGGAGCCAGCCGCCTCCGTCGCATTCGCCGAAGCGGCAGCGCGCCTCCTGCGGCGGGCTATCGGTGACGACCGGTCGCAGCGGCAATTCAGCCGGCCCCGTTCTGCGGGCCGCCCACGTCGCCCGAGCGATCGCGGAGCAGGGTCATGAAGCGCGGGTAGCGGGACTGGAAGCTGAGCGCCACCTGGCCGATCGGGCCGTTCCTGTGCTTGGCGATGATCACGTCGGCCTCCCCTGGGCGCTCCGATTCCTCCTTGAGGTAGTACTCCTCGCGGTAGACGAACATCACGAGGTCGGCGTCCTGCTCGAGCTGGCCGCTCTCGCGAAGGTCGGAGAGCATCGGCAGCGGCGGGTTGCGGCTCTCCACGGCACGCGAGAGCTGCGACACGGCGATCACCGGGATCTCGAGCTCGCGGGCGAGGATCTTGAGTCCCCGGCTGATCTGGCCCACCTGCTCCACGCGGCTGTCCGAGCGGCTGTCCGACCGGACCAGCTGGAGGTAGTCCACCACGAGCAGGCCGAGCCCGCTGCGGGCGGCGAGCCGGCGCGCCTTCGCGCGCATCTCGAGCACGCCGATGTCGCTCGAGTCGTCCAGGAAGATCGGGGCGCTGGCCAGCTTCTCGGTGGCGTTCAGGACCTTGGGCCAGCGGTCGCCGCGCACACGGCCCTTCCGCAGCTCGTCGCTCGAGACCTTGGCCTGCGAGGCGATGAAGCGGTGGGCGAGCTCCGTCTCCGACATCTCGAGCGAGAACAGCGCCACCGGCACGCCGTGGTCGATGGCCGCGTTCTCAGCGATGTTGGTGGCCAGGGTGCTCTTGCCCATCGAGGGACGCGCGGCCACTACGATCAGGTTGCCGGGCTGGAACCCGCCGGTGAGGCTGTCGAGGTCGGCGAAGCCGGACGGCACTCCGGTGAGGCCCACGTCCTTGCGCGACAGCTCCTCGAGCTTGTCGATCTCCTCGTGGAGCACGGCCTCGATCGTGCGCATCTCGGCGCTGCCGCCGTCATGCCCGATCCGGAACAGCGCGGCCTCGGCGCGCTCGATCAGCTCGCGCGGCTCGCCGCGGTGGGCGAGCACCTCGCCCTGGATGTCGCGCGTCGCGTACAGAAGGCTGCGCAGGAGCGCGTGGTCGTGGACGATGCGCGCGTAGTGCATGACCGCGCCGACGGCCGGCACCACGGTGGGCAGGGAGTGCACGTACGCCTCGCCGCCCGCCTCCTCGAGCTGGCCCGCTCGCCGCAGGTCGTCGCAGACGGTGAGCGCGTCCACGGCCTCGGGCTCAGCCTTCTCCTTCAGGTGGATCATCGACCCGAAGATGAGCTGGTGGCGCGGCCGGTAGAAGTGGTCGGCCTTCAGGCCCACCTCGAGCAGCACGCCGTCGAGCGCCTGCTCGGTGAGCAGGATCGCTCCGAGGACCGAGGCCTCGGCCTCCTCGTTGTGCGGAGGGACGCTGCCTGCCGAGTCAGGCGGGGCGGCGACAGCCACCGGTCATGCCTGCGGGGTGACGATCGTCTTGATGTCGGCGGTCACGCCGTCCACCACCTCGACGGTCACCATGTGGGTGCCGGTCGTCCGGATCGGCTCCGTGAGCAGAATCCGCCGCTTGTCCAGCCGCACCCCGCGCGCTTGCCGGACGGCGTCGGCGATCTCCTGGGAGGTCACCGAGCCGAACAGGCGCCCGTCATCGCCGGCCTGATGCGAGATCGTGAGGACGGTCTTGCGCAGCAGCGATGCGGTCTCCTCCGCCTTGGCGGCGGCCTCCTCGGCGGCACGCTCCGCCGCCTCGATGCGCCGCTTGGACTCGGCGATGGAGGCCGGAGTGGCCACCTGGGCGAGCTTGCGCGGGACGAGGTAGTTCCGCAGATAGCCTGGCGATACGTCGATCACCGAGCCACGCTCACCGAGCGTGTCGACATCCTCCAGCAGAATGGCTTGAGCCACTGGACCGGCTACCGGTCGGAGACGTAGGGGAGCAGCCCGAGCTCCCTCGCGCGCTTGACCGCGCGGGCGAGCTGGGACTGGTGGCGCCGGCAGGCGCCGGTGACGCGCGAAGAACGAATCTTGCCCTTGTCGCTGATCGCGCGGCGGAGGGCTCCCACGTCCTTGTAGTCGACGATCTCGACCTTCTCCCGGCAGAACGGGCACGGCTTGAACCGTCCGCTACCGGGCGCTACCTTGCCGCGACCGCGCTTGCGGTCACGCGTGGGGGCTCCTCGTTGCTTCGCCACTGCTTCGCTCCTGCCTACCGGCTACGTCGGGATCAAAACGGAATGTCGTCGTCCGTCGAGCCGCCCGCGGCCACCGGCGCCTGCTCGAAGTCCCCGGTATCCGCGGGAACGTCGCTCTGGGGCGTGAAGCGGCCGCCGTTCTCGCCACCCTCGCGGGATCCGAGAAACTGGACGGAATCGGCAATGATATCCACGGACTGGCGCTTGTTGCCTTCCTTGTCCGTCCACTCGCGCCACTCGAGGCGTCCGTCGACCGCAACAGGACGGCCCTTCGCGAGGTACTGGGCGCAGTTCTCGCCCTGCATGCCCCAGACGGTGACGTCGAAGTAATTGGGCTTGTCGACCCACTCACCGGTCGAGTTGTCCTTGCGGCGGGTGTTGACCGCGACGCGCAGGCTGCACACCGATGTGCCGCCTCCGGTGCTGCGGAGCTCGGGGTCGCGGGTGAGGTTCCCCGTGATTACGACCCGATTGATGTTGGTTGCTGCCATGGGACTGCTCCCTTCCAAGTCTGTCCGGACGGCTCGATAGCTGTCGGGCGAGAGTACAAACGGGGGCGGCGGTCGCGGGCACCTGCGACCGGAAGTAACCAGAAAGTGCGGGGTGTTTGGCACAGCCGTCGCACTTGGTGCTCCGGCTTGTGAGAAGGAGGCGCCGTGGCTACTCGGGCGGCGGGGCGTCCGCCGCGGCGCGGGCGGCCACGCGGGTGTCGCTCTGGTCGCGCTCGTCGCGGCGCCGGGGGGACTGCTGGTCCGGAGGCGGCGGGGTGGGCTGGCCGGGCTTGACCTTGATGACGCGGAAGCGGAGCAGGCCGTCGAGGATGCGCAGCCGCGTGCCCAGGCGCTCGAGGAGCTCCCGCTCGCCCGTGAACTGGTAAAGCCGGTACTCGGCCTCGGGGCGGTGGTTGATCTCGAAGGTCATCCGCCGCTGGCCCCAGTCGTGCGAGCTGACGATCTCGCCGCCACCGGACTGGATGAGCGACTCCACCTCGGTGATCACGGCCTCGCGCCGCTCATCCGGAGCGGTGGGGTCGATCAGCAACATAAGGTCGTACATAGCGGCCATCGAGCGGGCCACGATAGCGATATCGGGCTAGAGCGCGGGGCGAAACGCCAACTCGGCCGTCTTAACCGGCACGTGGACCGGCGGCGGGCAAGCGGTGTGCCGGCGCTGCTGCGCCGGCTGCGATGGGTCAACCTCGGACGGCTGACCGCGCTGCTCGCCGCCGGCCTGCTGATCGCGTCGGGCGGGCGGAGCTGCCGCTCTGAGCCGGCCACCGGCGGGCTCGAGCGCTCCTGGCGCCCGTCCGTCCCGGACGCATCAACGCCGGCGAAGGCAGGGTCGGAGCGCCCGCCGCCGGTAAAACGCCGCCCGCGCAGAGTCGCGCGCCACCACGCGGAGCACGCCGTCCGGGCGACCGCCCCGGAGCAGGCCTCGTCACGGCCGCTGCCCCAGCCGCCCGCACCGCCCCCGCAGCCCCTCCACGGGGAGTTCACACCGGACCCCGGTGGCTAGATCCGCCAGGAGGACATCGGTGCGCAGCCGGCCGAGCCGGCTGCTTCCGCTTAGGAACCGACGGGCGCGCGGCCCATGCGCTTGGCCTCGATGTCGGCCAGCTGGTCGTCCACCCAGTCACCCGGGTCGCGTGCGGTCACGATCCGCTTGAGACCCTGCGCGCGCCAGGAGCGCTCCTCGGCGGACATGGTCAGCGCGCGGTGGATCGCGTCCGCCTGCTCCTGCACGTCGAAGGGGTTGACCGACAGCGCGAACTCGGCCAGCTCCTCGTGCGCGCCGGTGTTCTCGCTCAGCAGCGACACGCCGTTGCGCTCGTTCACGAGCGGCCCCTCCTTCGCGATCAGGTTCATGCCGTCGAACATCGCGTTGACCATCAGGAGGTCGTAGTGCTTGTAGGCGGCGATCGCCTCCTCCAAGTTCTCGCGCAGCCGCAGCTCGATCGGCATCCAGTCCGTCGTGCCGTGACGGTGGTTGACCACGGCCACCAGCGCCTCGATCCGCTCGAGGTACTCGGCGTACTCCGGCACGTCCTGGCGCGACGGGATCAGGTGCGCGATGAACGTCACGTGCTCGGCGAACTCCGGGTGCTGCTCGAGGAAGAGGTCGAACGCGGTGAACCCACGCAGGATGTTCTTCGAGAGGTCGGCGCGGTCCACCCGCAGCAGCAGGTGCTCACGCCGGCGGCGCAGGATCTCGCGCCCGTACTCATGGACCGCCGGGCGCTGCGCGTTGCGGCGAAAGGCCTCGGCGGAGATCGGCAGCGGGTAGGAGCGCACCCACACCTCGCGGCCGTCGAAGTGCACGATCCCGGCCTCGTCGTCCACGTCGAGGTCGAAGAGATCGCGGCAGCAGAGCAGGAAGTTGCGCTTGTAGGAGCGCGTGTGGAAGGCGATGATGTCGTTGGACAGGATGCCCTCGTAGATGTCCTCGCGGATGTCCGCGGGCAGCACGCGCCAGGCGTCCGGCTGGGTCCACGGGATGTGGACGAAGTGGTGGAGGAACAGGTCCGGGCGCGCCCGGCGGATGAACTTGGGCGCCGTGTAGAGGTGGTAGTCGTGAAGCATCACCACGGCGCTCGACTGTGACTCCACCTCCTCGAGCACGGCCTCGGCGAGGTCCTGGTTCACGCGGCAATAGCCCTGCTCGTAGGCCTCGACCTCGTGCCGGCGGATGTCGGGGGCGTTCGACAGGTCCCAGAGGTAGTGCTGGATGAACCACAGCATCGGGTTGGCCACCACGTTGTAGAAGCGGTCGTACGCGTCGGGGTCGCTCTCGACGAGCCGGAGGCGGTACTGCGCCTCGTCGAGCTCCATCTCGAAGCTCCCGCCGCCGTGCTCGCGGCTGACCTCGATGTCCTCGTCGGTCATCGCCGAGGCCACCCACACCGCCTCGCGGTGGTGCACCAGCCCGGTGAGCGCAGTAACAAGGCCGCCACCGCCCCGCCGCGGGGCGATGTTGCCCTCCTCGTCGCGCTCGAATGTGGCCGGGCCGCGATTCGAGACGAGAACGAGCGGTGTGTCGGAGGTCATCGCTCCTTGAAGATACGCAGCCAGTCGCGCAGGAGGCGGGGCGTGAGGAAGTTCTTCCTGACGTGCTCCTTGCCGCTGCGCCCGAGCCGCTTGCCGAGATCGGGCTCGCGCAGGATGCGCAGCGAGCGGTCGGCGCACTCCTCGGGGGTGCTCACCAGGAAGCCGGTCTCACCGTCCTGCACCTGAAGCGGGATGCCGCCGACGTTGCCGCCGATGAACGGACGTGCCTTCCAGAGCGCCTCGGACACCGTCAGGCCGAAGCCCTCACGGGTGGACTTCTGGATCAGCACGTCGGCCTGAGACTGAAACGCGTTGACCTCGATCGCGCCGACGTTGTTGAGGTTGTTGAGGATGTAGATGTCCGGGTCGCCGTCGGCGTAGGCCATCGTGGAGTTGAAGAACTCCCAGCCCTCGGGGTCGTCCAGCGCCATCGAGCCCACCAGCGCCAGCTGGACGTCCGGCATCTCGGCCTTGACCACGCGGTAGGCGTCGATCACCCCCATCGGGTCCTTCCACGGATCGAAGCGCGACACCTGGCACAGCAGCGGGCGGTCCACGTCGATACCGAACTGGTCGCACACGAACGCGGCGTCCTCGGGGGAGAGCGCCATGTTCTTGGGAGAGAGCGGGTCGATCGCGGGAGGGCAGATCCGCACGCCGTCGCCACCGGGGTCCATCCCGGCCGGCACGTAGTCGCGGAGGTGGAAGACGGTGTTGTCGTACTCGCTCACGAGCGGCACCAGGTGGTCCGTCGCGTCGCCGTTCGGAGTGGAGAGGTCGATGTGGCAGCGCCAGATCCAGTGGCCGGCCTTTTCGGGCACGTGCTGGCGGATGCCGGCCGGCTGCGGGTCGTGGACGATGATCACGTCCCACCCGCTCGTGATCTCGGTGGCGTTGAGCGCGTTGTAGCGCTCGAAGATCTTCCACTCCTCGGCGCTCAGGGAATCGGGGTTGCCCTGGAGTGCGTTGTGGAGGCGCTTGGTGACGTTGTAGAACTCCTCGCGCCCGAGCATCACCTGCCACTCGGCCTCGATCCCCACGTCGTTCATGAGCGGGATCAGCGTGTAGAGAATCTCCGAGACGCCGCCTCCGAAGGCCGTGGCGGAGAGGTGCAGGACCTTGAGCCCCTCCAGGTCCTTGGCGACCTCCCGGATGTCCTCCACCAGCGGCTTTCCGGCGAGGTGCGTGTAATCGGCCAGGCTCTTGTGGCCTACGGCGATCGGCTGCAGCATGGGCGCGCGGAGCCTACTCGGCGCGGTCCGACAGGTACTTCACCAGGCGTGTGTGCTGATCGCTGAAAGCGCATTCGTCGACGGTGGCGTCGATGATCGCCCGGCTGAGCTCCTGCTCCATCGCGGCCACCGGGCTGGCCGGTCCGTCCAGGTCCATCAGCAGGCGGTCGTCGAGGAGGCGGAAGTTGAAATTCACCCGCGACTCGTCCTCGAGCGAGCGGCCGTCGTCCACGAAGTCGTTGGCCGCCTCGGTGATGGCCAGCTTGAGGTCCGCGACCTCCTCGGGCGACAGCGGGGTGAGCCGGCAGACGGCCGACAGAGCCAGCCGGGCCAGCACGAGATAGTCGGGACGGGCCGGAATCGTCAACGAGACATCGCGACCGTCAGCCACGTTGGGCACCTCCGACACGCCCTCCAACATAGCGAGAATCGCCCCGGGCGCGTTCAGCTGCCGGAGCCGCCGGGCCGTGGCCCGAGCTCGACCTTGACCGCGCGGCGGTCGCCGTCGCGCACCACCGTGAGCGTCACCGAGTCGCCGGCGCCGTACGTGCTGATCACGTCCGTCAGGTCGTGCCTGCGGGTGAGGCGCTCGCCGTCCACGGCCAGGATCACGTCGCCGCCGGTCACGATGTCGGGCTGCCCCTGGAAGGTGATCTCGTCCTCGCCGGCGCGCAGGCCGGCGCGCTTGGCTGGGCTGTTGTCCTCGACCTCCTGCACGAGGGCTCCCTCGGCCCCGGCGGCGTCGATGCGCTTGGCCAGCTGCGGCCAGAGCGACATCGTGGTCACGCCCAGATAGGCGTAGTCCACGCGCCCCTTCGCACGCAGCTCCCGGAGCGATCGGCGCACCGCGTCCACCGGGATCGCGAACCCCACGCCCTCGCCGCCGCCGGAGCTGGTCTTGATCTGGGCGTTGATCCCCAGCACCGCGCCCTTGGCGTCGAGCAGCGGACCACCCGAGTTGCCGGGGTTGATCGCGGCGTCGGTCTGGATCGCGTCGCCGATCCCGAAGCGGGTGAGCGAGCTGATGTTGCGGTCCACCGCGGAGATCACGCCGACGGAGAGCGACTGGCGCTCCCCGAACGGGCTGCCGATGGCGGCCACCGGCTCGCCGACGCTGATGCTCGCCGAAGACCCGAGCCGGAGCGGCGTGAGCGCGAGCCCGGCCGGGTCGACCTTGAGCAGCGCCACGTCGGCGTTCAGGTCGACCCCCAGGATCTCCGCGTCCACGCGGTTGCCGTCGGAGAACTCCACGTACACCTGGTCGGCTCGGTCGGAGCTGGACTCCTCGCCGGTGACCACGTGCGCGTTCGTGGCCACGTAGCCCTGACCGTCGAGCACGAAGCCGGAGCCCTGGCCGCCGGCGCCGTCCTCCCCGATCTGGAGCCCGCCGCCGTCGAAGATCGAGATCACGGTGACCACGCCGGGGGAGAGGCGCTCATAGATCTGACTGGCATCGAACCCGCCGCTGCTGCCGAGTCCCTCGACGACCTTCACGCGGGTCGTGGAGACCGCGCCGGGAGCGTCGGGCGAGTCGCCGTCCGAGCCGTTGACGCTGCAGCCGGCGCCCGCGATCGCCACGAGGACGGCCAGACCGGCCGCCGCGCTCCTCACGTCGCCGGCTCGTCGGCCGGGAGGTCGAGCGTGAAGGTCGCGCCCTGGCTGTGCGGCGCGAGCCGCAGCCTGCCGTCCATGCGCTCCGCGAGCTCGCGCGCGATCGCGAGCCCCAGGCCGGCGCCCCGCGTGGCGTCCCCCGTGAAGAAGCGCTCGAAGGCCTGCGCCCGGGTGCTCGCCGACAGCCCGGGACCTAGGTCGGAGACCGTGAGCGTGGCGGATCCGTTGGCCCGCACGGCAGAGACCGTGACCGGAGTGCCCTCGGGGGTGTGGCGGATCGCGTTGTCGAGCAGGATGCGCATGATCTGAGCAACGCGCTCGCGGTCGCAGCGCGCCTCTGGTCCCTCTGTCGGCAGATTCACCTCGAGGTCTGTGTCGTGGTCGGTGAGAGCCGGGGCGAACTCGACGACCACGGAGCGTGCCAGCTCGGCCAGGTCCACCGGCTCGCGCTCGAGCTGGAGGGAGCCGGTGTCGAGGCGCGAGAGGTCCAGCAGGTCCACGGACAGCTTCTGCAGGCGCGCGACCTGCTCGCTCATGGTGTCCAGGAACTCGCGCTTGGTCTGCTCGTCGAGGTCCTCGTCCTGGAGCAGCTCCACGAACCCGGCGAGCGAGAAGATCGGCGTGCGGAGCTCATGCGAAGCGGTGGCGATGAACTCGCGCTGGGCGATGTCCACCCTCCGCAGCTGCTCCTGCATCTCGTTGAAGGTGCGGGTGAGCTCGCCCAGCTCGTCACGCGAGTTCTCGGGCAGCGGCTCGATGTAGCGGCCGCGGGCAACCTCCCGGGCCGCGAGCTCCAGCCGCCGGACGCGGCGCGCCAGCGCCTGCGCCACGAGGTAGCCGCCCACCAGCGCGAGCGCGAGCGCCGCGGCTGTGGCGATCAGCACGCGCTCGCGAACGAACGACACCGTCTCGGCCACGTCCTCGAGGTCCTGTGAGTAGAGCGCGACCCAGGCGGGCT
Source organism: uncultured Thermoleophilaceae bacterium (assembly GCA_963811055.1). Classification (GTDB taxonomy): domain Bacteria; phylum Actinomycetota; class Thermoleophilia; order Solirubrobacterales; family Thermoleophilaceae; genus JACVRW01. The sequence goes on from CAWEPQ010000001.1 coordinate 739,642, forward strand.
TGCCGCGGTCCATCAGCGGCTGCGCCACCAGGCCGAGCTGCTGGCCGTCGAAGGTGCCGAAGCCGCTCTGGCTGTGGCCGCTCAGCACCGCCCGGCGCGTGAGCTCGTCGTCGCGCGGGAATGCCCTCTCGGCCTCGCGCGAGTCGGACAGCGGATAGAAGCGGAGCTCGCGCCCCCGGCCCTGCGGGCCCGAGAAGGACTCCTCCCAGTTGAGCAGGGTCACGCGTGCGTCGGTGGCGTCCTGGACGATGCGAACGCGGCGGTTGATCGCAGGCGAGGACGCCTCACCCGCGAGCACCTCCTCGAGCGGCGCGCGTCCGTGGACGGCCGAGCGGCGAAGGTCCTGGAGCCGGCGGCTCTCCAGATTGGACTCGAGCTGCGGCACCACCACGAAGTAGATGACCGCGAACGCGGCGGCCGTGATGGCGAAGAAGAGCAACGCCAGCTTGTTGCGGAGAGAGCGGAGCCGGAACACCCGGATCAGCTGTCTTGGAAGCGGTAGCCCACACCCCGCACGGTGAGGATGAGCTCGGGCTCCCGCGAGTCGCGCTCGAGCTTCTCGCGCAGGTGGCGGATGTGCACGTCGATGGTGCGGGGGTCGCGGTACGCGCTGTCGCCCCACACGCGCTCGAGCAGGGTGGTCCGGCTGTGGACCCGCCCGGGCGACTGCGCCAGCGCCGCCAGGATCTCGAACTCGACGTACGTGAGCTGCGCGGGCTCGCCGCGGATGCTCACCTGCCTGCGCTCGAAGTCAACCTCGAGCTCGCCCGCCTTGATCGGGGCCTCCATGCGATCGCCCGAGCTCGAGAGCGCTGCGCGCCGGAGCACCGCCTTCACCCGGCTGCGGAACTCGCGAACGGAGAACGGCTTGGTTATGTAGTCGTCGGCGCCGAGCTCCAGGCCGAGGACCTTGTCGATCTCCTCGGTCTTGGCCGTGAGCATGATGATCGGCACGGTGCTGCGCGAGCGGATCTGCCGGCAGACGTCGAAGCCGTCGCGCCGCGGCAGCATCACGTCCAGCACCACGAGGTCGAAGTTGTCCTCGCGAAGGCGTTCGAGCGCCTCCACTCCGTCGAGCGCGGGAACGACCTGGTAGCCCTCCTTCCGCAGTGGATAGGTGAGCAGCTTCTGCACGGCCTCCTCGTCGTCCACGAGGAGGATCCGGGGGGTCGGACCCGTCACCTTCGAGATTGTAGGTTGCGCGAGGTGGAGACTTTCGCGGCGTGATCGAACTGAGCGTTTACAGGGCGGCGTTCGTGCCGGCCCTGTTGGCGGTGGTGCTGGCCATGTTCTCGCTCCAGGACCGGCCGCGAGCGCTGCCTCAGGGGCTGGCGGCGGACGTGCTCTTCGACGGGCGGGCCACGGCGGCCAGGGCTGACGCGATCGCGGAGCAGAACCCCGTGCGCACGGCGGGCAGTCCCGGGGATCGCGCGACGGCGAGGGTGGTGGCCACACGCCTCGCCGCCGCCGGCTTCCGCGTGCAGGTGGACCGCTTCTCCCACGCGGGCCGCGATCTCGTGAACGTGACGGGCCGCCGGGCAGGCCGGACGCGGCGGCAGGTGGTGGTCATCGCCCAGCGCGATTCGTCGGTAACGCCGGACGCCACGGGCAGCGGTGCCGACACGGCGGCGCTGCTCGAGCTTGCGCGCGTGTTCGAGGGGCGCGCCACCCGCAAGACGCTCGTGCTCGCGTCGACCGACGGCTCCACGCTCGGCGAGGTGGGGGCGATCCGGCTGGCGGACGAGCTCGGCTCCCCGGCGGAGGTGGACGCCGTGCTTGTGATGTCCGACCTTGGGTCGCGCACCCGGCGGGGCCCGTTCCTCCAGGGGTGGTCGAACGACTCCTCCCGGACCGGCATCGCCCTCCAGCGCACGGTGGCCGACTCGATCCGCCAGGAGCTGAACCGCTCGGCGGAGGGAAGCGGAACGCTGGGCCAGCTCGCGCGGCTCTCGTTTCCGGTGGGCGTGGGCGCTCAGGGGCCGCTGCTGGAACGCGGCTTCAACGCCGTGCGGATATCGGGGAGCGGCGAGCTTCCCCCGGCCGGGAACGGACCGGTCGGCTCGATCGACGAGGACCGTCTGGGCGCGCTCGGTCGCGCGACGCTTCGCACGGTCACCGCCGTGGACGAGCGCCCGCGGCTCGAGCGGGGACCCGAGACCTACCTCCTGGCGGTGAGCCAGGTGGTGCCCGGCTGGTCCATCGCGCTGCTCGCCGCCACGCTGCTGCTGCCCGTGCTCGCCGTGAGCGTCGACGCGCTCGCACGCGCCCGCCGGCGACGGGTGGCCGTGCTTCCGTGGATGCGCTGGATCGGCGCCTGGGGCGCGGCGTTCCTCTGCGCCGTGGCGATGGCGGAGCTGCTGGCGCTTGTGGGCGCCACTCCCGCGCCGCCGCCGGCGCCCGTGCCCCCCGGTGACATCCCGCTCGACGGCGCGGCACTGGCCGTCCTGGGCGGAGTGGTGGCGGCCGCCGTTGCGGGCGGGCTGCTGGCGCGGCACCTGGCCGTCCGGCCCGAGCCGGCGCTGGCGGACCCCACCGATCCGGGAGCCGGGGTGGCTCTGGCGCTCGCGCTCGTGGCGGCGGCGGTGCTGCTCTGGGCGCTGAATCCGTACGCGGCACTGCTCGCGGCACCCGCCGCGCATCTCTGGACGCTCACGGCCCTCACACGGCCATCCCCGCCGCGCCGGGCGCGGGCGCTGCTGGTGGCCCTGGGAGCCCTCCCGGGAGCGCTCGTGTGGATCTACTACATGTTCGCCCTGTCGCTGGATCCGCTGGAGAGCCTGTGGTACCTGCTGCTGCTCGTGACCGGCCACACGCTGGGGCTCGCCACGGTCCTGATCGGCTGCCTGTGGCTGGCTGCGCTCGGCGCTGTGATCGAGCTCACGCGCCGGACGCCGCGCGAGCGCCCGGAATCGCTCAAGCCGGGTGGGCCGCCCGTGTACGGGCCGGGGAGCTACCTCGGCCCGGGGTCACTCGGAGGCACGGAGTCGGCTCTGCGCCGCTGAACAGTCGTCCACGGAGGCCGTTCGCGCTGGCCCCCCGGACCGCACCGTGCCGATAAGGGGAGCGGAAGGAGACGTAGGCGATGACCCGCATGAGGATCGATGGCGCGCTGCGCCGAAGGCTGGAGCGCGGCGAGTACGTCGTGGACGAGCGGGCCGTGGCCGAGGCGATGGTGGCCTCAGGCGTGTTCGTAGCCCTCGAGGCCGGGCAGTTCCTCTCCGTCCTCGCCGAGCAGGACGAGACCGGCGCCGGTCGCGACCTGGCCTAGCCACGTGAGCGGCACTCCCGCCGCCGCGGCCCCGGCGACCGCCTCGTCGGCACGTTCAGGCGGCACGGTCACGAGCAGCTCGTAGTCGTCGCCGCCCGAGGCGGCGAAGGCGCGTGGATCGTCACTCACGCCGTCCACCCCGGCGGCCAGCGGCAGGTCCTCCATCCGGATTCGCAGCTGGACCCCGCTCTGGCCGGCCAGGTGCGCTGCGTCGGTGGCCAGTCCGTCGCTCAGGTCGATCATCGCCGTGGCACCAGCGGCCGCCAGCGCCATCCCCGCCTTAAGGCGAGGCTCAGGCCGGAGATGGCGGCGCGCCAGGTCCCCTGCCGGTCTCTCGCCGCGGCCGAGCAGGATCCGGCCGGCCTCCGATCCTCCGAGCGCCCCGGTGACGCCCACCAGATCGCCGGCGCGGGCACCGTCGCGGCCCACCAGGTCCTCCTCGCGGTCGGCCCAGCCGGTGACCGCGACGGTCACGATCAGATGGGGCGCCACGATCACGTCGCCGCCGGCAATCGTCGTGTCGCAGGCCTTCGCGAGCTCCTCCATCCCCGCCACGAGCGCGGGCGCCTCCTCGAATCCGCGTGGGAGCGCCAGCGCCACGTAGGCCTCGCCGGGCGCCGCGCCCATCGCCGCCAGGTCGGAGAGCGCGGTGGCGAGCGCCTTCCAGCCCACGTCGGCCGCGGCGTGCGTGGCGAGGTCGAAATGCACCCCGTCCGCGACGCTGTCGATCGAGGTCACGGCGAGCGGACGCGCCCGTACGACAGCGGAGTCGTCGCCGGTCCAGCGCACGATCCGGGTACTCCGGTTCGCAATAACCCCCTCGATCGTCTGGATCAGAGATCGCTCAACCACGGTTACAGTCTGTTGATGGGCACAGGAGACGAAGGCGGGGGTAAGCCAACCACATTGCTGGAGCGGGCCGGGACTGCCGCGGCCGGCATCAGCCAGGTCGGCCCCAAGAGCCCGCGCGCCCGGCTCGCGATCCAATGGGGCCTGGCGGGCCTCATCTTCGCCTGTCTCGTCTTCTTCGTCATCCGCCAGTGGAACTCGCATCCCGGAGGACTTCGAGTGGCATTTCGAGCCCGCCTGGCTGGCGCTCGCCGTGCTGGGGGTGTTCGGCCTCTACTTCTTCCAGGGCGAGATCTGGCGCCTGATGGTCCACGCGCTCGGCGAGAGCCACCTGCGTGCCCGCCCGGCGCGTTCGATCTGGGGCAAGTCCCTCCTCGCCCGCTACGTGCCCACCAACGCGCTGATGGTCGTGGGCCGCATGGTCATGGCCGAGAAGGAGGGCGTGCCCAAGCGGGTCACGCTGGCGAGCATCGCCTACGAGCTGGTGCTCGGCTTCGGCACCGCGGTGATGGTGGGCGCCTACTTCGTGATCCAGCTGCCGGACCTCGAGGACCAGCCCGCGCGCTACGCCGTGCTGCTGCTGATCCCGATCGTGTTGATCTTCCTCCACCCGCGCGTATTCGGCCCGTTGGCCAACTTCGGGCTCGGCAAGCTCGGCCGGCCGCCGCTGCCCCAGGTCCTGTCGTTCCCGCAGGTACTGCGCTTCTCGCTCATGTACATGGGCTGCTGGGCCGTGATCGGTATCGGCCTGTACGCGTTCGCCAAGGCGCTGGTGCCGCTCTCAGGCTCCGACTTCCCGTACGTGGCCGCCGCCTACCCGGTGGCGTTCTGCGTGGCCGTGCTCACCTTCATCGTGCCGAGCGGTCTGGGCACGCGCGACGCGGCGCTGGCCGTGGCCATGTCCGCGGTGCTCGACGACACCGTGGCCACGGCGATCGCGGTGGGGTTCCGCATCTTCCAGACCGCGATCGAGCTGGCCTACGTGGGCATCGTCGTGGCGATGGACAAGGCAAGCTCGCCCTCGAGCGTCAGCACGCACGCGCCCGCCCAGCCGCCGGCGCGAGTGCCCTAGCCCGGACCCTGCAGCGGCTCGTCCTGCGGGTTGGCGCCGCCGCCCTCGCCGGGCGTGGGCCCGCCGTCGGGAGGCGTGGCGTTCGGGTCTCCCTGGGGCGGCGCCTCGTAGAGACGCGGGTCGTAGCCCTTGTAGTCCTTGCCGCCAGCCGAGTTGTCGCCCGTGCCTTCCTCGTCCCTCTCGTCGTCGTCGCCGTAGTACGTGGTGCCGGTCTTGCCCGTGCTCGCGTACTTCCCGAAGAACGGCGAGAACGTGGCCGGCTCGGTGGGCAGCGCGAACGACTCGCAGTCGTCGCCGTGGGCGACCATCATGTAGTCGTGCCAGATCGCGGCCGGGAAGGTCCCGCCCGCCACGCTGATCCCGTGCACGGCGCGCATCTCGACCAGCGCGTTGGGGTAGCCCACCCACACCGACGAGGACAGGTGCGGCGTGTAGCCCACGAACCAGGCGTCGTTGAAGTTGTCGGTGGTGCCCGTCTTGCCGGCGGCGGGGCAGCCGATCTGGGCCGCGGTGCCGGTGCCCCCGAGCACGTTCTGCTGGAGGATCTTGGTGACCTCGTAGGCCACGCCGTCGGAGAAGGCGCGCTCGCGCTTGGGCTCGCCGAGGTCGTCGGACTTGCCGTCCGGGAACACGACCTTCGTGATGGCCTTGGGCTCGTTGCGGATGCCGCCCGACGCCAGCGTGGCGTACGCGTTGGCCATCTCGAGCGGCGACACGCCGCGGCGCAGGCCGCCCAGTCCCTCAGCCGGATACGCGTCGAGCTTGGTGGTGATGCCCATCAGCTCGGCGGTCTCGCGCACGGCCTTGGCGCCGAGGTCGAGGATCAGCTGCGCGTAGACGGTGTTGTCCGAGGAGAGCGTGGCCTGGGTGAGCGTCATCGTGCCGCGGTAACTGCCGTCGTAGGTCTTGACCTCCCACGGTGGCGAGCCGTCGCCCACGTCGAGGGAAAGCGCCTTGGACACGTACGTGGTGCGGTTGGGGTCCACGCCCTTGCGGATCGCCGTGGTGAGCACCATCGTCTTGAAGGCCGAGCCCGGCTGGCGGTGGCCCTGCGCGGCCAGGTTGAACTCCACGGTCCTTGTAGGTGCCGCTCGACGCCATGGCGCGGATGTAGCCGTTCGCGGGGTCGATCGACACGATCGCGGACGAGGGGTCGTCGGGGTACGGCAGCTGTCCCGCGATCGCCTGCCGCGCCTCCTCCTGGAGGGCGGGGTCGATCGTGGTGTGGATCTTGAGGCCGCCGCGCCTGAACACGCCCACGCCGTACTTCTGGATCAGCTGCTCCTGGACGAAGTCGAAGAAGTAGGGCTCGCGGCGGGTGCTGTAGCGCGTGCCGTGCTTCACGCCGAGCGGGCTCTGCGCGGCGGCGTCCGCCTCGCCGTGCGAGATGTAGCCGTTCTCCGCCATCCGCTCGAGCACCTCGTTGCGCCGCTCGAGCGCGGCCGTGGGGTTGCGGAACGGGTTGTACTGCGAGGGCGCCTGGGGGAGGCCGGCGAGCGTGGCGGCCTCGGGGAGGGTCAGTTCCTGCGCGTGCTTCGAGAAGAAGACCACCGCCGCGGCCTCGATCCCGATGGCGGTGCGTCCGCCGACGGTGCCGTACGGGATGTCGTTCAGGTAGTGGTGCAGGATCCAGGTCTTCGAGTGCTCGTCCTCCAGCTCGGAGGCGAGCTTGGCCTCGCGGATCTTGCGCGGCAGGTTGCGCTGCGGGTCCTTGATGTAGAGCGCCCGCACCAGCTGCTGCGTGATGGTCGAGCCGCCCTGGAGGTTCTCGCCGGACTCCAGGTTGCGAACCCCGGCGCGCACGATCGCGTTGTAGTCCACGCCCTTGTGCTTGTAGAAGCGCTCGTCCTCGATGGCCACCGTGGCCCGGCGGAGCATCGGTGGGGATCCTGCGTCCAGGGGATCACGGTGCGGACCACGTCCGCCTGCACGTAGCCGAGCCGCGAGCCGTCGGCGGCGAAGATCACCGAGCTCTGCCCTTGTCGGTGGGCTTGAGCTCGTCGAGGTCGGGCGCCGTGGCGGCGATGGCCAGCACGTAGCCGGCGAGCGAGAGCATCGCGATGGTGCATGGTGATGGCGAGCACGCCGAGCGCGAGCAGGGCCTTGTTGCGGCCGCCCCCGCGCCGCCGACGCCTCCTCGACTGTCGCTGGCGATGACTCATCGGAGTGTCGGGCGCTCGAAAATCGGCTTCAGGAGGCCCCTGCGGAGGATAGACCGTGCTCTCGGAGCCGGCGAAGCCAGCAGTGCGCGCAGCTCCGCGGCCCTCCGGCCGCGCTCCCCGGGGCCGTCGGCCCAGGTGGTGGCGCTGAGCCGCACGCCGTCCCGTTCCACCTCGGCCACGCCGGCGCTCACCCCGTCCTCCTCGGACGCGATCAGCTCGATGGCGCGGTCCGCGTCCGCGCCGGGTGGGATCCAGACCGACACCTCGACCTGTATACGCGGGTCGACCACCGTGTGGTTCTCCACGGAGCCCTGGGCCAGCCGCTCGTTGGGCACCACCAGGCGGCTGCCGTCGTCGAGGCGCAGGTAGGTGTAGGTGAGCTGCACGTCCTCCACCTCGCCGGTCTGCTCCTCGAAGGTCACGAGGTCGCCGATCCGGATCGGCTGGGTGATCGCCAGCATGATCCCGGCGATCGCGTTGGCGAGCGTGGCGCGCGCTGCGAAGCCCACCACCAGGCCGAGCGACGGCCGAGGAGGCGAGGATCCCGGTGGCCAGGCGCCGCGCCCCCTCGAACTGGGCGAGCGCCAGCGCGATGCCGATCACGATGATCCCGGCGAAGATGAGCCGCCGCACCAGCCGCAGCCGCGTGGTGGCCACCGGCGACAGCTCGCCGCCGGCCACGGCCACGCTCAGGCGCTCGCCGCGGCGCGGCAAGGGCGCGGTCCACCAGCTCGCGGTCACGAACGCGAGCACGAGGGTGACCACCGCGTAGATCTCCTCGCGGTGGTCCTCTAGCGAACGAGGCGGTGTAGAAATCGATGCCCGGCATGACGTTTGAGGCTACCCCGAGCGCGCCGGTCGCGCTGCGGGCTCGGACGTGCGCGGCATGGCGTGTGTTCGCGGCCACGCGTGCGGCGGTGCTGCTCGTGGCTGTGTTCGCCGCGCTCTCGTTCGGCCCTGCGACCGGCGGGCTGGCGGCGGAGAACGCCCAGAAGTTCGACGAGCCGGCGCTCACGCACCCGCTCGGCGGCCTGGGCGACACGCTGCTGTCGCCGCTCGCTCGCTGGGACAGCGTCTGGTACCTCCGCATCGCCGGCTCGGGCTACGGCGGACAGCGAGGTGCGCGCCGCGTTCTTCCCGCTCTACCCGCTGCTCGCGCGCGGTCTCTCCGAGCTCGGCGGCGGCTCCGACGGCGCGCTGCTGATCGCCGCCTACCTGGTGTCGCTGGCCGCCTTCCTGGCGGCGCTCGTGCTGCTCCACCGGCTGGTGGCGCTCGAGCTCGGGCGCGAGCTGGCCGCCTCCGACGCTGCTCCTGCTGGCGGTCTTCCCGGGGCGCTCTTCTTCGGGGCGCCCTACTCCGAGAGCCTCTTCCTGCTCGTTCGGTCGGCGCCTTCTACGCGGCCCGGACCGGGCGCTGGGCCGCGGCCGGCGCCTGCGCCGGCCGCGGCGTCGGCCACCCGCAGCGCCGGGCCTCGTGCTGCTGCTCCCGCTCGCGCTGTTCTGGTGGAGCTCGCGGCCGCGCCGGGCCGCGCGACGCCGCCTGGCTCGCGCTCGCGCCCGCTCGGGACGGCGGCATACGCGCTCTTCCTCGGGCTCAGCGAGGGCGACGCCCTGCGCTTCCTCGAGGTGCAGGACGCCTGGTCGCGCGACTTCGCCGGGCCCTTCGTGGGCGCCTGGGACGGGCTCCGCGGCCGCGATCGACGGCGCGCGCCAGCTGGGCTCGGGCCAGCGCGCGCACGTGTACTTCGAGCGAGGCGGGCGGCGACCCGTACCGGGTGGCCGCGCATCAACATCATGCTGCTCGGCTTCCTCGTGTTCGCGGTCGTGGCCTCGGTCGGGCGTCTGGCGGCGGCTGCCGCGGCCTACGGCGCGTACGTGGTCGCGGCGCTGGCGCTGCCGCTCTCGTTCCCGGTGGGCCCGCAGCCGCTGATGTCGCTGCCACGCTTCCTCGCGGTGCTGTTCCCGATCTTCATGTGGCTCGCCGCTGGTGTGCGAGGAGCGCCGGAGCACCGACACGGTGGTGGCGGTCTCCGCCATCGGGCTCGGCCTGTTCACGGCCCAGTACGCGACCTGGCACTTCATCGCGTGAGCCGGCGCGGCGGTCCTGCTCGACGCGCTCGGCACGCTCGTCGAGCTTCAGCCGCCCGCGCCGCGGCTGCGGCGGCTGCTCGCCGAGGCCGGGCTTCGAGGTGGACGAGGAGCGCGCCGGCGCCGGGTTCGGCGCCGAGATCGCCTACTACCTGGAGCATCACCTCGAGGGCTCCGACCGCGCGTCGCTCGACGACCTGCGCGACCGCTGCGCCGAGGCGCTGCGGGAGGGGCTCGGCGCTGCCGGGGCTCGACCACGCCACCGCCCGCAGGGCGATGCTGGCGGCGCTCGAGTTCCGCCCTTCCCCGACGCCGCGCCCGGCGCTGCGACGAGCTGCGGGCGCGACGGCGCACGGCTGGTGGTGGTGAGCAACTGGGACTGCTCCCTGCCCGAGTGGCTGCGCCCGACCGGCCTGCTCGAGCCTGGTGGACGGCGTGGTGTCCTCGGCCGTGGTGGGCGCCGCGAAGCCCGATCCGGCGCCGTTCCGGCGCGCGCTCGAGCTGGCCGGCGTCGGAGCCGGGCGACGGCGCTCCACGTGGGCGACTCGCTCGAGAACGACGTGGAGGGCGCGCGCGCGGCGGGCGTGCGTGCCGTGCTCGTGGACCGAGGCGGATCGCCGCCGCCGGGAGTGCGCGACGGTGCGCTCGCTCGCCGACCTCGTCTCCCTAGTCTGAGGGCCGATGGACCGTCGGCCCGTCCAGCGCCCGCCCGACCCGCCGGAGCTCCCGGAGGGCGCGCGCGCCGCGCTGGCCCGCCGTGGTACGCCGCGGTCGGGCTTCCTGGTGGCGCTCACGCGCGACGCTGATCGCGGTGGGGATCGTGTCGGCGTCGCCACCGGGTTGGACGAGGCCGGCGAGGACGACCCCACGTTCACGATCGTCGGCGACGCTGGTCCAGAGCGCGATCTTCATCGGGCACCGCGGTGCTGTTCGCCTCGTTCACGCGCAAGCCGAAGGCGTGGCACTTCGGCCTCCGCAGGACCCGGCTGTGGCCGGCGGTGGGGTGGACCGCGCTCGGCGATGTTCTCGTTCTACGTCGCTCGCGGCGATCTACTCGGTGGCGGTCCAGCCGGACGCCGAGCAGACGGTGGCCGAGGACCTCGGCAGCGACCAGGGCACGTTCGGCCTGATCGCCGCCGGCTTGATGATCGTCTGCGTGGCGCCCGTTCGCGGAGGAGTTCTTCTTCCGCGGGTTCTTCTACAAGGCGCTGCGCTCGCGCTTCGTGCCGCTGGCGCGCCGCCGCCATCGACGGCGCGGCTGTTCGGGCATCATCCACTTCGACTTCTCCGGCACCGACGCGCTGCTGATCCTCCCGCCGCTGGCGCTGCTCGGCTTCATCTTCTGCCTCGTCTACGAGAAGACCGGCTCGATCTACCCGGTGATCGCGCATGCACTCGTTCAACAACTCGATCGCCTACGGGGCCCAGGCGGACGGCTGGGAGGTCTCCGCCGTGCTCGGGCCGCTGATGCTGATCGCGTGCATGCTGCTTCCGCGCCTGATGCGCCGCCGGCGCCGGCGCTGCGGCGAGCACGGATCCGGCGCTGATTTCTGCCGCTCCTGCCATAGTTTCCGCGTCGATGACGCGCTCGCCTGGCCCTCTCGATCGGCGTCGCCGTGCTCGCCGGCCGCTCCGCGGCGGTGGCGCAGACACCCACGCCGCCGGTCCCGGCACCTCCCGTGCCTCCGCCGCCCGCGCCGGTGCCCGCGGCCGGATCGGCCTCCTTCGGCGTCACCGGCGGCCTGGCGACGAAGAAGACGCGCTACTTCGCGCCCGGCCAGACCGTCGTGCGTGCGCGGCCGCGCGCGGCCGTTCGTGGCCGGCCAGGTGGTGACGCTCCGGGTGGTCCGCAAGGGCAAGCAGAGCAAGAAGCGTCGCGGCGCACGGTCCGGGCGCGGGGGCAGGTTCACCTTCCGCGTTCCAGGTCGGGCAACCCGGGCAAGCTCAGGCTCGTGGTCAAGCACGCCGCCAGCCCGCAGCAGGTGGCCTTCCGCGCCAAGGACCGCACGATCCAGGTCGGTCAACTGGCAGCGCCGGCGAGGGCGCACGGGCACCCACGTGCTGCTGCTCCAGCGCGCGCTCGCCTCGCTGCGGCTTCGCCACGCCGGTCACCGGCTACTTCGACGACGCCACCGCGCGGGCGGTCACCGCCTTCCGCAAGACGAACGGCATGGGCACGCACCGGCTACGCGACCACCGCCGTCTACCGCAAGCTGTTCCGCGGCCAGGGCGCCTACAGGCTCCGGCTACCCGAAGGCCGGCAAGAAGGGCAAGCACGTGGAGTTCGACTGGTCGCGCCAGGTGCTCGTCCTGCGCCAAGGGCGGGCGCCCTACCGCATCTACCACGCGTCGTCGGGCACGCCGGCCACGCCCACCGTCTTCGGCACGTTCAACTTCTATCTGCAGACGCCGGGCACGAACGCCAAGGGGATGGTGCACTCGAGCTACTTCATCCGCGGGTACGCCATCCACGGCTACGCGTCCGTGCCGAACTACCCGGCCAGCCACGGCTGCCTGCGGGTGCCGATCCCGAACGCGCTGCAGATCTTCGAGTGGGTCGACATCGGCGACCCGATCTACGTCTACGAATAGCCGTAGCTAGGCGGTGCGCCAGTCGCCGCCCTGCTCGCGGCCCTTGGGCCACATGTTCGCGAGCATGCCCAGGCCGAGGCCGTAGACCAGCAGGGCGAGCAGCGAGGGAACGCCGTGGTTCACCCAGGCGTTGTCCGAGTCGATGAGGCCGGCGAACGGCGCCAGCAGCACGTCGTTCACGTCGTCGATCGCCTCGCGCACCGGGCCGTGCGCGCGCTCCCGGGCGCGTTCCTCCTGGGGGGACGGGTCGGGCGCTCCGATGGTGGCGGCGTCCTCGGGTCCAGGTCCTTCAGCCCCTGGGCCAGCTCGTTCTGCTGCTCCTTGCGAGCCGCGGTCCATCTCGTCCACCGCGAAGGCGAGGAAGCCAAGGGCCACGATGACCGACGCAAGAATCGCAATCCAGCGGATCAAGGATCCCATCGCGGTTACCATCGGCAGCCGCCATGCGGAACCTGACCCCTGGGCCGACCGGCTGCATGCATGACTGACGCCCGCGCCCGGCTCGTGGCCGAGCTGCGCGAGCACGCGCTCGTGATCGGCGAGGTGACGCTCACGAGCGGGCCGCACCGCGCAGTACTACGTGGACGCCAAGCGAGCGATCCTCCGCCCGGCGGGCTTCCTCGCGCTCGGCGAGCTGGTGCGCGCGGACGGCGGAGCGACACGGGCGCCACCGCCGTCGGCGGGATGACGATGGGCGCCGACCCGGTGGCCTGCTCCGCGCTCGCCGCCGGCGCGCAGGTCAAGGCCTTCTTCGTCCGCAAGGACCGCAAGGCAGCACGGCCTCCAGCGCTGGATCGAGGGCCCGCCGCTCGAGGCGGGCGAGCGCTGCCTGATCGTGGAGGACGTGGTCACCACCGGCGGGTCGACGTGCAGGCGATCGAGCGGGTGCGCGAGGAGGGCCTCCAGATCGTCGGCGTGGTCAGCGTGCTCGACCGGCTGGCGGGCGGCGAGGCGGCCATTCGACGCGGCGTCGGGCGGCGCGCCCTACTTGGCGCTCACCACGATCGACGACGTGTATCCGCAGCGCCCGGACCGCTAGACCCCGATCGGGCGGGCCATTCCGTGCAGGCAGGGCTCGGAGGGCCCTCGGCCGGCCGTTGCGCGCCTACGCACAACTAAGCGGCCCAAAGCTGCAGCGTTCCCGTGCGGTGCTGAACGCTCGCTGAGCGTCCGGCGATCCGGAATGCATGCGACGCCCACGCAAGAAGTTCCCCATTGCCCTGGTCCTCACGACCGCCGCCCTTCTCGTTCCGGCCGCGCCCGCGCTGGCCAGCTCGTGCGGCTACGGCTCGCTCAGGCCAGCCAGACCACGGCCAAGAAGCTGCGCCTGGCCACGCTCTGCCTCCTCAACCGCGAGCGCGCCCGGCACGGGCTCGGCGGCTCACGGTGGATGCGCGCCTGCGCAAGGCGGCCCGCTGGCACGCCGCCGACATGGTCAACAACCGCTACTTCGCGCACATGTCGCTCGCCGGCAGCGCCCCCGCCGACCGGATCCGGGCGGCCGGCTACATGACCAACGTGCGCCGCTGGTACATCGGCGAGAACCTCGTCTGGGGAGCGGGTCCGTTCTCCGCGCCAGCGGACCGCGTGCGGGCGCTGATGCACAGCCCGCCCCACCGCCGGAACATGCTCGGCAGAGCTTCCGCGAGGTGGGCGTCTGGGTGGCCCCGCGCACACCGGTGCACGCCTCCTATCCCACGGGCGCCACCTACGTGCTCAACTTCGGCGTGGCGAGGTAGCCCTAGGGCTGTTCGATCAGCTCCAGCAGGCGCTCCGCCTGCCGGCGCTGGTCGCAGTGGGCCTCGATGAACGCCCGGCCCGCACGGCCCATGGCCACGCGGTCGCCGGCGGACATGCCGAGCAGCTCGCCCATGGCCAGTGCCAGGGCCGGCGGATCGGCGGGCGGCACCAGGCGGCCGCGGTCGGTGTCGATCAGCTCGGGCAGGCCGACCTCGCGAGTGCCCACCACCGGCAGCTCGAGCGCCATGGCCTCCTTGAGCGCCACCGGCATGGAGTCGCGGTCGCCATCCGGCGCCACCACGCAGGGGAGCACGCCGATCGACGCGCGCTCGAGCAACTCGCGGATCGAGTCGTTGCCCAGCGCCCCGAGCAGCCGCACGGGCGCGCCGCTCGCGGCGATCTGGCGCTCGAGGGCCGGACGCTCGGGTCCCTCGCCCACGATCAGCACCTCGCGGCCCTCAAGGCCCGCCTGCGGGCGGGCCGCGGCGGCGATCAGGTCGGCGAAGCCCTTCTTCGGCACGAGCCGTCCTACAGCCACGACGGGGCCTTCGGCCACGTAGGGGCTGAGGCGGCGAAAGCGCTCCAGGTCGGCGCCGAGGATCAGCACGGAGACCTTGTGCGCGTGCTCGGGCGCCACCTCGACGATGTGCCGGCGGTTGTACTCGCAGTCGGTGACCATGAACTTGGCCCCGTCGAGGTTCAGGCGCAGGGCCTCCGGGTCCTGGAACACGTCCCAGGCGTGGCCGGCGAAGCTGTAGGGCCGGTCGCTCAGCCCCGCGAGGATCCGGGCGATGTCTGTGGGCTCCGTGGCGAAGTGAGCGTGCAGGTGGCGGGCGCGGCGCGCCTGCGGCACCCAGGCGGCTATGCGTGCCAGGCCGCGCAGCCGCCGGCGGCCGTTCGGCGGCGGCCACGAGCGCTCCCGGCGCAGGTACGCGGCCGTGTGCCCGCGCTGTTCGCGGGCAATCCTCAGCGCGGCGCCCAGGCGCTCACGTGAGGAATGGTCCGAGGGGTAGTCCACGGGGGCAACGGGCGGCCGCTCGGGATCGGGATGTCCGGAGCGAGAGCCACCACCTCCACCGGCACGCCGCGGGCCACCAGCTCGCGCAGCTCGCCCTCCACGAAGGTCTCCGATATCTGCGGGTAGCGGGCCAGCACCGACAGCAGGGGGGCGGGCAGGGCTCTCGGGGGGCGACGCTGCACGGGCGGCGAACCTAGCTGATGCTGGTAGGGTCGCGCCCCGGTGAGCCGCCCCTTCCGACTCCTACTGGTGCTCGTCGCGGCGCTGGCTGTGAGCTTGGTCGCGTCCACCGGAACGGCGGCGGCCAAGACGGTCTGGCTGTGCAAGCCGGGTAACAAGAACAACCCCTGTACGCCCGGCCTGAAGACGACCTATTACTCGCCGTCGGGCAAGAAGCTGCGGGTGGGCAAGCCGAAGGCGGACAGGCCCCCGAAGATCGACTGCTTCTACGTCTACCCGACGGTCAGCGACCAGCCGACGCCGTACGCCACGCTCAGCATCGACCCGGAGATGCGCTCTATCGCCCTCTACCAGGCGGCGCGCTACTCCCAGCGCTGCCGCGTCTTCGCCCCCGTGTACCGGCAGGCCACGGTGGCGGGGCTCGGGGGAGTCGGTGGCACCTCGGCCGACGCCCAGCGCGCCTACAACGACGTTCGCAGCGCCTGGCGCACGTACCTGCGGAAGTACAACAAGGGGCGCGGCGTGGTGATCATGGGCCACTCGCAGGGGACGTTCGTGCTTCGCCGGATGGTCCGCGAGGAGGTCGATACCAAGCCGAAGGTACGCCGCAAGCTGGTCTCCGCGATCTTGCTCGGCGGGAACGTGACGGTCAGGAAGGGTGGCGACGTGGGCGGGGACTTCAAGCACATCCGCGCCTGTCGTTCCAAGCGCCAGCTCGGCTGCGTGATCGCCTTCTCGGCGTTCAACGCGCCCGTGCCCGACGACGCCGTGTTCGGGCGCACGGGCGACCCGAAGCTCCAGGTGCTCTGCACCAACCCGGCCGCGCTGGGCGGGGGCTCGGCGCCGGTCAGGACCATCAACCCGAGCGCGCCGTTCGCGCCCGGCACGGCGATCGCCGTAGGGATCACGCTCCTCGGGGTGGACTTCCCGAGGCCCGCCACACCGTGGGCGGAGACCCCCGGCGCGTACACCGCGCGCTGCTCCACTGCCGGCGGAGCCAGCGTGCTGCAAACCGTCGCGCGCAAGGGTGCGCCGGTGTTCAAGGCCTCGCCGGTCCCCTCCTGGGGCCTCCACCTGACCGATGCCAACATCGCGCTCGGGAACCTGGTGGACCTGGTGGGTAGGCAGTCCGCCACGTACGTCAAGCGCTAGCGCCCAGACGGCCGCTTGAGCGGCTCGTTGCAGACGCATAGTTCCGCCGGAGCCGGGTACAAAGCATGCGCCGCCGGCGATTCCGCCCCCACGACGCCGGCGGCCTTTTCTTTTCCGGAAGGTCTGGAGCGAAGTGGGGCGGCGCCGCGTTAGCGGCCCGCCCCGCGACGCCGAGGTAGAGGCCCCCGGCGCCCGTGGCAGGCTATCTGTCAGCGCCGCGCGCAAGGCTTCCGTGAAGCGGTGACCGCGTGATCGACGCCGTAGCGCTCCGCGTGTCGCTCGGTGGTGGTTCGCCATGGCTTGTGGCTCCTCATCGGAGAGGGAGCCCAGCCGGCGAGGTGAGGCTCGAGCCGCGTGCTGTAGGTCTCCCAGCCCGCAGCGGTCTGAGCGGCCAGCGGCGATCGTCGAAGACGTGAGTGAAGACGAGCAGACTGCCGCCTTCCTGGTGCTGACAACTCGAAGTGATCGCTCGCCGTTGAAGGTCCAGGCGAGGCGGTGCGGAGCATCGACTCGGTCACCTCCCCGGTCATCCCGCCGCCCTCGAGGGCCTCGCCCGGCGGCCGGGGTCCAGTCGGCCGCGGCGGGAAACCAGCGCTCGAGCTCGCCGGCTCGCTGACGGCACGCCACACTCGCTCGACGGAGTGAGCGAGCCGGCGCTCGAAGCGCAGCGCGGGGCGCCGTCGATCGTCGCCAGGGTTCCGTCCATCATGGGTTGTCCTCCAGGTGTCGTTGCAGGTCGTCGAGGCGCTCTGACCAGAATGCGCGGTAGTGCGCCAGCCACGCGTCGACCTCGGCGAGGGGCTCGGCTCGGAGCGTGTACAGACGCCGCTTGCCATCAGCGCGCACCGTCACGAGCCCGCCTCGCGCAACACGTTCAGGTGCTTCGAGACTCCTGGCTGGCTCAGCGCAAGGTGCTCCACCAGCTCTCCGGCGGGTCGCTCCCCGTCGCGCAGCAGGTCGAGCATCTGCCTGCGTTGTGCACGGCGGCGCCGTATGCGCTCACCGGCCTCATATCACCGGCTAGAATAGGTGCCTATTTCCTACAACGGGCCGGTCGTAAAGGTCCGGTTGCCGCCGCAGTTCCAACGCGTGTGGCCGGCGTCGCGGGCGCAGAGCCGGACGCCGTACTCGGTGCCGGGTTGGAGGGTGTAGTCCTGGAAGAGGCACTGATGTGTCGCGCTGGCGCCGAGCTCGGCGGTGACGTCGAACTCCCTCGGCGCCGGGCTGACCGCGATCGCGCTCGGGGTGCCGCCCGCGGCGACGGTGGCCGGGGTCTTGGGCGTCAGCGCCCCGCCGGTGCCGACGTCGTACTGGTAGACGTTGTCTTGGTTCTGGCTGATGACGTAGACCGAGCCGCCGTCGGGGGTGACCGCCACCTCTCTCGGGACGATGCCCGTGGCGACGGTGGCCGGGGTCTTGGGCGTTAGCGCCCCGCCGGTGCCGACGTCGTATTGGGAGACGTTGTGGTCGTCGAAGTTGGGGACGTAGACCGAACCGCCGTCGGGACTGACCGCCAACCCGCCCGGGGTGCTGCCGGTGGCGACGGTGGCCGGGGTCTTGTGCGTCAGCGCCCCGCCGGTGCCGACGTCGTATTGGGAGACGCTGGCGTCGAAGAAGTTGGTCACGTAGACCGAGCCGCCGTCGGGGCTGACCGCCACCGCCCATGCGCCCGCGCCGGGGCTGGTGACGGTGGCCGGGGTCTCCGGTGTCAGCGCTCCGCCGGCGCCGACGTCGTATTGGGACACGGTGGCGTCGAAGAGGTTGGCTATGTAGACCGAGTCGCCGTCGGGGCTGACCGCCACACCGTTCGCGCCGGCGTCCGTGGCGACGGTGCGCCGGGGTCTTCGGCGTCAGCGCCCCGCCGGCGCCGACGTCGTATTGGGACACGTTGCCGTCGAACCGATTGGTGACGTAGACCGAGTCGCCGTCGGGGCTGACCGCCACACCGCTCGGGCCGTTGCCCGCGGCGACGGTGGCCGGGGTCTTGGGCGCCAGTGCCCCGTCGGTGCCGACGTCGTACTGGGAGACGTTGTCGGCGTTTTGGTTGGCCACATAGACCGAGCCGCCATCAGGGCTCACCGCCACCGCGAACGGGGCATCGCCGCCGGGGACCGATGCCGGCGACAGTGGCGCCAGCAGCCCGCCCTCGCCGACCTCGTACTGCGAGACGCTTTTGTCGAGATTGGTGACGTAGACGGATGGATTGCGGGGGGTCGGCGATATCGACAAGCACCCACTGGCCGCGTGCGTCCAGACGTTCTGGTCGGTGGCGCTGACGATGTCGTTGTCGTCCGGGGTCGGCGTCCCACCCGCCTTGGCGATCAGCATCAACTCGAGACTGGCGGGATCACTGCTCGCGACGCGTCCGCTCACGTCCGCCCCGAGCGGGCCGACGTCGTCGAAGGAATCGACCTGGCCCACCGAGCAGGCTGAAACCACCGCGGCCAGGAGGACGAGGACCAGAGAGAGCAGCAGACGCTTCACGCGAGCTCCAAACGATGCGGGCCAGCAAACGTCCGTGCCAACCGGCCGATTGGCGAGCTGCGCGACCCTACAGCCGCCCGACCAACAGCCGCAAGGCCCAACCAGCCTTCGCGAGGTGCCCCGAGCTGGATTCGAACCAGCGGCCTACTCCTTAGGAGGGAGTCGCTCTATCCAGCTGAGCTATCGGGGCAGCGCCGGGGACGATAGCCGCCGGATCCGCGGCGCCCCGCGGAGGGAACGGTGGGCGGCATTGTTGCTCGTCGAACATGGCGCCCGTAGTTGAGCGTGCTCTGCGAGCCGGTACAGGTCGGACCGTGGTTTCGCATGTACGAAATCCACCCGGGGGACGCAGTGGCCTCTCGCTTGATCATCGACTCGACAGAATGAATCACGGCTCCGTGGGCCCCGCGCGCGGGCACCTCGGCCGGGCGCTCTCCATCGGCGGGGCCTGGTCGCGCGGGTGCTGCTCGTACCAGCGGCGCGTAGCGGTCGGCGAGCGGGCGGCGGTGAGGCCGTGGGCGAAGACCGAGAGCCCGACGGTGACGTAGATCGCGAGCACGATCAGGTGCTCGTGGGGGAGCTTCGACTCCTCGATCACGATCAGCGCGAACACGATCGAGGCCAGGCCGCGCGGGCCGAACCAGCCGAGGAAGCCGACGTCGGCGCCCGGGCGCGCGACCCGAGCATCGCGATCGCGACCGGGAGCATCCGCACGACGGTGAGGCTGAGGACGGCGTAGAGCACGAGCTCCCAGCTCAGCTCGCCGAGCGCGGGGCCGAGCAGGATGGCCCCGAAGAACACGAAGGTGACGCCGTTGAGCACGTTGCCCACCTCCTCGCTGAGCTCGTTGAGGTCCTCGGGGTCGCGCCTGAGCGCGGCGCGGAACACCATGCCCGCCGACGAACGCTGCGATGAAGCCCGAGCCGTCGAGCGCGATCGCCGTCCCGTAGGCGAGCGCGGCGCCGGCGGCCGGGATGACCTGCCGCCACGCGGCGCGATCAGGTCCCGGCGGCCGGCGTGGATGACGATCGCCGGCGATCAGCAGCCCGCCGACGACGCCGCCGACGACGCCGTAGCCGATCTCCTCGAGCAGCAGCGTCGCCGGCGCTGCGCCCGTCCGGAGATCTCGGACTCGACGTCGGCCACCGCGACGGCGGCGAACAGCAGCGGCACGCAGATCCCGTCGTTGAGCCCGCTCTCGACGTTGAGCCCCTGGCGGATCCGCTGCGGGACGCGCGGCTCGGTGACGACCGCCTGGCCGAGCGCCGCGTCGGTCGGCGCCAGGACGATCGCCAGGATCACCGCCTCCGCGAAGGTCAGCTGCGCCGAAGATCGCGGCCGCCGCGACGGCGCCGAGCGCGATCGTCAGCGGCAGCCCGATGCCGAGCAGGCGCACCGGCACGTCGACCTCGCGCCGCAGCTGCCCGAGGTCGATGCGCGAGGCGTCGCAGAACAGCACGAGCGCGAGCGTCGCCTCCGCCAGGCTCGCACGGTCGCGCTCGAGCTCTCGAGGTCGATCCCGTCGAGCACCTCGGGCCCGACCAGCAAGCCGACCACGACGAACAGCATCGCCGGCGTGAGCGGCGTGCCCGACAGCCGCCGCGAGACCGCGGCGACGGCGAGCAGCGTGAGCGCGACGATGGCAAGCGACCAGTCCATTCAAGCTCGTAGGGGAAATCGTCCGGCGCCGCGGGCATAGGCACGAACGGGCCGAGGAGTGTGGACGTTGCCGGGCGGCGGCGCCCAGGGTCGGGTGGTCAGGCTCTGGTCCTTGACGTGGCGGACAGAGCGCATCGAGGAACGCGAAGTACAGCTGATGGCGGTCATGCCAGTTGGCGGCGGACCACTCCTTGTAGGTGCGCGCCGCCTCCTGCGCGGCACGTCTCCATTCCTGAAAGTGCTGCGACCGCGGACCCGTCGAGGGGCCAACTCCGGCGCATTGCACGAGGTCGAGCGTTGGGCCGACCGCCGGCCACCTGGGCTTAACGAGAACATGGGGCGACCGTACCTTTCCAGGCTCGGACTCTCATCGTCCCGATGGGATGATTCCGCAGCCCCGACAGGGCTGTGCAGGGCAACACGTGGGGCAACACAACCCCCGGCAGCTGGAGCGTGGCGGAAGGATCTCTCCGTTCCCACGTCCACGGACTTGACCTCGCCGTCGACGGATGTCGGTGGAGGCAGAACGGTGTTGACAGGCGTAGGCGGTGCCGCCGAGGCGCCACGAAAAGCGCGAGGAGTCGGATCCTGGTCGAGAGCTCCTTCGCCCTCGCTGGAGCAGGCCGAAGATTTGTTGGCGAAGTAGCGGAGCAGCTGCGGGACCGCACCGGGGTCCTCCTCGAATGAATGAAGACGGGCGACTCTAGTGCCCGCGCCGGCGACCGATGCAACCCAGAACCGTATGCCCGCAGCCGCCGATGGGGCAAGGGGGCCTACTCAAAGGGGGGGTGGAGCACGACGCGGCTCGCCCACCACGCGACGAGCAGCACGGGGGGCCCGCCGGCCGCGAGCAGCACAACGATGTCGCTGGGGGCGCCTGCGGCGTCGAGAGTCCCGCGGATCGCCGCGGCGAGCAGGGCAGCGCCGGTCGCGACGAGGGTCGCGCGGACAACGACCCCACGGACGTGGAGTCCGGGCTGCTCGACCTCGTCGCGCAGCGCCCGGTCCAGCAGCCGGTGGTGGCGAACAAGGTAGAAGGTGAACGCCACGGTCGTGCCCACGACCGCGCCCCAAGCGCCGAGTGGCGGCACGAGTGCCAAGTCGAGCACGAGGTTGATCGCGAGCGTGATCGCGGCCACCCGCAAACGCTCGCCGGCGTGCCCGATCTGGTTGAGCGCGATCGACGGCAGGGGCGCGAGCGCCGACAGCACCATCATCGGACCCATCGCGACGAGCAGCGCCGACTCCCCGCGGTACTGCGCGCCGATCGCCCCGAACAGCTCGACCGACAGAACCGACATGACCGCCACGGCGCCGAGCGCGATCGTGACGAGGAACGCGAGCCATTGGCAGTAGAGGCGAAAGGCGTCGGCGCCGGCTGCGGCGATCCGCGGAGCCACGACCGCGGCGACGGTGATTGCCGGGGCGGCGACGAGCGCCTGGAGCTTGATCGCCAGGGCGTACGGCGCCACCTCGGCGAGCGGGTGGAACAGGCCGATCACGAACTGGTCGATCTGACCGATGAGCGCGATCAGCAGCGAGACGACGAAGATCCGCAGTCCGTAGTTTCGCACCATCCGCAGCGTCGCTCTCTCGGCCGGCGGCGCGGCCGGCACGCCGCGCGCCGCGGCACCTCCCGGTGCGAGCAGGAGCAACCACGCGAGCAGCGAGACGCCGAGTGCCGCCACGGCGGTCGCCAGCAGCATGTCCTCCGCTCCCCCGTCGCGGGCGCGCACGAGCAGCACCAGCGTCAGCTCGACAGCCGGCTGCAGGACGGTGACGAGCACCAGCAGCTGTATGCGGCGCAGCGAGGGCAGCGTGCCGAAGTGGAATGCGATGAGGCTCTGAGCGACCACGAGCAGCGCGAGCGCCGGCATCAGGTCGCCCACGGCGCTGCCGTCGAAGGGGCCGCCGAGGAGGAGCAGGGCGGCGATCGCGATGATCGCAAGGCGCACCAAGGCGACGGCCACGACCAGTCGCGTGCTCGCGCGTCCCTGCGCTATGTAGCGGGCGATCGAGGAGGTGAGCCCGAGGTCGAGGCCCATCACGAGCACGGCGCCGATACCCGCCGCGATGGCGTAGGCGCCGTACTCGGCGCGCGCGAGCGAGCCTGCGACGACGAGAGCGGTGACGCTCGAGCAGGCCATCGCGAAGATGCGCGCCACGAGGTTGTGCCCCGCATCGCGCGCGACCGAGCGCTGCTCGACCACCGCGCTCATCCGGGCAGGTCCGTTCGCGCGAACCGGAAGATCGCCGCCCCGTGCGCGATCGTCCGAAGCGGGTTCAGGTGGAGTCGCTCCCCGGCCTGGCTGTCACCGCGCGCGAGTCGCACTCCCGGCGACGGGCCCCGCCGGGGCGGTTCGGCGCTCACCGGCCAGTCGAGCCACGCCTCGGCGCTCCCGTCCCTGTACGCGACCCATGCCTGCGCCACCCCCTGCGCGAGGCCCAGCAGTGCGCGCTCGCCATCGGCCCTCGTGGCGCAATAGGTGGCGTCGGGCAGCTCGGAGTCGACGGTCACCTCGCCGCACCCGCGCTGCCAGCGCACCACGTGGTTTTGCTCGAAGTCGGCGTCGGTGGGCCACAGCACCACGTCGTCGAAGCCGACGAACGCGCACGTGCGGTGGACCTGCGAGCCGTGCCCGATCCACTCGAAGGTGCTTCCGCCGTCGCCGGAGCGACCGACGAAGCACTGCTCGTCGCGGTCGCCCGTGCCGATCCACAGGGAACCGTCGCCGTCCGCGTGCACGGTGTGGATGTGGCGTACCTGCCCGGGCTCGAACTCGAACGCGAGCTCCCAGCGCTCACCCGAGTCGCGGCTGCGCCAGAGGCCGGTGGAGCGGTCACCGGGCTCGGTCACGTACTCGGCGAAGTACACGCTGCCGTCGGCGGCGCCGGCCAGGCCGAACGGCATCAGTCCGCGACCCTTCCCGCGGCCGTACCAGCGAAGCCGGTGCGTGCGCCGCTGTCGCCCGCCGGCCAGGTCCAGCAAATGCACCCATCCACCCGCGAACACGATCAGCCGCTCGTCGTCGAGCGGCCATAGCTCGAGCAGCTCCTGGTAGCCGAAGAGGCGGCGCAGGCTGCGCAGGTGCCCGCCCCACGCCTCCCCGAGGGGCGGCCGCATGCTCGCGACGCGACGAAAGTCACCGCCGCGGTCGCTCCGATAGATCGAGTAGCCGAGCGACGCCCACACGGAGCTGCCGTCGTCATGCTGCAGCACCAGCCCGGGAGCCACCTGCGCGGCCATGCCCTGGTGCTCGACCTCGTGCCACCGGACACTCCGGGGCGTGCGCACCTCGAACCACAACCAGAGGCAGAGCAGCAGCAGGGCGACCGCGAGGGCGGGCGGCATGATCTAAGCCCCCACGAGCCGCTCGAGCGAACGGGCCCAGGCGGACAGGTTGGCCTCGCGGTCCCCTCGCTCCGACACCAGCCGCAGGTTGCGCGACGGGGCATCGCCGGAGCACAGCTCTCGCGCCCGCTGGATCGCGTCCGCCACCGAGACCGGGTCCGAGCGGGTCAGCAGTCCGGTCTCCCCGTCATGCACCCAGGCGCGGTTGGCCTCGATGTCGCTCAGCACCGGGACGGCGCCGAGCGCGAGCGCCTCGAGCAGACCCAGCGAGGTGCCGTCGCTCTCCGCGAGGCTCACGTAGACGTGGGCACGTCCCAGCTTCCGCTCGACAGCGTGACCCGGAAGCTGGCCGTGGAAGTGCACGCGGCCGGTCAGGCCCAGCTCGTCTCGCAGTCGCTCGAGCCGCGCCCGCTCGGGCCCCTCGCCTACCACGTCGCACACGTAGTCGAACCCGCGCCGCCGCAGCTCGGCGAGTGCCGTGAGCAGGAGGTCGATCCGATAGAGGCCGAGCAGGGGGCGGACGCTCGCGATCCTCGTGGTGGGACCCGCCTCCGGCGCGTCACTGAGCTCGCGCTCCAGCGCGGCCAGCCTGGCCGTCTCGACTCCGTACTGGAAGCAGTGGACCTCGGGGGTGGATCCGTCGAGCAGACCCTCGACCGCCACGCGCACGTGTTCGCCGGGCACCGTGATCACGTCGGCCGAACGCAGCACGCGCTTGACGAGGGTGCGCATCACCGGGTTCCCGGGGGAGATCAGAACGTCGTCGCCGTGTGCGCTTACCACGAAGGGATGCATGCCGGATGCCAGGCCGAGCAGTCCGTAGCTGGTCGCGTAGTGCGCGTGGACCACGTCGGGACGCAGGCTCTTGATGAGCCGGCGGACCGGCGGGATCTTCGCCAGGTAGCCGGGCTTGCCCGGTCGCGGCGGGCCGAGGTCGTGGACCGTGTAAGCGGTATCAGGCTCGTCCGCGCGGTCGCCGCAGGTGACTACGTGGACCTCGTGGCCGCGCTGCGCGAAGAAGTCAGCCCAGCGGCGAGTGTGGACCGAGCCGTGATAGCCGGCGAACACGATGCGCATCACCGGGGACCCCCGTTGGCGCCGTCGCCCCGAAGCGCGCCGTCGTACGCCGCCTCCACCCGGCGGATCGCCTGGTCGAGCCCATGTCGCTCCTGCACGCGCAGCCGCCCGCTTCGCGCCCGCGCCCGCGCCTCGCCGGGATCGTCGAGCGCTTCGGCGATCGACCGAGCGAGCAGGCCGGCGTCGGGAGAGTCCACGAGGAAGCCTGCGCCGCCCGACAGGAGGTCTGGCAGGCCACCGACCGCCGTGGCCACGAGAGGCACCTCTGCTGCCAGCGCCTCGAGCGCGGCGAGCGGCAGGCCCTCCCAACGCGAGCTGACAACGGCGACGTCGAACGCGGTCACGAGGCGCGGCGCGTCGGGGCGCTGGCCCGCCCACACCACGCCGGCCTCGATGCCGAGCCGGGACGCGAGGCTTCGCAGCTCCGCCTCGCGCGGCCCGGAGCCCACGAGACAGAGCCGCACCGGACGGCCCTCGGCGCGCAGGAGCGCGACCGCCTCGAGGAGCAGTTCGTGCGCCTTCTCCGGGCGCAGGGCGGCCACGGACCCCACGACCAGCTCGGAGCCATTCAGTCCGAGGCGGCGGCGTGCTTTCGCTCGTGGGACCTGTGTGTCGAGAAACACGCCGTTCTCGGCCACCTCGATCTTGCGGGGAGGAACGCCTTCGTCCGCGAGCGCCCGCGCCACAGACCCGGACACGCACAGCATCCGGTGCGCCGAGGGAGCGATCCAGGCGCGGTTGATGATCGCCCGGCCTCGCGAGGGGCCGGAGCTCCAGTTGTGGTCGTGCGTCACGAGCGGCACGCGGGCGGCCCGAGCGAGCAGAGCGGCCCACGCGGAGCTCGGGAACTTGTGGGCGTGGATCAGGTCCGTTTCCCGAGCGAGCTTCCAGCTGCGAGCGAGCGCGGCGGGGGACGCGCGCCCGGTCCTGCCCAGCATGGTGATCTCCACGCCGGCCGCGCGTAGCGTGCTCTCCAGCGGCCCGGCGTGACGCGTCACGAGCACATGCGGCGTGAAGCGGTCGCGGTCGAGCCCGCAGGCGATCTCGACCGCCACGCGCTCGGCACCTCCGGCCAGGAGGCTGTCGATCATCGTCAGGACCCGAGCCGGACGCGTCATCGCGGGGCCTGCAGCTCGTCGTACAGGTCGGCCATACGGCGCGCCCAGTCGCGCAGCTCGTAGTTCCGGACGATGTGCGCGCGATTGCTCTCGCCGAGCTCGGGCCAGCGCTCCCGCTGGGTGAGGAGATAGTCGACGGCATCGGCGATCGCCAGGGGGTCCTCGACGGGCACCGAGCGACAGCCCGCCAGTCCCTCGAAGATCTCCCGCTGGCCCTCCACCAGCGTGGCGACAGCGACGCACCCGCTCGCAAGCCCTTCCACCAGGCCGTTCCCGAAGCCCTCGGAGCGGCTCGCGGACACGAAGACATCGGCCGCCTGATGGATCTCCTCCACCCGCTCGGTGAACGCAAGGCTCCTCACCGGCGACACCACCTCCGCCGAGGGGGCCCCGAGCGACAGGAACACGAGGTCCTCGCGGCCGCGCTCGAGCAGCTCGCGCGCGGCCGCGGCGAGAAGATCTCCTCCCTTGCGCCGCCAGTGCCAGCCCAGGTGGAGGACCACCACACTCGACTCGGGGATGCCGAGGGCCTCGCGCACGCGCCGCCGTGCCTGCGCATCCGGCCGGAACCGCTCGGTGTCGCAGCCCGCGACGACCGCGCATGCGCGGTCTCCCGCTCCGCGCGCGGCCGCCTCGCGCGCGAGCGCCTGCGTCACGGCCACGAACCTGTCGACACGGCGACCGGCCACGCCGAACTTCATGAAGTCCTTGAGCCTCCTGGCCGGGCCGCGCTCGCCGACCGGCTCCTCGAGCTCCGTCCGGTAATGCCACACCACCGGCCGGCGCCGGGCCGCCATCACGACCGGGAGGTCGTAGGTGCCGAAGTGCGAGTGCACGATCCTGCAATCCGTCTCCGCCACCGCGCTCGCGACGGTCCGGCGCGCCCGCCCGGGCGTGCGCGGCGAGGTCCGGGGGAGGAAGTGCACCGTCGAGCCGCCTGCCCGAAGCCGTTCGCACCAGGCGGCGCCACGGACGTCCTCCGGGAACCCGTACGCGGACGGCCCGCGGCCGCGCCGGCGCAGCTCCGCGTCGAGCAGCTCGAGCTGCCGGATGAACGCGCCCCCGTACGGGGCCGCGAAGTCGCAGACGTGGAGGACGTGAGCAGGCTCGGTCACGAGTCCAGCTCCCCGATCGCCGCGAGCAGCGCGGTGCTGAGGACTCGCTCCTCGCGTCGGGAGCGCGCGTAGGCCCTGCCGGCCGCGCCGAGCGCGACCGCGCGCCGCGGGTCGCCGAGCAGCGCCTGGATGGCCGTCTCGATGGCCTGTGGATCCTCCGGGGGGACCGCGAGGCCGGAGCCGATGCGCTCGATCTCGGCGGCCGCGTGGCCGTTACCGGCATAGATGACCGGCCTTCCCGACGCCATGTACTCCATGAGCTTCGACGGCATCGCGGTCTGGTCGAGCGTCGGGGTGCTCCGCACCTGCGCGAACAGGATGTCCGCGGAGCGGTAGTGCTCGAGCAGGCCCGAGGGGTTCACGTGGGCGGCGAACTCGACGTTCCGCAGACCGCGCTCGCTGGCACTGGCCTCGAGCTGGGCCCGCTCAGGCCCCCGGCCGACCACGGAGAAAGCCACCTGCGGCATCCGCTCGGCGACCGCGAGGAGCACGGCCAGGCGCTGGGCGTCCCCCACCAGGCCCACGTAGGTCACGCGCGGCGGATCGAGCCTGCCGCGTTCGGGAGGCGCCAGGGCCAGGAGCTCCTCCGGGACGACGGCGTTGGGCACGGTCCTGACCCTCGCGTTCGGCCGGTGCGCGGAAAGCGTGGCGGCGATTCCGGGAGTCGCCGCGAGCACCAGGTCCGCGCGGGGAACGATCGACCACATCAGCCTGCGGAGCGCCGAGATCGACGCCCCCGACACCCCGGCGCTCGTCCTCGCCTCGGCGGCGTAGTCCCAGGTGATGTCCCGCACGTCCCAGACGAAGCGCGCCCCCCTGAGCCTTGCCAGCGCGAGGCCTGCCGGCCCGAGGAACATGCTCGGCGAGGACGTGAGCACGAAGTCGCAGCGCTCGCCGAGCCCGCGCCCTGCCAGGCGCGTGGCCATGCGCAGCTCGGCCGTGGCCCGGTGCGCGTCCGAGGCACAATGGGGCTCGAGCCTGTCCCGCCGCTTGATCTCGTAGCGGCGTTCGCGGTCGAGGTCGGCTACGGGCAGGTGGGCGTAGTCGGCCGCGCTCGGATACCCCGGCTCCAGCGTGGCCACCGTGACGTGATGCCTGGTCGCCAGCGCGCCTGCCATCGCCGCCATCCGCTTCGCGCCGGCGTACGGCTCCGGCGGAAAGAACTGGCTGAGCACGAGGAAGCGGTGTGAGCTCTCCACTGCCATGGCGCTCACCAGAGCGGCCGCGCCACGGAGTCCCGTGTCGCGACGCCGAGCATGATCGGCCCCAGCGCCAGCAGCACCCACAGCGGCCGGTTGGCGGAGTTGGGGACGAACGTCGCCGCGGCCAGCAGAGCCAGGCTCGCGATCGTCACCGACTGGGCAAGGACCACGAGGTCCCGCCTGCCCGCGCGCCTGAAGCGCTTCGCGGCGAGGTGACCGCTCCGCACGCAGATGGCCACCACCGCGATGAGCAGCGCCAGTCCGCCCACGCCCATCTCCGCGAGGAACTGCAGCCAGATGTTGTGGGCGTTCTGCGGCTTCTCCACGAGCATCTCCACGTGGTCGATCGGCCCGACGTCACGCGAGTAGCTTGCGGACTCGGCCACGAAGCCTCCCGGGCCGACCCCGAGCAGCGGGTGGTCGGCGGACATGTGGACCGCCACACGCCACAGGTCATTGCGGCCGCTGCTGCTGCTCGGAGAGATGTCGGAGTCGCGTCCCAGCCCCGCGAAGAGCACCACTGCGCCGAGGATCGCGGCGCCGGCGATCACCGCGGCGAGCAACCGCCGGCGCTTCCTGATCGTGAACAGGATGAAGGGGAGCACCATGGCCGCGGCGATCAGCCCGCCGCGCGACTGGGCGGCGACGAAACCGGCCGCCAGCACGGCGATTGCCACGGCGACGAGCGCCCGGGCGGGCAGGGAGCGCCAGGCCGCGAAGAGGCCGCAGGCGACGAAGGTCGCCGCCAGGGCGAACCCCGCCAGGATGTTCGGATCGCCTTCGAGGCCCCGAAGCCGCGTGGGGTCGGGGTCCCACGACGAGCCCGGAGGAAGCATCTGGATGCCCGCAAGCCCGGCGCCGACGCTCAGCGCGGCGCCCGCCACGAAGCACGCCATGACGACCTTGACGTCGCGGGGGGTGTGCAGGGTGGCGACCATCAACGGAAGGACCGCCGCCGCCGCGATCCATGCGCGGATGTCCGTGAGCGCGCGATCGGGCGCGACCGCCCATGCGAGCGACAGCAGCATCCAGAGCCCGAGGGCGCCGAGCGCGACGAACAGCCAGCGCTGCCGGCGCAGGGCCACGACGCCGGGGCCGCGCACGTCGAAGAACGCCCGGATCGCAACCAGCCCGACCATCGCGAAGAGGGCGTCCTGGACCTGGTTGAAGAACGGGACCTGATTGACGAAGGCGAGGAAGACCAGGAGACCTACTGCAAGCGGCAGGTCGAGCACCACCGCCGCGAGGAAGACGGCCAGCGCCAGCAGGGCGAACACGGCGGACGGGCGCACCGCCAGGACCGCGCCGAGGGCGACCGCCGTGGCCAGCCCCGCCGCCACGACACCGGCGCGCGGCCACCTGGTCCCACCCCGGACCGGGACCGCTGCGAAGCTGCTCATCGCGTGGCGACGTCGACCGGTGGCCGGGCCGCCCGCCGGACCTGGGGCGATCCGCCCTGGCCCATCAGGATGGTCCCGAGGAGGCCCTCGCCGCTGCGCTCGAGCAACGCGCAGAGCGGCCTGAGCGCGCTCAGCCGGGTGTGTCCCACGCGTACCACGAGGATGGTCGCGTCCACGACGTGTGTCAGCGCGAGCGCATCGCTGCTCTCCGAGAAGGGAGCGGTGTCCACGACGACGAAGTCGGCCTGTTCGCTTGCGTCCGCGATCGCTTCGGGCGCATCGTCCCCCGCGGCCACGTTGACCACCGTCACCGAGTGACCGGCTTCCTGGAGGGCGAGGGCCAGACCGGTGGCGGCGGTGGTGCGCCCGTCCTTGGCCGCGGCGCTGACGAGGAGGACCGTCCCACCGTCGTCGAGTCTCAGCTCGACCTCTGCTCGCAGCGCGTCGAGAGCGTCGCGCTCGTCCAGACGGAGGCGCTTCAGCGATGGAGTACCGGGGCGCAGCCGCCGCCCGAGACGAGGCACGCGCGCGAGGACCGGCAGACGGGAGACGCGCGCCAGCTCCTCGGCGTCCCTCACCCGCGGGCTGAGCGACTCGAGCACGAGCGCCAGGAGGGCGCCGAAGCCGAGGCCGACGACGAGCGCGACCGCCAGAAGGGGGGCGCGCCCGAGATCCGCCGGCGCGCTCGCCGTGGTGGCGGGCTCCAGGAGCCTCAGCGTCGGGTCGACGCCTCTGTCGTACGCGGCGTCCAGCCGGTTGATCCGCCGCGAGAGGTCGGTCCAGGTGCTCGACTCGTAGCGCTCCGACCGTCGCCGCTCGATGGTCTGGTCGATCGCGGCCCGGAGCAGCCGCCGGGCGCTCTCGGCCTGGATCGCCAGCGCGACGCGCGCGTACTCGTTCGCAAGGCGTCTGGCGGAGCCGGGATCCTCAGCGGTCGCCGTGACGCCGATGACGTTGCTCTCGCCAACCGGCTCGACGCTGACCGACGAGGCCACGTCCGCCCGGCTCCGGCCCAGGCGCCTGGCCGTCGTGGCGGCGGCGCCGTCCGTCTCCAGGGTGCCCGCGATCGTCTGGCCGTCGCGAGTCGGGTCCCCGGTGCTCATCAGCAGGCCGACGTCGGCCAGGGCTTCGTCGTACGGCGGGATCGGAGAGGCGACTATCCGCGCGCGCGCCTCGTATTCGGAGTCGCGGAGCGAGAGCAGCCCGGCACAGGCGGCCAGCGCGGCGAGGGCGGCGGCCGCGAGCAGCCACCAACGCGCCCTTATCGCGGAAAGATAAGGACGGAGAGAGTTGTCTACCGCTTCCCCGCCACCGTTAGGTGCGCCCCAGTCGTTGTTAATGCCGATAAGTCAACGGTGAACGAGGTTTGGCCAATATGAGCAGGGCTTTCGGGGGGCTCCGGCGCTTCCTCAGCACGACCTTCGGGGAGCCCCTCGGAAGCCGCATCGACCCGACCGGCGTGCGCGGCTACTACGTGGATCTGAGCGTCAAGGCGAGCGATTCGGCCCAGCCGCCCGACGGTGGGCTGCCGGCCGCCGTCTGCCAGTGGGGCCTGGGCGCCTTCGAGCGTCACCTGGCGGGAGAGGATGGGGACTGGCTCGCCGCCGCCGTGGGCTCCGGCGAGTGGCTGGTGCGGGAGCAGAGCCGGAGCGGGAGCGACGAAGGCGGCTGGGTTCATCACCGGCCAATGCCGCACACCTTTCCCCTCGAGCCTCCCTGGCTGTCGGGGCTCGCGCAGGGGCAGGGCGCCAGCCTGCTGGTACGGCTGCACCTCGAGACCGCACGCGGCGAGTTCGCCGAGGCGGCGAGGCGCGCGCTCTTGCCGCTCGCGGTGCCGAGCGGCGAGGGCGGGGTCCAGGCCCTGCTCGACGGCCACCCGTTCCCCGAGGAGTATCCGACGGACCCGCCGTCGTTCGTCCTGAACGGCGCGATCTTCGCGCTCCTCGGCTGTCGCGACGTAGGCGCCGGGCTTGGTGACGAGGGGGCCGAGAAGACGTTCCGCGACGGCGCCGCCGCGCTCGCCGCGAGCCTGGATCGCTGGGACACGGGCTACTGGTCGCGCTACGACCTGTATCCGCATCCGCTGGCCAACGTCAGCAGCGCCGCGTACCACCGGCTTCACATAGACCAGCTGACGGCGCTGCACATGCTGGCGCCGCACCCCGAGTTCGCGGAGACGGCGGCCCGCTTCGAGCGCTACCGCGCGTCGCGTCGGGCACGGGCGCGCGCCTTTGCGGCCAAGGCCGCCTTCAGGCTACGCGTGCCTCGTCGCTGAGGATGTAGCCCCCGGCGGCGCGCGTCCAGTCGAACTGAAGGGCGAGGCCGGTCTCGAGGTCCACGGCCGGCGCGAACCCGAGCTCGCGGCGCGCGCGCGTGGTGTCGGCTCCGGTGCCGCGCACATCCCCCTGCTCCTGGGCGGCCCGTTCGACGCGCAGGGGCCTCCCCGCGAGCGCCTCGATGATCCCCATGGCCGCGTCGAGGCGGACCTGCGACCCGCCGCCGATGTTGAACACGCGCCCGGCGACGGGAGCGATCGCGGCCGAGCGCACGGCGGCCACGACGTCGTGCACGAACGTGAAGTCGCGCGTCTGAGCGCCATCGCCGAAGACCTGCACGGGCTCGTCGCGAAGGATGCGCGAGCAGAAGATCGAGAACGCCATGTCCGGCCGCTGGCGGGGGCCGTACACGGAGAAGAAACGCAGGGACACCGCCTGGACCCCGTAGTTGTCGTGGTAGAGCTGACAGAGCTGCTCCGCCGCGAGCTTCGTGCAGCCGTACGGGGAGAACGGCCGGGGGGTGACGGACTCGGCGGTGGGAAGCTGCTCCGCCTGTCCGTAGACGGACGACGACGAGGCGAACACGAAGCGCTTGTGCGGCCACTGCTTGGCCGCCTCGAGCAGATGCTGGGTGGCGAGCACGTTGTTGAGCAGGTAGGTCTCGAAGCGGCTGCCCCAGCTGCTCCGGACGCCGGGCTCGGCGGCGAGGTGGAACACCACGTCACATTCGTCCACGAGATCGTCGAGACGGCCCCGGCTGAGGTCGATCGGAACGAACTCGAACGACTCCCACTGCCGTGCCGCGTGCAGGTTTCGGAGCTTCTGGGCGCGGGCGTAGTTGTCGTGGAAGCAGTCGACCCCCACCACCGTGTGCCCGTCGTCGAGCAGGGACTCGGTCAGGTGCGAGCCGATGAAGCCGGCGCAGCCCGTGACGAGCGCGCGCATCAGGCGGCCACCCTCTCGAGCCGGCTCGGCCCCGCGTCGAGCCCGCGTCCGAGGCCCTCCGCGGTCCCCGACTCGAGCTGGCTGAGCCAACCCTGGACGGCCAGCACGGTCCACAGCCTGCTGGTGGTGAACGAGCGGCTGCTCGCCAGGAAGTCCGCGGAGAAGACCTCGTTCTCGCCGCCGATCTCGGGCAACGACCGTGCGCCGCGGTCCCGGGGCGAGGCGGTGGCGCGGCCGACGAGCTCGCTGAGAGCGGGATGGCGCCGCCAGCGGTCCAGCGGAGTCGCAAAACCGTTCTTGCCGGTGCGGGCCACGACGGATGCGGGAAGGTGCGGCGCCGCCGCGCTGCGCAGGAGCGGTTTGCTCGCCCGCCCCGAGAAGTGGCGCTCGGGCGGCAGCGAGGCGATGAGCTCGACCAGCCGGTGGTCGAGCAGGGGCACCCGCGACTCGATCGATGCCGCCATGCTGACCCGGTCCTCCACCGCCAGGAGGGCTGGGAGGTAAGACGTCAGGTCGTGTGTGAGGAGCTCGGCCGGGCCGAGCGTGCGGAGCGTCGAGCTTCGTGCGGCGGCGCGGAGCTCCGGGTCGACCCGCTCGAGAAACGCGGGACTCAGGTCGGCATCTCGCACGCGCGACGCGGTCTGGCGAACGCGGCGCCCGTGCGCGAGTGCCAGCCGCAGGAGCTCCAGCCCTGCCGCGGCCGTGGGGGCGATCCGCCCGGACCTCAGCCTGCTCACCTGGTACGCGGCCCGGTGACGCAGGTAGCCCCCGAAGAGCTCGTCGCCGCCCTGTCCGCCCAGCACGACCTTCAGGTCCGACCGGGCGGCGAGGTCCGAGACCATCAGCTGCGGGAAGGCACCCGGGCCGGCGATCGGCTCGTCGAGGTGCCAGATCAGGCGGTCGAACTGGCGCGGCAGGTCGTCGAGCTCGATCTCGACCTCGTTGTGGCGGACGCCGTGCATGGCGGCCACCTCGCGCGCGAACGGCCGCTCGTCCAGCTCGCCCGCGCCGGCGAAGGCGCCCGTGAGGGCCACCACGTCGCCGTTCGTGTGGCCGGCGGCCAGCCCCAGCACGGCGCTCGAGTCGAGCCCGCCGGAGAGGTACGTGCCCACGCCCACGTCGCTGCGCAGGCTCAACCTCACCGCGTCCGACAGAAGCGCGGCGACCTGCTCCACCGGGACGTCGGCGTCCTCGGCCCCTCTGTCGGACGGAGACCACCAGGCCGTCTGACTCACGCCCGTTCGGGTCACCTGGAGAAGATGGCCGGGCGCCAGGTTCCGGATCCCCGCATACAGGCTCGTGCGCGGGTCGGCATGTCCGCGCGCGATGTACGAGTACACCGCGTCGGGGTCGAGCTTGCGCTCGGCGAGCCCCGCCGCCAGCAGGGCCTTCGGCTCGGACGCAAAGGCGAAGCGCCGCCCGTCGTCGACGTAGGCGAACGGCTTGATCCCCAGCCGGTCGCGCGCACAGAAGAGCTCCTCGCTCGCCCGGTCGTAGATCGCGAACGCGAACTGGCCGTTCAGCCGCTGGAGGCAGTCCGGCCCCCACATGGCGAAGGCGTTCACCAGGACCTCGGTGTCGCAGCTCGATGTGAACCGGGCTCCGAGCCGCTCCAGCTCGGTCCGCAGCTCCACGTAGTTGTAGACCTCGCCGTTGTAGGTGATGACGAAGCGCCCGGTCCAGTCGGACATCGGCTGGGCGCCCCGGTGAGACGGATCGATGATCGCGAGCCGCCGGTGGCCGAGCACCGCGCCGCGCTCCTCGGCGATCCCCTCACCATCCGGGCCGCGGTGCTCGATAGCGTCGAGCATCCGCTGCACGCAACCGGAATCGTTCACCGCGTCGCGCTCCCGCGAGTAGACCCCGGCGATCCCGCACATCAGGCTTGCCGGTAGCGGAGAACCGCTGCGGTGGTTGCGAGCAGAATCTTCACGTCGAGCCAGGGCGACCAGTTCTCGATGTAGTAGTTGTCCCACTCGGCGCGCTCGGACAGCGAGAGCTGGCTGAAGCGATCCGGGCCTCTGCCGAGGCCATGGACCTGTGCCCACCCGGTGATGCCCGACTTGACCCGGAGTCGGTCGCTGTAGCGGTACACGGTCCGGTCGAACTCCGCCGCCAGGTGGGGTTGCTCGGGTCGCGGCCCGACGATGCTCATCTCGCCGCGCAGCACGTTCACGAGCTGCGGAAGCTCGTCGATGGACATCCTCCGGACGAACGCCGCCAGCGCGGCCCGCCTCGGCGACACCGCCGCGTCGCCCTCGGGAAGCGTCCGAAGCTTGAGCAGCTCGTAGATCCGTCCGTCATGGCCTACGCGCTTCTGGCGGAGCACCACCGGTCGTCCCAGCGAGAGCAGGAGGGCGAGACCGGCAACCATCACGAGCGGTGAGACCACAATGAGCCCGAGCAGCGCCAGAACGCGGTCCA
This sequence comes from uncultured Thermoleophilaceae bacterium, assembly GCA_963811055.1. Classification (GTDB taxonomy): domain Bacteria; phylum Actinomycetota; class Thermoleophilia; order Solirubrobacterales; family Thermoleophilaceae; genus JACVRW01. The sequence goes on from CAWEPQ010000001.1 coordinate 774,815, forward strand.
GCGCGTACTTCAAGGACAGGCGCCACCCGCCGGGGCCGACGTGCGCGACGGAGAGCAAGGGCACGCCGCCGAGGCGCTCGAGCGCCACCCGGTCGCGGGTCATCTCGAACAGCCTGGGGACCATCCAGACCTGGACGCCCGCTCCCGTGCACCTGCTCACCTCGTCCAGCAGCTCGCTGTCGGGTCCGCGCTGGAAGGTGACGATCACGTGCTGGACGCCGCGCCTGACGACTTCGTCGGACAGGCGCCCGTGCGACGCGAGCGGCAGCTCGAGCGCCTCGTAACCGATGCCCTTCGGGTGTCGGTCGAAGAAGCCGACCGGCCGCAGCCCCAGCTCGGGATGTCGCAGGAGGCGCTCCGCGATTGCCACACCGAGTTGGCCGGCGCCGGCGATGAGGGTGGGATGGCCGCCGCTCCGGCGCAGGGAGCGGTGCCTCACCTGCGCCAGCGTGACGCGAGCGGCCAGCACCGACGCCAACGCGAGCGTGGAGGCCAGGAGAACGTCTGCTGACGAGGCAACAGGCCAGCCGAGCACCGCCTGCGACGAAAAGACGGCCATGGTGGCCAGCAGGCACGCGACCGTCAGTTCGCGGCCGGTGTCCAGGAGCCGTCTGCGGAGGCTCGGTGAGGGGGACCGGGTGTGCGCGAACAGGAGGAGGCCGGCGGCGGCGGCGACCTGAGCATCGAGCGCACCCGCTCCGGCCAGCGCCAGGAGCACCACCAGGCCGAGTGCGGCCACGTCCACGGCGAGCAGAGTCAGCCACGGCGTGAACAGCGCGGGCCGGCCGGCCGCGTGCGCCCGCGGCACCGGCAGAACGGCGACCGCGGCCGAGCCGGATGCAGGCAGGATGCGCTCGCCCGCGGTAGGGCTCAGTTCGCTGTCACGCATTATCTGATGAGCGTTCGATGGCGGCGGCGGCGCAGCTGGACTGCTTCGACCGTAGGCGCGATCCCTTGCTCTCGCGCTGGCCGAACGGGGAGTGCGGGCGCTTGGGTAAGGTCCTGTCGCTTGTTGCCGGTCGCTCTACTCGTAGCCTTGATTGCAGGCGCTGGGGTCGCGTCTGCCGATGCCGCGACCGCCGCCTTGCCGGCGCAGGGCTCGTGCCACGAGAGCCGGGTGACGCTTCGGTGCGCGGCGCGCCACGCGGGCTTGCGCGTGGGGGTGGGAACCGAGGCCGGCGTTCGGGCTGACGACCGTCTCACGGCCCGCGAGTTCGACTCGGTGACGCTCGAGAACTCGCTGCAGTGGCGCGTCGTGCATCCGGCTCCCAATCGCTGGGACTTCAGCGGCGCCGACCGGACGATTGGCTGGGCCCGCCGCAACGGTCTCCGGCTCACGGCGACCCATTTCGTGTGGGACCAGATCCTCTACCAGAGCACGCCGGCGTGGGTCAAGCGGATCACCGACCCGCGGCGACTCAGGGCGGTGATGGCGCGGCATCTCAGCACGATCACCCGCCGCTACGGGCGGAGCATCCACCGCTGGATCGTGGTCAACGAGCCGCTGAGCTACGTCGGCGACACCGCCGCCATCCAGGAGAACCACTTCAGCCGCGTGCTGGGCCGCGACTCCATCGCCGAGACGTTCCGGATCGCCCGCCGGGCCGCGCCGCACGCCCGGCTGGTGTTGAACGAGATCTTCACCGAGACCGACCCGGGCAAGGCCGAGGCGCTCGTGAAGCTCGCACGCTCGCTGGTGGCCCGGCACGTCCCGATCGACGAGGTAGGCCTCCAGGGGCACCTGTTCACGAGCCTTCTCCAGCCGACGGCGCCGAACGCGAAATTGGTGCGCTCGACCCTGCGGAGGCTGACGGCGCTCGGACTCGAGGTCTCTTTCACCGAGATCGATGCTCCGGTCTTCCCCGAGACGCGAAACCGTCTCGCGGAGCAAGCGCGGCGGATCCGCACGCTCGTGACCGCGTGTCGTGCCTTCCGTCGTTGCACGGGGCTGACCTTCTGGAACCTCCACGACGGCAGGTCCTGGCTCAACGACCTCTACCAGCGGGACGACCTCGCCCCGACTCTCTTCAGCGCATCCCGCAGGCCGAAGCCCGCTTACTTCGCCGTCCGGCGCGCGCTCCTTGCGAACCAGCGCCGCTAGCTGTCGAGCGCGGCGAGCAGTTCGTCCACACGCCCGGCGATGTCGTCGCGGGTGGCGCGGACCTCATCGATGGGCCGGCCCTTCGGGTCGGGTAGGTCCCAATCGATGTAGCGCTTGCCCGGGATGAAGGGACACTCGTCACCGCAGCCCATCGTCACCACCACATCGGCGCGTTCGGCCATCTCCCGGGTCAGCTGCTTGGGCACCTGCTCGCTCACGTCGATGCCCAGCTCGCGCATGACCTCGACGACCTCGGGGTGCAAGCGTTCACCGGGGGTGGTTCCCGCCGACTCCGCCTCGTGCTGGGCCCCCGCGGCACGGTCGAAAAGGGCTCGGCTCATCTGCGAGCGCCCGGCGTTGTGGAGGCAGACGAAGAGCACCCGGGCCATCTAGGGAGCCTCCGCCAGGTGCTCCCCGCGCACGAGTTGATATGCGAGCGCCCCGAGGGCCGCGCCCACCACCGGGCCCGCGACGTACAGCCAGAAGTCTGTCCACTCGCCTGCCGCGAGCGCGGGGCCAAAGGACCGCGCGGGGTTCATGCTCGCCCCGGTCACCGGACCTCCGAACAGAGCATCGAGTCCCACAGTGCCCCCGATCGCGATGGCCGCGGCCGCTCCCACGGCTCTCACGTCGGTCGCCACGGCCAGGATCACGAACATCAGAAACGCGGTCAGGAGCGCCTCGTAGACGAACGCGCTGCCGATCCCAACCGTGGGCACCGTCGCACCGAGGCCGGCAGGCTGGTCGGGCCAGACCGCAAGTAGGACCAGCGCGCCGCACGTGGCCCCGATGAACTGAGCCGCGATGTACGCCGAGGCGTCTCGCGGAGCGAAGTGACGGGTCAGGGTGAACGCCACGGTGACGGCGGGGTTGATGTGCGCCCCTGACAGGTGCCCGATGGCGTAGATCATCACCATGATGATCAGCCCGAACACGAGCGCAACGCCCACCGTGCCGAGTGCGCCGTCGTAGCGCGCGTCGGTGACCATCGCCCCGCAGCCCGCGAAGACGAGGGCGAAGGCCGCGAGCCCCTCGGCTGCCGCGCGCCTCGGCAGGTTCGGGCGTTCCCCGCTCACAGAGAGTCGAGTGGAACCCCGACGATGTTGAGCCGCCGGGAGAGACCCGAGACGGCGAAGTCGCGGATTTCCTCCGAGCCCGCTCCGAGCGCGTCCCAGTCGGTGCCCTCGCGATCGGGCGGGGTCAGCGACTCGGCGACGGCGGGGAGCAGCGCCCGCAGCGTGTCACGGACGTTGCCGGCCAGCTCGGGGTCCTCGCGGACGGCCTCGCGCAGGAACCATGTGCCGTAGCCGATGTGGCGCTGCTCGTCGTGGTGGATCTTCGAGTAGCCCTCCACGAACCCGGGGAGCAGCGACTCCCGCTCCAGGTAGCGGACGATGAAGTTGAACGCCGTGAGCCCGAGCGTGCCCTCGATGACCATGTGGTAGGTGGTCACGAAGTCCACCTTCGCGCCCCCGTCCGCCGGGTCCGCGACCAGGCGCTCGTGGGCCTTGACCAGCGCCTCGTCGAAGATCGTGGAGAACGCCGGTGAGAGCTGCTCGCGGGCGCGCTCGACATGGGCTCCGATCGTCTGGGGATCGGCTATGACCTCGTCCTGGAAGCGGGCGTAGAACTGCATGTGCCGCGCTTCGTCCACCTGCTGCGTGGCGAGGAAGGTGGCCTCCTCCTCCGAGCCGTAGGCCCCGACGAGTCCCGAGAACTTCGTGGTGATCCTCTCCTCGGCCACCATCAGCGAGGACAGCGCCCAGAACACGAGCCCGCGGTCCTCGCCGGCCATCTCGGCCCACTGAGCCCGGTCCCCTTTCAGGTCGATCGCGAAGGGGCTCCACTGCTCGTCCTCCCAGTGGCGGTAGAGCGTCTGCGGATCGTGAAGGTGCACCTCGGCGATACGGTGAGCCTATCCATTGACAGGCATCACTTCAATCGATATATGTAGATAGATGCCCATCGATCTGGAACTGGCTCCCAAGCAGAAGCGGGGCGCCGGGGAGCCCTGCTGCGAGCCGGTCGTCTATCCCGATGTGGAACGCGCGCAGGCGGAGCGTCTGTCGATGACCGCGAAGGCGCTCGCGGACCCGATCAGGCTTCAGCTCGTGGACGTGCTTCGAAAGCACGCCGGCAAGGTCTGCGTGTGCGAGCTGGTGCCGCTGTTCGACGTTGCGCAGCCGACGCTCTCGCACCATCTCAAGAAGCTTCGCGAGGCCGGGATCGTGGACTCCGAGCGTCGCGGACTGTGGGCGTACTACTACGTCAATCCCGAAGCCCTGGAGGAACTGTCCCAATGGCTGAGCTGACCGAGACCGACATCCGTGAGCGCGTGCGCGACCGTTACGCGAGCGCGGCGAAGGCCGCTACCGAGGGAGCGTCATTCGAGGGTGGCAGCGCCACGAGCGGCTGCTGCGGGAGAGACATGTCGCCTGAGGACGAGCACGGAAACGTCGTGTTCGGCGGAACCCTCTACGAGGCCGAAGCGGAGGGCGCCCCACGCGCGGCGGTCGAGGCGTCGCTCGGCTGCGGGGTTCCCACTGCCGTCGCAGACCTCCGTGAAGGCGAGACGGTGCTTGACCTCGGGTCCGGTGGCGGCGCCGACGTGTTGATCTCCGCCCGCCGCGTGGGCGTGACCGGTAAGGCCATCGGGCTCGACATGACCGACGAGATGCTGTCCCTCGCGCGCACAAATGCGGCCGAGGCCGGCGTCGAGAACGTCGAGTTCGTCAAGGGCTACATCGAGGACCTACCGCTACCCGACGCCAGCGTGGACGTGGTCATCTCGAACTGCGTCATCAACCTCTCGGGCGACAAGTCACGCGTGCTCGCGGAGGCGGCCCGGGTGCTGCGCCCAGGCGGCCGCTTCGCTGTCTCGGACGTGATCGCGGACCCGGACATGGACGAGGCCACTAAGAGCGACATGCAGCAGTGGACGGGCTGCGTCGCCGGCGCGCTCACGCGCGAGGAGTTCGAGCGCGCGCTCACCGAAGCGGGCTTGACGGACGTCGACATTCGCGAGACCCACCGCGTCCACAAGCATGCGAGTTCGGCCATCGTCCGCGCCAGCAAGCCCCGCCCGGAGTAGGGCGCGCGACGCGCTGTGACTGGCGAGGGCGGTGCCTACCGCCTGCTGCTGGCGCTGGGTGCGCTCGATGCTGCCGGCTACAGCCTGATCGTCCCGGTCATTCCCGAGATAGCCGACGCCAGCGGAGCGGGCCCGGCCACGCTGGGCCTTCTCGTGGCAGCCTTTCCGGCCGGCATGATGGCCGGATTCTGGCTGGCGGGGCGCGCCGTCGAGCGGCGGGGTGTCCGGCCGGTGCTCGTTGGTGCGCTGGCGCTGATCGCGCTCGGTGCGCTCGGCTTCGTCCTCACCGACTCGCTCACCGTCTACTTCGTGTCCCGGGTCGTGATGGGGGTCGGGTCGGCGGGGCTGTGGATCGGAGTGACCCTCGACACGCTGGAGCGCTGGCCGGGCCAGGAGTACATCTGTATGAGCCGCATCTTCGCCGCCTACTCGATCGGCGGCCTGGTCGGGCCGGCGCTCGGCGCGGTCGGAGGCACCGCGGGGCCGTTCACCCTGTATCTCGTGCTTGTCGCGGCGGCCATCCCGCTCGTGCTCAGGATGCAGCAGCCGGCGGAGCGACGGCCGTTTGCCTCGGACCGATCGGCCCTGCGCTCCAAAGGCTTCTGGGTTGCGGCGTCCGCTGTCCTGTTCACCTACCTGGTGCTCGGCATCATGGAGGGCACGCTGCCGCTCCACCTTGCGGAGCGCCTCACCCAGGCTGAAATCGGAGCGCTCTACGTCGGGCTTGCGCTCGTCGTTGCCGCGAGTGCGGCGGCCGCCGGCTCCCAGCGCCCCCGGTCGATGGTGTTCGGCTCGGTCTTTCTGGCGGTTGCGGGCATCTCCGTGGCGGGCGCGGTGACGCAGGTGCCGCTGTGGGTGCTCGCTCTGGCTCTGGCCGCGCTCGGGGTCGGCATCGGCAGCACAGGTTCATTGGGGATCCTGGTGGAGGCCGTCAACGTGAAGCGAATCGTGACCGCGATGGTTGTGTGGTCGCAGGTCGGCATCGCCGGCTACCTCGTCGGCCCGCTGGCGGGTGGGCTGGTGGCGGAGGAACTCGGCTACTCGGCCGTTGCGCTGGTCGTCGCAGTCGCCGGTCTCGCCGTCCTGGGCACGCTGGCTGCCGCTCGCGGTATCGAATCGCAGCCCACCACGTCGGGCTAGGTTCAGTCTGGTGGCACCACCGCGAAGAGCCGCACACGCTCGTCGATCCCCTTGACCTTGCGCCGGCGCCGGCGCCGCTCCCAGGTCACGTCGCTCGCGCGCTGCTCGATCTCCTCGGTGGCGAGGATCTGGCCCGGCTTGGCCAGCCCGGCCACGCGGCTGGCGAGGTTGACGGTGGTGCCGAACCAGTCGCCGCCGCGAGTCGTGGCCGGGCCGAACGCGATCCCGGCGCGCACGCCGGGAAAGTCCGGCCCTTCCGCGGCGATCCGCTGCGTGAGGCGTTCGACCACCGTCACGAGCGCATCCGCCTGCTCCGAGACGAACATCGCCGCGTCGCCGATCATCTTGACCAGCGTGACCGGGCGGCGGACCGTGTCGGCGGCCAGCTCGGCCAGACGGCCCGCGATGCGCCCGACGTCCTCGGGAGGCAGCTGTCCGCCGAGCCGGGTGTAGCCCACGAGGTCGACGAAGGCCACGGCGACCTCGCGGCTCTCGGTGAGGCGGCCCGTGTCCCGCTCGGTGTCCGACAGGAGCTTCTGGCTGATGCCGGTGCGCAGGTGGGCGCGCAGCTGTAGCCGGAGCACCTCGGTCACCGCCGGCAGGAGGCGCTCGCCGGCATCGATGTAGCGCAGCGCGGCCTCGTCCTGTGAAAGGCCGCGCTCGAGCAGCGCGTTGCCGACGAGTCGCCGTGTGGCGTCGGCCGTCTGCGCCATTCCACGGCTGAGGACGCGCAGGACCTCGAGGAGCTCGCGTCGGGGCAGGCCCGCGTCGAGAAAGCCGCTGATCAGCTTCGCGAGCTCGACGTCGTCCCGCGAGAACGCGCGCTCCCCTCGCCCCGGATTGGGGCGCCCGAGCGCCTGCATCAGCTCACGGACGAACGCCGTCCCCAGGCCGGAGGCCCGAGCCACGTCGCTGAGGGTGAACTCGGCCGCTCCGCCGCCCAGCGCGGACTGCACCGCCAACCCGGGGAGCCGCCCCTCGGCAGCGGCCTGCTCGATCTCCTGCGGCGGGTGGCCGGCGCTGGCCGCCCGCGCCGCCAGATCAGCGGCGTCACGTCTCGAGCGGCGGTCGACCGTCACGGGCGGATCGGCGCCGCGTCCTGGATCTTCAGCGGGGTGATCGCCACCCCGTCGCTCCACCTCCCGTTGGAACGGTGGCGGCGCGTGTTGCCGAGTCCGTAGCTGCACCAGGTGCCGTCGTAGGCACAGCTGCGAAGGGCGTCCCATGACTTCCAGCAGAAGTTCCAGTCGTAGGCATCGGCGCCGTCCTTGCCCGCCGCGCAGACCCCGTGCGGGGCCCGGAGCGGAGGCGTCCCGTGCGCGTCCACGCTGGTCAGGACGAGGTCCTTGTTGCGCTTCGGGATGTGCCCGAGCTTCGGGAAGATCGAGTTGCAGCTGCCGCCGCCCGTGTTGGGCTCGGAGATGACGCCCTCGGCGCTCGAGTGGCAGGTGAGCTTCACGGACGCCGGGATGCCGCGGAGGGAGTCGTCCACGGCGGGCTCGTCGACCCCGGTCAGGGCGCCGTCGTGCGGGTCCTCGAGCCAGATCGCCCGCGGCTTGGGCAGGTGCAGCTTGCGATACCGGTTCGTCAGGTTCGCGGTGATGATGCCGCCGAACGAGAACCCGAAGTAGCTCGTTCGCCGGAGGTCAGGCTGCACGCGCTTCCTCGGCTTCGCCCGCAGGTACGCCAGCCCGCCACGGATCGCGCGCAGCGACGACTTCATGCACGGCTCGATGTTGATCGGCCCGGGGCACGGGGTCGCGATGTTGGTCTGCCAGCGCGGGTAGATGACGATGCTCCCGTGGCGCACGGTGTGTCGGATGAACTCGTACAGCTGGTTGTAGCCCGCGTACTCGCCGTAGCCGTGCATCACGACGGCGAGCGGCGCGGTGCGCGGCCGCGGCCTGGCCGGCTCGAACACGAACCAGGCGTCGTTGCCCGTGCCGCCCGCGCTCACACGCCAGCCGTGATGGGTGTAGTCGCTGCCGCCCGGCCCCGACTTGGGCTGCGGCGGCTGGGTGATCGCGGCGGACGCCGAGGCAGGCGCGAGCGCCGCGGCCAGTGCGAGTGTCAGGGCCCAGGCGCGAACTGTGGATACCTCTCGGGCGGACAGGTGGGAGCTCCCTCGGCTCGCTGCTCGCGCATCGACAGGTAGCCGCCGGCGATCTGCTCTCGGGACAGGCCGTCGAGCGCCAGGACGCTGTCTCCCACCGCGAGCAGCTGCGCGCGCATCCGCCCGTAGTCGATCGCGCTCTCCCTGAAGGACGGCGCGTACAGCGACCACGGCCCGGAGATCATCGCGAGCGTCGGAATCAGCTTGGGGTGGAAGAAGTTCCCGAGCCCGCCCATCGAGCACACCGGTGGCACCTGCCCGGGTGTGGGCAGGCCGAGGCCCTTGAGCACCGCGGTCATGTCGAGCTTCCGCCGCTTGGCGGCGGCTGCCGCCGCCTCCTGGAGGGCGGCGCTGTCGCCGGCGCCGAACAGGAACGGCTCACCCTTGCCGGTGAACCTCAGCCGGTTGCCGGCGGCGTTGGGCAGGATCTCGCGGGTGCCGAGATGCTCGATGGCGAAGGCGAACGCGATGCTGCCCTTGTCGTACTGGGCATCCAGCGGTGCCGAGTAGCGACCCATCCCGTCGCTCACGATCGCATCGTGTGCGCTGGCGAACGCGATCTGCAATGTCCGCGGACGGCAGCGCTTCGGCAGGCCGGCGTAGTAGCGGGCAACGGCGATCATGCCGGCCACCCCGTTCTCCTGGACCCACGACTGACCGTCGGTGTTGGCACCGAGGATGATCCGCTGGCTGCTCTGGCCGGGGAGCGTCGCGATCACGTTCGAGGTCCTCGCCCGCTCCACCTTGGCGCGGACGACCACCCGGGCCGAAGCGCCCGCCGCGGCGAGCGACCTCAGCCGCTTGGCCTCCGCACCTCCCACGAAGAGCGCCGGCACTCTGAAGATCGTGCCGGTGTGGGGATCGCCGTACCCGTGCACCTGCTTGCGGGGCACGTTGAACGTGTAGACCACCCCGGCGGCACCCGCCTTGCTCGCGGCGAGCAGCTCCTGGTGCAGCTCGTTGAGGAACGGCCGCTCGTAGGCCCCGCTCGCGCTCGCGAGGTCGGGGCTCACGTAGACGCCGATGATCCCGAAGGCCGCATAGGGCAGCGCGGTGCCCGGGAAGTCGCGGACCACCACCTTGCCCGCGGAGTTGGCGGTGGTGATGTCTTGGTCCGGGCCGAGGTAGACGAGCCGGCCCTTCCGGCCTCCGCGCTTCCCGGTCGGCTTGGACCACCGGACCGCGCCGGCCACCGGCACGCGCGTGGTCTTTCCGTCGCGCGCCGTCACGCTGAGGCCGCCCGCACGCCCGATGTCGAGTCCGGGGCGGGCCCTGGCCTTCGTCCGTGGCAGCCAGCGCCAGACCTTGAAGGGATCCGAGCGGACCTTGAAGCCCTTGATGGCGCCCACCTGGTCCGCGATCCAGTCGATCGTCCGGTTGTGGGCCCGGCTCGCGAGGTAGCGCTCGCCGAAGCGGTTCTCCTGCCTCACCAGCCTTCGCAACTGGGCGACGGTCGCGAACGAGCCGGCGTTCACGATGCTCGGGCACGACTCACCGGCCGCGACCGCGCGCCCGGACTGGGCGTCAGCGGTACCGCCGGCGGCAAGCCCCCCGGTCGCAACGGCCAGGCCGGCCACCAGTGCGAGCAGCGTGGGGATCCGCTTCGACATACCGGCGGACTGTAACTCCCGACGCCTGCGGGGATAATCAAGCCATGACCGCGGACTCTCCCTCTCAGCTGATCGACGCGCGAATCCACGACCTGGACGATTGGCGCGGCGAGACGCTGGCTCATATCCGGGCTCTCATCAAACAGGCCGACCCCGACGTGGTCGAGGAGTGGAAGTGGCGAGGGGTCCCGGTGTGGGAGCACGACGGCATCATCTGCACCGGTGAGACCTACAAGAAGGTCGTGAAGATGACCTTCGCCAAGGGCGCCTCCCTGGAGGACCCGTCAGGCCTCTTCAACTCGAGTCTCGAAGGCAACACCAGGCGCGCCATCGATGTCCACGAGGGCGAGGAGATCGACGAAGAGGCGCTGAAGGCGCTCATTCGCGCCGCCGTGGCACTCAACACGGCCTGAGGCCTAGGTGGCCACCATTCCGCCGTCCACCGGGAGCACCGCGCCGGTCACGTAGCCGGACGCGTCGCTGGCCAGGAAGAGGAGCGCCGCGGCCAGTTCCTGCGGGTCGCCCTTTCTGCCGCTCAGCACGCGGAGCATCATGGCGTCGAGATAGCCGTCGGGATACTGGTCGGTCATCTCGGACGGGAAGAAGCCGGGGGCCAGCGCGTTGACCCGAATGCCCTTGCGGGAGGTCCACTGCGAGGCGAGGTCACGGGTGAGGCCTTCGATGGCTGCCTTGCTCGCGGCGTATGCCGCCTGGGGCAGTCCGGCGGTGGTCGAGCCGAGCACGGAGCCGATGTTCACGATGGCTGACCCGGGATTCATCACGCGGCCGCAGGCCTGGGCCATCCAGTAGGAGCCCATCAGGTTGATGTCGATCACCTCGCGGAACTTGTCCGGCTGCTCGCGGGTCGCGGGCACGGCGGTGCCGATCCCCGCGTTGTTGACCAGCACGTCGACGCTGCCGAGCCGGTCGACCGTCTCGGCCACGGCGCGGTCGCAGTCCTCGACCTTCGAGACGTCGGCCGAGATGGCGATGCAGCGGCGGCCCAGCGCTTCCACCTTCGCGCGCGTCTCCTCGAGCCGGTCGGCCCTCCGCGCGCACACCGACACGTCGGCGCCGGCCTCCGCCAGGGCGATGGCGAACGCCACGCCGAGACCCGACGAGGCTCCCGTCACCAGGGCCACCTTGCCGTCCAGCTTGTATAGGTCGAGAACGCTCATGTGCGGGCCGCGGCCAGCAGCTCGTCGCGTGATGCCAGCTTCACCCGGGGGCGCTCCGCGGCCAGGCCGCCCTCGAGCTCCTGGGCGGCGATGGCGCGCCAGCCCTCGACCGTGACCAGGTCCGGCTTGCGCTCGGCCAGCAGGGCGTCGATCTGCTCGCGCCGGGCGTTGGGCGGCTCCGGCAGCGTCCCGGCGCGCAGGTCCTCGACCAGGCAGCGGGTGGTCTCCTCGGCGTCGCGCTTGTTCGTGCCCAGGATCCCGGTGGGACCGCGCTTGATCCAGCCCACCGCGTACACCCCTGGGATCGACTCACCCTCAGGTGTGAGCACGCGGCCGCGCTCGTTGGGGAGCACGAAGCTGCGCTCGTCGAAGGGCACGTCCGGCAGCGGTACGGCTCGGTAGCCGACCGAGCGCAGCGCGAGCCCGCACTCGAACGTCTCCACCTGGTCGTCCACTGCCTGCGCCCGCAGGGCACCGTCGTCGCTCCGTACGAGCTGGTTGCGGCAGACGTCGACCGCCTCGACGGCGCCGTTTCCGCGGATCTCCACCGGGGAGCGCAGGAAGCGCAGCTCGATCCGCCGGCGGGCGCCGGGCTGCGGGGGCCTCGCCGCGAACTCCCGAAGCAGCTCCACGTTCTTGTATGCCGTGAAGGTGCCTTCCTCGTCCAGCCACTGGAGCGACACCGGGTCGAGCTCCACCTCGTCCGGGTCCACCCGCACGTCCACGCCGTCCAGGCGCCCCAGCTCGCGCAGCTCGGCGCTGGTGAAGGCCGCCTGCGCGGGGCCGCGCCGGCCGAGCACGATCACCTCCCGGATGTTGCTCCCGCGCAGCGCCTCGAGCGCGTGGTCGGCCACGTCCGTGCGCTCGAGCTCGTCGATGCTCAGCGTGAGCATGCGGACCACGTCCGCGGCCACGTTCCCGTTGCCGATCACCACGGCCCGCTCACCCGAGAGGTCGAACTCGAGCTCCCGGTAGTCCGGATGGCCGTTGTACCAGGCCACGAAGTCCGTGGCCGCCCAGCTGCCCGGCAGGTCCTCCCCGGGGATCCCGAGCGACTTGTCGGTCTGCGCGCCGGTGGCGTAGATCACGGCTGTGTAGTGATCCATGAGCTCGGCGTGCGAGATGTCGCGGCCGACCTCCACGTTGCCGAGGAAGCGGCAGCCGCGCTGGAGCGTCTCGCTGTCGAACGTCTTCTCCAGCCGCTTGATCTCCTGGTGGTCGGGCGCCACCCCGCCGCGCAGCAGGCCCCACGGTGTGGGCAGCCGCTCGAACAGGTCGATCTCGGCATCGCCGTCGGCACGCAGCAGGCCGGCCGCGGCGAATGCTCCGGCAGGCCCTGCGCCGACTATCGCCACCCGCGGTCGCGTGGGCGCCATCAGGCGGCGGTGCGGTCGATCGTGCTGCGCCCGGCGAAGAACTGCGCGTTGAGCTCCAGCGCGTAGTCGTATTTCTCGGGGATGTCGAAGTCGGGAAAGATCACGTCGACGGGGCAGGCCTCCACGCAGGCGTCGCAGTCGATGCAGAGCTCGGGATCGATGTAGAGCTGCTCGGCCGTCTCGAAGTCGGGGTCCCCCGGCTTCGGATGGATGCAGTCGACCGGACAGACCTCGATGCACGAGTCGTCCTTGATGCAGCTGCCGGCAATTACGTAGGTCACCGGCTGCAGCCTACAAACGCACGCGCTTGACGGCCTCGCATCATTTCGATATAACAACGTACTAATGAATACGCGGGCCTACCGAATGGATGCGCGCGCCGCCGGCATGGCGGCCACCCGTGAGCGCATCCTCGACGCGGCCGGCCGCCAGTTCATGGAGCACTGGTACGACGAGGTGACGCTCCGCGGCGTGGCGGCCGAGGCGGGTGTCTCGCTCGGCACCGTGGTGAACCATTTCGAGACCAAGGAGGGGCTTTTCGCAGGGTTCGCCGACCGCGTTCGCGCCGAGGCCACGTCGCTCCTCGACGAGATCCCGGTGGACGACTACGGGCGGGCGGTCGAGGTGCTGGTGGACCGCTACGAGCGCACCGGCGACGCCAACGTGCGCGCCCTGGCCCTCGAGGGGCGCGTGGACGCGATCCGCCCGCTGATGGAGGACGGCCGCCGGCACATGGCGGAATGGACGGAGCGCACCTTCGCGTCGGCGCTGGCCGGGTATCGCGGCCCCGCGCGAAAGCGCCGCGTGGCGCTGCTCGCCCTCGCCTGCGACGTCCTCACCTGGAAGCAGCTTCGCCGCGACCGCGGCCTCAGCAGGACCGAGACGGCCACCGCAATGCGGGAGCTCGTCGCGGCGATCATCGACGACGAGTAGAAAGGACCGGCCATGCCCAGCTACCTCTTCGCAGTCCCCGACGGGGGCGGCACCACCCCTCCGCAGCTGTCGCTGGCCGCGGCGATGGTGGCGCGCGGCCATGACGTGCGCGTGCTCTGCGACCCGGTGCTCGAGCCGGAGGTGGAGGCCATCGGCGCGTCCCACGTGCCCTGGACTCGCGCTCCCCACCGCTTCGAGCGGTCGATCGACAGCGAGCCGGTCAAGGCCTGGGAGGCCCGGACACCGGTCGGCCAGTTCGCGCGCTTCCGCGACGAGGTGATGTTCGGACCGGCCGCGGACTACGCGGCGGATGTGACCGCGGAGCTGGAGCATCGCCGCGCCGATGTGGTGGTCTCCGACCTCGTCCTCGCGGGCGCGCAGCTGGCCGCCGAGGCCGCCGGCGTGCCGTTTGCCGTGCTGGGCACAACCATCTACGTGCTCCCGGCGCCCGGACTGCCGCCGCTGGGGCCGGGCTGGAAGCCCGCCCGAGGGCCGCTCGGCCGGACCCGCGACGCCGCGCTCGCCGCGCTGCAGCGGAAGATGTGGATGGGGGGCCTCCCTGCCCTCAACGCCGCCCGCCGCGCGAGCGGCCTGGAGCCGCTCTCGGATCCGCTCGATCAGCCCAAGCGTGCCGGCCGGCTGCTGATCCTCACGAGCCGGGAGTTCGACTTCGAGGCCCGCGAGCTCCCCGCGAACGTGCGCTACACCGGCCCGCGCCTGGAGGACCCGGAGTGGGTCGACCCCTGGACCCCGCCATCAGGGGACGACCCGCTCGTGCTCGTGGGCTTCACCACCGCCTACCAGCAGCAGGAGGACGCGCTGCGCCGGACCGCTCAGGCACTGGCGGGGCTATCCGTGCGTGGGGTCGTGACCACCGGCCCGACCGTCGACCCGGCGGACATCCCCGGAGCGCCCAACGTCCAGGTGGTTCGCTCCGCGCCGCACCGGCGCGTGCTCGACGGCGCCGCCCTGGCCATCACGCACGGAGGCCACGGCACGACGATGAAGGCGCTGGCCGCCGGTGTACCCGTTCTCTGCATGCCGATGGGCGCCGACCAGGCGGACGTGGCCGCGCGGCTCGAGGCCACCGGCGCCGGGCTGCGCATCCGGCCGGGATCGTCGCCCCGGACCATCGCGCGGGCCGTGAGGCGGATGCTGGACGACGACTCCTTCCGTCGCGAGGCCGGGCGCATGGCCGCCACGCTGGTGGCGGAGTCGATGGACGACCGGGCGGTTGCCGAGCTGGAGGAGCTCGCGGCCAAGGCGCCCTGTGTAGCGCTCAGCCCCTGAGCTCCCCAAGGGTGGGCACCCAGAGCCGCTCGGCTTCCCGGAGTCCCTCGATCAGCTCCAGGGTCTCGACGAACACAGCGAGCGAGTCCTGCCGCTCGAGCAGTCCCGGTGTGAAGACAAGGATCGTGTGCTCGCGGTCCTGGAGGCCGTTCGCGATCGCGACCTGGAGCGCCTGATGGAGCGCATTCGCACCGCGGAATAGAAACGGGGCATCTCGAACCGCCGCGGGGCCTTCGTAGGGCAGCAGACCGACCTCGTGGGCACCGTTCTCGACCATGGTGAGCGCGAGCGGCTCCTTCGCCGACACCGCCCGCGATACGAGGAACGTCGCGCGGATCGCCCGATCGCCGAGCGCGCGCAGGATCGTCGGGAGGGCCGGAGTGACGGACGGCTCGTCCAGGCCCGCCTCGAGGTCGCCACCGGCTGTCAGTGACTCGAAGACGACGCTGACGGCCGCGGGACGATCGTCAGGGCCCCAACCCACCGGCAACCTCGCTTAGTCGTCGTCCTCGTAGAGCGACTCGCGCGTCAGCTCGGTGCCGTCGGCGCTGTAGAGCCGCACCTCCACGTAGTCGCCCGTGTAGGCGTCGAGCGACACCAGCGTGAAGCGCTCCTCGAGCAGCTCGCACTGGTCGGTGGTGGTCGGGCCGAGCTCGGCCGTGGCCACCACGCCGTTGGCCACGAGCGACACCCCCCACACGAGGGTGATCACCCCGCGACGGCCCTGTGGCCCGCGCCAGTGCCCGATCTCCTGGTCGGAGAGGTCGAGCGTCCAGTCCGGGTTGTCCACCGCGGTCTCGTCCGTGTAGTCGGCCACGGCCACGAGATCGCTGGCCTGGGCCCCCTCGTGCTCGCGCGTGTAGGACACGTAGCCGAACACCTCGCCCCCGCCGCTGGGCGCCGTGGCGGGCACGTAGGTGCGCCCGCCATAGCTGCGTTCGGGGAACCAGAGCACCTCCCCGACCTCGTCCTCGGCGGCCTTTTGGAACTGCTCCCCTAGCGTCTCCGCCCAGCGCCCGTACGGAAGCGGCTCCTGGGGAGGCTCGGCGGCGAACATGGAAATGGGGCGGTCGCTGGGCGGCACGGCGCGGGAAGCTACACGCTCGCCTCGCGCAGCCGCCCGGCCGCATCCTCGGGCGCGAGCACGTTCAGGTGCACCCCGGCGCCCAGCTCGAGGCCGGCCTGGTGCGCCAGGCGCGGCATCACGTCGATCCGCCAGCAGAAGCGCTCGGCGTCACGCGGCGCGGTGCGCACCCAGAGGTTGAGCGGGGGTAGGCCTCCCAACACGGAGCCCAGTCGCCGGAGCGCCTCGTGCAGGGCACGGGCCCCCAGAGCGCCGTCCTCGTGGAACCGAGGCGCCGGCCGGCGAGGCACCACCTGCAGGTGGAACGGCACGCGCGCGGCGAACGGGCACAGGACCACGGCCTCGTCGTCGATGGCCACGATGCGCTCCCCCCGTTTGACCTCCTCCTGCACCAGGTCGGCGAGCAGGTTGCGGCCCTGGGTGCGGTCCGAGTAGGCCGTGAAGCGCTCGCGCTCGCGCGCGACCGCAGCGGGCACGAATGGGAGCGCGTAGAGCTGCGCGTGGGTGTGGGGGAGCGAGGCGCCCGCCTCGCGGCCCTCGTTCACGATCACGTGCACATACGAGGCCTGCTGGTGCTCCCACATTCGCTCGCGCCAGGCGAACATCGCGGTCTCGACCTCGGCCGCCTCAAGCTCGGCCAGGGACCACACTGGCCTGGGGGAGTTGACGATCAGCTCGTGCGCGCCGCGGGCCGGCCGCGACGCGAACAGCTCGGGCTCGCCCCGGCCCCCGCCCAGCGGGTCGGCCACCGGGTCCGGCTCTCCGGGCTCGAGCGCCGGGTAGAGGTTGGGCACCACGCGCACGCGCCAGCCCGGGGAGTCGCGAGCGCTGCCCTCCCGCAGGGCGTAGACCTCAGGCGGCGTCTGGTCCTCGTGACCCTCGGCGAACGGGTCGGACTCGGGGTCGATCGGCGGCCGCTCCGGCACGTCGAGCCAGGCGCCGGGGCGCGTGCCGCGCTCACCCGCCACGATCACGCGAAGCCCTGACAAGGGGTCGATGCGCAGCTCAGGCAAGGTGCTTCTCCATCGCCACGTGCTCGATGCCCTCCTCCACGAAGGGCTCGCCGGCCAGCTCGTAGCCGTCGCGGAGGTAGAGCCCCATCGCGTAGGTCTGGGCGTGGAGCGAGATGCGGCCGGCCGCCGCGGAGCGCGCCACCCGGGTGGCCTCGTCGAGGATCGCGCCGGCCACGCCGCGGCCGCGTGCATCGGGCTCGACCGCCAGCCGCCCCAGCCTGGCCACGTCCCCCCGGAACACGAGCCGGCAGGTGCCCAGCACGCCTTCGTCCGTCACGGCGACGATGTGAGTGGCCTCGGGGTCCCGCCCATCGCGGTCCGCCTCCCTCGGGACGCCCTGCTCACCGCAGAAAACGCGCTCGCGAAGATCGAGCGCCTCGGCCACCTCGTCCTCGGTACGTGCGATCCGAATGTCCAACGGGTCAGCGAGCGTAGCGCTGAATGTCCGCTGCCAGCTTGGCCTCGCTCGCATAGCCACCCTGATGGAGGTAGGCCAGCTCGCCCTTCCTGTCGTAGTAGGCGGTGGCCGGCAGTCCCACCACCCGCAGCTCACGGGTCACGTCGCCGTCGGGGTCCTCGTAGCTCGCAAAGGGCAGCGGGTACTCCTCGAGGAAGTCCTTGGCCTCGCCCCGGTTGTCCTGGGAGTTCACTCCCACGAAGGCCACCTGCTTGCCGCGCTTGACGGCCTGCTTCTGGAAGAAGGGGAACTCGAAGCGGCAGGGCCCGCACCAGGACGCCCATGCGTTCACCACCACCGGATGGCCGCGGAGCGAGTCGATGCGCTTGTCGAAGGCGTCGCTGCCCCCGTCCAGCAGCGCGCTCGGCTCGCGGTAGAGGCCGGCCAGCGCCGCGGGCGCTCCGTCGAGCTTCTTGAAGTCCTCGGTGGAGGCGGACTCACCGGGCTTGCCCGAGCTGCAGGCCGGCAGCAGGATGGCGGCAAGGGCCAGTGTCAGCACGAGCCGGCGCATACGTCTCAAGGGTGGCAGAAGGCCGTTGGTGTGCCACAATAGGAGCACGCCGACAGTTCCGGATGGACTCGGCGCGCTCCCCGCTCTGGACTCAAGAGAGCGGTGAATACGAAGGGCGGACCCTGCTGATCAACGCGGGACCCGTTTCCGCCGCGGCGACAGCCCGGCCCGTCCGTTCCCCTTGAAGAGAACGCCCAATCGTGGCTGAAAGAACCTCTGTGGTTAAGACCGCGCCGGTGTCCGGCGAGGACCTGCGTCGTGCTGAGGAGTTCGCGCGCGAGCCGCTCGTGCTCGAAGGCGAGGACGCCGCCGCCGCCCTTGCGGAGGGCACCGCACGCCGCGCCGCCCTGAACGCGGCGCTGGCCGAGCTGGACGCGGGCCGCACCGAACCGTCCGTGCAGTGGCGGCGCGAATACTCGCTAATCCTGGGCCTGGAGCGGGTGCTCTCCGAGGAGGAGCCGCACCTCGTGGACGGCACCGTGCTGTCCGCCCATCAGGTGGATGCGCTCTCCGGAACGCTGATCGCGCTCACCGCGGAGCTGCTGGTTCCGCGCGGCAAGAGCGCCAACGGCAACGGCAGCGTGCCCCCCTCCGAGGAGCTGCCCTCCGGCGAAGTTGAGCTCGAGGGCGACGAGCTCGCCGACGAGGAGCCGCTCGACTGGGACCCGGCCGAGGAGGCCGAGGAGGAGGCCGCCTCGGACTCCGTGCTGGAGGATCCCGGCGCCAGCCGGCGCTTCTGGTTCGAGCACGCCACCGGCGCCGGCAAGACGGTGGCAGCCCTCGGGTTCGCTGAGGCCTCACGCACAGGCGGCGTGCTGATCCTCACCCACCGCCGCAACCTGGTGGACCAGTTCCTGGGCGAGCTGCGCGACCGCGGCTATCGCGACCGCATCTCCGCGCCGCTCCTGCGCAAGAACGGCGACGAGCCGCCGGCCGGCGGCCCCGTGACCGTGGAGACCTACCAGTGGTTCGTACGCAACGGCGGCAAGATCTCGGACGCCTACACGATCGTCATCTGCGACGAGGCCCATACCGCGCTCGGCGAGAAGACGAGCGCGTCGATCCGCCAGTGGACCGGCCCGGTGTTCATAGGCATGACGGCCACCGGCGCGCTGATCGCGCGCCACGTGACCGACCTCTTCCCCACGCAGACCTCACGCTTCGATCTGGCCCAGGCGGCCCGGCGCGGAGTGATCGCGCCGCTGCGCTGCGTGCGCATCCCGCCCGGTGTGGGCGTCCGTTCGATCGCCAACGTGCCGCTGCGCCGCGGCGAGGTGGACCAGGACTTCGACCAGGAAGAGCTGGCGGCGCTGCTCGACCAGACGCCTTTCAACCTGGCGGTGGCCGACCTCTACAAGACGCGCTTCAAGGACGTGCCGGGAGTCGTCTACTCGGCCGGCGTGAAGCACGCACACAACGTGGCCAAGGCGTTCCAGGACGCGGGCATGAAGGCCATGGCCGTCTCGGGCGAGACCCCCAAGCGCGAGCTTGCGCGGATCCTCGCCGGCTACGAGGCCGGGGAAGTGGACGTGCTCGTCAACGCCCAGCTGCTCGCCGAGGGTTGGAACTCGCCGCGCGCAACCGTCTGCATGCACCTCGCTCCCACGGCGTCGCGCCGGATCTACCAGCAGCGCGTGGGCCGCGTGACCAGGCGCACGCCGGGCAAGGAGGCGGGCATCGTCGTGGACTTCGTCCACCCGGCCACGCCCAACGACGACCCGGTGATCACCCTCCACTCGCTGCTCGACCGCGACGTGTACCGCGGCGGGGCGATCGTGGTCGGGCCGGTGCGCCGCGGGCGCGGCCGCCGCCTGCGCGTCGAGCGCCGGGTGGTGCCGGTCACGGCTGACGAGGAGCGGCGCGCACAGGTATTCGAGCGCGAGCTCTGGCGCATGGCCGTGGAGCACCTGAACTGGGGCCAGCAGCAGGCCTGGGCGATGCTCGCGGGAGCTCGTGCCGCGTCGAACAACTGGCGACGCGCCAAGGCGATGCTGCACTTCGACAACACCGGCGAGCTGCGGCGGCTCTTCCTGCTCACCTGCCTGCGCCGCAACAAGAACGCGCAGCTGCGGCTGCGCGCGCTCACCGAGGTCGGCGCGATGCGCGACCCCGAGGCCTTCGACGACGCCGTGGAGATCCTGGGCGGCTGGGCGCGCGAAGAGCGCCGCGAGGGCGTGAAGGTGCTGCTCCAGTCGCTGGCCGAGCGCCAGATCGGCCGGCGCGACCAGGCCGCGCGCTGGCTCTGGCATCTGGCCGAGTACAGCCGCGAGGTGCACGAGGAGTACGCCGTGCAGCGCTGGCCGGAGACCAAGCGGCTGCTGGGTCTGCTCGTGAACTCCGCGGGCGCCGCCCACGCGCGCAATGCCCGGCGCCTGGTGCAGGCCGCTCGCAAGCAGGACCGGCGCCTGTCGGCGGCCCTACTGGCCGCGGCACTGGCGCACACGCCGGAGGCCCAGCAGGTGCTGGACGGGGCGCGGATGCGGATGGCCCGCAAGCCGTCAGCGCTCGCCCGTGAGCTGCTGCGCAACTTCCCGAAGGGCAAGCGCCGCCGCGGCGGACGCCGCAGGCGCAAGAAGGGCGGCGGCGACTCAGCCGCCCCGGAGGTGGACGGCGCCGACACCGTGGACGCGCGGGGCGCCCCGGAGGAGCCCATCGACGACGACGACGTGGTCGATGTCGAGGTGGAGTCCGATGACGGGGACGACACCGGCGACGCCGAGCGCGACGCGGCTTAAGCCGAAGCACGCGCCGCGCGGGCGCCGCGGCGGGTCGGCGGGCGGCTGGTTTGCTGGGTAGGGAGGCGGTGAGGTGCCGCGTGCGTCTCCTGTCACCTTCGTGCGTGTCCCGTCGCAATCGGATCGCTCCGAGAGCGGCAGAAGCTCACGAGGCCGGACCGCTAGCGCTTTAGGTGAACCTCGCCGGCGGCCAGGGCCACCTGGCCCGAGTCGGTGTCCACCAGCAGCGAGCCGTCGCCGGCGATTCCGGCGGCCGTGCCCGTCCCGCCGTTCCAGTGGATCTCTGAGCCGAGCAGCGCGTCGCGGCGGCGCCACTCCTCGAGCACCTCGTCCAGCGGGCTCGCGAGCCGTGTGTCCAGCCGTGCGAGCAGGGCCGCCAGCACCTCCTCGGTGTCCGGCGCCTCGCCAAGGACGGCCGCGAGGGAGGTGGCGATGTCGCTCAGCTCGGCAGGGAAGTCGGCCGCGGGTGTGCTCACGTTGAGTCCTATGCCGAGCACCGCCCAGCCCTCCTGGGGGCGGCCCTCCACCAGGATCCCCGCGAGCTTGCGACCGTCGAGCAACACGTCGTTGGGCCACTTGATCAGGCAGTCGGCGGGAACCGCCTCGGCCACCGCCACGGCTGCGGCCAGCGGCAGCGACTCGGGCGGGTCGCGGAGCACCACGGACATCAGCACCGCCGAGCCAGGCCGTGCCAGCCAGGTGCGGCCCTGACGCCCGCGGCCGGCGGTTTGCTCGCTCGCCGTGACAAGCGTGCCGTGGGGCGCCGCTGCGCGCGCCAAGTCCTTGGCGCGTTCGTTGGTGGAGTCGGCCACCCGGTGGTGGACGCGCGGAGTGCCGATCATCCCGAGCGCAGGCGGACCTCGGCGTCCGGGTCCACCTCGAGCATCGCCGCGGCATCGCCGCGGTTGACCGCGAGGGCCAGGGTTCGGTAGGCGTCCTCGTACACGAGCAGCTCGCCGGGGGCCACGTCCGCGAACGTGTGCGCGTAGGTGGCGGTCCGGCGCCGCCCGCCCACCTCCACCTCCACGCTTGCGCCGAGCGTGAGACCGCTACCCGCCAGGCGCTCGTGGTCCACGTCGAGAGAAACGTTGCCGAAGCGGTCGCACAGGAGGGCGTGCGCCACGAGCGCACCGCCGTCCTCGTACGGCTCCGGGAGCTCCAGTCGCTCCAGCTGATCGGGCTCGAGCGGATCGCCGGCGTCGGCCAGCTCCGCGCCCGCGGCGAGGTGGGCCGTTACGGGGGCGAACACGTCGCGGCCGTGGAACGTCGCGGACACGGGCTCCAGCCGGTGCGGCGAGCGCGTCACGTCCACCGCCAGCGCCACGCCCCCGCCGCGCTCCCACGCGAGGCTGAGCAGGCCGTTGTCGGGCCCCACCAGCAGCCGTCCGTCGCCGGTGCGGAGCGCCACCGCGCGGCGCTCTGTTCCCACCTGCGGGTCCACCACCGCCATGTGCACGCCCACGGGCAGGTAGGGCAGGGTGTTCCGCAGGACCACGGCGCCGTGTCGCACGTCGTAGCGGCCGATGCCGTGGGTCACGTCCACGATCTCCGCGCCGGGGTGGATCGAGCGGATCACCCCGTGACAGACACCCACGAACTCGTCGTCGTGGCCGTAGTCCGTGAGCAGGCTGATGATCACCCGGCCCCGTCCGCTCTCGCGGCGGCGTCGGCCAGCAGGGCGTCCACCAGGCCGTCGATGTCATGGCGCTCGGCCTCCACGTGCACCGTCAGACCGAGCTCGCGCGCGGTCGCGCTCGTCACCGGGCCGATCGACACCACCCGCGCGGTCTCCGGCACGCGCCCACCGGACTCCGTGAAGAAGCGCACCGTGGAGCTGGAGGTGAAGGTCACGTGGGTGGCGCGCCCGAGCCGGTCCAGGAGCTGCTGGTCGAGCGGCTCGGCCACGGTGTCGTAGAGCGCCACGTCGCTCACCCGGGCGCCACGCTCGCGCAGGGCGTCGGGCAGCACGTCACGAGCCTCGGCGGCGCGCGCCACCAGCACGGACCTGCCCTCCACCGGTACCTCCAGGAGCGCCTCCACGAGGGACTCGGCGATAGACCGGGGAGGCACCACGTCCGCCAGGATCCCGCGCCGCGCGAGCTCGGCCGCCGTGCCGGGTCCGATCGCCGCGACGGTGGCGCCCGCGAACGCGCGCGCGTCGTGCCCGGCCGCCGCCAGCGCGTCGAACATCAGCCCCACCCCGTTCGGGCTCGTGAAGCAGACGAGCGCGTACTCGCGCGAGCGGGACACCGCCTCCGCCACCTCGGAGTCCTCCAGGCGCGGCTCGATCCTGATGGCCGGCGCCTCCACCACCTCGGCGCCAAGCTCGGCCAGCCTCCCCGCCAGGCCGCTCACCTGCGCGCGCGCCCGGGTGACAGCCACCACCTGGCCGTGGAGCGGTCGCCGCTCAATCCACGCCAGCGTGTCGCGCAGCCCGGCCGCGGGTCCGATGACGCTGATCGCCGGCGGCCGCACCCCGGCGTCCGCGGCCCGCTTGGCGATCTGGCGCAGTGGCGCCGTGACGCTGCGCTGACCGGGCAGCGTCCCGCGCTCCACCACCGCGGCGGGCTCGGACGGGTCGCGCCCGGCTGCCACCAGCCGCTCGGCCACGCCGCCCAGGCTCTTCACCCCCATGTAGAGCACGAGCGTGCCGGGGAAGCGGGCCAGCGCGTCCCAGTCGAGCGCGGACTCGTTCTTCGCCGGGTCCTCGTGGCCGGTCACGAACGCGACGGCCGAGGCCAGGTCGCGGTGCGTCACAGGAATGCCGGCGTACGCGGGCGCCGCCACGCCCGAGGTCACCCCGGGCACCACCTCGAAGCGCACGCCCGCGTCCTTCAGCGCCTCGGCCTCCTCGCCGCCGCGGCCGAACACGAATGGGTCGCCGCCCTTGAGCCGCACCACCTGCTTGCCCGCGAGTCCAAGCTCCACCAGCTGGGCGTTGATCTCCTCCTGGGTCGCGGCCGAATCGCCCGGGCGCTTGCCCACGTAGCGAAGCTCGGCGTCGGCGCGGGCGCCGTCCAGCGCGCCCGCCGGGATCAGGCGGTCGTAGAGGATCGCGTCGGCGCGCTCGATCAGCTCGAGCGCGCGGCGCGTGAGCAGCCCCGGATCACCGGGGCCCGCGCCCACCAGATACACGGTGCCCCCGGCCACGATCGGAACGCTAATGGGCGCTCGCGCGCTCCGCTTGGGCCAGCAGCTCGGCGGCGCCGGCGCCCAGCAACCTCTCCGCCACGGCGCGCCCCACGGCGGCGGGGTCGGCCGCGTCGTCCTCGAGCGCGTCGCGGATCCACTGGCTCCCGTCCGGGAGGCCCACGTAGGCGGCGAGCTCGATCCGCCCGTCGCCGACCCGCGCGAGCGCGCCCATCGGGGTGTGGCAGCCGGCGTCGAGAGCGCCCACCACGGCGCGCTCGGCCAGCAGCGCCGTGAGCGCGTCGCGGTCGGTGATCGCCGCGGCAACCTCGCGGACGCGGGCGTCGTCCGCGCGCGCCTCCAGCGCGAGGCAGCCCTGGCCGGCGGCGGGCAGCAGCTCGCCCACGGCCACCGGCGAGCCCTCGTCGTGACGGCCGAGGCGATCCAGGCCCGCTCGGGCGAGCACGATCGCCTGATAGTCGCCCTCCGCCAGCCGCCGCAGGCGCGTGTCCACGTTCCCGCGCAGGTCGCGGATCTGAAGGTCGGCGCGCAGGGCGAGCAGCTGAGAGCGGCGCCGCACGCTGCCGGTGCCCACGGTGGCGCCCTCCGGGAGGGACGCGATCGTGTCCGCGCCGCAGAGCGCGTCGCGCGGGTCGGCGCGCTCCGGCACGCCCACGATCGCCAGCCCATCCGGGAGATCGGCGGGCACGTCCTTGGCGGAGTGCACCGCCAGGTCGATCTCGCCGGCCAGGAGGGCCTCCTCGATCTCCTTCACGAAGCGCGACTTGTCCTCGGACGGTGGAGTCTCGGTCCGCCGGTCGCCGCTGGTGGTGATCGAGACGAGCTCGACCTCGTCGTCGAGCCGCTCGGCCACCAGGCCCGCTTGCGCGAGCGCGAGCGCGCTGCCGCGCGTGCCCAGCCGGATCACCCGGAGCGCGAGCGGCGGCGCGGCGCGAGCGGCGTCACCTCGGCTCCGGGCGACTCCTCGCCCGCCCCGAGCGAGTCGAGCTCGAGCGCGAACAGCTCTCGGAGCGCGTGCACGTAGCGGTAGGAGTCGTTGTCCCCGGCGCTGTCCTTGAGCCGCAGGGTGGGGTCGTGGAGCAGCCGGCTCACCACCGAGCGCGCCATCGCCTCGAGGCGCTCCCGGTCGGCTGCCGATACCGACTCCCAGCGCGACGCGTTCTCTCGGAGCACCTGCTCCACGATGTCGTCGCCGCGCTTGCGGAGGGCCGAGATGGTGGGCAGCACGTCGAGCGACGTGAGCCACTGCTCGAAGCGCTCCACCTCCTGGCGCACGAGCACGCGCGCCTCCGCCGCCTCGGCCTCCCGCGCGCCGAGGTTGCGGGCCACCGCCTGCTGGAGGTCGTCCATGTCGTACAGGGCGATCCCGGGGCAGTCGCGCGCGGCCGGCTCGATGTCGCGCGGCACGGCCAGGTCCAGCAGCACGAGCGGGCGGTTCACGCGGCGGGCGGACACCAGCGCCAGCTCCTCGCGGCCCACGATCTGGTGGGGCGCGCCGGTGGAGCTCACCACGATGTCGGCCGCCTCCAGCTCGGCGGGCAGGTCCTCGAACGTCACGGCCTCGCCGCCGAAGCGCTGCGCCAGCCCGAGCGCGCGGTCGTAGCGCCGGTTGGCCACGAACACCGTCTGGACGCCGCGGTCGCGCAGCGCGCGAGCGGTCAGCTCGGCGTTCTCGCCCGCTCCGATCACCAGCACGCGGCGTGTGGAGAGGTCTCCGAGGAACCCGGCCGCGAGCTGCACGGCCACCGAGGAGACGGACACGTTCGAGCGCGACACGTCCGTCTCGGTACGGGCGCGCTTGCCGGCGGCGAGGGCGTCCCGGAAGAGCCGGTTGGACACCGGGCCGGTGGCGCCCTCCACGAGCGCGAGCTCGTAGGCGCGCTTGACCTGCCCCTGAATCTCGGCCTCGCCCACGATCATCGACTCGAGTCCGGCCGCCACGGAGAACAGGTGCTCGACCATGTCGCGACCGCGCAGCGAGTAGATGGCGCCGAGCAGCTCGGTGGGGCGGATGCCGGCCTGGCGCGAGAGCACTCCCAGCGCGGCGCTCTCCGCCTCCACGGCGTCGGCGGTCACGAGGTAGAGCTCGGTCCGGTTGCACGTGGACACGGCCACGGCCTCGTGAATGGCCTCGTGGTCGGTCAGCTCGGCCAGCACTCGCGCCGCACGCCCCTCGGGCAGGGCGAGACGCTCGCGCACCGGCAGCGGAGCGGTCTTGTGAGAGACGCCGAGAACGAGGAGCTCGCCGTTCACTCCTCGCCCTCCAGCAACTCGTTCAGCTCGGTCACCTCGCGATCGATGCGGGCGATCTTCGCACCGATGATCGCCACGTACACCACGATCAGGGCGAGGAACACGACATAGGCGCCCGCAACGTACTTGCCTGCCTCGTCGAGCGGGAGGGCGGGCATCAGGCCACCGCGGCGGGGCGCCGCTCCGCCAGCCTGCGACGCAGGCGCTTGAGCTCCAGCGCCGCGTGCTTGGCGGTGAGCTCGAGCTTCCAGAGGGTCACGAAGAGGAGGGCCATGGCCGCGAGGCATACCAGGAACGTGAGGCGCATCTCACCCGGCAGCGAGCCGCCGGTCTGGGAGAGCACCCGCGGGTGTGTATATGCCTCGGCCAGCCGGACCGCCACGAAGTTGAGCGGCACGAACGCTCCGGCGGTGATGGCGAACACCGACGAGTAGCGCGCCTGGCGCTCGGGATCCTCGATCGAGAAGCGCAGCGGGTAGTACACGCAGTAGAGGAGGAACACCACGAGGAAGGACACCAGCACCGGCTCGTCCCACACCCACCAGTGGCCCCACGAGGCGCGCGCCCAGATCGAGCCGGTAACGAGCACGCCGAGCCCGAGAATGATCGACATGTGGATGGCCACGTAGGAACGCAGGTCCCAGGACGGGTCGCCCGAGCGCAGGTGGCGGATGGCCATGATGCCGCCGGCCACGAAGCCGCCCAGCGCCACGATCGCCATCGGCACGTGGATGTAGAAGATCTTCTGCACGAAGCCCTGGTCGGCGTCGTTGGGCGCGTAGAAGAACACGAGAGCGAGCGCCGCCGTGAGCGCGACCGCCGTTGCCGCGCTGAGCGGCTTTAACCCCTTTGAATACATCAGTCCTCGAGCAGATAATCGAAGACGGCCACGGAGAGAAGCACGAAGACCACATCGTAGAGCGTGAGCAGCCCCAGCCAGCGCCCCAGGTCCTCGGGTCCCTGGTCCTGGCGCATCAGCGGTTCGGTGGCCTGGGCGCACGAGATCAGGAGCGGCACGAGCAGCGGGAGCAGCAGGAGCGGTGTGATCAGCTCGCGGGCGTGGGTCTCGGCGGCCAGCGCTCCCACAAGCGCTCCCACCGCCGCCACGCCGACGTTGCCCAACACGAGGATCGCGAGCAGCTCGGGCAGGGCGCCACCCAGGCCGGGGCCGAGCAGCAGGATCGCGAACGCCGGCACCGCCACGAGCTCCACCGCCACGAGGAAGAGGAGCAGGGCGCCGGCCTTGGCGAGGAAGAGCGCGGTGCGGTCCACGGGGGCGAGCAGCAGGGCGTCCACACCGCCCTGCTCGCGCTCGGATGCGTAGAGGCGCGACACGCCGATCACGGACGCCAGCAGCAGCGTGACCCAGAGCACCCCGGCCGCGAGCGCGCCGTCGAGCGAGTCGCGGTCGAGCCCGAAGTGGAAGAGCACGTAGACCGTGATCGTGAAGAGCGTCATTGCCGGCACCGACTCCTTGGTGCGCAGCTCGATGCGCAGGTCCTTGCGGAGGATCGTTGCCGCGGTGCCGATCACGGAGGGCATCAGGGCGCCGCCGGCCGAGCCGGCGGCTTCTGCGAGTACAGGCCGCGTGCTTCGGCGGCGGCCACGGTGCCGGCCATCACCTGGCGGCCGTCCTTCAGTCCCACCGCGAGGTCGGACTCGGCCAGACCGCCCTCGATGTCGTGAGTCACGAGCACCCGCGTGCGGCCGGAGGCCCTGCCGATCAGCGGCTCGAGCAGCTCGCTCGCGGCGGGGTCGAGCCCCGCTCGCGGCTCATCGAGCAGCAGCAGCGGCGGGTCGTGGAGCACCGCCCGGGCAGCCGCCAGGCGCTGGACCATGCCTCGGGAGAGCTCCGCCACCGGTTCGTCGGCCCGGCGCTCCATGCCCACCGCCTCGAGCAGCTCATCCACCCGCTCCTCGCGCACGCCGTGCAGGCGAGCGTGGTAGCCGAGGTTCTCGCGTCCGGTCAGCTCCCGATAGAGGAGGGGCTCGTGCCCGAGGTAGCCGACCTTGGCCGGGAGCTTCCAGCGCTCCTTCGGCAGCTCGGCGCCGAGAACGACGGCGTGGCCGGCGTGCGGCCGCAGCAGCCCCGCGAGCACCCGCAGGAGGGTGGTCTTGCCGGCGCCGTTGGCCCCGAGCACCGCGAGCGTGCGTCCCTCGTCCACGCTCACGCTCACGCCGGCGAGCGCCGTCCGCTCGCCGTAGCGCCGCTCCAGCCGGTCGAGCTCGATGGCGGGCATCCGTGGGAAGCCTATGGACGCGATGTAGCCTCGGCGGCGTGAGCAGGCTCGTGGGCATCAACCACGTGGCGCTCGAGGTGGCCGACCTGGACGCCGCCCTCGAGTTCTACGGCTCGGTGTTCGACTTCGACCTGCGCGGCCGCGTGCCCGGCATGGCCTTCCTCGACATGGGCGACCAGTTCCTGGCGATAGCGGCCACCGGGAAGTCGGCGGCCGACGGCGAGCGCCACTTCGGGCTCGTGGTGGACGACCTCGAGGAGGCCCGCCGCCGCCTCAAGGCGGCCGGCGCGGAGATCCTGGGCGGACGCGGCCTCGACTTCCGCGATCCGTGGGGCAACCACGTGCAGGTGGTCGAGTACGGCGAGGTGCAGTTCTCGAAGACGCCCGGAGTGCTGCGGGGAATGGGGCTGGAGGGGCTCGAGAAGACTGCGGAGGCGCTCGAGGAGCTCCGCCGGAAGGGCCTCGGCTCGTAGAGCCCTACCGTTCGAGCGTCGCCGCCGCGTGCTTCAGCGTCGGCTCCACCACCGGCCATGACTGCCCGATTGCCTTCGGGTTGCCGGGGAAGTTCACGATCAGCGTCCGGCCGCGGATGCCCGATACGCCGCGGGTGAGGATGCCGAGCGGCGTGTGTCCACGGGAGTCGGCGCGGATCGCCTCGGCGTAGCCGGGGGCCTGCCGGTCGATCACGTCGAGCGTGGCCTCCGGCGTCACGTCGTCGGGGGTGAGGCCGGTGCCGCCGGTGGTGAACACGAAGCGCACCAGCTCGTCGTCCGCCAGGCGCACGATGGCGGCCGCGATCGCCTCGCGGTCGTCAGACACCGTTTCGTGCACCACCTCAAGCCCGGCCCCGCGGCACAGCTCCGCGAGCGCGGGCCCCGACAGGTCCTCGCCCTCGCCGCGAGCCAGCGAGGAGGAGACCGTCAGCACGGCTGCCCTCACTCCGGGCGCCGCCAGTCGTGCTTCCCGCCGGTCTTCTCCACCAGTCCGAGCTCGGTGATCTCGACACCGCGCTCCAGGCCCTTGACCATGTCGTAGACGGTCAGGGCGGCCACGGCGGCGGCGGTCATGGCCTCCATCTCGACCCCCGTGGGGCCGGTGGTGCGCGCCTCGGCCTCCACGTCCACCCGGTCATCGCCCACCTCCAGCCGCACGTCCACGAACGAGAGCGACAGCGGGTGGCAGAGCGGCACGAGGTCGGCGGTGCGCTTGGCGGCCTGGATGCCGGCGATGCGCGCAGTGCCGATCACCTCGCCCTTGGGCCCGTCGCCGCGAGCCACCGCGGCGGCGGTGGCGGGCGCCATCCGCACAACCGCGCGCGCCACGGCGCGCCGCTCCGTCGCGTCCTTGCCCCCCACGTCGACCATCCGGGCCCGCCCGGCGGCGTCGAGGTGTGTGAGCTCGTCAGGCAGGCTGATGCGTCTGCTGGGCGGCTTCGATCAGGTCACGCACGGCGGCCTCGTCACCGCCGCGCAGCAGCTCGACCGGATCGGGCTCGCCATTGACAATCGACTCGAAGAAGAGCTTGCGGTCCTGGTAGGTGGGCAGGCTGCCCTTGGCCCAGCCGCGCACCTCGTTGAGGAGGATCGCCAGCCGCGCGTAGGGCTCGCCGTACTCCTCCGCGATCTCGTTGCGGATTCGCTTGGCCAGGGCGGGGCTCGCGCCCGCGGTGGAGATCGCGATCGCGAGCGGGCCGGTGCGGATGATGGCCGGGAGGATGAAGTTGCAGAGCGGCGGCACGTCCACCACGTTCACGAGCATCGCGCGGCGCTCGGCGTCCTCGTAGACGCGGATGTTCACCTCGGTGTCGCCGGTGGCGGCGATCGCGATGAAGGTCCGCTCGAGATCCTCGGGCCGGTATTCGCGCCGGTCCCACTGGATCGAGCCCTCCGCGGCCAGCTCCTGGAGCTCCGGGATGGCGTCGGGGGCCACGAGCGTCACCTGGCCGTCGCATGCGAGCAGGCCCTCCACCTTCTCGAGGCCCACGTCGCCCCCGCCCACCACGAGGCAGCGCCTGCCGGACAGGCGCAGGCACGCGATGTAGAAGGGGGTGTCGAGCATCCCCTGGACGCAGCTCTGGTCGCACATGCCCCTGCGCAACTGGCAGACGCATTCCTTGCCGGCGTAGGCCTGGGCGGGCATCGTCCGCAAAGTCTAGGGCCCACCCGGTGGGCCGGTTTCGGTAGGCCCGCTAGCGCCTGAATGTGTCGCGCAGGGACTTGCGCAGGAGCTTGAACAGCGGCCGGATCCCGCGCCTCAGGGCGGCCGGCTTGTCCGAGTCGCGCCCGTACAGGAGCTGAGCTGACGCGTGTAGGCCGCGGCCGAGCGACTCGTCGTACGGGTGCCACCAGAAGTCGCGTGTGCGCGAGGGCTCCCAGCTCACCAGCTTCACGTTCACGCACTCGTAGAGGCCGAACTTGGAGTGCGAGCGGCCGAGGCCCGACTGCTTGACGCCACCCCAGGAGCAGGAAGCGGCGCCGTGGGAGTACATGTGGTCGTTGGCCCAGACCATCCCCGCCTCGAGCCGGCGCGCGATGCGCTCGCTCTTCGAGCGGTTCATGGTCCACACCGAGGCGCCGAGCCCGAAGTCCGAGTCGTTCGCGAGCGAGATCGCCTCGTCGAGCGAGTCCACCGTCACGATCGGCACCACCGGGCCGAAGATCTCCTCGCGCATGATCCGCATCTCGTGCGTGACGCCGGTGAGGACGGCCGGGGCGTAGAAGTCGGCCCCCGGAAGCTCCGACACCTCGCGTTGGCCCCCGCAGCGCAGCGTTGCGCCGGCCGCCACCGCGTCGTCCACGAGCGCGCGCACGGTCTCGAGCTGGTCGCGGGAGACCATCGGCCCGACCTCGGTGTTCCACTCCATCGGGTTGCCCACGCGCAGCGCCTTGGCTCCCTCCACCACGCCTTCGATGAAGCGGTCGGCCACCTCGCGCTCCACGTACACACGCTCGATCCCCGAGCAGGTCTGGCCGGCGTTGGCGAAGCCGCCCCAGAGGCAGCCCGAGATCGCGTTGGGCAGGTTGGCGTCGGCGCACACGATCATCGCGTCCTTGCCGCCGAGCTCGAGCACCGAGCCCTTCATGCGGCTGGCGCAGGCGATGCCCACGCGCTTGCCCACCTCCACCGAGCCGGTGAAGAAGATCTTGGCCGCGGTCGACTCGACCAGCGCCTGGCCCACCGCCCCGCCGCCGTGGATCGTGCGAACGAGGCCCTCGGGCAGCCCGGCGCGCTCGAAAGTGTCCTGGATGCGCTGCCCGATCAGCGGCGTGAGCGACGCCGGCTTGAGCACCACGCCGTTCCCTGCCATGAGCGCGATCGCCACCTCGCCGAACGGGATGGACCATGGGTAGTTCCAGGGCGCGATCACGCCGACCACGCCCAGCGGCTCGTAGCTGAACCGGGAGCGCTTCTGCTTGAGGAACACCGGCATCGGCACGCGCTCGTCGTCGAGGATGCCCGGCCCAGCCTCCGCCAGCCAGCGCAGCGTGTCGATGGTCGGCACCAGCTCCATCGAGTACGACTCGGCGCGCGGCTTGCCCTGCTCGCGCGTGAGCAGCGCCGTGAGGTCGTCGAGCTGGTCGATGATCGCCTGGCCCGCGCGGCGCATGTAGCGGGCGCGGTCCGCCAGCGGGAGCTGCGCCCAGAACGGCTGCACCTCCGCGACGTCGTCCACCACCGACTGCACCTCGGCGGGAGTGACGGTCGGGACCGAGCCGAGCCGGGCCCCGTCGATCGGGCTGAACGACTCGAGCTCGGCGGGCTCTTCCTGGGTGGGCAGTCGTACGGCGGCTTCCATGGAGGCTGATTCTGCCCGACGGGCGTCAGTCGCGCCCGCGCGCGCCGCGGATCCGCTCCCAGCGCTCCCGCATCTGGCGCTCCTCGCCGTGCTCGGTGAGCTCGAGGAACTTCTGGCCCTCGGCGTCCGACGGCATCAGCTCCTGCTCCGACACGCCCTCGGGACGGTCGTGCGGGTAGTCGTAGCCCTGGCCGCGGCCGAGCTTCTTCGCGCCCGGGTAGGCGGCGCTCCGGAGGTAGTCCGGCGGGTGCGGGGTGCCGTTCTCGCGCACCCATTCGCGCGCCCGGCCGAGGGCCTTGTACGAGGCGTTCGACTTGGGCGCCAGCGCCAGGTAGACGGCGGCCTGAGCCAGGTTGAGCGCGGCCTCGGGCATCCCCACGTGCTCCACCGCGGCGGCGGTGGCCACGGCCACCTCGAGCGCCCGCGGGTCGGCGTTGCCGATGTCCTCGCTGGCCAGCACGACCATCCGCCGGGCCACGTAGCGGGGGTCCTCGCCGCCCTCGAGCATCCCCGCCAAATAGAGCAGCGAGGCGTCGGGATCCGACCCGCGCGTGGCCTTGATCCAGGCCGAGATCAGGTCGTAGTGGCTGTCGCCCTCCTTGTCGTAGAGGATCGCGCTGCGCTGGAGCGCGTCCTCCGCCACGCGGAGGGTCACCGCGCCGTCGGGCCCCACGGTGTCGCAGGCCAGCTCGAGCGCCGAGAGCGCCGTGCGCGCATCGCCGCCTGCGCGCGTGGCCAGGAACTCGAGCGCGGCGTCCTCAACCTGCGGGGCGTCGGTGATGCCACGCTCGTCGCCCAGCGAGCGCCGAAGCAGCGCCAGCACGTGCTCGGTCTCGAGCGCGTGCAGCTCATACACCCGGCAGCGTGAGAGCAGTGCCGAGTTGACCTCGAAGTACGGGTTCTCGGTGGTGGCGCCCACCAGCAGCACCAGCCCCTCCTCCACGGCCGGCAGGAGGCTGTCCTGCTGCGCCTTGTTGAAGCGGTGGATCTCGTCCAGGAAGAAGATGGTGCGCTCGCCGCTCGTGGATCGACGGTGCTGCGCGCGCTCGATCACCTCGCGCACCTCGGCGCGCCCAGCGTTCACCGCGGAGGCCTCCTCGAAGGCGGCGCGTGCGTTCACAGCGAGCAGGCGCGCCAGCGTCGTCTTGCCGGTGCCGGGCGGCCCGTACAGGATCATCGAATGCGCGCGCCCCTCCTCGAGCGCAGTGCGCAGGCTGCCGCCGCGCCCGAGCAGATGTTCCTGGCCCACGAACTCGCCGAGTGACACCGGGCGCATGCGCGCCGCGAGCGGCAGGTCGGGTGCCGGCACCCCCGTCTGGCCGCGAGGGGCGTCATCGAGGTCGAAGAGCCGCTCCATGAGCGGATTCTGGCAGCGACGGGGGCGGCTATGGCGCTCCATATACTCGGCCGGGTGCCCGATCGCGCCCAACTCGAGGGCCGCACGACCGAACTTCTCCAACGGCTGATCCGCTTCAACACGGTCAACCCGCCGGGCAACGAGCAGGCCGCGCAGGAGTTTCTGAAGGGTCTCCTGGAGCGGGCCGGCTACGAATGCGAGCTGCTCTCCGCCGTGGACGGCCGCCCCAACCTCGTCGCGCGGCTGAAGGCGGCGTCCGACGGCCCGCGGCTCTGTCTGCTCGGGCACGTGGACACGGTCCTCGCGAACCCAGAGGAATGGAGGGTGGATCCCTGGTCGGGGGAGCTCCGCGACGGTTGCGTCTGGGGTCGGGGCGCGCTCGACATGAAGAGCCAGGTGGCCGCCGAGGCGGCGGCCGCGCTGACGCTCGCCGAGGAGGGCTGGCGGCCGGAGGCGGGTGAGCTTCTGGTGGTGTTCACCGCCGACGAGGAGACGGGCGCGGAGCACGGCGCGCACTGGCTCTGCGATCAGCACCCCGACCGCGTGGCGTGCGACATGGTGGTGAACGAGGGCGCGGGGGAGGTCTTCGAGTTCGGCGGGAAGCGCCACTACGGCGTCTGCGCGGGCGAGAAGGGCGTGTTCCGGTTCACGCTCACCACCTCCGGCCAGGCCGGCCACGCCTCGATCCCGCGGATCGGGGACAACGCGCTGGTCAAGCTCGCGCCGATCCTCGAGGCGCTCAGCGACGGCCGGCCCACCTACGAGCTCTCGCCCGAGCCGGAGGCGTTCATGCAGGCCCTCGGCCTCGACACCGGCGACCTCGAAGGGTCCATGCGCACGATCGAGGAGCGCGATCCGCGCGTGGCGGTGCTGCTCGAGCCGATGCTCGGCGTGACGCTCACCCCGACGATGGTGTCGGCCTCGGAGAAGATCAACGTGATCCCGTCGCGCGCGCGACTGAGCGTGGACTGTCGCGTGCCGCCGGGCCTGGGAGAGGACCACGCCCTCGAGCGCATCCACGCGCTGCTCGGCGAGACCGGGTTCGAGATCGAGTTCCACGACACCGTGGTGGGCAACCGCTCGCCGATCGACACCCCGCTGATGGATCACATCCAGGCGTTCGTGGAGCGCGAGGACCCCGGTGCCACCGCTGTGCCCGTGGTGCTGCCGGGCTTCTCGGACTCGCGCTGGTTCCGCTCGGCCTTCCCGGATTGCACCGCCTACGGCTTCTTCCCGCAGCGCAGGATGGACCTGTTCGAGGCCATGCCGCTGGTGCACGGCGCCGACGAGCGCGTGCCCGTGCAGGACCTGGGCCTGGCCGCCACCTTCTACGCCGGTCTGATCGAGGACGTGCTCAGGTGACCAAGCCGGTGCCCGAGAACAAGCTGAGGCTCGGCGGGATGGCCCTCCGCAACGGCCTGCTCGTCCATGGACCGACGCACTGGGCAGCCGCCGTGCGCGACGACTCCGGCGAGATACAGGTGGCCTCGGGCCGCAAGCCGCGCCTGAAGGGCCGCGTGGCCGAGCGGATGCCCGGCGTGCGCGGCGTGGTCAAGCTGGCCGAGGCGATGGCTGTGATCCCGCTGGTCAAGCGCTCGCTGCCGGCAGCCCGGTTGCCCATGCAGGACGCGCGTACGCTCGGCGCGATGGGCGCGGCCGCGCTCGGCGGGCAGGCCATCCGCTCGGCCGGAGCGCGAACCGTGGGCCGCGAGGCGGCCGTGGCCCTGGTGAGCGTGATGCCCGCCCTGATGGCGCTGCGCGGTGGCGACCTTGCCGCGTACCACGGCGTGGAGCACAAGTCGATCGCCGGCTACGAGGGGGACTCGGACGCGGCCGGCCAGGACAAGGAGCACGACCGCTGCGGCTCGCATCTGGTCACGCCGATGCTCGCCGCGGCGGCGGTGGGGAACGTGGCGGCGCGGCGGGCCGGCCTGCGCGGTCCGGCCGCCGAGGCGGCGGTGGGGCTCGGCAGCGCGGCGGTGGCGGTGGAGGTGTTCGCCTGGTCCGAGCGCCACGCGGAGAGCGTGCTGGCCCGCCTGCTGCGCAAGCCCGGGCACGAGATTCAGCGTGTGGTGGGCACGCGCGAGCCCACGGCGGAGCAGCTCCAGGTGGGCCGCGCCGCCCTCGACGAGATCCTGCGCGCCGAAGACGCCGCCTGACCCATGGCCACCGTGGCGCGAACGCGGCTCGACCCAGAGGTCTTCCGGCTGCCCGTGGAGCGGATTCGCTCCGGCCACTACACGGACGCCTACTTCAACCTCACGAAGGAGCTGCTCGAGGGTGAGGGCCGCCATCCGCGCGTGACGATGCAGGCATTCCAGAAGCACGAGTCGCTGCTCGGCGGCATCGACGAGGCGATCGCGGTGATCAAGCAGTGCTCGGGGCGGTCGACCGCCGAGGGCTGGAGCCCGGGCTGGGACCAGCTCGAGGTGCGGGCGCTCCACGAGGGCGATGTGATCTCCCCGTTCGAGCCCGTGCTCCAGATCGAGGGCGACTACTCGCTGTTCGCGCACCTCGAGACCGTGTACCTCGGGGTGATGGCGCGCCGCAGCCTGGTGATGAAGAACGTGCGCGAGGTGGTGGAGGCGGCGCACGGCAAGCCGATCCTGTTCTTCCCGGCGCGCCACGACCACTGGCTCGTGCAGACCGGCGACGGCTGGGCCGCGCACGTGGCCGGCGCGATCGGAGTGTCCACCGACGCCCAGGCGTCGTGGTGGGGCGGGCGCGGCGTGGGCACCGTGCCCCACGCGCTGATCGCGGCCTATGGCGGCGACACGGTGGCCGCGGCAGACGCCTTCGCGGAGAGGTACTCGGGAGAGATGAACGTGACGGTCCTGGTGGACTTCGAGAACGACTCCGTGCGCACCTCGCTCGAGGTGGCCGACGCCCTTGGGGACAAGCTCTGGGGTGTGCGGCTCGACACCTCCGAGCGGATGGTGGATCGCGCGCTCTGGGCCGACATGGGCGAGTCCGAGCCCACCGGAGTCACGCCCGAGCTGGTGGCGCGCGTGCGCTCCGCGCTCGACCAGGCCGGGCACCAGAAGGTGCGGATCGTGGTTTCCGGAGGGTTCAATGCCGCCAAGATCCGCCGCTTCGAGGCCCTCGGCGCGCCGGTGGATTCTTACGGCGTCGGTTCTTCGCTGCTCCAGGGTCAGAACGACTTCACCGCGGACGTCGTGCGCCTCGAGGGCCGCGACTGCGCCAAGGCGGGCCGCCGCTTCAGGCCCAATGCCCGCCTGGAAGCCGTGGACTGACTCTCATGAAGGCCGTGCAAACGGCCGATCAAGCAAATTAGATGAGGCGCCTCACTCTCCGGACGCTCGCATGCGGCCTGGTAACGCTTGCCGTGGCGGCTCCGCCTGCGTCCGCGCAGGTGAGCTCAGCCGCGACCTGCTCCACCACGGTGCCGGTGGCCCGCGAGCGCGCGTTCGACGACCTGCTGCTCACCAAGGGCAACTACGAGGTCACCGTGCTCGACACGCGCGAGATGAACTGCGGCGACGCCATCCGCGCGCTGCGCTCGTTCGTGGCCGCGCCGGGCAGCGCCGCGCCCGAGGGCTGGGACGTGGACGCCGGCCGCAAGCTCTTCATCCGCGAGGACGGCGGGGACAAGTTCCGGGTCGTGCGAATCACCCCGCCGGGCGGCGAGTCCGGCTTCGACTTCCAGACGGTCGAGAACTGGGCGGTTGTCTGGCTGCCGATCATCTTCTTCGCGATCCTGCTCGGGATCCTCCTGATGATGGTCCGCGTGATGCCGCGGACCAAGCCGCAGGAGATCAAGCCCTCCTCTTCGAGCTCCGTCGGCTGGGACGACGTGGCCGGGGTGGAGGAGGCCAAGGACGAGCTGCGCGAGGTGGTGGAGTTCATGCGCGACCCCAAGCGCTTCCGGGCGCTCGGCGCGCGGGTGCCCAAGGGCATCCTGCTGCACGGCCCTCCGGGCACCGGCAAGACACTGCTGGCCAAGGCCGTGGCCAACGAGTCCAACGCCACCTTCTTCGCCCAGTCGGCCGCCTCGTTCGTGGAGATGTTCGTGGGCCTCGGCGCCGCGCGCATCCGGCGGCTGTTCCGCCAGGCGCGCAAGGCCGCCCCGGCGATCGTGTTCATCGACGAGCTCGACGCGGTTGGCGCCACCCGCGGCAAGGACATCTCGGGCGAGAAGGACCAGACGCTCAACCAGCTGCTGGTGGAGCTCGACGGCTTCGGCGACCGCGACGACGTGATCGTGATCGCCGCCTCGAACATGCTCGAGCAGCTCGACCCGGCGCTGCTTCGCCCCGGGCGCTTCGACCGCCAGATCCTCGTGACGCCGCCCGACCTGAAGGGCCGCCGGGCGATCCTCGACGTGCACACGGCATCGAAGCCGCTCGCGCAGGATGTGGACCTCGACCTCATCGCCCGCCAGACCAGCGGTCTCAGCGGCGCCGACCTGGCCAACATCTGCAACGAGGCGGCGATCTTCGCGGGGCGCAACATGCGCACCTCGCTGTTGACCAAGGACTTCCAGGGCGCGCTGGAGCGGGTGATCGCCGGCATGCAGTCGCGGCGCGTGATCACGAGCCACGAGAAGCGGGTGGTGGCCTACCACGAGGCCGGCCACGCGCTCTGCTCGGAGCTCCTGCCCTCCGTGGAGCGGGTGCACCGGATCTCGATCATCCCGCGCGGGCAGGCGCTCGGCTACACGCTCAACCTCCCCGAGGAGGACCGCTACCTGAAGACCAAGGACGAGCTCCTCGACTACATGGTCGTGCTGCTCGGCGGCCGCGTGACAGAGCACCTGGTGTTCGGCCAGGTCACGACCGGCGCCTCGGACGACCTTCGCAAGGTGCACGAGATCAGCCGCTCGATGGTCACGCAGTACGGGATGGGTACCGAGCTCCAGTCCAAGCAGCTGCCCTCCGACGACTACGCGATGTCCGACAACACGCGCAGGAACGTTGACGACGAGCAGCAGTACCTCACCGATCTGGCCCACCGCCGCGCCATGAAGCTGGTGGCCGAGAACCGGCCGCTGCTCGAGGCCTTCGCCTCAACCCTGCTCGCCCACGAGGTGCTCGAGCGCGAGGACATCGACCGCATCATGGCCGCGTACATGCTCGATCGCGGGCAGGACGTGGAGCAGCTGGTGCGCGCGGCGGTCAACCCGGGCCGGCCGACGATCGCGGCCGCCGAGGGCACTGATCACCCGGGCGGCGTCTCGCCGTCCATGTAGTCCACCGCGTCGGAGAGCCGAAACAGCTTGTAGAGCCCTCCGCCGCGCGGCAGGCGCTCGAATGCGCCGACCTTGCCCGAGTCGGGGTACATCACCACGTCCGGCAGTCCGGACGTGCTGATGGCGAGGAAGCGCACCGTCTCCTCGCCGCGGTTCACCAGCTGATGCGCTCCGGCCTCGCCGGTCGGGAAGGACAGCACCTCGCCCGGCTCGAGCTCCTGCCAGCCGCCGGGAGTGCGCAAGCTCGGATGCCCCTCCAGGATCACGAGCAGCTCCTCCTCGCCCAGGTGGTAGTGGTAGGGATAGGCCGCCTCGCCGGGCGCGACCTCGAACAGGCTGGCGCCGAGTCGCTCGGTCCCGAGCTGGCGGCCGACCCGGGCGCGCCTCATGGTGAAGCCCCGGGTATCGCGGTTGTCGTCGTAGCGAGGCTCGTTCAGGTTGGCCATGGCCTATGTCTACACTCCCGGCCCGTGTTCGAGCGCATCGATCACATCGGAGTTGCGGTGGCCGACCTGGACGGCGCGATCGAGCTGTATCGCGACCGCCTGGGCATGCCGCTCCAGCATCGCGAGACGGTCGAGCAGTTCGGCGTCGAGGCCGCCCTGCTCGGAATCGGGGACTCGCATGTGGAGCTGCTCAGCCCCACCGACCCCGAGAGCGCCGTCGGCCGCTTCATAGAGCGGGGCGGACCGGGCCTCCACCACGTGGCCTACCAGACGGGCGACATCGACGCCGCGCTCGAGCAGGCTCGCTCGGCGGGCCTCCAGCTGATCGACGAGGAGCCGCGAACCGGGATCAGGAACAGCCGCGTGGCCTTCGTTCACCCCAAGTCGACCGGAGGCGTGCTCACCGAGCTCGTGCAGCCGGCAGAGGAGCATTGAAGATGGCGTCAGAGGTCACTCGACTCGATATCGGCTTTGACGGCGGTCAGGTGATGACGGCGCGGGTGGCCGTGTCCGACTACCAGGACCTGCGCAAGGCGCTCGCCGACGAGAAGGCCGACCGCTGGTACGAGCTGCGCACTCAGGACTCCGAGGTCGCGCTCGACCTCTCCCGGGTCGTGTACGTGCGGCTCGACACCGACGCTCACCGGGTCGGGTTCTAACCCGCTCCGGGTGCTGCGCGCGCTCGACGTCGGGCTGCTGCGCCTGCTGCGCACGCGCGGCCACACGCCGTCGCTCGAGGCGGCGGTGCGGACGCTCGCGCGCACCGGCGAGCACGGCCTGCTCTGGCAGGCGGTGGCCGCGTCCGGGCTGCTGCTCGACCGCGGGCGCGCGACCGTGTACCGCCGCGCGATGCTGACCGTGCTGGCGACGATGGTGGCCAACACCGCGATCAAGTACACGGTGGGCAGGCCACGTCCGCTGCTGGAGGGGCTGCCGGCGCTGTCGCCCACGATCTCCGGGCGCTCTTACCCCTCGGCGCACGCCAGCACCTCGTTCGCGGGGGCGCGGGTGCTCTCGGAGGCGCTGCCGCGGCCGCCCCTCTACGCGCTCGCCGGGGCGATGGCGCTGGCGCGCCCCTACCTCGGCGTGCACTATCCGTCGGACATCGTGGCGGGCGCGCTGCTCGGCGATGCCGTGGCGCGGCTGGGCGCGCCGGCGCCGTGAAGGTCGGAATCGTGGGCCTGCCGAACGCGGGCAAGTCCTCCCTCTTCAACGCGCTCACACGGGCCGGCGCCCAGGCCGCCAACTACCCGTTCACCACCGTCGAGCCGAACGTGGCCGTGGTGCCGGTGCCGGACGAGCGGCTCGACCGCGTGGCCGAGACGGTGGGCGCCACCCCGGTCGTGCACGACGTGATCGAGTTCCACGACATCGCCGGGCTGGTGCGCGGCGCGCACCGCGGCGAGGGGCTCGGGAACAAGTTCCTGGGCAACATCCGCGAAACCGACGCCATCGTGCACGTGGTGCGCGCGCACGACGACGCGCAGGTGGTCCACCCGGAGGGGAAGGTGGATCCGCT
Organism: uncultured Thermoleophilaceae bacterium; assembly: GCA_963811055.1. GTDB lineage: Bacteria > Actinomycetota > Thermoleophilia > Solirubrobacterales > Thermoleophilaceae > JACVRW01. Next base: position 815,417 of record CAWEPQ010000001.1, read on the forward strand.
CTCCGACGTGGACGCGGTGGACACCGAGCTGCTCTTCGCCGACCTCGAGCAGGCCGAGCGCCGCCTCGACCGCGTGTCCAAGCAGGCCAAGTCGCTCGACAAGATCGCGGTGGCCGAGGAGGTGTGGCTCAAGGACGTGGTGGAAGCGCTCCGCGAGGGCCGCGCGGTGCGCACGGTCCCGGAGCCCGCCGGCGCCCCCGGCGCGGAGGTCCGCCTCCAGGCGCTCACCTCGAAGCCGGTGCTCTACGTGGCCAACGTGGCCGAGGGCGAGCCGCTTGACCCGCCCCCCGACCTGGTGGCGCACGCCGAGCAGCGCGGCGCCCGCGCCACCGCGGTGAGCGCGCGGCTCGACTCCGAGCTGTCCGAGCTGGAGGACTCCGAGGCGGAGGCGATGCGCTCCGAGATGGGCGTGGCGGAGTCCGGCCTGACGACCGTGATCCGCGAGGCGTTCGCCCTGCTCGACCTGATCTCGTTCTTCACCGCCGGCGAGGGCAAGGAGGCGCGCGCGCACGCGATCCCCCGCGGCACTCCCGCCCGCCGCGCCGCCGGCTCGGTGCACAGTGACATCGAGCGCGGATTCGTGGCCGCGGAGATCGTGCCGTGGAACGACCTCGTGGACTCCGGCGGGTATGCACCGGCGCGCGAGCAGGCCAAGCTGCGCGTGGAGGGCCGCGACTACGCGATGCAGGACGGCGACGTGGTCACGTTCCGCTTCACCCCGTAGCCGCCGTATTCAGGTACGCGTCGCAGGAGGACGGATCGCCCGATTCGAAGCCGCTGCGCCACGCTTCCTCGCGCTGCTCGGGCGTGCCGTGATGACCCGGGTTGCTCGTGTCGAAGTCGCCGACGGCGAGGGCGGCGTCCAGCGCCTCCTGCACATCACCGTCTTCGAGACGGTTCTCCTGGTAAGCGCTCCTGGCCCACGTTGCGGCGTAGCAATCGGCATGGAGCTCAAACGCCATCGTTGGGAGCTGGCCGGAGCTCTGGGACAGGCCGAGCTCGTCCTGGACCTCGTGCCCGTACTCGTGGGCCACGATGAACGCCACAGCGAAGTCGCCGATCGTCCGTCCGTACCCCTGCGAGCTGCCCGGCAGTGCCTGGTCGAGCGCACCGTCGTAGATGTCTGCAGCGAACTGCTGCGAAATGTAGATCGTGTCGTCGCCCGGGCAGTACGCGGCTGCGCTGTCGCCCAGCGTGCCGCTGCCGTCGCCACAAGCGCTGGCCGCGCTCTGGCCGGCCGGGATCCACAGGTAGCTGACTCGGGGCTCCGGCAGGCCGGAGTTCTCGAACACCTTGGTCCAGTAGCTGTCGACGTCCTCCGTGACAGCGGTTAGGAACTGCTCCATGTTCTCCGGCTGAGCGCTGTCCTCGGACCCGAGCAGCAGGTTCCCGGCTCCCGAGCCAGACGGCGGCGCCGTGAGCTTCTTCGTGCCGCTGCCGGCCGCGGCAAGCTGGTCATCTGCCTTTGCCGAGCCGAAGTGCTGGGCGACGCCGCCGACCACCAGCAACACGACCCCGGCAACCAGGCTGGCGCGAATGAGTGAGTGCATGGGGTTCACCGTGGCCGCCAGAAGTCAACCCCGGATAAAGATTCGAGAGGGGGTGAGCACCTGGCAGAAATCGTCCGGTATCTGCCCTTGCCGCCACGGCCGGGGAGCGCCATCATGGCTCTCGTGACCCCCCGGCGTGTTGTGATCGTGGCTTTCCCCGACGTGCAGCCGCTCGACGTGGTGGGTCCCGCTGAGGTCTTCCACACCGCCGCGCGGCTCGACGGCGACGCCTACTCCGTCACAATCGCCGCGCCCGAGACCGGGCCGCTCCGCGCCTCGGCGGTGAGCCTCGCGCCCGACACCACGCTCGAAGCGGTGCGCGGCCCGATCGACACCCTGGTGGTGGCAGGCGGCACGGGCGTGCTGGCGCTCGAGCACGACGAGCGCTTCCTCGCCGCGCTCCGCGACGCGGCTGGCCGCTCGCGGCGGGTGGCCGGCGTGTGCACCGGCGCCTTCCTGCTGGCCGCGGCCGGGCTCCTGAAGGGCCGCCGCGCCACCACGCACTGGGCAAGCTGCGCCCTGCTGGCCGAGCGCCATCCGGACGTGGAGGTCGACGCCGACCCGATCTTCGTGCGCGACGGCGACGTGTACACGTCGGCAGGAGTAACGGCCGGCATGGACCTGGCGCTCGCGCTCGTGGAGGAAGACCTCGGGCGCGAAACCGCCCTCACCACGGCACGCTGGCTCGTGCTCTTCGTCAAGCGGCCCGGCGGGCAGGCGCAGTTCAGCGCTCAGCTCAACGCTCAGACGGCCGACCGACGGCCGCTGCGCGAGCTGCAGGCCTGGATAGCCGACAACCTCGATGCCGACCTGTCCGTGCCCTCCCTGGCGACACGGGCGCACATGAGCGAGCGCAACTTCGCCCGCGCTTTCGCCCGCGAGGTCGGCCAGACCCCGGCCGCCTACGTCGAGTCCGCTCGCGTGGAGGGCGCCCGCATGGCGCTCGAGGCAGGCGAGACGCCCATCGAGACCGTTGCCGCACGCGCGGGCTTCGGGACCGTCGAGACCATGCGCCGCGCGTTTCACCGCCGGGTGGGGGTTGGCCCCGCCGACTATCGCCGCCGCTTCCGCTCGGAAGCGGCCTGAAGAAGGAGCGTCATGCCATGCAGATCGTGATCCCCATATACGACCGCTTCACCGCCCTCGACGCCGTCGGCCCCTACGAGGTGCTCTCGCGGGTGCCCGGAGCGCAGGTGATCTTCGCCGGCGTCGAGGCGCGCGAATACACAACGGACACCGGGATGCTCACGATCCGCGCCGATGCCGCGCTGGCCGACATCCCGAGCCCCGAGGTCTTCGTGGTCCCAGGAGGCCCGGGCAGCACGGACGCGGCCAAGGACGAGGCGCTGCTCAGCTGGATTCGCACCGCACACGCGACCTCCGAGTGGAGCACCTCGGTCTGCACCGGCGCGGAGCTGCTCGGCGCGGCCGGCCTGCTCGACGGCCTCGACGCCACGACCTACTGGGCGGACATGGAGATGCTCGCCCAGTACGGCGCGACTGCCTGCGAGAAGCGGGTGGTGGAGCAGGGCAAGATCGTCACCGCCGCCGGCGTGTCCTCAGGGATCGACATGGCCCTGACACTGGTCGCGCGAATGACCCACGAAGAGGTGGCCAAGGCGATCCAGCTGGGCATCGAGTACGACCCCGAGCCGCCGTTCGACTCCGGCTCCACGCGCACCGCCTCGCCGGAGACGATCGCGCTCGTGCGCGCCACCATCGCGGCGCGGGACGCTGCGACGGCTTAGCTGTTGCTATACCGCCCCGGGTGCGGGGCCGGCATCTCATTGCGCTCGTAACGGCGTTGGCGGCCGCTATGGCGGTGCTGCCCGCGGCCGCGAACGCCTGTGACACCGGCCGGCGCGCGAGGCCCCCGATGCCCGCGGGCACGCCGCCCCTCGCCGTGGGCGACTCGGTGATGCTCGGCGCCGTGGACCGGCTCGTGGCGGCCGGGTTCGAGGTGGATGCGCGCGGCTGCCGCCAGATGGCCGAGGGCGTGAAGCTGCTGGCCGCGCGCGGGCGCAGGGACGCCCTGCCCGAGATCGTGGTGGTGGCCCTCGGCACCAACTGGATCGTCACCACCACGCAGATCCGCCAGACGCTCCGGATCCTCGGCCCGAGCCGGGTCCTCGGGCTGGTGGTCCCGCGTGAGCTGGCGAGCGTGAAGACCCCCAACCGGCGCAACATCCGGGCCGCGGGCCGCCGCTGGCCCGACCGCGTGAAGGTGCTCGACTGGGTGCGCTACAGCGCCGGCCACGCGTCCTGGTTCGCGGGCGACGGGCTCCATCTCGCGGCGTCGGGCGCGCGGGCGTTCACCCGTCTGCTCTCCACGGCCCTCGACTGGCCGGTCAGCGCGCGGGTCGTGACCTGGACGCCGGTCCCGGCGCCGGAGGCGACGGAGCGCCTCAGCGCACCGTGACCCGCGGCCCTGCCACGACGCCCGCACGCACGCGGTAGACGCCGGGTCGCGCGATGGCCTTGCGGTAGCGGCCGTGCGCGACGGTGCGGATCGTGCCGGCGCGCCTCCAGCGCCCGTCGATCCTGCGTTCGAGGATCAGCCGGTGTGAGCGCGGGGCGGGGTCGAAGCTCCCGGAGACGCTGGGCCTCACGCGGCCGAGCGTCCACAGAGCGATCCGTGGGGAGGTCCAGGCGGCCGCCTGTGCCCTGGCCGCCGTGTGAGCGGAGGTGGAGACGCGCGTGAACCGCATCCAGGTGTCGCGCAGCTCGAGCCGGGCGCGAATCGTGGGACCGCTGATCGTGGTGGTGCCGCGGCTGCCGATCACCTGGGCTCTGACCACGCGCGGCGAGGTGCCGCGCTTGAGCACCTTGAGCCGGCGGAAGCTGCCGCGGGAGCCCAGCGCGCGAGTGAGCTGGGCCGTGGTGAACGAGCGCTTCCAGCGGTGGTAGGGCGAGCGGGAGTCGTACGGATCGGGCACACCCACCAGCCAGGGCTTGCTGAGCGCACCGACGAACGAGTACTGGATGCTCTCGGTGTGGCCGCCGGAGGTGGAGAAGTAGTAGGTCACTGCCGGCTCGCCGGCGTAGGTGAGGATCCGGCCCGCGGTGCCGGTCACCGCGGCGTTGCTGCGCACGCCCTCGGCGATCACGCCCCGGTAGACCTGGGAGCGCGTGTCCGGGTAGAGGTCGAACGGACCCTCGGGGTGGCGCGTGGCCAGCGCGTAGGTCCGCGCGGTCACCGCCTGTGCCTTGAGGGCCTCGAGCGGCCAGGAGGCGGGCATCTCGCCGGCCACCACGCCCTGCACGTAGTCATCGAGGGACAACACGTTGATGGCGTCGAGCCCGCCGCCGGCCTGGATCTCGATCGCTCCCCGGTAGAGGCCGTCGGTCACCCCATTGAGGGCCGGGCCCAGCAGCCGCAGCGCGCGGCCGGGACGCTCGAGGCGCAGCCGCGAGGAAAAGCGAGCGATGCGCTTGCCCGACGGGCCGAAGAGGGCGATGCCCCCTCCGGACGGTCGCGCGATGTAGGTCTTCGACGGCTTCAGCGCTCTGCCGTCGGCGCTGGTGGCGCCGCGCACGCGGATGTACGGGTCGTCGGGCTGGAGCAGCACCCGCACGGAGCGCTGGGCGGACCGCGTCAGGCGTGTGTGCGAGTAGTAGTGCGACAGGATGTCGCGGTAGCCGGTGCCCTCGAGCGCGTAGCCGTAGGCGCCGTACTGGCTCATGCCGATGCCGTGACCCCAGCCGGCGCCACGGATCACGTGGCGGGTGGCGGCGCTGGAGCTTGCGGGCACAGCGAGTACCGCAAGCACGACTGTGGACAGAAGAAGGCGGCGCATAGTAGGAGCTACAACTCCTCTATCGGCTGAAGGTAGCGAGACTTCAGGTCACTCTGAACAGGCGCCAGTCCCCCGGCACCCCGCGTAGGTCATGCGTGCCGCGGTCCTCGAAGTCGATTCCAGAGCCCACCACGAGGTCCTTGACGGTGCTCGACACGAGCACCTCGCCGGCATCTGCGAAGGACATCACCCGGGCTGCGATATGCACCGCCAGACCGCCCAGGTCGTCGCTCATCACCTCGCACTCGCCGGTGTGCAGGCCCGCGCGGAGCTCCAATCCAAGCTCCTCCACGGCCTCGGTGATCGATGCGGCGCAGCGGATCGCGCGCGCCGGGCCGTCGAAGGTCGCGAGGAAGCCGTCGCCGGTGCGCTTGATCTCGCGCCCGCGATGGCGCTCGAGCGAACGCCGGAAGAGCTGATCGTGGCGCTCCAGCAGGTCGCGCCAGTGGCGATCGCCCATGTCGGCGGCGCGCTGGGTGGAGTCCACGATGTCGGTGAACATCACGGTGGCGAGCATGCGGTCGGGCTCGCGCTCGTGGCGGGTGCCGGTGAGGAACTCCTCGAGCTCGCCGAGGATCGCCTCGCTGTCGCCCACGGCGAACATGTTGTCCGGGCCCTCGAGCTCCACGTAGCGGGCCCCCGGGATGCGCTCGGCGATGTAGCGCGAATGGTCGACCTTGATGAAGCTGTCCTCGCGCCGGTGCATCACGAGCGTCGGCACGCGGATCGAGGGCAGCACCTCGCGGACGTCGAACTCTCCGATGAGGTCGAAGATCCGCTTGATCGTGGCGGGGCTGGCGGCCAGCCGCTCGAGGCGGCCGGCCCATTCCATGAAGCGCGGCTCGCGCATGCGGCTGCCGGCCACGGCTCCGGCCACGAGGCCCTCGCCCCAGTGCTCGACGCACTCGTCCATCCGCGAGTTGCGCTCCTCCGCGCTCCAGGCAAAGTCGTAGTCGGGAGCCCAGACCGAGCGGGCGAACGTGGCGTACATGGTCAGCGACTGGGTCCGGTCCGGGTGGCTGGCGGCGAACAGCGCGGCCATCGGGCCGCCCTCGAGCGTGGCCACGATCGCGGCCTCGTCCGATCCGGCGGCATCCATCACCGCCAGCACGTCGTCCATCTGCTCCTCGAGGGTGGGGGCGCCCTCGAGCGGATCGGACAGGCCCGAGCCGCGCCGGTCGAACGTGATCACCCGCGCGAAGCTGGTGAGCCGGTCCATCACGCCGGCCAGCGACGCCTCGGACCAGAGGTACTCCACCTGCGAGATCCAGGGCGGGATCCACACCAGATCGATGGGGCCGTCGCCCTCCACGATGTAGGCGATGTGCACATCACCGCTTCGGGCGTAGCGGGCAACCGGAGGCACTGAGGCAAGGACGTTACAGTCAGCCGACCGTGGGCAAGCGCAAAGCCAGTGACGTTTTCGTGGAGTGCCTGGAGGCCGAGGGCGTCGGCCACGTGTTCGGCATTCCCGGCGAGGAGACCCTCGACCTGAACGAGTCGCTGTCGCGCTCGTCCATCGACTTCATCCCGGTCCGCCACGAGCAGGGCGGGGCCTACATGGCCGACGTCAGCGGCCGGCTCACCGGCCACGCGGGCGTGTGCCTGGGCACGCTCGGCCCCGGAGCCCTGAACCTCGTGACCGCCGTGGCGGACGCCTATCTGGACCGCGCGCCGCTGGTGGCGCTCACCGGCCAGGGCGACCTCGAGCGGATGCACAAGGAGTCGCACCAGTACATCGACCTGCTGCGCGTGATGCGGCCGATCACCAAGTGGAACGCGCGGCTGTCGGACGCGGCGATCATCCCCGAGGTCGTGCGCAAGGCCTTCAAGGTGGCCGAGGCCGAGAAGCCCGGCTCCACGCACATCGAGCTGCCAGAGGACGTGATGGCCACCGAGATCGACGCGGAGCCGCTGCCGCGCAGGCGGGTGGTGCAGCCGGAGCCCGCGGCGCGCGAGCTGCTGAGGGCGGCCGACATCGTGCGCGGGGCGATCAACCCGGTGGCGCTGGCCGGCAACGGCGTGGTGCGCACCGGCGCTGTGGCGGCCCTGCGGGAGTTCGTGCGCGCCACCGGCATCCCGGTGGCCGAGACCTTCATGGGCAAGGGCCTGATCCCGCCGGACAACCCCAAGGCGCTCGGCTCCGTGGGCCTCCAGTCGGGCGACTACCGGATGGCGGGCTTCGACGAGGCCGACGTGGTGCTGGCCATCGGCTACGACCTCGTGGAGCACTCACCGGAGCACTGGAACCCGGGTCGCGACAAGAAGATCATCTGCATCGACTCGGTGGCCGCCGAGATCGACGAGTACTTCGTGCCAGAGGTCGAGCTCGTGGGCGACATCTACCACGTGCTCACGCGCCTCAGCGAGGAGTGCCGCCACGTGCCGCATCAGGGCGGCTCCACTCGGCTGCGTGACGTGGTGCTGGGCCGCTTCGAGAAGGCCAAGGACGACGACTCCTTCCCGGTCCAGCCGCCGCGCGCCCTCTACGAGATCCGCAAGGCCCTGGGCCGCGAGGACATCCTGATCTCGGACGTGGGCCTCCACAAGCTCTGGATCGGGAGGATGTTCCCCGCCTACGAGCCCAACACCGTGCTGATCGCGAACGGCCTGGCGGGCATGGGCTTCGCCGTGCCCGCCGCGGTGGCGGCCAAGCTCGTGCACCCGGACCGCAACGTGGTCACGGTGAACGGCGACGGCGGCTTCCTCATGAACTGCCAGGAGCTCGAGACGGCAGTGCGGCTGAAGACGCCGATCGTGAACGTGGTCTGGGAGAACGGCCAGTACGGCTCGATCGTCTGGAAGCAGGACAAGAAGTTCGGCACGCACTTCGGCACCGATTTCACGAACCCCGACTTCGTCAAGCTGGCCGAGAGCTTCGGAATGCCGGCCTGGCGCTGCGGGTCCGCCGACGACTTCGGCGAGACGCTGCGCCGGGCGCTCACGCTCGACGTGCCATCGCTGATCGTGCTGCCGATCGACTACTCGATCGACGTGGCCATCAGCGACGAGCTGGGCGTCGAGACGGTCGCGACCTAGGAGGAGACACCCATGGCGATAGCCACGCAGGAACAGCAGGTGGTGGAGCAGGTCGAGAAGCGCCTGTCAATCGGGGGCGAGTGGCGCGACGCCGCGGGAGGGGCCACCTTCCCGGTGATCGACCCGGCCACTGAGGAGGTCCTCTGCGAGGTGGCCGACGCCACGCCCGAGGACGGCATGGCGGCGCTCGACGCCGCCGTGGAGATGCAGGCCGAGTGGGGCGCCACCGCCCCGAACGACCGCGCCAAGATCCTCTGGGACGCCTTCGAGCTGATGACGGAGCGCGCCGACGAGCTGGCGCTCCTGATGACGCTCGAGATGGGCAAGGCGCTGGCGGAGTCCAAGTCGGAGATCGTCTACGCGGCCGACTTCTTCCGCTGGCACTCCGGCGACGCGCTCCGGCTCGACGGCGAGTACAAGCAGTTCGGCAACGGCACGAGCCGGGTGCTCACCCTGAAGCAGCCGGTGGGGCCCTGCCTGATGATCACCCCGTGGAACTTCCCGATGGCGATGGGCACGCGCAAGGTGGGCCCCGCGATCGCGGCCGGCTGCACGATCGTGGTGAAGCCCGCGCAGCTCACGCCGCTGTCGATGCTCGCCCTCGGCCAGGTGCTCGAGGAGGTGGGCCTCCCGGGCGGCGTGTTCAACATCGTGACCACCTCGTCGTCGGGCAAGGTCACAGCGCCGCTGATCGATGACCCGCGGCTGCGCAAGCTGTCCTTCACCGGCTCGACCGAGGTCGGCAAGAAGCTGATCGAGGCCTCCGCGGGCAACGTCCTCAAGACGTCGATGGAGCTGGGCGGCAACGCCCCCTTCATCGTGTTCGAGGACGCGGACCTCGACGAGGCGGTGGAGGGAGCGCTGCTCGCCAAGATGCGCAACATCGGCGAGGCCTGCACTTCGGCCAACCGCTTCCACGTGGCGGACTCGGTGAAGGACGAGTTCGCGCGCCGGCTGGCCGAGAAGATGGGAGCGCTCAAGCTGGGCCGCGGCACCGAGGAGGACGTGAAGGTCGGGCCGCTGATCGACGGGCCCTCCCGCGACAAGGTGGCCGAGCTGGTGGACGACGCGGTGTCCATGGGTGCCGAGCGCCTCACCGGCGGCCAGGCCCGTGAGGGCCGCGGGTACTTCTACGAGCCCACGGTGCTGGCCGACGTGCCACCGGACGCGCGGGTGTTCCGTGAGGAGATCTTTGGCCCGGTGGCCCCGATCGCGGGCTTCTCGTCCGAGGACGAGGCGATCGAGCGGGCCAACGACACCGAGTACGGCCTCGTGGCCTACGTGTTCACGCGCGACATCAAGCGGGCCATCCGCGTGTGCGAGCGGCTCGAGACCGGGATGGTCGGCCTCAACCAGGGCATGGTCTCGAACGCCGGCGCACCGTTCGGCGGAGTCAAGCAGTCGGGCATCGGGCGCGAGGGCGGCAACGAGGGCATCGAGGAGTTCCTCGAGACCAAGTACATCGCCGTGAACCTGGACTAGAAGCTGCCGCCGGCGTAGATGGAGAGCTGCTTCTCGTCGGCGGTCGAGCTGCCGAACGGGTCGGATGGCCCGTCGGAGAAGGTGTCGGTGTTGAAGCGCCGTGAGCCGGGCTTTGCGCTCCAGGCGTAGCGGGCGACGCCGTTGGTGGTGCCGCTCTGGATCGTGAGCCAGTAGACACCTGGTCCGATCGTGGCGGGTGGGGCGAGGTAGAGCGGTTGCCAGTGGCCGGGGTCGCCGGCCTGGACGGTGTAGTCAAAGCTCTGCGCGACCCGGGCGGCAGGGCCGCCGGCGTTTCGGTAGAGCACGGCGCGCAGGGTCTGACTGCCGTTCTGGGCGCCCTTCCCGTCGATGTAGACGTGCAGCCGCCGGACGGTGGCGGTGACGAACAGGGTGAACGGGGAGCCCTGCTTGGTGTTCGCGGCGAGCGGGGCGAACTGGCTGCCCACGTCACCCGTGCCGAACAGGAAGCCCGTGGGCAGAAGATCCAGCTTCGACACGAAGCTCTGTGTCGGGAAGCTGTTGTAGGTGGTGTCGAACGCCCCCGGCGTCTTCGGGAAGCCGTTGTCGCTGGTCAGTCCGCTGACGATCGCGTTCCCGTCCCCGTCGACGGCAAGCCCCCCGGGCCGCTCGGCTCCGGTGCTGCCCAGATAGGTCGCGTAGGTGAGCGCCGAGCCGGCCGCGTTGAGCTTGGCCACGTACAGATCGTCGCTGTCCTGGTTCGTCGTGTCGAAGGCGCCGGGCGTGGTGGGGGCCTGGGCGTCGCGTGTAAGTGCCGAAACGATGGCGCTTCCGGAGCGATCGACGCCCACGTTCACCTCGCTGAAGAGGATCGTGGTGCCGAGGAAGGTCGAATACGCGAGCGACCCGGACGGTCCGAACTTCGCCACGAACGCGTTGGTGGCCGGAGAGGGGCCGGTCGTGTTGAAGGAGGTGTCGTAGGCGCCTGCCGTGGTCGGGAAGGGACTTGAGCGGGTCAACCCCGCCACGTAGGCGCTTCCGGAGGCGTCCACGGCCACGTCCTGGCCGAGCGTGCCCCTCGGCGCGGCGCCGAGGAACGTCGAGTAGACGAGGCCGGAGCCGGTCGGATTGACCTTGGTGAGAAATGCCGAGTCGGACGTGAGGCTGCCGAATCGCGAGGGGAGCTCGGTCTGGAATGCTCCCGGCGTGGTCGGGTACCCCGCGGAGACCGTCCTGCCGGTCACGTACGCATTGCCGTCCCGGTCTACCGCCACGCCCCCGGCTCCCTCGTTCTCGGTGCCGCCCAGGTAGGTCCCGTAAACCAGCGCGGAGCCTGCCGGATTGAGCTTCAGGAGCCCGACATCGTCTGCATGGTTGCTGGTGTCGAAGGCACCCGGGGTCGTGGGGAACCCGCCGGTCGTGGTGGCGGCGACGTATGCGCTTCCCGCCACATCCGTGGTGATGTCGAACGTCTTGAAGACGGAGGGGCTGCCGAGAGAGGCCGCATAGTCGAGCGCGCCGCCGGTCGGACTCAGCTTGACGACGAAGACGGCCCCATCGGTGTCGGAGGGATTGATGTAAGCGCCGGCGGTCTCCGGAAAGTCCGACGAGTAGGTGTTTCCGAGCAGATATGCGCTGCCGGCGGAGTCCACCGCGATCTTGTAGCCGCGGTCATCGCCCCGCCCAACCCCGCCCGCCCCCACGGAGCCGCCGATGAAGGTCGAGTACACGAGTGCGGTGCCCGACCGGTTGAGCTTGCTCACGAATGCGTCCTGGCTGCCGTTGAAGGACGGGTCGTAGGCGCCGGGAGTCGTGGGGTGTAGCGACGAGATGGTCGTCCCGGCCAGATAGGCGTTTCCCTGCGCGTCGGTGTCGACGTCGGTCGTCTCGATGAAGGTCTGCTCGCCGAGGTAGGTGGAGTAGACGAGGCCCGGGTCGATCACGAGCGGACGCGCGGGGTCGTGCCGGCCGACGACGAAGCCATAGCCGGAGGATGCGGGGTTGAGGTCGAAGCGGCTCTCGACGGGGACGCGCTTGCCGTTCACGACCTGGTAGCTGACCGGTGGCTTGTCGCGCAGCACGCCGAGTCCGGTGTGCACGCGCAGGCCGCCGTCGGCGCTGGTGGTCAGTCCCTGGGCGCCGCTGTAGGCGAGCCCGATGTCGCCCACGTTCGCGCCGGGCGCGACGTGGAACTCGTACTTGAGCGCGCCGTGGTCGCCGCGAACGGCCATGTCGATTCCGGGCCAGAGCTCTTGGTAGCGCAGCTCGCCGAAGGTCGGCAGGTCCGTGTAGCTCTGCGCCCCGGCCCCGCGCAGGTAGTTCACCTTGCCCGCCAGCCGCGAACTCGCGTCGAGCTCAGCCGCCGGGTTCGCCCCTACGAACCCGAGGCCCAGCGCCACGCCGTGCCGTCCGCGCGAGAGGTCGAGCGACAGCCCCCGCTGCGAGAACCCGAACGCATAGCCCGGCCCCTGGGCATAGAAGCGCGCGCCGCTGTCCACCTGGCCGCGATTCGGCACGAAGCTCAACGGCAACACCGGCGGCGCAACGGCAGACCTGGCAGCGGTGTCGGACGGGGCGCTGCGCGCGAGCAGGAAACCGGCGGCACCGAGCAGCAACAGCAGCAAGCAGGCCGACCAGAACGTGAGTCGTGTCCGACTCACCCTGCTCACGGTGCTGGTTGCGGCTACCTCCACCCTGCACGGCCTCCCGATTGGTCGGCCGAGTCTAAACCGCCCCAAACCTGCATGGATCCATTCAGGGGCTTGGCTGCGTTCAGGCGGCGGTCGACTGGAAAACCATGCCTCGCGGAAGGATCCGCTGGGGCGCCGCCGTGTTCGTTGCCGCTGCCGCCCTGTGCCTTGCCCCTGCTTCCGCATCCGCGGGAAGCCCGCGCGTGGCTGCGCTTCAGGCGGCTCTCCAGGCCAAGGGCCTCTACACCGTCGAGGTCGACGGGGTGCCGGGTCCGATGACGCGCGCGGCCACCATGCGCTTCCAGCGCCGCAAGCGGCTGACCGTGGACGGCGTGGCGGGCCCCCAAACGATTCGCGCCCTCGGCACCCGCGGCCGCCCGCGTCTCGGCAGCCGCGTGGTGATGCAGCCGAACGTGGGCTGGGACGCGGCGGCCGTTCAGTTTCTGCTGTGGCGCAACGGCTTCTCGCCGGGCGCCATCGACGGCGGCTACGGCCCCGGTACGGCCCGGGCCGTCTATGCCTACCAGCGCGCGACGGGCCTCGGTGCCGACGGCGCGGCTGGTCCCCAGACGATCCGGGCGCTCCGCCGTGGCCGGGGCGGCCATCCCGACTCGCCCGTGCGCTTCTTCAGGCCGCTGGCCGGGCCGATGGGCGACGGCTTCGGCCACATCGCCGGACGCCGGCACACCGGCATCGACTTCCCGGTGCCCGCGGGCACCCGCGTCAAGGCCGCCGGCCGGGGCGTGGTGGCCTTCGCGGGCTGGAACACCGGCGGCTACGGCAACCTGGTCGTGGTCAAGCACCGGCTCGGCTTCGCCTCCTGGTACGCCCACCTCGGGCGCGTCAAGGTCTCGCCGGGTCAGGCCGTGAGCGGCGGCACGCTCCTCGGGTACGCCGGCTCGACCGGCCGCTCCACCGGTCCGCACCTGCACTGGGAGGTGCGCCGGTTCGACACCCCGGTCAACCCACTGCCGTACATGCTCGCCGCCACCGCCGCGCGCATGGCGCTCGCCGATCCGCTCTCGCATGCGGACGACTGCGGCGCCTGGCCCGGCTGCTGATCTCTACGGAATCCCGAAGACGCTCGGCGGGTAGCGCTTGAAGTGCCCGAAGCGCGTTCCCCGCGGGGGCCGCTCCCAGCCGGTGGCCCAGCGCGCGTAGGCGAACGCGCGCGGCGGGAACCAGGCGATCTTGTGGCCGGCGCAGGACTGCGCGAAGCCCGGCCGGTTGATCCAGAGATAGGCGTCCACCATCGGGTTGGCCGTTGCCGTGGTGGGTCGCGGTCCCAGGCCGCGCAGGCCCGGGCTGCACCAGATGTTGATCGTGCGCCACTTGTGGCGGCTGCGATCGATCCAGTTGCGGTAGTGCACCGGCCCGCGGCCGTTCTCGGCGGTGTTGATGATGAAGTGCTTGCCGCCGGTGAGGCGGGAGATCTCGAGCCCGTGCTCTATGTTCGCCGCCGTCCAGTCGTAATGGGTGGCGTTCAGCATGAAGCCGCGCACCTTGGCGATCCCGATCCTGCGCAGCTGCTTGGCGGTGCGGTGGGCGTTCTCCCAGTCGGACGCCCCGGCCTCGAGGTACATCGTCACGTTGGGGAGCGCCGAGAGCGCGTTCACGCCGTAGCGGAGCAAGCGGTAGCGGTCGTCCCGCCGGCTCTTGGCCTGGCACTGGATCGTTCCCAGCGAGTCGGGCTCGAACGCCACGATCACGCGGTCGTTGCCGATCGCGTGCGCCATGTTGTCGTACCACTTGCGCGTGACCCGATCGCCCTTGGGGCCCCCGGCCTGGTAGGTCGGGGTGCAGCGGTTGGCCTCCGCTCGCGCCACCACGAAGATCGGTACCTGGCCCACCGCCTTTGCGGCGTCGATGCGGCGCCGCACCTTGAGGTTGAAGTTGGGCTGGGTGAACCGCCCGAACCAGAGGCTCCTCGGCTCGCCGGCGATCTTCCAGATCAGGTTCGCCTTGCTCCGCTGGCCGCGGCGCGTGTATGTGCGCCACGCCTCCCACGCGGGCGAGTCGTGGTCCACGAAGAAGGGAGCGCCGACGAGCGGATTCGGGCTCGCCGGGTCCACGCCGCGCGGGTCGACCTGGGCGCTCGCAGTGGCCGGTACGCCGGCCATCGCGGCCGAGACGACGAGCAGCACGAGAACGAGAGATGTCTTGAAATGCCTGGAATTCACGGGAACAGGGAGATACCCAGGCTAGGGAGCCCCACTCGTGATTCCGGGCTGTGTAGACGGGTGTACTAGTGCCCGCGCGCCATTGCGCGAAGGTCGAGCGCCTCGTCCAGCGTCGCCTCGTCCACGCCCTTCTCGAGCGCCACCTCGCGGATCGTGCGGCCCGATGCCACGGCCTCCTTCACGATCTCGGTGCCGAGGTCGTACCCGATGTGCGGGTTGAGGGCGGTGGCGATCGCCGGTGTGGACTCCGCGTGGCGCAGAAGCTGCTCCTCGTTGGCCACGAGGCCCGACACGCAGCGGTCCGCGAGCAGGCGGCACGTGGACGTGAGGATCTTGATCGAGTCGAAGAGGTTGCGCGCGATCAGCGGCACGCGCACGTTCAGCTCGAAGTTGCCCTGCGTTCCGGCGAGCGTGATCGCCGCGTCGTTCCCGATCACCTGGGCCGCCACCTGGAGCGTGACCTCGGGTATCACGGGGTTGACCTTGCCCGGCATGATCGAGGAGCCCTTCTGAAGCTCCGGCAGCTGGAGCTCCACGAGCCCGGTGCGCGGCCCGGAGCCCATCAGCACCAGGTCGTTGGCGATCTTGGTCAGCGACACCGCCACGATCTTGATCGCACCGTGCAGCTCCACGAGGCCATCGCGGTTTCCCTGCGCCTCGAAGCGGTCCAGCGGGGCCACTCCCAGGCCGAGCCGAGCGCGCACACGCTCGGCGAACTCCGGGTGGGTGTTGAGCCCCGTCCCGGTGGCCGTGCCGCCGAGCGGGATCTGCTCGGCGCGGCCGAGCGCGTCACTCACGCGGTCGCGCCCGAGGGTCATCTGGGCCGAATAGCCGCCCAGCTCCTGGCCGAGGGTCACGGGCACGGCGTCCATCATGTGGGTGCGGCCCGCCTTGACGATGTCGGCGAACTCGTCGGCCTTGCCGGCCAGGGCCTGAGCCAGGTGTTCGATCGCCGGGAGCAGCCCCTCGCGCACCTCCGTGATCGCCGCCAGGTGCACGGCCGAGGGGAACACGTCGTTCGATGACTGCCCCATGTTCACGTGGTCGTTGGGGTGGACGCCCTCGCCGGCGAGGTTCGCGATCACCTCGTTGGCGTTCGTGTTCGTGGAGGTGCCGGAGCCGGTCTGGAAGACGTCGATCGGGAACTGGTCGTCGTGCTCACCGGCGGCCACCTCGTCGCCTGCGCGGGCGATCCGCTCGGCCAGCTCCGGGTCGAGCAGCCCGAGCTCGCCGTTCACGCGCGCGGCCTCCGCCTTCAAGCGGGCGAGCCAGCGCACCACCGGCACCGGCACGCGCTCGCCGGACACCTGAAAGTTCTCCACTGCCTTGCTCGTCTCGGCGCCCCAGAGCTCCTGCTGAACGGCCATTCGTCTCCCTGTTCGATTACGGCCTAGGAGGCTATCGCTCGGGAAGTGTGGTTTTCGCACACCTAACCGCTGCATTGCTCGATCGGGGCAGGCGAATCGCGGGGGTCCGTGTTCTGATCGGACTCGACCGCCGATGCCGCTCCTCACACACAACCCCGAGCCCGCGCGCCCACCGCACGATCGCCTCGCGACGATCCGGTTCTGCTCGCGCTGTGGCGGCCCGGACGATCCACTCGTGGGTCGCTCCGAGCGCTTCCGCCGCGTATGCGAGCGCTGTGGGCTGGGCGTGATGCTCTCGTCCTCCGGCGACGCGCTGCCGGGTCCGGGCGCCGCCTTCATGGTCGTGACCGCGCAGATGGCCGTGAGCGCCGTCAGCCGCAGCGGCGACAAGCTCTTTGGGGAGGAAGGCGAGCTCACGGGCTCGCACCTCCTCGCAATCGTCACGTGCCCGCTCGGGGACGACCAGCTCGAGCACCACGTGCGGCACGCCGCCGAACACCGCTGCGAGACCGTTGCGCTGCCGGTGCGCCTCGTGTCCGACGACGCTCCGCGAGTAGGAACGCTGTCGGCGCGCATCGCCACCTGTGACTCGCCCCGCGCGGCGCTGGTGGCGGTCGAGCCGAGCGGCTTCGGTATTCGTTGACGCACCGCTGACGTCCCGGAAGCCGTGCAAGAAGGGGTGCACGGCTTGCGAGCGCCTCCGAGCGGGACGACTAAACCTCCATCCACGCACTTGCTCCCACTCTGGAAGCTTGTGCAAAGGGTCACCACGCCTCGTAAAGACGGCGTGGATGTGCGAAGTAGTGCCGCGACGCTGACGCGGCTTAGTCGATCGGGAGGTCAAGTGAGCGGAATCAGGACCAACGCCGCCGCCGAGTTGCTCGGGGTGAGTCCCAACACGCTCAGAAGCTGGGAGCGGCGCTTCGGCTATCCCAAGCCGCGCCGCACGCAGGGCGGCCACCGCCAGTACGACCTCACGGAGCTCGAGTCGCTGCGCAGGGCGCTGCTCGAGACGCACAACATCTCTTCGGCCATCGAGCTCGCGCGCCAGCGCGGCGAGGGCCCCTCGTCTCCCGCGCGGCTGCTCGACGCCTTCGACCACTTCGACGAGACCGTGGCCGACCGCATCCTCGAGGAGAGCCTCGCGGTGCGCTCCGTCGAGCGCTCCGTGGAGGAAGTCCTGATGCCCGCACTCGAGCTCGCATACGAGCGCGAGGGCCGCGACGCCGAGCGCGAGCTCGGCAGCCGCTGGGCCACCGGGTGGCTGTACGCGGCGCGCCGGGTCGTGGCTCCCGCCACGCGCCCCCAGGGCGTGCTCCTGTTCGATTCGAGCCCTCGGCTCGACCTGGAGTCGCTCCAGGTGCAGGCGCTCGAGCTGGGCCTGCGCCGTGCGGGCTTCCGCACTCTTCTGCTCGCCTTCGACCTTCCCCCTGAGCGCATCGTTCGCGCAATCAGGGCCATCGATCCCACCGCCTTCGTCTTCTGCGGCGGGGAGGCCACCCTCGAGGTGGTGGGCCGGCTCGTCTACACCGTGCGCCAGGTGGGCTCCGCCGGCCCGGTGTTCGAGTACCGCGAGGCGATGCCCGTCACGGGCGAGCACGGCATCCCGTCGCTCGGCACACGGCCTTCGGAGGCCGTGGAGCGGCTCAAGGCGTACGTGGACAGCGGCCGGCTGGAGCAGGTCGTGGTGGCACCGGAGGTCGAGCCTGTGGCCCGGCCCGCCCGCGTGCCTGTTGCTCGCTAGGTATTCGGGCGTCCGCCCGCCTTCCTAGCATCGCGAGGGGATGTCGTCTCTCGAGCTCGGCGATCCTCTCGCCCATCGCGCCCTGCAGGCCCTGGTCCGCGCCGAGGCCTCCGTTCGACGCCGTCTCGCCGCGGAGCTGGAACGCGCCGGAGTGTCGGCCGCGGGGTTCTCCGCGCTCGTCGTGCTCACCACCGCGGGTGGCGCGCTCGAGTTGCGGATGCTGCGCCGCCGCTTCGAGTGGAGCAAGGCCAACGCGACCGAGGTGACCGAGACGCTGGAGGCGCGCGGGCTCGTCAAGCGCCACAGGCTCGCCGCCGACCGGCGGGCCGTGGAGGTCGTGCTCACCACGGACGGCCGCGCTCTGGTGGAGCGCGTCTTCCCCGAGCACGCAGAGCGCGTCAGCCAGGCGTTCGACGTGCTCGACGACGGCGAGAAGCGCTCGCTCGCCGAGCTCTGTCGCAAGCTCGCCGCCTAGCCGCCCGGTTTTCTCACACCCTCCCGAAGTGCGCCACCCAGATCGTGGCCGTGCCCGAGTTGAAGCGGCCGCGCGAGCGGCCCACCCCCAGCCACCGCCATTCTCCGGACAGGATCACGGCGCGGTGACCCGGGGAGCCCATCCAGCGGCGCACGGTGTAGCGCGGCTGGGGGCTCCAGCCCCAGTGGAGCTCCAGGTTCTCGCCGGCCCACTCGAAGCGGCCCGCCACGGCAATGTGTGCCTGGTGGGCGAACACGTCGGTCCGCATGAGCTGGCGCGCGTAGCGCGAGCTCGAGTGGTGGAGGCTGGGCGATGGGCGCAGGCGTTTGAGCCCGTGCTGGAGTCTGATCCGGTTGAGCTCCCTGATCATGGTGCTCTCGGGCGATGCCTCAGCTGGCGCTGCTGATGGCAGGAGCACGCCCGCAAGCAAGCAGCCCGCGAGCACGCGACGTAGGCGGCGCAATACGTCCCTCTCTTTCCTCGGCCTACGGGGTTAGCTGACGGGCTCGCGCGAAAGAGATACGCGCCGGCAATTGCCGGTTCGGCCCCGAACCATCCTTGGGTCTTGGGTCCCCCGCTCCCACCGGGACGGCCCGGCGGGGATTCGGCGTTTACTGAGGCGGAACTATTAGCAGGCCCCGCCTAGAATCGACGCCTTGGCCCGATACCAGCCGGTCGACCCGGCTCAGTCATTTCCCGATCTCGAGCAGCAGGTGCTCGCGCGCTGGCGCGAGCGCGACGTGTTCCGCGAGTCGATGCGCCGCCGCGAGGGCAGCCCTCCGTTCGTGTTCTACGAGGGCCCGCCCACCGCCAACGGGCGTCCGGGCGTGCATCACGTCCTGAGCCGGGTCTTCAAGGACGTCTTCCCGCGCTTCAAGACGATGCGCGGCCACTTCGTGCCGCGCAAGGGCGGCTGGGACTGCCACGGCCTGCCGGTCGAGCTCGAGGTCGAGAAAGAGCTGGGCTTCCAGTCCAAGGCCGACGTCGAGCGCTACGGCGTGGCCGAGTTCAACGCCAAGTGCCGGGAGTCGGTGCTGCGCTACATCGACGAGTGGAACGCCCTCACGGAGCGGATCGGCTTCTGGGTCGACACCGACGACGCCTACTTCACGCTCTCGAACGACTACATCGAGTCGGTCTGGTGGTCGCTCAAAAAGACGTTCGACAAGGGCCTTCTTACCGAGGGCTACAAGGTGGTGCCGTACTGCCCGCGCGACGGCACCGCGCTCTCCTCGCACGAGGTGGCGCTGGGCTACGAGAACGTGGTCGACCCGTCGGTGTACGTGAAGTTCCCGCTGCGCGACGACCCCTCGGTCTCGCTGCTCGCCTGGACCACGATGCCGTGGACGCTCGTGCCGCATGCGGCGATCGCGGTCGACCCGGATGTCACCTATGCGCGGGCTCGCCTGGGTGACGACCGCCTGATCCTGGCCGAGGCGCTGGTGGAGCGGGTGCTCGGCGAGGACGCCGAGATCGAGGAGCGCATGGCGGGCTCGGCCCTGCTCGGGCTCCGTTACGAGCCGCCGTTCCCGTACATCGCCGACTACGGCGAGCGCGGCCACACGGTCCTGGCCGGCGACTTCGTGTCGGTGGAGGACGGCACCGGCGTGGTGCACACCGGCGCCGCCTTCGGCGAGGACGACTTCCGGCTGGCGCAGGACAACGGCCTGACGATCCACAACCCGGTGCGCCCCGATGGCACCTTCGACGACCGCGCCGGCCCGTTCGCGGGCATGTACGTGCGCGCGGCCGACCCGGAGATCATCGAGGCGCTGCGCGAGTCGGGCCGTCTCTTCCGCGCCGGCGAGTACGAGCACTCGTACCCCCATTGCTGGCGCTGCGGCACGCCGCTCATCTACTACGCCAAGACCAACTGGTACGTGCGCACCACCGAGGTCAAGGACCAGCTGCTGGCCGCCAACGAGACGATCAAGTGGTATCCCGACCACATCAAGCACGGCCGCTTCGGCAAGTGGCTCGAGAACAACGTGGACTGGGCGTTGTCGCGCGAGCGCTTCTGGGGCACGGGGCTGCCGATCTGGCGCTGCGACGAGGGTCACGTGGTCTGCGTGGGGTCGCGCGCGGAGATCGAGGAGCGCGGCGGGGTGGTGCCCGACGATCTACACCGTCCGTACATCGACCAGGTCGTCCTGCGCTGCGAGTGCGGCAAGGACATGCACCGTGTGCCCGACCTGATCGACGTCTGGTGGGACTCGGGCTGCATGCCCTTCGCCCAGTGGCACGCGCCGTTCGAGAACGAGGACAAGTTCGGCGAGCGCTTCCCGGCCGACTACATCTGCGAGGCGCTCGACCAGACGCGCGGCTGGTTCTACTCGCTGCTCGGCGTATCGACGATCCTCTTCGGGGAGAGCTCCTATCGCACGGTGCTCTGCCTCGGCCTGATCCTCGACGCCGACGCCCAGAAGATGTCGAAGTCCAAGGGCAATGTGGTGGTGCCGTGGGACGTGATCGACAAGCACGGCGCGGACGCGCTGCGCTGGTACTACTTCACCTCGAAGCAGCCGTGGGACGGCTACCGCTTCTCGTTCGAGGCGGTCGAGGAATCGGTGCGCCAGTTCCTCAAGACGCTCTGGAACACGTACGCCTTCTTCGTGCTCTACGGCAACCTCGCCGAGACCGACGGCGAGGGCGAGCCCACGGAGCTCGATCGCTGGATCCGCTCGCGACTGGCGGGCACCGTCGAGCTCGTGACCGAGCGCATGGAGGACTACGACACGACCTTCGCGGGCCGCGCCATCGCGGACTTCGTGGACGATCTGTCGAACTGGTACGTGCGCCGCTCGCGCCGGCGCTTCTGGGATGGCGACCCGGCGGCGTTCGCCACGCTCCGGGAGTCGCTGCTCACGGTCGCGAAGCTGCTCGCCCCGCTCACGCCCTTCGTGAGCGACGCCATCTACGAGAACGTCGACGGCTCGGAGCCGTCGGTGCACCTTTGCGACTTCCCGGAGCCGGGCGAGCGCGACCCCGAGCTGGAGTGGCAGATGCAGGTGGCGCGGGACGCCGTGGAGCTGGGCCGCGCGGCGCGCGCGCACGCGAAGGTCAAGGTCCGCCAGCCGCTGCGCGAGGCGGTGATGGTGGCGGCCGACCGCGAGCGCCGGGCCATCGAGGCCTTCGAGGACCTGGTGCGGGACGAGCTCAACGTCAAGTCGCTCCGCTACGTGTCGGAGGCCGATGAGCTCGGGCGCTTCGAGCTCAAGCCCAACTACCGGACGCTCGGCCCGCGCTTCGGAAAGCAGATGCCGCACGTGGCGGCCGCGGTGGCGGCCATGGATCCCACGGCGCTCCGGCAGGGCCGGGAGGTGGGGCTGAACATCGACGGGCAGGAGCACCGGATCGGGCCCGACGACGTCCAGCTGGTGCTTCAGCCGCTCGACGGCTACCAGGTGGAGCGCTCCGGCACGCACGCGGTGGCGCTCGATCTGGAGCTGGACGACGAGCTGCGCCGCGAGACGCTGGCCCGCGAGATCGTGCACGCGGTCCAGGCGGCCCGCAAGGGCGCCGGCCTGCAGGTGGAGGACCGCATCGCGCTCACCCTCGGAGGCGACGACGCGTTGCTCCAGGCGGCACGCGCGCACGAGGACTACGTGACGCGTGAGACCCTGGCGGTCGAGCTGGTCTACGACGGCGCGGAAGCGGGCACCCGTACCGAGGTGGACGGGTTGGAGCTGGTGGTGGGCGTCGAGCGAAGGTAGGCTGCGGCCGTGCATCTGCCGCCGGCCTTCGACGAACGGCCCTTTGCTCTACAGCTCGTGGGCCTGGTGGTGGTGCCGGTCATCTTCGGCGTGCTCACCGGCTTCGCACTCGGCTGGTCGGAGGTGCTCTACCTGATTTTGGTCGGCCCGATCGCGCTGCTCGGCGGCTTCCTGGGCGGCATCGAGCACCGCGGCTTCGAGGAGGGCTTCATCCGCGGCCTCGTGGGCGGCCTCGTGTACGGCAGCTTCATCCTGCTCGGCCACAAGATCGCCGGAACCGAGGCCAAGGCCGAGCTGCCCGACCCCCAGGTGGGGCTCGTGATCCTCACGACGGTCGTGGGCGGCGTGCTCGGCGGCCTCGGCGGACGCTTCCGCGCCCGCCGCGAGAACACCGAGCCAGCGCCCGCGTAGGGCGCCGGCGGGCGGCTAGGCCGCCGTCAGCGCCGGCTCGATCTCCTGCACGAGCCGGTGCTTCGGCAGCGCGCCGATGATCTGGTGAGCCACCTGGCCGTGCTTGAAGAGCAGCAGGGTGGGGATCGACATCACGCTGAACTGTGCCGCCGTCTGCGGGTTGTCGTCCACGTTCAGCTTCACGATCGTGAGGTCCTCGCGCTCACCGGCGAGCTCCTCGAGATGGGGAGCCACGATCCGGCACGGACCACACCAGGGCGCCCAGAAGTCCACCAGCACGGGCTTCTCGGCCTCGAGTACCTCGGCCTGGAAGTTCGCGTCCGTCACCTCGTTGATCGCTCCCGCCACTGATGCTCCTTCGTCCGTCGCCTGGGGCTGGTTAGTCACTATACAAAATATAGCGACCACCCTGCCGAACCTCCCTATGCGCCCAACGTTACGACCTGAAGCGGAGGGAGGGCACCACCCAGACCGCCTCGAGCGCGATCCGGGGCGTCATCTTCGACTCCCCCTCCCGCCGGTCGCGGAAGACGATCGGCACCTCCGTGATGCTGAACCCGGCGCGCGCGGCGCGGTAGGTGAGCTCGATCTGGAAGGCGTAACCGTTGGCGTGCACCGCGTCCAGGTCAAGCGTCTCCAGCACCGTCCTGCGGAAGCACTTGAACCCGCCGGTGAGGTCGCGCACGGGCACCCCGAGCACCACGCGGGCATATGCGGACCCGGCGCGGCTGACGAAGCGGCGCAGCAGCCCCCAGTCGGTCACCCCGCCGCCTGCCACATAGCGCGAGCCGAGCACCACGTCGGCGTCGGCTGCGGCCGCGATCAGCCGCGGCAGGTCCGCCGGGTCGTGGGAGAAGTCCGAGTCCATCTCGATCACGAGGTCGGCCCCGCCCTCGAGCGCCCTGGCGAAGCCGGCCAGGTACGCCGGACCGAGCCCGCCCTTGCCCGGGCGGTGGAGCACCTCCACCGCGGCGTGCTCGGCCGCCAGTCGGTCGGCGATGTGCCCGGTGCCGTCGGGAGAGCCGTCGTCCACGATCAGGATCCGGTGCTCCGCCGCGGCCTGGCCGAGGTGCTCGAGGGCCGCACCCACGATCGCCTCGATGTTCTCGGACTCGTTGTAGGTCGGCAGGATCAGCCAGGGTCCCGGCACGGCCGCGTAGGCTAGCCCCGGCACCCCCCGCACCATGCGAAACGCCGAGATAGCAGACGCCTTCGACGAGCTGGCGAGCCTCTACGAGCTCGACGGCGCGGTCGTGTACCGGGTGGTGGCCTACCGCAATGCCGCGAAGGCCATCCGCGACGCCGGCGTGTCCGTGGCGGAGCTGGCGCAGGCCGGGAGGGCCGAGGAGCTGGACGGCGTGGGCAAGACGATCGCGGAGAAGATCGACGCCCTGCTCGAGGGCGGCTCGATCCCTTCGGCCGACAAGCTGCGGGCCCGGATCCCGGCCGGGCTCGTGGAGATCACGCGCATCCCGGGGCTGGGGCCCAAGCGTGTGCGCTCCCTGCACGAGCACCTCGGCGTGACCTCGCTGGAGGAGCTGCGTGAGGCCACCGAAGCGGGCCGGCTGGCGGACGTTCCGGGGTTCGGGGCCAAGGCCGCCGAGAACGTGATCGCGGCGCTGGCATCCGACGATGCCGGCGCGCCCCGCGAAGCGCTTCCTCCTGTCCCAGGCGCTCAGCGTCGGCGAGGGGATCGTGGAAGCGCTGCGGCCGCACGCCACGAGGGTCGAGCTCGCGGGCAGCGCCCGCCGCATGGTCGACGCGTGCAAGGACCTGGACGTGGTGGCGGCCACGGCGGACCCGGGCGCGCTCGTCAAGGCATTCGAGGAGCTCACCGAGATCGACGTGGTGCACTCCTCGGGCGTCGCGGGCGCGCGCGCCGTCACCCACTCCGGCATTCCGGTGGACCTGCGCTTGGTGCCCGAGGAGGCGTTCGGGAACCTGCTCCAGCACTTCACCGGGTCGGGCAAGCACAACGAGGCGCTACGGACTGGCGCCGTCAGGCGTGGCCTGCACGTGAGCGAGTACGGCATCGCGGACGACGAGAGCGGTCAGACGCACGCCTACGCGACGGAGGAGGAGGTCTACGAGCGGCTCGGCATGCAGTACATAGCTCCCGAGCTGCGCGAGAACCGCGGCGAGCTGGCCGCCGCCCGCGCGGGCGAGCTGCCGGAGCTGATCGAGCTGGGGGACATCCGCGGAGACCTCCACATGCACACCGTGGCCTCCGACGGCCGCAACACGATCGAGGAGATGGCCGAGGCCGCCCGCGAGCGCGGGTACGTCTACGCGGCGATCACCGACCACTCCGCCAGCCACGGCTTCGGCGACCACGTCACGCCCGACGAGCTTCTGCGGCAGATCGAGCGCGTGCGGTCGATCGAGATGAAGGGGTTCACCCTGCTCGCGGGGAGCGAGGTGAACGTGCTCACCGACGGGAAGCTCGACTACGCGGACGAGCTGCTGGAGCAGCTCGACTGGGTCGTGGCCAGCGTGCACACCTCGTTCCGGATCGGCAAGGAGGAGATGACCGACCGGATCGTCCATGCTCTCGAGCATCCGCTCGTCGACGTGCTCGGGCACCCCACCGGCCGCAAGATCGAGCGCCGCGAGCCGTATGACGTGGACCTCGACAGGGTGATCGAGGCCGCCGCTCGCACGGGCACCTTCCTCGAGATCAACGCCAATCCCGACCGGCGCGACCTCCCGGACACCTACGCCCGTGCGGCCGCCGAGGCCGGGGTGACGCTGGTGATCGACTCGGACGCGCACCGGACGTCCACGCTGGCGAACATGCGCTACGGCGTGGCCACGGCACGCCGCGCGTGGCTGACGAAGGCCCAGGTGGCGAACACGCGCACCTGGAAGCAGCTGGACAGGCTGCGCAAGCGGTCCCGCTAGGGCTTCACGGGCGCTTCGTCCTCCGGCTCGATCTTGCGCAGGCCGGGGAGCCGCAACAGCCGCGGCGGGCCGAATGGCGAGGTCCGGTCGAGCCAGAACTCCACGCCGTCGCGGCCCTCGATCGCCTGCACGGCCGCGGACTGCTTGCGCCAGAGCAGCGCCACCAGGAGGGCGTATCCGACCGCCACGGCCGGCACGGGCGGGAAGAAGAACCCGAGCGCGCCGGCGACCACCGCCAGCACGACGAGCGGCCAGAGCCGGTTGAAGAGGATCGTGCCGGGCTCGAACTCTGGCAGCGTGTTGGCGCGCCGGGCGTCCGCCAGCAGTCCGGCGATGCCGGGCGTGGTGGTGGCCCCGCGGCCCATCCACAGCCCCGAGATCGCCGCCAGCAGCCACCACGCCAGCGCGATGAACACCAGGGTGCTGTCGTCGTTGCGTCCGGCGCCGATCACCGCCACCGCCGCCAGGGCGGTGGCCGCGCCGCCGTACAGCAGCACCGCGGTGCGCAGGAAGTCGCGAAAGCGCATCAGTCCGCTGCGAGCGTCGCCAGCACCCGTGTGAATCCGTCCACGCCGTCCACCACCAGGTCGGCGCGCTCCACGATCGCCGCGGGCCCCTCGTCGGAGCGCACCCCCACCCGAACGCCCGTCTCGAGGGCGCCCTCCGCCTCGAGCTCGTCCAGCGCCTCGAACCCGTCGAGGTCGGTGGCGTCGTCGCCGCCGTAGAGCGCGGCGCTGAGCCTGGACCCCTCCACCAGGTCGCGCACCGCCAGCCCCTTGCCGATCGGCACCGGCGGCCGGATCTCGAGCACCTTGCGCCCCCAGTGGATCGCCAGCCCGTCGGCCTCCGCCTCCTGGGCGAGCCGCTCGACGTGGGTGAGCGCCCCCTCCTCGTCGGGCACGCCGCGCCAGTGGAAGGCGGAGATCGGGCCCTTGTCCTCGATGCGCACGCGCAGCAGGCGCAGCTCGGGTGTGTCGCGCTCGCTCGCGAAGCGGCGCACGCGCTGCTCCCAGCTTTTGAAGGCCGGGATCACGCGCGGGGTGGCGGCGCCGGGCTCGAGCAGCTCGGCTCCGTGTGAGCCCGAGTACGCGATCCCGCCTACGCCCACCAGCCGCCGGGCCTCGGCCGCCGAGCGGCCGGAGATGCAGGCCACGCAGCCGTAGCGGCGCGCCAGCCTGCCCAGGAGCACGGCCACCTCCTCGCGCACGCGTGCGTCCTCCGCTCGTCCCACGATCGGCGCGAGGGTCCCGTCCACGTCGCAGAAGACGCCGGCCCGCTCCGGGGCTTCACGCAGCGGGCGCAGCGCCTCGGCGAGCGCGTCTGCGGTCGGAGCGGACACCGGCCGTAGTATGCCCCGCGATGTCCTCCCGGCTCGTGCGCCTCGCCGCGATCGCAACGGCGGCGGGGGCTTTCAGCGCGCTGTTCGGCGTGGGTGGCGGGACGATCATCGTCCCGCTGCTGGTGCTCTGGCTCGGCTACGAGCACAAGGAGGCCGCCGGCACCTCGCTCGCGGCGATCTGCATCATCGGGGCGCTGGCAGCAGGCGCCCAGGCGGCCTACGGGAACGTCGACTTCGTCAACGGCCTCGCCATCGGCGCGCCCGCGATCGGCGGTGTGCTGGCGGGCACCGCGGTCCAGCAGCGGATCTCCGAGCAGGTGGTGGCGCGCGTGTTCGTGGTCCTACTCGTGATCTCGGCGGCGATCCTCATCTTCTGAGCATGGAGGCCACCGACGTCATAGGCCTGATCGTGATCGGCTTCGCCGCCGGAATGGCGGGCGGGCTGCTCGGGGTGGGGGGCGGGGTGCTGTTCGTGCCCGGGCTGGTGATCTTCCTGGACGAGTCGCAGCTGCACGCCGTCTCGACCTCGCTGGTGGCGGTGGTGCTGGTGGCGGTGGTGGGCACCTGGCGCCAGCGCGGCTACGGCAACGTGCGACTGAAGGACGGCCTGATCGTGGGCATCCTGTCGCCGATCGGCGTGCTTGTGGGGCGTGTTGCTGGCCAACGCGCTCTCCGAGCGAGCGCTGGAGGTGTCGTTCGCGATCGTGCAGCTCTATTTCGCTTACAGCCTGGCGGGGCGCGCGGGACTTCCCTCGTGGCGCCCTACCCGCTAGGTTGCCACCGGTGGAGATCCTCCACGTGAAGTCCGAGGACCACGATGGGCTCGTGCATATCTCCCTCAAGGGCGAGCTCGACCTGTCCTCAGCCAGCAAGCTGCAGGAGGAGCTGCGGCGCGCTGAGGCGGACGGGCCGCCGATCATCGTGCTCGACCTCTCCAAGCTCGTGTTCCTTGACTCCACGGGCCTGCGCTGCCTCGTCACGGCCGACGAGCGCGCCAAGGAGAACGGCCGGCGCGTGGTGATCGTCCGCGGTCCGGACCCTGTGCAGCGGGTGTTCTCGATCACCCGACTCGAGGAGCGCCTCGAGATGGTGGACGACGCCTCGACGGTGAGCTGAGCGGGTATGGCAGGCGCGGCGCGCGCGGCGTAGCATGCAACCCGTGGTCAGCCAGGACCTGATGACGAGGCCGGAGGTGGCGGCGTACGTCGCACGGGCCGAGGAGCGCGGGTGCGCACAGCTGTCCGAGCTGGACGAGCTCGTGCGAGCGCTCGGGGTGGACGACGAGGACGTGGACTCGCTCGAGTCGCACCTCGAGAGCCTCGGGATCGAGATCTCCGACGACTGCGGGCGCGCCGGCATCGAGCCGACCTCGTTCCGCAACGGCGAGCTGGCCAGCGCCACCACCGACGCGCTCCAGCTGTTCCTGAACGAGATCCGCCGCTACCCGCTGCTCACGGCGGCCGAGGAGATCGAGCTGGCCAAGCGGATCGAGCAGGGCGACCTGGAGGCGAAGGAGCGCATGATCAACTCCAACCTGCGCCTGGTCGTGTCGATCGCCAAGAAGTACCAGGGTCAGGAGCTGTCGCTGCTCGACCTGATCCAGGAGGGCATATTCGGTCTGATCCGCGCCGCCGAGAAGTTCGACTGGCGCAAGGGCTACAAGTTCTCCACCTACGCCACGTTCTGGGTGCGTCAGGCCATCCAGCGCGGGCTGGCCAACAAGGCCCGCACCATCAGGATCCCGGTGCACATCGGCCAGCGCGAGCGCAAGATCGCCCGTGCGGAGCGCGAGCTCCAGGCCAAGCACGGCCACGAGCCCACCGACGAGGAGATCGCGGAGGCCGCGGACCTGCCGCTGGTGCAGGTGCAGGAGGTGCGCGAGGCCGCCCGCACGGTCACCAGCCTCGACCGGCCCGTGGGCGAGGAGGGCGACACGGCGCTCGGCGACCTGCTCGAGGGAGAGGGGGCACCGGTGGACCAGGAGGTGGAGGTCAGCCTCAGCGAGCAGCTCCTTCGCCGCACCATCGAGGAGCTGCCCGAGGTGGAGCGCAAGGTGATCAGGATCCGGTACGGCATCAACGGCGACGATCCCCAGCCGCTGCGCGAGACGGGCCGGCGCCTCGGCCTCTCCGCCGAGCGGGTCCGCCAACTCGAGTCCAAGGCGCTCAAACGACTGGCCACGCGCCGGGAGCTGGAAGCACTGCGAGAGGTCGCTTAGGAGTGGAGCGCCTCGCGGCGGTGTCGAACGCCGTGGTAGCCATATTCAGCGAGTGCTACGGCCGTGGCCCCACCAAGGCCAAGTCGTACGCCTTCGACAACTACGTGGTGACCGTGCTCGAGGAGTTCCTCACCACGGTCGAGCAGACGCTCGTGAAGAACGGCGAGGAGGATCTCGTGCGCAAGGTTCGCCTGACCTTCCAGGAGGCCGTGGCGGACCGCTTCATCGAGGGGGTGGAGGAGGCGATGGGGCGCAAGGTCGTGACCTACCACAGCCAGGTGACCTTCCATCCGCCGGTCGGCTTCGAGTTCTTCGTGCTCGAGCCCGAGGACGAGGACGAGCCTACGGAGGCGTAGGCACGGGCACGTCCGGCGTTCGGGCCAGCGTGGCGGCAAGCACGAGCAGCGGGAGGCCTGGAGCGAAGCGCGCGGGCCGCTCGGGCCCGCCCGGCTGGTAGTCGGCTCGCTCCTCGATCAGCGCGACGATCCACGCGCAGATGTCGGCCTGCGGGGCATCGTCGCCCACGTCGCAGGCGAGCGTGGCCAGCGCCAGCGTCTCCGTGGGCTCGACCCCCTGGAACCCCTGCCCGATCGACGCGAGCAGGAAGGTGTGCACCCTGTCGAGCAGCACGTCGCTCCCCAGGTTCTCGGCGCGCGGCGCCGGACCCAGGTCCGCGGGCTCCTCGCCACCGAGAAGCCGTGCCACCTGCCCACCCATGACGCTGCGCAGCTGCTCAGGCGAGAGCCCGATCTGGAGCGCGTGCCGCAGCGCCCAGGTGGCGGACATCGCGGTGGCGCCGTAGGGCGCGTCGCTCGCGAACAGGATCTGTCCCGGGGGCACCAGGGCGAACAGCGCCTGGTAGTCGCTGGGCGACCACCAGGCCGTGTCGAAGAACAGGTTGGGATGGTCCGGCGCCTCGCGCCAGATCCACGACAGGTCGGAGATACCGCAGTGGGCGAGGATCAGGCGCATGCCCGGGTAGCGGGCGCAGGCCTCGATCGAGTGCCTGCCCAGCGCTGGGATGCCGCGGCCGGCGTGACACAGCACCGGCAGCTTCCGCTCGTCCGCCAGCGCGAACACGTCCTGCAACGCCGGATGGTGCAGCCCGAAGCCCTCGGCGCGGGGATGGAGCTTGATGCCACGCGCGCCGGCCGCGAGGCAGCGCTCGGCCTCCGCCAGCGGCTCGTCGTTCGGGTCGAGGCGGCAGAACGCCACCAGCAGCGAGTCGGACGCCTCCGCCTCCGCGAGCACCATGTCGTTGGCAGCTGAGTAGCCGTCCGGCTCGTGCATCGGGAACACCACGCCGCGGGCGCCGGCGCGCTCGAGCAGGTCGGCCAGCTCGGGCCGGGTGCAGTGGAAGCCGTCGGGATCGTTGGCGCCGAGGTGGGTGTGAGCGTCGAAGAGCTCGACCCCCGGAACCTCTTGGCGCGCTGTGTCGAGCAGGGAGAGGAGCTGGGCGGCGGACGGCACGGGCCGCGCAGGCTATCCGGCTTCCACCTCGAGCAGGAAGTAGCAGGGCTGGCCGTCCTCGCGCACGAGGGACAGCTGCCCCACCACCGGCACGAGCAGCCCCTGGGCGTGCACGTAGCCGGTGTCCACACGCGCCGACTCGATCTCGCCGGCGAGCATCCTCTGGATCTGCTCACGATGCTTGGCCAGGTTCGCGCGGTCGGCCACCGGGGGCCAGCTCGCCGCCTGGAATTCCTGCTCGGCGTATCCCACCAGTTCGCTGAAGGCCGGGTTGAGGTCTCCGAAGTGCCCGTCCAGGCGGATGCTGGCCATCGGGTGCGCAGCGTCATCGAACCCGGCTCGCGGCTCGCGCGGCGGGCGGTCGGCGCCGCGACGGGCGATCAGCGGCCGGCGCGAATCCCCGGCTTCTCCGTTCTTCGTCTCGGCGGTCCAGACCGGCAGCGGAAGAGAGGACTCGACCTCGGACAGCCGGCGCGCCTCTGCCGCGGCCTGCTCCGCTGCCGCGGCGGCGGCCTCGGCGCGGGCGGCCAGGCGCTCCGCGGCGGCCTGCGCCTGGGCGAGTGTCTCCAGGTGTCCGCCGGCCGTGCGCGCGTGCTCGGCAGCGCGGTCGGCGTGGCGGTCCGCGGTGGCCGCGGCCTCGACGGCGCGGTTGAGGCGCAGCTCCACGGGAGCGGCCGCCTCACGTGCCGCGCTCGCGTGAGCCTGGGCTGCCGCAGACTCCTTGCGGGCGGCATGGACGTGGCCCTCGGCTGCGCCTGCCGACTCCTTGGCCTGAGCCGCATGGCGCTCCACCGCGCCCATGAGCTCGCCGGCCCGTTCGGCGCTCTGCTCCGCGCGCGACGTGTGTCCCTCGGCGGCGCCCACCGCCGCGCCGGCCTGGGCGGCGTGTCCCTCGGCGCTTCCCACGGCGGCCTCGGCGCGCTGCGCCTGGTCCGCGGTCTCCCGCGCAAGCTTCTCCGTCTCCACGATCCGGCCGCCGAGCTCCTCGGCGGTGCTTGCCGCGGCAGCCGCGTGCGCGCCCGCGGCGGCCTCGGCAGCGGCGCTTCTCCCGGCGTGCTCCACCGCGGCGGAGGCGGCCTCGTGTGCCGTGGCCACCGCGTCGCCGGTGCTCGACACGCGTTCCTCGATGGCTGCGCCCTGCTGCTCGACAGCCGTACGCGCGGCGTCCGCGGCCTCAGCGGCCTTGGCGGCCTGCGCGTAATGCCCGGCCACGGCGTCCACGGCCGTGTCCACCCGCGCCGCACGCGCGTCCACCTCGGCCACCAGGCCGCGTGCCCGCTCGAGCATCTCGACGAGCGCGTCGGCGGTCGCCTGATCGGCCACGCCGCCGGCACCGGGTTGTGTGGGGGCCGGTGCTGAGCGCAGCCGCTCGATCGCCGAGCGCAGGCCGTCCACGTCGGCACCCAGGCGCTCGATCTCGCCCTCGGCGCTCCGCGCGCTGCGCTGCTCCTCCTCCAGCTGGGCAAGACGAGCTCGGGTCTGATCGAGCTCCTCGCTCAGCCGGTCCTCGCGAGTGGAGTCGGCAACCGCCTGCTCCAGCTGCGCCACGCGCGCCTGGCCGGCCTCGATCTCGGCGTGCAGGCGGGCCGCGGTGGCCTCGCTCGAATCGGACTCCTCGAGGGCGCGAAGCTTGGTGGTGGTGGCTTCGAGCACCGAGCGCAGCTCGTCGAAGCGCGCGTCGTCTGCCAGGGCCTGCTCGAGTGCGGCCACCTTGGAGCCCGTCTCGCTCTGGGCGGCCAGGGCCTCCTCCACGGCCAGCACCTTCGCGCGGGTGTCCGCAAGCTCGGCCAGCGTGGCCTCCTCGCGCCCACGGTCGCCGATCGTCTCCTCAAGGGCCGCCACCTGCGCCCGTGTGGTGTCGAGCTCCACGCGCAGCTCGTCGCGGCGGTCGCTCTCCGCCAGCGCCTGCTCGAAGCCCGCGAGCCGGCTGTTGGTCGCCTCGACCTCGGCCCGGAGCTGTTCCTCGCGCCCCTCGCCAACGCGCGCGCCCAGCTGCGAGAGCTGCTCGCGGGTCTCCTCGAGCCTGCTCTCGAGCTCCTGGCGGCTGCTGCGATCGCGCTCCTCCAGCGCCGAGCGCGACTCCTTCAGGTCGCCGCGCAGCGCCTCCAGGTGGCTCTGCATCTGCTCGAGCGCGCTGCGGGTGTCGGCCAGCTCGGAGTCGAGGCGCCCACTGGCGCTCTCCAGCTCCGAGATTCGGTCGGAGGCCGCCGCCGCGTCGGAGCGGGCCACGGCCAGCTCGGCGGCGGCGCGCTCGCGCTCGGCCGCCAGCGATGCGGCGCTGGCTCCGGGCGCGGCCACGCCCTCGTCGCCGTCCTCCTCGCGTTCGACCTCACTGAAGACGGGGATCGATTCGCCCACGCCCCTGAAGGCCACGATCGTGCCTGCCGGCTGATCCTCCTGGGACTCCGCGCGCCCGGCGATGGCGGCGGCGATCCACTCGACCACGGTGCGGTGGCTCTCCTGGAGCCGCTCGAGGCCGGCCATCCGCGGGCCCACGATCTCGAGCGCCTCGAGGAAGCCGTTGAACTCCAGGCTGTGCGCCATCTGGACCGGCACCAGGGTGAGGTCCACCTGGACCTCGGAGCCGTCCTTGCGCCGGGCGGACGCCTCCAGGTGCCCGCCCGCGGGGGGGATGGACCCCGGGATGGCGAGTGTCTCGAGCAGTCCGCGCCCGACCATGGCGCTTGCGGGCCAGCCGAACACCTGCTCCGCCGGGCGGCTCCACCGTGTGATGCAGCCGCTCCGATCCGTGAGCACGAAGCGGGCGTCCACCAGCTGGCGGAGCAGCTCCTCAACGGCCTCGGGCGGGGCGACCGCCTCCAAAGTCATCGACTTCTTGGACACCCGGTCTGCCATCGGCTCCGAGCCGCCCCGGCACAACCCCAAATCATCCGTCTAGAACATGTGTCTGCCCCTGTGGCGAGGGCAGCAGAACCGTGCTAGAGCCCGTGCTCCAGGGCGCCCTTTACCCCTGCATCCAGCGCATTTAGCCGGAATAGCGCGAGTGCCTCCACCGAGCGGAAGCGACGCCCCGGCAGCGACTCGGCTCCGTGGTGGGCCAGGATGCAGTGAGAGATCGCGTGCAGCTTGGTGTCCGGGAAGGCGTCGAGCGTGCGAATGCGGTCGGCCACCAGCTGCTGCCCCAGCGCCACGTGTCCCACCAGCGCGCCGGCCTCGCTGAGCTGTATCTCGGCGCCCAGGTCGAACTCGAGCGTCTTCCCGATGTCGTGCAGGATGGCCGCGGAGAGGAGCAGATCGGAGTTGAGCCGGGGGTGGAGGAGGGCCGATTCCTGGGCAAGCGTCGTGACCGCCACGGTGTGCTCGAGAAGGCCGCCGAGGTAGGCGTGGTGCCCCGCCCGCGTGCACGGGGCGCGCCTCAGATCGGCACGGAACCCCTCGTCGCCGAGGAACGAGCCGAGCAGGCGGGCGAAGTCGGGGTCGTAGACCTCGCGGGCCAGGTGCTCGAGGAATCCGTCGAGCTCCTCCATGTCCCGGTACGCAACCGGCAGGAACTCGGAGGGGTCCGCCTCCGCGGTCTTGATCGCGCGCAGGTCCACCTGGAGCTCGTCGCGGAAGCGCTCCACGCGGCCGGCTACGGACACCAGGTCGCCGCGCTCGAACTGGCTCGCCAGGAAGTCCGCGTCACGGAACGCGCGCCCGGGAATGGCGCCCGTTCGGTCGCGTAGCTCGACGGCCAGATAGGGAGTTCCGTTACGCGCGGTGAGGCGGTCCTTGCGGGTGCACGCGTACACGCCGTCGACCTCGCCACCTGCGCGAAGCTCGGCGATGGTCACGAACGGCATGGTGACTGCGGATTCGGACGTCGGGTACGGTGATTGAGATGGATGTCATCTGGCGAGAGCACCCCACCCTGCGCGCCCCCGTGATGGTGTGCGCCTTCCGCGGCTGGAACGACGCGGGTGAGGCGGCCTCCACGGCCGTGTCGTTCATCAACGACCGCTTCGAGTCCTCGGAGGTGGCGCGGCTCGACCCGGAGGAGTTCTACGACTTCACGGCCGTCCGGCCCACCGTTCGGCTGAGCGAGGGCCAGACGCGCGAAATCGACTGGCCGGCCAACACCGTCTGGGCCGCGCCCGTGCCCGGCGCCGACGGCGACCTGGTCACGCTGCGCGGGGTCGAGCCGTCGCTGCGCTGGCGGCGCTTCACCGACAACGTGGTGAGCGTGGCGAAGGCGCTCGACGTGCGAATGGTCATCACCATCGGCGCGCTGCTCGCCGACGTGCCGCACACGCGGCCCGTGGGAATCACCGGGATCGCATCCGACCAGGCCCTGCTGTCGCGGCTCGGCTACGGGCGCACCAACTACGAGGGACCCACCGGGATCGTGGGCGTGCTGCACCACGCGTTCGCCGAGGCGGGCGTGCCGTCGGCCAGCCTGTGGGCCTCGGTCCCGCACTACGTGGCCGCGGCGCCCAACCCGAAGGTCGCGCTGGCGCTCGTCCGCGCGTTCGAGGGCACCGCCGGCGTGGTGGTGGACGCCACCGAGCTCGAGGAGGCGGCCGAGGACTACGAGCGCCAGGTGACCGCCGCGGTGGCGAGCGATCCGGAGGTCAAGGCCTTCGTGGAGCGCCTGGAGACCGCGATGGACGAGGTCGAGGCGGACGAGAGCCCGGAGGAGCAGCTCCCCTCCGCCGACACGATCGCGAGCGACTTCCAGCGCTTTTTGCGCCAGCGCGGGCCCGAGAGCTAGCCCAGTCCCACGGCCTTCAGCGCTCGTTCGTAGTCCCCGTAGGTCTCCACGCGCTCGATCAGGCCGCCGTGCAACCGGAAGCTGTGCGCCCAGCGGATGTCGATGGGCACGCCGCTGCCCCTCCCGCTCCCCTGGGCGTGGAGGAGGACCGCCACGACGCCGTCACCTTGCTCGATCCGCTCGATCTCCGTGGTCGAGCCTCCGTACGCCTCGAAGAGCTGCTCCCAGAAGCTCGTGATCTGGTCCGCACCGCGGCAGACGGTCGGTCCCGGGAAGCCGCGGGTGTTGTGCCACTCGGCATCCGCCGTGAGGCAGGCGGCGGCGTCCGCGTAGTCACGCCGGTCGATCGCCGCGAGCATCGCCCGGACGATCTCGAGGTCGCCCTCGGCGGACAGCGCGGCCTACTTCTCCGCCGCCGGGCAGACGATCCGGTAGTCGCAGAAGCTGCAGATCTCGGCCGAGGGGGTCGGCTCGAACTCCTGCTTGAGGATGCCCCCGGCGATCTCGTTCACGGTGGCCTTCACGCGGTCCAGCTCCTCCTCCGAGTGCTTGACGGGCACCTTCTCGCCGGTCATCACGTAGAAGTAGCTCTGCGCGGAGGTCTCGAGCTTCCACGACTCGCGCGCGCCCATCTGGTAGAGCGACAGCTGCACGTCCTCGCGCAGATCCTGGGCGCTCTTCGCCTTGCCGGTCTTGTAGTCGATCAGCTCGTAGCTGCCGTCCGGATGACGATCGATTCGGTCCACGCGCCCGCGGAGCAGGTGCGGTCCCAGCCGGAACGCGAAGCTGCGCTCGAACCAGACCGCGCGCGACTCGGACTGGCGGTCGAGCATCCAATAGCGCTCGAGCGAAGCCACGGCCCGGTCGCGGAACTGGAGCTCGTCGTCGGAGTCGCCGAACCCGGACCGTCGCCACGACGCCTCGAACAGCTCCATCAGCGCAGGCAGGTCGCCGCCACCGCCCGTGTGGAAGCGCTCCAGCACCTGGTGCAGCGCGATGCCGAAGCGCTGGTGGATCGTGGGCTCCTGGGGGATCCGGAAGACCCGCGCGAACTTGTACTTGAGCGGGCAGATTCGGTAGGTGTCGATGTCGGAGGCGGACAGCATCAGCCCGCGTCCGCGCCGCGGGATGAAGGGGTCGAGCGACGGCTCGGACCCGTTCTGGGCCGCGGCTGGCCGACTCGACGGGTCGCGGTCGGCGTCGCGCAGCCACGAGTCGAGGGCCGACTGGGCGAGGATCTCGCGCTGCTCGGCCGTGGCGCACTGGGCGAGGATCTCGTTCAGCTCCGGCAGTGCCGTGTCGAGGGTCTGGCCCTCCTTCGTGCGCTCGATCAGCGCGGCGACCTTGATCAGCTCGAGGTAGCGCGACACCGCCTGGTCCACGTCGAGATACGTGTCGAGGCGCATCTCGCCGAGATGCCCGCCCACGCGGGCCACCGTGTCGAGCAGCTCGTCGCGCATCAGGCGGAAGGTCGAGTGGAGACCCTCGGCCGGGCCGAACAGCTCCTCCTCGAGCACCTCCTCCTCCACGTCCACCGCCACGCGCGCCTCCTCGTAGAACGGGGACGGCCGCGGGGTGGCGCCCGCCGGCCCGGTCTCGGTCCAGGCCAGCACGAGCCCCTTGCGCGGCCGCGTCATCGCCACGTGCAGCAGGCGGCGCATCTCGGCGTCGTGCGTGGCCCGGTCGTCGGCGGCCGGGAGGCGCTCCTTCAGGAGCTGGTCCGGCACCTCGTCCCGGCGCGCGCGGTGCGGGCCGGGCATCCTCGACGCGGACAGGCCGAGCACGAACACGTGGTCGAACTCGAGCCCCTTGGCGGCGTGCATCGTCATCACCTGCACCGCCGGCGCGCTCGGTGCCCCGGTGACCTCCTCCTCGCGCAGGCCGGACTCGGCCACGGCGGTGAGGTAGCGGGTGAAGTCGCGCGCGGTGGCCTGCGGCTCGCGCCGCATGTAGGCGGTGGCCATCTCCGGCAGCTTCGCGATGTTGCGCAGGCGCTCAACGGTGTCCGCATGCATCGCGAAGACCTGCTGGCGGCGCAGGCCGGTGCGCTCGATCAGGCGCAGCACGAAGGCGTCGGGGCGGCGGTCCTCGAACGCCTGGGAGGCCGAGCGGTAGAGGCGCAGGAACACGCGGGCGCGGTCGCGCCCCTCCTCCGAGAGCTGCGGTCCCTCCAGGGCCGCGGCGATCGCCGACGGCATGTCGAGCTTGCGGCGGCGCGCCAGCTGGGTCAGTCGAGCCACGTCGACCGAGCGCAGCTCCACCGGCGGCCGCGACAGCGCGCGCACCACCGCGCCCGAGTCGCTCGGGTCGGCCAGCGCGCGCAGCCAGGCGAGCATGTCGCGCACCTCAGCGCGCTGGAAGTAGGCCGCCGCGCCAGACGTGCGCGAGGGGATGGCGCGCTCCTCGAGCGCGGAGGACACCACCGCGCCCTCGTTCTTCACCGAGCGCATGAGCACGCAGATCTGGTCCGGCGACACGCCGTCGGCGATCAGGCGCTCGGCCTCGGCCGCCACGGCCTGGGCCTGGGCGCGATCCGACCGGCAGCGCCAGAAGCGCACCCGGCCACCGCTCGCGCCGCGGAGCTCCTTGCCGATCCGGTCGGGGCACGGCTCCACCACCGCCTGGGCCGCCGTGAGGATGCGCCTGCCGGAACGGTGGTTGCGCTCGAGGCGGATCACCTCGGCGTCCGGGTACTCGCGCTGGAAGTCGAGGAGGTTCTTCTGCGAGGCGCCGCGGAAGCGGTAGATCGCCTGGTCGTCATCGCCCACCACCGTCACGTTGCGGTGAGCGTCCACCAGCATCCCCAGGAGCATGCCCTGGGCGAAGTTGGTGTCCTGGTACTCGTCCACGAGCACGTGCCGGTAGCGCTGCGAGGTGCGCTCGCGCACGTGCGGGCGCTCGTGCAGCAGGCGGAAGGCGCGCATCACCAGATCGCCGAAGTCGAGTGCGCCGCGCTCCGAGAGCAGGCGGTCGTGGTCGGCGTAGATCCCGGCGAACTCGAGCTCGCGCGCCGCCGTCGCACGCGCGGCGTCGCCCTCCTCCTCGGCCGCCGCCACCAGGCCCTCCGCGTAGGTCCGGTACTCGTCCGCGGTCACCAGCTCGTCCTTCAGCCGGTCGATCCTCGCCACGAAGCTCGCCAGCAGCGGCGCCGGGTTGCCGCGGATCTCGTGGCGGCGGATCGTGAGGTCGTGGAGCCGCTCGAGCAGCAGGGCCAGCCGGTCGGCGGGCGTGACGGGCGTGAGAAACGGGTCCACGCCCGCCTCGAGCGCCTCGTCCTGGAGCAGGCGGGCGCAGAAGGCGTGGAAGGTGGCCACGTGGAGGCTCTCGTACGGCGACTCGATCAGCGCCTCCAGCCGCTCGCGCATCTCAGCCGCGGCGGGCGACGAGAAGGTGAGGGCGAGGATCTGCTCGGCGGGCACGCCCTGCTCGACGAGCCAGGCGAAGCGGCTCGTGAGCGTTCGTGTCTTTCCGGTTCCCGCGCCGGCCAGCACCAGCAGCGGCCCCTCGGGATGGGTCACGGCGGCCAGCTGGGCGCGGGAGAGTCCGTCCAGCGAGGCGGGCATCGAGCCAGGATACGCCGCGCCCAGAGCCCGGCCGCGGTGATTAGGCGGCCGCGCCGCGGGGCACACGCCGTCCGTGGCCCGACTGCGACGTGTTGACTGCTCCAGCCCCGGCATCATGCGCCGGCGGCGCGGCAAGGGCTTCGAGTACATCGACGAGGACGGGCGGCGCATCACCGAGCCATCCGTGATCGAACGCATACGCGAGCTGGCGATCCCGCCGGCCTGGGAGGACGTGTGGGTCTGCCCGTACCCGATGGGGCACATCCAGGCCACCGGCACGGACGCCGCGGGGCGCAAGCAGTACCGCTACCACGACCTCTGGCGCGAGCGCCGCGACCGCGAGAAGTTCGAGTCGATGGAGGAGTTCGCCCGCGCGCTGCCGCGGCTGCGCAAGCGGGTGGCCAAGGACCTCGCCCGTGACGGCATGCCCCGCGAGCGCGTGCTCGCATGCGCCACCCGGCTGCTCGACCGCGGCTTCTTCCGCATCGGCTCCGAGGACTACGCGGAGGAGAACGACACCTACGGGATCGCCACGATGGGGAAGCGCCACGTGACGGTGAAGGACGACGTGGTCACGTTCGACTACGAGTCGAAGGGCGGGCAGCGCCGGCTCCAGGCATTCGGCGATCCCAAGGTGGCCGAGGTGGTGACGGAGCTCAAGCGCAGGCGCGGCGGCGGCGAGGAGCTGCTGGCGTGGCGCGAGGGGCGACGCTGGGTGGACGTGAAGTCACGCGACGTGAACCAGTACGTGAAGGAGGCGGCGGGCCGCGAGTTCTCCGCCAAGGACTTCCGCACCTGGAGCGCCACCGTCCTGGCCGCCGTGGCGCTCTCGGTCTCCGGCCTCGCCGCGAGCGGCTCGAAGACCGGCCGCAAGCGCGCCAAGACGCGGGCGATCAAGGAGACGGCGAGCTACCTGGGGAACACGCCGGCCGTGTGCCGCGCGTCGTACATCGATCCGCGCGTGTTCGACCGCTTCGACGGCGGGCTCACGATCGGCGGCGTGCTGCCGGAGCTGGCCGCCGACACGGGAGCGTGGCCCGACGTGCAGGGACGCGTCGAGGCGGCTGTGCTGGACCTGCTGGCAGGCGACCGTAGCTCGGACGCGGTGGCCCGAGCGAAGGAACTGGCCGCTTAATCGGTCGGTGCGCAGCCGGCCGAGCCGGCTGCTTCCGCAACGGCTCCGGTTTCGGGCCCCTTCGGATCCGGCTGCGGCGCGTCGGGCGCGCCGGGCTCGGGCAGGTCCGGGGGCGAGGGCTCGGGCGTCTCGGGTCCGGTCGGTCCGGGCTCGACAGGGTCGGGTCCGGGGTCCGGCACGCCGGGGCTCGGGTCGGTCAGGGGCTGGTCCGGGGCCGGCGGGGCCGGCACCTCGGCGCGCGGGAACGTCAGGAGAGCGGTCATGGTCCCCTGCTGTCCGGCGCCGCCCGGCGCCAAACCTGCCCCTGGACCTCAGCCGCGGAAGCCGAAGCTCGTCGCGTAGGTGGCGGCCGGCAGGCCGAACACGTTCCGGCGCGGGGCTCCCTCGACCACCCCGATGCCAATCTCGCGAAAGCGCGACTGGAGGATGTTCTGGCGGTGCGGCGGGCTCCCCATCCACGCGGCCACGATTCCGCGCGGCGACGAGCGGTTCACGCCCGCCCCCCAGGCGAGGTTCTCGCCCACGAACCAGGACGAGGCCCGCTTGAAGTACCCGGTCCGGCGAATCCGCTGGACGAAGTCCGAGCCGTCGCGCGAGACGTGTGAGAAGTAGTGGCGCCGCTCCATGTCCCCGGCGTGGCGCTGAGCGGCCTGCGAGAGCGTCTCGCTCAGCCGGAGTGGCCGCAGGCGGTAGCGCGCCCGCTGAGCGTTCAAAAGGCAGAGCGTGGACGCGGCGAGCTGGTCGGTGGACACCTGTGCCGGGGTGGCCCGGATGGCCGCGCATGCCTGGCCGCCGGCGGAGGCGGCCGGAGCCGCTGCCAGGGCGAGGACGAGGGAAGCCGCAAGCACGCCCAGGGCGGGCAGCGATCGGCGGAGGGTGGCCGAGTGCATCACTCACTCTCTCGTCACAACGGGTGATGCCTTTCACGGGCGGGGGCTGGCCTGGACGCATGTCTCATTCGTTTGGGCCCCACCCGTGGGGGCAAGGGGAACACATGCCCTCAGCCGCGATTCTCGACGTGGACGGAACGCTCGTCGACACCAACTATCAGCACGCGCTCGCCTGGTACCGAGCCTTCCGCCAGCACGGGATCGTGCTGCCGATCTGGCGCATTCACAGGCATATCGGGATGGGTGGCGACCAGCTCGTGGAGTCACTCGCCGGCGAGGAGGTCGAGGCCGAGCAGGGCGAGGACCTCAGATCAGCCGAGAAGGCGCTCTACCTGGCGCTCATCGAGGAAGTGGAGCCCCTCGCGGGCGCGCGCGACCTGATCGTGGATCTCAAGAACGACGGTCATCCGGTGGTGCTCGCCAGCTCGGCCAAGCCCGACGAGGTGGATCACTACCTGGACCTGCTCGACGCGCGCGAGCTGGTGGACGGCTGGACCACCTCGGGAGACGTGGAGGCCACCAAGCCCGAGCCCGACCTCGTGCAGGCGGCCGTGGACAAGGCCGGATCCGACGAAGCGGTGATGGTGGGCGACTCGACCTGGGACTGCGAGGCCGCCAAGCGGGCGGGCCTCGAGACCATCGCCGTGCTGACCGGGGGATTCTCGGAGCAGGAGCTGCTCGACGCCGGCGCTGCCGTGGTCTTCGAGTCCATCGAGGACCTCCGCAAGCGGCGGTCGGAGACGCCGCTGGGCTAGCGTCCGCTGTATGGCGGACAAGCTCGGTCGCTATAGGGACAAGCGGGACTTCGGGACCACGCCCGAGCCCGCCGGCGGAGCCGCGGACAGCGCGGGCGAGGGGCGGTTCGTGGTGCAGGAACACCACGCGCGACGGCTCCACTGGGACCTGCGCCTCGAGCGCGACGGGGCGCTCGCCTCGTGGGCGCTTCCGCGGGGGGTGCCCGATCACCCGGACGAGAACCGCCTGGCGGTTCATACGGAGGACCACCCGCTGGAGTACCTGGAGTTCGAGGGCGACATCCCGAAGGGCGAGTACGGCGCCGGGACGATGCGGATCTGGGACACGGGGACCTTCGAAGCCGAGAAGTTCCGCGACGGGGAGGTGATCGCGACCTTCCACGGGGAGCGCCTGAACGGCCGCTACGCGATGTTCCGCACCCGCGGCGACGACTGGATGATCCACCGCATGGACCCGCCGGCGGATCCGGGCTACGAGCCGATGCCCGAGCGCCTGGCGCCGATGCTGGCCCGCCTCGGCAAGCTCCCGCCCGACGAGGGGCGCTACGCCTTCGAGGTCAAGTGGGACGGGGTTCGTGCCCTCGCCTACTCGGATCACGGGCACTGGGCGCTCCAGGGCCGCAATTTCAGCGACTTCACGCCCCGCTATCCGGAGCTGCGCGACCTGGCTCGCACGCTGGGCTCGCACCGGGTGGTGCTCGACGGCGAGGTGGTGGCGCTGGACGGGGAGGGCAGGCCGAGCTTCGAGCTGATGCAGCAGCGCATGCACCTCGCCTCGGAGGCAGCGGTCAAGCG
This sequence comes from uncultured Thermoleophilaceae bacterium, assembly GCA_963811055.1. Classification (GTDB taxonomy): domain Bacteria; phylum Actinomycetota; class Thermoleophilia; order Solirubrobacterales; family Thermoleophilaceae; genus JACVRW01. The sequence goes on from CAWEPQ010000001.1 coordinate 857,600, forward strand.
GCGCATGCGCGATCTGCCCGTCACCTACGTGATCTTCGACCTGCTGTACCTCGACGGCCATTACACGCTGCCCCTGGCCTATGAGGAGCGCCGTGCTCTGCTCGAGCGCCTGGAGCTCGAGGGCCCGTCGTGGCGCACGCCGGCCTACCACCGCGGCGAGGGCAGCGCGCTGCTGGCCGCCACCAGGCAGATGGGGGTGGAGGGCGTGGTGGCCAAGCGGCTCGGCAGCCCATACGAGCCGGGGCGCCGCTCGTCGGGCTGGATCAAGGTCAAGAACGTGCACACGCAGGACGTGGTGATCGGCGGCTGGACGCCCGGCGAGGGCGGTCGCAGGTCGAGCCTTGGCGCGCTCGCGGTGGGGGTGATGCAGGACGGCGAGCTCCGCTACGCGGGCAAGGTGGGCACCGGGTTCACCGAGTCCACGCTCAAGACGCTCCAGCGTCGAGCTCGAGCCGCTCCGGCACGACACCTCGCCGTTCTCCGGCCGCCAGCCGCCGAAGGGCACCGTGTTCGTGGAGCCGCGCCTCGTGGCGGAGGTGGAGTTCCGCGAATGGACGCGCACCGGGACCCTCCGCGCGCCCTCGTTCAAGGGCCTTCGCTACGACAAAGACGCGCAAGATTGCATCCGTGAGGAGGGTTAGGCACCCCCGGCCGGGTACCTTGTGAGTCCATGGCACGTGCAATCTGGAGCGGCGCAATCAGCTTCGGCCTGGTCAACATCCCGGTCAGGCTCTTCAGCGCGGTATCGCGCAAGACGGTCCGCTTCCACCAGATCGACGGCGAGTCGGGCAAGCGCATCGCCCAGCGCCGGGTGAACCCGGAGACCGGCGAGGAGGTTCCTTACGAGCGCCTCGTCAAGGGCTACGAGATCGGCCCGGACCGCTACGTGATCATCGAGCCGGAGGAGCTGGACTCGCTCTCGCCGGAGAAGTCGCGCACCGTCGACATCGAGGACTTCGTGGACCTCGACCAGATCGACCCGATCTTCTACGACCACCCCTACTACCTCGCTCCGGGCACCGGCGCAGACAAGGCCTACCGCCTGCTCTACGACGCGATGGAGGAGGCCAACAAGGTGGCCATCGCGCGCGTCGTGCTGCGCAACAAGGAGAGCCTCGTCGCGATCCGCCCGCACAACGGCGTGCTGACGATGGAGACGATGCTGTTCGCCGACGAGGTGGTGCCCCCGGACTCGCTCGAGGACATGGCCACCGACGCCAAGAAGACCACCAAGCGCGAGCTCGACATGGCTCGCCAGCTGATCGACTCCCTCTCAGGGGACTTCGACCCGGACAAGTACCGCGACGAGTACCGCGATCGCGTGCTCGACCTGATCGAGCGCAAGGCCCAGGGCGAGGAGATCGTGGTGGAGGCGGCGCCGGAGCAGCCCAAGGAGGTTCCGGACCTGATGGCCGCCCTCGAGGCGAGCATCGCCGCCTCCAAGAGCCCCGGCGGGCGCAAGGCGAGCGCCAAGTCCTCCGACGGCGCGAAGAAGCCCAAGCCGGCCAGCCGCTCCAAGACCGCGGGCAGCACCAAGTCGAACGGTGCCAAGAAGCCCAGCGGTTCCGGCTCGCGCCGCAAGACGGCCAAGAAGTAGCCGCGCCCGGTGCCACCGCGCCGGGTCGAGGTGAGCGTCGAGGGGCGCACGCTGTCCCTCTCGAACCTCGACAAGGTCATGTACCCCGAGGTGGGCTTCACCAAGGGCCAGGTGATCGACTACTACACGCGCGTGGCGCCGGTGCTGCTGCCGCACCTCCGCGGCCATCCGCTCACCCTCAAGCGCTACCCGAACGGGGTGGAGGGCCAGTACTTCTACGAGAAGCAGTGCCCGTCGCACCGGCCTGACTGGGTCAGCACCGCGGCGGTGCCAACCGGCCGCAAGACGATCGACTTCTGCCTCTGCGAGGACCTGCCGACGCTCGTGTGGATGGCCAACCTGGCCGATCTCGAGCTGCATCCGTCGCTGTCGCTCGCCGAGGCGATCGAGCGCCCGACCGTGATGGCCTTCGATCTCGACCCGGGGCCGCCGGCCGGCATCGCGGAGTGCTGCGAGGTCGCCGTGCTCCTGCGCGAGACGCTCTCGAGCCTGGGGCTCGAGTGCTTCCCAAAGACCTCGGGCTCGAAGGGCATCCAGGTCTACGCGCCACTCAACCGCGGCGAGGCCACCTATGACCAGGTCAAGCCGCTCTCGCAGGCGCTCGCCCGGCACCTCGAGGCCCAGCACCCCAAGCTGATCGTGTCGACGCAGAAGAAGGAGCTGCGCAAGGGCAAGGTGCTGATCGACTGGAGCCAGAACGACGAGCACAAGACGACCGTGTCGGTGTACTCGCTGCGGGCCCGGCCGCGGCCGACGGTCTCGACGCCCGTGCGCTGGGAGGAGCTCGACGACCCGGCCGCGCTCAGCTTCGATTCCGACGAGGTGCTCGCGCGGATCGAGCGCGACGGCGACCTGTTCGAACCCGTGCAGGCGCTCCAGCAGCAGCTCCCGGAGCTGTAGCGTTCCGCACGATGGTCGACTGGTCGCTTGCCCGGCAGGTCGCGGATCTCTCCGCCGGCGCCGACGACCCCGAGGCCTACGACGTGGACCTCGACGCGATCTGCGCCGAGCTGGAGGGCCCGGTGGGGGAGTACACCGGCCTCGAGCTGGCCGAGCCCGTGCCCGCGCCCGAGCTCGTGAGCCGCTCCGAGTGGGCGTCGGCCAATCTCGTGTCCCTGGCCGAGCTGCTCGACCCCGTGGCCGCTCGCCTCGACGACCGGCTCGGGTTCGCCGGTCCGCTCGCGGGCGCCCTCCGAGTGGGCGCGGCCGCCACCGTGGCGGCCGAGGCCGGGCTCGTGATGGGCTACGTCTCGCACCGCGTGCTCGGCCAGTACGACGTCTCGCTGCTGGCCGGCGACCGCCCCGCGCGGCTGCTGTTCGTGGCGCCCAACCTGAAACGCGCGGTGCGCGACATGGGCGTCGAGCGCTCCGGCGTTCGAGCGCTGGATCTGCGCCCACGAGCTGACCCACGTCTTCCAGTTCCAGGGCGTGCCCTGGCTGCGCGAGCACCTGTCCTCGCTCGTGCGCGAGTACCTCGAGTCGGTGGAGGTGCGGATCGACCGCGGCGCCGCCGGCGGGCTGCCCTCGATGCCGAACCCGAGCCGGCTCGTCGAGACGTTCCGAGAGGGTGGGCTGGCCGCGCTGATCCAGACGCGCGAGCAGCGCTCCGTGATGGCCCGCCTGCAGGCGGCCATGGCCGTGATCGAGGGCCACTCCGAGCACGTGATGGACTCGCTCGGCGAGCGCCTGATCCCGGACCTCGGAACGCTCCGCGCCGCGATGGCACCGCCGCCGCAGCACGCGCTCGGCGCCCGAGCGCGTGGTGGAGCGCCTGCTCGGGCTGGACCTGAAGCTCGCCCAGTACGAGCTGGGCAAGTCCTTCTGCGACGCCGTGGTGGAGCAGGGCGGCATGACGGCGCTGGGCGCGGTGTGGAGCGAGCCCGCGGCCCTGCCGGATCCGCACGAGCTGAACGATCCGCACGCCTGGCTCGAACGAGTCGGCCACCCCGCAGCGGCCTAGATCCTCTCGCCTCTTCGCCGTAACCTCCGCACCGCGGCGGTTTACAAACGTGTGTTCGATGGTATATTCCTACCGAACTTAGAACTAATAAGCATCCCGAACACCCCGAACAGCGGGGAAGGAGAGTCGACAAATGGCTACCCAGACCGAGCAGCAGCGCAAGGCGACCGCCCAGAAGGCCGCCGCCACCCGTCGGCGTAACGCCGCCAAGCGCAGCCAGTCCGCCCGCAAGGCCGCCGCCACCCGCGCGCAGGCCGAGCTCTCGACCGCCGCCGCCGTTCAGGCCCAGGCCGAGCGTGCCGTCCTGATCCCCGTCGGTGCCGCCCTCGTGGCGCGTGACACCCTCGTCGAGGCCGCCAAGCCGTACGTCGAGGGTCGCGAGAGCGCCGAGAAGGAGCTCGGCAAGCTCCAGAAGCGCGTCTCGACGAACCTGCGGAAGTTCGAGCGTCGCGGCAACACCGCGCGCAACCGTGCCCTCCGCGAGGTCAAGCGCACCCGCACCCGCTTCGAGCGCGAGCTGCGCCAGCGTCGCACCAAGGCCGTCCGCACGGTCAAGGGCGTGCGCAAGGACGCCGAGCGTCAGGTGAAGGCCACCGGCCGCGAGGCGCAGCGTCAGGCCGAGGGCCTCGCGCAGCGCGTCGGCGCCCTCGCCTAGAGCCGTCTAGAGCGAGCACTTCCCCCCGCCCGGTTGGAGAGACCGGGGCCGGGGTGAGGCTGCCGGCCAAACCCGGCAGTGCAGTATCTCTCCTCCCTCAGTCGACGGCGCCCCTCGGGGCGCCGTCGGCCTTTCTGGAGAGCTCCGGCGAAGGTCGAATTCGCGTCTGCGACAATCGGGCCACATGCCTCCCGAGAGCCAGATTCGCGACTCGCTCCGCGCCGTCATCGACCCCGAGCTGCGCAAGGACATCGTCACCCTGGGAATGGTCCGCTCGATCGAGCAGCCGTCGCAGGGTCGCGTGGACGTAGTGGTGTCGCTCACCACTCCGGGCTGCCCGATCCGGGCCCACTTCGAGAAGGCCGTGATCGAGAGCGTGTCGGCCCTCGACGGGGTGGAGACGGTGACCGTCGCGTTCGACGTTCTCAGCGACGACGAGAAGCAGACCCTCCAGCAGAAGCTCGGCCGCCAGGGCGGTCTCCCCGAGGGTGCGCTCGCGGCCGTGAAGAACGTGATCTGCGTGGGATCCGGCAAGGGCGGGGTCGGCAAGTCGACCCTCACCGCCAACCTGGCCGCCGCGCTGCAGGCCGAGGGCCACCGGGCCGCCGCGCTGGACGCCGACGTCTGGGGCTACTCGATCCCGCGCATGCTCGGCGTGCACGGCCGGCCGACGGGTCTCCGCCGAGCGCAAGATCCTGCCGCTCGAGGCCCATGGCGGCGTGAAGGTGATCTCGATCGAGTTCTTCCTCTCCGAGCGCGACCAGGCCATCACGTGGCGCGGGCCGATGCTCCACAAGGCCATCAAGCAGTTCCTCGAGGACGTGGACTGGGGAGAGCTCGACTACCTGCTGATCGACCTGCCGCCCGGTACCGGCGACGTGTCGATGACGCTCGCGCAGCTGCTTCCGCAGGCGCGCTTCCTGATCGTGACCACCCCGCAGCCGGCCGCCCAGCACGTGGCCAAGCGCGCAGCCGATACGGCACTGCGCTTCGACCTCGAGATCGCCGGCGTGATCGAGAACATGTCCGGCTTCACCACTCCCGAAGGTGAGCGCTTCACCATCTTCGGCGAGGGCGGAGGTCAGCTTCTGGCCGACGATCTCGACGTGCCGCTGCTCGGCAAGATCCCGCTCCAGGAAGAGCTGCGCGTGAGCGCGGACATCGGCCTGCCGCTCGTGATCGACGATCCCGACGCCCCGGCGTCGCAGGCCATCCTGCACGCGGCGCGCGGTCTGATCGCCGCCACCCCGCAGGAGCTCGGCGTGTTCCAGGCGCCCTCCGGCCCTCCGATCCCGGAGGTCACCGGAACAGCGCTGCCGATGGCGCCCTAGCCGGCCTTCTGCTTGAAGTACGCGGCGTTGACCTCCGTGTACTTCTGCCACTCGTCGGGCAGCTGATCCTCGGCGAAGCACGCGTCCACGGGGCAGGCCTCGACGCAGGCGTCGCAGTCGATGCACTCCTCGGGGTCGATGTAGAGCTGCACGACGTTCTCGTAGTCAGCCTCATCGGGGGTGGGGTGGATGCAGTCCACCGGGCACACCTCGACGCACGAGTTGTCCTTCGTGTCGATGCAGGGTTCGGCGATCACATAGGCCATTGGGGTCCTTCTCGTCCTTCTCGTCTCGGGTGGGCGCCCGCGGCGCGAGGCGCGCGGATTGTACCTGTGGGTCCCCTCGGGCCGCCTCGGCTCCCAGGCTGACTAGGCTGGCCACGTGATCCTGCTCACCGGCGCAAGCGGCACGGTCGGGTCGGCGCTGCTGCGCCGGCTGACCAGTTCGGGGGAGCCGGTGCGCTGCCTGGTGCGCGACCCGCGGAGGCTGGGCGACGCGCGCGTGCGGGTGCAGATCGCGCTCGGCGACCTGGCCGACCCGCCGTCGTTTCGCAACGCGCTGCGCGGCGTGCACACCGTGATCCACCTGGCTGGGTCGATCCGGGACCAGCCGCGCGCGTCGATCGAGGAGCTCAACGCCGTGGCGACGCTGCGGCTGGTGCGCGCCGCCGAGCGCGCCGGGGCGCGCCGATTCGTGTTCTTCTCCGCGCTCGGGGCGGAGCACCACTCGCGCACGCGCTTCTTCCGCGCCAAGGCCCTGGCCACCGACGCCGTGGAGGCGGCCGAGCTCGAGACGATGGTGTTCGCGCCGTCGATCGTCTACGCCCCGGGCGATCCCTGGATCACCCTGCTCGAGCGCTTCTCCTACCTGCCCGCGATCCCGGTGTCGGGAGCGGGCCGCTCGCTCTACCAGCCCATCTGGGCCGAGGACGTGGCCGACTGCGTGACGGCGGCCCTGTCCTCGAACGGCGGACCGTCGCATCGCAGCTACGAGCTGGCCGGGCCGCAGACGATCTCCTACGAGCAGATCGTGCGTGTGGCTCTGAGGGCGAACGGCCGCCGCAGGCGGCTGCTCAACGTGCCGCTCCCCGTGGTGCGCGGCTCGCTGCGGGCGCTCGGCCGCGTGGCGGGCCCCAAGGCGTTCGCCACCTGGGAGGAGGCGGAGCTGATGGAGGAGCCGATGACCACGCCGCGGGGAACGGCCGACGCCGAGCGGCTCGGAGTGCGCCCCCTTCCCATGGACGCGGTGCTGGGCCGCTCCTGAAACGACGAGGGGCCCGGCGCGTGGCGCCGAGCCCCTCGAAAGACCTACCGCGGAAGCGGAGGGTCTTACATCATTCCGTCCATACCGCCGGGCATTCCGCCACCCATCCCGCCGCCGTCCTTCTCCGGGATCTCAGCGACGATCGCCTCGGTGGTGAGGATGTTCTTGGCGATTGACGCGGCGTTCTGGAGCGCCGACCGGGTGACCATGGCCGGATCGATCACGCCGGCTGCCACGAGATCGACGATCTCGCCGCTGTCGGCGTTCAGGCCCTGGTTCTTGCCCTTGGCGTTCCGCACGTCGTTGACCACGACCGAGCCCTCGAGCCCGGCGTTGTTGGCCAGCTGACGGAGCGGCTCCTCGAGCGACCGGAACACGATCTTCGCGCCGGTGCGCTCGTCGCCCTCGAAGGCGTCGACTGTGATCGCCTTCTGAGCACCGAGCAGTGCGGTGCCGCCGCCGGGGACGATGCCCTCCTCGAGGGCGGCCCGGGTGGCCTGCAGCGCGTCCTCTACGCGGTGCTTCTTCTCCTTCATCTCCGTCTCGGTGGCAGCTCCGACCTTCACGACAGCCACGCCGCCGGCCAGCTTGGCCAGCCGCTCCTGCAGCTTCTCGCGGTCGAAGTCCGAGTCGGTGCTCTCGATCTCGTTCTTGATCTGGTTGATGCGGCCCTTGATGCCTTCCGCGTCACCAGCGCCGTCCACGATCGTGGACGTGTCCTTCGTGACCACCACGCGGCGGGCACGACCGAGCTGGGAGAGCTGCGTGTTCTCCAGCTTGAGGCCCATCTCCTCGGTGATCACTTCGCCGCCGGTGAGGATCGCGATGTCCTCGAGCATGCGCTTGCGGCGATCGCCGAAGCCCGGCGCCTTGACCGCGACGCCCGTGAAGGTGCCGCGGAGCTTGTTGACCACGAACGTGGCGAGCGTCTCGCCCTCCACGTCCTCGGCGATGACCAGGATCGGCTTGCCCGACTGGATCACCTGCTCCAGGATCGGCAGGATGTCGCGCACCGAGCCGATCTTCTGGTTGGCGATGAGGATGAACGGATCCTCGAGCACGGCCTCCATGCGGTCCTGATCGGTGACCATGTAGGGCGAGATGTAGCCCTTGTCGAACTGCATGCCCTCGGTGAACTCGAGGTCCATGCCGAACGTCTGGCCCTCCTCGACGTTGACCACGCCGTCCTTGCCGACCCGGTCGATGGCGTCGGCGATCACGTCGCCGATCTCGTCGTCAGCGGCCGAGATGGCTGCAACGCGGGCGATCTGGTCCTTGCCCGAGATCTCGTTCGAGAGCTTGCCGATGGCCTCAACGACCTGGTCGACAGACTTCTCGATGCCGCGCTTCAGTGCCAGCGGGTTCGCCCCGGCGGCCACGTTCTTCAGGCCCTCGTGCACGATGGCCTGAGCCAGCACGGTGGCCGTGGTGGTGCCGTCGCCCGCCACGTCGTTGGTGGCGGTGGCCACCTCGCGGACGAGCTGGGCACCCTGGTTCTCGAACGGGTCCTCGATCTCGATCTCTCGAGCGATGGACACGCCGTCGTTGGTGATCGTCGGTGCGCCGAACTTCTTGTCGATCACGACGTACCGGCCCTTGGGGCCGAGCGTGACCTTTACGGCGTTGGCAACGGCGTCGACACCCGATTCGAGCGCTCGCCGAGCCTCAGCGTTGTACTTGAGCTCCTTGTGAGCCATGTGTGTTCTCTTTCCTCCTGATCCGGTCTAAGTCTTTAGCCGACTTTTGCGAGCACGTCGGACTCGCGCAGAACGAGGAGATCCTCGCCCTCCACGACGATCTCCGTGCCGCCGTACTTCGAGTAGAGGACCTCGTCGCCCTCGGCCACGTCGAGCGGGATGCGCTTCTCGCCATCCTCGTCCCACCTGCCGTCGCCGGCTGCCAGGACCTTGCCGCGCTGCGGCTTCTCCTTGGCGGTGTCCGGGAGGACGATGCCGCTGGCAGTGGTCTCCTCTTCCTCGATTGCCTTGACGATCACGCGATCGCCCAGGGGCTTCAGCTTCATGCGCAGGAACCTCCGTCTTGGGGTGCGTACTTGCAGATTCTTGGCACTCGAGCATGCGGAGTGCCGGGGTTGGCACTCTAGCACTTAGAGTGCCAAATCCCGGAGAAGGCGAGCCTGCGCGCCTAGTTCTGGGCGGGCGCGTCGGGCCTGAGCCGCTCGCGAATCTCGGACGGGCGGTCCGAGATCTGTGAGAAGCGCACGACGGTCACGTCGTCGTTCTGATCGACCTTGCGGCCGTAGATCTGTTCGAGGAAGTGGACCATCTCGTCGAGCCGGCGGAACTCGGGATTGTCGTGCTCGATGTCGCGGCGCGAGAGCTCGCTGACCTTCTTCACGTCCACGCTGTCGATCACGGCCTCGAAGATGCGCTCGCGCGGCGAGTGCTGGAAGCCCACGGTGATCATCACCACCTCGCCCTTGCGGTACTTCTTGCTCTTGTTCCCGAGCCGGATCGTGGCCGTCTTGCGGCCCCGCTTGAGCTGGTCGATGAAGACCGGGGAGTAGAAGTTGAGGACGAACACGACCGGGGCAGCCTAGCGTTCGGTGGCGTCACCCGGCCCCTCCCCGGCGATCAGCGGGACGAACCGCACCGACGCGAGCGACTCCTCCTCCCCGTCGCTGACACGCACGAGGACCTCGCGCCCGCCGCGCACCACGGGACACACCAGGGTTCCGCCCGGAGCCAGCTGGTCGAGCAGGGCCGGGGGCGGCTCGTGGGGCGCCGCTGCAGTGACCGAGATACCCCGGAACGGCGCCCGGTCCGGCGCGCCGAGGGTGCCGTCGCCGTGGCGCACCTCCACGTTGTCGTAACCCAGCTCGCTCAGAAGCTCCGCCGCGGTGCCGGCCAGACTCGGGAAGCGCTCGATCGCGATCACCTCCGCACAGAGCCTCGAGAGCACCGCCGCCGAGTACCCCGACCCGGTGCCCACCTCGAGCACGCGCTCCTGGCCCCGGAGCTCGAGTGCCTGGGCCATGCAGGCCACGATCCAGGGTTGCGAGATCGTCTGCCCTTCACCGATGCGGAGCGCCCCGTCCCGGTAGGCGCGCCGGCGCAGCTCCCGGGGCACGAACCGCTCACGGGGCACCTCCTCCATGGCGGCCAGCACGCGCTCGTCGTGGATGCCGCGCTCGCGCAGCTGCCGGCGGACCATGCGCCGGCGGGCGTCAGTGAATGTAGTTCCGGAGTCTCCCCGGCTCATGCACGGTCACCTTTCCCCTGCCGAGGGTGACCAGCCCGGCCCGCTCGAGCGTGGCAAGGAAACGGCTGGCGCTCTCTCGCGAGGTGCCCGACAGCTGTGCGATCTCGGCCTGGGTGGCGCGGATCAGCACGTCGCTCTCGGAGGCGCCCTCGGCCTGGCGCACCACGGTCTGCGCGAGCAGCGTGCTCGCCACGCGACCGGCCACCGTCTGGAAGGACTGCTTGAGCAGCCGCTCGGTCGTGGTGCTCACCCGCTCCGCGAGGGCGGCGAGCAGCTTGAGCGCAAGGTCGGGGTTGCGGCGGATCAGCCGCTGCATGTCGGCGGCCAGGAGTGCCACCGCCGAGGTGTCCTCGATCGCCTCGGCCGTGGCCGACCGGGTCTCGCCGCGGAACATGGCCAGCTCGCCGAACAGGTCCCCGGCTCGGAACTCCGCCAGCGCCACCAGGCGCCCGTCCTGGTGCTCGCGCGTGAGCAGCACGGCGCCGTCGCGCATGAGGTAACAGGTATCTCCGGTGTCGCCCTCGCGGAACAGGATCTCGCCGCGATCCCACCGGCGCGGGACCGCCACCATCGCCACCTCCTCGAGCTCGCGCTGCTCGAGGCCGGCGAAGACCTCTGTGTTCGCGAGTAGACGGGCGGTCTCCTCGGCCGTGGCCATGGGCGCATAATCTCAGGTGGTGACCCTGTTGCGATGGCAGTAGCGCCTGAACAGATCAGCGAGCGGGAGCTTTACGAGGCTGCCGAGGCCATCGCGGGAGCGGTGAGGGAGACCCCTGTGCTGCCCGCCGGCGAGCTCTCGCGCCGTGTCGGGGCGCGCGTGACGCTCAAGGCCGAGAACCTCCAGGTGACCGGATCGTTCAAGGCGCGCGGAGCCACCAACGCCATCCGGCAGCTGTCGGAAGCCGAGCTGGCCGCCGGCGTGGTCGCGGCCAGCGCGGGCAACCACGCTCAGGCGGTGGCGTTCGCCGCGCGCGCGGCGGGCAGCCACGCGCTGCTCGTGATGCCCGAGCGGGCGTCGCTCGCCAAGGTGGCCGCCGTGCGGCAGTACGGCGGCGAGGTGACGTTCGTGGACGGCGGCTACGACGAGGCCCAGGCGGAGGCGGCGCGTCTCGCGGAAGAACGCGGAATGCGCGTGCTCCACGCGTTCGACCAGCCCGCGGTCGTGGCCGGCCAGGCATCCGTGGGACTCGAGATCGCGCGGCAGGCGCCCGCCACGCGGGTGGTCGTGGTCCCGCTCGGCGGCGGCGGGCTGGCCGGGGGCATCGGCCTTGCCGTGGCCGCGGCGCTCCCGGACGCGCGCGTGGTGGGAGTGCAGGCCGCGGGGTGCGCCCCGTACATCGACTCGCTCGCCGCACACCGGCCGATCGGCGCCCGTTCCGCCAACACGATCTGCGACGGGATCGCGGTCAAGCGCCCCGGGGACTACACCCTGCCGATCGTGGAGCGCTACGTGAGCGAGGTCGTGACCGTGTCCGACGACGAGGTGGCGGAGGCGATGGTGCTCCTGCTCGAGCGCTCGAAGCTCGTGGTGGAGGGGGCGGGCGCGGTGGCCGTGGCGGCGCTGATGCACGGTCGCGTGCCGGCGCCCGAGGAGGGCGAGATCTGCGCCGTGCTCTCGGGAGGGAACGTGGACGCCTCGCTGCTGTCCGAGTGCATCCGCCTCGGCGAAACCGTGGCGCGCCGCCGGGTGGTGCTGTCCACGGTGGTGCCGGACCGCCCCGGCGCGCTCTCGAGCCTGCTGGCCATCGTCGCGAAGCACGGCGGGAACGTCGTGGACGTGGAGCACCTGCGCGACGGCGTGGAGCTGCACGTGGGTGAGACGGCGATCAAGCTCGTGCTCCAGACGAGCGGACCCGAGAACAGCGACGAGATCCTCGAAGCCGCCCGGGCCGAGGGCTTCTCAGTGCGCGTCGAGCACGAGGCCTAGCGCTCGACCGTGGTCATGCCCTCGGCCGGGTAGCGCTCGCCGACCACCGACCCGGCTGGCAGCGCCTGGTCGAGCGCGTCGAGGTGCTGTGACGTGAGTTCCACCTCCACTGCGGCCGCGTTCTCCTCCAGGTACTTCTCGCGCTTGGTGCCGGGGATCGGCACCACGTCGTCGCCCTGGTGCAGGAGCCACGCCAGGGCGAGCTGAGCCGGCGTGCAGCCCACGTCCTCGGCGATCTCCCGCACGCTCGCCAGGAGCGCCTGGTTGTGCTGGCGGTTGCCCTCCTGGAAGCGCGGGAGGAAGCGCCGGAAGTCGTCGTCCGCCTCGATGTCCAGCGAGCCGGTGAGCTCGCCGCGGCCGAGCGGGCTGTAGGGCACGATTCCCACGCCAAGCTCGCGCGCGGTGGGGATGATCTCCTCCTCGATCTCGCGCGTGAAGAGCGACCACTCGCTCTGGAGCGCCGTGATCGGGTGCGCGTCCTGCGCCGCGCGCAGCGTGTCGGCGCTGACCTCGGAGAGTCCGAGGTGGCGCACCTTGCCGGCGCTCACGAGCTCGCCCATGGCGCCCACGCTCTCCTCGATCGGCACGTCCGGGTTGCGGCGGTGCATGTAATAGAGGTCGATGTGGTCCACGCCCAGGCGGCGCAGGGATGCGTCGCAGGCCCGGGGGATCCACTCGGGGCTGTTGTCGATCGAGCGGTTGCCCGAGTCGTCGCGCCGGATCGCGAACTTGGTGGCCAGCTGCACCTCGTCGCGGCGGTCGGCGATGGCGCGGCCCATCACCTGCTCGTTGTGACCGCTGCCGTACATGTCGGAGGTGTCGAGGAACGTGACACCCAGATCGAGGGCGCGCCGGATCGTGGCGATGGACTGGTCCTCGTCGGTGGCTCCGTAGAACTCCGACATGCCCATGCAGCCGAGACCGATGGCGGAGACCTCGAGGTCCCCGAGCGTGCGCTGTGTCATGTACGTCCTTCCCTCTCGCCGTTGAAGCCCGCTTGTCAGGATGGCAGGGTGAACCTGCCGGCCATCGACGGAGATCGCCTGCGCCTGCGGCCGCTCGGCCCGGAGGACCTCGACCTGCTCGCGCAGATCGTGGGAGCCCCGGGAGTGAGCGAGTGGTGGAGCCCTCCCGACACTCCGGAGGCCGTTCGCGAGGATCTGCGCAACGACGGCGCGGCGTTCGGCATCGAGGTCGAGGGGGACCTCGTGGGCTGGCTCGCCTTCAACGACGACACCGACCGCGACTGGCAGGCGCTCGGCCTCGACATCTTCCTGGCGCCGTCGCATCAGGGCCGCGGGCTGGGCCCCGAGGCGCTGCGAACGCTGATCCGGTGGTTCGCGGCGGAGCGCGGCCGCCGGCGCTTCACGATCGACCCGGCCGTGGCCAACGAGCGGGCAATTGCCGCCTACGAGTCCGTCGGGTTCCGGCCGGTGGGCGTGATGAGGAAGGTCGAGCGCGGCGCCGACGGCAGCTGGCACGACAACCTGCTCATGGACCTGCTCTTGGACTCAGACCAAAGCTGACTCGCGGCGGCGGCGCCGGAAGGAGGTCGTGCCGAGCCACGCGGCCAGCGCCAGCAGCCCGAGTGGGAGGGCGAGTGCCAGCACCCGGATGAGCACTCCGGCCGTGCCGACCAGCAGGTCTCCGGCATCGTCGAGGGCGTCCCCGAAGGCGCCGGAGGAGCCTGAGTCGCCCTTCCCGGTGACCAGCGACACGGTCACGGTCGCGTAGTTGGTGCTGAGCCGCAGGGAGCGGAGCTGCGAGCGCAGCCCGCGGATCTCGATCGCCACCAGGTCGAGCCGCTGCCGCAGGCCCTCGGCCGCCTCGTCGGTGTCGGCCAGCTCGAGGCGGCGCAGCAGGCTGGCGCGCTCGGCGCGGGCCGAGGCCAGCCGGTCCTGGGCCGTCACGTGCTGCCGCGTGACGTCGCGCCCGGACTGGCTCTGAGAGCGCACCGTGGCCAGGCCGGCCAGGTCGCGCAGCGCGGGCCGCAGCCGCGTGGCGGGTATGCGCAGGTCGAAGTCACCGCCCGCGTCGTCCTCGCCCGTGGTGAGCGACGAGCTGAGCACGAAGCCGCCGTAGCGGTTGGTGACCGCGGTCACCTGCTCGCCGAGACGCTCCATCCGATCGACGGGAGCCGCCAGCTCGAGAGCCACCGAGCGCTCGATCTTGCGATTGCCGGCGCCGGGTGCGAAGCCGCCGTCCGGGGCGGGGGCGACCGGCGGGACGGCGCTGTCCGCCGCGGCGTCGGGAGCTGCCTTTCGCGACAGCTGTGGGGCGGGCTCGGCCGGCGCCACGGACTCGGCCGAGCCGCCGCCACCGGAGTCCACGGCGACGCTGCCGCCGGAGTCGCCGCTGTCCTGCACCGAGTCGCCGTTCGGCAGGGCCACCACGGCCACGGTCAGGGCCACGACCAGCACGCAGGCGAAGCCGGCCGCTGGCAGCAGGCCCTGCCACCGGGGAGCCCTCAGGCGGGACAGCCGCGTACGGGCAGAGCCATCGCGCGCCGGGAAGCCCGCCTTTGAGCGCTCGCGAAGGATCTCCGCGAACTCGGGGTCGGGCCGCGGCGCGTCGGCGCTCAGCGCGAGCGCCAGGTCCTGGAGCGCGCCCACCTCCGGCCGCGGGTCGCGCGGCGCCCCCTCGAGGGCGTCGTCGATCGCGCGGAGGTCTCGTTCAAGGGTGCTCTCAGGCGAGTTCATCGCAGGCCTTCCTCAGCTTTGTGACGGTTCGGTGTAGACGGGTGCCCACGTTGGACTCGCTGGTGGCGAGCACGCGCGCGATCTCCGCGTTGGAGAGACCGCCGGCGAACTTGAGCGCCACGAGGTCGCGATCGCGGGGGTCGAGCGTGGAGAGCGCGGCCCGGACGACGTCGCGCTTGAGCGCGGCCTCGGCCTGCTCGTCCGGACCCGGCAGGGTGCGGTCCTCGGGCTCGTCGTCGAGCTGCGCGTGGCGCTTGCGGCGCCGCAGCTCGTCGAGGGCGGCATTGCGGGCGATCCCGAACAGCCACGCCTCTGCGCTGCCGCGTCCCGAGCGGTAGCTCGAGCGCTTGCGGTACGCGCGCTCGAACGCCTGAGCGGTCACGTCCTCCGCCGCGGAGCGGTCGCGCAGCAGGGACGCCACGTAGCCGTAGACGCGCGTGAAGCAGCGCTCGTAGAGCTCGGCGAAGGACTCGGCCTCTGACGGCACGGCGAGCGGCGGGCCTCCCGCGATCGTGGCGCTCATCCCGGCTTCCATGTCGGTACTACGACCAGGTGGCTGATCCATCACACGGCTCCAGTGAAACATCTCATGCAGACCACCGCTTCAGGTTCCTCGCCGCACCGCCGATTAGTCCTCTGGTGATACGGATCATCGTCCCTGTGGCGCTCTGCGCCGCGCTCGCTCTAGCCGTGGTCGGCCATGCCGCCGCGGAGGAGGAGCCGATCGTCCAGCCGTGGGCGACCGTCAACGTGTGCGATCCCGCCTCGAACCAGGTGGGTGCTCGCGTGGGTGTGCCTGGCAACGGCGGCGACCAGCTGCTCTATGCCCGTCTCAGCCTTCAGTGGTACAGCGAGACGCAGGGCGCGTGGCTGCCGGTGGACGGCGTGTCCGCCTCGCCGTGGCTGGAGGTCGGGAGTGCCCGGCAGACGGCCCAGCAGGGCGGCTACACCTTCCAGCTCGACCAGCCCGCGGATGGCCGCACCAAGCAGCTTCGCGCCGTCGCCGACGTGCAGTGGCGCGACGGGGCCAAGGTCGTCCGCTCGAGCCAGACCGTCAGCCAGGCGGGCATGGCCAGCGACATCGGCGGCTCCCAGGCCGCCTGCGCTCTCTCCTAGCCGGCGTCGAACAGGCGCGGGTCGTTCGTGATCACGCCGTCCACGCCGAGCGCCTCGAACGCCCTGATGCGGGGCGCGTCGTCAACCGTCCACACGTACACCTCGCCGCCCGCCTCGTGGACCGCCTGTACCAGCCGGGCTCCCACCAGAAACCGGTGGGCCATCACCGCCTCGCAGCCGCCGGCACGGATGCGCGCCGCCGCCTGACGCGGCAGCCGCGCGCGCATCCAGCGGATCACCGCGTAGGCCGGCACGGCCAGGACCGAGCGCGTGTAGTCGCGCTTCACGCGTGGCACCGACCATCCGCGTCGCAGGCCCGGCCGCAGCTCGCCCAGCCTGTCGAGGCTCTCCACGTACATCGTCGACACGAGCGAGCGATCGGCCAGGCCCCGCTGCTCGAGGCCGTCCACCACCTCGCGCTCGAATCCGGGCTGCTTGAGGTCCACGTCGAACTGCAGGTGCCCGTACTCGCCGCCGGCCAGGTGGTCGAGCCCCTCATCGAGCGTCAGCGCATCGGGGCGCTGGGCGTCCTCGTAGTCGTGCGCCAGGATCAGCCGCCCGTCGCGCGTCTTCAGGATGTCGAACTCGATCATGTCCACGCCGTGCTCGAGCGCGGCTCGGAAGCTCTCGATCGTGTTGCCGGGCGCCACGTGGTCGGCGCCCTTGTGCCCTACGCGGATCATGCCTGGCACGTGGGGCACCAGTAGGTGGTGCGGTTGTCGTCGCCCTGGCCGCGGGCCTTGACGATGGTGCCGCAGCGCCGGCAGGGGCGGCCGTGGCGCTCGAAGACCCATGGGTCGCGCTGCTGGAAGCCTCCCTCGGCGGATGCCTGCATGAGCGGGCGGATGCCGGCGACGATCTCGAGAGCCTGATCGTCCGTCACCTCGCTGAGCGGCCGCCACGGGTTCACGCCGGCTAGGAAGCACGCCTCGGCCTTCCAGAGGTTCCCGATGCCCGCGATGGTCCGCTGGTCGAGCAGGGCGTCGGCGATGCCACGGCTCTGATCGTCCTCGCGCAGGCGCCGCAGGAAGGCCGGCTCGTCGAAGCTGTCCGCCAGCAGGTCGGGACCCAGGTTGGCGAGTCGCTGGTCGAAGCGCGTGCGCGAGTCGGTCATCAGCTCCAGCACCGGCCCGTCGAACTGCACCACCTCGTGCTCCGGCGTGCGGATCACGAGCCAGGCGCGTCGCGGGCTGCGCCGCCAGCGCTGGCCGCGGCGATAGACCGACCAGGCGCCGCCCATGCGCAGGTGGGAGTGGAGGGTGAGGTCGCCCTCGAAGCGCAGGAACAGGTGCTTGCCGTGCGCGTCCACCGAGCGGACACCGCGCCCGTGGAGGCGCTCGGGCCAGCGGTCCATCGCGTGACGGCGCTGCGGCGTCTCGATCGTCTCGATCGGCTTGCCCACCAGCGCGGCGCCTACGCGCCGAGCGGCGTTGTGGATCGTGTCGCCCTCAGGCATGGCTTGAATCTAGATACGCGTCACTGCCGGTGCTCGCGCAAACCCTGGCGGTAGGGGAGCGCGGCGTCGAGGGCGCGGCACCCCAGCCCGAAGGCGATGAGGATGAGCGCTAGAGCCGCCGCTCCGTGCACGTGGCCGGCGCCGAACCCGGCGGCGACCGCGCCCGCCGCGGGACGCCAGATGGCCCAGTCGGGCTCCCATGGCCGGCGGTCCGGCTGGGCCGGACCTGGCGTGTCGATGTAGGCCACCAGCGGCACTGGTCGCAGCATAGGCTCAGGCGCCGTGAAGATCGCCACCTGGAACGTGAACTCGCTGAAGCTCCGGATGCCTCGGGTGCTCGACTTCCTGGAGCTCCACCGCCCCGGCCTGCTGTTGATGCAGGAGACCAAGAGCGACCCGGACACATTCCCGCTGATGGAGCTGGAGGCCGCCGGGTACCAGGCCGTGCACCACAGCGCCGGCCGCTGGGCGGGCGTGGCGATCGCCGCACCCGTGAGCGCGTCCGTGTCGGATGTGGCTGCCGGGCTGGAGGGCGAGCCGGCGCCGGACGAGGCGCGCTGGCTCGAGGCCACCGTGGACGGCGTCCGGGTGGTCACCGTCTACGTGCCGAACGGCCGCGCCGTGGACACGCCGACCTACGTGGACAAGCTGCGCTTCCTGGAGGCGCTGGCGGCCCGGATCGACGCACTCGCGTCCGGGCCGCTGGTGGTGGCAGGGGACTTCAACGTGTGCCCGGCTGACCTCGACGTGTACGACCCGGTGGCGTTCAGGGGCGAAACCCACGTGGCCCCGGCAGAGCGCGAGCGCTTCGCCGCGCTGCTCGACGCGGGCATGATCGACGCCTACCGGTCGCTCGAGCCCGAGGAGCCCGGCTTCACCTGGTGGGACTACCGCCAGGGCCACTTCCGCCGCGGCCTCGGGCTGCGGATCGACGCGGTGCTGCTGTCGCCGCCGCTGGCGGAGCGGCTGGTGTCATGTGCGGTCGAGAGAGACTTCCGGAAGGGTCCTAAGCCGAGCGATCACGCCCCGCTGCTGGCGGAGCTGAAGGAGGACACGAGCCCATGACCGACACGAACCCCGCGACGCCGTCGCTTCAGGCGTTTCTCGACGCCTTCAACGCGCACGATGTCGACGCGATCATGTCGTTCTTCACCGACGACGTCGTCTTCGACATGCCGCGCGGGCCGGCGCCCGGAGGGCACCGTCTTGTCGGCAGGGAGGAGGCCAGGAAGGGGATTCAGGCGCGGCTCGACGGGATTCCGGACATCCACTACGGTGACGACCGCCACTGGACCTGCGGTGACCGCGGAGTGTCGGAGTGGATCATCCGCGGCACCCAGCAGACCGGAGAGCCCATCGAGGTGCGCGGCTGCGACCTGTTCGAGTTCACCGACGGCAAGATCAGCCGCAAGGACTCCTTCTGGAAGATCGTCGATTGACGCCTATCGATCGGTCCAGGGGTCTTCCACCGGCTCGCCGTCGCCGGGGTGGTGAGCACCGAAGGCCAGGAACTCCAGGCCGTCCGGTCCGGCCTCGAACGCCCGCGCCGTCGCGGGCGCCACGCGGATCGAGTCCAGCGGACCGACGTCGAAGAGCTCGCCAGCGAGCTTCACCCGGCCGCTTCCGCTGAGCACGACATAGATCTCCTCGGCGTCGGTGTGGCGATGAGTGAATGGGCTGCGCTTGCCGGGAAGCAGGCGGAACAGCGCGACACCGGTGCGCTCGGCGGCCAGGGCGTCGCGCGCGACCCGCGCTTCCCAGCGGTCGCCGAACCCGTTCGCCGGGGCCACGTCGTCGACCGCGGCCAAGCTGACTTTCGTGAAGGCCTCAGGCATCGATTCGCGGGAAGGCCGCGACGGTGGCATCGCGCGCGACGCGGTGGACCTCGCCCGGGACATCGGAGAGGTTGACCCGCCTGACGAAGTCCTGGGGCACGCCCAGAGGCGAGAAGAAGTTGTCGTAGTGCGTGGGAACGACCACGCGCGGATCGAGCTTCGGCAGGATGCGCTCCCAGTAGTGCGGCGTGACGTTGCGCCCGGCCACTCCCGCGAGAAACACGTCCACCGGGCCGTCACGCAGCTCGGAGTCGTTCAGGTCCGCGCTGCCCTGGTGGTAGAGGGCGATGCCGGCCACCTCGATCCTGATGCCGTAGACAGCGCCGCACCTGTAGGCGCCGGGAGCGAGCCCATCCAGGTGCTCGCAGGTGAGCGGGCCGTCCATCGGGATCTTCCGCCCGAACAGGAGCTTCGAGTGGCGGCTGGGGATGAACCGCACCACGAACGGACCCAGCTCGTAGGGCTCGTGCGGCGTCACCTCCGCGGCGAGGTCGCCGAGGCCGTGCAGGCGCATCAGGTGGGCCAGCGATGCCGAGCCGTACGCCTTCGCTCCGCATCGATCCACGAAGACGCGGGTCCGGGAGTGTCCGGCGGCGCAGCAGGAACGCTCGCAGCGGCACGCGCGAGACGTAGGGATCGATGAAGAGCGAGACGCCTTCGTAGGTCAGCCGGTAGCCGGAGACTCCGAGCCAGGCGAGGTCCAGCCCCTCGGGCAGATCGACCGGGACCCGCTCGAGCTCTCGCAGCGCCTCTGAGTCATCGAGGCCGTCCACGGCTAGGCGCTCAGCGTCAGCTTCCGCGGCCCCTGCCGGAACCCGAGCTCCACCAGCAGCGCTCCCGCCGGCGTGCCCACCACGGGCTCGCCGTCGAAGCGCTCCAGGCTCAGCCGGGCCACGCGGCCGCGGCGCACCGCCTCGGCCAGCGCCTCCAGCGCCGGGCGCAGCCATGACTCGTCGGGGTCGCGCAGCGGCACCAGGCCCTTGCCGCCGCGCTCCACGTAGAGCGCCGGCTCGGCGTCCAGCGTGACCACATAGGCACCCGGCACGCGCGCCGGGCGGCGCGCGGACTCGTCGTCGCGGCGGGGCCACGGCAGGGCCGCTCCGTAGGCGTTGGCGGGGTCGGTGGCCGCGAGCACCTGAGCTCCGGCCGGCTCGTCGGTGCGCAGGCTGCGCAGCCGCTCGATCGCCGCCGGGAGTGCGAACTGGGCGCCGCCCAGCCCCTCCACGAAGTAGCCGCGCCGGGCGGTGCCCAGCGTCTCCAGGTTGGCGAACTCCCCGTACATCGCCGCGAAGCCGCCGGGGATGCCCTCGGCCAGCACGGTCTCCCTCGTGACGATCCCGTAGCGCTCCAGCAGCAGCTCGGCCAGCGCCCGTATCCGAGGCCCGTACGACGGCGCATCGGCGAACAGCGGCGCGGTGAGCGACCAGCGGCCCTGCACCTGGGGCGCCCCGGGCCTGCGGCGGCGCGCGAAGCGGCGGCCGGCGTCGCGCTCGCGGCGCGCAAGCGTCAGCCGCGGCGCGCGCAGCGGGGCGAACGCGTCGTTGGTGACCTCGCCGGCCCAGACGAGATCCCAGAGGCCCTCCTGCAGCTCGACGGGCTCGGTCTCGGCCAGGTCGGCCAGGAGGTCCGTCCAGAACGCGGCGCCGCGTTCCAGCCGCGCTCGGATGGTCTGATGGATGGGCTCCGACGGCGGATCGCCCTTGACCGGAGGCGGGCCGAGCCAGCGAACGTCGTCGCGGAAGTACAGCGCCACCCGGCCCGAGCGGCGTCCGAGCGAGCCGGCCCCGACCCATACGAGCTCGCCGCTGGCCGTGAGCTGGTCCAGCCAGCCCGGCGAGTAGCTGCCGACCCGTCGCGGAAGCACGTCCCGCTCCCACACCTCGGGCGCCAGCGCCAGTCCCTGAAGCGGCACCAGCTGCTCCCGCAGACGGTCGACCCCGGCGCCGCCGGCCGGCGCCGAGTCCACGCTCTGCCAGGCCGGCAGCAGGCGGGCGAGCGCCCGTTGCTCGGCGGGCTCGACCTCGCGGCGAAGCGACGCCAGCGAGGCGCGCCGCAGCCGGCGCAGCACGTCGGCGTCGCACCACTCGCGCTCGCTTCCCCCGGGCCGAAGCTCGCCGCGGATCAGCTTCCCGCTCTGCTCGAGCTCGCGCAGCACCGGCCCCATGTCCACCGAGTAGCGGCCGGTCGGCTCAGCGGTGGTGAACGGCCCATGGGTACGCGCATAGCGACGCACCAGCCGCGCGAGCGGCTCCTCCACCTCCTCGAGGAAAGCGTCCGGCAGGCCGCCGGGCGGCACGGCGCCGAGCGCGTCGCGGAAGAGCCCGGCGTCCTCGGAGGCGATCCAGCGCTCCTCGCCGCCGATCCGCATCCGCACGGCGCGGCGCTGCTTCTCGAGCTCGAGCAGCATGCGCTTGGCCGACACGGCGTCGAGGGTCCGCACCTGCGCCTCGTCGACAGTCAGGTCACCCAGCGCGCGCAACACGTCGTGGAGCCCGTCGGAGTTGGCGGCCCGGGTGCGGTCGCTGATGCGCTGGAGATCCGTCTCCACCTCCTCCAGCGCGGCGGGGTCGATCAGCTCGCGCAGCTCCTCCTGCCCGAGCAGCTCACGCAGGAGGTCGCGGTCGAGCGCCAGCGCCGCCGCGCGCCGCTCCGCGTTGGGCGTGTCGCCCTCGTACATGTAGGTGGCCACGTAGTCGAAGAGCAGCGACGAGGCGAACGGCGATGCGCGCTGGGTCTCCGCCTCGACGAGCGAGAGCTCGCGCGTGTGGAGGCCGCGCAGCAGCTCCTCCAGGCCCGGCAGGTCGAGCACGTCGCGCAGGCACTCGCGGTAGGTCTCGAGCACGATCGGGAACTGGCCGTAGCGCTTGGCCACCTCGAGCAGGGACTGCGCCTTGAGCCGCTGCTGCCACAGCGGCGTGCGCTTGCCGGGGTAGGCGCGGGGGAGCAGCAGCGCACGGGCGGCGTTCTCGCGGAAGCGCGCTCCGAACAGCGCCGAGCCGGCCAGCTCGCGCACCACCAGCTCCTCGATCGCGTCCGGCTCCACCATCACCAGGTCGGCGGAGGGCGGCTCGTCGGCGTCGGGGAGGTGGACGATGATCCCGTCGTCCGACCAGATCGCGTCGGACTCGAGCCCGAAGTCGTCGCGGATGCGCGCCGAGAGGGCCAGCGCCCAGGCGGCGTGCACGCGGCCGCCGAACGGGGAGAGCACGCACAGCCGCCAGTCGCCGATCTCGTCGCGGAAGCGCTCCACCACGATCGTGCGGTCGGACGGGACCACGCGTGTGGCGTCGCGCTGCTCGCGCAGGTAGCTCGACAGGTTGCGGGCCGCGCGCTCGTCCAGGTCGTACTCGGCCGCCAGCTCGGCGGGGTCGCGGTCCACGGCCTCGCGCGAGAACGCCCCGATGGCCGCGCCCAGCTCCTTGGGGCGCCCGATCCCCTCGCCCTTCCAGAACGGGATGGCCCCGGGCGCCCCGGGCGCGGGCGTGACCACCACCTTGCTGTGGGTGATCTCCTCGATTCTCCAGGTGCTCGCCCCCAGCAGGAAGGTCTGGCCCGGACGGGCCTCGTAGACCATCTCCTCGTCCAGCTCGCCCACGCGCCGCCCGTCGGGAAGGTGAACGCCGAAGAGGCCGCGGTCGGGAATCGTGCCCGCGTTCGTGACCGCCAGCTGGAGCGCGCCGCGCCGCGCTCGAATCGTGTCCTCCACCCGATCCCAGACGATTCGCGGCCGCAGCTCGGAGAACTCCTCGCTCGGGTAGCGGCCGTCGAGCATGTCGAGCACGCTGTCGAGCAGCTCACGTGAGAGCTCCGAGAAGGGATACGCATGGCGGACCATCTCGTGGAGCTCCGGCACCCGCCAGTCGTCGCCGGTGGCCACCGTGGCCACGATCTGCTGGGCGAGCACGTCGAGCGGGTTGCGCGGGATCACGGTGGTCTCGATCTCGCCGTCGCGCATCCGTTTGACCAGCACGGCGCACTCGAGGAGGTCGGCGCGGAACTTGGGGAAGATCCGGCCCTCGGACACCTCGCCGACCCCGTGGCCCGCGCGGCCGATCCGCTGGAGTCCGGCGGTGACCGACTTGGGCGACTCCACCTGGATCACCAGGTCCACGGCGCCCATGTCGATGCCGAGCTCGAGCGAAGAGGTGGCCACGAGGCAGGGCAGCTCGCCCGACTTCAGGAGGTCCTCGACGATCAGGCGCTCCTCGCGCGCGAGCGAACCGTGATGCGCGCGGGCTATGGCGGCGGGCTCCCCGTCCTCGCCCGCGAGCTCGTTGAGACGGACCGCCAGCCGTTCCGCGCCGCGCCGGCTGTTCACGAAGACGATGGTGGAGCGGTGCTCCTCGACCAGCTTGAGCAGCTCGGGGTAGATGGCCGGCCAGATCGAGCGCTGCGTGGCCGCAGGCTCCTCCGCGGATCCGAGGCCGTGCCCCATCAGGTCGCCGCCGCCCGCGGCCGTGCCGACGGTCTCGATCGCCGGATGGCCGATGTCCGGCGCGTCGGGCTCGCGCATGTTCTCCACGGGCACGTGGATCTTCAGGTCGAGCGGCTTGCGCACGCCGGCGTCCACCACCTCGCAGTCGCGGCCGGTGCCGACGAGGAAGCGGCCCACCTCCTCGAGCGGGCGCTGCGTGGCCGACAGGCCGATCCGCTGAATCGGGCGGCCGGCGAGGTGCTCCAGCCGCTCGAGCGTGAGGGCAAGGTGAGCGCCGCGCTTGGTGCGCGCCACGGCATGGATCTCGTCCACGATCACCGCCTCGGTGTCCACGAGGAACTCCCGCGCCCGCGAGGTGAGCATCAGGTAGAGCGACTCCGGCGTGGTGATGAGCACGTCCGGCGGGTGGCGCAGCATCGCCTGGCGCTCCTTCTGCGGCGTGTCGCCGGTGCGGATGGCCACCGACACGTCGCCGCCGATCCCCTTGAGCGGCGCGCGGAGGTTCTTCTCCACGTCGTAGGAGAGGGCCTTCAGCGGCGAGACGTAGACCAGGCGCGTGCGGCGCGGGTCGGCGGGCTCGGCCACCAGGCGGTCGAGTCCCCAGAGGAACGCGGCGAGCGTCTTGCCCGAGCCGGTGGGCGCGGACACGAGCACGTTGCGGCCGCCTGCGATGGCGGGCCAGGCCTTCTCCTGCGCGGCGGTGGGACGCTCGAATGAGCGCGTGAACCAGTCACGGACCTGGGGTGTGAACGATGCGAGCGGATCGGCTGCCACGCGACCTTTGAATGTATCGCGTGGACACCTCGGCCCAGGGGGCGGTCAGAGGCCCTCGGGGTGCCTCGCCACGTAGCCGCGCGGGGAGCGCATGCGGGTGCTCCAGCGGGAGCCGCCGCGCTTGCGCGCGCTCGTGTCGAAGCGCAGCCCGGCCACGATCATGTAGGCGTGACCCGCGTTGGCGCGGATGGTCACCCAGCCGCCGCGGCCGCGCTCCCCGAATGCAGGCCAGGCCGCTCGAGTCGAGTGCCGTGTCGAGCAGTCCCGCCGCGTGCAGCGCATAGCTCACCGAGCCGGAGCAGTCGTAGCCGGAGTCGGTCCAGCGGCCATGTCCGCCGCCGTACTTGTAGGGCTTGCGGGCGATCCGGTTGCCCGCGGCGATGATCTCCTGGACCTCCTCCGGAGCATCGGCGGGCGCCACGGCCTCGCCGCTCGCGGAGAGCGTCGCGTCCGCCACCGGCGCCGCGTAGGCGTCGTCCTCCGGCGGCGCCTCGGCCGCGGTGGCCGCGCGGCTGCGCACGAGGCGCTGGTCCGAGCGCGATGCCACTCCGTTCGCGCGGCGGTCCTCGGCCTGCTCGAACGCGCGCAGGCTCGCCGCGGTGGCCGGTCCGAACTGGCCGTCGGCGGTGGTGTCCTCACCGGCCCGGTCGAGGTAGCGCTGGAGCGAGCGCACATCGCTGCCGCTCGAGCCCGTGCGCAGGGTCCGGGATGCGTAGGGGGCGGCGAGCGCGTCGGCCACAGGGATGACCGCAGCAAGTGCGACGCCGAGCACGATCGGCAGCAGGCGCTTCATGGGCGCGGGGGTACTCCTTCTCTTCTAGCGCCTACGGGGTTAGCTGACGGGCTCGCGCCGAAGAGTGGCGCTACCGGGCACCTGCCTGGATTCGCCCCGAAAACATGGGTCCCCCGCTCCCCGGCCGATGGGCGGCCGGGAACTCGGCTGTTTTTCAGGTGTGTGGAGCTTAGCTGCAGGGTCCGCGGAGGCCGAACAGGGCGACGATCGTGAGACCGTTGCTGTTGCCGCTGGGCGAGGTGTTGACCACGCCGAGTCCGAAGTCGTGCCAGCCGCCGCGCTGAATGTTCTGGCGGTGTGCCGGGCTGTGCATCCAGGCGGAGAAGAGCTGGCGGGGCGTCTCGGCACCGTCGGAGAAGAAGAGGTTCTCGCCGGCGGTCCAGCAGCCCGCGTTGGGCCGGTAGCTGCTCGAGGCGATCCGGTCCATGTGGTCGCGACGGCCGCTCGAGAGGTGGGCGAAGTAGTGACGCGAGGTCATGTCGCGAGCGTGCTTGGTGGCGACGCCGGTCAGGCTGCGGTTGAGGCGCAGCTTGCTGAGTCCGTGCGAGCGGCGCTCGGTGTTGTGCAGGCAGAGCAGCACCTTGCGGATGCGCTTGACGTTCGTGGTGGCCGTGTTGGCACCGGCGCAACCGGCCTGTGAGGCCTTGGCGACGCTGCCGGTGTCGGCGCTCGCCACCGCCGGGGAGGCGGCTCCCAGGGCCACTGCGAGGCCGCAGAGAGCGGTCTTCGTGGCGGTCCGGGCTACTGAGTGAAGGCTTAGGTTGCTCATACCTAAACCGTCGACGTCGGGTGGTGCCCGAAGCATCCGCCAGGCGGCCGAAACCGCCGGCGTAATCGCCCATCCCCCAGTGGGAGGTGAGCGTCATCCCCCTACCTCAGAGCCCTGGGGGATGGCGCACCGCATACCCGCTCGTGGAGCCGTCTACAGCGGTCCACCTGTTGCCGGTCTGCTTGCCGGAGCTTGTGTCGAAGCGCACACCAGCGACAACCATGTAGGCGTGCTGGGGGTTGCCCATGATCGACACCCAGCGGCCGGGGCCCGGCTTGCCGAATGCGGCCAGTCCGTTCGAGTCGAGCGCCACGTCGAGCAGCCCTGCCCCGTGCAGCGCGTAGCTCACGGAGCCGGAGCAGTCGTAGCCGGAGTCGTTCCAGTTGCCGTGCCCGCCGCCGTACGTGTAGGGCTTGGTGGCGATCTCGTTGCCGGCCTTGATGATCCTGACCACCTCGGGCGGCGCCGACGGGGGCGCCACCACCAGTCCGTTCGGGCCGATCCTCGCCTTGGTGACCTTCGCCTTGCGCGGGCGCTCGCGGCGCTTGAGGGGACGGAAGTCCACGGCCTTGACGGGTCCGAACACGCTCTTGGCGCCGGCCTTGGGTGCCGCTGGGGCCGCGATGGCAATCCCGGGCAGCACTGACACGATGGCGATGGATGCGAGAGCAGGCAGCGTCCGTTTCATCAGGCGCGCCCTCCTTCCGGCGTTTGGGCCTGCGGGGGGCTGGCGGTCTCGCGGGTGCGTTATTCAGCGCGGAGACACGGCCCCCGGCCTAGGAACGCCGCATGGCATTCAGAGACTCGGCCGTTTCTGAATAGGTGGTACATACCCATCTGAATGAAAACGACTGCATCCGCAAGAGATCGCCCAGGCCCTGTTGGCCGGCCCGTCCGGCGGCGAATGCTCACGCTCGCCCTCTTGGGGGCGCTTGCGCTCGCAGCCTGCGGCGACGACGCCGAGGATCAGGTGCGAGACGCCGGCAAGCAGCTCCAGACCGAGGCCGAGCAGCTCAAGACAGAAGCTCAGGACCTGGGCGACTCGCTGGACTCCAAGGCGGAGCGCAAGGCCCGCGTACGCCAGCTCGAGCGCAGGCTGGAGGAGCTGAGAGACGAGGGCAGCGACCGCGCGGACGACGTGCGCCGCGAGCTCGAGGAGCTGCGCGAGCGTTAGCGGAAGCACCCGGCTGGCCGGGTGCGCACCGACCGGTTAGCGCAGGAGCTCGCGGGCGCGATGGAGCACCGCGTCCAGCATCTCTTCGGTGAGCCGCCCAGTGAAGGTGTTCTGCTGGCTCGGGTGGTAGGTGCCCAGCAGCACCGGGCCGCCGTCCAGCGGGTGCTCCGCGCCATGACCGAAGCGCGGGCGCGGGCTTAGGCCGAGCAGCCGGCAGGCCGCGTCCCACGCGAAGCCGCCGAGGCACACGATCACCATGGGCCGCAGCAGCTCGAGCTCACGCGCGGCGTAGGGGAGGCAGTTGTCGCGCTCTGCCGGCAGCGGCTTGTTGGCCGGCGGGGCACAGCGCACCGCCGCGGCCACGAAGGCGTCACGCAGGCGCAGGCCGTCGTCGCGCGCGACCGAGGTCGGCTGATTGGCGAAGCCGGTTCGGTGGAGCGCCGCGAACAGCCAGTCGCCGGAGCGGTCACCGGTGAACACGCGGCCCGTGCGGTTGGCGCCGTGCGCGGCGGGGGCCAGGCCGAGCACGTAGACCCGCGCGGCGGGGTCGCCGAACCCGGGCACGGGCCGGCCCCAGTAATCCTCGTCGCGGAAGGCGGCGCGCTTCTCGGCGGCCACCCGTTCCCGCCACTCCACGAGGCGCGGGCAACGCCGGCAGCCGGTCACGCGCCGCTCCAGCTCTTCCAGCTCGGCGGCGCCCAAGCTCCGGACCCTACCCTTGGCGGCCGTGGCGCTCTCCGTCCAGCTCGGCGTTCTGATGGCCGTGGTCACTGCGCTGGCTTCGATGGTCGGCTTCCTGCTCAAGCACCGCGGCGCCGTGGCGGCCCCTCCGGTCGAGTGGAGCCGGCCGATCAAGAGCACCGCCGACCTGTTCCGCTCGCCGGTCTACGCGATCGGCTGCGTGGTGGCCACCACGTCGTGGGGCTTCCACGTGGCGGCGCTGGCCCTGGCCCCGATCTCGATCGTCCAGTCGGTGATCGCGGGTGGGCTCGTGCTGCTCACCGTGGTGGCCGACCGCGTGTTCGGGCACTCGGTCAGCCGGCGCGAGTGGGTCTGCGTGGGGCTCACCGCCGCGGGGCTTGCGTTCCTGGCCGCGACGCTCGAGGGCACGGCCGACTCGGCGCACGCGAGCCACTCCGTGGCCACGCTGTCCGCCTACATCGGCCTCGCGACCGTGGCCGGCCTCGTGCTGGTGCCGCTGGCGCGCCAGCGGGACGGCCTCATGCTGGCGGTCTCCGCGGGCCTCCTCTGGGGAGGGTCGGACGTGGCCATCAAGGCGATCAGCGACCACGCCGACCGCGGCCTGGCCGTGGTGCTCGATCCGCTGTCGGTCGTGATCCTCGCGCTCTCGATGATCGGGCTGCTCGTGTCCGCGCGCTCGCTCCAGCTCGGACCGGTGGTGGCGGTGATCGCGATCACGAGCGCCACGGCCAACGTGTTCACGATCGCCTCCGGGCCGCTGGTCTTCCGCGAGCCGCTGCCGGACGACGCGCTCGGGCTGACCGTGCGGATGCTGGCCTTCCTGTTCGTGATCGCCGCCGCGGCGCTGATCCCGGCGCCCGGGGTCCGCGAGCCGCTGCGGACCTAGCGCCCGGGCTTCGCAGGGGGTGGGTCGTGTTACGGCTGTTCACCATCCAATACACGAACGACCCGTTCGTTTTCCGGGGGTTTGGGGACTTTTCGATGTATGCCAGTGGAAAGTCCCCGCACCCCCCCTCTAGTCCTTCAACTTTTTCCCGGTCGTGAACAGGTACTGCGCCCACGCGTAGGTGGGCACGGCCAGCGCGGCCGTGACTCCCAGTGAGAGCCAGACGGACACGTCGGCCTCGCCGAGGAACCCGAAGCGCACCGCGTTGACGAGGTAGAAGACCGGGTTGAAGTGCGAGAGCTCGTGCCAGGGCGAGGGCAGCACGTCCACCGAGTAGAACACGCCGCCCACGAAGGCCAGCGGGAGGATCACGATGTTCGCGATGAAGGTCGTGTGGTCCCAGGTCTGCGCGTGGATGCCCACCACGAGGCCCAGCGCGGCGAAGAGCACGAGACCGAGTGCCGTGGCGGCGATCAGGGCGAACGGGCGCTCCACGGGAACGCCCACGAGCACGATCGCGAGCACCAGCAGCGAGCCGCCGATGGCCAGCGCCCTGAACAGCCCGCCGACGGTGTAGCCGAGCGTCATCTGCCAGGGCCGCATGGGAGCGGAGAGCACGTCGTTGATGTAGCGGTCGAAGCGTGCCTGGAAGATGCTCGAGGCGTTGTTGGCGTAGGCGGCCTGCGCCATGGCCATCGTGATCAGCCCGGGCACGATGAACACCTCGTAGTCCACGTTCCCGACCTGCTTGATCCGGCCGCCGAGCGAGAGCCCGAACACCAGGATGAAGAGCAGCGAGGAAACCACGGGCGCGAGCACCGTCTGGGTCCAGAGCTTGGAGACGCGGAGCGTCTCGCGACGGCAGAGCCAGACCATGCCGGTCATGTCTGGTCCGCGGCTCCCGCCATGGCCTTCACGTAAACGTCCTCGAGCCGGTCGGCCCCGTAGCGCTCGCTGAGGCCCGCGGCGGTGTCGCGCGCGATCAGGTGCCCGTCGTGGATCAGCCCGATCTCCTCGCACAGCGTCTCCGCCTCCTCGAGGTAGTGCGTGGTGAGGAGGATCGTGGTGCCCTCGGCGTGGAGCTGCCGGATGTAGCGCCAGAGCTCCGTGCGGAGCTCGAAGTCCACGCCGGCGGTGGGCTCGTCGAGGATCACCAGGCGCGGCCTGTGCATCAGCGCGCGCGCCAGCAGCAGGCGCCGGCGCTGGCCGCCGGAGAGCTTCGGGGCGCGCGTATCGCGCTTCCCCTGCAGCCCGAAGGCGCCGATCATCTCCTCGGCGCGCTCCTCGGCTTCGTCGCGCTGCATCCCGAAGTACCCGCCGTGGTAGGTGAGCGTCTCGCGCACGGTGAGGAAGCGATCGAGGTTGATGTCCTGCTCGGCCAGCCCGATCCAGGAGCGTGCGAGCAGCGTGTCGGCCGGCTCGCCGAACACGAGCACCTCGCCCGCGCTGACCCGGATGAGGTTGCACACGGCGCTGATGAGGGTCGTCTTGCCGGCGCCGTTGGGACCGAGCAGACCGAAGAACGCGCCGGCCGGAATCTCGAGGTTGAAGTCCTCCACGGCGAGCGTGCCGTCGTCGTAGCGCTTGGTCAGCCCGCGCACCTCGAGCGCCGGTGGTTCGTCCCTGTACACCGCTTCGAATCTAGCGGGGGCGGGCTGCCGCGAAGCAGAACTGGATGCAGGCGAAGTAGAAGTCCCCGCGCTCGGCGAGCGCCCGCTGCTCGTGGCCCCACGCCTTCGCGTCCTCAGGGTCCACGAGTCGCTGCGAGACCACGAACTGCTCGACGAAGTCCACGAGCCAGCCGCCGTACGTCTCATGCGACAGCTCGTCGGTCGCGAACGTGTGGCCCTCCATTCGCACCTGGTCGAACCCCGCGGATCGCAGCTCCGACCCCAGCGTTCGCGGCAGCGTGGTGTGGGTGAGATGAGAGTCCCAGCCGGCCAGCACCCGGGCCATGCGCTCAGGGTCCTTGGTGCGCATGGACACCGTGGACCAGTCCACGTCCCAGACCACCACCCGCCCGCCTGGCCGGAGCACCCGGTGGATCTCACGGAGCACGGCCGCGACGTCGGGCACGTATTCGAGTACCTGCACCGACAGCGCGGCGTCGAACTCCGCGTCGGCCACCGGCAGCGAAGTGGCGTCGGCCTCGTGGAAGGCCACATTGGCGTGGCCCTCGCAACGGCGCGCCGCCACTGCCAGGCTCGAGGAGCTCCCGTCCACCCCGACCACGGACCCCTGCGGGCCCACCGCGTCCAGCAGCTCGGCCACGTAGAAGCCCGGCCCGCAGCCCACGTCGACGATCCGCTCCCCTTCCACGGGAGCGAGTGCATCTTGCACGAGGCTCCGTCTCCGGCGCATGTCGCGCTTTCGGTAGACCTCGTCGAGCTGCCTCACCACCTGGTCGTCGAACTCCAGGCGGTTCACGGCACTCAGCCCAGCGCTCGCCCGTATTGGCGCTCGTAGTAATCGCGGTACTCGCCCGAGCGGACCGGTCCCCACCAGGGCTCGTTGTCGCGATACCAGTCGACCGTGCGCTGGAGACCCTCCTCGAAGCGCACCTGCGCCTCCCAGCCCAGCTCGGAGCGCAGCTTCTCGGAGGACAGCGAGTAGCGCAGGTCGTGCCCGGGGCGGTCGGTCACGTGCTCGATCAGAGACTCGTCGGCGCCGGTCAGCTCGAGGATGCGCGTGACCACCTCGATGTTCTCGCACTCGTCCGGGCCGCCCACGTTGTAGGCCTGGCCGGGCCGGCCGCGCTCGAGCACCGCGTGGATACCGCGGCAGAAGTCCTCCACGAACAGCCAGTTGCGCACCTGGCGGCCGTCGCCGTAGACCGGCAGCGAATCCCCGTGCATCGCGTTCAGGATCATCAGCGGGATCAGCTTCTCGGGGTACTGGCGCGGTCCGTAGTTGTTCGAGCCGCGGCAGATCACCGCCTCGATGCCGTAGGTGTGGGCGTGGGCTGACACGAGCAGGTCGCCCGCCGCCTTGGTGGCGGAGTACGGCGAGGACGGGTCGAGCGGGGACTCCTCGGTGAAGGAGCCGGAGGCGATCGAGCCGTACACCTCGTCGGTAGAGACCTGGAGGTAGCGCGGCACGTTCAGCTCGCGGGCGGCGTCGAGCAGCACGCCGGTTCCGATCACGTGGGTGCGGGCGAAGGCCTCCTGGTCTTCGATCGAGCGGTCCACGTGAGAGTCGGCCGCGAAGTTGACCACCGCGTCCACGCCCTCCATCACCTCGCGCACCACCTGCGGGTCCTCGATCGCCCCCACCACCAGCGGCACGCCCTCCGGGAGGTTGTCGCGGCGGCCGGCGTAGGTGAGCTTGTCGAGCACCACCACGTCGTGGTCGCCCGACACGAGCCGGACGTAGGTGGATCCGATGAACCCGGCAGCGCCGGTCACGAGCAGCTTCATGCGTGCACCTCTCGTTCGGCCAGGTACGCGTCGAGTCCCTCCTGCCAGGGCGGCAGCAACGGGTCGCGCTCGGTGCCGAGCACCGAGTTGGCGGGCCGCTTGGCTGGCAGGGGGTACTCAGCGGTGGTGATCGGCTCGAGCCGGCATTCCACGCCCGCGCGCTCGAAGGCAGCGGCGGCCAGCTCGTACCAGGAGCACGACCCGGCGGCGGCCACATGGTGGATCCCGTACTCCTCGCCGGATGCGATCTGCACGAGAGCGCGGGCGAGATGCCCCGTGTAGGTGGGACAGCCGACCTGGTCGGCCACCACGCGCGCCTCGTCCTTCTCGCGGCCCACGCGCAGCATGGTGTCCACGAAGTTCTTGCCGCCGGCGCCGAACAGCCAGGACGCGCGGGCGATGAAGTGGCGCGGGTTGGCGGCGGCCGTGGCCTGCTCGCCCGCCAGCTTCGAGCGTCCGTAGCTGGATACCGGGCCCGTCGGGTCGGATTCGAGGTACGGCTCGCGCTTGGTGCCGTCGAAGACGTAGTCGCTCGACACGTAGAGCACCACCGGGGCCGCCTCGGCCACGATGCCGGCGGCCTCGCCGTTCACCAGCAGCGCCTGCTCGGCCTCGGACTCGGCCCCGTCCACGTTCGTGTACGCCGCGCAGTTGAGCACCACGTCGGGCTCGGTCTCCGCCACCGCCGCGCGTACCGCCGCCGCGTCGGTCACGTCGAGCTCGGCGCGCGTGAGGGCGATCGCGTCGTCGCCGAGCACCCGCACCACGTCCTGGCCGAGCATGCCGCCGGCGCCAACCACCAGAGCCCTCACAGGATCTGCACGTCCGCGTTGTCGCCGACCACGAAGCGGTAGGCCTTGGGCAGCGCCGGGCCGCGCCGGATGCGCACGTTCTTTCCGATCAGGCTGGCCTCCACCCGGTACTCCAGGTCGCGCACGGTCGAGCCGGACAGCACGATCGAGTGCTCCAGCTCGGCCTTCTCGATCTCCACGTCCTCGCCGATCGCCGTGTACGGGCCGATGTAGGCGTCGGTGATGCGCGAGCCGCGGCCGATGATCGCCGGGCCACGAACAGTGGCGCGCTCGAGCACCGCTCCCTCCTCGATCACCACGCGTCCCTCCACCCGCGAGTCCACCACGTCGCCATCGATCCGCTCCTCGAGGTCGTCGAGGATCAGCCGGTTGGCCTCCAGCATGTCCTGCACCTGGCCGGTGTCCTTCCACCAGCCGTGCACGATGTGCGGATCCACGCGCAGGCCGTTCTCGACCATCGACTGGATCGCGTCGGTGATCTCGAGCTCGTCGCGCCAGGAGGGCTCGATCGCACGCGCGGCGTCGAAGATCGCCGGCGTGAACATGTAGACGCCCACCAGCGCCAAATTGGTCTTCGGGTCCTTGGGCTTCTCCACCAGCCGCGCCACGCCGCCGTCGCCGTTCAGCTCGGCCACGCCGTAGCTCTCGGGATCGGGCACCGGCGTGAGCAGGATCAGCGCGTCCGGGTTCTCGCTCCGGAAGCTGTTCACCAGGTCGACGATGCCGTCGCGCAGCAGGTTGTCGCCCAGGTACATCACGAACGGGGACGTGCCGAGGAACGGCTCGGCTGTGAGCACGGCGTGCGCGAGCCCCTTGGGCTCGTCCTGCTCGATGTACTCGATCTTCAGGCCGAAGTCCGTGCCGTCGCCCACCGCCGTGCGGATCTCGCCGCCGGTCTCGGGCGCCACGATGATCCCCACCTCGGCGATTCCGGCCTCGGCCATCGCCTCGAGCCCGTAGAAGAGCACGGGCTTGTTCGCCACGGGCACGAGCTGCTTGGCGCTGGTGTGCGTGAGCGGGCGCAGGCGCGTGCCCTTCCCGCCGGAGAGGATCAGGCCCTTCAGCTCATCCATCAGTAGGTGCCCCCGAGCTTGCGATGGTCCCAGGTGACCACACGTGAGGGAATGAAGCGCAGGCCGACCCGCTTCTGGGCCTGTGCGGCCACCATCGCGCGGACCTCGGGCCCGAGGTCGCCGGCGTAGCGGCCGAACAGCGCCAGGCCGTAGGTCTCCACCTTCGCGGGGTCGTGCTCCAGGTTCACGTCGCACTCCAGCATGACGCCGCGGAGCTCGTGGTACTGCACTCCGTCCTCGATCCCGATCGTGGCGCGCGGGTCGCGCTCCAGGTTGCGCGCCTTCTGGGATTTGGCGTAGGTCCAGCCGATCAGCTCGTCGCCCTCCGCCACGAACCACAGCGGGACCATGTGCGGCATGCCGTGCGGGCCCACGGTCGCGCACTGCATGACCATCTGCTCGTCGAGGAACGCGCTGCGCTCGTCCTCGGTCATCTGTATCTGCTCGCGTCGGGAGGGCACGAGGTCGGCAGGGTACCCGCACCTGGAGGCATCGGCGGCGGTGGAACCGGGTAGGGCGAGGGGGAGTCGTCGCTCCGCCGAGAACAGAGGGGTCGCTATGCGTTCAACGAGGTCACGGTCCACAATCACCGCCGTTCTTGCGCTGGTCGCGACGGGGGCGGGTGGGTCGGTTGCGGCCGATGCCGCCACCGAGCGGACGACGCTCACGGCCTCCAAGGCGGCGAAGAAGGGCTGCCACACCCGCTATGCGGGACGCTCGGCGCGCACGGCGACGCTGCGCGTCACCGCCGCCCAGACGGGGCTGGTCCAGGCCCGCCTGAGGAGCCGGGGCGACTGGGATCTCGCGGTGTTCGACGCCAGGACCAAGCGCTACGTGGCCGGCTCGGCCGCCTTCGCCGGCCGCGAGCTGGCCGAGGGATTCGTGACCAAGGGACAGCGCCTGATCGTGCAGGGCTGCCGGTTCCGCGGGCGGGCCAAGCACGCCCGGGTGTCGGTCGCGTTCCTCGCCGTGCCCGCGCGGGCGCGCGGGCGCACGCAGGTGGTGGAGGTCTCCACCCCCACGCGCGCGGACAAGACCCGTCTTCAGAGCCTCGGCCTCGACCTCACCGAGAGCGGTGACGCCAACTCGATCGACGTGGTGATCACAGGTGACGCGGACGCGCGCAAGCTCCGTGCCGCCAAGCTCCGCTACCGGGTCAAGATCGCGGACCTCGGCGCGCGGACGCGCGCCAACCGGCGTGCCGACAGGCGCTACCGGATCCGGACGGCCGGAGTGGGGAGCCGGCTGCCGAGCGGCAGGACCACCTACCGCCACCTCGCCGACTACGAGCTGGAGCTGAAGCAGCTGGGAGAGCGCTATCCGAAGATGGTGCGCCCGTTCACGCTGCCCTATCGCACGCACCTCGGCCGCGACGTGCTGGGCATCGAGATTGCCAGGAACGCGTACCGGCTCGCAGATGGCAAGCCGACCTTCCTGAACATGGGAGTCCACCACGCTCGCGAGTGGCCGGCGGGCGAGCACGCGCTCGAATGGGCGTACGACCTGCTGAAGAACTACGGGCACTCCCGGCGCACCACGCGGCTGGTGGATGCCACCCGCAACATCGTGATCCCGATCGTCAACCCGGACGGCTTCAACATCTCGCGGGAGGCGCCGGACCTGCCGGCCGACGAGGAGTTCGGCCTGTTCTCCTACGAGATGAAGCGCAAGAACTGCTGGCCCGACCCGGCCAACCCCGGCCCGTGCGATGACAACCCGACGGCCGGCGCGGCGCTCGGCGTGGACCCGAACCGCAACTACGGTGGGCTCTGGGGCGGACCGGGCGCAAGCACCAACCCGCTGGCCCAGGACTTCCGCGGGACAGGGCCGTTCTCCGAGCCCGAGAGCCAGAACATCCGCTGGCTCCACTCAGAGCGGCAGATCACCAACCTGATCACCAACCACACGTTCTCGAACCTGCTCCTGCGTCCGCCCGGCGTGGTGGACCAGGGCTTCCCGCTCGAGGAGCCGCTGATGAAGGCGCTCGGCGCACGCATGGCCGCCCACAACGGCTACGCGAACGGCCCGAGCTTCGGCCTCTACGACACCACCGGCGGCACCGAGGACTGGACGTTCTGGACCGCCGGAGGGCTCGGCTACACGTTCGAGATCGGCGGGACCGAGTTCCATCCGCCCTACCAGACGGGTGTCGTGGCCGAGTACCTCGGCCTGCCGCCGGCCGAGGGGGCGGGCAAGGGCGGGAACCGCGAGGCCTACTACGAGATGCTGGCCTCGACCGCCAACGCGCGCGATCACTCGCTCGTGACCGGCAGGGCGCCGAAGGGCTGGAAGCTCAGGATCGCCAAGAGCTTCATGACCTCCACGTCCCCGGTGTGGGGCGACGACACGAGCACGATCATCGGCGACCCGATGCTGTTCCCGGACAAGCTCGAGAGCGGGCTCACGTCGAGGGGCGGGCGCTTCGCCTGGCACATGAACCCGTCGACCCGCCCGGTGGTGGCCGGCCGCGACGGGCGCAACCCGACGGGCCCGCCGCAGGCGAGCATCCCGTTCGCGAACCCGCCCGGCGTGCCGGCGGAGAACACCGGCGACTTCTCGGCGGGCAGCGAGGCCATCCCGTTCACGGTGCAGGGACCGCCGGCGGTGGACAACGGCCGCATGACGGTGCACATCCAGTGGACCAACCCGGATACCGACTGGGACATCTACATCACGGACTCCACCGGCGAGGTGGTGACCCAGTCGGCATCGTTCGGTGACACCAACGAGGACGCCACGCTGGTGGACCCGCCGCCAGGCCAGTACACCGTGCACGTCCAGAACTACGACCAGGTGGACGGGCAGCCGGTGGACGACTGGTCGGGCGGCTCGGTCAACTTCCGCAACCCGACCCCGCGCACGGTCGGGCCGAAGGAAGCGTGGATCCTGAGCTGTGAGGATCCCGAGGGGCGCCTCCGCGCCACCCGCCGCGTGATCGTGGATCGCGGCCAGAGGGTGGACGTGGGCAAGGTGTGCTCCCGCAGCTACGCTGCAAAGCGCACAGACTGACGG
This sequence comes from uncultured Thermoleophilaceae bacterium, assembly GCA_963811055.1. Lineage (GTDB taxonomy): Bacteria > Actinomycetota > Thermoleophilia > Solirubrobacterales > Thermoleophilaceae > JACVRW01. The sequence goes on from CAWEPQ010000001.1 coordinate 894,507, forward strand.
AGGAGAGGAAGAACCGGGGGCGGGCGCGCCGCAGGGCGCGTCCGCAGCCGGCGCCCGTCAGCCCTTGACTGCGCCCGCGAGCGCGGCAGCGGCCTCGAGCACAGCGGCCCGGGCGTCATCAGGCTCGAGCACGATGGCGTCGCCCGCTTCCTTCAGCACCTCGCGCGCGAGCCACTCGTGCGACGCGAAGGTGCGCTCGACGACCACGGCGCCATCGGAGAGGTCCTCGACCACGCGCCGGTCCTCGCGCGCCCAGCGGGCGCGGTCCGGTGAGATCCATATGCGTGCGGTGCTGGACGAGGGCACCTCGCCGGTGGAGAGCCAGCCGTCCACGTCGGGCTCGATGCCCTCGCGCGGCTCGAAGGTGTCGTCGAGGACGGTGGCCTCGCGGATGCGGTCGAGCCTGTAGGAGCGCGACGCGTCCTTGTCGAGGTCGAAGCAGTGCACGTACCAGCCCTCCTGGCCGTTGGCCAGCTTGTAGGGCTCGATGGTGCGCTCCGTGAACTCGTCCTCGTTCTCCTTGTAGTACTCGATGCGCAGCAGGCGCCTGCCCGCGACCGCGCCCGAGACCACGCGCGCGATCTCCGAGTCGTCGCCCTTGGCGGTCGTGATCTGCAGTCCCTCCGCGGCCGGGTCTTGCCCGAGCGCGTCCACGATCTTCTGGCGCGGCGTCTCGAGCGAGCCCTCGGGCAGGTGATCGCCGATCAGGTCGATGGCCGCCACCAGCGCCTTGGCCTCGAGCGGGAGTAGCCGCGCCGGGCGCGCGAAGTTGTCGCCGTAGGGCTCGGGGTCCACCTCGATCTGGCCGCCGGTGATCTCGGCGTAGAGCACGTAGCTGCCGCCGCCGAAGTTCACGACGTTCAGCACGTCGATGTCCTGGCGCAGCTCCTGCTCGGAGATCTGGAGGCGCTCGCACAGCTCCGCCACCTCGAGCTTGCGGGCGTCGCGGGCGGCGTCGATCAGGATGCCGGCCAGCGTGACGAGCCGGGCGAAGCGCTCGGGCCGGATCGGCGAGTCGTCGCGGTCGCCGTCGTCCTCCTGCTGCACCGGGGCGCGGCGGCGCCGGGACTTGCCGGCGATCTCGGGCGTGCCGGTGTGCCGCTCCACCACGAGCTCGAGCCGCTCGCGGGCCTCGGCGGCCAGCTCGTCCGGCTCGACTATGCGCGCCTGGTCGCCGAGGCCGAGCACCCAGGACAGCAGCTGGCGCGACTCGGAGTACTCGGTCTCGAAGATCACGCCGTCGTCCACGTGGGTGCTCCGGCCGGCGTGCCCGAAGTGGCGGAGCGCGAGCCAGTCGATCCGGTTGGAGAGCCAGATGCGGGCGGTGCCGACCGGGTCGCCGAGCTGCCAGTCGGTGCGCGTGGCGTACGAGCGCGGGTCGAACTCCTCCGGGCGGTTGAAGTCGTGCTCGGCCTTTGATGAGTAGCCCACCTTGCCGCGGATCCGCGACACGCGGAACACGCGTACGTCATCGCGCTCGTGGGAGTACCCGATCAGGTAGAACTGCCCGCCGCGGAAGAGCAGGTGGTAGGGATCGACCTTGCGCTTCTCCTCGGCGTCGCGGCCGATCGTGTAGTACTCGAAGAGAATCGTCTTGCGGCGGAAGATCGCCGTCTCCACCTTGGAGAGGCGCTGCGAGAGCTCACGCCCGCCGCTGTCGGCGGTGACCGCCATGGCCACCGAGCGCTCCTCGGGCGCATCGAGCGGCGAGGGCTTGCCCCACGACAGCTGCTGGAGCGCCAGGCGCAGCGGCTCGGCATAGGCGAACGTGCCGTCGAGGAGGTAGAGCGCCATGCGCAGGGCGCCGAGCTCCTCGTCGGTGAACGCGATCGCCGGGAGGTAGAAGTTCTCGGGCGGCAGCGAATAGTTCTCTGCCTCGTAGTAGCCCTCGGCGGGCTTGTCGACCTTCAGCTGGATCCCGAGCGACTCGAGCTCCGAGCGGTCGGCGTAGAAGCGCCGCGCGAAGGCCTCGTCGTTCATCTGCGAGTAGCCCTCCACGTCCGCCTTGATCTCGAGCGCGGACACGGGCCGCCGCTCCGCCATCAGGAAAGAGATCAGGGAGAGCTGCCGGATGAGCTTCTCGGTGTCCTTGGCCATACGCGTCACGAGGATAAGCGGCAAACCGAGCGGCGCACGCCCCCTATCCCGCTATTTGCGGCCTTGAAGCCGCTGCCTAAGCGGCTTCGCGCCGACTTTCGCCCGCTGCGGGGGCGAAGTAGGCGGATGCGGAGATGCCGCGGTCGAAGTCCGACCAGGTGGCACCGTTGGCGAGGCTCTTCTGGATCCGGTCGAAGCTCCCGAGGTTCCCGCCGAGGTTGTCGATGAAGTGGACGAGCGTGGCCTCGCGCGTGCAGGGCACCACCGGGCTGCCGTGCTCGAGCTTGCCGTGGTGGCTGAGGATGATGTGCAGCACCGCCTGCGCGATCGGGGGCGGGAAGCCCTCGATGGCGTCCATCTCGGTCCGCACGCGGAAGTACCCGAGCGGGATCTCCCCGAGCAGCTTGCCGGCGTCGGTGAGCTCGATCGCCTGGCCGTTCCAGGCGTAGGCCTCGAGCTTGCCGATGTCGTGCAGGAGCGCGCCGGTCACGGCCACGTCCCGGTCGATGGCCGGGAAGGTGGCGGCGAGCGCGCTGACGCCCTGGGCCACAGACAGGCAGTGCTCGAGCAGCCCGTGGCGGTAGGCCTGGTGGTAGTACTTGGCGGCGGGCGCCTCGTGCCAGCGGGCGCCCTCCTCGGTGGAGCGATCGAGCAGCCGGTCGAGCAGCTCGCGCAGGTGCGGCTGCTGGACCGTGTCCATCAGCGCCTCGAGATCGGCGGCCATCTGGGCGTACGGAATCGGCGGCCCCTCCGTGAGGTCCACGAGGTCGTACTCCCCCTCGGCCGCGGCGCGCACCGCCCGGACGGTGATGCCCGCCCCGTAGCGCTGGTCGACGCTGAAGCGCCCGGCCACGCGCACCACGGTGCCGGCCACGCAGACCGGCTCGGCGTCCTGCACGCCGTCCCACATCACGGCCTCGATCGACCCGCTGAGGTCCCCGAGCTGAAGCTTCAGGAACGGCTCGCCGTTGCGCTTCTGTCGCAGCGTGCGGCCGCGGATGACGAACACCTCGTCCACGTCCTGGCCGTCCACGAAGTCGCGCACGAAGCAGCGCGTGGGAGTGAGCGTGGGTTGCTCCATCGGAAGGGCCAAGTTAGAACCGAACTCGGACGGGATAGCCTGCATGCCGGTGGAGTCGCCCCCGGCACCCAGAACCTGACATGACCGTGCTCGTTGCAGGGGGAACGGGTGCGCTCGGCACCGCCGTGGTGCACGAGCTTCTCGATGCCGGGTACGCCTGCGAGCTCACCTGGATCGTGGACTCCGAGCGCGAGCGGATCGAGTCGGCGCTGGCGGATCGGGTGAGCCTGGTCCGCGCCGATCTCACCGATCCGGACGGCGGTGTGGCCGACGCGGTGGCGGGTGTGGCCGATCTGCAGGCGGTGGTCAACCTGGTGGGCGGCTACAGCTCCGGGCCGCTGGTGCACGAGACCGATCACGCGGACTTCCGCCGCATGGTGGAGCTGAACCTGACCCCGGCGTTCCTTCTCGCGCGCGAGGCGATGCCGCGTCTGGTCGCCCGCGGCGGCGGCGCATTCGTGGGGGTGTCGGCCCGCGCCGCGCTGCGGCCGTTCGCCGGCGCGGCCGGCTATATCGCCGGCAAGGCAGCGCTGCTCGCGTTCGTGCAGGCGCTGGACGCCGAGTACAAGGGCCAGGGGGTGCGCGCCAACGCGATCCTGCCGAGCGTGATCGACACGCCCGCCAACCGCGCCGCCCAGCCCGACGCCGACTACTCCAAGTGGGTCCAGCCGCAGGCGATAGCCAAGGTGGTCCGCTTCCTGGTGTCGGACGAGTCCGAGACGCTCAGCGGCGCCGCGGTGCCCGTCTACGGCCGGGCCTGAAGAGGTCGGGCGCACCGGCCGAGCGGGTGCTTCCGCTAACTGCCGCCGTAATAGGCCAGCGCGCGCTTTCCCAGCCGCTTCGCGGCGGCGGCGTTCTGCATCGCTCCGATCGGCGCTCCGATCAGGGGTATCAGCCGGGCGGCGTAGTGGCGTGACAGGCGCTTGGCCATGTACCTGGCGAGTCTCAGGTGCAGGCCGCTCCGGTCGCCCGAGCGGAGCGCCCGCTCGGCAGCCGCCTGCGCCAGGTGCTTCCCGATCCCGTCGAGGGCCTTCCGGGCGTCCTCCGGCGTGGCGTACAGATCGAGCAGCGCCAGCAGCTCGGCGGGGCGCATCGGGTGGCGCGGGTCGTACCCGTAGGCGGCGGCCACGTAGAACACCATCCGGCTCTCGATCCAGAGGAACGCCACCAGGTCCGGGGCCGCGGTGACGATCCCGCCCACGCCCAGAACGCCGCCCTCCAGGCGGGCGATCCGCACGTGCTTGCGGTAGGCGATCTTGGCCAGCTTCTCCGGCGTCTGACCCCCGCCCGCCACTCGCACCCACTCCGCCGCGGAGGGACCGAAGCGCTCGGAGGCGGCCAGGGCAATGTGCTCCGGCGCCCGGTCGGGCTCGGCCAGGATCCGGTCCCACAGCGACTGCGGCGGGCGGCCGACTTGATCCAATTGAGACACTGGGAGCATGTGCCCAGTTTCGCGACCGTAACCACGAGGTAGGAGATAGACATGGCTACCGACACGACACCCCGGCAGGGGATTCTCAGCGAAGACATGCGGTCCGAGCGCGAGGAGCTGCTCGCGCTCCTGACGAAGGCGTACTGGATGGAGCTCGAGACGGTGATGAGCTACATCGCCAACTCGATCAATCCCGACGGCGTTCGCGCCCAGGAGATCATCGAGTCGCTCGAGGAGGACATCACGGAGGAGCTCGGCCACGCGCGCCAGTTCGGCTCCCGCATCAAGGAGCTCTACGGCGTGGTGCCCGGCTCACTCGACTTCAGCGCGGAGCAGTCCTACCTCCAGCCGCCCGACGAGCAGACCGACATCGTCCACGTGATCAAGGGCGTGATCCAGGCTGAGTCGGGTGCGATCGAGCACTACAACCACATCATCGAGTTCACCGAGGGCAAGGACCCGGTGACCCAGGACATGGTGATCGGCATCCTCCGCGACGAGGAGGGGCATCGGCGCCTGTTCGAGGGGTTCCTGCGGGAGTACAAGGCCGAGGGGCTCGCGTAGCTGCTCGCGGGTCCTGTCTCCGGCAGCGGCCACCGTTCCAGCTCGCAAGCTCACTGATCCGGTAACCGCCGCCGTCGCCACCCGCTCGGCGAGCGAACCGGCTCCTTTTTGGAAAAGCTATGAGGGTCCGACGGGCGTCATTCCCTTCGCCCTCGCTTAGCGCTCCTCTTGAGGGGAACCCCGATGTCCTCGTCGTTGAGGAAGCCATTCAGGATGTGGGTGCTGTCGATTGCGTCGCTGCGATATCGCCGAAATCGATCGAGCCGGCGCTGATGTCGGCGCCCGTGAGCGACCCGTTCGCGACATCCGCGCCCGTGAGCGTCTCGTCCACGACGTCTACTCCGAGGAAACTGTGCACGTCGAAGGTGTTGAGCGAGTTGTCCTTGACGTCGGTGGAGCCGATTTCCCCGTCCACGATGTCGGAGCTGCGGATCGTGTTGGCGGCATAGGCCGTGCCGGTGGCCAGCGCGGCGAAGCAGCCGATCGCGGCCATCACGTCGTAGATGGAGCGGGGCCGGAGTCTGGAAAGCATTTAAGACGCTCCTCGAAGGGGGACGGCCGGCCCTGGCCCACGCGGCATTCCATGCCTGGCGCCACCTATCCCCGATCGACGGCTGGGCTTGCCGAAGGGCTACCGAGGTTTTGCCGAGGGGGGACCGAGGATTCGGGCTGGCCTCAGCCGGCCAGCCGCAGGTCGAACCCGAACACGGCCTTCACGCCGCGTCGCACGCCGGGTCCGGCGTAGGTGACCGTCAGCTTGATGTCGTGACAGGTGCGGATGCTGGCGGCGGTCGCGCGCGGGACCTTGAAGGTCCAGCGGCGGCCCGCCTTTGAGTGGCTCAGATTGCCACTGCCGCAGATGCCGGTCAGCTCGAGCCTGCGGGTGGGCAGCTGGAGGTCGATCGTCACCGGCGTGCCCGCGCGTATGGGAAGGCGCCGCTGGGTGCTCGGCTGCGAAGCGAGAGGAGAACAGGTCTTGGGTGAGGGCCGGCAGTAGGGACCGCGGGCGGCCTTGAGCGAGGTGGCGGGCGTGCGGATCACCGCCTGAGGCGGCCAGTCCGAGTTCACGCGCACGGCGCACGGGTCGCCGCCCTTGAACACCGCCGCGAAGGTGACGGACTCGGAGGCGCCGCGGGCTGCCGTGTGGATCGACACGCGCTTGACGCAGCGGTCGAGCGGCAGGTCCTCCGCGTCGCAGCTTCCCTCGCAGGGGCGCCAGTAGGCGCTCACGGCGTAGCGACCGCTTGGCAGCGAGATGGCTGCGCGGCCGGAAGCCGCGCTCCGCTGGGCCACGACCCGGCCGGCGGAGTTGCGCACCACCACGAACGGCGTTGCGCCCGCGCTGTAGGGCCCCCCGCTCTCGTCGAAGCGCGCCGTGAACACCAGCCGCCCCTGCGCCGCGGCCGCGGCGTCCGCGGACGTGGAGGAGTCGCCGGCGGAAGTGCCGGCGAAGGTGAGCGCCCCGATGACCGCGATCAGCAAGACCGCTCCCGGGGAGGAGGCGGCGGATCCCCTCATCGGCACCCATCCAACCACGACTTGCCCTTCTTCGCCAGGTAGGCATCGGTGCGCGGCCGGCCGAGCCGGCCGCTTCCGCAAGGCGGATCCCAGGCTCAACCCGGGCCCCGCCCAACGGATCCGTCGCGACTCAGCGCACGAAGCGCCGCGTCGCGATCGGGGTGGCGTCCCGGAAGCCGATGCGGCGCCCGAGAGCCTTGAACAACGTGAGGGCGAACAGCAGCGCCAGCCCGCTCAGGAGGAGCCACACGCCGGCCGCGACGAGCAGCCAGGCGGAGACCCCGGTGAGCGGAAGCGACCCCGCCACGTCGAGGAAGGCGGCCGGGATCACGCCCGCGCCTTCGCCGCGCAGCACTGCCGTATCGCCTATCCCGCCGGTATCGGGCGGCTCGGCGAAACCGCCCGATCCCAGCGTTCCGGCGGCGTCTGCGCCGCCGGGGGACGAGTCGGCGGCACCCGAGGCAACGCCCCGGAGTGCCGCCGCGCTCGTCTCGGTCGTGGCCCCGGTGGCTGCCGCTGCCTCCCGGATACCCCTGCCGAGGACCTCGGCCAGGGCGCCCACCCCGGCCTCGGTGACCTCTTCCACGACCTCCGCGCCGTCGTCTCCGCCGGTTGTGTCCGGGTGGTCTCCGTCATTGCTCAGAACGCTGACGGGAACCTCCGCCCCGACGGAGCCGACCTGCGTGGCTCCTTCCGACCCGGTGGCTGTCTGTCCACCGTCTGCCGGCGCTGCCGACGACGTGCCTCCGTCGCCGTCGCTCGCCACGCGCACGGGCGCGCTTGCAGTCTGCGATCCCACCTGGGCCCCTCCCGTGGACCCATCCGCTGCTTGATCCCCACTCCCGGCGGCGCCCGCGGCGGCGTCATTGCCGTCGCTGAGCACCCGCACGGGGGCGGCCACGTGGGCCGATCCGAACTGGCCGGCCACGGCCGATTGCCTGATTTCCGAGCTGAGCTGGAGGTTTCCGCCCACGCCGGCTGTGCAGCCAGCGCGAGCGCGAGTACAGCGCCCAGCACCGAGGTGCTGCGTCTCATCTGAACTTCTCCTTCTTCGAGTTCGGACGTCGTGCCGGGCGCAGTGGCCCGGCGTTATCGGCAGTCCCGGGGGACTAGCCGGGGCGTTCGAGCGCGAAGACGAGCGGCGGCGGCCGCCCGACCTCGTCGAAGCGCGGCAGCCGCGTCTTGAGCGCGGACGCCGCGAGTAGAAGAAGCGTGAGAAGAATTGCCGCGGCGCCGGTGGAGAAGGCGGCGGAAGCCACGCCGGCGCCGCTGCCGGCGCTGAGGGCGGGACCGGCCGGCGACGGGCCGGCGGGCTTGCCGGAGGTGGAGGGAAGCTCGGGTGCGGGCGCGTTTGGCGCGCGGCCGGCCACGGGCTGCGAGGGAGCGCTCGTGCCGTAAGCCGGAGCGGTCTGGTCGGGGGTCGCGGCGTCCGTGCTTCGCGGCGCCGGCGAGGCGGGCTCGCCGCGGTGCGCCTCGCGGCGGGCGCGTGCGGGCCGCGCCGCGGTGACCGGGGCGGCCTCGGCCGTCACGTCCACGCCGGTTGCGCCGGCCACGATGGTCTCGGCGGTGGTCGCCGTTCGGTCGATTGCGGGATGGAGCGCAGGATTGTCGGCCGGCGTGGTCGGGACTGCCTCGGCGGGGACCTCCGAGCGCAGCGCCTGCTGGGCGCCCAGCACGGTCTGGGTCACGACGCCGTCGACCTGGGTCACCACGTCGTTCACGCTCGCGACCGTCTGGCCGAGCAGCCCCGACGGCGTGGCGGCGCTGGCGCCGGCGGGCACGAGCAGCAGCAGGAGCACCGTGAGCGCTCCCGTCCTCGCGATACTCCTCCCGGCACCGGACATGGGTCAGGCGGAGTGGTACCCGCTCCGTGACCGCCGGCCCCACCTGCGCAAGTTCGGTTCAGGGTTGGGGCGGCAAGCCTCCAGCGGCCGGCGGATTTTCGCCGCTACGAGCGGGTTACAACGAGCTTCGTCTCGAACTCGAGAACTGCTTCGCCGGCGGCCTCCCAGGGCACCACCCGGCTCGTCACGAGCTCGGGCCGGAGGCGGCCGGCGGCCACCTGGTCGAGCACCGCGGGCAGGTCGGCCCGGGCCATGGCGCGACCCACGTGGAGCTGGATCCCGTTGACGTACATCTGGAGCATCGGGAGCGGTGTCTCCGGCTCGTAGAGGATGCCCACGTGGGTGCATTCGCCACCGCGCTCGGTGGCGCCGATTGCGGTCACAAGGCCCTCACGGGAGGCGCTCGCGTCCACGGTCACGGGGAAGGGCCCCAGCCGGCCGGACGGCGGGCCGTCCAGCACCTCCGCCCCGAGGGCTGCGGCCACGGCGAGCCGCCCGGGATCCGCGTCGAGGTAGGTCACCGACGAGGATCCGAGCGCGAGCGCCGCGTCCGCCGCGTAGAGGCCAACCGAGCGCGCCAGGCCACCCACCACCAGCACCGGGGCACCCGGGCGCCGCGCGAGCGGACCTGACACGGTTCGCCAACCGTCCACGACGTTGTCGCCAACGCTCGCGACGCTCAGAGGGTCCACGCCCTTCGGCAGCGGCACGAGCATCGCGTCGGCGAACGGCACCCGGACGAGATCGGCGAGCGCGCCGCCCCAGTCGCCTCCCACCATCCCGAAGCCGTACATGGACTGCGGCGGCACGGCCTCGCAGTCCCCCGTGCGTCCGCGACGGCAGAAGTCGCAGGCTCCACAGCTGATCTGGAACGGCACGGCCACGACGTCGCCCACGCTGTGATCGGTCACGTCATCGCCCACGGCCACCACCTCGCCCACCTGCTCGTGGCCGAGAGCGATGTCGCCGGGGATCGGCGCCTGGCCGTGGATCATCAGGTGGTCGAGGTCGCAGAGCGCGACCGCGAGCGGCCGCACCAGCGCCTCCCCCGGGCCTCCCAGAACGGGGTCCGCCACGTCGCGCCACTCAACCTGGCCGGCGCCGGTCTTCGTCAGCTGCTTCATGCGCGCTCCTCGCTCGCGTCCAGGCCGGCGACCTTGCGGAGCAGGGCGTTGAGCTGCGTGCGCTCGTCGGGGCTGAGCGCGCCGAGCAGCTCCTTGCCCACCTCCTTGCCGATTCGCTGGCCCTGGGCCGTGGCCTCCTGCCCCTCGTCGGTGAGGTGCACTGCGCGCTTGCGCCGGTCGCTGGGGTTGGGGCGGCGCTCTGCCAGACCGCGCTCTTCGAGACCGTCGAGCGTGGCCACCATGGTGCTCGGATCCACGCCCGCGGCCTCGCCGATCGCCTGCTGTGTGATCCCGGGCTCGCGCTGAACCACGGCAAGCACGCCGAACTCACGCGGGTGCAGCCCGAGCTCTGCTTCGAGCGCCTTTGCGAAGCGCTCTCGCGAACGCTGCGCCACCCAGTTCATCAGGAAGCCGGTGTACTGCGCCAGCGCTTCGGGCGGCCGCTCTGAACCGATCATCCAGGCGGCACTCTACATCGGACAAATGATTTGCGGGTCAAATCATTCGGGCGCGCGGACCGGAGGGTCGAGCATCCCCCCAAGCGGGGGGAAACCTCCCCCCAGCCGGGGGGACCGAGCCGGCGATCAGGTGGCGCGCCGGCCGCCACGCGGAAGTCTTGCCCCCGTGACCGGAACCACGCTCACTCATCCGGCAGGCTCCCTCGGTAGCGCGCTCGAGGCGCCCGCGGCCGCCGGGATCGCATCGGTGGGGGCCAGCCTGCCCGAGACCGTTGTGGCCAACGGCCCGATAGCCGAGCGGCTCGGCGTGACGGAGGACTGGATCTTCAGCCGCACCGGCATCCGGGAGCGCCGCGTGGCCGCGCCCGAGGCGCGCTTCGCGGACCTGGCCGCGGCCGCGGGCCGCGACGCGCTCACGCGCGCTGCGCTCGATCCCGCCGACCTCGACCTCGTGGTGGTGGCCACCATGAGTCAGGACGACCTGCTGCCCAACGCCGCTCCGCTGGTGGCGCGGGCGCTCGGCGCGTCCCGGGCCGGAGGGTTCGACGTGGGCGCGGCGTGCAGCGGCTTTCTCGCCGCGCTGGCGCTGGCTGCCGGGCAGGTGGAGGCCGGCAGGGCACGCCACGTGCTCGTGATCGGCGCGGATCTGATGTCCCGCTTCGTCGACCCCGACGACCGCCGCACCGCGGCGCTGTTCGGGGATGGAGCCGGAGCCGTGGTGGTCGGGCCCACGGAGGGGCCCGGCCGCATCGGTCCGGTGGTGCTCGGCGCCGACGGCTCGGCCGCGGACCTGATCCACGTCCGCCGTGCCTCCGGCCTCGTACACATGGAGGGTCACGAGACCTTCCGCATGGCCGTGTCGAGGCTCGTGGAGGTCACTCGGCAGGCGGTGCAAGCCGCCGAGCTGAGCCTCGACGACATCGACGTCTTCGTCTACCACCAGGCCAACGGCCGGATCATGCGCTCGGTGGCCGAGCGCCTCGAGCTGCCCGCCGAGCGCGTGGTGGACTGCATCGCAGGCCTGGCCAACACTTCGGCGGCGTCCATTCCGCTGGCTCTGCGTCGTGCGGCGGCCGAAGGGCGGCTCGCGACGGGCGACCGCGTGCTGCTCGCCGCCGTCGGCGCAGGCTTTACGTGGGGTGCGACCACCGTCGAGTGGGGTGCCTCATGAGACCGGACAAGGGCTCGGCACTCGTGACCGGGGCCTCGCGCGGAATCGGCGCGGCGGTGGCCCGTGACCTGGCCGCCGCCGGCTGGCCGGTGGGCCTCAACTATCGCTCCCACGACGAGGGCGCCGCGCGCGTGGCGCGCGAGATCGAGACCGCCGGCGGGGCGGCGGCCCCGTTGCCCGGCGACGTGAGCGACCCCGCCACTGCCGAGCGGCTGCTCGCCGGCCTCGAGGACCGCTTTGGCCCGGTGCTGGTGCTCGTGAACAACGCCGGCGTGCGCGACGACGCGCTCGCGCTCCAGATCGACGACGACGCCTGGTCGCGCGTGCTGGAGACCAACCTCAGCGGTGCCTTCCGGCTGACCCGCCGGGCGCTGCGCCCGATGATCCGCGAGCGCTTCGGCCGCGTGATCAACATCGCCTCGGTGGTCGGCCGGCGGGCCAACCCGGGCCAGGCCAACTACGCCGCCTCGAAGGCCGGGCTGATCGGGCTCACGGGCACGCTCGCCGCCGAGGTCGCGCGGCGGGGGGTGACCGTCAACGCGGTCGCGCCCGGTTTCATCGAGACCGAGATGACCGAGGGCGTGGCGCGCCACCTGCTCGACGCGGTGCCCGCACGACGCGCCGGCACGCCCGAGGACGTGGCCGCCTGCGTGAGCTTCCTCGCGTCACCCGCGGCCGGCTACGTGACCGGCACGACCCTGACCGTCGACGGCGGCCTGACCGCCTGACACCTACCCGACCCGCAAACGAAACGACAGAGGAGAACCCGATGTCCACAGCCGTGACACCAAATGCCGTCCCGGCGCAGCCGGCCAAGCCGGCTGCTGGGGCCAAGCAGATCGAGGAACGCATCATCGAGGCGATCGTCTCGTTCGGGCCCGAGCCCGGCGACGTGAAGCTGGAGGCGCGCTTCGAGGACCTGGAGGTCGACTCGCTCGATCTGGCGGAGCTCGCGCAGATCGCCGAGGACGAGTTCGGCGTGAAGATCGAGTCGTCCGACGTCGAGGGGCTCAAGACCGTCGGCGACGCCGTCGAGCTGGTTTCCGCGCGAGCGTCATGAGCCGGCGCGTCGCAATCACCGGCGTCGGAGCCGTCACGCCCCTGGGCGTGGGGGCACGGCGCCTGCACGAGCGCTGGCGCGACGGCGAGTCCGGCATCGAGGACGGCCTGGGGCGCGCCGGCGCGTTCCACGCGACTGACTTCATGTCGGCCAAGGAGGCGCGCCGCACAGACCGTTTCACCCAGCTGTCCGTGGCCGCCGCGCAGGAGGCGCTCGAGCACGCCGGCTGGGACGACGGCCCGCCCTACGAGCCCGACGCGGTGGGCTGCGTGATCGGCACCGGCATCGGAGGGCTCGGCACGATCGAGGACGCCCACGACGTGCTGCGCGACAACGGCCCTCGGCGAGTGTCGCCGCTCACGGTTCCGCTGATGATGGCCAACGCCGGGTCGGCCGCGCTGGCCATGCGCCACGGAATCCAGGGTCCGGTGTACGGCGTGGTGTCCGCCTGTGCCGCCGGCGCGCACGCGATCGGCGCGGGCATGCGGATGATCCAGACCGGCGACGCGGACGCCGTGATCGTAGGAGGGTCCGAGGCGGCGCTCACGTCGCTTGCGAGCGCCGCGTTTGCCGCGATGGACGCCACCTCGACCAGCGGGATCTCGCGCCCGTTCGACGCGCGGCGTGACGGCTTCGTGATGGGCGAGGGCGCCGGCGTGCTCGTGCTCGAGGCACTCGAGTCGGCCGAGGCGCGTGGTGCCCGGCCGGTCGGCGAGCTGCTCGGCTATGCGGCCACCGCGGACGCCCACCACATCACTGCCCCCGAGCCCGGCGGGCGCGGCGCGGCGCGCGCCATCGAGCGTGCCCTCGCGGATGCGGACGTGCGGCCCGATCAGCTCGACTACGTGAACGCTCACGGCACCTCCACGCCGCTGAACGACCGTGCCGAGACGGTGGCCCTCAAGTCCGCGCTGGGCGAGAGCGCCGGCGATGTGCCGGTGTCGTCCACCAAGTCGGCCATCGGCCATCTGCTCGGCGCCGCCGGCGCGGTGGAGGCGGTGGCCACGGTGCTGGCGCTGGGCGAGCGCGTGGCGCCGCCCACGCTCGGCTACGGCGAGGTGGACGAGGACCTCGACCTCGACTACGTGCCGGACAGTGCCCGGCCGCTGACCCCGGAGGGCAATCGTCCCGCCATCGGGATCTCGAACTCCTTCGGCTTCGGCGGGCACAACGCGGTGCTGTGCATGGCGGGAGCGTCATGAGCATCGCCCTCGCGCCACCTCCGGTCAACGAGAAGCTGACGCCGCTCGAGCGCCTGGAGGTGCTCTGCGATCCAGGCTCGCTCGAGGTCATCCGCTCCGAGGTGACCTCACGCCACATGGGCGACAGGACCCGCGCCGGCGACGGCGTGGTGGGCGGCGCCGGCCGCGTGGAGGGACGGCCAGTGTTCTGTTACGCCCAGGACGCCGGCTACGTGGGCGGCTCGCTCGGCGAGGCTCATGCCGACACGATCGTGCGCGTGATCCGGCTGGCCGGCCGCGCGCAGGCGCCCGTGGTCGGGTTCGTGGAATCCGGCGGCGCGCGCATGCAGGAGGGCATGGCGGCGCTCGGCGGCTATGCGCGGATCTTCCGCGAGACGGTGGCCCTCTCGGGTCGCGTGCCGCAGGTGTCCGTGGTGACAGGCCTCTCAGCCGGCGGCGGCGCCTACTCCCCGGCGCTCACGGACTTCGTGGTGATGACCCGCGCCGCGAGCATGTTCCTCACCGGACCCGCGGTGGTGCGCGACGCGCTCGGCGAGGACGTGTCGGCCGACGAGCTCGGCGGCACGCGGGTGCATCAGCGCAACGGCGTCTGCCACCTCGTGGCCGACACCGACGCCGAGGCGGCGCTCCTCACGCGCGACCTTCTCTCTTATCTCCCCGAGCGCGTGGGCCGCGCTCCCGCCGGGCGGCCGGCGCGCGGCCCGCAGGGGAGCCTCAATCCCGGCGCGATCGTGCCCACCGAGGCGCGCAAGATCTACGACGTCCGCGAGGTGGCCCGCCGCGTGTTCGACGACGGCGCCCTTTTCGAGGTGAGCCCCGGGTGGGCGCGCAACATCGTGACGGGCTTCGGGCGCCTCGGCGGCCGCTCGGTCGGCCTGATCGCCAACCAGCCGCGCTATCTCGGCGGTGTGCTCGACGCCGCGTCGTCGGAGAAGGGCGCGCGCTTCGTCAAGAAGTGCGACCAGTTCGGGATCCCGCTCGTGGTGCTCGTGGACACGCCGGGATATATGCCCGGCACCCGCCAGGAGGGCGCCGGCGTGATCCGGCACGGCGCCTCGCTGGTGCACGCCTTCGCGGAGGCGCGGGTCCCCAAGCTCACGGTCGTCCTGCGAAAGGCATACGGAGGTGCGTTCATCACGATGAACTCCAAGGACCTCGGCGCGGACTTCGTGTTCGCCTGGCCGCAGGCCGAGATAGGCGTGATGGGCGCGCGCCCGGCGGTGGGGATCATCCATCGCAGGGAGCTGGCCGGCTCGGACGATCCCGAGGGCTCGCGACGGCGGCTGGCCGACGACTACGCGGAGACGCACCTGCGGCCCCAGGTGGCGGCCCGCGACGGGTTCGTGGACGAGCTGATCGCTCCGTCGGACACACGCGAGCGCCTGGCGTGGGCATTGGGGGCACTCCGATGATGCTCTCCGGCAAGCGCATCCTCGTGACGGGAGTGGTCACCCGCGACTCGATCGCCTACCACGTGGCGGAGCGCGCCCAGCGCGCCGGCGCCGAGGTCGTGCTCACGGGCTTCGGGCGTTCGCGGCGCATGACCGAGCGCGCGGCGGCCCGGCTGCCGCGGACGCCGGACATCCTCGAGCTCGACGCCAACCGCCCGGAGGACTACGAAGCGCTCACGGTCGCCCTGCACGAGCGCTGGGGCGGGGTGGACGGCGCTCTTCACGCGATCGCCTTCGCCCCGGCCGACGCCCTCGGCGGCGGGTTCCTCGACACGCCGACCGAGAGCGCGGGCGCCGCGTTCACCACCAGCGCCTACTCGCTGAAGGCTCTCGCCAGGAGCCTGCTCCCGCTGTTCGAGGAGGGGCGGTCCGGCGGTTCGATCGTGGCGATGGACTTCGACGCCTCGGTGGCGTGGCCGGCCTACGACTGGATGGGCGTGGCCAAGGCGGCGCTCGAGGCCACCGGGCGCTATCTGGCCCGCGACCTGGGCGCGCACGGCGTGCGCGTGAACCTGGTGTCGGCAGGCCCGCTCCGCACCCTCGCCGCCGGCGGCATCGACGGCTTCGAGGCGCTGGCGGGCGCCTGGCCCGAGCAGGCGCCCCTCGGCTGGGACTCCGGCGACCCCGCGCCGGTGGCCGACGCCACCTGCTTCCTGCTGTCCGACCTTGCGCGCGCGATCAGCGGCGAGATCCTCCATGTGGACGGCGGCTTCCACGCGATGGGCGCCCCGCTCGAAGCCGGCGCCCGCGAGCTGGCGGGGAGCCCGGCGTGAGCCCGGGTGCAGACAGGCTGTTGCTCACCGGAGCCACCGGCTTCGTGGGCATGGAGGTGCTGGCCCGCTACCTGGAGAGCACCGACCGGCAGGTGGTGGCGCTGGTGCGCGCCAAGGACGACGCCGACGCCGCGGCCCGCATCGACGGCGTGCTGGACGAGCTCTTCGGACGGCGCGCGCGGCGCTACGCGGGACGCGTGGATGCCCTGGCGGCAGACCTGACCGCGCCCGACCTCGGCATCGGACGAGATTCTGTGGCGGCACTCGCGCGGACGACCACCGACGTGATCCACGCGGCCGCGTCGGTCTCGTTCGCGCTGCCGCTCGACGAGTCGCGCGCCATCAACGTGGCGGGCACGGCCCGGGTGCTCGAGCTGGCCGAGCGCGCGCACGCGGAGGGCGGCCTGAGGCGGTTCGCCTACGTGTCCACCGCATACGTGGCGGGCACGCACGAGGGCACGTTCACGGAGGCGGACGTGGACGTGGGCCAGGGCTTCCGCAATCCCTACGAGCGCTCGAAGCTCGAGGCCGAGCAGATCGTGCGCGAGACGGGCGAGCGCCTGCCGGTCACGATCCTCAGGCCCAGCATCGTGGTGGGCGACCGGCGCAGCGGCTGGACCGCTTCGTTCAACGTCCTCTATCCGCCGCTGCGGGCGTTCGCCCGCGGCCTGTATCCAGCGGTGCCCGCGCTGCGCTCCTCGCCGGTCGACGTGGTCTCGATCGACTACGTGGCCGACGCGATCTTCTCGGTCTGCCAGGGCCACGACGGCGTCGGCGAGACCTATCACCTCACCGCGGGGTCGGGTGCCGCAACGGTGGGGGACCTCGTGGACCTGGCCACCGACTACTTCAGCCGCCCGCTGCGCGTGCTCGACCCCGACGTGTTCGAGCGCGAGGTGGCGCCCGAGGTGCGCCGGAACGGCAGCGCCGCCCAGCGGGCGGTGCTCGATCGCAGCCGCACGTACTTCCCCTACTTCCGCGTGGGCGTGCGCTTCGACAACCGGCGGGCCCGCAATCGGCTCGAGCCCGCCGGCATCCGCGCCGCGCCGCTCAGGGACTACTTCAGGGCGCTGGCGGACCACGCGGTGGCCGCACGCTGGGGCAGGCGCCCGATCACTCGCGCGCAGGCGATGGACCGGCTGGCGCCGGTCTAGCTCACGACTTCCCCGAGCTCACCGGCTCCCTGTCGTTCTCCGCCCGATCGAAGCGCCCGATGCGGCTCGGCTGAGGGGGCGAATGGCTGTCGGGCCGTGCTGGATGGTCGCGCGGTCGCAGCACCGGACCCACCCGGTCGCCGACGGTCCTGAGGATCCACGCATCGCGGCGGTAGTGGTACTTGATCAGCGGTCTGAGCAAGGTGAGTACGAGGGGAGACACAGAGCGCCGCGGCCGCGGGCGAACATCGATGGAGTAGCCGTACGCCCCTCCCGGAGCGCTGCGGGCGTAGACGGCCAGGGCCATCAGGCCCGCCGCCACCGCCAGCGGCACGAGCACGAAGGGCAGCACCGAGGGAGAGCTCCGGGGCGGCGAGGGATCGCCGGCCTGCGACCCGCGGCCACTCGAGGCGGGACCGCTTCCGCAGCAGAGCCGCCGGTTCCCGAGCGGAAACTCCTCGGTCAGCTTGGCCGGCGGGCGCGCCCGCTCCCCGTCGTCGCCCGTGTCCTGCGCCTGCCCGGGACCGGCCGCTACGACGAACGCCAGGACGCCCAGGACGACCACGCGGCCGATCACAGGACGATCACCGGCGTGCCCACCGGCATCAGCCTCCCGAGCCTTCGTACATCGGCATTCCGCATCCGGATGCAGCCGTGCGACACGCGGCCGGGCAGGAGGTCCGGCCGATCGGTGCCGTGTATCCCCACGTAGCCGCCGGCCGGCCAATCGGTGAGAACCGCCGAGCGCGCGCTCGTGCCGAAGGCCAGCGGCCCGTAGGTGGGGCTCCGGTAGCCCGTGATCCGATTGCGGACGTAGAAGCGCCCACCCGGCGTGGGATGCTCGACGGTTCCGATCCCCACGCGAGCGGTGAGGACCGGGCGCCCGTCCCGGAGAAGGGTGGCCTCCAGCTTGGCCCGGTTCACCACGAGCTTGGTGCGCACCTGGGTGTATCCGCCGAGGGCCCGGCGCGGTATCCAGCCCGTCGTGCCGTTAGGCAAGACCGACAGCCGTGCGCGGACCCACAGGCGATCTCCGCTCCGCCGGGCGGCGCCCAGGACCTGGACGATGTTGGTCGTGTGCTCCGGGGTGCGGGTGCCCACCCGGGCCACCGGCCGCGCGTCGCGAGCGGGCCTCGTGCGGGCGAGCACGGACGTGCGGACCGGCGCCCAGCGCGAGAGGTGCCGCGCGGGCTCGAGCGTTCGGGGTGCGGGGATCCGGAAGGCGGGCGTCACGGGCGCGGGCAGGCTCGGAGACGGCGCCGACTCGGGCGACGAGGCCGACGCGACCGCCACGGCGGCGCCCGCGGCTGCGACCAGTCCGAGCGCCGTGCCCGTCGTCCGGCCGCTCAGCCTGTGAATCGTGGGCTCCCGAAGGCGCTCGTGCGAGGGGCCGAGGTCACGAACTTCGTGTCCGCCACCACGCGGAGCACGCGCTTCTTGGAGCGCGGCTCGTCGAACGCCTCGGGTGCCGGAAGCACACCGGCGAGCCTTCTGATCCAAGCGGCGTGCCGGGCCTCCACCGAGTGGATCCGTATCGCCGCGGCCAGGTATGCGCGCGAGCTGATCCGCGGGGCCTGGTCCTTGTACGCGGCGGTGCCGAGGTCCTCGAACGCCACCGCGGTTCGCCGGAACGCCGCCTGGTCCTCGGTAACCCCCTGGAAGTCGAACCGCGGGCGCGCGATCGCGGCGCTGCCCAGAGCGTCCCTCAGCGCTTTCACGTGCGCGCGTTCGTGCGCGCCGACCACCCGCGCCTGCGTCGCGAACTCGCCTCTCAACGCGCCCAGCCGCTCCGCCTCTGTGTAGAACGCGGCCTGCAGGTACTCGAGCGCGAGCGCGTAGTTGAGGATGTCCACGTCGTTCGTGGCCTCTTGTGCATCGGCTTCCGCCACCGGCACCACCAGAGCACCCGCCGCGGCCGCGCCCGAGAGCCCCGCCGCGCGCAGGAACTCGCCGCGCGTGCTGCCGCCCACAGCCGCGCCGCGCTCCTGCAGCGCAGCGTCGGCGTCGAGTGTCTCGAACCTCACGAGATCACTCCCCGCCGCCGGAGAGCCGCCCGGGCCTGGCGCTCGCCGATCGCGAGGTCGGATGCCCGCGGAGCCGGGTCCTGCCCGGCCAGCCCGCGTGCCCAGGACGCATGGCGGGCCTCCACCGACACGATCTTGGCGGCCTGGGCGAGCGTGGCCGGCGTCAGGTTCGTGGCCTGACCGTTGTAGGCCGCCACACCGATCTCCTCGAGAGCGGCGGCGGCCACGCGGAACTTCTCGGGACTGGTCACCGAGTTGCCGAGGTCGAAGCTCGGAAGCGAGCGCGCCTCGCTGCCGAGGGTCTTCCGCAGGAACTCGAGGTGCAGGCGCTCGTGCTCGCCCACGGTCGCCGCGAACTGGCGCAGCTCCCCGCTCAGGCCGGCTCCGTCGAGTGCCGCGGCGTAGAACGCCGACTGGAGTCCCTCGAGCAGGAGCGCGAAGTTGAGCGTGGCCACGTCCTGCTCCGGCGAGGGCGCGGAGGCGGCGAGGCGCGGGAGCCCGGACACGAGCAGGCCCCCGGCCACGAGCGCGGCCCCGCCCACCACGGCGCGTTCGAGAAACTCCGACCGAGATCGGCCGCGCTCGGATCCCACGTCATCGACGACGTCGATGCAGATTGTCGCCCAGTTCTGGCCGTCCATTCGGAAGGTGTTCCGAAGTGGCGCCCGATTGGATCAATAAGCCGTGAGAAAGCTGTGCAAATGCGCGATCCAGGGGCTGGGACGCCCTCGGGTTGGGGATAACTGATCAATGGGCGGGGAAGGGACCGAGGTGACGCTGGGCGGAGGGCCGGGAGGCCTGGGCCTGTGGCTGCCGGTTCCGCTGCTCACGGCCGCGAACGTCCTGGTCTGGGTCGTGGTGTCGCTGCAGCTCGCCAATTCGCTGGCCTGAGCGACAGCACCAGCTGGCGCTCTTTAGCGATTTATTAGGCCCGGTGCCGATAAAGGGCATACGGTGTCCCACATGGCCCCAGCCCTACAGGCGCGCATTGCGCGCACGCCGCCGGTCACGGTGGTGCCGGGCCCTCTGGCGGCCGCTCTCTATCTGGTGGCCGCCGGGGCCGTGCTCATCGTGGCGGGCCCGCAGGAGGACCGCGTGCTGGTCGCGATGCTGGTGCTGTCGCTGGCCGCCGGACTGGCTGTGGCAAGCTGGCGGTGGGTTGTCCTCCCTGTCTGCTTCTTCGCCGTACTCGAGCTCACACCGTGGGACTACTCCTTCGACGAGCTGGTGGCAGTGGTGGCGGTCGCCGCGATCGTGCTCGGCCTCGTGGTCAGGCGCGGGGTCAGCGTGACTCAGGACCGCCAGGCCAGCGACGCCGTGGTGCGCAGGCACCAGGCCTCCGCGGCGGCGGGCCTTCTAGGTCGTGTGGTCAGCCGACAGACGCTCGATGAGCGGATCGACTTCCTGCGGCTGCGGCTCGACGCGTTTCCCCACGGCCGCTACCAGCCCATCGACGCGCTGCCCGGTCGCGTCAAGCGAGCGGACGGATCCGTGTCGCGCTGGCGGGCCATGCGCGACGTGGTGGAGCGCCTGGACGTGTCCACCGCCGTGGACATCGGCGCGAACGAGGGCTACTTCTCGCTTCAGCTGGGCTCCCTCGGGGTCACGACCGTGGCCCTCGAGGCGGCGCCGAACAACTACCGGACCGCCCTGCTGGCGGTGAAGCGCACGGGACTGGACAACGTCGGGGTGCTCGCGTTCGAGGTGCGGGCCGACACGGTCGAGATGACGCCCGCCGTGGACTGCACCGTCTTTCTGTCGCTGTGGCACCACCTGGTGCGCGATCAGGGCCTCGAGACGGCCACCGATATCACCGCGCGCCTGTGGGAGAAGACCGCACGGGTCATGTTCTTCGACACCGGGCAGGATGAGATGCCCGACTCCTTCAATCTCCCGGCCATGACCCCCGATCCGCGGACGTGGCTCGAGGGCTATCTGACCGCCACGTGCCCGGGCTCACAGGTGCAGCACCTCGGGGAACATGCCGCTTTCGACGCCGAAGGGAACCCGTGCGAACGGCACCTTCTGGCGGTCGTTCGCACCGCCCACTCACCCTAAGGCACCGTACTGCCGATAGGACGGGCGAGGACGGATTAGACGTTCCGAGAGCTTTGCCTTCCTCCGAGAGGCTTCGATGTCAGACGTACCGAGTCCCGCCGCGCTCGATGCGAAGGTCCTGCTGAGTGTCCTGGCCCAGGTCAGGGAGGGGGATTTCACAGTCCGTATGCCGCTCGACTGGACGGGCGTGGCCGGCAAGGTGGCCGACGGCTTCAATGACGTGATCATCGCCAACCAGGCGCTGGAGGCGGAGCTCGACCGTGTCAGCCGCGTGGTGGGCAAGCAGGGAGAGCTGTCGCAAAGGGTGGCGCTCCGCGGATCCACGCAGAGCTGGTCCGGAAGCGTCGAATCGGTGAACAGCCTGATCGACTCGCTGGTGCGGCCCACGGTCGAGATGCAGCGCGTGATCGGCGCGGTGGCCGGCGGCGACCTCAGCAAGAAGATCTCCCTCGACGTTCGCGGCGAGATGCTGGACCTCAAGAACACCATCAACGCGATGGTCGACCAGCTCAACGGCTTCGTGTCGGAGCTTACGCGCGTGGCCCGCGAGGTCGGCACGGAGGGCAAGCTCGGTCAGGCCGCGGCGGTGACGATCGAGGTCGGCGGCGTCTGGAAGGACCTGACCGACAACGTGAACCTGATGGCCGGCAACCTCACGGGGCAGGTCCGGAACATCGCCGAGGTGACCACGGCCGTGGCCAACGGCGATCTGAGCAAGAAGATCTCGATCGACGTGAAGGGCGAGTTCCTGGAGCTCAAGAACACCGTGAACGCGATGGTCGACCAGCTCAACGCCTTCGCCGGAGAGGTCACGCGAGTCGCGCGAGAGGTGGGCGTGGAGGGCAAGCTCGGCGGCCAGGCGCAGTCGAAGGAGGTGGCCGGCGTCTGGAAGGACCTCACCGACAACGTGAATCAGCTGGCCGCCAACCTCACCAACCAGGTGCGAGCGATCGCGGAGGTGGCCACCGCCGTGACGGAGGGCGACCTCACACGGCAGGTCCGGGTGGAGGCCAGCGGCGAGGTGGCCATCCTCAAGGACACGCTCAACGAGATGATCCGCAACCTCCGCGAGACCACGCGGGAGAACGTGGAGCAGGACTGGCTGAAGACCAACCGCGAGCGCTTCACGCGCATGCTGCAGGGCCAGCGCGACCTCTCGGAGGTGTCGAGCATGATCCTTTCGGAGCTCGCGCCGCTGGTGTCGGCGCAGCACGGCGTCTTCTACTCGATGACCAAGCCGCCCGACGGTGGCGAGCCCGTTCTTCAGTTCGAGGCCGGCTACGGCTTCGAGGAGCGCAAGCGCCTGGCGGCCTCCTTCCGGCTGGGCGAGGGCCTGATCGGGCAGTGCGCCAAGGAGAAGAAGCGGATCCTGGTCACCGAGGTCCCGGGCGACTACGTGAGGATCAACTCGGGCCTCGGCGCGGCGCCCCCGCTCAACGTGATCGTCCTTCCGGTGCTGTTCGAAGGATCGGTGCGCGCCGTGGTCGAGTTCGCGTCCTTCTCTCCCTTCAGCCCCACGCACCAGGCCTTCCTGGAGCAGCTGCCGGAGAGCATCGGCCTGGTGCTCAACACCATCGAGGCCGACACGCTCACCGAGAACCTGCTCAAGCAGTCCCAGTCGCAGGCGGAGGAGCTTCGCTCGCAGCAGGAGGAGCTCCGCGAGTCCAATGAGGACCTTGGACGGCAGGCCGCGCTTCTGGCCGACCAGAACATCGAGGCGGAGCGAAAGAACCAGGAGGTCGCCCGGTCCAAGGACCTGGTGGAGGAGAAGGCCGGCCAGCTGGCCGTCTCGTCGAAGTACAAGTCGGAGTTCATCGCGAACATGTCGCACGAGCTCCGCACTCCGCTCAACAGCCTGCTGATCCTCGCCGAGCAGCTCGAGGACAACCCGGACGACACCATGACCGAGGCCCAGGTCGAGTACGCGAGCGTGATCCGCGCTTCGGGCAAGGACCTGCTGGAGCTGCTGAACAGCATCCTCGACCTGGCCAAGGCCGAGTCCGGAACGGTCACGGCGGACCTGGCCCTCGTTCCGCTCGGCGCGCTCTGCGACGCCATCCGCCGCGACTTCGAGCCGATCGCCCAGGGAGCTGGTCTCGGCTTCTCGGTCGACCTGGCGCCCGACGTGCCGGAGGACGTGGTCACCGATCCCCAGCGTCTCCGCCAGATCGTCAACAACCTGCTCTCCAACGCCTTCAAGTTCACCGAGAGCGGCGAGGTGCGGATGCGTGTCGGCCTTGCTGCCGACGGGTGGAGCGACGGACACCCAGTCGCTGGCAGCCGCCCCCGCCGTGCTCGCCCTATCCGTGAGCGACACCGGAATCGGTCTGCGTGAAGCGGAGCACCAGCGCATCTTCGAGGCGTTCGTCCAAGGTGACGGCACGAGCGCCCGCCAGTTCGGCGGCACCGGGCTCGGCCTCTCGATCAGCCGCGAGCTGGTCGGGCTGCTCGGCGGTGAGATCACGCTGTCCAGCAAGATCGGCGAGGGCAGCACCTTCACCGTGTACCTGCCTCTGGGCCAGGCCACGGCTGCGCCGGCCATGGCACCTGCTGAGCCCGAGAACCTGCACGGCAGCCTGGACGACAGCCCCTTCAAGGGGATGAAGATCCTGGTGGTGGACGACGACGTGCGCAACGTCTTCGCCCTCACGGCGCTGCTCCAGCGAGGTCGCGCCGACGTGACCGTCGCGGGAAGCGGCGCCGAGGCCCTGGCCGCGCTCGACCGCAAGCCAGACATCGACCTGGTCCTGATGGACATCATGATGCCGGGCATGGATGGCTACACCGCCATCCGCGCGATTCGCGCGATCGATCGCTTCGAGACGCTGCCGATCATCGCGGTGTCCGGGAAGGGCGCGCTCGGCGAGTCGCAGCGCTGCGTCGAAGCCGGCGCCAACGACTACGTGCCGAAGCCCGTGGACACCGGCGAGCTGGTCGCGGCCATCGTGCGGTGGCTTCCCTCGCGGGCAGAGGTGCTGGCGGCCCACTCGCCGTGAGGATCCTGATGGCAGACGACGACCGCGCGTCGCGGCTGATCGCGGAGGCGGCGCTCCGAAGCCTCGGCCATGAGTGCGAGACGGTGAGCGACGGGACCGAGGCGTGGGAGGCCTTCGAGTCCAGCTCTCCGGACGTGGTGATCAGCGATTGGGCGATGCCAGGGCTGACCGGGCTGGAGCTGTGCCGCAAGATCCGGGCGCACGCCGCCGACAGCTACACCTATTTCTTTCTCTGCACGGGGCGCGCCGGCCTCGACGAGATTCTCCAGGGCATGGACGCCGGGGCCGACGACTACCTCGTCAAGCCGCTCAACTCCGACGAGCTCCGGGCTCATCTGATCTCGGCGGCCAGGGTCACGTCCCTGCATCGGCAGCTGGCCGACCAGCGGATCGAGCTCGAGAAGCTGAACGACGAGCTGACCGCGATCGGCCTGCGCGACCCGCTCACCGGACTCGGCAACCGCCGCGCCCTCACGGAGGACCTGGCCGTGCTGGAGGCGCGCGCGGTCCGCTACGGGCATCGCTACTGCCTGGCGCTCCTCGACGTGGATCACTTCAAGGCCTACAACGACACCTACGGCCACCAGGCCGGCGACCAGGTGCTGCAGACGGTTGCGGCTCAGCTCAAGGAGCAGGCCCGCCCCGGCGACGCGCTCTACCGCTACGGCGGGGAGGAGTTCCTCTGCATCCTGCCCGAGCAGTCACCGGCCGGGGCCACCGTCGCGGCCGAGCGCATGCGCAGCGGCATCGAGGAGCTGGCAATCGCGCACACCGGTAACGACGCGGGTGTGCTCACCCTGAGCGGCGGCGTCGCGATGCTGGACGCCGGGGACACGAGATCGGTGGACGAGGTGCTGAAGGAGGCGGACGAGGCCCTGTACCGGGCCAAGCGCCTCGGCCGCAACCGCGTGGAGTGCGCGTCCGCCGATGCGGCTCTGAGTCAGCCGGTTCTGTAGAGCCGCGTCGTCAGCGGCGCGAACACCGCGGTCAGCGCCGCGGCCACGGCCATCACGATCCCGACGTCGCTCGCGTCCGCGTTCCCCTCCATCAGGCCGCGCGACGCGGTGGCGAGGATCGAGATCGGGTTGACGTTCACGAACGCCTCGAGGCCCGCCGGCAGCGTGTCCGGCTCGACGAAGACGTTGGACAGGAACGTGAGCGGGAAGATGCCCATGAATCCGGCGTTCATCACCGCGTTCGGCGAACGCAGAGTCAGGCCGATCGTGGTGAACACCCAGGAGAGGCCGAACGCGAAGAAGATCACGAGCGCCAGCGCCGCGAGCACTCCGCCCACGCCGGCCTCGGGACGGAAGCCGAGGATCACGCCCGAGCAGGATGATCACCGTGCCCGCCACCAGATAGCGCACGCAGTCGCCGAGCAGGGCTCCGAGCAACGGCGCGGGCCGCCAGATCGGCAGCGAGCGGAAGCGGTCCACCACGCCCTTCGTCAGGTCGGTGTTGAGCGCGACCCCGGAGTAGACGGTGGTGAACAGGACCGACATCACGAGGATGCCGGGCAGGATGTAGTCGAGGTACTCGCCCGTCGAGCCGGAGATCGCGCCGCCGAAGATGTAGGTGAACATGAGCACGAACATCACCGGCGTGATCGTCACGTCGAGGAGCTGCTCGGGCACGTGCTTGACCTTGAGCATGCCGCGCCAGCCGAATGTGAGCGCGGCCGACATGCCGCTGGCGCGCGGGGGGCGCGGGGTGGAGGCGAGCGCCTTGCGGAGCGCCTCCGCCTCGGCGGCTCGGTCGTCGCGTGCCGGGGTGGTCGTCGGGGTCGGTGCTCATGCCGCTTGCTCCTCTTCCTCGGCCGTGTGCCCGGTCAGTGCGAGGAACACCTCGTCGAGGCTCGGCTGGCCGAGTGAGAAGTCGGCCACGCGCACCCCTGAGCGGGTGAGCTCGGCCACGGCCTCGGCGCCGCGGTCCGCATTGGCGCACGAGACCGAGAGCGACGCCGGGTCGGGCTCGAGGTTCACCATGCCGAGCTCGCGCCGGAGCAGCTCCTCGGCCTCGGGTCGCTGATCCGGGTCGAGCAGCCTCACCCGCAGGGAGCCGGAGCCGACCGAGGCCTTGAGCTGGGCCGGGGTTCCCTCGGCGATCACCTTGCCGCGGTCGATCACCGCGATGCCCTCCGCGAGCTGATCGGCCTCGTCCAGGTACTGGGTGCAGAGCAGGATCGTGGTGCCCTCGGCCACCAGCGCGCGGACGATGTCCCAGACCTGGTTGCGCGAGCGCGGGTCGAGACCCGGTGGTCGGCTCGTCGAGGAACATCAGCTTCGGGGTGACCACGATGCTCGCGGCGATGTCGAGGCGGCGTCGCATCCCGCCGGAGTAGTTCTTGACGAGACGGCCGGCCGCCTCCTCGAGCCCGAATGCATCGAGCAGCTGCGCGGCGCGCTCCTTCGCGGCGGCGCGCTTCAGGCCGAGCAGCCGGCCCAGCAGGATCAGGTTCTCGCGGCCGGTGAGGTCCTCGTCCACGGAGGCCATCTGGCCCGTGAGGCTCACGAGCTCACGGACCGCGTCGCCCTCCTCGACGATGTCGTGTCCGAACACCCGCGCCGTGCCCGCATCGGGTCGCAGGAGCGTGGCGAGCATTCGGATCGTGGTCGTCTTGCCGGCCCCGTTGGGGCCGAGCACGCCGTAGACCGAGCCGGTTCGCACCGCGAGGTCCACGCCGTCGACGGCAGGCGTGTCGTCGAACGACTTGACGAGGCCCGTGGCCTCGATCGCAAGGGGACTCTGGGAGCTCATCGCCCGGCAGGGTACGTATCCGGGCGCGGCAGGTCAGTAGTGCTAACCCCACAATCGCGTGTGGCCTCCGATGGGCTCGGGTAGCCCCCACTCGAACCACCTACCAAGGAGGAAAGGTGAGAAAAGCCATCATCGGCGCCGCCGCCTGCATGGTCGCGGCCCTCTGCCTCGCACCGTCAGCGCTCGCGGTGGACGAGGTCAACACCAAGAAGCTCCGCAAGGGGCTGACCACGGGCGGCATTCTCGAGCACATGCGGACCTTCCAGCGGCTGGCGAACGCGAACGCGGGCAACCGCGCCGCCACCACGCCCGGCTACGACGCCTCGCTCGCATATGCCGAGCGGCGGCTGAAGCGCGCCGGGCTACAAGGTCACGCGCAAGGAGTTCCCGTTCGCGCGCTGGGAGAAGCTCGGCCCGGCGACGCTGCAGCGCGAGGGCCAGCCCGCCCTACGCCGAGGGCACCGCCGAGGCGCCGGGGCGACTACCTCGTGGCCGAGTTCTCGGGCGCCGGCAACGGTCACCGCGCCGCTCGTGACCACGAACGACATCGTCCTCGCGCCCGAGGGTGACCCGGGCAGCGGCACCGAGCGGCTGCGAGGAGGCCGACTACGGCGGCCAGAGCCTCACCGGGAAGATCGCCCTGGTGGAGCGCGGCACCTGCGCGTTCGTGGACAAGATCAACCTCGCCAAGCAGCTCGGCGCGGCCGCGGTGCTCGTGTTCAACGACGGCTACCCGGACCGCACGGAGCCGCTCGAGATCGGCGCTCCGCCGTTCATCGGGATCCCCGTGGCGATGACCAGCTACGAGGTCGGCTCGGCGCTCTACACGGCGCTGCAGGCCGGTGCCGTGAACGTGACGTTCAACGTGCAGGCAACCACCGAGGAGGTTCCGCAGTACAACCTGATCGCCGACAGCAAGACCGGTGATCCGGAACGGACGATCGTCGTGGGCGGCCATCTCGACTCGGTCGACGAGGGGCCGGGCATCAACGACAACGGCTCGGGATCGGGCACGATCATCGAGACGGCGGAGCAGGTCGCGAAGCTCAAGAAGAAGCCTCGCAACCGCATCCGCTTCGCGCTCTGGGGCGCGGAGGAGGCCGGGCTTGTCGGCTCGACCGCGTACGTGGCCGATCTGATCGAGTCAGGCGAGATCGACGATGTCGAGGCGAACCTGAACTTCGACATGCTGGCCTCGCCGAACTTCGTGCGCTTCGTGTACGACGGCGACAACTCCACGGGCGAGGGAGAGGTCGGGCCGCCTGGATCGGCACAGATCGAGCAGGTGTTCCTGCGCTACTTCGCGTCGCAGGGGCTCGAGACGACGCCGACGGCGTTCGACGGCCGCTCCGACTACGGGCCGTTCATCGCGCCGGAGGCACTCGTGCCGGCCGGCGGGCTGTTCTCGGGAGCCGAGGGCGTGAAGACCGCTGAGGAGGCCGCCATCTACGGCGGTGCCGCCGGCTCCTGGTACGACCCGTGCTACCACCAGGCGTGCGACACGTTCGCCACGGTCCTGGGGCAGCCGCCGTTCCCGGATGCCGACGGGCTCGAGTCGGTCGAGGACGCCGCGCTGATGGACGGCAACGGCGCCGTCGGCCTCGGTCAGCTCGCTGACGCGGCTGCCCATGCCACCTGGACGCTGGCGCGCTCGAAGAGCCCGCTGGTGGGCCCGGCGCAGGCCAAGAAGGCGCGCACCGCCAAGGTGATGAAGAAGGCGAAGCGCGCGGCCAAGCGCGCCATCCGCCGTCACCAGTGGAAGGGCGGCCTGCGGGTCCGCTGAGCGGCAATCGATAAGACGCTCGAGGGGCGGCCACGGGGCCGCCCCTCGTCGTTCCGGGCAGGTGGGGATAACCGGCCGGTAGAAGGCGTGGCAGCCGTATTGAGCTCACATGCCTCGCGGCGGATGCTGCGTGAGGCAAATCACGCACCGCCAGCACTTACTGAAGATAAGTTGACGAGGCGTCCGACAGCCGTGAGCTCATGCAAGCGACCACCGCCCACCAGCACCCGCGACTCACTCCGCTGACCGTCGCGACCGCGCTCCTGGTGGCGGCAGCGCTCATCGGGGTGGCCACCGGAACGCTCCGGCTCCCGGACGTGGAGGGCCGCTTGAGGATGCCTCCAGGACCCTGGGCAGCTGGGCCTACCCCGCCGTGGCCGGGTTCGCGTTCCTCGAGACCGCCGCGTTCGTCGGGCTCGTGGTGCCGGGTGAGACGGCGGTGGTGGTCGGAGGCGTCGTGGCCGAGCGCGGCGACGTCGAGCTCATCCCGCTCATCGGGCTGGTGTGGCTTGCCGCCGCGGCCGGCGACGCTGCGAGCTTCCTGCTGGGACGACGCCTCGGCCGCCCGTTCCTGGAGCGCCACGGCCCGCGGCTGCGGCTCGGCCCCGAGCGCCTGACCCGCGTCGAGCGCTTCTACGACCGCCACGGCGGCAAGGCCGTGCTGGTCGGACGCTTCGCCGGGCTCGTGCGCGCCGTGTCGCCCTTCCTCGCCGGCGCTTCCGGTCTGTCGCTTCGGCGCTTCGTGCCGTGGAGCCTCGCCGGCGCGCTGCTGTGGTCCGCCGCCTTCACCCTCGTCGGGCTACGGCTTCTCGGAGTCCTTCTCCGAGTCCGGCGAGACCATGGCCAAGGCGGCCCTCGGCGCGGCGCTCGTGGTCGTTCTCGCGTTCGTAGCGGTGGCGCGCCTACGTTCCGGCGGGCTGCGCCGGCAGCGTGGCGCGGGCCACCCGCAGCATCACGAGCGCACAGACCACACCCAGGCCGGCGCCGACGAGCGCTCCGGCCAGCACGTCGAGCGGGAAGTGCACGCGCAGGTAGATGCGCGAGAGCCCCACGGCGGCGGCGATGGCCAGCGCCGGCACTCGAAGGCGCGGGCTGACGATCGCGACGGCGGTTGCGGCGGCGAAGGCCGTGGCGCTGTGACCGGACGGGAACGACGGATTGTCCGGGATCGGGGTGAGCGATCCGAGGCTCGCATCGGCCACCGGCGGGCGGGCGCGGTCAAAGGCGTCCTTCAGGACGTCGGTCACGAGCGAGGCGGCGCCCGCGGCGGCCGCGGCGGCCGCGAAGGCGAGCGGAAGCCGGCGGCGCCAGATGTCGGAGCACAGCCCCAGGCCCACGAGCAGCGGACCCTTGACCCACCAGGCCGACAGCAGCAGGAAGAGCGCGGTCAGCAGGCCGCTCTCGAAGTGCGGAGCGAGGTCCACGAGCGCGCGGTCGAGGTGGAGCAGGGCATCCATCGCCGTAAGCACAAGGAAGCTAGCAAGGCCGGCTCGCTGGTCCTCGTGGTCAACGGGCGCGCGAGCGGCATCGAGGACGCGGAGGCCCTGGCGGAGCAGATGGCCGCGGTGCTGGAAGAGCTGGGCGTCCGGCGCCGACGCTCTCGTCACGCACAGCGAGGACGAGCTGCACGAGGTGCTGCGCTCCGCGGCGACGCTCGGGAAGCGCGTGGTGCTGGTCGGCGGAGACGGCACGCTCCATGCCGCCGCCAACGCGCCGCTGCGGGAGCTGCCGGAGCTGGCCCTTGTGCCCGCCGGCCGCGCCAACAACGTGGCCCGTGCGCTCGGCATCCCCACGAACCGGGTGGCGCGCCCTCGCGGTCGCAGCGCAGATGCCCGCACGCCCGCTCGATGCCCTGCGCGTGGCCACCCCGGACCGCTTCGTCTATGCGATCGAGGCGGTGAGCGCCGGCTTCCAGGCGGAGGCGCGCGCGTCCTACGACTCCGACAACTCGGCGGACCTGCGCCAGGGCCTGCGCGCCCTCGGCCGGGCGGTGCGCCGCTACAGCCCCTACCGGGCGCGGGTGGACCTGGACACGGGGCAGATTCGCTCGGGCGACGCCGCGCAGCTCTTCTTCTCGAACCTGCCCTACTTCGGCTTCGGGTTCGAGGTCGATCCCGGCGCCGACCCGCGCGGACGGGCGCTTCGACGCGATCCTCCTCGAGGCGCGGAGCCGCCGCCGGCTGCTGCGCCTGCTCGCCGCGGCCCGGCGCGGCCGCCATCTCGGCCGGCCCGGCGTACGGCGCGTGGCCGCGACCCGAGCGCAGATCGTCGATGCCCTGCCGCTCGTGGCCGATGCCGTTCCGCTCGGGACGACCACGGCGACGGTGAGCGTGGAGTCCGCCCGCCTGCGCGTGGCCGCCCCTCTCCCGGGAGCGAGCTCATGACCGCGCGCGTGGCGCCCGCGCCGGCGGTGCGCCTCGGCGGCACCGGCCTGCTGCTGGCGTTCTCGCTCGCCGCGGTCGGGGCCGGCGCCGGCCGCGCTCTCACCACCACCTATCTGCCCGTGCTGCTCGAGCGGATCGAGGACTCGCCGTCGCTGATCGGCGCGGTGATGACCGTCAACGCGATCGCCGGCTTCGGCGTGCCGATCGCGATCGGCATCTGGTCCGATCGCCGCGGCAGCCGCCTCCCCTTCATCGCCGGCGGGGCGGCGCTGACCGCCGGCGGGCTGGTGGCGGTGGGCCTGGGCAACGGCACGTCCTACGTGGCCCTGGGGCTGGCGGCCGGACTCGTCTACATCGGGCTCAACGCCCTCAACACCGCGCACCGCGCGATCGTGGCCGAGGACGTGGAGGACGGCCGCCGCCCGGCCGCGACGAGCGCCCAGGAGCTTGCGGGGCTCGTGGGCGCCGTGGTCGCCGTGGCCATCGGCGGCGCCCTCATCGAGCCCGCGCCCGGCGCGGCGTTCGCGCTGGCGGCCGGCGTGTTGGCCATGACAGCGGTGCCGACCCTGCTGGTGAGCCGGCGGCTCGCGCTCGGCGAGCACGCCGCGACGAGGGACGACCAGCCCACGCGCGTATCCGTGCGGACGGCGCTGCGACGGAAGGGCGCGCGCGAGATCCTCGTGGCCCAGACCCTCTGGGTGTTCGCGTACGCCGCGCTGCCGGCCTTCTTCGTTCTCTACGCCGAGGACAGCCTCGGGACTCGGCGTCGGTACGGCGGGGGCGCTCCCGCTCGGCTTCGGCGTGCTCACCGCGGTGCGGCATGGTGGTGGCGGGACGCGCGAAGCCCGAGCGAGTCCGCCCGCTCCTGCTCGTCGGGGCGGCGCTGCTCGGCGCCGGACTGCTGGCCGCCGCGCCGGCCGGCAGCCTCGCGAGCCGCCGCGCTGCCCTTCGCCGCCGCGGCCATCGGGCGCGGGCCTGCTCACCGCGCTCGGCTTCCCCTACTTCGCGCGCTTCGTGCCGGAGGGCGAGGCGGGCCGCTACAGCGGGCTGTTCTTCGCCGGGCGCGCGGTGGCGGCCGGCGCCGCGCTGCCGCTGGCCGGCCTGGCGGTCGAGCTGAGCGGCAGCTACCGCTCGGTCCTGTGGCTGGGCGCGGCATCGCTCGTGGCGCTCGTGCCGCTCGCGCTTGCCGAGCGCAGCCGCGCGCGAGCGCGCCCGCAGGCCGCGGACCGCGGCCTGCGGCCGCGAGCGTCGCGGCCGTGATCCCGGTGTTCGCGTCCGATCGCGCCCTCGACGGTGGCCCGTTCGACGCTGCGCCACGTGGACGAGCTCGTGCTGGTGGAGGACGGGGCCCCCTGCGAGATCTCGCGGTCGCTCGACGCTGCTCGGCGGGGACGAGCGCGTGCGCATCCTGCGGCTCCCCGCAACGGCGGAAAGGGCAGCGCCGTGGCGGCCGGGCGTCGAGCCCAGCTGCTCGGCCGAGGCCAGCCCGCCGGAGGCGATCGTCGTGCTCGATTCCGACGGCCAGCACGACCCCGAGCGCATCCCGGCGTTCCTCGACGCCGCTCGCCACGCCGACGTGGTGATCGGCGATCGCCGCGACCGCCGCGCGATGCCGCTCGTCAGGCGCATCGGGAACCGCGTCGGCCAGCCTCGCGCTCGCTCGCGACGGCACGCAGCTGGGTGCCCGACACGCAGAACGGCATGCGCCTGTTCAGGACCGCCGCGCTGCGCGACGTGCCCATCGCCGGGCGGCGGCTACGAGTCAGAGAGCCGCCACCTGCGCTCGCTGCTCGCGACGGGCGCACCGCGTGGCGTCGGTCGAGATACCGACGATCTACGACGGCGAGCCGAGCCACTTCCACCCGGTGCGCGACACCCTGCGGGTGGGGCGCGCGCTGGCCGCGCCCCCGGCCGTGCAGCGCCGCTCTCGCGAGCGGCAGCGGGAGCGCCGCCGACGCCGGCGAGGTCCTGCGCCTGTGGGCGCCCCGGCTGGCCGCCTCGCTGCTCGCGGCGATTGCGCTCGGCCTGGCGATGCCCGTGTTCCAGCCGCTCGACAACGCGCTCTACCTCGCCGTGAACGGGCTCGGCGACGGGCCTGAGTGGCTCTACCAGGCCCTCGACCCGCACACGCGCAACTACATCATCCTGCTCGACCGTCACGGTGATCGGCAGCGCGCATCGTCCTGCGGCGCCCGCGCTACGTGCTGGGCGCCACGCTCGGCGTCGTGCTCGGCGCGTATCTCGCGGGCGCGGCCATCGAAGTGGTGAAGCTCTTCGTGGAACGCGCTCGTCCCGAGGAGGTGCTCGGAGCGCAGGTCCAGCTCTCACACGGGCGCAGCTGGGCCCACCTCGCGTCGTTCCCCTCAGGCCATCTGATCGTGACAGCCGCCATGGCCACGGCAGCGGCCACGGCCGTACCCGTGCTGCGGCGCCCGCTGATCGGCTACGTGGCGCTGATCGCGGCCACCCGCATCATGTTCGGCGCGCACTTCCCGCTCGACGTGCTCGTCGGAGCCGTGCTCGGCTACGAGTTCGGCCTGTTCGCGGCCCGCCTCATGGCGAGCGCTCGGCCTGCTGCCGGCGCCCGCGGCGCAGGAGCGCGCCTCCGAGGCCGCGCTGCCCGCCCGAGCGTCCTGACGGTCAGCTGCCCGCGTCGAGCCTGCCCTGGTAGACGTGCACGAGCAGGCAGCTCTCGGCGGCACGGACCTTGACGGTCACGTACTGGCGCTTGATCTTCTTCAGGTTGCGCAGCGAGACCTTGACGCGGCGGCGCAGCCCGTTCGCGCGCTTGCGCTCGTGGGCCCTGCCGGCGCGGCGCACGGCGGAGCGCAGCTTGGCGATCGCTCGGCGGGTCTGCTTCGAGCGCTTGGCCAGCTTGTCGCGCTCGCCCGTCGACCTGAAGCACGTGATCCCGTGCTTGTCGCGGGTGGCGGTCAGGAGTGCCAGCTCGCCCACGGTCAGAGGCACCCGCGGCCACTGGTTGACCAGCGACCGCACCACCCCGGAGGCCGGGCGCCGGCGAGTGGAGTACGGGGCGTCGTCGGACACGTTCGCCACGCCCTCGCTGTTGAACGGGCTCGCCGGGCCGAACTCCTCCGGATAGCTGTCGCGAGTGCTGACGAAGATCTGCGCGGCGCCGGCGCGCACGAGCGTCGGCAGGGAGTCCCGCAGGAACGCCGCCTGGGCGGTCTCGCCGCCGCGGTACCGGGGGTCGTCCTGGTAGGCGGTGTCGGCGGGATAGCCGTGCTCGGTCACCCACAGGGGCGCCCTCCCGCGCTGATACGAGGCGAAGAAGTCGTGCCAGAAGGTCATCATCGTGGTGAGCGAGCCGAGCCCGCCGCGCACGTGCACGTTCGCGATGTCGAACTTGGTGGCGGCCGCCGCTCCCGGGGTGGCGAACACGCGCGTCAGCCAGTCCTTCGCGATGGTGCCCGACACCCCACCGAGTAGCACCCGGCTGGCCGGGGAGCGCGCCTTGATGCCGTCGTAGGCGGAGGCGAGCATGTGTGCGTAGTCCTGGGGGGTGCCCCGGAACATCGCGCTCGAGTCGGGCTCGTTGATGATCTCGAAGAGGTCGATGGCGCCGCGCGTGTGCTCCGCGACCTCGCCGGCGTAGCGCCCGTAGGCCGCGACGTCGTCGGTGGCGCAGGTCTGCAGCGCCTTGTTGTCACATGCGGATATGAACGCGGGCACGCCGATGAGGATGGCCGTGACCGGGATGTCGTAGCGGCGCGAGAGCTCCACCACCTCGTCCACTCCGCTCCAGTCGCGGTAGACCCAGTGGCGGTAGTTCTTGAACACCCCGTGCATCTCGATGTCGAGCCTGATGTGGCTGGCGTTCATGGCCTTCGCCTCGGCGAATATGCGCTCCTTCTGCGCATAGGGCATCGCGTACGCGTAGACCATGGAGTGCGCCGAGTAAGGACTCCCGGCGGGCGCCCCGGCGCTCGCCTGTGCGGGCACGGCGAGGCTCAGCGCCACAAGGGCGAGTAGGCAGCGCAGCGCGCTGGTGGATGATGGGCGGCGAGAGATGGGAGAGACGGGTCGTTGCTGCGGAGATGAACGGTGCTCCGTTAGTCATCGACCACCTACAGGGCTTCGTGAGTACGGTGACCCCGGCCTGGACGGCAACACGCACGCAAAGCGGCAGGAGGAGAGGACATGGCGGACAAGGCGCTCGAGATCTACCTCAACGATCACCTGGCGGGAGCGATGCTGGGCACGGACCTGGCCGAGCAGATCCGGGAGCGGAGCGAGGGCGATCCCTTCGGCGACGTGATGACGGGGCTTGCCGCGCAGATCGAGGAGGACCGCGAGACGCTCGTCGCCCTGATGGAGCAACTGGACGTCGCGCGCAATCCCGTCAAGCAGGCCACCACGTGGCTGGCCGAGAAGGCGAGCCGCCGAAGTTCAGCGGGCTCACCTCCGGCGAGCCGGAGGTCGGCTACTTCATGGCGCTCGAGAGCATGATGCTGGGCGTTAGCGGAAAGCTCTCGCTCTGGCGCGCGCTCGAGCGGGTCGCCGACCGCTACCCCGCGATTGCGGCGACCGACCTGGACGAGCTGATCCGGCGCGCGACGCTGCAGCGCGACACGCTCGAGGAGGAGCGCCTCCGTACGGCCGAGCGGGCCCTGGTGTGAACCGGCTCCACCACTGGTACTGCAATCGCGACGCATGGAAGCGTCATGTTCGCGAGGAGCTCGCGCCACCGGCGATCGAGGGCCTGGCGCTCGGTCAGGACGTGCTCGAGATCGGTCCCGGCTTCGGGCCGGCCACGGAGCTGCTGGCCGGCCGCGTGCCGCGGCTCACGGCGCTCGAGATCGACACGGGCCTCGCGCGCTCGCTGAGGGAGCGGCTGGGGGACCGGACGGAGATCGTGGAGGGCGACGCGACGGCGATGCCGTTCGCCGACGCGAGCTTCGACGCGGCGGTCTGCTTCACGATGCTCCACCACGTGCCGTCGGCGGAGTCCCAGGACAGGCTCTTCGCGGAGGTCCGGCGCGTCCTGCGTCCGGGGGGCGCGTTCGCCGGCACCGACACCACGGGAAGGGGCGTGGGCTTCGCGCTCCTCCACGTCGGTGACACGAAGGTCCTCATCGACCCGGCCGCCATGCCGGTCCGGCTCGCGGCAGCCGGCTTCGAGGACGTCGAGGTCGCCGCGGACCGCGACAGCTATCGCTTCCGCGCGCGCAGCGGCTGAACGCCGCTAGTACACGTCGTCCGGCGTGACGCGGTGCTTCCAGTAGCCGAGCGCTCAGGGTCGGCGCGGCGAACGGTGAAGTTGCGCCAGTTCTGGCCGAGCGCGTGGGCCGGGAAGCGCCAGCCTACCTCGGGCAGGACCAGCGGCTCGCGGTCGGCCGGCCAGCCGAGCGTGAGGATCTCGCCGGGCTGCTCGATGCCCGGGTCCTGAAAGGCGGGCGCATGGAGCGGAGGCAGGCCATGGCGGGAGTGACTCGGCGCGCCGCCGTGACGCTTGCCAGTCCGGTGTGGAGCGGGAACACCCGCGCGATCGCGACTGCGCCGACCATAGTTAGGGCACCCTAACATCTCGGCACTGACACGCGAGCGAGCAATCGGCAACAATCGGCCGTCGCTCGCGACGATGGCGAGATCCCAGACCAGAGGTGACTCGTGGCACAACGCAGAATCAGGAAGACGGCAAGCAAGGCGGGAGCGCGCGCTTCGGGCCGCGGACAGAAGGCGCTCGACCAACTCAACGACTCGATCGAGGCCGCCGAGAAGGCGCTCAAGGAGCTGCGCGCCGAGCTGAGCCGGGGATCGCGCACACTCCTCAAGGACGTCGACTCGACATTGCGTGACGCGCGCAAGCAGGTGCGCAGCGTCAGGACCACCGTGGCCAAGGACCTGGAGCAGGCCAGGCAGACGGCGACCGGCAAGAAGCCCGCCGCGACGAAGGTTGCGGTGAAGAGGTCAGCCGCGAAGAAGCCGGCCGCCAGGAAGCCGGCCGCGAAGAAGGCCACCGCGAGGAAGCCGGCCGCGAAGAAGGCCACGGCCGCGAGGACGACCACCCGGGCCAAGGCCGGCGCCAAGAAGGCGAGCACGGCCAAGAAGGCCACGCCCGCACGCAGGAGGCAGACCGCCAGGTAGGGCGGTCAGCGCCGCCCGGATGGGCGGGACCAGTGGTTCAGCAGGTCGACGACGTGGCGCACCACGTCGACCACCAGTCCGGGGCCTACTCGTGAGAGCGGGAGGCGTCCGGGCGCGCGCTTGGTCGGACGCTCACGCTGTGGGGGTGAGGTGCCCTGCTCCACGGTCCATGCACCGTAAGGCCGGCATCGGCGTCACCGCCGCTGGGAGCTGAGCGAGAACGGCGGGTAGCGGTCGGTCACGAGGATGAACGCGTAGCCGACCACGCGGTTGTGCCAGCGGATCACGCCCTCGACGAAGTCGAAGACCCCGCGCGGGTAGCGGCCGGTGAACAGGATCGCGAACCAGGCGCCGATCACAGCGACGAACGCGCCGAAGTACAGGAAGAACAGGACGACGTAGTGCGGGATCGCGAGGAACCACTTGACCAGCGGCAGCCAGCGGTTGAGGTCCTGCTTGCGTCGGGGTAGGGGAAGTCGAGGTGCACCGCACTGGTGCTCGTCGGTGGAGGGGTAGCGGTCGTCCATCAGCGCGACGTAGAGCCCACGCGGTTGGTGAAGCGCAGCAGCTCGAGGTTCCAGTCGAACCACCAGCGCGGGTACTTCTCGCGGAACAGGACCATCAGCAGCGGGGGTATGAACAGAAGGCCCGTGCCGCCGATGGCGATGGTGGCGCCCGCCCCGTCGTCGTACCCGCCACCGCCCGAGTAGCCGCCGATGGTCCCGAGCACTATCGCGATCGGGATCACGGTGAAGATGCGGAAGAACGTGGTGAGGCGGTTGAGGTCACGGTCGGGATAGTCGACCGAGAACCGCACGGGGTGATCTTCAGGACGCTACTCCGAATCCGATGCCGCTGGACCGGTCGGTACCCTTCACGTGCCCGTCGGCTCGCGGGGCACAATGGCCCACAACTCCTCCACCAGGGTTGTAAGAGGCGGTAAGGCGCTAGCCGGCTACCTGCGCAAACGGTGCGCAGGCAATCACGTCAGTGGTCCTTAATGAGAGTTTAAAGGTACCGAGCGCGACCTGAGCCGACAGGGTGGGGAGCCACCGGGGGCTCGGGCATGGGTGCCTTCGACGCGGCGGCCGTGATCATCACATCGGTCGCGGTGGTCATCCTAATTGCGCTGACCAATCCAGGTGACGCTCTCTGTTATCTGGTCGCTTTTCCGGTATGGATCGTGTCCCGGGATCTGGGCGCGCTCGCCGCCGCGGGGGTCGGGGCCTTCGCGCTCGCCTGCGTGGCCGTCGCCGCCGCGGTCGACGGTGGTGGGTTCGGCCCGCTGGGATATGTTGGCCTGGCCGCTGTCCTGGGAGGTGTGATCGTCGCCGGAGGGCAGGCGGTGGTGCCGCGCAGCGGGACCAGGCTGCCGCCCCCCTCCACCCTGTTGCGGATGCTGACCGTCCGGCCCGAGGTCACGAACAGGTCGGAGGCGCTGAGCCGCCGTGAGCTCCAGATCCTGGAGTCGATCGCCACCGGCGCGAAGAACGCGGAGATCGCCGATCGGTTCGTGATCTCGCAGAACACCGTCAAGTCCCACGTGAGCCAGATCCTCAAGAAGCTGTCGGCCGCGAACCGAACGGAGGCGGCCTTCCGCTACGTGGAGCTGTACGGCTCCCCGTCCATGCCCCAGGACGCCACCGTGGGCACCAACGGCGACGCGCAAGACTCGGACCGGATCGGGGCTACCGTGGCGGTGGGCGCGACCGTGACAGAGCTGCGCCGGAACGACAAGCTCCTCCTCGGCCTGGAGGACGGGCGGGCCCTGGAGGTCCCCACGCTCGAGGAGCTGCGCGGACGTGTGCACGTCGGCGCGTCGATGATCGTCTATTACGACCAGCGCGACCGCGTATGCGGCTGGTACCTGCCCGGCGAGGAGCTGGGCATGGACCTCCGTCACTGGGTCAAATAGCGGGCTGCAGCGCCTCTCGGCCGCCGCGGGTTTGGTGTTCGCGCCGGTGGGGCACTCCTTTGGGGGGTAAGGACTTGGGTCCCCTCATCATTTCGGCTAGTCGGTGGATGCCCTCATTGGCCGTGGGCGTCGGCATGCTTGCGTATGAGAACTCGACGCTACGGCTCAAAGCACGGTTTACACGCCCGGATGGCAACCGGTGTGGTGGCCGTTGCGCTGGTATTCGCCTCAGCGGCCCCGGTCGAGGCGGCCGGCGGCGGGACCGCGCGGGCCGCTCAGGCGGGTTGCGCCGCCGCTGACGCGGCCGCGGTGGAAACGCGGCGCTTCCAGCGGGCGGTGCTGTGTACGCACAACGTCGTGCGGCGCGAGCGCGGACTGCGCCGGCTGCGCCTGAACCCGGACCTCTCGCGCGTGGCCGCCCGGTATGCGCGCGACATGGTCTCGCGCCACTACTTCGCCCACCTGTCCCCGGATCGCCGGGACCACATGGACAGAATCGCCGCGAGCGCCTACCGCCCCGACGCGGGCTGCTGGACGGCCGGCGAGAACCTCTTCTTCTCGCGCGTGAGCTCCACCCCCGGACAGCTGCTGGGCGCCTGGCTCGGCAGCGCGTCGCACCGTCGCAACGTGCTGCGTCCCGGCTGGCGCGACTTCGGGGTCGGAGTGGTGGGCATGTCGCCGCAGGGCGACCCGGGCGGGTTGACCGTGGTGGCCCTGTTCGGCACGAGCAGCGACCGCGCCTGCGCCTGAGAGATCACTGGCCGGGCACGGCGCGAGGGGCCTGACTTCGCCCCCCGCGCCATGCGGGCCATCCCCGGTCTAGGCGGAGTGCGTGCGGCGGCGGAGCAGTGAGCCGCCGGCAAGCCCGGCCACGCCGAGCAGGCCCAGCGGCAGGCTGCCACCGAAGCCGGTGTGGGGAAGCGACTCGGTCTCCTCGCCCGCCTGCACGAGTACGACGGGTGTGGTGGTGGGCACCTCGCGGGTGCCGGTGTTGCCCTTGACGCGCTCCTTGCGGGTGCCGACCTTGCCGAGCACGCCCTTCTTCTCCTGCACCTCGGGAGTCTCGGGCACGGTCTCGGCGGGTACGTCGGGTAGGCCGAGATTCACCACGGGCGCGGCCGGCGTCTCAGCCGGAGGTGCGACCGGGACGGGCGCCGGGGTGGGTGACGCCGGTGCCGGCACCGGGGCCGGCGTTACGGGCACGGGCACGGGCGCGGGAGCCGGTGCGGGTGCAGCCGGTGTGGGTGCCGGAGCAGGCGCCGGGGGTGTGGGCGCGGGTGCGGGCGCCACCGGCTTGGGGGTCGGCGGGGCCGGCGGAGTCCAGTGCTCCTCCTTCGGCGGTGACCACTCCTCGTGCTTGGGAGGGACCACTCCTCGTGCTTCGGCGGAGACCATCCGCTGTGGCCGCCGCCGCGCTCCTTGTCGCAGTCCGGGTTGTCCCAAGCGAACGCGCTCGTAGCGGACAGACCCAGCAGCGCGGCAATCGCGGCGGTTACACCGGCAATGCGTATTGACAGACGTCTGGTGGACACACTGACCTCCCCTGGTCGCAAGGAACGACGGGAGCTGTCCCCGCCGAATTTCTGAGCAATGCGAAAAGTTTCGACACAGGTCCAACCAGCCCCATCCCCCCAAGGGATGAAAACGCTCGTCACTTCAGACGGTTTTT
Source organism: uncultured Thermoleophilaceae bacterium (assembly GCA_963811055.1). Classification (GTDB taxonomy): domain Bacteria; phylum Actinomycetota; class Thermoleophilia; order Solirubrobacterales; family Thermoleophilaceae; genus JACVRW01. The sequence continues at coordinate 935,130 of CAWEPQ010000001.1, forward strand.
GCGCACACCAACCGAAAACAAGGGAAATGAGTGAATTACCGAGATCCGCAGGAAAAGCGAGCGATGGGCCCTCGTCGCTAGCGTGATCGCCGTGTCCTCGATCACCGCATTCCACTTCACGGACCCCGGCTGCCCATGGGCCTACTCGGCTCGTCCTGCGCACGCGCGCCTGATCTGGCGCTTCGGCGACCAGGTCGACTGGCGGCTCGTGATGATCGGCCTCAGCGAGACGGCCGAGCGCTACGTGGCTCGCGGATACACGCCGGCCCGCCTGGCCACGAGCTGGCGCATGTTCCAGGGACGCTTCGGGATGCCGTTCACGTTCGAGCTCAAGCCGCGGATGGCGGCCACCTCCCGCGCATGCCGGGCGATCGTGGCCGCCCGGACCATCGACCCCGCCCTCGGGGAGTGGGCGCTGCGCGACCTCCAGCTGATGCAGTTCACATCCGGCCGGCTTCTCGACGAGGACGCCGACCTGCGCCACGCGCTCGGGGGCATCCCCGGCCTCGACGCGGATGCCGTGGTGCGAAGCATCGACAGCCCGGAGGTCCTGGCCGCGTACGAGGCGGACCGCGAGCTCGCCCGCACGGCGGAGGGCACGCCCACCCACGCTCAGGACCGCCACGCCACAAGCGACGGGCCGGTCCGCTACACCGCCCCGTCAGTCATCTTCGAGCAGGCCGACGGCCGCCGGCTCGAGGTGGGGGGCTTTCAGCCGTTCGAGGCCTACGACACGGCACTCGCCAATCTCGACGTCTCGCTGAACCGGCGTCCGCCCCCGGCCGATCCCCTCGAGGCGCTCGGCGCCTTCCCGAACGGCCTGACCACGGCGGAGCTCGCCGAGGTTCTGCGGCCGTCCGACCTGGCCGCAGCGGACCTGACCGCGACCGAGGGGCAGCTGGTCGCGCTCGCCGGCGAGGGCACTCTGCTCTGCGAGCCGGTTGGCGACGGCGCTCTCTGGCGGCTGCCCGCTAGCTAGCGGCCTGCCGCGCCAGCCAGCCGCTGAGCAGCGCACCGCTCGGCGGCCGCGCCGAGGACGCCGGGGAAGACGCCCGGGCGGAGGTGCCGGCGGGCGAGCAGGCATGCGGCGGCGTCGATCCCGTCCACCACCGCCGATGCCTCGAGCCAGCCGCGCGTGGGCGCGTCGCGGTCCAGGGCGAGATGGAGCCCGAGGCCGAGTCCCAGGTCGCGGGCGCCGACCATGCGGACGAAGAGGCTCGCTCCGCCCTCCGAGGCCCCGGCCATCGTCCTCGCCACGAACCCCGGCGCGAGCAGCGACACCACGCCGAAGGCGATCCGTCCGCGCGCCAGGTTGACCGCCAGGTCCTTGTCGTCCACCGCGTCGGATCCTACGAGACGGAGGCGATACTCCCGGCCGTGGCCGACCCGGACCGACGCAGGCGGAGCCGTTCCGGGCAGCTTCGGGACGCGGTGATCTGGGGAACGGCGCTGGGCGCGGCGTCGGGCGCCGTGCTGGGCGATGCGATCGACGGGGTCGGGGCCGGCCTGGGCGCCGTGGTCGGCGCGGCGCTCTACGCGCCGGCCGAGGTGATCACCACGATGAGCAGGGGCGGGGCGGAGATCAAGCCGCTCTGGCAGCGCATCTTCAGCAGCGCCCTGCTGATGGCGCTGTTCGGCTGGCTGCTGGGCCTGATCTACGGCCAGGACGAGGCCCTTCTCACCGGGATCATCAGCGGCGCGCTTCTCGGTCTGCTCGGGTCTGCGGCCCGGTGAAGCTCGCCATCGGGCTCGCCGTCGGCGCCGCTCTGGGGGCCCTGTTCCAGGCGCTCGACGCCGGTGTCGAGTCTGCGCTCGTGGCAGCGGCGGTGGCGGTCGTCTACCGCGTGGTCGCCGCCATCGCCTACCGCGACCGGCCGCTGGTCCGCGTGATGGCCGAGGAGGTACCGGCGGCGGAGCTGCGCTACGTCGTGCCCTTCGAGGCGCGCTCGCGGTACGTCGGCGCCGACTACGTCGAGCAGCTCGCGAAGGTCCGGGGCGGCACCTTTCGCCGCAATCCGCCCGACGTGGGAATCCTGGCCTCGCTCGACAGCCTGGACGGGCCGACCTTCGACGCGAGCCGGGTGCACCCGCTGATCCGCGAGTTCTACGAGCACACCAGCCGCTTCAAGCTCTCGATCGTTCCCGAGTGGCGGCGCTGGATGAAGCCCGGCTACGAGCTCTTCAAGCTGCTGGTCGCGCAGCCGCTCGGGCAGGCCACGATCCCGTCCAACATCGAAGAGGCCCAGCGCGGGATGGTCAGCACGATCGACACGATCGCCCTCGACGGCGACGAGGAGATCGACATCCGGGGCTGGATCCGCACCTTCGCGGACTCGGGCAAGCCGATCTACGTGGGCATCTACACCAGCTTCAGGCACGAGGACCGCGGCTACGTGAGCGTCGGCTTCCCGATCCCGAGCGCCAACTTCACCGCCACGCTGCTTCCGAAGAACGTCGGTGAGCACGACTTCGTGCTGACGTCGCGATCCGAGCTCCCGTTTCCGGGCCACTACCTGAGCTCCGTGGACAGCGAGCGCGACGCCCTGACCGTCATCAAGCTCCTCTACTTCCAGGAGCGGATCTTCGTCTACGTCGCCGACGGCGAGCTGAAGACCGAGCACAGCTTCTACCTGGCGGGCCAGCGGTTCCTGACCCTCCACTACGAGATCGAGCGGCTTGTGTAAAGTAGCTAGGCCGCGGCGGCCTGCGCGTTCTCGAGCAGCTCGCGGCGCAGGGCGCCGACCTCGCGCGGGCGGTTGGCCGCCAGCGCGCCGACTAGCTGCCTGTGCCGGTCGCGGAAGCGGACGCAGAACGACTCCGCGTCCCCCTCGATCTCGGTCGAGTGCCCACCGTGGGCATGCCCGACGTGCTGAAGGCGCAGCCCGAACTGGTCGGACCAGAAGTAGGGCAGGTCGTCGTACGGCCGCGAGCGGCCGAGGATCGCGTGGGCCACGGCCGCGGCCTGCCCCGCCGCGGAGGTCCAGTGCTCCACGCGCGCGCGGGCGCCGAGCAGGGGCCGCCACGAGCAGGCCACGTCGCCGCACGCGAACACTCCCGGCTGGGCGGTACGCCCGCAGGCGTCGGTGTCGATCCCGGCGGGGTGCCCGCCGAGCAGCTCGCTGACGCGGGCTCGGCGCCGATCGCGATCAGGGCCGACTCGCAGGCGACGACCGAGCCGTCCGCAAGCTCGACGCCGACGAGCCTCCGTCCGGCGCCGGTGCGCAGCCGCGCAGGCCGACCCCCATGCGGAGGTCCACGCCGTGTGCGCGGTAACGCTCCGCGAGCACGCCGCCGACCTCCTCTCCGAGCACCCGCGCAAGCGGGACGGGCGCCAGCTCGATCAGGGTCACCTCCACGCCGAGCGAGCGCGCCGTGGACGCCACCTCCGCGCCGACGAAGCCGGCTCCCACGATCGCCAGGCGGCCGGTGCGGCGTCAGCTCGCGGCCCAGGCGTCGGCGTCGGCCGCCGTCCTCAGCGTCAGCACGCCGGCGGGCGGGCGCCGGGAAGCGCGCGCGCGCGCGCGCCGGTGGCGATCACGAGCGCGTCGGCGGGCGGCCCGCCGGCAACGGTGCGCCGGCCGAGATCGAGTCGCTCGACCCGGCGGCCGAGCTGCAGCTCGATCTCGCGCTCCTCCCAGTGACGTGCCCGGGCGCAGCTCGAGGCCTTGGCGCCGCCGGCCAGGAACTCCTTGGAGAGGGCGGGCCGCTCGTATGGCGCGCGCGGCTCGTCGCCGAACACGACGAGCCGGCCCGTCGAAGCCCTCGGCTCGCAGCATCTCGGCGCAGCGCGAGCCGGCGAGCCCGGCGCCGACGATCACGACGGTCCGCGGGCTCACGCCTCGCGCTCCCCGGTGCCGGCGTCGTAGATCGCGATGGCGCGCCATCGGGCAGGTCCGGCCGCGTCGAGCGCCCCGTGTCGTCGGTGGTGCCCTGCCGGGCGGAGGCGACGCCGTCGGGGCCGAGTCGAACAGCTCCGGGGGCAGCTCGGCACAGGTGCCGAATCCGCTGCAGAGCGCTCCGGTCGATGACGATGCGGTGAGTGGTCATGATGCTCCTTCGGTGGTTGCCGGCCGCGGGCGCGGCCGGGTAGGGGGTCGGGCTGGAACGAGGGCGCGCCAGGCGGTGGCCGCGACACGGCGCCGATGGCGCTGAAGTAGAGGGAGAGCCCAGGGGGAGGCCGAGTCGGACCCGGCCATCACTCCGTGTGCGGTAGCGGCCGCGAAGGCGCCGTAGGTGGTCCAGTGCAGCCGCCGCCAGTTGCGCGGGCCGATCCGCCGGCGCAGGCCGAAGGACGACGTAGACGATCAGCATCAGCTCGCCCGCCACCACGCCCGCCCGGTCCAGACGGGCGGTACGGCGCCGTGCCGGGCACGAGCAGAGCCACGATCGCGATCTCGACGGCGTGGTCGAGCACGAGCGCGAGGCCGTGGAGGGCGAGCGCGGTCAGCGAGAGCAGCGCCAGCGTCCGGTGGAGGTCCACCGCAATCGCGGGCTTGATCGCCATGCCGAACGGCCGCGCCTTGACCATCAGGCCGGCGAGCACCGAGGCGGTCAGCAGCACGTAGGCCGTCATGCCCGGTCGCGCGCGCGAGCAGCCAGAAGGTCGGATCGGACTTCACGCGAGCCCCCCGGCCAGCTGCATGCTGCCGTCCTGCCGACGATCACGGCCGGTGTGTCGAGCCGCTCCGCCTCACGCGCGGCGTGCGGGCCGGCCAGGAAGATCGCCTTCGCGGCCACCTCGGCCTGCGGTCGCGCTGGCGGCCGCGACGGTCACGGTGACGGTCAGCGGCGCGCCGGCGGCGGGACGGCAGGTGGCCGGGTCGATCAGATGGTGGCGCTCCTCGCCGGCGCGGCGCCACCGGCGCCGGTCGCGTCCGGAGGTCGCCAGCCCGCCGGAACCAGGCCGAGCGTGAGGCTGGCCGCGGGGCAGGTCGCACGCCCACCGGCCAGGGACCGTCGGCGCGGGGCCGCCGAACCGCCAGGTCGCCGCCGGCGTTCACGAGGCACGGCCCGAGCGCGGCGAGCCGCTCGGCGCAGCGGTCGGCGGCGAAGCCCTTGACGATCCCGCCGAGGTCGATCCGCACGCCCGGAGCCAGCTCCATCCTCGGCCGCGCACGACCACCTCGCGGGGGGCGAGTGGGGTCCGGGCGGTCGGCAGCGGCGCCGCTCGTCCTCGAGGTCGGCGAAGGTGCGGTCGTAGCCGGCCGCGACCAGGGCGTCGTGCAGGGTGGGGTCGAAGCGCCCGGTTCGTGCGCTCGCGCGCGGCAGCGCGAGCTTCGACCACGGCGAGCAGGTCGTCGCTGGCCTCGATCGAACCGGCCGCGTTGAGCAGCGAGAGCTCGGAGTCCCGGCGGAAGCGCGAGAAGACTCGCTCCAGGCGGTCGAACTCCTCCGCACGCGTGCGAGAGCGGCGCGGGTGGCCCGCGAGGGCGCCGCCTCGAGCAGGCACTCGACGCGGGTGCCCATCGCGCTGAAGGCGAGGCGCCGCATCAGGAGCTCCCCGTGGCGGTCACGGGCGGCGCCGCGGTCACGGCCGACCGGCGGCGGCGCGGCGAGCCGGCGCGGCCGCCGGCGGGGGGCCGGCGGACGTCGCCGCCGCCGGCGGTGCGGCCGCTCCGGCCGCGGCGATCTCGCGCTGCCGGCGCGCGAGGCGGCGCCGGTAGGTCGCGAAGCGGCGCTCCACGACGCGGTTCACGCGGCGCGCCTCGCGCGCCAGGCGCTGCTCCCGGCGCTCGAGCGCCGCCGCGCGCGGGTCGGTCTCGGCGGGCTGGGCCCACGGGCGCGCGGCCACGACGGCCCAGACCAGGAAGAACACGAGCAGCGCCAGCGCGCCGGCGTGGAGGCGGGCGACATGGTTAGTCATCGAAGGCCTCCTCGAGCGCCTCGGCGCGCTCCTCGGCCTGCTCTCGAGGGCGTCCGCGCGCTCCTCGGCCTGGTCCTCGAGGTTGTCGGCGCGGTCCTCCGCCCGGTCCTCGAAGTCGTCGTCGTGACCGCCGGACGAGGAGGGCGCCAGGACCGGGCCCGCGGGGACCGGCGCCGGGGCGGCTGCCGCGCGCACCGGGCCGCAGCGGGAGCGCCGCCGCGAGGGGCGGAGGCCGCCGGCCGCACCGGGAGCTTCGGCGGGCGCCGCTTGGCGGCTCGCCGCAGCCGCGCCTCCTGCTTGTCGAGCCGCTTGTCCGCCTGCGTGAGCTGGCGCTCGGAGGGGCCGGAGGCCTCCGGCCCGAGTGCCGCCGTCTGAAGCGCCGCGAATGTGCCCGCGACGGTGGCGGCGGCAAGGACGATCGCGATCAGAAACCCGTGTCTGCGCTTCACTGCGTACCCCTTCCGTTCGGCTCCCGACCAAGCTAGGCGGGCACCCGTAAGGGGTTGGTTCAGCGCGGGTAAGCGCAGGTAAGGGTTCGGTGAGCTGACGGACTGACGCCCGTCATGTCCCCGATCTAGCGGTCGAAGCGGTAGATCGTGTTCTCGAGCTTCTGCAGCTCGGTCGCGAACTCGCGCCCGTCGATCGTGATGCGCTGCCCGCAGCGACAGCTGATCGTGGCGCTCGTGCGCACCTGTCCGACCGTCGCCGGGACCGGTTGAGCGCACTCGGGGCAATCGAGATCCACGAGCAGGTCGTGATCGCTTAGTTCCGGTCGGGACATGGGGACCTATTTTTCGTCTCCGGCGGAAGCCCTTCAATCGGGTTCGGTTCAGGGAATCTCCCTGATGATCCGGCCTGTCGATCCTGGGACCGTGGCCGGATGAACAGAACGCGACTTCCCAAGCTGCTCGTGCCGACCACCGCGATCGTCCTGGCGGGGGTGCTCCTCCTTCATCCACAGTTCGACGGCGGCGTCTACGAGGGCCTGAGCGATCAGGTCGATCGGTGGATCGGGGTACACATCGCGCTCGCGATCGGCGCCGGGCTAATGGCCATGGCGGCCTACACGCTGATCGACGGTCTGCCAGGCCGCGCAGCCACCGTGAGCCGAGTGGCGCTGACCGTGTTTCCGATCTTCTTCATCGCCTGGGAGGCGACCCTTGGGATCGGTACTGGGCTGATGGTGGACCAAGCCAATGGACTGGCAGTCGCCGATCGCGGACCGGCGGCCGACGCGATCCAAGGCTACTTCGAGAGCCCGGTGCTGTTCGGACTCAGCGCCGTCGGCAACGGCGCCTGGATCGTTGCGATGATCGCCGCCGCCATCGCGTTCCGTCGTGACGGGGCGTCCGGAACGGTGGTGGCGCTCGTCGGCCTCTCTTCGCTCTTCGTGCTGCACGACGCGGGCCCGGTCGGGGCTATCGGGCTGGCCTTCTTCGCCACCGCCTCTGTCCTCGGATCGCGGGACGTGGGTTCGTTCAGGCGCCAGGCATAGCTACAGCTGCGGCGGCGGCGCGAACTCCATCAGCTCCACGAGGTTCCCCGCCGGGTCGCGCACGAAGGAGCGCGCCGAGCCCCAGTACTCCTCGTGCTCGTCGACCCGGTGGCCGGCGTCGCGCAGGCGCGCCTGCGCCGGCTCGTAGTCGTCGCCCAGCGGCACCGCCGCGTGACCCGCGTTCATGTGCGAGGTCTCGGGCAGCTGCAGCAGGTGGAACTGGTCGCCGTCGCGCTCGAGCCAGGTGACGAAGCTCGCGAGCTTCTCCGGCGCGGTCACCCGCTTGAAGCCGAGCAGCTCGTAGAACTCGATGCAGGCATCGAGCTGGTCGGGCCGCACCTCGAATGACACGTGCTGGATCACGCTCAGAGGTCCCGCCGGCGGAACGCCAGCGCCGCCAGCGCCATGACGGCGGCGGACCACGCCACCGCCTACGGCCAGATCGCCGCGCCCACGCCGCTGGCGCCGCCGAACGGCCCGAGCTGCACGATCACGCCGGTCGTGCCGCCGATGTCCGAGGTCAGCGCGTCGAGGCCGTTCTGGTAGAGCGCCTCGAACGGGACGATCCACGAGATGATCGAGCTCGCCGTGCGCAATCCGTCGACGTCGAGCCCCTCGCCGATCTGGCCCAGCAGGCCGGCGGCGAGCCCGGTGGCGAAGACCATGAAGATCGCGATGCCGTTGGCGGTGGTGCCGAGCAGCGTCGAGCCGAGCAGCGAGATCGCCACCACGGTGACCACGCCCAGCGCCAGGCCGGCGGCGGGGACGACGAGCGACGAGGGCGTGAAGTCGCCGGCGGCGTGCGTGATCAGTGCGGCGACGAGGAAGACGATCACGACGTAGGGCGCGCAGACGGCGGAGGCGGCGAGCAGCCGTCCGATGAGCAGCGTCGTGCGCCCCACCGGACGCACCACCAGCGGCTGCAGCAGGCCGCGCTCGGCGTCGCCGCGGACCGCGCCGAGCGTGAGGAAGACGGCCAGCACCACGCCGAGGAAGAGCGCGACGAACATCGCCAGGCCGAGCAGCGTGCCACCCGCCAGCGCCTGCTCGTCGATAGGGATGATGCCCCCGCCCCAGGTCTCCTCGAGCGACTCGAAGACCTCGAAGGCGGCGAGCGCGTAGAGCCCGAGGAAGCCCGCGGTCAGCAGCGCGACCACGAGCAGCACCCGGCGGCGGACCGCCTCCCGCAGCGCATGACCGGCGATGGTGATCGCGTCGCTCATCCGTCGCGCCCCACCACGGCGGCGAGATAGGCGTCCTCGAGCGTGCCGGTCACCACGCGGACGCCGTAGACCTCGGCGCCGCCGGCCACCAGCTCGCGGACGATCCGCGGGACGTCCTCGCGGCGCGCGTCGGGCAGGCGGCGCACGCCGTCGGAGGTCTCGACCTCGACGCCGCCGGGCGCGGTCAGGTCCTCCGGCCGCCCCTCGGTCACCACGCGGCCGCCGTCGATGATGACGACCCGGTCGCAGACGAGCTCGATCTCGCTGAGCAGGTGTGAGTTCAGCAGCACGCCCACGCCCTGCTCGCGCAGCCCGAGGAGCAGGTCGCGCACCGTGCGCCGGCCGCCGGGGTCGAGCGCGCTCGTGGGCTCGTCGAGCAGCACGAGGCGCGGGTCGCCGATCAGCGCCTGGGCGATGCCCAGCCGCTGCTGCATGCCCTTGCTCATCGTCTCCACCCTGCGCCCGTCCTCGCCGGTGAGGCCGACCCGCTCGAGCAGCGCCTCGCGCTCTGCGGCGCCGCCGTCGGAGCGGGCCAGGCGCTGATGCAGCGTGAGGACCTCGTCGGCGCGAGCCCAGCCGGGGAAGCGGAACAGCTCGGCGAGGTAGCCGGTGGACGCTCGCGCCGCCCGGCTGCCGGCCGTCGCGCCGGCCACGTGTGCCTCCCCGCCCGTCGGGCGGACCAGGCCGCAGGCGATCTTCACCAGCGTCGACTTGCCCGCCCCATTGGGGCCGAGCAGGCCGACGAGCTCTCCCGCGCCGACCTCGAGATCGACGGCGTCGAGCGCCGTTGTCGTGCCGTAGCCTTTTGGTGTTGAAGGCGATGATTGTGCGCCAGCGGTGGCGGCTGGAACCCCGCTGCTGCTGAAACTCCCGCTGCTGGAACTCCGGCGGCGGCCGCAGGTTGCGTCGGCGCGGAAGGCTGTTGCCGCGCCCACGTTTGGCTGAACTCCGCCGCCGTTATTGGACGCCGCAACTGGCGATGAGACTGAAGGCGACACTGACGGCGAGATGGGCGCGGCGAGCCCGGGCTGCTCGCTCCGGCGGAATTTGTCACACCTGCAGGACTGGTTGCTTGCGAAACATTTGGCGGCGTGGGGTTGGCGGTAACCGAAGCCGTGCTATTGCGTTGTGGGCTGCGACGATTGTCCGGCAAAGGCAACCGGCGGGGTCACCTGCTTCAGCCGGTTCAACTCATTGGCTCGCCACAGCGCTACGCCGATTCGGGCGATCTCCACCTGCGCGTCATGGTATTCCTGGGGAGCCAGCGTGGTCCACGAGGCCATGGTGTTTTGGCTCATCTGCAGTTCGGTGCTGATGCGATCCGCGTTGCGCTGCTTGCTTAAGGCCACGAGCGTATTAACCTCGTCGTTCGTGTCTGAGATCGTCTTGCGTTGGGTTGCATAAACGTGGGTCGATGGTGCTGAGGTAGTCGTCATAAGGTCCACGATTCGAGAAGAGCTTGACGAGGATCGGCGCAGTTTCCAATGAGATGAACAGAAAAATGATGAACCAGGCTCGCCAACGAAGTTGAAGGATGTGCCTGCGCCAGCGCGCTCAAAGCTTCCAGCGGCTTCAGGAGTCCGCCAGAGTCGTCTATCTTCTTAAACACCCCTTTCAGCTTCTCCGCCCGCTCCGCCTTTCGTTTGGTAGTCTGCTGCTCGTTGGCTTGAATTACTGGCGCATATTGCGTCCTGAAGCTGTTGAGTTCGGCTTGAGCTTCTTTCGTTTCGGCGAGTCTTTTTTTGTACTCTGGCCCGTCGCCGGGGTCCTGGGTCCCGCCCCAACCATCGAGTCCCACTAGACGCCACCTTCACTCGTCTGGTTACTTCGTTTTCAAGCTCCAGCAGGCGAGTTTTCAACTTCCCGGTTTCTTCTTCAACCTTAGCGATGTCTGCAAACTCTACGTCGAGAGTCTTTTCCCGATCGGCTCGTTCCTCGGCAAGATCGTGAGTCAACTGTCCTTCGTACTCTCGGCTCCAAAGAATTTCAGTTCCAATGGCCTCGTAATAACAATGGAGATGAATACGGCGAGGATTAGGCGCGGCACGGCTTTCAGAATTTCACCCGCCTTGGCCCGCGATCCGTTCGGTGAGCGGCGCGCTCGTGGGAATACTCTTTTTCCTGATGGACGAAACGATAAACCTGTCGAGGTTGAAGATGATCAAGCCCCAAAGCATTCCAAAGGCGAGCGCTAACCAGCCGTTACGGAACACTGTGAACATCGCATAGCCGCCCGAGAGCGCCGCCAACACAGCGGTGAAGAAAATGGTGACGCCAATGCCGACATACTTACTGTGTTCGACCTCGCACCCCTTCATGTCGAGGATCAAACGGGTTGCTCCGGAGCTAAATAAAAAGAAACGCTTGATTGGATTGGTCATGATCTTCTTCCCGGTTTTGGTGTGTTAGATCAAGGGTACGAAAGCGCGTTCGTCTAACACGGCGGAACGCGGCCTCATCGAGCAACGCGAAGGAGTTGCTGTTCACTGGCCGGCGCAGCCTGTGGTTGAGAGGCTGCGGCCGGGGTGAAGGTTGAGGCGAGGTTGAGAGAGGGCATTGGAATCGGAGTTGCCGCCAGAGCTATCCACTCGGCCGGGCTTGGACAGTCGTCGAAGCCTTGTGCCTTCAGAGCTTGTTCGAGCAGGATAGCCGCGCGCGGAAAGCGTTGCCGGAGACCTCTGATGACTTGTGCAGTTGCCGGTCCCCCGCGGTTGAAAAGTTCGGCCTGCTCAAACATTCCGCCGTCGTGCCGGATCGGAGTTCCAATATCCATACTAAAAAACTCCGCATTCAGTATCGCCATACTGAATCGGTCGGCGCGCGCGTCTTCCAGGAAGTTTGCGGATCGAGCGCCCCGGAAACTCTGGCGAAGGGCGCGATATATCCGTTTGTCCCGAAGGTTGTATTCGGGCGGCATGGTGAGCGAGGGATGAAAGATGCAGTCCCAATCGATCAGGTTGACGAGGTCAGACGAAACGTCGACGAAGACATTCGTGGCCGAGAGATCGCGATGTGAAAGTTCGTTGCTTTCGAGGAGGTTGATCTGCTCGCTCAGTTTCGTACACAGCAGTAGTCGCTCATCCGCGGCAAGTTTGACCGAGCCGTCCCTGAGCTTGTCAGCCAGCCCCGCCCAGTCATCGGATTTAATCCGCGGCATTTGCACTGTGTTCTCAATCCAGGCCGCAAACTCCGGATTGAAGTAACCGGATTTTTTGACGTCTCCTTTCGCAAGGATTCGGCGGAGATACCCCGCTTGCAAACCGGGACGGTGAGGAATCAACGACTGAATGGCGTTGATGTAAGTGCTGTCTGGAATCCTGGCTGGCGAGAACTTCTTCAAGATCCAGTCCAGTCCCGAATCATCTGTCAGGTAGAAAGCCTGGGCCTGTCCGCGCACCGAAGTGATAAAGATCGCTTTGAGTTGCGGATGTTCAAGCGGCGCAGTTTGCAACCCGCAATCTCCTTGTACTTCTTGCTCTTAAGCCAGTCTTCCGCAACGTCAATCATCTGAGTCTCTTTAGCTTGCGTGGTCGCCGGTGCTTTTCAGCCGGACTCATCCGCGGTTGTACTTTGGCAAAGTTCTCATTTCACGCCCGGTAATGGATTTTCGACATCAGCCAAACTGGGAGCAGCCGGGCCGCTATCATTCGCTGACGACGCACCACTCTGTTCGCTGCGGTCGTGAACTTCTGTCGAGCCCGGCAGCGGTGGTCCGGTTTTCGCCCGAGCCTGGCGGTCGAAACTATGCGCATCGATCGCTTCAATATCTGCCAACCTGGGGGCAGCGGGCGCGGGCTTCTGGTGGGCCTGAAAGTCCGAAGCTTTGAGATCCGGTGTTTCGATGTCACTAAGCTTCGGTGCTGCTATTAACGGCCGGGGAGGAACCTGTAACTGCTGGATAAATTTGAGGAAGTCGGGTTCCGGCATTTGTAAACGTCTTTCAGGTTCGGCGCGGAGACACCCTCGCAGAGCGCTATCCATTCTTCCGGGCTGGGACATTCGTGAAAGCCACTGGCGCGCATGACCTGGTCAAACAACCCGAGGGCTTGGGGAAAGTTTCGTTGCAGCTTGCCTTTGATCTTGTCTTAGCCGCTGCCGCCTAAGTTGTAAATTTCGTCCTGGTCCAAAAGCCCACCGTCGCCGGTGACGGGCGTGCCTACGGGATCTTGTGGCATTTGCTGATTCCGCAAATCTGGGATCCGTTCGCGAAATATCTACGATCGGGTCGGCGGCGTCCCCTCGGAAGGGCGCGATGCTGATCATGAACTGGTTCGATGATCCGCATTCGGGAAGGCGCGATCTTGATCTGCTGGGCTTTGGCGGTCCGGGCGCCGAGCCGGCCAAAGCGCGGGGCGAATATTTTCCGTCGGCACTGTCGATTTTCGCAACAGCCGATCGTCCTTGTCATGATGTGCTGGCACCGCGATCGTGGCTTCAGCACGTTCTCAGGCAACAGAAGGAGCTATTGCCATGGATAATCAGCATCTCGTAGCTGCCGCCGAGCTCGCGGCCAAGAACGGCGTCCGCTTTCCCAACGAGAGCGAGGAATATCGCAGCGCCCGCGACGCGCTGCTGGCCGAGGAGATCGAGCTGCGCCGGCACATCGAGCGCGTGGCCGAGCAGCGCCGCGCGTTGCCGCCGGGCGGCGAGGTGACGAAGGACTATCGCTTCGAAGGCGAGGACGGGCCCGGCGACCTTCGCCGACCTGTTCGGCGACAAGCAGACGCTGGTCGTCTACAGCTACATGTTCGGCCCGCAGCGCGAGCGGCCGTGCCCGATGTGCACCTCGCTGCTGTCGGCCTGGGACGGCGAGGTGCCCGACATCCAGCAGCGCGTTGCGTTGGCCGTCGTCGCGCGCTCGCCGATCGAGCGGCTGCGTCGCCTTCAAGCAGGAGCGCGGCTGGCACCACCTGCCGCTCTATTCCGACATCGACGGCGAGTTCAGCCGCGACTATCACGCGATCGACCAAGGACGGCGGCGACGACGCGGCGTTCAACGTGTTCACCCGCCGCGACGGCACGCATCCGCCATTTCTGGAGCGGCGAGATGGGCTGCGCAACGGCCGATCCCGGCCAGGATCCGCGCGGCGCGCCCGACCTGATGCCGCTCTGGACCATCCTCGACTCGACGCCGGAAGGGCGCGGCGGACTGGTATCCGAAGCTGTCCTATTGAGAAGGTGGCGTACGTCCGCCGTCAGCCGGTGGAGCGGTTTCTTGAGGCCTCGACCCATTCGATGCTGGTGACCGCGGCATCCGGCAGCGGCGGCGGATCGATGTCGTAGACATAGCCGGAGAGCATGTCGGCGGCGCGTTCCGTCGCCTTGATCTTCGCCTCGGTTTCGGCAACCGCCTTGGAGATCGCTTCGATGCGGGCGCGGAACATGTGGGCGAGCACATCGCGGCCGGATTGTTTTTCGAGCCGTTCCAGATGCAGGCCAATTTGCGAGGCGTGGCGCTCCAGCTCGCTCTTGCTGAAACGCGCCTTGCGCAGTTCTTCGGAAAGGCTGTCCTGCATGACGGCAACGGGATCGAAACTTCCGGGTGCGCGCTCGTCGAGCACTGCGTCGGTGACGAGCTTCTCGATCATCACCAGCGCCTGCAATTCGGCCGCATCGGCGAATTCGACGTCGTAGCCGGTATCGTCGTAGACCTTGCGCCGGACCGGATCGAGAAGCAGCCCATAGGCTTTCTGCAGATTGGCAAAGGCGTCCGAATCGCCGCCCGAATGGGGTGGGCAACTTTTGCCAGGCGCCGATAGGCGGCCTTCAACTGCGCCTCGTCCGCATCGCGTTCAACGCCGAGAATATCGTATGGATCCGTCACGCCTGCTCCCTTGCTCCCCGCCACGTTGCGGGCAGTCTAGGTCTTCTTCTGCATCAGAAGGGCAAAGTTTAGACCGAAACGAGGAATGACGTCCATGGCCCGAGATGGCGATGGTTTATGCCAATGCTTCACCAAATCATCGATTGCTTAGTATTTTCAACTCGTTGTTCGAAGATCAGCCTGTGGTGATCGAAGCGAGATAACATCTGGCTTCGCCATCGATTTTCAGCGCGGTTGCAGTCGCGTCCTCGATCAGCAGCGCATCGCCGGCCGCAAGCGTGCCGGTCTCGCCGTCCCGCCGGAATGACAGTGTGCCGCGATGGCAGAGGAACAGGCATGTCGAGGGCGAAAGCCGCACGGTCTTGCTGCCATCGACGTCGATGCGGATCAGCGTATGGACAAGCCCGTCACGGCGCGTCATGACGTTGAGATCGGTGATCGCTCCGTCCTCGAGCCTGGCTGCGACGGGGATATCCGCCGGGAAGGCCAGGGGATCGCTTGCCGTTGTCAGCAGCACCGGCGTGCTGCCTGCGACATCGAGCACCATGCCGTTGCCATCAAGGATCGCCAGCGTGCGGTCGATGCCGGGAAAGATCGAAAACGGGCCGTCCTCCGCGACCGTCGCCATGCTGATGCGCCAGTCGAAGTCGTTGATCGAAGCGCCGGGTGGAAAGACGGCGATCTCCACCGTCTCTCCCTTGCCGTTTTTCCAGGGCATGCGTTTGTGATCGCCGGCGCGCAGGATCCTCACGGGTTCAGTTCCCGAGAATGCCGGGCAGGCGCAGGCCCTTTTCCTTGGCGCAGTCGATGGCGATCTCGTAGCCGGCATCGGCATGGCGCATGACGCCGGTCGCCGGGTCGTTCCAGAGCACGCGCTCGAGGCGTCTTGCGGCATCGTCCGTGCCATCGGCGCAAATGACCATGCCGGAATGCTGCGAGAAGCCCATGCCGACGCCGCCACCGTGATGCAGCGACACCCATGTGGCGCCCGACGCCGTGTTGAGCAGGGCATTGAGCAGCGGCCAGTCGGAAACGGCGTCTGAGCCGTCCTTCATCGCTTCGGTCTCGCGGTTCGGCGAGGCGACGGAGCCGGAATCCAGATGATCGCGGCCGATGACGATCGGGGCGGTGAGTTCGCCGTTCTCACCATCTCGTTGAAGGCAAGGCCGAGCCGGTGGCGGTCGCCGAGGCCGACCCAGCAGATGCGTGCCGGCAGGCCCTGGAAGGCGATGCGCTCCCTGGCCATGTCGAGCCAGTTGTGCAGGTGCTTGTTGTCAGGCAGCAGTTCCTTCACCTTGGCATCGGTCTTGTAGATATCCTCCGGATCGCCGGAAAGGGCTGCCCAGCGGAAGGGGCCGATGCCGCGGCAAAACAGCGGGCGGATATAGGCCGGCACGAAGCCCGGGAAGGCGAAGGCGTTCTCGAGGCCTTCGTCCTTGGCGACCTGGCGGATATTGTTGCCATAATCGAGGGTCGGAATACCGGCATTCCAGAAGGCGATCATCGCTTCGACATGCTCGCGCATCGAGGCGCGCGCTGCTTTTTCCACAGCCTTCGGATCGCTTTCGCGCTTTGCCTTCCATTCGCCCATCGTCCAGCCCTTCGGCAGGTAGCCGTTGATCGGGTCGTGGGCCGAGGTCTGGTCGGTGACGATATCGGGGCGGATGCCGCGGCGGACCATCTCGGGCAGGATTTCGGCGGCGTTGCCGAGCAGGCCGACGGATTTCGCCTCGCCGGCCTTGGTCCAGCGGTCGATCA
>CAWEPQ010000002.1:0-16970 GCA_963811055.1 uncultured Thermoleophilaceae bacterium
TGGCCGGCCGCCGCTGCCCCAGGTCCTGTCGTTCCCGCAGGTACTGCGCTTCTGGCTCATGTACATGGGCTGCTGGGCCGTGATCGGTATGGGCCTGTACGCGTTCGCCAAGGCGCTGGTGCCGCTCTCAGGCTCCGACTTCCCGTACGTGGCCGCCGCCTACCCGGTGGCGTTTTGCGTGGCCGTGCTCACCTTCATCGTGCCGAGCGGTCTGGGCACGCGCGACGCGGCGCTGGCCGTGGCCATGTCCGCGGTGCTCGACGACACCGTGGCCACGGCGATCGCGGTGGGGTTCCGCATCTTCCAGACCGCGATCAGCTGGCCTACGTGGGCATCGTCGTGGCGATGGACAAGGCAAGCTCGCCCTCGAGCGTCAGCACGCACGCGCCCGCCCAGCCGCCGGCGCGAGTGCCCTAGCCCGGACCCTGCAGCGGCTCGTCCTGCGGGTTGGCGCCGCCGCCCTCGCCGGGTGTGGGCCCGCCGTCGGGAGGCGTGGCGTTCGGGTCTCCCTGGGGCGGCGCCTCGTAGAGACGCGGGTCGTAGCCCTTGTAGTCCTTGCCGCCAGCCGAGTTGTCGCCCGTGCCTTCCTCGTCCCTCTCGTCGTCGTCGCCGTAGTACGTGGTGCCGGTCTTGCCCGTGCTCGCGTACTTCCCGAAGAACGGCGAGAACGTGGCCGGCTCGGTGGGCAGCGCGAACGACTCGCAGTCGTCGCCGTGGGCGACCATCATGTAGTCGTGCCAGATCGCGGCCGGGAAGGTCCCGCCCGCCACGCTGATCCCGTGAACGGCGCGCATCTCGACCAGCGCGTTGGGGTAGCCCACCCACACCGACGAGGACAGGTGCGGCGTGTAGCCCACGAACCATGCGTCGTTGAAGTTGTCGGTGGTGCCCGTCTTGCCGGCGGCGGGGCAGCCGATCTGGGCCGCGGTGCCGGTGCCCCCGAGCACGTTCTGCTGGAGGATCTTGGTGACCTCGTAGGCCACGCCGTCGGAGAAGGCGCGCTCGCGCTTGGGCTCGCCGAGGTCGTCGGACTTGCCGTCCGGGAACACGACCTTCGTGATGGCCTTGGGCTCGTTGCGGATGCCGCCCGACGCCAGCGTGGCGTACGCGTTGGCCATCTCCAGCGGCGACACGCCGCGGCGCAGGCCGCCCAGTCCCTCAGCCGGATACGCGTCGAGCTTGGTGGTGATGCCCATCAGCTCGGCGGTCTCGCGCACGGCCTTGGCGCCGAGGTCGAGGATCAGCTGTGCGTAGACGGTGTTGTCCGAGGAGAGCGTGGCCTGGGTGAGCGTCATGTTCCCGCGGTAACTGCCGTCGTAGGTCTTGACCTCCCACGGTGGCGAGCCGTCGCCCACGTCGAGGGAAAGCGCCTTGGACACGTACGTGGTGCGGTTGGGATCCACGCCCTTGCGGATCGCAGTGGTGAGCACCATCGTCTTGAAGGCCGAGCCCGGCTGGCGGTGGCCCTGCGCGGCCAGGTTGAACTCCACGTCCTTGTAGGTGCCGCTCGACGCCATGGCGCGGATGTAGCCGTTCGCGGGGTCGATCGACACGATCGCGGACGAGGGGTCGTCGGGGTACGGCAGCTGTCCCGCGATCGCCTGCCGCGCCTCCTCCTGGAGGGCGGGATCGATCGTGGTGTGGATCTTGAGGCCGCCGCGCCTGAACACGCCCACGCCGTACTTCTGGATCAGCTGCTCCTGGACGAAATCGAAGAAGTAGGGCTCGCGGCGGGTGCTGTAGCGCGTGCCGTGCTTCACGCCGAGCGGACTCTGCGCGGCGGCGTCCGCCTCGCCGTGCGAGATGTAGCCGTTCTCCGCCATCCGCTCGAGCACCTCGTTGCGCCGCTCGAGCGCGGCTGTGGGGTTGCGGAACGGGTTGTACTGCGAGGGCGCCTGGGGGAGTCCAGCAAGCGTGGCGGCCTCCGGGAGCGTCAGTTCCTGCGCGTGCTTCGAGAAGAAGACCACCGACGCCGCCTCGATCCCGATGGCGGTGCGTCCGCCCACGGTGCCGTACGGGATGTCGTTCAGGTAGTGGTGCAGGATCCACGTCTTGGAGTGCTCGTCCTCCAGCTCGGAGGCGAGCTTGGCCTCGCGGATCTTGCGCGGCAGGTTGCGCTGCGGGTCCTTGATGTAGAGCGCCCGCACCAGCTGCTGCGTGATGGTCGAGCCGCCCTGGAGGTTCTCGCCGGACTCCAGGTTGCGAACCCCGGCGCGCACGATCGCGTTGTAGTCCACGCCCTGGTGCTTGTAGAAGCGCTCGTCCTCGATGGCCACCGTGGCCCGGCGGAGATTGGTGGGGATCCTGGTCCAGGGGATCACGGTGCGCACCACGTCCGCCTGCACGTAGCCCAGCCGCGAGCCGTCCGCCGCGAAGATCACCGAGCTCTGACCCTTGTCGGTGGGCTTGAGCTCATCGAGGTCAGGCGCCGTGGCGGCGATGGCCAGCACATAGCCGGCGAGCGAGAGCATCGCGATCGTGATGGTGATCGCCAGCACGCCGAGCGCGAGCAGGGCCTTGTTGCGGCCGCCCCCGCGCCGCCGACGCCGCCTCGACTGTCGTTGGCGATGACTCATCGGAGTGTCGGGCGCTCGAAAATCGGCTTCAGGAGGCCCCTGCGGAGGATAGACCGTGCTCTCGGAGCCGGCGAAGCCACAGTCCGCGCAGCTCCGTGGCCCTCCGGCCGCGCTCCCCGGGGCCGTCGGCCCAGGTGGTGGCGCTGAGTCGTACGCCGTCCCGTTCCACCTCGGCCACGCCGGCGCTCACCGCGTCCTCCTCGGACGCGATCAGCTCGATGGCGCGGTCCGCGTCCGCGCCCGGTGGGATCCAGACCGACACCTCGACCTGTATACGCGGGTCGACCACCGTGTGGTTCTCCACGGAGGCCTGGGCCAGCCGCTCGTTCGGCACCACCAGCCGGCTGCCGTCGTCGAGGCGCAGGTAGGTGTAGGTGAGCTTCACGTCCTCCACCTCGCCCGTCTGCTCGTCGAAGGTCACCAGGTCCCCGATCCGGATCGGCTGCGTGATCGCCAGCATGATCCCGGCGATCGCGTTGGCGAGCGTGGCGCGCGCTGCGAATCCCACCACCAGGCCGAGGACGGCCGATGAGGCGAGGATCCCGGTGGCCAGGCGCCGCGCCCCCTCGAACTGGGCGAGGGCGAGCGCGATGCCGATCACGATGATCGCGGCGAAGATGAGCCGGCGCACCAGCCGCAGCCGCGTGGTGGCCACCGGCGACAGCTCGCCGCCGGCCACGGCCACGCTCAGACGCTCGCCGCGCTTGGAAAGGGCGCGATCCACCAGCTCCGCCGTGACGAACGCGAGCACGAGCGTGACCACCGCGTAGATCCCCTCGCGGTGGTCCTCTAGGAACGAGGCGGTGTAGAAATCGATGCCCGGCATGACATTTGACTCAGAGGGCGTCCGCGCGGCATGGCGTGTGTTCGCGGCCACGCGTGCGGCGGTGCTGCTCGTGGCTGTGTTCGCCGCGCTCTCGTTCGGCCCTGCGACCGGCGGATTGGCGGCGGAGAACGCCCAGAAGTTCGACGAGCCGGCGCTCACCCACCCACTCGGCGGCCTGGGCGACACGCTGCTGTCGCCGCTCGCTCGCTGGGACAGCGTCTGGTACCTCCGCATCGCCGGCTCGGGCTACGGGGACAGCGAGGTGCGCGCAGCCTTCTTCCCGCTCTACCCGCTGCTCGCGCGTGGTCTCTCCGAGCTCGGAGGCGGCTCCGACGGCGCGCTGCTGATCGCGGCCTACCTGGTGTCGCTGGCCGCCTTCCTGGCGGCGCTCGTGGTGCTCCACCGGCTGGTGGCTCTCGAGCTGGGGCGCGAGCTGGCTCCCTCCGCGCTGCTCCTGCTCGCGGTCTTTCCCGGAGCGCTGTTCTTCGGGGCGCCCTACTCCGAGAGTCTCTTCCTGCTCGTATCCGTCGGCGCCTTCTACGCGGCCCGGACGGGCCACTGGGCCGCGGCCGGTGCCTGCGCCGCCGCGGCGTCGGCCACCCGCAGCGCCGGCCTTGTGCTGCTGCTCCCGCTCGCCCTGTTCTGGTGGAGCTCACGGCCGCGCAGGGCGCGCGACGCCGCCTGGCTGGCGCTGGCGCCGCTGGGAGTGGCGGCATATGCGCTCTTCCTCGGGCTCAGCGAGGGCGACGCGCTGCGCTTCCTCGAGGTGCAGGACGCCTGGTCGCGCGAGTTCGCGGGCCCCTTCGTGGGCGCCTGGGACGGGCTCCGGGCCGCGATCGACGGCGCGCGCCAGCTGGGCTCGGGCCAGCGCTCGCACGTGTACTTCAGCGAGGCCGGCGGCGACCCCTACCGGGTGGCGGCCATCAACATCATGCTGCTGGGCTTCCTCGTGTTCGCCGCCTTGGCCTCGGCCGGCGTATGGCGAAGGCTGCCGCGGCCCTACGCCGCGTACGTGGTCACCGCCCTGGCGCTCCCGCTCTCGTTCCCGGTGGGACCGCAGCCGCTCATGTCGCTGCCACGCTTCCTCGCGGTGCTGTTCCCGATCTTCATGTGGCTCGCGCTGGTGTGCGAGGAGCGCCGGAGCACCGACACGGTGGTGGCGGTGTCGGCCATCGGCCTGGGACTGTTCACGGCCCAGTACGCGACCTGGCACTTCATCGCGTGAGCCGGCGGGCGGTACTGCTCGACGCGCTCGGCACCCTCGTCGAGCTTCAGCCGCCTGCGCCGCGGCTCAGGCGGCTACTGGCGGAGGCCGGGTTCGACGTGGACGAGGCACGCGCCGGCGCCGGGTTCGGCGCCGAGATCGCCTACTACCTGGACCATCACCTCGAGGGCTCCGACCCGCTGTCGCTCGGCGACCTTCGGGACCGCTGTGCCGAGGCGCTGCGGAAAGGGCTGGCGCTTCCGGAGCTCGACCACGCGACCGCGCGCAGGGTGATGCTCGCGGCGCTCGAGTTCACCGCATTCCCCGACGCCGCGCCCGCTCTCAGCCGGCTGCGGGCGGACGGGCACGTGCTGGTGGTGGTCAGCAACTGGGACTGCTCCCTGCCCGAATGGCTGCGCCCGACCGGGCTGCTCGACCTGGTGGACGACGTGGTGTCCTCGGCCGTGGTGGGCGCGGCCAAGCCCGATCCGGCTCCGTTCCGGCGCGCGCTCGAGCTGGCCGGGGTGGAGCCGGGGGACGCGCTCCACGTGGGCGACTCGCCGGAGAACGACCTGGAGGGCGCCCGCGCGGCCGGGGTGCGTGCGGTGCTCGTGGACCGGAGCGGATCGCAGCCCGCGGGAATCCCCACGGTGCGCTCGCTCACCGACCTCGTCTCCCTAGTCTGAGGGCCGATGCACCTCGTGCCCGTCCAGCGCCCGCCCGACCCGCCGGAGCTCCCGGAGGGCGCGGCCCCGCGCTGGCCTGCGTGGTACGCCCCGGTGGGCTTCCTGGTGGCCCTGAGCGCCACGCTGATCGCGGTCGGGATCGTGTCGGTGTTCATCACCGGGTTCGAGGACGGCTCGGCCGAGGACGACCCCACCTTCACGATCGTCGCGACGCTGATCCAGAGCGCGATCTTCATAGGCACCGCGCTGCTGTTCGCCTCGTTCACACGCCGGCCCCAGGCGTGGCATTTCGGCCTGCGCAGGACCCGGCTATGGCCGGCCGTGGGATGGGCTGCGCTCGCGATGGTCTCGTTCTACGTGCTCGCGGCCATCTACTCGGTGGCGGTGCAGCCGGACGCCGAGCAGACCGTGGCCGAGGACCTGGGCAGCGGCCAGGGCACGTTCGGGCTGATAGCCGCCGGGTTCATGATCGTCTGCGTCGCGCCCTTCGCGGAGGAGTTCTTCTTCCGCGGCTTCTTCTACAAGGCGCTCCGCTCGCGCTTCGTGCCGCTGGCGGCGGCCGCCATCGTCGGCGGGCTGTTCGGCCTCATCCATTACGACTTCTCGGGCACCGACGCCCTGCTGATCCTGCCCCCGCTGGCGCTGCTGGGCTTCATCTTCTGCCTCGTGTACGAGAAGACGGGATCGCTCTATCCCGTGATCGCGCTGCACTCCATCAACAACTCGATCGCCTACGGGGCCCAGGCGGACGGCTGGGAGGTCTCCGCCGTGCTCGGGCCGCTGATGATCGCCGCGTGTGTCCTGCTCCCTCGTCTGTCGGCGCGGGAGCCGGCGCTGCGTTGAGTCGGGGCGCCGTGCGCAAGCAGCCGGCTCGGCCGGGTGCGCAGCGATGGCATCCCGCTCCTGCCATAGTTTCGCGTCGAATGACCGCTCGCCTGGCCCTTTCGATCGGCTTCGCCGTGCTCGCGACCGCCCCGGCGGCAGTTGCGCAGACGCCTATTCCGCCGGTACCGGCGACTCCCGTACCCCCGCCGCCGGCGCCTGTTCCGGCGGCCGGATCGGCCTCGTTCGGCGTGGCGGGCGGCCTCGCCACCAAGAAGGCGCGCTATTTCGCGCCCGGCCAGACCGTCGTTCTGCGCGGCCGCGCGCGGCCGTTCGTGGCCGGCCAGGTGGTCACGCTCCAGGTCGTGCGCAAGGGCAAGCAGAGCAAGCGCGTCAGGCGCACGGTCCGGGCGGGGGGCAGGTTCACGTTCCGCTTCCAGGTGGGCAACCCGGGCAAGCTCAGGCTCGTGGTCAGGCACGCCGCCAGCCCCCAGCAGGTGGCCTTCCGCGCCAAGGACCGCACCATCCAGGTGGTCAACTGGAGCGCCGGCGGGGGCGCGCGGGGAGCTCACGTGCTCCTGCTCCAGCGAGCGCTCGCCTCGCTGCACTTCGCCGTGCCCGTCACCGGCTACTACGACGACGCCACTGCGCGGGCCGTGATCGCCTTCCAGAAGACGAACGGGATGGACCGGACCGGATACGCGAGCAGCGCCGTCTACCAGAAGCTGTTTCGCGGTCACGGGGCCTACCGGCTCCGGTATCCGAAGGCCGGCAAGAAGGGCAAGCACGTGGAGTTCGACTGGTCGCGCCAGGTGCTCGTGCTCGCCAAGGGCGGCCACCCCTACCGCATCTACCACTCCTCGTCCGGCGCGCCGGCCACCCCCACCGTCTTCGGCAAGTTCAACTTCTACCTGCAGACGCCGGGAACGAACGCCAAGGGGATGGTGCACTCGAGCTACTTCATCCGCGGCTACGCCATCCACGGCTACGTGGACGTGCCCAACTACCCGGCCAGCCACGGCTGTCTGCGGGTGCCGATTCCGAATGCCCTGCAGATCTTCGATTGGGTCGACATCGGCGACCCGATCTACGTCTACGAGTAGGCGCAGCCGGGCCTCCCCGGCCCACCTGACCCAATCCTTACCCTGAGCTTGCCCGTGGCTTGCGCGGCCCGGGCGACCATGGCTTGACCCGATCTGAACGGAGCAAGTCGTGATGAGCAGGAGAGAGGGCGCGATAGGACTGACCGTCGGCATCGTGGCTCTCGTGATGGCGGTGGCAATCGGTGTGGCGATGGCGTCGAGCGGCGGTGGCAGGACGCCGGTGGCCGACACGGCTCCGGTTCCGGCCCCGACGCCCGCTCCCGCGGTCACTGTCGTGGAGGACAACCACGGACACGGCCAGGGCCGCGGACGGGGGAGGGGCCGCGGCGACGACGACGACAGCGGCCATGAGTGAGAACGCCGCCGCCTACGAGCGAGTTCTCTGGGTGGCGGCGTACGCCCTGCTGGTGCTGGCGCCGCTTGGCCTCGTATACGTGGCTCACAAGCCGGGCGACGACTCGTTCGGGGTGGTTCTGGCCGCCGGGCTCGGCTTCTCGGGCCTCACGATGATCGCGCTCCAGGCTGTGATCCCGAGCCGCGCACGGCAGTTCTCGGCGCCGTTCGGCGTGGACCTCCTGCTGCGCTTCCACCGGCAGATCGGCTTCGCGGCCCTCGGCCTCGTGGTCGCCCACGTGGCGATCCTCGTGATCGACGACCCGGAGCGGCTGGCGCTGCTGGACCCCACCTCGGCCCCGCTGCGTGCGCTCGCGGGCGGAGCGGCGGTGCTGGCGCTGGGGCTGCTCACGGTCACCTCGCTCTGGCGGAGCGACCTGGGGCTCCGCTACGAGCACTGGCGGATGGTCCACGTGGCCCTCGGCGTGGCGGTGCTCGTGTTCGCGTTCGGGCACGTGCTCGGTGTGTCGAGCTATCTGGCGGCCGGCCCGATCCGCTGGGCGATGCTGCTCGTGGCGCTGCTCGCCTTCGGCGGTCTACTCCACCTGCGTCTCGGCCGGCCGCTGGCCGCGCGGCGGCGCGCCTACCGGGTGCGCGACCTGCGTCCCGAGCGCGGCGGCGCGGTGACGGTGGAGCTCGAGGCCGACGGCCACGCCGGGGCGCCGTTCCGCCCCGGCCAGTTCGCCTGGCTCAAGCACGCCGGGTCCCCGCTCAGCATGGTGGAGCACCCGTTCTCGTTCTCGTCGAGCGCCGACCGGCCGGACCTCGTGGAGTTCACCGTCAAGCGGGTGGGCGACTTCACGGACGCGATGCGCCGTCTCGAGCCCGGTTCAGCGGTGCTCCTCGACGGTCCGCACGGCTCGTTCCAGCCGCACGACCACGATCGCGGCTACGTGCTCGTGGCCGGCGGCGTGGGCATCACCCCGGCCATGAGCCTCCTGCGCACCCTCGCGGACGCCGGCGACAGGCGGCCGGTGGAGCTGGTCTACGCCAACCGCAGCTGGGAAGGCGTGACGTTCCGTGACGAGCTGCGCGCGCTCGAGGATCGGCTCGACCTGCGCGTTACGCACGTGCTCAGCGATCCGCACGAGTCCTGGGCGGGGCCGCGCGGGCGCGTGGACGCCGCTCTCCTTAAGCGCGTTCTTCCGGCGGATCTGAGTGGCTGGCGCTGTCTCGTGTGTGGGCCGGCCGGCCTCTCGATCCAAGCCGGGCAGGCGCTGGTGGCTTTGGGTGTGCCCCGCGCCGCGGTGCACGTGGAGCGTTTCGCGGCCTGAGCCGTTAGGCGGTGCGCCAGTCGCCGCCCTGCGCGCGGCTCTTGGGCCACATGTTGGCGACCATGGCGAGTCCCAGGCCGTAGACCAGCAGTGCCAGCAGCGAGGGGACACCGTGGTTGACCCACGCGTTGTCCGAGTCCACGAGGCCCGCGAAGGGCGCCAGCAGAACGTCGTTCACGTCGTCGATGAATTCGCGGGGAGCACCGTGCTCCTGCTCCCGGACCCGTTCCGCCTCGGGTGAGGGGCTGGGCTCTCCGATGGCAGCCGCGTCCTCGGGATCCAGGTCCTTCAGTCCCTGGGCCAGCTCGTTCTGCTGTTGCTTCGAGCCGCGGTCCATCTCGTCCACGGCGAAGGCGAGGAAGCCGAGGGCCACGATGACCGACGCAAGAATCGCAATCCAGCGGATCAGGGATCCCATCGCGGATACCATCGGCAGCCGCCATGCGGAACCTGACCCCTGGGCCGACCGGCTGCATGCATGTCTGACGCCCGCGCGCGACTGGTGGACGAGCTGCGCGAGCACGCGCTCGTGATCGGCGAGGTGACGCTCACCAGCGGGCGCACCGCCCAGTACTACGTGGACGCCAAGCGGGCGATCCTGCGGCCCGAGGGCTTCCTCGCGCTCGGCGCGCTTGTGCGCGAGGCCGCGGAGGACACGGGCGCCACCGCGGTCGGCGGGATGACGATGGGCGCCGACCCGGTGGCCTGTGCCGCTCTCGCCGCCGGGGCACCCGTCAAGGCGTTCTTCGTCCGCAAGGACCGCAAGCAGCACGGCCTGCAGCGCTGGATCGAGGGCCCGGAGCTGGATACGGGCGAGCGCTGCCTGATCGTGGAGGACGTGGTCACCACCGGTGGATCAACCGTCCAGGCGATCGAGCGGGTGCGCGAGGAGGGCTTCCAGATCGTGGGCGTGGTCAGCGTGCTGGACCGGCTTGCGGGCGGAGAGGCGGCCATCCGAGCGGCGTCGGACGACGCGCCCTACCTGGCGCTCACCACGATCGACGACGTGTATCCGCAGCGCCCGGACCGCTAGACCCCATCCGGGCGGGTCATTCCGTGCATTGGGGCAGGCCTGAGGCCGCTTCGGCCGCGCATTGCGCGCCTGCGCACAACTAAGGGCCCCAAAGCTGCAGCGTTCCCGTGCGGTGCTGAACGCTCGCTGAGCACCCGGCGATCCGGAATGCATGCGACGCCCACGCAAGAAGTTCCCCATTGCCCTGGTCATCACGACCGCCGCCCTCGCCTTCTCGGCAACGCCCGCGCTCGCCAGCTCGTGCGACTACGGCCACGCTCAGGCCAGCCAGACCACGGCCAAGAAGCTGCGTCTGGCGACCCTCTGCCTCCTCAATCGCGAGCGCGCCCGGCACGGGCTGGGCCGGCTCACGGTGGATGCGCGCCTGCGCAAGGCGGCCCGCTGGCACGCCGCCGACATGGTCAACAACCGCTACTTCGCGCACATGTCGCTCGCCGGCAGCGCGCCCGCCGACCGGATCAGGGCGGCCGGCTACATGACCAACGTCCACCGCTGGTACATCGGCGAGAACCTCGTCTGGGGAGCGGGTCCGTTCTCCGCGCCTGCGGACCGCGTCCGGGCCCTGATGCACAGTCCGCCACACCGCCGGAACATGCTCCGCGAGAGCTTCCGCCAGGTGGGCGTTTGGGTGGCCCCGCGCACACCGGTGCACGCCTCCTATCCGACGGGCGCCACCTACGTGCTCAACTTCGGCGTGGCCAGGTAGCCCTACGGCTGTTCGATCAGCTCCAGCAGGCGCTCCGCCTGCCGGCGCTGGTCGCAGTGGGCCTCGATGAACGCCCGGCCCGCACGGCCCAGGGCCACGCGATCACCCGCGGACATGCCGAGGAGCTCGCCCATGGCCAGTGACAGGGCGGCCGGGTCGGCGGGCGGCACCAGGCGGCCGCGGTCTGTGTCGATCAGCTCGGGCAGGCCGACCTCGCGAGTGCCCACCACCGGCAGCTCGAGCGCCATGGCCTCCTTGAGCGCCACCGGCATGGAGTCGCGGTCGCCATCCGGCGCCACCACGCAGGGCAGCACGCCGATCGACGCGCGCTCGAGCAACTCGCGGATCGAGTCGTTGCCCAGCGCCCCGAGCAGCCGCACGGGCGCGCCGCTCGCGGCGATCTGGCGCTCGAGGGCCGGACGCTCGGGTCCCTCGCCCACGATCAGCACCTCGCGGCCCTCAAGGCCCGCCTGCGGGCGGGCCGCGGCGGCGATCAGGTCGGCGAAGCCCTTCTTCGGCACGAGCCGTCCTACAGCCACGACGGGGCCTTCGGCCACGTAGGGGCTGAGGCGGCGAAAGCGCTCCAGGTCGGCGCCGAGGATGAGCACGGAGACCTTGTGCGCGTGCTCGGGCGCCACCTCGACGATGTGCCGGCGGTTGTACTCGCAGTCGGTGACCATGAACTTGGCCCCGTCGAGGTTCAGGCGCAGGGCCTCCGGGTCCTGGAACACGTCCCAGGCGTGGCCGGCGAAGCTGTAGGGCCGGTCGCTCAGCCCCGCGAGGATCCGGGCGATGTCTGTGGGCTCCGTGGCGAAGTGAGCGTGCAGGTGGCGGGCGCGGCGCGCCTGCGGCACCCAGGCGGCTATGCGTGCCAGGCCGCGCAGCCGCCGCCGGCCGTTCGGCGGCGGCCACGAGCGCTCCCGGCGCAGGTACGCGGCCGTGTGCCCGCGCTGTTCGCGGGCAATCCTCAGCGCGGCGCCCAGGCGCTCACGTGAGGAATGGTCCGAGGGGTAGTCCACGGGGGCAACGGGCGGCCGCTCGGGATCGGGATGTCCGGACGCGAGAGCCACCACCTCCACCGGCACGCCGCGGGCCACCAGCTCGCGCAGCTCGCCCTCCACGAAGGTCTCCGATATCTGCGGGTAGCGGGCCAGCACCGACAGCAGGGGGGCGCCTCCGGCAGGGCTCTCGGGGGGCGCGCTCACGGGCGGCGAACCTAGCTGATGCTGGTAGGGTCGCGCCCCGGTGAGCCGCCCCTTCCGACTCCTACTGGTGCTCGTCGCGGCGCTGGCTGTGAGCTTGGTCGCGTCCACCGGAACGGCGGCGGCCAAGACGGTCTGGCTGTGCAAGCCGGGTATCAAGAACAACCCCTGTACGCCCGGCCTGAAGACGACCTATTACTCGCCGTCGGGCAAGAAGCTGCGGGTGGGCAAGCCGAAGGCGGACAGGCCCCCGAAGATCGACTGCTTCTACGTCTACCCGACGGTCAGCGACCAGCCGACGCCGTACGCCACGCTCAGCATCGACCCGGAGCTGCGCTCTATCGCCCTCTACCAGGCGGCGCGCTACTCCCAGCGCTGCCGCGTCTTCGCCCCCGTGTACCGGCAGGCCACGGTGGCGGGGCTCGGGGGAGTCGGTGGCACCTCGGCCGACGCCCAGCGCGCCTACAACGACGTTCGCAGCGCCTGGCGCACGTACCTGCGGAAGTACAACAAGGGGCGCGGCGTGGTGATCATGGGCCACTCGCAGGGGACGTTCGTGCTTCGCCGGA
Organism: uncultured Thermoleophilaceae bacterium; assembly: GCA_963811055.1. Lineage (GTDB taxonomy): Bacteria > Actinomycetota > Thermoleophilia > Solirubrobacterales > Thermoleophilaceae > JACVRW01. The sequence goes on from CAWEPQ010000002.1 coordinate 12,395, forward strand.
TGGTCCGCGAGGAGGTCGATACCAAGCCGAAGGTACGCCGCAAGCTGGTCTCCGCGATCTTGCTCGGCGGGAACGTGACGGTCAGGAAGGGTGGCGACGTGGGCGGGGACTTCAAGCACATCCGCGCCTGTCGTTCCAAGCGCCAGCTCGGCTGCGTGATCGCCTTCTCGGCGTTCAACGCGCCCGTGCCCGACGACGCCGTGTTCGGGCGCACGGGCGACCCGAAGCTCCAGGTGCTCTGCACCAACCCGGCCGCGCTGGGCGGGGGCTCGGCGCCGGTCAGGACCATCAACCCGAGCGCGCCGTTCGCGCCCGGCACGGCGATCGCCGTAGGGATCACGCTCCTCGGGGTGGACTTCCCGAGGCCCGCCACACCGTGGGCGGAGACCCCCGGCGCGTACACCGCGCGCTGCTCCACTGCCGGCGGAGCCAGCGTGCTGCAAACCGTCGCGCGCAAGGGTGCGCCGGTGTTCAAGGCCTCGCCGGTCCCCTCCTGGGGCCTCCACCTGACCGATGCCAACATCGCGCTCGGGAACCTGGTGGACCTGGTGGGTAGGCAGTCCGCCACGTACGTCAAGCGCTAGCGCCCAGACGGCCGCTTGAGCGGCTCGTTGCAGACGCATAGTTCCGCCGGAGCCGGGTACAAAGCATGCGCCGCCGGCGATTCCGCCCCCACGACGCCGGCGGCCTTTTCTTTCCGGATGGTCTGGAGCGAAGTGGGGCGGCGCCGCGTTAGCGGCCCGCCCCGCGACGCCGAGGTAGAGGCCCCCGGCGCCCGTGGCAGGCTAGTGGCTGATCACGTCAGCGCCCGCGCGAGCGCTTCCGTGACGGTGACCGCCTGCTCGACGGTGCCGTAGTTCACGTTCTCCGGTGTGTCGGACATCAGGTGGTAGTTCGACATCGCGTTGTAGCTGTTCATGGAGGCGAGCGTCGCGATCCGGAAGCCGGCGCGGTTGGGGATCACGGAGTCGGTGCTGTTGCGCCAGCGCATCCCGCGCCTCAGCGGCACACCGGCCCGCTCGGCCACGTGAGCGACAAGGTCCCTGAACGGCTCATCGCGGTAGTCCTCCATCACCACCGTGCCCTCGCCCTCCATCAGCACCAGGCTCGGCGAGCCGACTGTCTCCACGTTCAGGAACCAGGTCCGCTCGCGGTCGAGCTCGGGAAAGTGGCGCTCCCCGAACCCGTAGATGCCGCCCTGGCAGACCTCCTCCGCGCCGAGCGAGACCAGCAGGACGCGGATCCCCTCGACCGGGCGCTCGCGCAGCCGCTCGGCGAGGGCCACCAGCACGGCGACCGCGGTGAGGTTGTCGTTCGCGCCGGGCACGATCGGGCTGCGCGCGATGTCGGCCAGCGCCGCCGCGGACGTGGCGCTCGAGAGGGCGCCGGCCCTGACGAGACCGTGCCGCTTTGCAGCGGCGCCGAGGGCGATCAGCGCCGGCCCCGCCAGCGTCAGCCACCAGTTCGGAAACGTCGTTCGCTGGCGCTCTAGGAGGGCGGGGAAGCGCCGCCCGAGCCACTCCTGGGCGCTCTGGTCGAAGAACAGCCCGGTGGGCGCGGCGTCGTGGTGCGCCATCACGACCAGCGTGCGGTCCGCCGCGAGGTCCCCCGTCTCCGCCACCACGTTCTGCGTGGGCTTCGGCCTCTGCACGGCCCGGCGCGCCACACGCGGACCGTTGGACACGTCGTCGGCGATCGCCGACGCCGCGGCGAGGGCCATCGCGGCAGCGGGGATGCGGGCGCGCGGGCTCTTGAGCGTGGCCACACCGACCGCCGCCGCGGCGGCGCAGAGCGCGCCGATCAGCGGCGCGTACCCGTCCAGGAAGGTCGTGTCCTCTACGCGCGCGTTCCGCGCCCCTGCCGCTCCCAGCCGCGCGACGATCCACTCGGCGGCCTCGCGCTCCCCGGCCGACCCGGCGCGCCGCTCGAGCGGCGCGAGCGCCTCGACCACCTCTCGGAGCGTCGCCTGCGTTGTCACGCGCGGCAGCCTATGCGCCCGCGCCGCATTCAACCCGGCTAACTACGGTGCCTATTTCCTACAACGTGCCGGTCGTAAAGGTCCGGTTGCCGCCGCAGTTCCAACGCGTGTGGCCGGCGTCGCGGGCGCAGAGCCGGACGCCGTACTCGGTGCCGGGTTGGAGGGTGTAGTCCTGGAAGAGGCACTGATGTGTCGCGCTGGCGCCGAGCTCGGCGGTGACGTCGAACTCCCTCGGCGCCGGGCTGACCGCGATCGCGCTCGGGGTGCCGCCCGCGGCGACGGTGGCCGGGGTCTTGGGCGTCAGCGCCCCGCCGGTGCCGACGTCGTACTGGTAGACGTTGTCTTGGTTCTGGCTGATGACGTAGACCGAGCCGCCGTCGGGGGTGACCGCCACCTCTCTCGGGACGATGCCCGTGGCGACGGTGGCCGGGGTCTTGGGCGTTAGCGCCCCGCCGGTGCCGACGTCGTATTGGGAGACGTTGTGGTCGTCGAAGTTGGGGACGTAGACCGAACCGCCGTCGGGACTGACCGCCAACCCGCCCGGGGTGCTGCCGGTGGCGACGGTGGCCGGGGTCTTGTGCGTCAGCGCCCCGCCGGTGCCGACGTCGTATTGGGAGACGCTGGCGTCGAAGAAGTTGGTCACGTAGACCGAGCCGCCGTCGGGGCTGACCGCCACCGCCCATGCGCCCGCGCCGGGGCTGGTGACGGTGGCCGGGGTCTCCGGTGTCAGCGCTCCGCCGGCGCCGACGTCGTATTGGGACACGGTGGCGTCGAAGAGGTTGGCTATGTAGACCGAGTCGCCGTCGGGGCTGACCGCCACACCGTTCGCGCCGGCGTCCGTGGCGACGGTGGCCGCCGGGGTCTTCGGCGTCAGCGCCCCGCCGGCGCCGACGTCGTATTGGGACACGTTGCCGTCGAACCGATTGGTGACGTAGACCGAGTCGCCGTCGGGGCTGACCGCCACACCGCTCGGGCCGTTGCCCGCGGCGACGGTGGCCGGGGTCTTGGGCGCCAGTGCCCCGTCGGTGCCGACGTCGTACTGGGAGACGTTGTCGGCGTTTTGGTTGGCCACATAGACCGAGCCGCCATCAGGGCTCACCGCCACCGCGAACGGGGCATCGCCGCCGGGGACCGATGCCGGCGTCAGTGGCGCCAGCAGCCCGCCCTCGCCGACCTCGTACTGCGAGACGCTTTTGTCGAGATTGGTGACGTAGACGGATGGATTGCGGGGGGTCGGCGATATCGACAAGCACCCACTGGCCGCGTGCGTCCAGACGTTCTGGTCGGTGGCGCTGACGATGTCGTTGTCGTCCGGGGTCGGCGTCCCACCCGCCTTGGCGATCAGCATCAACTCGAGACTGGCGGGATCACTGCTCGCGACGCGTCCGCTCACGTCCGCCCCGAGCGGGCCGACGTCGTCGAAGGAATCGACCTGGCCCACCGAGCAGGCTGAAACCACCGCGGCCAGGAGGACGAGGACCAGAGAGAGCAGCAGACGCTTCACGCGAGCTCCAAACGATGCGGGCCAGCAAACGTCCGTGCCAACCGGCCGATTGGCGAGCTGCGCGACCCTACAGCCGCCCGACCAACAGCCGCAAGGCCCAACCAGCCTTCGCGAGGTGCCCCGAGCTGGATTCGAACCAGCGGCCTACTCCTTAGGAGGGAGTCGCTCTATCCAGCTGAGCTATCGGGGCAGCGCCGGGGACGATAGCCCCGCTGCGGGATTGCGGCCCCCCGCTTTGGCGACCTAGCCCCCTGCGTATTCGGCGTAGTAACGGTGCCAGCGGATTGTGGTGGTCGTGAAGGCGGTATTGATGTTCTGCGCAATGCCGACGTCGAACCGCGCGGCCATGCCGAACGTGTGCGTTCCCGGGCCGAAGTAGTCGGTCCCGCTGTGCGAGACATTCATGTACTGGCCGGGGAGAATCGTGAAGCCCGTCGGGCTGTTGTTGAGGCATGTCGGTCCTTCAGAGGCGGCGCAGAACACCCCGTTCCCGCCGCTGCTCCCAAATGCTGTCATGGAGCTGTGCGCGTCGACCTTGTAGTAGGTCCCAGCCGGCACTGTGATGGTCACCGGCGCGCAGAGCCTGTATTGGCCGGTGACAGCGCACAGGTCGGTTCGCTGGGTCGCCGTTGCGGTACCGGGGCGGAACTCCCGCATCGACGCCGCCGAGCCGCGCGGCGTCGGGAACCCGGCCGAGCGTCGACTCGTCGATGTCATCGCCGGTCAGCGTGTTGTCGACCACGTCGGCGCCCAGGAAGGTCGACACGTCGAAGGTGGTCAGGCTCTGGTCCTTGACGTCGGCGGACAGGATCTCTCCGTTCCCACGTCCACGGACTTGACCTCGCCGTCGACGATGTCGGTGGAGCGAACGGTGTTGACGGCGTAGGCGGTGCCGCCGAGCGCCACGAAAAGCGCGAGCAGGCCGAAGATGTTGTTGGCGAAGTAGCGGAGCAGCTTGCGGGGCACCGGGGTCCTCCTCGAATGAATGGACGGCCGACTCTATGCCCGCGCCGGCGACCGATGCAACCCAGAACCGTATGCCCGCAGCCCCCGATGGGGCAAGGGGGCCTCAAATGGGGTGGAGCACGACGCGG
>CAWEPQ010000003.1:0-184238 GCA_963811055.1 uncultured Thermoleophilaceae bacterium
GCAGCGCGGCCAGGCCGCCGCGCAGGAACGCCAGCAGGCTGTCGATCGTCTCGACCGAGTGCTTGACGTCATCGCTGTCCGGCATGTCCTCGATCACTGCGATCGCCGCCGTGGCGGCGGCTGACACGAGGCGGGGGCGCAGGTCGCCGGGGTCGTCGCCCAGGTCGGAGGCCACGGCGTCGGCGAGCAGGTCGGCGAACCTGCCCTTGAGGTGCTGGGAGTGGGCGGCCAGCGATTCGTTCTCCCGAATCAGCTCCTTGCGCAGACACTCGTCGCGCTTGTGGGCCGGGTCGGCCTCGACCTCGGCAATGAGCGGCGATCCCCGCACGGAGGGCGTCGATCGCGTTGACGCCGGGCTCGCGGTCGTTCAGCCATGACGAGATCGTGGCCTGCTTGTCCTCGAAGTCGTGGAACACCACGTCGTCCTTCGAGGGGAAGTAGGAGAAGAACGTCCGGGGGGCGATCTCGGCGGCCTCGGCGATGTCCGCGATCGTGGTGCCGTCGAACCCGCGCTCGGCGAACAGCTTGAAGGCGGCCTCGACGATCGTCTCGCGAGTCCGCTGCTTCTGCGCTCTCTGAGTCCCGCGGTGGCCTCCATCACGGACCAATCATACCCCAGGCTTGTGCATCTGTGGCATGTTTGCGTTCGTAGCTATTTTGCGTCTATCGCAATTCTGCACTCAGTGTGTTAATGTGCCGCTTGCCCCACCAGCACTGACCACAGGCGAGGACCAGGAGACTCACATGACCGCACTGCTCGACCGGATAGCAAGAAGCGCCTCCCGCCGCTGGCGCCGCTCGCTGGCGATAGCCGCCGTGGTGATGGTGGTGCTGGGAGCCCTGGCGGGCACCGTCGGCGGTCAGTTCACCGACGAGTTCTCCGTGCCCGGGGCCGAGTCGCAGCGGGCGCAGGACCTGCTCCAGGATCGCTTCCCCGCCGCGGCCAACCAGGGGGCCACCGGCGTCTTCTACGCCGACCAGGGCAGCGTCCGCGAGCATTCAGAGGCCATCGCCAAGGCGAGAGGCGAGATCTCCGATCTTCCCGACGTGACCTCGGTCGGCGGCGCCGAAGTCTCCAAGAACGGCAGGGTCGCCTTCGCGACGGTCCAGTACGACCGTCCCGCGTTCGAGGTCGAGCAGCCGGACGCCAAGCGCCTCGTGGAGGCGGCTGAGGTGGCTGACGGCAACGGGCTCCACGTGGCAATGCGCGGACCGGTGGTGGAACCGCCGAGCAGCAGATGGCGCCGGTGGGTGAGCTGATCGGGATCGCGGTCGCCGTGATCGTCCTGACGCTCGTGTTCGGCTCGTTCGCGGCGATGCTCCTGACCCTTTTCAGCGCACTGATCGCCCTCGCCTGCGGGATGATGCTGCTCACCCTCGGCGCCGGCCTGACCGCCGTGCCCGAGATAACCCCCACGCTCGCGGTGATGCTCGGCCTCGGCGCCGGGATCGATTACGCGCTGCTGATCGTGGGCCGCTACCGCGAGCACCTGGCCGCCGGGGACAGCGTTCCCGAGGCCGCGGCCGCCGCCAACCGAACCGCAGGCACCTCGGTGCTGGCCGCGGGCGCGATCGTGTCGGTGGCGATCGCCGGGCTGCTGGCCACCGGGATCCCGTTCGTCGGCCGGATGGGCGTAGGCAGCGCGGTGGTGGTCGCGACGGTCGCCATCGGGGCCGTGACGCTTCTGCCGACACTGATGGGCGCCTTCTCCAAGCGGCTTCGCCCCAAGCGCCCGGAGCGCCTCGGACCGCGGGCGGTCCTGGCGCGCTGGGACGAGCGGGTGACCCGCCGGGCCATGGGTGGCCGTGATCGCCGGCGTGGGCGTGCTGCTCGCGCTGGCGGCACCGTTCACCGACCTGCGCCTCGGCCAGCCGGACGACGGGAACGCTCGCAACGGCTCGACGGAGCGCGTGGCCTACGACAAGCTCGGCGAGGGATTCGGACCGGGCTTCAATGGCACGCTGCTGCTCGCCGCGTCGCTACAACCGGCGGCGAGTCGGGGCCCACGCTCAAGCGGCTCACGGACGCGGTGGCGAGCACCGACGGGTGGCCGCGGTCTCCAAGCCGGTGGAGAGCCCCGCGGGGCGACGCCGCCACGATCACCGTCACGCCGACCACCTCTCCGCAGGACGAGCGCACGTCGAAGCTCGTGGAGACGTTGCGCGACGACGTGATACCGGCCGCGACCGCACAGGGCGGCGTCGAGGTCTACGTGGGTGGCAACACGGCGATCCAGGAGGACATGGCCGACAAGATCGCCGAGCGGCTCCCGTTCTTCATCGGCACGGTGGTGATCCTCTCGGTGCTGTTCCTGATGGCGGTCTTCCGCTCGGTCCTGGTGCCGCTGGTCTCGGCCGCGTTCAACGTGCTCTCGATCGCCGCCGCCTACGGCGTGGTGGTCGCGATCTTCCAGTGGCAGTGGGGCTCGAGCCTGCTCGGGATCGACGGCGAGATGCCGATCGTCTCCTTCATCCCGCTGCTCATGTTCGCGATCCTGTTCGGGCTCAGCATGGACTACAACGTGTTCCTCCAGTCGCGGATTCGCGAGGAGTACCTGAAGGGCGCAAGTCCGCGCGGAGCGTGATCCTCGGGCTCTCGCGGGTGAGCAGGATCATCCTCGCGGCCGGCACGATCATGACCGCCGTATTCCTCGGCTTCGCCTTCGACCCCGACCCGGTGGTGAGATCTTCGGGATCGGCCTGGGCGCGGCGATCATGATTGACGTGCTGATCGTCCGGATGGTCGTGGCCCCCGCGGTGATGACCCTGCTCGGGCACAGCGCGTGGTGGCTGCCTGCCTGGCTCGACGGCTGCTGCCGCGTCTCGATCTCGAGGGCCGTGGGAGCCCGAGACCTCGAGCCCGCCCCCTTCGCGGGACCGCGGGCGCGCGCCGTTCGGCCCCCCGAGCCGGCCGACGCCCGGGAGGGCTAGCGATGAGACCGCGGACGAAGAAGCCCCGTCGAGAGCCGCGCTCGACCAGGCAGCCGGCGGTGCGCCGGCGGGCCGAGCGCGGCGTGATCGCCAGCTACCTCCTCGAGCTCTCCGGGCCCTGGCGCATGGCCCGCCCCGTTGAAATGCTCGACAGGTGGAATCGACCAGCGTCGGACTCGACGTAAGCGACTACGAGCGGAGCAAGGCCTTCTACGAGAAAGCTCTCGAGCCGCTCGGGGTGAAGCTCATGATGGAACCGTGGCTGATATCGGCAGCTTCGGTGACCAGTTCTGTTCTTCTGGATCGGCAAGCACAGACCACGAGCGGATCTGAAATGCTCGCGCCGTGAGAATCGACCACATAGGACTCGACGTAAGCGACTACGAGCAGAGCAAGGCCTTCTACGAGAGGGCACTCGAGCCGCTCGGGGTGAAGCTCATGATGGAACCCGTGGCTGATATCGGCGGCTTCGGTGACGAGTTTCCGTTCTTCTGGATCGGCAAGCGGGGCGGCGGCGGGCAGGGGGGCGTGCACGTCGCGTTCACGGCCCGGGACCGTGAGATGGTCGATGCCTTCCACGCCGCGGCGCTCGCCGCCGGCGGCACCGACAACGGCGGACCGGGCGTTCGCGAGATCTACCACCCGCACTACTACGGGGCCTTCGTGCTCGACCCCGACGGCAACAACGTCGAGGCCGTCTGCCACAAGCCGGCCTAGTGCGCTCGGTCGCGGCTCTGGCCGCGCTGACGGCGGGCGTCGCGCCGGCCGCGGCCAGCGCCCAGACCCCGCCGGCGCCGGTGCCGCCACCGAGCTCCGGCAAGCTGACGGCGCCGAAGCCGGCGGCCGGCGGCACCCGCTTCAAGGTCGTGGGGTCCGGAGCCACCCCGCAGCAAACGGTGTCCTTCGAGATCCGGACCCGCGGGCGCTGGCGCCGGGTCGCGAGGAGGACCACCACGGCCGCGGGCCGCTATCGGCTGCGGATGCGGGCTCCCCTGAAGCCCGGCCGCTACCGGCTGAGGGCGACCGTCACGGGCGCGGCTCCCACGCGAACCGTTCGCGTGCGCGTGCGCGACGTGACCCTCGATGCCGTGGGCGACATCAACCTCGGCGACGGCGTGGCCGACGTGATGGCGGTCCGGGGACCGCGCTACTCCTGGGGCGGCGTGGCCCGCGAGCTGCGCTCGGCCGACATCGCCTTCGGCAACCTCGAGTGCTCGGTGTCCACCCGCGGCTCGGCGATCCCCGGCAAGCAGTACACGTTCCGGGGCCACCCGTCCTACCTCCGCGTGGCCTCGCGCTACGCGGGGATGGACGTCATGAACCTCGCCAACAACCACTCGAAGGACTACGGCACCACCGCGCTGCTGGACACCTTCCGCTGGCTCAAGCGCTTCGGCATCACCCGCGTCGGCGCCGGGTGGAACTCCGCCGAGGCCCGCAGGCCACGCGTGGTCAGGCGACTCGGGTTGAGGGTCGCCTTCGTCGGCTTCTCGGACATCAATCCCGCCGGCTTCGGCGCCGGTGCGAGCAGCCCCGGCACGGTTCTCGCCGACCCGAGCGTGATCCGGGCCGACGTGAAGCGCGCCAAGCGCCGCGCCGACGTGGTGATCGCGACGTTCCACTGGGGAGTCGAGCGCTCGACCCAGCCCACCGGCCGGCAGGTCGGCCTCGCCCAGGTGGCGCTCGCGGCCGGGGCGTCCGCCGTGATCGGCGCCCACCCCCACGTGCTTCAGCCGGTCGTCCGCCGCGGGCGGCGCGTGGTGGCCTACAGCCTCGGCAACTTCGTCTGGTCCGCCGGATCCGACTTCACGGCGAGCACCGGCATCCTCAAGCTGCGCCTCTCGGCACGGGGCGTCACCGGGTCGCGGTTCCTGCCGGCCAGGATCTCGGGCACCCGGCCCGCGCTGGTCGGGCGATAGGCCTGCACGCGATGAGTTGTGCCCCCGGAGGTGGTCTCATTGGTATGAGATTCCGGGCGACACTCCAAGCGGCCGGCAAGACCGCCACGGGAATCGAGGTTCCGCCCGAGATGGTCGAGGAGCTGGGCGCGGGCAGGAAGCCGCCAGTCCGGGTGACCATCGGCGGCCACGTCTTCCGGACCACGGTGGCACGCCGGGGTGAGCGCTACCTGATCGGCGTGAGCGCGACGAACCGTGCCGGCGCCGGAGTGGCCGCCGGCGACGAGCTCGACGTGGAGCTCGAGCTGGACACGGAGCCGCGCGAGGTGACCGTGCCGCCAGACCTCGCGGGCGCGCTGAAGGCCGACCCGGAGGCGAAGCGGTTCTTCGAGACGCTCAGCTACAGCCAGAAGCAGTGGTACGTGCTCCCGATCGTGGAGGCCAAGAAGGCCGAGACGAGGGAGCGGCGCATCGACAAGGCGCTCGGCATGCTCCGCGAGGGGCGCAGGCGCTGACGCCGGGGCGAATAGCATCCCCGGCCGCCAATGGACTTCGACCTCACCTCAGAGCAGCAGGACATCCGGCGCCTCGCGCGCGACTTCGCCACCGGCGAGGTGGCCCCGGTGGCCGAGGAGCTCGACCGCACCAAGTCGTTCCCCTACGAGATCGTGGCCAAGCTCGGCGAGCTCGGCCTGATGGGCATCCCCTACCCCGAGGAGTACGGCGGCGGGGGCGCGGACTACCTCAGCTACGCGCTCGTGGTGGAGGAGCTCGCGCGCATCGACTCGAGCGTGGCCATCACGCTCGCCGCCAACACGAGCCTCGGCACCTGGCCGCTCTACGCCTTCGGCTCCGAGGAGCAGAAGCAGACCTGGATGCCGCAGCTCACCGCCGGCACCAAGCTCGGCGCCTTCGGCCTCACCGAGCCCGAGGCCGGCTCCGACGCCGGCAACGCCCGCACGCGCGCCACGCAGGACAACGGCGACTGGGTGATCAACGGGGCCAAGCAGTTCATCACCAACAGCGGCACCGACATCACCGGCTTCGTGACGATCACCGCGCGCACCGGCGACGACGAGATCTCCAACATCCTCGTGGAGAACGGCACGCCCGGCTACGAGATCGGCGAGCCCTACCGGAAGATGGGCTGGAACGCCTCGGACACGCGCCCGCTCGCCTTCGACGACTGCCGGGTGCCCGAGGAGAACCTCGTGGGCCCGCGCGGCCAGGGCTTCAAGCAGTTCCTGCAGACGCTCGACGGCGGGCGCATCGGCGTGGCCGCCATGGGCCTCGGCCTCGCCCAGGGCGCGCTCGACGAGGCGCTCCAGTACGCCAAGGAGCGCAAGGCGTTCGGCCAGTCGATCTCCAAGTTCCAGGCGATCCAGGGCAAGCTCGCCGACATGTCGACCGAGATCGAGGCGGCGCGGCTGCTCACCTACAAGGCGGCGCTCGAGAAGGACGCCGGCAAGAACTTCAGCCTCACCGCCGCCCAGGCCAAGCTCAAGACCGGCCGGCTCGCCGTGAGGGCCTCCGAGGAGGCCGTGCAGATCCACGGCGGCTACGGCTACATCGAGGAGTACCCCGTCTGCCGCTTCTACCGCGACGCCAAGATCCTCACCATCGGCGAGGGCACCGACGAGGTGCAGCAGATGGTGATCGCGCGGGCGCTCGGCTGCTAGCCGACTAGCCCATGTCCGGGCAGACCCTCGCGATCGCGCATGTCTTCTTCGACCGCTACAACCGCGGCGACCTCGACGGCGCGATGGAGCTGTTCGCCGACGACGCCCGGCACGACAACCGTGTGCTCGGGCAGACCTTCGAGGGCAGGGCCGCGATCCGCGCGTTCCTCGACGACTACGCGGAGATCGTCGAGGAGCCCACGGCCGTGCCCACGGCGTTCGCGACGGACGAAGACCTGGTGATCGTGACGGTCAGCCTGGGCGGCCGTCTCCGGCACACCGGCATCACCCAGGACACCATCCCGACCGAGCTGGTCCACGGCTTCAGGTTCCGCGAAGACGAGATCGCCTGGTGGACCATCTGCTCGCAGGTGCCCGAGGTGCTCTCAGCCGCCGGCCGGCACCAGTGAGGCAGTCAACCCGGGTACTCCCAGCCGATGTCCTCATTGGCCACGCCGATCGAGGCATGGGTCTGGACGAACTTCCACACGCCGTCCTCCATGTGGAAGACGGAGCTCCAGCGCGGCGACACGTGCTTGCCGTCGGGCATCGTGATCGTCACGTTCGTGCTCGCCCAGCCCACGCTGCCCTCGCTGAACGCCTCGATGTCGGCGGGCGAGAAGCTGGCGTTGCCGCCCGCGCTCTCGACCTCGCCCCTCAGGAACTGCGCGACGGCGCTCCCGCCTCTGAACACCTCACCGGGATCGCTGCCGATCAGGCGCGTGCCGTCGCCCTTCGAGACGTGTGCGTCGACGAGCGAAGCGTCGCCGCTCGAGGCGCCTTCGAACCACGCGACGACGAGCTGCTCCAGTTCGGGTGATCTGTCCACAGGGCCTCCTGGGCTACCGGGTCGGTGAAGGCGGGCTCGTCCTCAGGGCCGGCGCAGCGAGCGCAGCCGCATCGCCATCCGCTGGGCGGAGGCCCCGGCGCGGTCGGCTCGCGACCCGGCGGCTGGCAGCAGTCCCAGCTTGCGCGCCACGTCCATGTTGTCGAACAGGATCCGCAGCCGCGAGACCTTCTCGTCGCGGTACTCGTGGAAGTCGGCCCCGAAGAACTCGAGCGGCTTGCCGGTGGGAGCGAAGCCGGGCGGGTCGAGCGGGCCGGTGAAGCGGCCCGTGCCGCGCCAGTAGAAAGACGCTGCCTCGGCGTTGGGCTTGATGAACGGACCGTCGGTGAACTCGAAGCGCAGATCGGGCATCGCCGTCCAGACCGAGTGGAGGAACGGGCGGACCTCGGCATGGCCGTGCATGGTCGTGGGCCAGGCCGAGTCCTCGTAGACGACGTCCTCGGTCATGAGCGCCAGGAGCCGCGCAGGATCGTGCGAGTTCCAGGCCTCCCCCCACCTCGCCGCGAACGCCTCGAGCCAAGCCGGGGTCGAGCTGCGTGGATGCTGCACGGCCGGTGATCATGGAGACGGCCTCCTATATAGGGCGAGTCGCGAACGAAGCTAGCGCGCGCGGACCGACGGGTCAACGCCGGCCGCGGCCAGCGCCGTCTCGCGATCGAAGTAGTTGCGCAGCTCGACCAGCAGCCCGTCCTCGAAGCGCATCACGCAGAAGACCTCCCACTCGATCGCCACGCCGCTGGCCGGTGCCCGGCCCGACGGCGCCACGCGCACGAACACGCCCTCCGAGCGGGGCTCCACCTCGCACACGGGAATGGAGAAGCGGCCGAGCAGCTCCATGTAGGAGTCCATCCGGGCCAGCGCCTCGTCGCGGCCACGGACGATCTGCGCGTCCGGCATCTCCGGCGCGTCGTGGAACTCCACATCGGGGTGCACATGGAGCTCCGCGTACTCCGGCAGCGTGCCCGCTTCCCACGCTTCGAACGCACCGCGAGCAAGCTCGGCATCGCGAGTGGTCATGGGCGCAATCTAGCCTTCCGCCGGCAATGAAGCGAACCGCGGCCCTCTTCCTCGTGCTCTTCGGCGTCTACGCCGCCACTCTCGGCTTCCACGCCTTCGACAAGTCCGACTACGCCGGCGACGAGCCGCACTACCTGCTGGCCGCCGAATCGCTCAAGCGCGACCACGACGTGGACGTGAACGACGAGTTCACCGCGCGCGCCTATTCCGAGTTCTATCCCTACACCCTCGACGAGCACGGGGTCGAGACCGACGGACGCCTGAACGAGCCGCACGGCGTGGGCTTCCCGCTCTTCATCCTGCCCGCCTACGTGGTGGGCGGCGCCAAGGGCGTCGAGCTGTTCCTCGCGGCGATCGCCGCGCTGGCGGTGGCGCTGGCCTACCGGCTGGCGCTCAGGGTGGTGCCCGACCCGTGGGCGATCGGCGCCGCCGCGGCGGTGGGCCTATGTCCCCCGTTCATCGCCTACGGCACGGCGGTCTACCCGGAGCTGACCGCCGGCGCCGCGCTGGCCGGCGCCGCGCTGCTGGCCCTGCGGCTGGACGAGCGCCCGCGCCGGCGCGAGGCGTTCCTGTGCTTCGCGCTGCTCGGCTTCCTCCCCTGGCTCGGCACCAAGTTCGTGCCCGCGGGGATCGTCATCGGCTTCCTGGCCGCGCGCGGCCTCTGGCGCGCCCGCAGGCGCACGCTCGCCATCGGCTCTGTCGAGATCTCGCTCTTCAGCGCCGTGTTCTACGTGGCCATCAACGAGGCGATCTACGGCGGCCCCACCCCCTACGCCGCCGACCACCCCGACGACAGCGCCACCGACGCCGACTCCGCGGCCGGGTACGTGGCCCGCGCCTACCGGCTGGTGGCCCTGTACATCGACCGCAACGGCGGCCTGCTGCGCTGGGCCCCGGTGTTCCTGCTCGCGTTCGCCGGCCTCTGGTTCCTCTGGCGCATGCACCGCGACCACCTCTCGCGAGCGGTGGCCGACGTTCGCCAGGTCGAGCTCACCGGCGGCCTCTGCGCCGCGGCCCTGGGAGCCCACTGGCTCACCGCCTCGTTCCTCGCCCCCACGATGTTCGGCTTCTCGTTCCCGCCGCGCCACCTGCTGGCCGCGCTCCCGCTGGCCATCCCGCTCGTCGCGCTCGGCCTGCGCCACATGCCCAGGATCGGGATAGCGCTGTCGGCGCTCACCCTCGTCGGCAGCGTGTGGCTCTACACCGACGTGGGGTTCTTCGGCGGCTCGTTCGTGACCGACCGGCCCGACGCTCCGTTCGGGCCGCTCACCTCGCTCTGGCCGGTGTTCCAGACGCGCGACAACTGGCCGTTCACGGTCGCCGGCGTGATCGCCGGGCTGGTCTTCGCCTTCTGCTGGCGCGAGTACCGCCACTCGCGCCAGATGGCCGGCCCCACGCGCGCCAAGTACTCCGGGTAGCGCACGAACGAGCGGCCGCTGGTGCGCCGGCGGTACGACACCGGCACCTCCACCGGCTCGATGCGAGCACCCCAGAGCGACAACGTGAGCACCTGGGCGTAGTTGTAGTCGTGGCGTATGCGCGCCGAGGCGAGCGCCCGGGCGGAGAAGGCGCGGTAGCCCGACTGGGCGTCGCTGGACACTGTGCCGGAGAGCGTCCCCACGAGCGAGCTCGTGAGCCGGTTGGCGAGCGTGCGGTGCCAGGTCATGCCGTCGCGGTCCCCGAGGAAGCGCGAGCCGATCACGTAGTCGGCGCGCCCGCGCGCCACCGGCTCGAGCACGGTGGCGAAGTCGGCCGGGTCGTACTCGCCGTCGCCGTCGAGGTACACGGCGGCGGCGTAGCCCTCGTCGCGCGCGTGCGCGAGGCCGGTGCGGAGCGCGGCGCCGAGGCCCTCGGACGCCGCGTGCGACACCACCAGCGCCCCATGCTCGCGGGCGATGGCCGCCGTGGAGTCGCGCGAGCCGTCGTCCACCAGCAGGACGTCCACAGGCATCCCGCAGGCCTCCCGCGGCAGCCCCGCGAGCACGCGGCCCACGACGGGCTCCTCGTCGCGGGCCACCACCACGGCGAGCGCGCGGCCGGCCGAGGCACCCTGCTCGATGCAGGGGTCGAGCTCGGGCACCATCGGCCGGCCCCGCGCCGCCGCGGGGGCCTCCACGCCCAGCAGGGAGGACACCGTGGCGGCCAGCTCGCAGACCGAGCGCGGCTCGCGGCTCACTCCGCCGGGCCGCGCGCCCGCGCCCCAGACCACGAACGGCACGGGGCGCTCGCCCCAGTCCAGGTGGCCGTGGCCGCCGATCCCCCGCCCCTGCCCGTGGTCGGCCATCAGGATCACCGTGGCACCGTCGAGCTTGCCGCGCTCCTCGAGGAAGCTGAGGAAGTCGCCCACGTGGCGGTCGGTCTCGGCGAGCTGGTCGAGGTACTCGGGGTTGCGCACGCCGCGCACGTGGCCGAGCTGGTCCGCGGCCAGCAGCTGGAGCACGAGCAGGTCCGGGTCCTCCTCCTCCACCACGCGGCGGCCCTCCGCGCACAGCGAGCTGTCGATCTGGCCGGTGGGCTGCACCGAGGTGACCGAGCGCACGACCTCCTCGCCGAACGGGTCGAGCAGGTGGGCGATCCCCACCAGCCTGCCGCGGCGCCCGTGGCGCTCCAGCACGTCGAACACCGACTCCCGCCGGACACCGAGCCGCGGCGCGAAGTTCGAGCGCATGCCGTGCTCGGCCGGCGAGGCGCCGGTGAGCATCGACGAGAAGCAGACGACGGTGCGCGCCGGGTGCGCCGGCTCGACATCGAGGTACTCGGTGCCCTCGCGGGCCAGCCGGTCCATGACGGGCGCGTGCGCCTGCCAGAGGCGGCCGCGGTTGCAGCCGTCCACCACGATCACGTAGACACGCTCGGCGAGCGGCTCGGCCACGGGCGGCTGGGGTGCTCGGTCCGGGTAGCGCGGCAGCCGCGTGCGCGCGAACCAGCGCCACGCGACCGTGCCGGCCGCGATCGCCAGGGCGGCCGTGAGGGCGATCCAGCCCACGGAGGCGAGGCCGGGATCCTCGGCCAGCAGGTTCCCGGCGCTGAGCGTCATCAGGAGCTTGGGCAGCTGCTCAAGAGCGTTGCCGCTGGTGGGGTCCGAGTTGGTGAGCACGAGCCGCCAGAAGCGCAGGCCGTTGCTCCACCGCGCGCCCGTGCGCAGGTGGTAGTAGATCGAGCCCCAGAGCACGACCGTGAAGAACACGTAGCCGGCGAGCGCCCCCGCGAGCAGGGGCAGCGCGCGCCAGGGCTCGAGCAGCGGGATCGAGGCGAGCGCGACGAGCCACAGCAGCGCCCGGCTGCGCAGCGGGAACGTGAAGCGGGAGAGCACCAGCGCGAGCGCCAGCGTGCCGGCCAGCGCGAGCAGCAGCGAGCCGTCGGGCGCCAGGCCCACAGGCGCGGCGCACAGCAGCACCATCAGCGGGTACACGACTGAGAACGGGCGGCCCTCGTTGAACACGTTCCAGGCGCGGGCCGCCCAGACCTCGAAGGCTCCCGCCGCCCGCTGACCGTCGCCGCCGAACACCGTTCGGCATCTTAGGGCACCCTAAGTCACGGGGACGCCCCGATGTATGACATGGTCGCTCTCCCAGAAGACTCGGAGCTCGCATGAAGCGCCTTGCAGTGGCCCTCGTCCCCCTTGCTATGGCGCTCTCCGCCTGTGCTGTGGGTGTACCCACGCCGTCGACCGATGTGAGCGACAGCGCGGCGACGCTGAACGGCACGGTTCGCAGCGACCGTGCCGCCCTGGTGGAGTACTGGTGGCGCTACGGGAAGACGACCTCCTACGGCACCGAGACGCCGCGGCGCAGCATCGCGGTCGGCGGCGGGGGAGTCCCCCACCCGGTGTCAGAGCCGATCAGCGGCCTGAGCCCGGACTCGACCGTCCACCTCCAGTTCTGCGTCCAGGACACGTTCGACGAGCCGCCGCGCCAGATCTGCTCGAAGGACGGCACGTTCGCCACGGTGGGCGACTTCGTCCGTGGCTCGTCCGTGGCGAGGGACGTGGACAACCACGTGCTGATTCTCGGGTTCGACGCCCGCAGCGGATCGCAGGGCGAGAACCCCGCCGGCACGTTCGGCTCATGGAAGAGCGGCGTCGTGTCGAACTGGTCCGTGTCGTGCCTGCTCGTGACCGGGAGCAGGGCGACGCTGGGACTCGACGCGCCCGACCCGTTCGAGGATTCCTTCGCCTTCATCGACCTGCCTACGTTGGGGACGGGCAGCTACGCCCTCGAGCCCGCCGGACGGAGGTCCGTGACCGAATGCCCGGCGGCGGCCGATCCCGGGACCTTCGTGGGCAATATGACCCCGCTGGCGTTCCCCGACCCGCTCACGGTGCACGATGCGCCGTAAGCACGTAGCGGCAGCCATCGCACCGCTCGCCCTGGTGTTCTGCGCGTGCGCGGTGGGCACGCCCACGCCGTCGACTGACGTGAGCGAGACCGGGGCGACGCTGAACGGCACCGTAAAGAGCAGCCTGACCGGCCCGACGGAGTACTGGTGGCGGTATGGCAGGACGAGCAGCTACGGCTCTGAGACGCCGCGCCGCACGATCGAGCTCACCGCCAACGCATCCGCCGAGCCGGTGTCGGAGCCGGTCACCGACCTGCGCGAGAGCACCACCGTGCACTTCCAGTTCTGCGTTCAGGACAAGCAGGAGCCGCCGCGGCCAATCTGCTCCACCGACCGCACGCTCGCGACCGTGGGCGACTACGTGCGTGGCGCCGGAGCCGTGTTCAACGCAGGATCGCCCGTGGGCCTCGTGACCTTCGACAACGTCCGCAGCGGGTCCGCGGGCGAGAACCCCGCGGGCCTGGTTCATCACACCGTAATAGGGGTTTCGTCGACGACCTCCACCGTGACGTGTCTCTTCGTCGATGGGGACACGGCGGTGATGGGCCTCAACCAGCCCGGACCCCTGGACACCTACGTGCTCATGGACGTGGCACAGGGCACCTACTCCGAGGTGCTGATGGGCACGGCACCGCCCGACAATTGCGCGGCGGCGCCCACCCCCATACCTCCCATCTACAGCATCGCTCCGTTCGGAGGCCCGCTCACGGTGCACGACCAGCCGTAGGCGGCCGCCAGGGCCGTAGGCGCGGCAGCCAGGCGGGCACGGCGCGGCGATAGGCGTCGTAGTCGGCGCCGAAGCGCCGGGCGAGCTCCGGCTCTTCATAGAGACGTACGAACGCGGCGAACACGAGCCACATGAACGCCGCGTAGGCGAGCAGCGTGACCTGCCCCAGCAGCAGCGCCTGGCCGAGGATCGCCGCCAGCACCGCCACGTACATCGGGTTGCGCACGTGGCGGTAGGCGCCGCCGATCACGAGCCGCTCGGGCGGGGCCACCGGAGCGGGCGTGCCCATCCCCTCCAGCACGAAGCGCGCGAACGCGTGCAGCACCACCGCCACCCCGCCCGCGGTCACCAGCGCACCCAGCACGCGGAGCGGCAGCCAGATCTCGTTGGACTCCCATCCCGTGAGCAGCCAGGGGACGAGGCCGGCGACCACGCCCGGCGCCAGCACGAGGAACAGGGCGCTGCCCGCCGCCGCCATCCGCCTGGACATTGCCCGCACTCTTACGCAACTTGACGCGCCATCACGGTTTGATGCCGGCATGAGGCGAAGCTGGCCCGCCCTCCCCGCCGCGGCGATCGCCCTGCTCGCGCTGGTGCCCGCCGCCCAGGCCGCCTTCCCCGGCCGCAACGGGCAGATCGCCTTCGTGCACAGCTCGTACTCGAGCCCCGAGAGCGGCGAGGGGCCGAACCGGTCGACGATCGCGCTCATGGTGGGCGCCCTGCGCGGCGACGACCGCTTCACGCTGCGGAGCTGCACGGTGATCGACGAGCTGGCGCAGGACCCTGCGTGCGCCAGCACCTTCACCGACCCGGCCTACTCGCCGCGCGGCGACTTCATCGCCGTGGACGCGGGCAACCGGCTCGCGATCCTGAAGAGCGACGGCTCCGGCTTCCGGCTGCTCGCGCGCCAGACCGTGGACGACGGCCAGCCGGCGTGGAGCCCCGACGGCAGGCGGATCGTGTTCACCGGCATCTCGCCCGGATCCACCGCCACCGACCTCTACGTCTACAACGTGGCCAGGCGCGTCTCGCGCCGGCTGACCACCACCGGCGCCCACGCACCCGCGTGGTCAACCCGCAACCTGATCGCCTACGTGGCCGGCTACTCGCAGGTGGTCGGGCAGCCGCCGCAGGGCAGGCTCGCCACGATCAGGCCCGACGGGTCGGACCGGCGCCGGCTCACGCGAAGGAGCGGGCTGGCTCCCGCCTGGTCGCCGCATGGGACCAGGATCGCGTTCGTGCGCAAGGGCTACCTCCACGTGATGAACGCCAACGGCGGCGGCCTGCGCCGTGTGCGCGGGCGCCAGCCGATCTCGGCGGAGGACGTGGCGTGGTCGCCCGACGGGCGCTTCCTCGCCTATCACCCGTTCGAGTCGGGGATCTTCATCGTGCGGGCCGACGGGACGGCCGAGCGGGAGTTCGAGTCGGGCGCCGTGAGCTCGGAAAGCAGCTACGACTCGTTCGCGCCGGACTGGCGCCCGCTGCCCCGGCGCTAGCCCGAGGCGGGCTCGATGAGGCGCCGGGCGAGGTAGTCGTCCTCGCCCTCCACCCCGGGCGGGCAGTAGAAGTACCCGCCGCCGAAGGCGACCATGTACTCGTCGAGGTCCTGGCCGTGCGTGCGCCGCTTGACCGTGGCGAACTGGCGCTCGAGGTCGCGGCAGAACGCCAGGAACACCGAGCCGGAGTCGAGCAGCCCGTAGTCGTCGAACCCGTTGGCATAGACGAACGGGCGACGCAGGATGCGATGGCGCTCGTCACCCGGCTTGCGCGGGTTGGCCATGCGGATGTGGGCGTCCAGCGGGGTGCGCTCATCGAGCTTCGGCACGTCCTCCTCGCGCCGTCCCTCGAGCGGCGCGCCGGACACCTTCTTGCGGCCGATCGAGTCCTCCTGGGCGGTGCGCGAGAGCCTGTCCCAGCGCTCCAGCTTCAGCCGGATCAGGCGCACCGCCAGGTAGGACCCGCCGCGCGCCCACTCCGGCGCCTCCTCACCGGTGAAGATCAGCTCGTGGCGGTCGGCGCCGATGTTCTGCGACCCGTCGGCGAACCCGAGCAGCCCGCGCGCGTCGGCCACGCCCTCGCGCTTGCGGGTGGAGGGGTTCTCGTCGTCGAAGCGCTGGAAGCAGGTCTGGGCCCAGCGGCCCTCGAGCTGCCCCTTGGTGCGGCGCATGATGTCGCGCACCGCGTGGTGGGTGATCATCGCGTGGTCCGACTGCGCCACCACCAGCAGGTCGCCATGGCAGCGGAGCGGATCGAGGTTGTCGCCGGGGAACGAGGGCATGCGGCTGAGCGTGGGCGGCCGGCGGCCGGCCAGCCCGAAGCGCTCGTCGAACATGGATGCGCCGAGCGCGATCGTGATCGTGAGCCGCCCGTCGTCGCGGTCCTCGAATCCCAGCTCGCCCGTGTCGGAGGGCGGCAGCGCCGCGTTCGAGATCGGGT
The DNA here is from genome assembly GCA_963811055.1 of uncultured Thermoleophilaceae bacterium. Taxonomy (GTDB): domain Bacteria; phylum Actinomycetota; class Thermoleophilia; order Solirubrobacterales; family Thermoleophilaceae; genus JACVRW01. The sequence continues at coordinate 15,874 of CAWEPQ010000003.1, forward strand.
CGAGCCGGTCCGGGTGGCCCTGTGTGACCTCGGCGATCCTGGCGGTGAGGTCCTGGAAGAGCGTCTCGAGGTCGTCCGTGACCACGTCGAACGCCGCCACCATCCCGTACGGCGTCCGCGGCGTGACGATGCCCGCCTGGCGCGGCCCCTCCCAGGGCACGAGCTCCGCGTGCGCGTCGTCGTCGCCGAGCAGCTGAGCGGCGCCGACGGCCCCCGCCGCCGCCACCGCTCCTCCCGCCGCGCTCTGTACGAAGCGCCGCCTGGAGACGCCGCTCAAGCCCTGCTCACCCCTGTACGCCGAGCGTCCCCTGCACGCGAGCGAGCGGCTCGGCCAGCGCCTCGATGCTCTGCTTGACCGCTCGCTGCTGGGCGTCGCTCAGCTCGTCGTAGGACGCGAACCCGCTGCCGCTACGCAGCTTCTGGACCTCCTCGAAGGCGCCCTTGAAGGCATCATCGATCTCGTCCGCCAGCGCGGCGTCCTTGGCCTGCACGAGCGGGGCCAGCGAGTCGTAGAACTCGCGGGCGCCCTCGAGGTTGGCCAGGAAGGTCGGGAGGTCGAGCTTGGAGTAGCGCTCCTCCTCGCCCGTGATCTTCGACTCCTCGACCTCGTCCACGAGCTCCGCGGTGCCGGGGATGACCACCTCGGGGGTGACCTTCGCGCTGGCCATCAGCGTGTTGAGACGGCGCGCGTCGCGCACCAGGCCGGCTGCCAGGTCGCGGGTGTGCGCCGTGATCTCGTCGTCGTGCCAGAGCGCGCGCTCGATCGGGTGGAAGCCCGTCCAGGTGGGATCCTCCCCCTTCTTCGGGAAGTCATCCTCGCGAGCGTCGATCTTGCCGTCAAGCTCCGGGAACAGCGCCACGAGCGGCTCGATCCGCTCGTAGTAGGGCCGGCCGTCGGCGTAGGCCTTCTTGGCCTGCGCCACCGAGCCGTCGTCGATCGCCTTCTGGAGGGCAACCGTGGTTGCGACCAGCGCAACGGTCTGCCCGCGCGCATAGGTGGCCACCTTCGACATCGCCTCCTGGAGGCCCTCGGCGCTGGTGGCGTTCGTGTCCACCGTGACCGTTCCGGTGGTGCCGGTGCCGGTGCTGCCGGTGGTGGCGCCGCCTTCGATCTTCACGCCCTCATCGTCCTCGCCACACGACGCCACGAGGGTGGCGCCACCGCCGCCGATAACGGCCGCCGCGAGCACCGCGAGCCACTGCCTGCCAGCCATTCGACCTCCGAAGGTTAGGGTCGCCTAAGGGCGCGTTAGGGAAACCTAACAAGGAGCGCGCCCGCGTGGCGCCGCGCCTACGTGGGGGTTTGCGAGCGCCAGATGACCCAGAGGCTCTCCACACGGTCCGCGAGGGCGCGGGGCCGCTCGACGTAGAGCCGCTGTCCGAGAGCGAATGCCTCGAAGCGAAGCCCTTCCCGCCGCGACTCGATCACACCGGCCAGGACCGCCAGGCGGTCCGCGCCGTCGGGGTCCGTGGCTCGCTTCTTGGCGAAGTCGAGCAGCACCTCGAGGTCGTGGTCCTCCCCCAGGCGCTCCGACAGCGCGTGGGCAGCCTTCGCGAGCGAGTCCATCACGGGCGGCCAGACGTCGCGCAGGATGGTCAGGGCGTACCAGTGGTCCTTGACGCGCTTGCGCAACTCGTGGAGGTTCTCGGCGCTGGGATCTTTCCGCGCCGTGCGGAGCGCGCGCTGCCCGCGCCAGTACCCGCGCTCGAGCCCGGCGCGCACCACGACGAAGTTATCGCCGGGCGGCGTCCATGTCCTCACCCTTTCGCGGATCCGCGTCAGCTCCAGCGCGGTGGCATCGGTACTCGCGACCGCCATGGCGCTCCGGTGCTCCTCCAGCTGCGCCCGCAGCGGAGCGGCCACGTCCGGGGACAGGTCCTCGAGACCCTCCAGCGTGGCAAGCATCACGTCCGCGTCGCGCTTTCCGGAGAGCGAGCGCCCGACGTCGCGAAGCGCCTCGTTCTCGCGGGTGCGCACCTTCCTGCTCGTGGAGGAGCGGACCAGCCGCAGGAGCGCGCGCAGCTTCTTCACGTCCTTGCGCGCCTCGTGCACGGCCTCCTCCACGGTGCTGTCGGTGGTGCCGCCGAGCTCCTCCAGGGCATGGCTGATCCGGCCGTGCGCGATGCGCGCTATCCCCTTGCCCAAAGGCTCGTCGCGCTGCAGCCGGTAGGCGCGGGACGGGACCCGTCGCGGCCGTCCCGGACTCACTACCCGACCCGGTCGAGGAGGCGCGCCGCCGCGGAGGCCGGATCGAGGCGGCGGGCCACCACCTCGTCGAGCAGCTCCTGCACCGAGTCGTCCTCGCGCACCTGCTCCTCGAGGCGCCGGCGCAGCCGCGCGCCGGCCAGCGCCATCACCTCGTTCATGAGGTTCCGCCTGCGCCGCTCCTCCAGGGTTCCCTGCTCGGCGATGTGCTCGCGGTGGGCGGCGATCTTCTCCGCCAGCTCCTCGATTCCCTCGCCGCGCGAGGCCTCAGTCTTCAAGATCGGCACGCGCCAGCCCTCCTGCGGGCCCAGCGAGAGCACGCCGCGGATCTCGCGCACCATCGTGTCGGTGAGCGGATGGTCGGACTTGTTGACCACGATCACGTCGGGGATCTCCATCACGCCCGCCTTGAGCGCCTGGATCGAATCGCCGCTGCCGGGCATCAGCACCAGGACCACCGTGTCGGCGTGGTCGATGATGTCCACCTCGGCCTGGCCCACACCCACGGTCTCGAGGAACACGTCGTCCTTGCCGGAGGCGTCCATAAGGAGCGCCGCCTGGAGCGTGGCCTCCGACAGGCCGCCCAGCGAGCCGCGGCTGGCCATCGAGCGGATGAACACGCCCGGGTCGAGGAAGTGGTCGGACAGCCTGATGCGGTCGCCGAGCAGCGCTCCCTTGGTGAAGGGCGAGCTCGGATCGATCGACAGCACGGCCACCTCGCGCTCGCGTGCGCGGGCGTTCTCCACGAGCCGGCCGATCAGGGTGGACTTGCCTACCCCGGGCGGTCCCGTGAAGCCGGTGATCGCGGCGCGGCCGGTCTTCGGATAGACCTCGCGCACGAGCGCCCAGCCCTCCGGATCGTCGTTCTCCACGAGCGAGATCGCCCGCGCGAGCGCGCGCTTGTCGCCCTGGAGCAGGGGCTCGATCAGCTCGGCGGCAGTGCGGGCGGTGGTCGCCATCGGCGAGGGATCCTAGGGGCGGGCCCCGCCGGGCCGCGCCTTACTCGTAGGCCAGCGCCTCGAGCACGTCGAGCTTGGCCGCCCGGCGCGCGGGCCAGATCGCCGCCAGCACACCGGCCAGGGCGGCCAGCAGCAGCAACAGGATCAGCGTGCCGATCGGATAGGCGAGCTCGAAGCCCTCGTCCGCCAGCGGGCGCGAAACCAGCGCGGCGAAGATCACGCCCAGCACGGTGCCCAGGATCGCCCCGATCAGGGCCGTGATCACGGACTCGTAGCGCACGAGGCGCCGCACCTGGCGGCGCGACATGCCCACCGCCCGCAGCATCCCCAGCTCGCGCGTGCGCTCGTGGATCGAGAGCGCCAGCGTGGTGACGATTCCGAGCAGCGAGATCACCACCGCCAGGGCCAGCAGCACGTAGAAGAAGGCCACCAGCTGGTTGATCTGCTCCTCCTGGTTGTCCTTCAGCTCCTGCTGGTTGAGCGTGTCCACGGTCGCGTAGCTGGCCTTGACCTCACGCTTGATGACCTCCTGCACCTGGTCCGCGTCGGCGCCGGGCTCGAGCTTCACGAAGGTGAGCGAGGGCGAGCGCACTCCGAAGCTATTCCGCAGCTCGTTCTGTGTCACCACCAGGTTGCCGAGGAGGTCGGCGTTGTCCTTGATCGTGCCCGTCACGGTGTAGATGCGGTCGCGCTCGAGCGGCGTGCGGACGACGATGCGGTTGCCCACGTCGATGTCGTTGGACTTGGCCCAGGCGTCGTCGAGCACCGTCTGGTTGTCGTCCAGCGAGGACAGCGTCTCCGGCGAGCCCTCCTCCCAGTCGAGCGAGAGCACGTCGGACACGTTCTTCGGGTCGACCGCCGACACGCGCACGTCCTTGCCGCCCACCACACCGCCGGCGAACGACAGCGAGGAAACCGTCTGCACGCCCTGCGCCCTGGCCGCCTCGCGTCCGGCGCCCGGGCTGATCGGCGAGAAGCCGTCGGTGTTCTGAAGGACGAGGTCGCCCTGGAAGTTGCGGTCGATCGCGTTGCCCACCGAGGCGCTGATGCCCGCGGCGAACACCGTGACGAAGACCACCACGGCCAGGCCGATCATCAGCGCGCCGGCCGTGACCGCCGTGCGGCCCGGCTTGCGCACCGCGTTCTCGCGCGCCAGGCGGCCGGTGATGCCGCTGATCTTCTCGAGCGGCCAGCCGCAGATTGAGGCGAGCGGGCGCACGAGCTTGGGACTGAACATCGAGACGCCGAAGAGTGTGGCCACCGCGCCGCCGCCCACCAGCGCCGCCGCGGCGTTGGCGTCGTCGGTGCCGCCGAAGAGGCCGGCGCAGGTCATGCCGATGCCGAGGAGCACCAGCAGCGCGGCGAAGCCGGTGAAGATGCGCCCGCGCGTGGGGCTCTCGGGCAGCTCCGCCTCGCGCAGCGCGGCCATCGGCGTGACCCGCGTAGCCCGCAGCGCCGGCACCAGCGCCGAGGCGAGCGTGACGAGGATCCCCACCGCCAGCGCCACGATGATCGTGCGCCCGGCCACCACGGTGCCGGTGTTGGGCAGGTCGATGCCGAATGCCGTGAACACGGCGCCGAGACCAGCGGCGAAGCCGATCCCGGCGGGAACGCCGAGCCCCGCGCCGAGCACGCCGAGCATCAGCGCCTCCAGGATCGTGCCGCCGAGGATCTGGCGGCGGCTGGCGCCCAGGGTGCGCAGCAGGCCGAACTCGCGGATCCGCTGCGCGACGGTGATGGAGAAGATGTTGAAGATCAGGAAGCTGCCCACCAGCAGCGCCACGCCACCGAACACGAGCAGCACCACGCGGAAGAACGAGAGGTCGTCCTTGATGTCCTGGGCCTGGCGGGCGGCGGCCTCGTTGCCGGTCTCCACCACGAGCCGAGCCGGCAGCACCCGGTCGATCCGCTGGCGCAGCTCGCGCGGGGACACATCCGGCGCGGCCTTGACCGAGATGCCGTCCAGCTCGCCGGGCTTGCCAGTGAGGCGCTGGGCCTCGGGGAGCGTGAGCTGCGCGGTGCCGGACCCGCCGCCCGATGTGTTGCCGAGCCGCTGGAGGCCGACGATCCGGTACGGCTTTACGCCGGCCTGGCCCGCGATCCGCAGCGTGTCGCCGATGCCGAACCCCTCGCGATCCGCGGTGGACTCGTCGATCGACGCCTCGTTGGGGGTCCGCGGGGGACGACCCTCGGTGTAGGTGAGCGTCTGGAACGGCTCCGGCGCCGTGGAGCTGATGAACTCGGGCGCGAAGCTGTTGCTGAGCGGGTCGCCCTTCTCGTCCACGAAGCGCCCGAGCGAGAAGATCCCGCCGGCCGCCGCCTCCACGCCGGGCACGCTGCGCACCCGGGCGAGGTAGCGCTCGGAGAACGGCGGCAGGTCGCCGCTGTCGGCCTGGCCGGTGGTGCTCGAGGAGACCGCGACGTCGGTGCCCGCGTAGGCCTCGTCGAAGATGTCGTCGAAGGAGCGGTTGATCGTGTCCGTGAGGACGTAGCTCCCGGCGATGAACGCGACCCCCAGGAGGATCGCGAGCATGGTCACGAGAGCCCGCAGCTTGCGCTGCGCCAGACCGCGTATTGCGACCTTGGTCATGACCTGAGGAAGGTCACTACGCGACGCTCTTCATGAGCTCGATGACCTCGTCCGCCGTGCCCGCCGCGGCGTCGTGCACGATCTGACCATCGCGCAGCACCACAAGCCGGTCGGCGTAGGACGCCGCCTCGGGATCGTGGGTGACCATCACAACCGTCTGCCTGAAGTCGTCGACCGAGTGCCGCAGCAGCTGGAGCACCTCCTCGCTCGCCTTCGAGTCAAGGTTTCCGGTGGGCTCGTCGGCGAACACCACGGCGGGCTTCGAGATCAGCGCCCGCGCCACGGCCACGCGCTGCTGCTGGCCGCCCGAGAGCTCGGCCGGCCGGTGGGTGCGGCGGTCGCCGAGCCCGACCGTCCCGATCAGCTCCTCGAGCCACTCCTCGTCGGGCTTGCGCCCCGCGATCGACAGCGGCAGCACGATGTTCTCCTCCGCCGTGAGCACCGGGATCAGGTTGAAGAACTGAAAGATGAACCCGAGCTTGTCGCGGCGCAGCTTGGTGAGATCGCCGTCGTCGAGCGTCGTGATCTCCGCACCGTCGAGCTCCACGCTTCCGGACGTGGGCCGGTCGAGCCCGGCCAGGATGTGCATGAGCGTGGACTTGCCCGAGCCGGACGGGCCCATGATGGCGCTGAAGCGGCCGCGCTCGAAGGAGACGGTCACCCCGTCGAGCGCGTCCACTGCCGTATCCCCCTCGCCGTAGCGCCGGCGGAGGTCGGTAGCGGTGACGATCTGATCCATAGGCCGTGCACTCTTCCATAGGAAGAGCCGGGTCGTAGTACGGATAACCGGCATATGATCAGCCGGCATGCCGGTCGCCCCCTATGGCTCGTGGCGTTCGCCCCTGTCCGCAGCCATGGCGGCCGAGGCGGGAATCCGCCATTCGGAAACGTGGCTCGGCGGCGACGGGTCGGCCTGGTGGCTCGAGCGCAGGCCCAAGGACGGCGGTCGCACGACGCTCGTGCACGACGGCCAGGACGTGACTCCGCCGAGCATGAATGTCCGCACACGCGTGCACGAGTACGGCGGCGGCGCGTGGTTCCTGCACGACCAGACAGCGTTCTTCTCCAACTTCGACGATCAGCGCCTCTACCGCCTCGACCCGGGCCAGCCGCCGCGGCCGATCACACCCGAGCCGCCTCAGCCGGGGTCGGTGCGCTACGCCGACGGCCGCGCGACCCCCGACGGGCGGCTGATCGTGTGCGTGCGCGAGACCCACGGGAACGGCGAGCCCGTGAACGAGCTGGTCGCGCTACCCGCCGACGGGGAGGGCGAGGCGCGCGTGCTCGCGTCGGGCCGCGACTTCTACTCGTTCCCCCGCCTCAGCCCGGACGGCGCCACGCTCGCCTGGACCTGCTGGGACCACCCGAACATGCCCTGGGACGGCACCGAGCTCTGGGTGGCGCCGCTGGCGGCACCGGACGAGGCGCGGCCGGTGGCCGGCGGGCCCAGCGAGTCGATCTGGCAGCCGGAGTGGAGCCCGGACGGAGTGCTCCATTTCGTCTCCGATCGCAGCGGCTGGTGGAACCTCTACCGCGAGGACGCCCAGCTCACTGACGAGCGGGCGGAGCTCGGCTACCCGCAATGGGGCTTCGGCGGGTCGAGCTACGCCTTCCTCGACGGCGGCGACATCGCGTGCATCAGGGTCGAGGGCGGCTACGAGCGACTCTGCATCCTGCGCCCGGGCCGGCCCTATCCCGAGGACCTCGGGCTGCCCTACACGGCCGTCGGCTACCCCGAGCTGCGGAGCCGCGGCGACCGGGTGATCTACACGGCCAAGAGCCCGTCGGAGGAGGGGGTCGTGGTCAGCTGGAGCGCCACCGACGGCGCGCGCGTCCTCTCGGGGGCCGGCGAGCACGCCCTCGCGCCCGAATGGGCGCCGGAGCCCGTGGCGATCGACTTCCCTAGCGCCGGCGGTCGCACCGCACACGCGTTCTGGTACCCGCCGAAGAACCCCGACCACGAGGCGCCGGCCGGCGAGCAGCCACCGATCATCGTGCAGAGCCACGGCGGGCCCACCTCCCACGCGATTCCCGAGTTCGACTCGGAGATCGCCTTCTGGACGAGCCGCGGGGTGGGCGTGGTGGACGTGAACTACGGAGGCAGCACCGGCTTCGGGCGGGAATACCGCGAGCTTCTGAACGGCGCCTGGGGGATCGTGGACGTTGAGGACTGCATCGCCGCGGCTCTCCATCTCGCACGCGAGGGCGAGGCCGACGGTGAGCGCGTGGCCGTGCACGGCGGCAGCGCGGGCGGCTACACCACCCTCTGCGGACTGGCCTTCCACGAGGACTTCGCGGCCGGCGCGAGCTACTACGGCGTGGCCGACGCGGAGACCCTGGCCGCCGACACGCACAAGTTCGAGTCGCGCTACCTCGACTCGCTGATCGGGCCCTACCCGGAGACCGCGGAGCGCTACAGGGAGCGCTCGCCGATCCACTTCGCGGACCGCATCCGAGCCCCCGTGATCCTGTTCCAGGGGCTGGAGGACGAGGTGGTGCCGCCCTCCCAGGCGGAGACGATGGTGGCGGCGCTGAAGGAGAACGGCGTGCCGCACGCCTACCTGGCCTTCGAGGGCGAGCAGCACGGCTTCCGCAAGAGCGAGACCGTGATCAGCTGCCTGGAGGCGGAGCTGTCCTTCTACGCCCAGGTGTTCGGCTTCGAGCCGGCCGACGACGTGGAGCGGGTGGAGATCGTCAGGTAGGGCCGTAGCCGTGGATCGGCACGGCGCGCCTGGAGCCGCGGTTGAGTACGGGCACCGGGACCGGGACTGGGACCGCTATCGAGACGGCGGCCCCGGATCGCGCGCGATCCAGTTCGCTCTGCCACCCCTGGCGGGGGTTGCCCTTGCGGGCAACCATCACCGCGTCGTGGTCGATCGACTCGACCACGTCGAAGCGCCCGTGCTCCTCGATCAGCTGCTCGCTCTCGGGGTTCTCGTGATTCCGGGCGATCGCGAAGTGGGTGGCGAAGTCGCGCACGTGCTCGTACTCGGCGTGGGTGAGGCTGATCGCGCACATGCACTTCGCGTCCCCGCACTCGCACCTGAAGGAGGTCATCGGCATGCGGCCCGCGCTCACGCGCGCCGTCCACTCGTTGTCCTCTCGAGACCGGGCCCGCGCCTCCGACTCCCGCTCTCCACGGCTAGTCATGGCCGTTCACCTGCCCGCTGCCGTTCAGGGCCGACCCCAGGGAGGGGTGGATCTCGAACCGCCGGTCGAACCCGGTGATCCGGAAGATCTCGAGCATGTTGGGGTTCGACATGACGATCGAGAGCCGCCGGTTCATGGGGTCGAGGTGCCGCCGTGTGGCGAGCAGCGCCTTGAGCCCCGTGGAGTCGAAGTAGCTACAGCCGGTCAGGTCGACGACCACCTGCTCCGTGCCACTGTCGGCGGCGCCGAGGAGCATCTGCTCGAAAGCCGGCGCGGTGGCCATGTCCACCTCGCCAGTGACCGATACCACGGGGATCCTTCCGTCCACATGCTCGGTGGCCACGAACGCCTGGGTCTCTCCAGGCGATGAAGCACTGACGGGCCTACCCATGTCCGGCCTCCTGCTGCGTCGCGGGTCCATGCCGCCGGCCGCGGATGCTGGGGCCGGCTCGCTTTCGACCCGTTGTTGGAGGTCGAGGTAGCCCGGACCAGGGGTTGAGGTCCCGAACTCACCCAGCGTAGCAAGTCTTGTGGCATTCGTTACGTTGTGAGAGACCGGTCTTTCTCGCAAAATGCGGTCGTCCGGCGGGTGGTGCGGCTAGCCGAACCCCCGATTGGCGAGCAGGCCCCATTGGACCGCCCCCGCCGCTCCTCCAGAGTGCCGGGCATGGACTCGCGACTCACACTCGAGGCAGTGGAAGCGATGGTGGCGGAGACACGGCGCGCCGCCGAGGCCCAGACCGCGCGGACGGCGTCCCGTCGAGAGGCGCGGCGCCGTCCACTCGGCCAGGCCGGCACGCGGCGGTCCGGCAAGGACAAGCGGCGATGACGTTCTGGCGGCGGCGACTCAAGCGGGGCGCGGGCCGGCGGAGCCGGCCTGCGCGACGGCCGCGCGTGGCCGTGCAGTTCGCCTGAGGCGCCCGCCTCGTAGGCTGGCGGCCAGATGACCGCCATCGAGATCGACACGCCCCACGGTCCCGCCCGTGCCCACCTCCACCCGGCCGCCGACCCGGTGGCCGCGCTGGTGCTCGGCCACGGCGCCGGCGGAGGCGTGGCCGCCCCCGATCTCAGGGCGGTCACGGAGATGGCGGTGTCGGAGGGCTTCAGCGTGGCGCTGGTGGAGCAGCCCTACCGAGTGGCCGGCAGGCGCGCTCCCGCGCCCGCACGCCAGCTCGACGCCGCCTGGACCGCGGTGGCCGCTGATCTGAGCGCCGGCGAGCTGAGCGGCCTGCCGCTCGTGACCGGCGGGCGCTCGCTCGGCGCGCGCGTGGCCTGCCGCACCGTGGAGGCCACCGGCGCGGTTGCGGTGCTCTGCCTGGCCTTCCCGGTGCACGCCCCCGGCCGCACCGCGCCCGAGCACAGCCGCCTGCCGGAGCTCGATGCCGTGCCAGTGCCGGTGCTGGTCGTGCAGGGCGAGAGCGACCCCTTCGGCATGCCGCCCCCAGGCGACAACCGCACCGTGGTGGCCGTGCCGGGCGACCACGGCCTGAAGAAGGACCTGGGCGCGGTGACCGCGGCGGTGCGGGACTGGCTGCCGTCAGTCCGAGATGGTTCGTAGGAACTCGGCGAAGCCCTCGTCGGGCGCGTGGATGTTGAGGAAGCGGACCGTGCCGGAGCCGCGGTGGTTGAACGTGTGGAGCGCGCCGGGCGGGACGGAGGCAATCGTGCCCGGGCCGACGGTGTGTGCCGAGCCATCGACGGTCATCTCGAGCTCGCCCTCGATCACATAGAAGGAGTCCGCCTCCTTCTCGTGCCTGTGGAGGTGCGGCCCCTCCAGCGGACCCTCGACGGTCCACTCCGCCACGGACATGTCGTCGAGCACGCCCTTCATCAGCGCGGTGCGGTTGCCCGACACGAGGCGCTCGCCCTCGCCCGGCCCGGACACGATCGCGTCGCTCCGGGGACGCCCGCCGTCCGGCGGCGGGTCGAACTGGTCGTATGACGGGTCGCCCCCGTCGCGGCGGGCGCGCAGCGACCCCACGAAGCCGGTGTCCGGCGCATGGAGGTTGAGGTAACGCGCCTCGGCGCCGCCCTCGTTGGCGAACGAGTGCGCCAGGTGCGGCGGAGCGGCCACGAAGCCGCCGGCCGGCACCCGCACCACGTCGCCCGCCGGGCCGAGCCCGAACGTCAGCTCGCCCTCCAGCACGTAGAAGGCGTCAGAGTGCTCGCGGTGCACGTGCAGATCGGGGCCGCGCTGGCCCGGCGCGTAGCGCGACCACGTGATCGAGATCGGCTCGTGCAGGGCCAGCACCCGGAGCTCGCGCTCCTCCCTGTCGACGATCACCTCGCCGTGCATCAGCGCGGAAGGGTGAAGCGGAACGCGCTGCCGCCGCCGTCCACCGGCTCGACCCAGATGCGGCCCCCGTGGGCCTCCACCACGCGGCGGCATACCGCCAGCCCGATGCCCAGGCCCTCCACCGCGCCGTTCACCCGCGAGAAGATGCCGAAGATCCTGCGGCCGTGCTCGTGCTCCACGCCCACGCCGTTGTCGCGCACGGTCACGATCCATTCCTCGCTTCCGCGCCGCGCCGACACGTCGATCAGCGGCGCGGCGTCGGCGCGGAACTTGATCGCGTTGCCCACCAGGTTCTGGAACACGCGGCGGAGCTGGCGCCGGTCACCGTCGACCTCGGGCAGCTCGCCCACCTCCAGGGTCGCGCCCGTGCCCTCGAGACCCGGCCGCAGATCCTCGGCCACCTCGTCCATGAGGCACGAGAGCGAAACGCGCTCGCGGCGCAGCTCGCCCATGCGCGCGTATACGAGTACGCCGTCGATCAGCTCGCGCGCCCGTTCCGTGCTTTCTCTCAGCAGCCGCAGCACGTCGCGGGGCGGCGGCTCGTCGGCGCGGCGCTCGAGCTGCGCCACCAGCATGGCCATCCCCGAGACGGGCTCGCGCAGGTCGTGGGCCACCACGTCCGCGTAGCTGCGGAGCTCGGCCTCCATGCGCCGCTGGGTGGTCACGTCGGTGAGGAAGACCACCAGGCCGTCGCCCAGCCTGGCCGTTCGCTGTACGAACGTGCCGAGCATGTAGCCGTCGCCGAACGGGGTGTCGTAGTTGACCTCCACCACCCACGGCTCCCCCTCGTCGCAGACGCGCACGTAGGCGTCGAAGGCGTGGCTTCCGCGCATGCGCGGGAGTGCCTCGAGAAGCGTGTAGCGGTCGCGGGTGCTGGGCGGGAGCCTGAAGCTGCGCAGCATCTTCGGATTGCCGTAGCCGAAGGCGAAGTCGTGGATGCGGCCGTGGCCGTCCCGTAGCGCCCACAGCACGCCGAGCGCCTCCGGATAGCCGTCGAACACCGCGCGGAACCCCTCCGCGCCCTGCTCACCCAGCACCGCCACGAGCTTGGGGTCGTCGCCCCAGCGCTCCAGGTCGGCGTCCGACCGTGGCTCCTGCACGTCACTCAGGATAGGAGGCATCAGGTGCGCAGGAATGTCAGCACTGCGAGCACGCGCCGATGGTCCTCCGGCGCCGGCGGCAGGCCCAGCTTTCCGAAGATGCTCGTCACGTGCTTCTCCACCGCCCGCTCGGTGACCACCATCTGGTCGGCGATCGCGTGGTTCGACCGGCCCTCAGCCATCAGCTCGAGCACCTCGCGCTCGCGCGGGGTGAGCGCCTCCAGCGGATCGTCGCGGCGAGCGCGGCCCACGAGCTGGGCCACCACCTCGGGATCCAGCGCCGAGCCGCCCTCGGCCACCCGCTTGACGGCGTCCACGAAGCGGTCCACATCGGCCACGCGGTCCTTCAGGAGGTAGCCCACGCCGCCGGCTGTGTCGCCCACCAGGTCGAGCGCGTAGCCCTCCTCCACGTACTGGGACAGCACCAGCACCGACGTCTCCGGCTGGCGTGCGCGAATCTCGAGCGCGGCACGCAGCCCGTCGTCGGTGTTGGTGGGCGGCATCCGGATGTCCACCACCGCCACGTCCGGCTTGTGCGCGCCCACCTTGCGCAGAAGCTCCTCGGCGTCGCCCGCCTGCCCCACGACCTCGAACCCGTCCTGCTCGTCGAGCAGGCGCACGATCCCCTCGCGCAGCAGCACGGAGTCGTCGGCCACCACCACGCGCACGTGGCCGTCGCCTAACACGGGATGTCCGCCCGCACGATCGTGCCGCCTCCGCGCGCGTCCATTACCTCGAGGCGGCCGTCCACCGAGCAGAGCCGGTCGGCCAGGCCCTCCAGGCCCGAGCCCTTCGACGGGTCGGCTCCGCCCACGCCGTCGTCGGTCACCTCCACCACCACATGTCCGTTGTCGCGCACCGCCCGAACGGTCGCGCGCGTGGCGGACGCGTACTTGGCCACGTTCGTGAGCGCCTCGGCCACCACGAAGTAGGCCGCCGTCTCCACGGCCTCGGGGAGCCGCTCGCCGGGCGTGGCCTCCAGCTCCACCGGGACGGGCGAGCGATGGGCGAGCGCCACGAGCGCGGCGTCCAGCCCTCGGTCGCTGAGCACGGCCGGGTGGATCCCGCGTGCCAGCTCGCGCAGCTCCTCCAGCGCCGAGTCCAGCTCGGACGCCGCCGACACGAGCAGCTGCTCCGTCTCCGGGTCCCGGTCGGCCACGCGCGTGCGGGCCATTCGCAGCTTCAGCGCTATCGCCACGAGCCGCTGCTGGGCTCCGTCGTGGAGGTTGCGCTCGAGCCGGCGGCGCTCGCCGAGGGCCGCCTCCACCCCGCGGCGGCGCTGGTCGCGCAGCTCCTCGACCTTGGCCCGCAGCTCCGCGTCGAGCCGCTCGTTCTCGAGCGTCAGGGTCGCGGCCGCGCCCACGGCGGCGATCAGGTCGCGCTCGTCGTCCAAAGAGGCGTCGTGCACGATCGCGGCCACGGGTGTCCCGTGGTCCTCCACGACCGTGGCCACGCGGTCCCCGAACGGGGCCGGCAGCTCCACCGGCTGGCCCTCCGCATTCACGTACCGCTCGCGCGCCGGCAGCCAATAGAGAAGCGTCAGGCCGGGGTCCCCGAGAGCATCCGCAAGGGCGTCCCGAAGACCGCTGCGGCGGGCGTCGCGCTCCGACAGGCGGGCCACCAGCTCGCTCACCGCTCCGGCACGCGACAGCCGGCTGCGCAGCAGACCGCCCAAAAAGGCGAACGGGATCGCCACCAGGGCCACGAGGCCGGCTACGTCGATCACCACCTCGACCTCGTCCGACAGCCCACTGAGATCCGCGATCAGCGTGATCAGGAGCAGGAGCATGAGCACCGAGGCCGTGGCGTAGACGGGGGTCAGAATCTGCCGGAGTGGGCGCCCGGCGCTCAGCCAGCGGCGCCGGAGCACGAACGGAACAGCGATCGTGAGGACGAGGGCCAGCGCCGACTGGACGGCGAGCAGTGTGTCGGCCGTCTCCTGGTCGTCGAAGGCCATGAGCGGGTTGCTCGCCCAGTCGTCCCTCGTGGTGTCGTAGAAGAGCAGGATCACCCACCACATGACCGTGGTAGCGAAGTAGCCGAGCGCGGCGACGATGCGCGGGAAACGGCCCTCGAGGCGACCCGTGGGGAACGCGATGAGCATGTGGAACAGCAGCGCGAACGGGAGCGACGCGAACAGGTAGCCCACGATGAACACGTACGAGTTGCGGTCCACGGCCAGGCCGGACACGCACCACGTGAAGCCCACGGCGGCCATCAGCGCCCCGAACTTGTTGTCCGGCCGCCGGTACCAGGCGAACAGTCCGGTGCCGATGAACGACCACCCCACGAGCGGCCCGAACACCGCCGTGAGCGCCGGGTCGTTGATGTCGTCCGGAGCCGACAGGGCAAGCACCAGCGGCACGGCCCCCGCGATGAAGCCCGCTATGCCGAGGCCCACCAGCGCCCGGCGCAGGCCCGTCACCCGATCAGTGCCTCCAGCGCCGCGCCCGACAGCTCGGACTTGGGTATGAAGCCGCGCACCGGGCTCGCCTGCACGCGCTCCTCGAGGTCCTCGCGCGCGCGGCTCGAGACCAGCACGACGGCCGGCCCGGTGCCGTTGGTGTTGAGGTTGAGTCCCGAGGCCACGGTGAACCCGTCGATGTCGGGCAGCTGTATGTCGAGCAGCACCACGTCCGGCTGAAGCTCGGCGGCGGCGTGGAGCCCCGACTGGCCGTCGCCCGCCTCGCCCACCACGTCGTAGCCCTCCGCCTCGAGAAGCATTCGCGCGCTGGCCCTGAAGCCGGGATGGTCGTCGACGATCAGGACGGTTGTTGCCATGTAAAGGGAATTCTTACCCGACTGCGCACAAACGCCAATACGGTTAGCCGCACCTATCATCCGCGCGGCAATGGAGGGCGCCACAGAGCCGATCGCGGCACCGCCGTCGGACCCACCCCGCGGGCCGCCGCCGCCGCGCACCGGCGGACTGCCCGCGCTGCTGCGCTTCATGCGCGCGCACGGGATGCTCAACCACCAATACGCGCGCCTGATCGTGCGGCTGGGGTTCATCAAGCTCCGTCTCGGCCGCCGGCTGCGTCTGGACGGTCTGACCTTCGTGGGACCGGGGTGCAGCCTCGAGGTCGGGCGGCGCGGAACGCTCGAGCTGGGGCGCTGGTCGTGGGTCGGGCACGGCTGCAAGCTGCGCGCCCACGAGGGCGTGATCTCGATCGGCGCCAAGACCGTGCTCGGCCAGGAGTGCACGATCTCCGCCTTCCAGCACGTGTCGATCGGCCGCGAGTGCGTGATCGCCGACCGGGTGATGCTCATCGACTTCGACCACGGGATGGTCGAGGTGGAGCGCCCGATCCGGCTCCAGGGCATCTACAAGCGCGACGTGCGCGTGGGGAACAACGTGTGGATCGGCTACGGCGCCTGCGTGCTGCGCGGGGTCACGATCGGCGACAACGCGGTGGTGGGCACAAACGCCGTGGTCACGCGCGACGTGCCTCCCAACGCCGTGGTTGGCGGAGTGCCCGCCCGGGTGATCAGGATGCGCGACGCGCCCGAGCACCTGCGCTTCGACTGAGCGTGCCCGGCTTCTCCTCGCCCGAAATGCTTGCGTTGGCGGAGGGTCGAGGTATCTACAGACGGCTGGTGGAGGGCGACGTGGCGGCGTCCGGCCTGGCCGCCGGCGCATACGACCTCGTCGTGCCGGAGACACGGTCGCAATCGACACGCACGTGCACCTGCTGAGCGAGCACTTGTCCGCCGGGCTGAACTCCGGTCTCACGCTGGCCGAGCTGCGCGAGCGCGTGGTCGAGACGGCTGGGTGGCGCTGAAGCCGTCGTGGGAGCGGTGGCGAGACCACCCGGTCACCTTGGCCATCGTGTGGCGTCGACCGGCCTGGGCAGATCTTCCGGGGGTCTGGGGAGTTTTCGATGTATGCCAACGGAAAGTCCCCACACCCCTCCGATGCCCTAGTGTCGGCGTCTCCTTCCTGCGGCCAACTGGCCGCGTCAGGGACAGGAACCTCGTGTCGGCGACTTCACACCGGCGACGCGGGCGGTCAGGGCCCCGGTCTCCGTCGGGGCCCTTGCCATTTAATCGGGCGCTAGCGGTGCTGCCAGTGCGGCCAGCGGGGCGGCGAGGAGATGCAGTTGCGCCGCCACGAGTCGGGCGGGAAGGGCAGGTCGGCCGCGATGGCCGTCTCGAGGTAGTCGTTCTCGAGCGCATCGCCGGAGCCCGGGGGCAAGCTTGGCCGCCACCGCCCGCAGCGCGTTCCGTGAGTTGTCGGGCACCACCCACGGGGCCAGCGCCAGGAACTCGCGCTTGCGGCCGGCGTAGGGCTCGTTCGACGAGGCATCGCTCTCGGGCGGGTCGGGCATGAAGCGCGAGGTGCCCACGTAGGTGCACTTCTCGCGCCCGCGCAGCCCGCGCTGGGTGATGGCCGTCTGGCCGTCGAACACGAGGTCGCCGAGGTGGCCCACCAGATGCGGTGTCACGTTGTAGTCGAAGTCGACCGTGGGATCGGACACCGCGCGCCAGGTGGAGCGCATCCAGTCGAGCGGCTGCCAGAAGGTGGGCTGGGTGACCCACGGGCCGGGGTTGGCCTCGTCCTGCATCACGAGGTTCGTGCCGAGCTTGTCCAGGCAGCGCATGTAGTACTTGCTGGTGTCCGAGCACGGGTCCACGCCCGCGGGCAGGTCGCCGTAGATGAACGCCGGCAGGCTGGTGGCGAAGCCGATCCGCGCGCGCGTGCCTGGCACCTGGAAGGGCCGCAGGTTCTCGACCGCATCGGGTCCCGTGCTCGGCCCGTTGGCCACCTCGAGGGTGAGCTCGATGTCGGTGAGCGGCACCTTCTTGTTCTGCGACACCACGTTGCGGAGGATCGCCGGACCCTCCCTCCGCACGTCCTTCGGGCCCCACATGAAGGCCTCGTTGTACGCCTTGGATCCGGTGGCCACGTACACCGAGGAGGGCACCGGCAGGTCCGGGTCGCGGAAGAGCTGGATCTCGGCCGGGTCCACCGACTCGCGGAACGGTGACTGGTTGTTCGAGCCGAGGATGTACACGCCGTAGCGCTTGGCCATGTCCGAGAACACCTGCATCCAGCCGCGCGCGA
This sequence comes from uncultured Thermoleophilaceae bacterium, assembly GCA_963811055.1. Classification (GTDB taxonomy): domain Bacteria; phylum Actinomycetota; class Thermoleophilia; order Solirubrobacterales; family Thermoleophilaceae; genus JACVRW01. The sequence continues at coordinate 33,240 of CAWEPQ010000003.1, forward strand.
ACGTGTCCGTGCCGCCGGTGAAGACCGAGCTGAAGAACGGGAGCTCGGGGAAGCGCGACTTGTACGCGCCGATCGGCGTCGCGTACTCGCTCTTGATGGCGAGCAGCATCGACACCGTGGCGCAGAGGGGCTCGCCCCCGGGACAGACCGACTTCGGGTCCTCGGCGATGGCCCGCGCCTCGGTGCCACGCGAGCCCGTGCCCAGGGTGAGCAGGCCGATGTCCTCGTTGAAGGCGATCACGTTGGGGGCCCCGCGCGTCAACCGCGGCAGCACGCGCTCCCTGATCATGCACTCGATCTTGGTGCGGAAGCTCGCGTAGGTCTCGATGTGCCGGGCCTCCTGCTTGGGCTGCATCGCGAACACACGGAGGCCGTGGCGCCGCGATCCATAGGCCTCGATCGTGCCGAGCGTGCGGTGCGCGCGGACGCGGGCACAGGCCGAGGCGCTGGGCGGCGGCGGGATCGCGGCAGGGCCGGGATCCAGCTCGGCCTCGACCTTCCGCGCGAGCAGCGGGTCGTTGGTGATCAGCTCGTCCACCCCGGCCTTGATGGCCGCGATCATGTCGGCGCGGGCGTCGATCGTGAACGGCACCACGCGCAGGCCCAGGGCGTGCGCCTGCCCGATCGTCGTGGCGGCCGCGGGCCATTGGGCCGAGAGCCAGTCGTCCTTGCGCCCGTCGACATAGGCCGGGCTCCCGGCTCCGAGCGTCAGGTTGCTCGTCTCCGCGTCCGGCATCAGAGCCTGCGCGCGGTTCAGGTTCGGGAACCAGAACGACTGGATGATCAGCCGCGACGGCGGGAAGCCCGACTGCTTGATCCCCTCGATCACCCGGTCGGCGAAGTCGGAGGGCTTGTCGAAGTCGGGGTCGGTCGGCTGGTTCTTGATCTCGAGGTTCACGCGCACGCCCTCGTGGCGGGCCAGCGCGAGCACCTCGCTCAGCTTCGGGAGCGGCGCCCGCCGGCGGTCGTTCGCGGCGAGCTGCACGAAGTTGCCCTCGGTGCCCAGGATGTCCGACCGGCAGTCGGCGAGCAGCTGCGCGTAGGTGAACGCGTTCACCTGCCCGGTGCAGGGCGTGGTGCGGTCGAGCGTGGCGTCGTGGACCACCACCGGCACGAGGTCCTTGGTGAGCTTCACGTCCAGCTCGAGCACGAAGCCGCGCTTGGCCGATGCCCTGAAGGCAGGCATCGTGTTCTCCGGATAGGTGGGCTTGCCGAACTCGATCGAGCCGCCGCGGTGCGCGTGGATGAACGGGCGGACCGCAAGCGCGGGGGCCGCGACCGCGAGCAGCGCCGCGCAGGCGACGAGGCATGCGGCGATCAGACGGGCCGGGCGGCGGCGGGGCGGCGGCACGGGCGGATCCTAACCCGCCCTGCGAAGGCCGTGCGCAGGCGCGGCTCGTTCGGTTAGCCGCACCCACTCTGGGGAGGGAGCCGCATTGGAGGACGGGCTCACGGAGCGCAGACTCATCGCCATGTCCAGCAGGGCGAGAGGAGACACCGTGACTCGCAAGACAAACATCGCCGCGCGCGCCGGTCGCTGGAGCGCGCAGCACAGGAAGAAGGCCGTCTTCGGATGGCTCGCGTTCGTGATCCTGGCCGTGTTCATCGGCGGCTCGGTGGGCACCCGGACGCTCACCGACGAGGAGTACGGCATCGGCGAGTCCGGCCGCGCCGACACCGTCGCGAGGGACAACTTCCCCGAGCAGGAGGGCGAGTCCGTGCTCGTCCAGAGCCGCGCCAAGGGGGTGGGTCCGAGCGACCCGGCCTTCAAGGCCGTGGTGGCTGACCTGAGCACCCGGCTCGAACGCGCGAAGGGCGTGCGCAACGTCGAGAGCCCCTACGCCAAGGGCAACGATGCCCAGATCTCCAAGGACGGGCGCTCGGTGCTCGTGAACTTCGACCTGCCGGGCGACGACGAGGACGCCGAGAAGCTCGTGGACGCTCCGCTCGCCGCCGTGGCGGCCACCGAGCGCTCACACGAGGGCTTCCGCGTGGAGGAGTTCGGCGGTGCCAGCGCCGGCAAGGCGCTCTCGGACGCGTTCGAGGACGACTTCAAGAAGGCCGAGGTCACCTCCCTGCCGATCACGCTGATCATCCTGATCCTCGCGTTCGGCGCACTGCTCGCGGCGTTCGTGCCCCTGATCCTGGCCGTGACCGCCGTTGCCGCGGCGATCGGCCTGATCGGCCCGATCAGCCAGATCTGGCCGGTGGACGAGTCGATCTCCAGCGTCGTGCTGCTGATCGGGCTGGCCGTGGGCGTGGACTACTCGATGTTCTATCTCCGCCGCGAGCGCGAGGAGCGTGCCCGCGGGCTGGAGGAGGACGCCGCGCTCGAGGCGGCCGCATCGACCTCGGGCCGCGCGGTCCTGATCTCGGGCATCACCGTGATGATCGCCATGGCCGGCATGTACTTCGGCGGCGCCGACACGTTCGCGTCGTTCGCCACCGGCACGATCCTGGTGGTCGCGATCGCCGTGCTCGGCTCGCTCACGGTGCTGCCGGCGGTGCTGTCGAAGCTCGGCGACCGGGTGAACAAGGGCCGCGTGCCCTTCCTCAAGCCCGAGCGGCGCACCGGCGAGTCCAGGATCTGGTCCTGGATCCTCGACCGGGTGCTGCGGCGCCCGCTCGTGTCGATCGTGGCCGGCGTGGGCGTGCTGGTGGTGCTGGCGCTGCCGCTGACCCACATCCACACGGCCGACTCCGGCGTGGACGGGCTGCCCCGCAGCCTGGCGGTGATGCAGACCTACGACCGGATGCAGGCCGCGTTCCCCGGTGAGCAGTTCACCGGCACGATCGTGGTCGAGGGTCGCCACGTGTCGGAGGCGGAGCTGGCCGCCGCCACCACCGAGCTGCGTGAGGTGGCTCGCCAGTCGGACCAGTTCGAGGAGGGCGTGACCTCCGAGATCAGCCCGAACGGCAGGGTCGGCACGATCGACGTGCCGCTCGCCGGGAGCGGCACCGACAGCACCTCGCTCGACGCGGTCAAGGACCTGCGCGAGAACGTGGTGCCCGAGGTGATCCCGTCGACGATCAAGAGCGCCACGCTCGTGGGCGTGGGCGGCGACACCGCCGCGTCGCTCGACTTCAACGGGGTGATGAGCTCGCACATCTGGTACGTGCTCGGGTTCGTCTTCCTGATGGCGTTCCTGCTCCTGCTGGTCACGTTCCGGTCGATCGTGATCCCGATCAAGGCGATCGTCCTGAACCTGCTGTCCGTCAGCGCCGCGCTCGGGATCGTGGTCTGGGTGTTCCAGGACGGTCACCTGGAGGACTTCCTGAACTTCCAGTCCACCGGGGCGATCACCGCCTGGTTCCCGATCATGCTGTTCGTGATCCTGTTCGGGCTGTCGATGGACTACCACGTGTTCATCCTCAGCCGGATCCGCGAGGCGGTCGATCGCGGCGAGTCGACGGATGAGGCGATCGCGCACGGCGTCAAGTCCACGGCGGGCGTGGTGACCGCGGCGGCGATGGTGATGGTCGGGGTGTTCTCGATCTTCGCCACGCTCTCGTTCATCGACATGAAGCAGTTCGGAGTGGGCCTGGCGGCTGCGGTGCTGATCGACGCCACCCTGGTCCGCGGCGTGCTGCTGCCCGCGACGATGAAGCTGCTCGGCGACTGGAACTGGTACCTGCCGCAGCGGCTGAGCTGGCTGCCGACGATCAGCCACGAGCCGGAGCCGGAGCCCTCGCGGGCCTGAAGCCCGATCAGCAAAGCTCCTCCCCCCAGCCACGCGCCCGCTCCCCGGCGGGCGCGTGGTCTTTCTAGGGGAGGTCGACCAGGACCGTGGCCGGCTTCGTGCTGAAGCGGCCCACGCCGTCGCGCCCCCAGGCGCCGACGCACCAGCGCCCGGGACCCGGCGGCTGGATCGGCACCTGCTGGACGCCGCCCTCCGGGACGGTCCAGAGGCCGGCCGTGGTGATCGCGGCGGGATCGTCCGGGGACACCGGGCAGGTGTTCAGCCGGTAGGCCACCAGGTAGCTGTCCGGTCCGGCCAGCACGTGCGGCGGCGGGCGGCGCGAGGGCGGGCGCTCGAAGCTCGCCACGAGGCCGCCGAACCCGTCGGGCGCCGCGGTGAGCGACCGCGGCGTGTCGGGCACGGCGAACAGGTCGCAGATCGGCCGACCGCGCGGCCTCACGCGACCGCCGTAGAGGCGTACGGCTCCGCGCACGTCATCGCGCTCGAGCACCCGGCAGCGCCAGCGCCAGGGCTCCAGCGGCGGGATGCAGCGCTCGGGCGAGAGCGTCACGAGGGTGGAGTTCATCAGCGCGCAGCGCGTGGCCTCGTGCGCCAGCCCGAGCACATGGCCGAGCTCGTGCGCCACCACCATCGTTATCGCCCAGCGGCTGCACGCCACGTTCGTCGGGTAGGGGCGCGAGATGCGCACCTCGGCGCGGACCGGCCGCCCGTTGCTCTGGTCGTAGGTCGTGCCGGTGACCCCGCCCGGCACGCAGCCCGTCTGCGGCCAGTAGCGGATGACCACCCGGGCGCGGCGGCGCGGGACCTGCACGAAGCGCAGCCGCATGCCGCTGCGGTTCCACTTCCGCACGGCGGCGCGCACGGCCCCGGCGTTCGCGCGCGCGGCCACGAAGTAGGTGATTCGCCGTGTGGGCCACCGCCAGCCGGCACGCTCGAAGGCGGCGGTGGCGCCCGGAGCGTCGAACGGGCTCGCCACGGGCATCGAGGCATGCGCGCTCGACGCCGGTATGACGGCCAGCGCGGCGGCAAGCGCGATCGTCGGGCGAAGCGGCACGAGCGGTCAACATAGGACACGCGCGTGGCGTGCACGCGCCGGCTGGACGAATTGGCCAGCGTGAGTCGCACGATACGATCGCTGCCGCATGGGATCCGACGGCCTCCAGCAGACGGCACTCGACCACCTCTGGCTCCACTTCACGCAGATGGGCGGGTACACCGACCCGGCCGATCTCCAGGTGATCGTCAGCGGCGACGGATGCCACCTCACGGACGTGAACGGCAAGCGCTACCTCGACGCGCTGGCCGGGCTCTTCTGCGTGAACATCGGCTACGGATACGGCGCCGAGATGGGCGAGGCGGCCGCCGCGCAGATGCGCGAGCTGCCGTTCGCGATCAACTGGACGTTCGCCCACCCGCGCGCGATCGAGCTGGCCGAGCAGCTGGCCGACCTCGCGCCCGGGGACCTCAACCGCGCGTTCTTCGTGTCGGGGGGCTCGGAGGCCACCGAGGCCGCCTGGAAGCTGGCTCGCGAGTACCACCGCGCCCGCGGTGAGCGGCGCTGGAAGGCGATCGCCCGCCGCGTGGCCTACCACGGCACCACCATGGGAGCACTCTCCCTCACCGGGTGCACCGAGCTGCGCACCCCGTTCGAGCCGCTCGTGCCGGACGTTCTCCACGTGTCGAACACGGATCGTTATCACCGCCCGCCGGAGGAGACCGAGGAGGAGTTCACCGCGTTCCTGCTCGACGACCTCGAGGCGACGATCGTGCAGGCCGGCCCCGACACGGTGGCGATGGTGATCATGGAGCCGGTGCAGAACTCCGGCGGCGCGTTCATGCCGCCGGCCGGGTACTTCCAGGGCGTGCGGGCGCTGTGCGACGAGTACGGCATCCTGCTGTGCGCCGACGAGGTGATCACCGGGTTCGGCCGCACCGGCCACTGGTTCGCGTCCGAGCGCTTCGACATCAAGCCCGACCTCATCACGAGCGCCAAGGGCCTGTCCTCCGCCTACGCCGCCATCGGGGCGGTGATCGCGAACGAGCGTGTGATGGAGCCGTTCACCAAGCCGGAGGCGATGTACACGCACGGCATGACCTTCGGCGGCCATCCAGTGCAGGCGGCGGTGGCGCTCAAGAACATCGAGATCATGCGCCGCGACCGGATCGTGGAGCACGTGCGCGAGCTCGAGCCGAGCTTCCGCGCCTCCCTCGAGCAGCTGCTGGATCTCCCGATCGTGGGCGACGTGCGCGGCTGCGGCTTCTTCTACGCGATCGAGCTGGTCAAGGACCGCGAGACGCGCGCGGGCTTCTCCGACGAGGAGTCCAACGAGCTGCTGCGCGGCTTCGTGTCGCCCGAGCTGTTCAAGCGCGGCCTCATCTGCCGCGCCGACGACCGCGGCGAGCCCGTGGTGCAGATCTCCCCGCCGCTGGTGGCCGGCCAGAGCGAGATCGACGAGATAGCCGGCACGCTGGGCGCCGTGCTCCAAGAGGCCGGCGACCGCATGCGGGTCGTGGCGTGAGGGCGAAGCTGATCGTGGCCGCCGTGGCGGCCCTGGCGCTTGTGGCGCTCGTCGCCGCCCAGGTGCCGGGCAAGGCACCGTCCAAGCCGCCCCTGAACTTCACGCTCAACGGCAAGATCAAGACCGTCAACTTCGTGGACAACGCGCCCGACGGCGAGTCGGTGGGCGACGTGGTGATCTTCACGCAGACGCTGCGCAACCTGCGCGGCCGCGTGGTGGGAACCGACCACGCGACGTGCACCCAGAGCCTGCCGGCAGGCCACCACGTGTGCTCAGGCGGCTTCCTCCTGCCCCGCGGGCAGCTCACGATCCAGGGCATCGACCCGCCGGCGAGCGTCAAGCGCCACCCGCTGATCGTGACGGGCGGCTCCGGCGCCTATCGCGGCGTGAGCGGCGACATCGACGTGCACCACGTGAGCCCGGTCGAGGACCGGTTCGTGTTCCACCTCAAGCGCTGAGCGCTACTTGAGTCCCACGACCATGGAGTCCGGCCCGACCAGGTGCTCCACGTACGTGTCGCGGAACCCGGTCTCGGCCATCCAGCCGCGGCAGTCGGCGCCCGTGTAGTCGAAGCCGCCGGGCGTCTCGATGAGCATGTTCAGGCTCATCAGCAGACCGAAGGCGTTCTCGCGCCGGTCGTCGTCGATGATCGCGTCGTAGACGATCAGCGCCCCGCCGTCGGGCAGCGCGTCGTACGTCCTCTGCAGCAGCCGGCGCTTCTCGTCCAGGTCCCAGTCGTGGAGGATCCGGCCCATCACGTACACGTCTGCCTTCGGCAGCTCGTCGGCGAAGAAGTCTCCGCCGGTGAACTCGAGGCGATCGCTGAGGCCGAACTTGGAGACGTAGCGGTCGAAGATCGGCGCGAGCGGCGGCAGGTCGAAGCCGCCCCCGCTCAGGTGCGGGTGCGCAAGCGCGATCTGGACGGGCAGCGCACCCTCGGCGCAGCCCAGATCGATCACGCTGCCGTGATCGCTCCACGGGTACTTCGCGGCCATCGCCTGTCCCAGCGCCGCGCTGGCGCTGCTCATGGCGGCCGCGAACTGGGCGAGCTTCTCCTGATCGGCGTAGAGCGCCGCGAAGAAGTCGTCACCGCCCTGCTTGGCCTCGTTCTGCGGTATGCCCGGTCCGGAGGCCCTCGGTCAGGTTCCCCCAGAACGGGTAGAGGCGGGCCTCGGCCATCTCGAGGAGGCCCCCGAAGTAGGAGGGCTTGGCGCGGTCGAGGAACAGGTCGGTGGCCGGGGTGTTGGAGTAGCGGCCGTCGGCGCGCTCGAGCATCCCGAGCGCCACCAGCGCGTCGAAGAAGTCGGTGGCGCTGCGCTCATGAAGGTCCAGGCGCCCGCGTAGCTCCTGTGCGTCCAGCGAGCCGGCCTCGGCCAGCACCGAGAACAGCCCGAGCTCGACCGCGCTCAGGAGGGTCTTCGAGGCCCAGAAGCCCAGGCCGAGCTGCATGATTCCTTCGGGGGAGACCTGCGTCTGTTCGGACATCGGCCGATCCTAACCGGGCGCGGGCACGTCCTCCGCGTCGGTGGGGAACGGCAGCGCGATCGGGTCGGCGGACAGCCGCGAGCGGCCCTCGGCGTCGAAGCGGTCGAGGCCGAGATCGGACACGTCGACCACGTCCGTGTCCCCGGTCAGCGCCAGCTGGGCGGCGGCCTTGGCCACCGCGGGGCCCCACATCATCCCGTGGCCCGCGGCACTGGCGATCACGAGGCCCTCGACAGGCGAGTCGAGGATCGGCAGATGGTCGGGCGTGTAGTCGATGGTGGCCGCCCACACCTTGCGCAGCCCGAGGCCCGCGGTGGCGGGCACGTCGTCGGCCAGGCGGGCGCGCACGCGCTCCAGGTAGCTCCAGTCGACCTCGCGCGCCTCGCCCGGACGCTCCTCGGGGTCGCTCCAGCCGAACAGCAGCCCGTCCTCCTCCTGGCGCCAGTACATGCCGGCACCCACGTCGAACACCATCGGCAGCGGATCCCCCGCGAAGGCCTCGTGCGGCGAGGTGACGGCCACCTGGTGGCGCGCCCCGCCCGCGAACACGTTGAAGCCGAGCCGGCGGGCGGTGTCGCGCAGCGAGGGGCCGCCGGTCAGGATCACGCGCGAGCAGTGAATCGTCTCGCCGCCCGCGCGCACACCCACCACGCGCCCGTCCTCCACCAGGATCTCCTCGCACTCGCAGCGCTCGCGCAGCTCCACCCCGGCCTGCTGCAGCGCGAGCACGTAGGCGCGCACGTTGCGCGGCGGGTCGATGCAGCCCTCGATCGGGCAGTAGCTGGCGCCGGTGAGCCCGCCGGGGGCCAGCGTCGGGTTGAGCGCCACGGCCTCGTCGGGCTCCACCCAGCGCACGTCGAGGCCCTCGGCCTGCTGCATCGCCACGCGCGCCCGGGCCTCGGACGCCTCGGCGTCGTCGCGCGCCACCAGGAGGTAGCCGAGCCGGCGGAAGCCGGAGTCGGTGCCGATCAGCGAGTGCTGGCGCTCGTAGAAGTCGATCGTCCAGCGGCCGAGCGCCACCGCCGTGGGAGTGCCGCCCTGCGCGCGCACCATCCCGGCCGCCCTGCTCGACGCTCCCTGGCCGGCCGTGTGACGCTCCAGCACCGTCACGCGCGCACCGATGCGGCTGGCGAACCATCCGGCCCAGCCGCCGACCGTGCCGGCGCCCACCACCACCACGTCGGGGCTCACCGCGGGCCCAGCGCGGGCATGCGCGGGTCAACCCCCAGCTCCTGCACGAGGAAGGCCCAGACCTCCTCGCGCGCACGGTCGAGCGAGAGCTCCGTGAGGAGGGCACGCACGCCGAATCCGTCGCACATCGCGAGCACCCGGTCCGCGGTGCGGCCGGGATCCGCGTCCGCCCGGAACTCGCCCGCCTCGATCCCCGCCGCGATCGCGTCCGCGAACCAGACGTGCATGCGCGCGTAGAGGCGCTCGGCGGTCGGACGCAGCTGCGGCCGGCGCACCGCGCGCAGCCACAGCTCCACCCACAGGATCCAGTCGCGCTCGAGCGCGCCCGGGTAGGGCAGGCACTGGTCCACCATCGCGGCCAGGTGGCGAGAGTGGTCCGGATCCTCGTCCTCCCCGTCCCCGATGCGGCCGTCGCCGGCCAGCTCGAAGGAGTATTCGAGCGCCTGCTCGAGCAAGGCGTCGCGGGTTTCGAAGTGGTAGTGCACCAGCGAGGTCGACACGCCGGCATCCATGGCTATGCGCGCGATCCGAACGTCGTCGATGCCGTCGCCGGCGATCCGCTCGACGGCCGCCGCGAGGATCCGCTCGCGTGCTCCGAGCGTGGGCTCGGCGGTGGAGGGGCTCATGCGTCCTCCCCCAGGTCCGCGCGGATGCGGTCCGCGAACCAGGCCACGGCGGCCTCGCGTCCCGACAGCGGTCCCGGCTCCCAGCCGCGCGTCTCGATTCCCGCCTGTACGTTCTGCACGAGGTCCAGATCCTCGTTGCCGACCGCCGAGTTCACCCTGTAGTTCACGCGCTGCGCCAGCCGTGTGCGCAGCGAGGCGTCGGGGTGGCGGTAGACGTGGGACGTGTCGCGCGTGGTCAGCGGGTCGTCGGCGTCGATCTTCCAGGTCCAGACGAGGTCCGGATACAGGTCGATGGCGGTGTTGGGGTAGATGAACACGAAGCGCCACACGCGCCGGTCGGCCTCGCCGAGGCCGGGCATGGGCGAGACCAGCCGCTGGTAGAGGCGCTCCATCAGGTTGCCCGACGGCTTGTCGCGCAGCGGCGCCTCGAACCAGACCCAGTTGTCGTGCACCTCCACGTCGTAGCGCTTGTAGTCGAGCAGCCGCATTAGCCCGGGGTGGGCGATCGGCACGTGGTAGCCCTCGAGGTAGTTGTCGCTGGTGATCTTCCAGTTGGCCGGCTGGGTGCCGTCGTAGGGCTTGTGCTGCTCGAGCCGCTCGATCTCGTACGGGGCCATGCGCTCGGGCAGGCCGGCGATCTGCTCGGCCAGGGGCGTGGCATGCGTGTCGAGGTTCACGAAGATCAGCCCCGCCACGGTTTCGATCCGCACCGGGAAGAGCCCGAGCGCCGACTTGTCGAGGTCGGGAATGCTGCGCGCCTCGGGCACGCCGATCAGCTCGCCGTCGAGCCGGTAGGTCCAGCCGTGGTAGAGACAGCGGATCGCCTTGCCGCACTCGCCGGAGCCCTTGAGCAGACGCGAGCCGCGGTGACGGCAGACGTTGCGGAAGGCGCGCACCTCGCCCTCCTGGTCGCGGATCACCAGCACGGGCTGGGTGCCCACCTTGGTGGTCATATAGGTGCCGGGGGCGGGCAGCTGCGACACGTGCCCGGCCAGCTGCCAGGTGCGCTCGAAGATGCGCTCGCGCTCGAGCTCGAGCACCTCGGGGTCGCGGTACAGGCGTGCGGGTAGCGCAGCGCTCCTCGAATTCCGCTCTACCGTCGCCATCCCGCCGCTCCTGACTTTGTGATCAGTCGCATGATAACATGCCTCCCGTGGGTCAGTTCGGCGCCCGCCAGGCATGGCTTTCCATCACCCCGGAACCCGAGCGCGAGCTGCCCGCCGCGGTGGCTGCGTTGCGAGCCGGCGGCGTCCCCGGCGCCGACGCGGTGGAGGAAGAGCGAGCACGTGTCGAGCGCCTGGTGACCCGCGGAAGCCGGCGCGCATGGGCCGCATATCTGGAGGAAGCGGGGACGCTGGCACGCGACGCCCCCGTGAAGGCTGAGCTCGAAGCCGCGCGCGCTCTCGTGCTCGACGTGATCCACAACCACGACCAACTCAAGCTCGGACTCCCGGGACAGAAGAGAGGATCTTCATGACAATCAGCACCGCCGCCCCGGCTCTCACCACCGCCGCAGACTTCACGCCCGAGCAGCTGGATCTCCAGGCTCGGGCACGCCGCTTCGTGGACGAGGTGCTGATCCCGAACGAGGAGCTGGCCGAGCGCGCCGGCGGCGACATCCCGGAGGAGCTGCACGAGCGCATCAAGCGCGAGTCGATCGAGGCCGGGCTGTCCGGCGGCCTGCACGCCCAGGAGTACGGCGGCCAGGGCTGGACGAAGACCGAGTGGTTCCTCGTGGAGGAGCAGCTCGGACGCTCGACCAACGCGCTGTCGTGGCACATGCCCGGCGCCTACAACGTGCTGGCGAGCGGCACGCCCGAGCAGATCGATCGCTACCTGCGCCCCGCCCTCCGCGGCGAGCTCCACGACGCCTACGCGGTCACCGAAGCCGACGCCGGGTCCGACCCGTCGCGCATCAAGACCACCGCGAAGAAGACCGAGTCCGGCTGGGTCATCGACGGCGAGAAGTGGTTCGTCACCTACGGCGACATCGCGAAGGTCTACATCGTCATGGCGAAGGCGCTCGTGGACGGCGGCGAGCAGCCAACGTTGTTCCTCGTCGACGCGGGCCTCGACGGCATCGAGATCGTCGACGACCCGCCCTTCACGCACACCTACCCGCACGGCCACCCGGCGATCCGGTTCACCGGGGTCGAGGTGGGCGAGGACGCCGTGGTTGGCGGCGTGGGCAGCGGCGACGACCTCCAGCGCGCCTGGTTCACCGAGGAGCGGCTGGGCATCGCCGCCCGCGGCGTGGGCTCCATGTGGCGACTGATCGAGGAGACCACCGCCTGGGCCATCGGCCGCGAGCAGGGCGGCAACCGCCTGATCGACTACCAGGGAGTGTCCTTCCCGCTCGCCGACTCCGCGGCGGACGCCGCGGCCGGGCGGCTGCTCACGCTCGAGGTGGCGCGACTGGTCGACGCCGGCGCCGACCTGAAGGTCGTGCACGCCAAGGCCTCCATGGCCAAGCTGTTCGTGAGCGAGGCGGCCTGCCGTTGCGCCGACCGCGCCGTGCAGATCTTCGGCGGGCGCGGATACATGCGCACGAACGTGGCCGAGCGCTTCAACCGCGAGCTGCGGGTGGACCGGATCTGGGAGGGCACGAGCGAGATCCAGCGGCTGATCGTGGCGCGCGCCCTCGAGCGCCGCGGCGTGGAGCGCACCCTCCACTAGTGGAGCGCCTCCTTCACCCGCGGACGATCGCGGTCGTCGGAGCGAATGACCGTCCGGGCTCGTACTCGGGCGAGACGCTGCTCAACCTGGCCACGCTCGGGTATCCCGGCACGGTCTGGGGAGTGAACCCCGGGCGCGAGGAGGCGCACGGCGTGCCGTGCTTCCCCACGCTGTCCGACCTGCCCGAGCCGCCCGACGCCGTGGTGGTGGCCATCCCCGCGGCCGGCGTGGCCGCCGTGGTGGAGGAGGCCGGCGTGATCGGCTGCGGCGGCGCCGTGGTCTACGGCGCCGGCTTCGGCGAGATCGCCCAGGGCGCCGCGATGGAGCGCGATCTGGCAGAGGCCGCGCGCCGCCACCAGTTGCCCGTGTGCGGTCCTAACGGCAACGGCATCGTGGCCCTGCACGAGCGCGTGGCGCTGTGGGGCGACGCCCTGCGCCCGCTGGAGCCCGGAAGGGTCGCGCTCGTCTCGCAGAGCGGCAACGTGGCCGTGAACACGCTCGCCACGCGGCGCGGGCTGCGCCTGCACACCGTGATCTCGTGCGGCAACTCGGCCGCGGTCGATCCGGCGGACTGGATCGCCCAGCTCGCACGCGAGGAGGGCGTGGGCTCGATCGCCGTGTACCTGGAGGCCGACGGGGACGGCGCGCGGCTGGCGCTCGCGCTGGCCGAGTGCGCCGAGCGCGGTGTGGGGGTCTCGGTGCTCAAGGTCGGCTCCTCGCCGGCAGGCGCGCTGGCCGCGGCGGCGCACACCGGAGCCGTGGCGGGCGACCAGCGCGTGTTCCGCGCGCTCGTGGAGGAGGCCGGCGCGGCCTGGGCCGAGGACGTGCACGACCTGCTCGAGCTGGCGAAGGCACAGGCGGTGCCGTCCGCCCGCCCGCGCAGCTCGGTTGGCGGCGGGCTGGCGGTGCTCACCTGCTCCGGCGGCGACTCCGCCCTGGCGGCCGACTACTGCTCCCGCAACGGCCTCGACCTTCCGCCGCTGGCCCCGGCCACCGCCACGCGGCTCCGCGAGCTGCTGCCGGACGCCGCCACGGTCGGCAACCCGCTCGACTACACGGCGCTGATCTGGGGCGAGGTGGAAACCCTGCGCGACATCGTGGCCGCCGTGGCCGCGGACTCCGCGATCGAGCAGGTGCTGGTGCTGTACGACCAGCCGATCGGAATCGAGGGCGCGGCGGCCGAGTCGTGGGCCGCGGTGCGCGAGGGCATCCACGCCGGCGCGGCCGTCAGCCCGGTGCCCGTGATGGTGTCCTCCACCCTCCCCGAGCTGCTCGACGACGAAGCGGCCGCGCGCTTCGCCGACGCCGGCATACCGGCAGTCGCCGGCCTGCGCACCGGGCTGGTGTGCGCGGGAGCGCTGCGAACCCCGCCGGCCGATCCCGCCCGCCTGCGGGCCATCGCCGTTGCGGCTGCCGGCACCACCAACGGGAGGGCCCCGCTCGCCGAGCACGAGGCCAAGGAGCTGCTGCGCTCGGCCGGCGTGCCGGTGGTGGAGGGCCGCCTGGCTGCCGGCGAGGACGACGCCGCCGGCGCCATGGGGGACCTTGGCCCCGCGCTGGTGCTGAAGCTCTCGGCCCCCGCGCTGATGCACAAGAGCGAGCTGCGCGCCCTGGCACTCGACCTGCGCAGCGCCGAGGACGTGCGCGCGGCCTACCGGCGCCTTGTGGCGCTCGGCGTGGACAGCGCGGCGGTGCTGGTGGAGCGCATGGAGCCGCCCGGCCTGGAGATGCTCGTATCCGCCCGCCGCGACGGCGTGGTGCCGGCGCTGGTGGTGGGCCTCGGCGGCGTGTGGACGGAGATCCACGACGACGTGGCCGTGGTGCCCCTGCCGGCCACGCCGGAGCGGGTCGAGGCGGCGCTGCGGTCCCTGCGCGGCGCCACCCTGCTCACCGGCGGCCGCGGCGGCACGCCGCTCGACCTGGGCGCCGCGGCCCGCCTGGGCGCCGCCGTGGGGGACCTGCTCCTGGCGGAGGGCCTCGGCCTGATCGAGCTCAACCCGGTGCTCGTGCACGAGCACGGGGCGCTGGCCGTGGACGCCCTCGCGGGTTAGCCCGCCCCGGTGGCGACGAGACCAACGATGACCTGAATTATTCAGCTTAAGGTTGGTCTCGAACCGGCGGAGTCCATCCGGCCGCCTGGCTTAGCTCCTCCAGGTGGAGCGCTCCGACCCCACGCGCATCACGGCGTTCACCGATGGCGTCATGGCGGTGGCGATCACGCTGCTGGTGCTGAACATCGAGGTGCCCACGGTCCCGGATGACCAGCTCGCCTCGAATCTCGACGACCTGTTCACACCGCTCGCCGCCTACGCCCTCTCGTTCGCGCTCGTGGGGCGGTTCTGGATCATCCACCACCGCCTGTTCGAGGCGGTCAAGAGCTTCGACGGACCGCTGATGGCCATGAACCTCCTGTTCCTGGCGCTGATCGCCCTGGTCCCGTTCTCGACCAATCTCCTCAGTGACTACTCGGACGTGCCGGAGGCGGCCGCCGTGTTCGGCGCCACGATCGGGCTGGCGTCGCTCACCAACTGGGCGATGGCCGTTTACACGCGGCGCAGGGCCTTCGTGCCCCGCCACGGCGAGCACCTCGTCCACCCCTTCGGGAGCCGGCTCGGGCTCACCTTCGCGGCCATCTTCTTCGTGTCGATGCCGGTGGCGTACATCTCCACCCAGCTCTCGATGGCGCTCTGGGTGAGCGCGATCTTCGTGCGCTACCCGCTGCGCCTCGTGGCCGGCCGGGGCGACGAGACCTCGTCGTAGACCTCGGCCACCTGGCGGGCCACGTCGGCCCAGTCGAAGCTCAGCACGTGCTCGGAGGCCTCCGCCACGAGCCGGTCCCGCAGCTCCACGTCGGTGAGCAGACGCTCGGCCATCTGACCCAGCGAGTGCGGGTCGCGCGAGCGGAAGCGGAGCCCCACGTCCTCGTTCGGCACCACCTCGCGCAGCCCGCCGGTGTCGGCCACCAGGCACGGGCAGCCCGACGCCATCGCCTCCAGCGCCACCAGCCCGAACGGCTCGTAGATCGACGGCACCACCGTCAGGTCGGCGATCCGGTAGAGCGAGTGGAGCACGTCGTCGCCGATCCAGCCGAGGAAGGAGCCGTAGTCGTCGAGCCCCAGCTCCTTGGCCTGCTGGCGCAGCTCCTGCTCGGCCGTGCCCGAGCCCGCGACGATGAAGCGCACGTTCCCGAGCCGCTCGATCAGGCCGGGCAGCGCCTCCAGAGCCAGCTGGAAGCCCTTCTCGTAGACCAGCCGGCCCACGAGCAGCACCAGCCGCTCGTCCGGCTTGGCGAAGCGGGCCCTAAGCGCGTCCAGGTCGTCCACCGGCACCAGCTCGGAGGGGTCGATCCCGTTGGGGATGACCGTGATGCGCGACTCCTCGAGCCCGTAGATGTCGGCCACGTGCTCGCGCATGTAGGCGGAGCAGGTGATCACGCGCTCGGCGCGGTTGGACATCCAGCGCTCCACCCCGTGGATGTACGACTGCGGGTGCTTGTCCACCCAGCCCTGGTGGCGTCCGTACTCGGTCGCGTGGATCGTGACCACGAAGGGTGCCCGGAAGCGGTTGGACAGGTGGTCGCCCGCCGACGCCACGAGCCAGTCGTGCCCGTGCACCACATCGAAGTCGTAGCGGTCCCCCACCTCGACGCCCACGGCGAGCATGTCTGCGTTCATCCGCTCGATCCAGGTGACGAACTCGCCCAGCTCGCGCGGCCGCTCGGGCTCGAGCACCCGATGGACCATCACTCCGTCCATCTCCTCTTCCGGCGGCGACTCCTCACGGCCGCGGGCCAGCACGTGCACCTCCACGTCCTGCGCCACCAGGTTCTCGGCGAGCTTGCGAACGTGGCGCGCCAGGCCGCCTTCGATCAGGGGCGGGTACTCCCAGGAGAGGATCAGGGCGCGCATTTGCAGGCTAGGAACCGATGAGGGGGGCCAGGTCTAGGTCCGGGGCGAGGCTCCGCAGTGCTGGCTCCGGCACGGCCGCGGAGTCTGTCAGAGCGGCCAATGCCGCGTCGTGGTCCGCGCGGTGCGCGGCGGTGCGCACGAGCGGATAGTCGGCGGCCAGCTCGCGGGTGGTCATGAAGGCCCAGTCGCTCGCCTGGAGCGCCAGCAGCTCGCGCGCCGCGCGCTCGAGGGCCGGTCCCGCCCCCGCGCCATTGGCCGCCGCGGCCACCGTGCGCAGCTCGGCGCGGCGTGCGCCGAACGCCAGCTCGGCCACCCCGTGGGCGTCCCAGGTCGACAGGTCCTTGCCGGCCCCCCAGCTCGACGGCTCGAGCGGGCGCCGGGCCGGCGGCGTGCGCTCCACCCCCTCGGCGACCGTCACCAGCTCGACCCCCTCCTCCTCCGCCTGGTCGATCACGGCGGCCAGCCACTCCTGGCCCTCGTACCACCAGTGGCCGAGCAGCTCGGTGTCGAGCGCGCAGCACACGAGGCCGCCGCCGCGCGCCCGTTCCGCCACGTGGCGCAGGAAGTCGCGCGCGTGGCCGCGGGCGAGCGCCAGCGCCGCCTCGCGGTCGTAGGGCTCGCCCGAGTTCGCCCACGGGCGCAGGTCGTGGATGGTGCGGCGGTGGTAGTCGCGGTAGCCGGCGTGTCCCGGGTACCCGTCGCGCTCGTTCCAGATGAGCTCCACCGTCTGCCAGTCCACCGGCACGGCCACCGGCCCGGAGTCGAGCGCCACCGGCTCGAGCTGCTCCGGCGCGCCGAGCCCGTGCGCGGCGGTCTGGTCCACGCAGAAGCGGCGCACGCCGTTGGCCGCGAGGGCGTCGTCGAGCCCGGGCGCGTACGCGCACTCGGGCAGCCAGAACCCACCGCTCCAGGCGCCGAAGCGGCGCCGGTGCGACGCGATGCCGGTGCCCAGCTGGAGCCCCACGCCGGCGTCGGTGGCCAGCAGCGGCAGCACCGCGTGCGTGGCCGACGAGGTCCAGAGCTCCACGCCCCGCAGGGCGCCGAACGCGCCGAGGAGATCGCGCCCGCGCCGCTCGAAGCTCTGATCGGCCCGCTCGTAGTCGCCGGCCGCGCGGCGCACCTCCGCCGCCAGCAGGGGCTCGCCGCCGCGCTCGAGCCCGGCCGAGTCCTCGGCGTGCACCTCCGCCCGCACCTCGCGAAGGAAGCGCAGGAAGCGGTCGCCCGGCTCTCCGCGCATCGCCTCCAGCTGGTCGCAGAGCACCGGCGTCAGGCCGATCGTGACCGGCGCCCCGTCGAGCAGGTCGAGCAGCGGCAGGTACACACACGCCACGGCCTCCCACAGCCACTCCTCCCCGAACGGCCACGTGCCGAAGCCCTCCACATACGGCATGTGGGTGTGAAGCACGAGCGCGAGCGCCCCGCGGCGCTCGCTCATCCCGGGCGGCGCAGCACTGCGACGAAGTCGAGCGCCCGCTCGAGGCGCTCGGTGCGAAGCACGAAGTCACTGGTGGCGATCGCCGGGGTGAAGCGGCCGTAGAACGGCTTCGTGACCCTCAGCGCCGCGTGCACGCGGTCCCAGCCGCCGCGCAGAGCCAGCTCGTGGACGCGGAGCTTGCGGGCGTGGAAGAGGCCGTACAGCTCGAAGCTGTCGAACACCGAGGCGCAGAGCGCCCGGAACTCCTCGGCGCGGTACTCGCGCAGGTGCCACGGGTTGTCCGACTTGTCCGCGCCGGGCGGGGCCAGCGTCAGGAGGTTGGGTGTGGACACGTACGCGGCGCCGCCGGGGCGCAGCAGCGACTGGAAGTGGCGCAGCACCTCCTCGGGGCGCTCCACGTGCTCGATCGTCTGGAGGAACACCACCGCGTCGCACTCACGGCTGTAGCTCTCCACCAGGTCGCGCTCGAAGCTCAGGCCCGGCCGCGTGTACTTGAGACGGGCGTGCTCGTGGGCCTCCGGGTTGGCGTCCACCCCGGTCACGGTCCGCGCGCGGCGTCCCAGCACGTCGGTGCCGTACCCCTCGCCGCAGGCCATGTCCACCACGTCGAGGCCCGCGCACCGGTCCGCGATCCACTCGTACACGGCAAGGTGGCGCTGGAACCAGTAGTTCTCGGCCGGCACATCGGGCATCGTGCGCTCGCCGGTGAGGGCGAGCGGGGGGACGCCCGCGGGCTGGTCCCGCTGGACGGTCGCTTCGCTCACGAACGCCTGAGTTTATGTGGGTCGGCCCACGGAGTAGGTGGCGTAGGCTTCCCGGCCGCATGGCAGCAGGTGACCAGATCCTCGACGCGAACGTCCGGTACCACGACCTGGCGGCCGCGGGCTACGACTCCAAATGGGGCATCGCCTACGACGCCGAGGGCGAGCGCCAGGTGCTCGGCAAGCTCCGCAAGGCGCTCGGCGCCGAGCCGCCGCGCTTCGAGCGTGCCCTCGAGATCGGGGCCGGAACCGGCTACTTCATCATCAACCTGGTCCGGGCCGGCGTGGTGGGCGAGGCGGTGGCCACCGACATCTCGCCCGGCATGCTCGAGGTGCTGTCGAAGACCGCGACCGGCCTCGGCGTCACGGTCGAGACCGCGGCCTGCGAGGCGTCGGCGCTGCCCTTCGAGGACGGGTCGTTCGACCTCGTTGTCGGCCACGCGGTGCTCCACCACCTCCCGGACCTGGACGCCGCCTTCCACGAGTTCAGGCGCGTGCTGCGCCCGGGCGGCGTGGTGGCGTTCTGCGGAGAGCCCTCCTATTACGGGGACCGGCTGGCCGAGCTGCCCAAGCGCGGCGCCCACGCCGTGGCGCCGCTGTGGCGTGCGCTGATGGGCGCCGGCCCGCGTGTGAACGGGCACAACGGCGCAGCCCGCGAGGAGGACCAGCTCGAGCAGGTGGTGGACGTTCACGCCTTCACGCCCGCTGCACTGGCCGCGCACGCGCGCGGGGCCGGGCTCGACCAGGTGCGGGTGAGCGGCGAGGAGCTGGCCGCCAGCCTCTTCGGCTGGGCCAACCGCGCCCTCGAGGCCACCGCCGCGCCGGACGAGATCCCGTACGCGTGGCGCATGTACGCCTACCGCGGCTACCTCCTGCTCCAGGCGCTGGACCGCTCGCTGCTCGAGCCGCGCCTGCCGGCGGCGATGTTCTACAACCTGCTGATCTCGGGCCGCGCGCCGCTCACGACCTAGCGCGGGACTCCCTCACCACCCACCCGAGCACCGCGTCCAGGAAGGGCAGCGGCTGGTGCGGCACCTCCCGGAGCGAGGCCGCCAGCGTGCGTGCCGCCGCGGCCAGCCGGCTCTCCGGCCCCAACGAGTCGAGCACATACGCCGCCTCGTTCATCGCCGGCACGCGGCGCAGCTTGCCGAGCATCCGCCTGCCCACGTCCCGCAGACCCTCCGAGCCGGCCGCCGCGCGCATCCAGGTGGCCACCAGCACCAGCAGCGTGGCGCGCAGCGCCCGCCTGAGCGTGGCGTCGAGGCCGAGCCCACCGCCCAGGCCGAAGAGCAGTGCGCCGCCACCGAGCACCGCGCAGAAGGCGAGCCCGGTGGGAAGCACCGAGTTGTCGGGCCGGCAGACCGCCCAGGCGACCGCCAGAAAGACCGATACCGCGATCAGCACGGCCCACTCGGTGCTGGCCAGCAGGGCCACGAACGCCAGGGTCGCCGCCACGCACACGGCGCGCGGGTCGAAGCGCCCTCGGTGTGCCGGCGGCGCCGGTTCCGGCTCCTCGACGGCCTGGTCCGGCGCGCTCGCCTCCAGCTCGTCCCAGGCGTTCAGGCCGCGCGCGTACACCAGCACCTGCACGGTGGTGGCGAACGCCGCCCAGACCAGCAGCCCGATCGCGGTCACCACGAGCGCGTCCTCGGTGCCCACCTCGAACCCGAGCCGCCGGGCCAGCGCGTCGTAGGTGCCGGCATAGGCGTCGAGGCCGCCGGCGATCACCCAGATGAAGAACGCCGTGGTGGCCGCGTTGTGAAGCAGCCTGATCACCACGCAGGCGGCGAACTGGACCAGGGCGCTCGCGCCGCGCGCGTGCAGCCGGCCGAGGATCGGAGCGGTGATCGCCTGCGTCAGCGGCACGCCGAAGCGCGCCGGGCCGATGATGGCCACTGTCTCGAGCATCGCCGCGATGCTCGCGCCGAAGCCCTGCCGCGCGCCGCGGCGCTCGGCCACGCGCGCGATCGCGACGCCGCCTGCCAGCGCCACCCAGAAGCCGCCCGTGGGGGCGGCGCGGGCAGCGAGGAACGAGACCACCGCCACGTGCGCCGGGCCCGAGGGGACCCGGGGAGCTACGGTCGCCATTCAGCGACCGTAGCGGCCCAGCGCGAGTGGCTGAAGGTTCTTAGTCCTGCTTGCCCGAGTAGCGCCGGATCGGGGTGTCGGCGATGCGCCGTCCCAGATCCGCGATCTGCTCGTCGCTGAGGTCGTCGGTATCGAAACCGGCTTCCTCCAGCTCCTCGCGGACCTGCGTCACACCGCTGATGAAGTCGAGCTTGGACCCCAGCTGCACCATCACCGACTTTGCGTCGGCGTCGTCGATGGCCGCGCTGCCGTCCGCCGCCGGCTTGAGGAGCCAGGCCTTGAGGGCCTCCGCCTCGTCCAGCGTCAGCTCGAGCGTCAGGGTGATCTCCTCGCTATCGGGTTGACCGTTCTTGACGTCGATGGACATGCGGCCTGTATCGACACGCGGCGGTGAAGCTTGAGCCCTGCCGAGCCGCCCGGAGTTAAGGTGCGAGGTCGCATGATCGTGACCTCCGTGAGCCGACGGGCCGAGCACCACGTGAGCAAGGTGAACCAGGACTCGATCCGGCTTCTCGCGGGCGTGGGAGTGGAGGACGACGCCCACGGCGGGATGATGGTCCAGCACCTCTCCCGGGTGGGGCGCGACCCGGCTCAGCCCAACCTCCGCCAGGTCCACCTCATCCACTCTGAGCTGCACGACGAGCTCGGCGGGCGCGGCTTCCGGGTGAGCGCGGGAGATTTGGGCGAGAACGTGACCACGCGCGGAATCGAGCTCCTCGCCCTGCCCACGGGCGCGAAGCTGACGATCGGCGCTTCCGCGGTGGTGGAGATCACCGGCCTGCGCGATCCCTGCTCGCAGCTCGAGGGAATCCAGGAGGGGCTGATGAAAGCGGTGCTCGACCGCGACGAGCAGGGCCGGCTCGTTCGCAAGATCGGCGTGATGGCGATCGTGCTGGCCGACGGGGAGGTCCGCCGCGGCGACCCGATCTCGGTCGAGCTGCCCCCGGAGCCCCACGTGCCGCTCGAGCCGGTCTAGACCCGGTAGCGCTCCAGCGCCGCGCGGCGCGCCTCGGCGTGGTCCACGATCGGCTCCGGGTAGTCCTCGCCCACCACGCACCCCACCTCCCGCTG
Source organism: uncultured Thermoleophilaceae bacterium (assembly GCA_963811055.1). Taxonomy (GTDB): domain Bacteria; phylum Actinomycetota; class Thermoleophilia; order Solirubrobacterales; family Thermoleophilaceae; genus JACVRW01. The sequence goes on from CAWEPQ010000003.1 coordinate 54,701, forward strand.
CACGTGCTCGGGCATCAGCCACGGCTCGGCCAGGTGCTCGTCCGGCACGCTCCGGAGCTCGGGCACGTACCGGCGCACGTAGAGGCCGTCCGGGTCGTGGCGCTCCATCTGGCGCGCCGGGTTGTAGATCCGGCGGAAGGCGGGCGCCGGGTCGGTGCCCACCGATGCGATCCACTGCCAGTTGCCGTTGTTGTTGGCCTCGTCGCCGTCCACCAGCAGGCGCATGAACCAGCGCTCGCCCCAGCGCCAGTCGATGCCCAGGTCCTTGGTGAGGAACGAGCCGGCCACGAGCCGCGCGCGGTTGTGCATCCAGCCCTCGCGCCGCAGCTGGCGCATGGCGGCGTCCACGAGCGGGAAGCCGGTGCGGCCCTCGCACCAGGCGTCGAAGCGCCCGCGCGCGTGGCTCCACGAGATGCGTGCCGCGGTAGCGCTCCTGGAACTCGGAGCGCGCGTTGCGCGGGAAGTGCATCAGCACCTGGTGGTGGAAGTCGCGCCAGCAGAGCTGGCGCCGGAACGCGTCCGCCCCGGCACCGCCGGGCAGCCGCTCCTCCACCTCGCGCGCGGACACGCACCCGAGGTGCAGGTAGGGAGAGAGCCTCGACGTGCGGTCGCGATCGAGCGCGTCGTGGTTGTCGGCATAGGTGCTCACGTCGTCGCTCGAGGAAGCGCGACAGGCGCTCGCGCCCGGCCCGCTCGCCGCCGCGTCGGCGGCTCCTCCACCAGCTGCTCGAGCCCCAGGGACGCGAGCGACGGGAATCGTGCCCTTGGCCAGGCCGGCCGGGAGCGCAGGCAGCTTCCGCGGCGCGCCGCGCACGTCCCGGCGCGGCGCCTCGAGCCAGGTGCGATGGAAGGGCGAGAACACCGTGTAGGGCCCGCCGGTCTGGGTGCGCAGCTCGCTCGGATCGTCGACCACGGCCACGCCCGGGTGGGCGGTGACCTCCACCCCGCGCTCGCGCAGCGCGCCGCGTCACCGCCTCGGCCCGCCGCCGCGCGAACGGGCTCACGTCGGCGCTGAGGTGCACCTCCTCCGCCCCCAGCTCCGCCGCCAGCGCGGGAAGCTCGTGCTCGGCCCGCCCGCGCCGCAGCACCAGTCCCCCGCCGCGGTCGGCCATCGCGGCGTCGAGCTCACCGAGGCACTCCAGCAGGAACTGCGTGCGCGGTCCGGAGGCATGGCGGCCACCGAGCAGGCGGTCGTCGAGGCAGAACACCGGCACCACCCGCTCGTGCCGGTCGAGAGCGGCGCGCAGGGCCGGATGGTCGTGCAGGCGAAGGTCGCGGGTGAGCCAGACGAGGGCGGTCACTCCCGTAGTACGTGCCCGGCGCCGGCCCGGCTTACGACCTGCTGCTCGTCACCCGCCCAAGCGCCGCGGCGAAGTCGCTGTTCTCCTCGTCGGTGCCCACCGTCACCCGGATTCCCGCGGGAGCGCCGAAGCCGGGCAGCTCGCGCACGAGCATCCCCTCCTCGCGCAGCAGCCGCCCGGCCAGCGCCGCGCCGTCCCCATCCGGAACGTCCGCGTACACGAAGTTGGCCTGCGAGGGCTCCGGATCGAGGCCAGCCCCCGCGAGGGTCTCGCGCAGGCGCTCGCGCGAGCGCCGGGCGTGGGCCACCCGGAGCGCCACCGCGTCCACCTCGCCGAGCGAGGCCAGCGCCGCCTCCTGAGCGGGCTGGTTCACGTTGAAGATCGGGCGCACGCGGTCCAGGGCGTCGGCCACGTCGGGCGAAGCGAGCGCGTAGCCCACACGCAGCGCGGCCAGGCCGTAGACCTTCGAGAAGGTGCGCAGCACGCACAGCCGCGGTGCTCCCGCGCGCAGCAGCGCCGGGCCCTCGGGCTCCGGGTCGGCGTACTCGGCATAGGCCTCGTCGAGCACGCAGATGGCATTGGGTAGTTGGTTGACCAGGCGGTGGACTTCGGCTGCGCTCGTTGAAACGCCCGTCGGGTTGTTCGGGTTGGCGAGGTAGACGAGCTTCGTGCGCGGGCGGCGAGCCGCCTCGAGCAGCCCGTCCAGGTCGGCCGCCCGCCCCGCCAGGGGCACCGGCAGCGGCTCGGCGCCGCCGCAGCGCGCCGCCGTGGCGTAGCTCGGGAACGACGGCCAGGGGAAGGCCGCGGCATCGCCGGGGTCAAGCGTGGCCACCGCGCAGAGCCGGATCAGCTCGTCCGCGCCGTTGCCGAGCACCACCTGCTCGGCCGGCAGCCCGTGACGCTCGGCGAGCGCCTCGCGCAGCGGCACGCCGCCGCCGTCCGGATAGCGGTTCAGATTGGACACCGCCGCCTCGAACGCCGCCACCGCCGCGGGCAGCGGACCGAAGGCGCCCTCGTTGGAGGAGAGCTTGACGATCCGCTCGAGCCCGAGGCTCGCCTGGAGCTCCGCCATCGGGCGCGCCGGTCGGTAGGGCTCCACCCGGGCCAGTGCGTCGCGGAGCGGCACCCGTCTAGCCTAAGCACTCAACGCGCATGGGCAATACGGTCGAGAGCTTTCCGCTGTTCCCGCTCGGTCTCGTGCTGCTGCCACAGGAGCGCGTGCCGCTGCACATCTTCGAGGACCGCTACCGCACGATGATCGGGCAGTGCCTCGAGGCGGAGGCGGAGTTCGGGATCATCTGGCTCTCGGACGACGGCCTCAAGGACGTCGGATGCAGCGCCCGCATCGACAGGGTGCTCGAGCGCTTCGACGACGGTCGCATGAACATCCTCGTGGAGGGCACCACACCCTTCCGCCTGCTCCGGAGGATCGAGGAGCTGCCATATCCTGCGGGCGACGTGGAGCTGCTCGACGACACCGGTGACGGCGATCCGGAGGCCGCCACCGCGGCCCGCGCGCGTTACGCGGACCTCGTCGAGCGCGTGACCGACGAGCGCCCGGAGCCCGAGGCCCTCGACGACCTGGACGCGTACGGGATGGCCGCCACTCTCGACGTGTCGGCCGACGCCAAGCAGTCGCTCCTCGAGCAACGCTCGGAGATGGAGCGCCTGGAGCAGCTCGAGGAGCTGTTCGCCTCGGCTATCGAGCGCATCAAGCTCGTGGAGAAGGCGGCCGAGCGCTCGCAGGGCAACGGCAGCATGAACAGCTAGCGTCATGCGCTCGGCAACCCGTTATCTGGTCACGGCCGTTCTGCTGCTCGGCGCCGTGGCCCCCACGGCCGCGGCCGCGGAGCTCGTGGACGAGGTGAACCCCTTCGTGGGCACGCTCCCGGGCGCTGCGGACTTCGGCACCGGGGGCGGTGCGGGCAACACGTTCCCCGGCGCCACGACCCCGTTCGGGATGGTCGCCTTCAGCCCCGACACGTCGCCCGGCGCGAGCACCCTGTCGAGCTACAGCTACGCCGACACGCGGCTGCGCGGCTTCTCGCTCACCCACTTCAGCGGCGCCGGCTGCCTGCTCTACGGCGACGTGCCCCTGCTGCCGACCACCGTGCCGGTAACCCGCTCCCCGATCGACAACGGCTTCCGGCTCGTGCCCGCCTTCTCTCCGGCGATCGATCATCGCCGCGAGCAGGCCGCGCCCGGCCGCTACCGCCTGACGCTCGACCCGGCCACGCCGCGAGCGATCGAGAGCGAGCTCACGGCCACCACGCGCACCGGCCTCGCGCGCTTCACCTTCCGGCGCGGCGCGCGTAGGAGCGTGCTCCTGAACGCCGGGGGCAGCACCAACAGGAACACCGCCCTCCGGCTGGCGATCGACCCGCGCCGGCGCGAGGTGTCGGGAATGGTGGGGAGCGGCGCCTTCTGCGGCCAGCCCTCGGGCTACCGGATCTACTTCAGCGCGCGTTTCAGCCAGCGCTTCGCGGCCCACGGCACGTGGAGCGGCCAGGATCTGCGCGCCGGCTCCAGAAGCGTGTCGGCCCGGGCGGGCGCGGGCGCGTACGTGACACTCGGCGGCCGTGGCCGCACGGTCGAGGCGCGGGTGGGAATCTCGTTCGTGAGCGTGGGAGGCGCCCGGGCCGCGCTCGCGGAGAGCCGCGGACGCAGCTTCGCCGCGGTTCGCTCAGGAGCTCGCCGGACCTGGGACGCGGGCGCTCGGGCGCGTGCGGGTGAGCGGCGGGCGCAAGGCGCGACCGGCGCGTGTTCGCCACCTCGCTCTACCACGCGCTGCTCGAGCCGAGCGTCTTCTCGGACCGCGACGGGCGCTACCGCGGCATGGACGGTCGCGTGCACCGCGCCCGCGGCTTCGTCAAGTACGCGGACATCTCGGGCTGGGACGTGTATCGCAGCCAGACCCAGCTCATGGCAATGCTCTTCCCGCGCCGCGCGGCCGACGTGGCCACCTCGATGCTGGCCGACGCCCGGCAGACCGGCTGCCTGCCGCGCTGGCCCTACGCCAACCAGCAGACCAACGTGATGGTCGGCGACCCGGCGGCGCCGATGCTGGCCTCCACGTTCGCCCTCGGAGCTCGCGGCTTCGACGCCCGCCAGGCGCTTCGGGCCATGGTCCGCGGCGCCGACCGGCCGTGCCATACCGCCAACGGCGACTACACCGAGCGCGAGGCGCTCGCTGAGTACCTGCGTCTCGGCTACATACCTCACGAGCTCGACGTGGACGTGATCGCCCACACGTTCACCGATCGCGCGCGCCCCTGGGGCGCCACCGCCACCACGCTCGAGTACGCGCTCGCGGACTTCGCCATCTCGACGGCTGGCGCTGGCCCGCGGCGACCGCTCGCTCGCGGCGCGGTTCACGCGGCGGGCGGGCACGTGGCGCACGCTCGTCAACCCCTCCAGCCGCACGATCCAGCCGCGCCTGGCCGGCGGCGCCTTCAAGCCCGGCTTCTCCCCCGCCGACGAGGTCAGCTACGTGGAGGGCAGCGGCTCGCAGTACTCCTGGCTCGTGCCGCACGACCCGGCGGGGCTGTTCGCCTCGATGGGCGGCCGCGAGGCCGCGCTGGCGCGGCTCGACCGCTTCTTCACGCAGCTGAACGCGGGTCCGCGCTCGGAGTACGCGTTCCTCAGCAACGAGCCGAACCTGGGCGCGCCATGGCTCTACGACTGGCTCGGCCGGCCCGACCGCACCCAGGCCGTTGTGCGAAGGGCGCTGCTCGAGCTGTACGGCCCCGGCCCGGCCGGCCTCGAGGGCAACGACGACGGCGGGACGATGGGCGCCTGGTGGGTCTTCGGCGCGCTCGGCCTCTACCCGGCCATGCCGGGCACCGACGTGCTCGCGCTCGGCAGCCCGCTGTTCCCGCACGTGGCGATCCGGCTGCCGCGCGGCACGCTGCGCATCGACGGCGCCGGGGCGGCGCCCGGGCGCCCCTACGTCCGTGGGCTCACCCTGGACGGCAAGGCGTGGCGCGCGGCCGTGGGTGCGATACGCGCGATTGGCAGGAGGCGCGCGCCTGCGCTTCCAGCTCGGCGCGAATGCCACGGGCTGGGGCGCGGCGCCGAGCCAGGCTCCGCCGTCCTACGGCCCCTAAGCGATACTCAGCGGGCGATGTCGCAGGAGAACGTGGAAACGGTGAGCCGGGCGATTGCGGCGATCAATGCCCGCGACATAGATGCCTATCTCGCCTGCTGTACCGAGAATGTGGAGCTGTTGACGCCATTGGTCGGCGCCGATTATCTGGGGCCTGACGGGATCAGGCGTTTCCTCACCGACATCGAGGACGCAGGCCCTGACTTTCGGATCGAGGTGCAGCGCGCGCGAGCAATAGGCGACAGCAAGGTGATCGCCTTCGTACGGGTCGGATCTACCGGCCGCGCCAGCGGGATCGTGACCGGCGCTGAAAGCACGAACGTCTACGACTTCATTGAAGGCAAGATCAGTCGCATCCGCATCTTCCTCGACCGCGATGAGGCCCTCAAAGCCGTGGAGCTGGACGAGTAGCCGTGCCGAGTTTCGCCAGACCCTCCTAGTCGCCCACGGTTACCGCGGTCCCGCCGCGGCGCGGATCCCCAGCGCCCGTGAGCTCGCCGGTGACCGGGTCGCGGGTCACCGCCTGAACCCCGCCGAAGAAGAGGTTGGGCTCGGCCCAGCGCCGCACCGTCCAGCCGCGTTCCTCCAGGTGGTCGAGCGCCTCGGAGTCGATCCCCGGCTCCGCGTCCAGCTCGCGACCCTCCACGTGGAGTCGGGGCGCGATCACGGCCTCCTCCGCGTGTGCGCCGCCGTCCACCACCGCGAGCACGGTCTGGAGGATCGCGGAGCGGATGCGATTCGAGCCCGCGGAGCCCAGCGCCAGCTCCGGCCTGCCGTCCCGGAGCACCACGGTGGGAGCCATCATGCTCGGCACCCTGCCGCCGGGTGGGTTGAGGTGGAAGCCGAGCGGGTTCAGGTCCTCCTCGCCCAGCATGTTGTTGAGGTGCATTCCCGTGCCGGGCACCACCACGCCCGAGCACGAGCCGTTCGAGCAGGTGACCGTGGCGCAGCCGCCCTCGGCGTCCATCACCGACACATGGGTGGTGTTCCCGAGCCGTCCGCGCACCTCGGTGGCCACCGAGTCGAGCGCCTCCTCCGCCAGGAAGCGCTCCAGGTAGCCGTCGCTGCCGAGGCCGTCGAGGAAGTCGGCGTCGCGGGCGCGGTTGGTAGACGCGATCACCTCGGCGATCACCGCGGCGCCGTGCGGGCGCTCGAGGCGCTCGAGGATCCCGAGCGCGTCGGCCACGAGGATGCCCCCGGACGACGGCGGCGGGTTCGTGAGCACCTCGCGGCCGCGATAGGCCACGCGGGCCGGCTCGCGCTCCACCACCTCGTAGCTCGTCAGGTCCTCGGGCGTCAGCAGGCCGCCGCGCTCGAGCACCCACTCGCTCACGGCCGCGGCCACGTCGCCGTCGTAGAGGAAGCCCGGACCCTCGGCGCCGAGCCGGTCCAGCAGGTCGCCCAGCTCGGGGAGCCTGATCGTGTCCCCCGCCTCGAGCAGCCGCCCTCCGGGCGCGTAGATGGCCTCGCACTCCGGGGTCGAGCGGAAGATCGGCTCCAGCACGCTGAACAGGAAGGCCTGCATCGGCAGCACCTCGACCCCGGACCGCGCGGCCTCCGCGGGCGCCCGGGTGAGCTCGGCCAGCGGCATCGTTCCGAAGCGCTCGAGCGTCTGGGCGAGCCCGAGCGGCGTTCCGTGGGAGCCCACCGACGAAGGCCCGACGTTGAAACGCTGCACCGCGCCCTCGGCGAAGGTGATGTCGATGGGCGTGAGCTCGGCCGGCGTGCGCTCACCGCCCCCCTGTCCCGGCGCCGCCACGAAGAAGTCGAGCAGGTGGTTCTCACCCTCGGCCGTGTGCACCAGCATGAAGCCGCCGGCACCCGGCCCCGTGAGCGGCGACTCGGCCACGAACGACATCAGCACGGCCGCCACGGCGGCGTCCACGGCGTTCCCGCCACGGCGCAGCGCCTCGGCGCCGGCTTCGGCTGTTACCGGGTGACCTGCTGCGACAACGCCCTTCACGGCGCCCATTCAAGCGATCGGCGGCCCGGGCGGTGCGGCCGGTGCCGTGTGAGCGCTACTGCGCGCTGGGCGTCAGGGGGCCGAGAGCCAAGCTATGCAAGGACGCAGGAAGCGACGCGTGCTCTGCACGCGAGCGAACCGAGGACGCCGCAGAGCGCCGGCTAGTCGGCGTCCTGACGACTAGCGCCGAGGGATGAACTCGGGCACGTCGACCTCGCCGAGAATGCTCGACTCGCGCTCGCGCTCGCGCCCTCGCCGGACGCTCGGCTCGGCGTCGGCCGGGATCGGATCGCTCCGCGGGGTGAAGCGCTGCTGCGGGCGGTCGCCGTAGCCGGTGGCCACCACGGTCACCCACACCTGGTCGTCGACCTTCTCGTCGACCATGGCTCCGAAGATGATGTTGGCGTCGGGGTGCGCCGCCTCTGCCACTGCCTTGGCGGACTCGTTGACCTCCCACAGCGAGAGGTCGCGTCCGCCGGTGATCGACAGCAGGATCGACTGGGCGCCCTCGAGCGATGTCTCGAGCAGCGGCGACTCGATCGCGTGCTCGACCGCGTCCATCGCGCGCCGTTCGCCGGTGCCCATGCCGATACCCAGGAGGGCCTGGCCGGCGTCGGACATGATCGTGCGCACGTCGGCGAAGTCGAGGTTGATCAGGCCGGGGAGCGTGATCAGGTCGGAGATCCCCTGGACGCCCTGGCGCAGCACGTCGTCGGCCACGCGGAACGCCTCGACCATCGACGTGGACTTGTCGAGCACCGTGAGCAGCCGCGCGTTCGGGATGACGATGAGGGTGTCCACCTCCTTCGCCAGGTCCTCCACGCCCAGGTCGGCCTGCTCGCCGCGCCGTGCGCCCTCGAAGGCGAACGGCTTGGTGACGATGCCCACGGTGAGCGCGCCCACCTCTCGGGCGATGCGCGCCACGACCGGCGCGGCTCCGGTGCCCGTGCCGCCGCCCGCGCCGGCGGTGATGAAGACCATGTCCGCGCCCTTGAGGGTGCTCTTGAGACGGTCGTACTCCTCCATCGCGGCGGTGCGGCCGAGCTCGGGGTTGGACCCGGACCCGAGTCCACGGGTGCTCTCGCCGCCGATGTGCAGCCGGTTGTTGGCCGCCGACTGCTCGAGCGACTGCATGTCCGTGTTGACGGCCACGAAGTCCACACCCTCGACCTGCGCCTCGATCATGCGGTTGACGGCGTTGACGCCGGCTCCGCCGACGCCCACCACCCGCAGCACGGGCTCCGCGGAGCCGCGCGACAGCGGCGGCTCGGGCTGGATGGCGTCCTGCTCGAGGCCGCGCTCGACGCTCCGCTCGGGGGCGCGCTCCATGATGTTCTCGGGGATGTCCGAGGAGAACACGCTGCGCAGACGCTCCTCGGGCGTGGGCACGCCGTCATAGCGGCTCACGCGCGGCGCCTGCTCGGCGCTCTCGCGCTCGGCGCGACGGCGCTCGGCACGCTCCTCGGCACGGCGTGCGGCCTCGGTGGCGCGGCTGGCGAAATTGTCCTGGGCGGGCTCCTCCGCCCGCTGCTCGGGCGGGGCTCGGGCTCCCGCCGGTGGCCTGCGGCGCGGCCGCCCTCGGGAGCGGCTTGCCGGCCTTGGGCTCCGCGTCGGAACGCGGCGCCTCGGTCGGGGCCTCCTCGTCGTCCGTCTTGCGGAAGAGCTGAGCCAGGGGCCCCTCACGCATGCTCGCCCGCTTACTGCTTGCCATTCGCCAGGACCTCCTCGGCTAGCTGACGGTAGGCGTAGGCGGCCTTTCCGTCGGGGTCGTACTTGAGCACCGACATTCCCTTGACCGGCGCCTCGGCAAACCGCACCGTCTTGTTGATGCGGGACGCGAATACCCGCTCCCCGAAGTTCTCCTCCAGGATCTCGATCGCCTCCTTGGCGTGCACGGTGCGGTTGTCCACGAGCGTGGGCAGGATTCCCTCGATTTCGATGTCGGGGTTCAGCTCCTCACGGACCATCGACAGGGTGTTCTGAAGCTGGATCAGCCCGCGCATGGACAGATACTCGCATTGCACGGGGACGATCACCTTGTTGGAGGCCGTCAGCGCGTTGATGGTGAGCAGCCCGAGGCTCGGCGGCGTGTCGATGAAGACGTAGTCGTAGTCCTCCTTGACCGGCGTCAGAGCCTTCACGAGCGAGCGCTCGCGGCCGATCATCGTGGACATCGCGATCTCGGCGCCGGCGAGGTCGATCGACGCGCAGGCGATGTCCACCTCGCGCCTGCGGATGACCTCCCGCAGCGACACGTGGTGCACGAGCACGTCGTACATCGACACCTCGAGCGAGTCCGGGTCGATGCCCTGGCTCATCGTGAGGTTGGCCTGGGGATCCAGGTCCACGCACAGCACGCGGTGGCCCTGCTCGACGAACGCGGCGGCGAGGTTGAGCGTTGTTGTGGTCTTCGCAACGCCCCCCTTCTGGTTGGTGAAGGCGATGACCTTGGCCTTGGACGACACGGGTGCCTCCGGTTCAGTCGGCTGCGCAGGACGAGAGCGCTCGAACAGTCCCATTACGCAAGGCCTATTCGCACGTGCTGAGGGGAATCCTTCACTCTGTCCTCCGGTGATGTCACTGCTGGACAAGCGTTTGGTGCTCGTAACGGGCAAGGGCGGGGTCGGCAAGACCACGATCGCGGCCGCCCTCGGGCTGGCCGCCGCGCGGCGCGGGAAGCGGGTGATCGTGTGCGAGGTGGGCGCCCAGCAGCGGCTCCCGGCGATGCTCGGGCAGCCCGACGCGGACGGCGCCGAGCAGGAGCTGGCCCCCGGGCTGTTCTCGGTGGCGGTGGACCCGGAGCGGACCAAGGAGGAGTGGCTCCGCTACCAGCTGCGCTCGGACACGCTCGCCGGCCTGCTCGGCGGGAGCCGCGTGTTCCAGTACCTGACGGCGGCGGCCCCGGGGCTCACGGAGCTCGTGACGATGGGCAAGGTCTGGGACCTGGCGCAGCTCGAGCGCCGCACGGAGGGCGCCGTGTACGACCTGGCGATCGTGGACGCGCCCGCCACCGGCCACGGCCTGGCGATGCTGCGTGCCCCCTCCACCTACGCGGGCGTGGCACGGGTCGGCCCGATTCGGCGCCAGGCGCTGATCATCGACGCCTTCGTGCGCGACACCGACGCCACCGGGGTGGTGGCCGCCGCGCTCCCCGAGGAGATGCCGGTGAACGAGACGATCGAGCTCGAGGAGCGCCTGCGCGACGAGCTGGCCATGAGCCTTGACGCGATCGTGGTGAACGCCGTGTACCCCCAGCGCTTCACCGCGGCCGACGCCCGCCGGCTGAAGGCACTCGACGGCCGCGGCTCCGACGAGGCGCGCGCCGCGGCTCGCGCCGCGCTCTCCGAGGAGCGCCGTGCGCGCGGGGAGCGCTCGCAGACGGCGCGTCTGCGGCGGGCCGCCGACGCCCCTGTGTTCACCCTCCCCTTCGTGTTCGAGCCGGACATCGGCCTCCAGGAGCTCGAGCGGCTGGCCAGCGTGCTGGAGCGGCGGCTGTGATCCACCGCTGGCTCGAGGGCAAGGAGGTGTGCGTGTGCGCGGGACCGGGCGGTGTGGGCAAGACGTCCACGGCCGCGGCCATCGCACTCGGCATGGCCGCCCGCGGCGGCAAGGTGGCCGTGCTCACCATCGACCCGGCGCGCCGGCTCGCCCACGCGCTCGGCCTCGACGAGCTGGGGCACGAGGCCCACCTGGTGGACGCGCCGGTGAAGGGCGAGCTGTGGGCGATGATGCTCGACCCCAAGCGCACCTTCGACGAGCTGGTGGAGCAGCACGCGCCCGACGAGCGCACGCGTGACTCCGTGCTCGCCAATCCGATCTACCGCGAGCTGTCCAACGCCGTGGCCGGCTCGCAGGAGTACATGGCGATGGAGAAGCTCCACGAGCTCCACCGCGAGGGCCGCTACGACCTGCTGGTGCTCGACACGCCGCCCACCCGCCACGCGCTGGACTTCCTCGACGCGCCGCGCAAGCTGGCCGCGTTCATCGACTCGCCCTCGCTCCAGCTGCTCGCCGGACCCGGCGTCCTGGGCCTGAAGCTCCTCGGCCGCGGCAGCGGCGTGCTCTTCGGCACGATGAAGCGCGCCACCGGCGTGGACCTGCTCGCCGACCTGTCCGACTTCTTCAACAGCTTCGGCGGGATGGTGGAGGGTTTCCGGGAGCGCGCCAAGGAGGTCAACGCGCTGCTCGCCGACAAGCGCAGCACGTTCGTGGTGGTCACCTCACCGCGGCAGGACTCGCTCGACGAGGCGGCCTTCTTCCACGAGCGGCTGCGCGAGGCCGAGCTGCCGTTCGCCGGCGTGGTGGCCAACCGCGTGCGCATGCCCGTGCCGGCCCATCGGGCGGACGTGAACGCCGAGGTGGAGGAGCTGCTCGGCGAGCAGCTGGCACGCAAGGTGGTGCGCACCTGGGACGAGGAGCGCGCGCTCGCGCAGCGCGACCGCGCCGCGCTGCGGCGGCTGCGCGCCCGCCTCGACGGCACACCGCTCATCGAGGTGCCGCGTCTGGACGACGACGTGCACGACCTGGACGGCCTGGCACTCATGAACGACCACCTGTTCCGCCGCACGGCGCGCCGGCGATGATCCGTCCCGCGTCCGAGCAGGACGGGACGGCGCTTCGGGCGCTCGATCTGGCCAGCTGGTCATGGCTGCTCAGCCCGGCTCCGCCCCCGCCGAGTGACCGCCCCTTCTTCGGCCCGGACGATCGCCCGGAGGACGTTCTGGTGGCGGTGCTGGACGACGAGCCGGCCGGCTACGTCAAGCTCGGGCGCGTCACGCCCCTGGAGTCGAACGCCCACGTCCTGGGGATAAAGGGCCTCGTGGTCGACCCGTCGCGTCGCGGTCGAGGGCTGGGCCGCAGCCTGGTGGACGCGGCCGTGCGCGAGGCAGGATCGCGAGGCGCGCGGCGACTCACGCTCCGCATGCTGGGGCCCAACACCGTCGCGCGAGGGCTCTACGAGGCCTGCGGCTTCACCGTCGAGGGCGTGCTCCGTGAGGAGTTCCTGCTCGAGGGGCGCTACGTGGACGACGTGCTGATGGCGCTCGAGCTCTAGACGGGCGCCGAGTAGTCCTCGGGGTCGTCCCAGGCCCAGTCCGCGGACTCCGTCACTCCCTCGACGTGGTGCCGAGGCGCCTCGTCGGAGGCCACCACCGCCAGCGGCCCCTGCTCCGCCACGGCCTCGAACTCGGTGGTCTCCGGCTCCGGTTCCAGATCGGGCTTCGGCTCAGGCTCGGGTTCAGGCAAGGGCTCGGGCTCGCGCAGGTCGCGCGCCTCCACGTGCAGGTCCGAGCCGCGCTCCTCGTCGAGCGCGAAGGGCTCCGGAGCCGTCTCGAGCAGGATGTCGTCGGCCACGCTCTTCAGGTCGGACTCGAGGTAGCCGCAGAGCACGTCGCGCAGAAGCGCGCGCAGGTGCGTCTCCATCTCTCGCACGAGGTCGCGCGGGGACTCCGAGCCGATCCGCTCCTGGAGGCTGCCGCGGCCGCCCATCAGGAAGCGCTCGAGGGAGAGGGCGGCCTCGATCCGGCGCTGAACCGGGCGGCGCTGCCCCTCCTCGGCGCACAGGGCGGCCACTCGCAGGGCCAGGCTGGCCTCGCCCGCCTCGCTAGTGGCATCGAGCAGGGCACGCAGCCCCAGCAGGTAGTCGGACAGGGCCTCCGCCTCGTGCGGGCGCTCGCAGCCCATCTCGAAGCGTCCGAGCGCCCATCCCACCGGACCACCCGCGGGCGTGTCGCCCAGCGCCTCGAGGAAGTCGCGCAGGTCGTCCTCCTCGTCCGCGGCGAGCGTCCAGTCCGCGCCACGGGCGGTGCCCGGGCCGCCGATGCCCACTGCCCCCCAGCGCCCCTCGCCGGACCGCCGGAAGCCGGGGGCGCAGAGGGCGATCGCGCCCGGCGCCCACAGGCGCAGCGCGGTCACAAGCCCTCGGAAGCGCTCCTCGGCCTCCGCTACGGGAATCTGGTCGTCAGCCTGTACCTCGCGCTCGAGAACGCACAGCACCGCGGCCTCCGCGTGCTGGTCGTCGCCGGGCCATGCGGCCTCGGGCGGCACGTCGGCGCGGTCGCCCATCATGAGCGAGAGCCCGCCGCCGAGGTCCACGCGATCGCTCTCGATCGTGACCCCCGCCAGCGGCGCGACCACACGCGCCCCGACGGCGTCGCGGTAGAGGGTGGTCTCCACCTCCTCGTAGAGCCGCTCGAAGCGCTCCTCGGGGAACACGAAGCTGGTGGCGTCCTCGTAGAGCCGGTCCAGCATCGCCCGCAGCGCCGGCTCCGCCTGCTCGCCGCGTATGCCGTTCACGCGCAGCCATGGCGACGCGCCCGCGCCCAGCTCGGCCGACGCCTTCTCGCAGCCGGGCAGCTGACGCAGCCCCTCCCAGCGCACGTCCAGGAAAGCGGACGTGCGCGGCTGATAGCGATAGAGCGACGGACCGCCTCCGTGCCCGCCGTCCACGACGTCGAACTCGAGCTCCGCTCCGTCGCGGATCTCGTCGCTGAGGAAGGCCGCCGACTCGAGCGCGAACTCTCGCAGCGCGTCGTGAAGGTCACGGTTGCGCATGCCGGGCGGATTCGCCTCCCGCGCGGGGGTTCCTGCCAGCGAGAGGTACTAGGCGACGGCGACGGCGTCGTTTTGCTCGACGCCGAGCCAGTCCCGCCCGTAGCTGCGCATGTCCTCGATCAGCGGGGCGAGGGCGCGGCCCTTCTCCGTGAGCGAGTACTCCACCCGCGGGGGCACCTCGGGGAAGGTGTGGCGAGCGACGATGCCCTGCTCCTCGAGGCCGCGCAGGCGGAGCGACAGCGTCCGCGGGCTGATGCCGGCCAGCGAGCGCTCGAGCTCGCAGAAGCGGCTGCGCCCGAGGGCGAGGTCACGAATCACGAGGATGGTCCACTTGCCGCAGATGATGTCCGCCGTTGCGCAGACAGGACAGCTCTCGTCAGGCATAAACGCCAGTCTAGCGCAAGACTTCACGAACTGAAGTGAAGCAAACCGCCTGCTACCCGCCCAGATTTCCGAGCAGGCCGCCGCCGCTCCCCGTGGCCTCCAGGCGCCCCTCGCTCGGCTGCACGAGCACCCAGCCCGAGCCGGTGAATGCCATCTGGAACGACTCCCCGGATCCGAGTCCGATGAGGCCCTTCAGCTTGATGTCGGTCTTCACCGACGTCTTCACGCCCGACGACCAGGTGATCGCCGCCTGCGGGTCCGCGAAGGTCGGCGCGTCCTCCGGGTTCAGGAGCACCGGTGGGCCGTCGGACACGACCGCCACCCAGCCGGTGCCGCGGAGCACCGTGTTGAAGAGGCCGCCGGCCATCACACCGCTGCCGCCTTCCACCTTCTTGATGTCCCAGTCGATGCCCGCGTCGAAGGCCAGCAGGTTCCGGGAGTTGGCGGTGATGGAGTCGTCCTCGAGCCGCAGGAGGTGGATCTCCTGCGCCTCGTCGGCGAGGAACACCTCCCCGGTGCCGGACATCTTCATCAGGGACTGGCCCTCGCCGGTGACCGCCTTCTTGAGGAGCCGGCCCATGCCGCCACCCGCGCGCTCGAAGGCGACCTCGCCCTGGTAGGCCACCATCGACCCGAGCTTGGCCTGGATCGTCACCTCGTCAAGCCGCACCTTGAGCAGCTTCGGGTTCTGAAGCGCGAAGGCGTCCTGAGACTGCGTCTCCGCGAACTGCGCCAGCGTGTTCTGCACCGTGCCTCCTGAGTCGTAAGGGCCGACTCGGATATTGGCGCAGATGCCGTTGCTCAGTGTTTGTCCCGCTAGGCTGCGGACCCTTGCTGCGGCGTGTCCTGTTGTCCTCCCTGGTGGCTCTGGCGCTCGCACCCGCGGCGCGGGCGGCTGACCCGATCATGCCGCTGACGCAGGTCCGGCCGGGCATGCAGTGCGTGGGCCTGTCCGTGGTCCGGGGCACCGCGATCTCGCAGTTCAACGTCGAGGTGATCGACGTGATCGGAGCGCAGGCGGGGCTCTCGGGACCGCGGATCCTGGTGCGCGCCTCCGGGCCCGCCGTCGACGCCACCGGGATCGGCCCCGGCTTCTCCGGCTCGCCGATCCTGTGCCCCGGGGCCGGCGGGGTGCCTGCGAACGCCGGCGCGATCTCGGAGAGCATCGGCGAGTACGGCAACCACGTCGTGCTCGTGACCCCGATCGAGGAGATGCTCCGCGACACGCCCGCCACGCCGTCGGCGGCCTCGGCGCGCTCGGGCAGCGCTCTCGCGCGATCCGCGCAGCCGCTCGGCATCCTGACCGTCTCCGGCCTCTCGCCTCGCACCCGCGACCTGCTTGCCCGTGCAGCTCACAGGGCGGGCACCGCGGTGCTGGCCGCCCCCGCGGGACCGCTCGGCGGCTTCCCCCGGCAGGAGCTCGTGCCCGGCGCCTCGGTGGCCGCGACTCTGTCCACCGGCGACATCGCACTCGGCGCGGTGGGCACGGTCACCTATCGCGACGGCGCCCGCATCTGGGCGTTCGGCCACGCCTTCGAGGGCCTCGGCCGGCGGTCGCTCTTCCTCGAGGACGCCTACGTGTTCGGCGTGGTCTCCAACCCGTTCACGCTCCCGGACTTCGGCGCCGGCACCTACAAGCTCACCTCCGCCGGCGGCCACGTGCAGGGCACCGTCAGCTCCGACGCCGTGGCGTCGATCGCCGGCACCGTCGGCGATCCACCGGCCGGGATTCCGCTGCGGGTGATCGCGCGCGAGAGCGGCGGCGCCGGCGGCGCGGTCAGGCTGGCTTCGGAACTGGCCGACGAGCGCACGCTCGGCTTCGGCGCCGGTCTGTCGTTCGCGGCCCCCCTGGGCGCGTCACAGGCGCTCGAGCAGCTGCTGCGCAACTTCGGTCCGGCCACCGTCTCGATGTGCTTCCGCCTCAAGCTCGCCGGACGCCGCAAGGCGCTCGGCTACTGCAACTCCTACTTCGACGCGTTCACCCCGCTCGACGATCTGATCGCCGCCACGTCGCTGGTGGACGCCTTCGACCTGCCGCCTCCCGCGATAGAGCGCGCGTCGGTGAGCATCCGGGCACGCCGCGGCGTCAGGTCGGACGTGCTGATCTCCGCACGGGCGCCGCACCGCGTTGTGGGCGGGCAGCGCATACGCGCGCGGGTCACCGTGCAGCGCCGGAGCGGCGGCCGCCGCACGCTCAGCGTTCCGGTTCGCATCCCGCGCGATCTGCGGCCGGGCCCGCGAACGCTGCTCCTGTCAGGAACCAGCGGGGGGGCCGGGTCGGCCGAGGAGAGCTTCCTGCTCGCGTTCTCCGAGGTGTTCGACGAGTTCGGGGCCGGCTCAGAGCCGCGCACGACCGGCGAGCTTGCCCGGCGTATCGCGGCGGTGCACCAGGACCAGGGAATCTCCGCGCGCCTGCGGCGCGGCGACGACCACCTCGTTCACCGGTCCGACTCGGTGAGCTTCGAAGGCCGCGTGCGGGTCAGGCTCGTGGTTCGCCGGGCGCGCCGCTGACGGCGGGCTCCCCGCCGTTGCGCTCTTCTAGAGCAGCCTCCACGGACGTGTGGCGCTTGCCCTCCGAGGCCACGAGCAGCCTGAAGTCGTGCGGATGGGTGGCCGCCTTGAGGGCGTCCTCCATCGACACGCGACCGGCCTGGTAGTGGCCAAGCAATGCTTGGTCGAAGCTCTGCATGCCGTAGTAGCCGCCCTCGTTGATGACCTCGGGCAGCCTTCCGGTCTCCTCCGGGTTGAGGATCATGTCCCGCACGCGTCCCGTCATACGCAGGATCTCGCACGTGGGCACGCGCCCCATGCCGTCCGGAGTCGGCACCAGCCGCTGCGACACCACGCCCTTGAGCGTGCCCGCGAGCATCGACCGGGCCTGGCGCTGCTCGGCCTGGTCGAAGAAGTCGATGATGCGGTTGACGGACTCCGAGGCATCCACCGTGTGGATCGTCGAGAGCACCAGGTGGCCGGTCTCCGCGGCCGACAGCGCGGTGCGCACCGTCTCCTCGTCTCTCATCTCGCCGATGAGGATCACGTCCGGGTCCTGACGAAGCACGCGCCGCAGGGCGCGCGCGAACGAGACGGTGTCCTCGCCCACCTCGCGCTGGTTGATGATCGCCATCTTGTCGCGGTGGAGGAACTCGGCCGGGTCCTCGATCGTGACGATGTGCTTGGCGTAGTTCGAGTTGATGTGATCGATCATCGCCGCGAGCGTCGTGGACTTACCGGAACCGGTGGTGCCGGTCACGAGGATCAGGCCGCGCTCCTCGTCGGCGAGCGTGTTGATCACCTCGGGCAGCAGCAGCTCGGCCACCGACTTGATCTGGAAGGGGATGGCGCGCGCCACGAGCGACACCGATCCGCGCTGCACGAAGGCGTTCACGCGGAAACGGGCGACGCCCGGGATCGAATAGGAGAAGTCGACCTCGCGCTCCTGGCGGAACGACTCGAGCTTGCGCTCGTCGGTGAGCATGTGGAAGAGCACCTGCTCGGTCTGCTCCGGGCGGATCCGCTCCGTGTGGGGAATCGGCAGGAGCAGGCCATGCCGGCGGATGACCGGAGGCGACGGAACCTTGAGGTGGAGGTCCGAGCCCTCGGTCTCAATGACGTGCATGAGGGCCTGATCGATGTCGAACATGCCTAACTGATCGACATCAGTGGGCTCTTACTGAAGCCCCGAATGCATGTCTGGACCCTTGCGGGCCGGGCGCCGCCTAGCGGCTAAGCAACATCGCGAAGCTTCTGCGCCTCTGCGAGCGACTGAAGCTTCTTGAGCGACTGGTTCTCGATCTGGCGGATGCGCTCGCGTGTGACGTTGAAGGTGCGGCCCACCTCGTCCAGCGTGCGCGGGTGCTCCCCGCCGAGGCCGTAGCGCAGCTCGAGCACCCGGCGCTCCCGGTAGGAGAGGTTCTCGAGCGCCTCGCGCAGCGCCTCCTTGGTGAGGATCTCGGCGGCGCGCTCGTAGGGCGACTCGGCGCGCTCGTCAGCGATGAACTGGCCGAACTCCGACTCCTCCTCGTCACCGACCGGCTTCTCGAGCGACACGGGAGCCTGGGCGGAGCGCTTGATCGACTCCACCTCCTCGGGCTCGATGCCGGTGTGCTCGGCGATCTCGTCCGGTGTGGGCTCGCGGCCCAGCTCGGTGACCAGCTTGCGCTCGGCGCGGCCGATCTTGTTGAGCTTCTCGACAACGTGGACGGGGATGCGGATCGTGCGCGCCTTGTCGGCGAGCGCGCGGGCGATCGCCTGGCGGATCCACCAGGTGGCGTAGGTCGAGAACTTGAAGCCCTTGCGGTAGTCGAACTTCTCGGCCGCGCGGACCAGGCCCAGCGTTCCTTCCTGGATCAGATCGAGGAAGGGAAGGCCCTGATTGCGGTAGTTCTTCGCGATCGAGACGACCAGGCGCAGGTTCGACTCGACCATCTTCTGCTTGGCGTCGAGGTCGCCGCGCTCGATGCGCTTGGCGAGATCGACCTCCTCCTGAGCCGTGAGCAGCCGGACCTTGCCGATGTCCTTCAGGAACAGCTGAAGGGAGTCGGTGGTCATGTCCGGCTTCAGGTCGATCGCGGACTTGGGCTTCCGCCGGCTGCGGCGGTCGACCGCGCGCTCGACCTCGGGCGCGGCATGCGTCGGATCGTCCTCGACGAGCTCGATCTCCGATTTCTCGAAGTATCCGTGCAGCTCCTCGATATCGCCCTCGTCGAGCTCCACCTCGGAGAGCGCCGTGGCGACCTCCGTGAAGGTCAGCGTTCCAGTCTGCTGACCCTTCGCGACGAGGAGCTTGACCTCTTCAAGCTCTTGCAGTTCAGCTACAGACATTTCTTTCCTTGCGACACGCAGGACCCAGCGCTAGGGCGCCGGGCCCATCTAAACAGGCCTGATGAGCATAGAGCTAGGGATATTGAAGTCAAGCGTTGGAAAGCGGAAATTCCGCTGACTAGCCAGCCAGCCAAGTGGGTTCTACCCCGAACCCCCCAAGGGGATAACATACCCCGTCACGTTGCATCCTGCGCCGGTCTCGGCGCGGACCGGGGGCTCGGACCGTTGCTCACAGTCACTCTAGACTGCGCGCCGATGAGCGACGACAAGGGAGTGCTCGGAAACCTGCCCCGGTCAAGGCCCGGGCGACGCAGCGACAAGCGTGCCGGGGACACACCCGATGCCGCACCGGCGGCCGCAGGCCGGCCGGCGGACGCGGCCGAGAAGGCCGCCACGCGCTCGGAGGCGTCCGAGACGCCCGCGCCGAAGCCGCCCGCCTCGAAGCCGCGTCGTGCGGCTGCCGCAAAGCCGCGGCCGGCCAAGCGCCCCCGGCCGGCCCCGGCTGCCGCGCCGAAGGACAAGCCGGTGCCCGACCCCGCGGCTCCCGCCCCCGAGGCCTCGGGAGGCGACCCCGTGACCGATGCCGCCCGCGCGGCCGCGAAGGCCGTGGGCACCGGAGTCAAGATCGGCACAGGTCTTGCTCAGGAGATTTTGCGCAGGCTCCCGCGCCCCTGAGCGCGATGTGCCCAGCAACGGCGTAGCCCCCTACTCCGCTTCGGTGACCGGCACTGCGATCGAGGGTATGCTCCGCGAATGCCGAGCGGAGCGAAGGATCCGCCTCGTTGCTTGATCGTCGATGACCACCCAGTGGTCCGGGCAGGGGTCCGATCGGTGCTCCAGGACGCGTACGAGGGAGCCCAGGTTCTGGACGCCGCCTCGCTGGACGAGGCGCTCGAGGCCGTCGACGGCGAGAAGCCCGACGTGGTGATCGTCGATCCCTGGAAGGTCGACGCCGACATCAGCAGCGTGGTGGGCCGCCTGGCCGGTGAGCTGGGCGCGCCGATCGTGGTGTTCACCTCCGACGGCGGCGCCCGGCTGCTTGCGGAGGCGCTCAAGGCCGGCGTCAAGGGCTATGTCCGCAAGGACTCCCCCTCCGCGGACCTGATCCGCGCCATCGAGGCCGCACGGGCCGGCGAGTTCTACGTGGACCCGGGCCTGTCGTCCACGATCGTGCTGGACGAGGCCGACCGCACCCTGAGCTCCCGCCAGCGGGAGATCCTCCAGATGCTCGCCGACGGGATGCAGACCGACGCGGTGGCGGAGCGCCTCGGGCTCTCCACCGAGACGGTGCGCACCCACACAAAGCGGATCCTGGCGAAGCTGGAGGCCTCCACGCGCACCCAGGCCGTGGCGATCGGCATCCGCCACGGGATGATCGACTAGGCGCGTTCTCCGCCGGCGCCGGGGCGAGGCCGGCGTCTACTACGGCTGGGTAGGAGGCTGTGTCGTCGGCGTCCCGTCACATCCGAGTGGCCACCCGTGAGTGGGCCGGAGGCGCTGCAGTGCATAAGTGTCGTCCTGCGACACCAATGCACTTCAGCTTCGCGAACCGGCGATCTGGCTAGGTAGTCGCCTCTTCGGGTGCGGGCTCGGCCTCGGGCTGGGGCTCGCCCAGTGCCACGCCGTCGCCCGCCGCCTTGGCGCGGTACATCGCCTTGTCGGCCACGTCGATCAGCGTCTCGGCGTCCGTGCCGTGCTCGGGGCACGACACCGCTCCGATCGACAGGCCCACCGGCGGCTCGTCCGGCGTGGCCACCTCCTCGGCCGCCGCGGCGTTGAGGCGCTCGCCCAGCTTCAGGGCGTTCGCGGGGTCCTGCTCGGGTGCGAGCACGCAGAACTCGTCGCCGCCGATCCGGCTGGCGATGTCCACCGAGCGAATCGACCGGCGCACCGACATGGCCACCTGCATCAGCACGCGGTCGCCGGCCTGGTGTCCGTGGGAGTCGTTGATCCGCTTGAGGCCGTCCACGTCCATCAGCAGCAGGCCGAACGGATGGCCGTAGCGCTTGTGGAGGTCGAGCAGGTGCGCGATCTCGCGCTGGAGGTGGCGGAGGTTGCCGAGCCCGGTTAGCGCGTCGGTGTAGGCCTGCGACTCGAGCTCCCGGGAGCGGCTGCGCACCAGCTCCTCTGTGACGGCCGCCTGGATGGCGCCCGTGGCGTCCACAAGGTGCTCCACAGCGTCGGCGAACAGCTCCGGGTCGCTCTCCGCCAGCTCCTCCCGCAGGGCCTTGACGAGCACGGCCTGCAGCGACGCCACGTCCCGGGCCACCTCGGACACGGAGGCGTCGCGACCGCCCCTGAAGCCGGCCAGGGACGCCGCCCGCTCGATCTGCTCGTCGCCGAGCTTGTACGGGTCGGTGCCGTTGCTGGCCACCGAGCGCAGGATGTCGCTGATCAGCTCCGGCAGCTCGCGGGCTATCCGATCCGTCGGAAGATCGCGGATCTCATCTAGTGAGGCTCGCTCGATCAGCCGCACCAGAAAGGCCTTTGCGAGCTCCTCCCTGGAACGGTCAACCCGTGCGAGGGGACCTCGAATGGGTGTCATGCGACGGCGATCAGTTCGTTTACCGAACGTCCTTGGCGGCAATACGATCCTACCCCCGAAAACGGCGGAGCCTGGCCGGAATTTGCACAAGACCGCACCTCGGGCGAACGCGCGTCCCTGGAAGGATTGGCGGCATGAGCAGGCTGATTGGCATCGAAGAGGCGCGGGGGCGGGTGCTCGCGGAGGTGAGACCGCTCGGCTCGGAGGCCGTGGATCTCGATCGCGCGCTCGGCCGCGTGCTCGCCGAGGAGCTGGCCGCGCCCGGGGACGTCCCGCCCTTCGACAGCTCGGCGATGGACGGATTCGCGCTGGTGGCCGGCCCCGCGGGCGAGCTGCCGGTGGTGGGCGAATCGCGTGCCGGGCACCCCCATCCCGACGTGGTGGAGAAGGGTGCCGCGGTGCGCATCTCCACCGGCGCGGTGGTGCCCGAGGGCGCCGACGTGGTGGTGCCGGTGGAGCGCACCGAGGAGGACGGCGAGCGCGTGCGGGTGCCGGCGCTCGAGCCGGGCGGGAACATCCGCCGCGCGGGCGAGGACCTGCGCGCCGGCGACGTGGTGCTGCGGGCCGGCGCGACGCTCGGCCCGGCGGAGCTGGGGGTGGCGGCCTCGATCGGCCGGGCGGAGCTGCGCTGCGCCGTCCGCCCGCGCGTGGCCCTGGTCGTGACCGGCGACGAGCTCGTGAGCCCGGGCGAGCCGCTGGCTCCCGGCCGCATCTACAGCTCCAACGCGTTCGCCCTCGCCGCACAGATCGAGCGGGCCGGCGCCGAGCTCGTGTCACGCTCGACCGCACCGGACACGGCGGAGGGAACGCGCACCGCGCTCGACTCGGCGCTGGCCGGCGCGGACGTGGTCTGCGTGTCGGGCGGGGTGTCCGTGGGACAGCACGACCACGTGCGCGGCGCGATGAGCGAGCTGGGCGTGGACGAGCGCTTCTGGGGCGTGGCCCTGCGGCCCGGGAAGCCCACCTGGTTCGGCGTGCGCGACGGAACGCTCGCGTTCGGGCTGCCTGGCAACCCCGTGTCGGCCATGGTGACCTTCCAGCTGTTCGTGCGGCCCGCGCTGGCCGCGCTTCAGGGGGCGGACCCGGCGGCCCGCAGGATCACGGCCGAGCTGGGCGAGGCGGTGCCGCGCAACCCGCGTCGCGAGGAGGCCCTGCGCGTTCGGCTCAGCGGGGACGGCGTGCTCAGGGCCACGCCCACCGGCCCCCAGGGCTCGCACCAGCTCACCTCGATGCTCGGCGCCGACGGCCTTGCGCTGTGCCCGCCGGGGACGGGGAGCTTGCCGCCGGGGAGCCGGTTGAGGTGGAGCTCCTGTGAGGAAGCGCGATCCGCGGCGCCTGCTCGAGCGACACCGGCGTGCGCAGGCTCGGGTGCAGATCGTGCACGTGCCCCGCTCGGACTACGCCGCCGACGGCAGCATCGGAAGCAGGCAGGAGGCGGAGGTGAGCCTGCCGCGCTCCGAGCTCGACCGGATCTGGTCGGCCGAGTACCTGGAGCGGCTGGCCGCGACGTACTGGCGCTTCCTCACGCGCTTCTCGCTCGGGCTGCTCCGCATCCACTACACGGACGACGCGCGCGAGGTGGTGTTCCTGACCAAGCCGTTCGTGCTGCTGCGCTTCCACAAGCCGGAGTACGAGATCGGTGCGAACGGCGGAACGGTCGCGTGGCCGATCGAGAAGGGCCTGCTGGTGGCTCCCTCGGGGCGTACGAAGGGTTACCTGCGGCTTTCGGTTCGCCGCCCGCCCGACGACGACGGCACGAGTGAGAACGCCACAATCACGATCTCGTCCGAGGTCATGAACTTCTATCCGATGATCGCCGGCTGGGGCTGGTTCTCCAGGGTCGGCCGGCTGATCTACAACGAGACGCAGCTGCGCATCCACGTGCTCGTCACGCACGCCTTCCTGCGCTCGCTGGCGAACCTCGACCTGGTGGAGTCGACGGTAGGGGCGCTCGCTGAGCGAGGCGCCTAGCCGAGCCGTTCCGAGGTGATCTCGCGCAGCTTGGCCCGGTCGTGGCGAGCCGTGATGGTCCGCACCGTGCCCGACCGCGAGCGCATCGAGATCGACTCGGTGGTGGCGCCCTCCGGTCCGATGTACTGGACGCCGTCGAGCATCTCGCCGGCGGTCACGCCGGTGGCGGCGAAGTGCACGTCGTCGCCGGACACCAGCCGGTTGGTGTCGAGCACCTCGTCCAGGTCGTAGCCGGCCTCGAGCGCGGCGGTGCGCTCCTCGTCGTCGCGCGGCCACAGCCTGCCCACGATCTGGCCGCCGGTGCACTTGATGGCGGCCGCCGCGAGCACGCCCTCGGGTGTGCCGCCGATCCCGTAGAGCAGATCGACCGGCGAGCCCTGGGTGACCGCCGCCAGCGCCGCCGACACGTCGCCGTGCGGGATCAGCCGGATCCGCGCGCCGACCTTGCGGATCTCGGCCATCGCCTCCTCGTGGCGCGGCCGGTCGAGCATGATCACCACGATGTCGCCGACCTCCACGCCCTTCTCCTTCGCCATCAGCTCGAGCGTCTCGGGGAGCGGGCGGTCGAGGTCGAGCAGGTGCGCCATGTCGCGCGAGGTGGCCATCTTCAGCATGTAGACGCACGGGCCCGGGTCGAACATCGTGCCGCGCTCCGACAGCGCGATCGTGGCGATGGCGTTGGGAAGGCCCTTGGCGCACAGCTCGGTGCCCTCGAGCGGATCGACGGCGATGTCCACCTGGGGCGGCGTTCCGTCGCCGATCGTCTCGCCGTTGTAGAGCATCGGCGCCTCGTCCTTCTCGCCCTCGCCGATCACCACCCGGCCGTCCATCGAGACCGTGTCGAGCATCAGGCGCATCGCGTCCACCGCGGCGCCGTCGGCCGACTCCTTCTCGCCGCGGCCGATCCAGCGGGCGCACGCGAGCGCCGCGTACTCCGTGGTCCGCACCAGCTCCATCGCGAGGTTGCGGTCCGGGCGTGCGGATCCGGCGCCGGAGGGCGGTGCGGCAGCGTCGCCGGCCATCGTCCTAGATCACGCCCGGCGGCTTGCGCACCGTGGTGTAGAGCGCCTGGCGCAGGTATCCGGCAGCCAGCAGGCCGGCGGACGCCAGCAGGCCGACGAAGTAGCCGATCCCGAGGCCGATCTCCACGCTGTCGCCGGGCCGGCCGAGGATGATGCCGTTGCAGAGGATCAGCACGAAGGCGGTCATGCCGACCACCATCGTCACCTCGCCCGGCTTCCAGGTGAGCTTGTGCCCGCGGGCGATGATCCAGGCGAGGATGAAGGGCGCGCTGCCGGCCGCCACGAGCAGGAAGTCGAGCGTGGAGAACACCTGCCAGGCGGTGGCGCTGTCGCCGCCGGCGATCGTCCCGCCGCCGAGCGTGGAGTTCGGGTTCGAGCTGCTGGTGGTGAACCAGGGAAGGAACAGCGACAGCACGAGCACCACCGCCGCGCCCATGCCCATGTACTCACCCGGCGTCAGCCTCCCGAAATCGAGGTAGCCGCCCTCCCGCTCCGCCCTCGAGGCTTCCATCGGAGGGAACCTACACGCTGCCACCGGGCCCGTGTAGGTTCACCGCCACGGACCGGAACTTCGGTCAACCCGTGGAAGGAGAGCCATGGCGGTAACGAAGATCATCGAGGTGGTGGGCAGCTCGCCCGAGAGCTCCGACGGAGCGGTCAAGGCCGCCCTCGACGACGCGCGCCAGTCGCTTAGGAACATCAAGGCCGTTGACGTCGTGTCCACCGGACTGCGCGGCGACAACCTCGACGAGTGGCGTGCGCTGGTGCGCATCTCGTTCCTGGTGGAGCGCGTCAGCGAGTAGCTCGCTCGACATCACCCTCCGGAGGGGTCGAGGTGCTGCTCGCGGAAGCGCGCGAGCGCACCTTGCTCCTCGTGGAGCCGGTGAGCGACCCGGACCTCGACCGGGTGCACGATCCGCTGATGAGCCCGCTCGTGTGGGACCTCGGCCACATCGCGGCCTACGAGGACGTCTGGGTGTGCCACCGCACCGGCGGGCTGGACCTCCTGAGGCCGGACCTCGCCGAGCTGTACGACGCCTTCGAGACCCCGCGCGCCAGAGCGCGGCGACACGCCCTACCTGCGGCGCGCGGAGGCGCTCGACTACATGGCGGCGGTGCGCGAGCGCTCGCTCGAGGTCCTGGCCGCCACCGGCGCCGACCACCACGTCTGGCATCTGGTGGCCCAGCACGAGCACCAGCACGACGAGACGATGCTCCAGACCCTCCAGCTGGCCGATCCCGGCGCGTTCGCCCCCGAGCGCCCGGTGGTGGGGGGAACGGCGGCGGCCGGCACGCTGACCCTGCCCGGCGGCCAGGTGGAGACGGGTCACGCGGGAGCGGGCTTCGTGTACGACAACGAGCTGCCGCGGCACCCGGTGGAGCTCGCCCCCTTCGCGATCGACCGCGCGCCGGTCACGAACGCGGCCTACCTGGAGTTCATCGACGATGACGGCTACCAGCGCGAGGAGCTGTGGTCGGAGCAGGGCTGGGCGCACCGGCTCCGCGGGCGCTGGGAGCGGCCGCTCTACTGGACTCCCGACGAGGGGATCCGGAGGTTCGATCGCGAGGTCGAGCTCGAGCCCGACCTGCCGGTGATGCACGTGTCGTGGTTCGAGGCCGACGCCTTCGCGCGCTGGCGCGGCGCGCGCCTGCCGAGCGAGGCCGAGTGGGAGCACGCCGCGGAAGTGGCCGGCGCGGAGCACGGCAACCTCGACCAGCTCGATTTCGGCCCCGGGCCCGCCGGGCCG
Source organism: uncultured Thermoleophilaceae bacterium (assembly GCA_963811055.1). Classification (GTDB taxonomy): domain Bacteria; phylum Actinomycetota; class Thermoleophilia; order Solirubrobacterales; family Thermoleophilaceae; genus JACVRW01. Next base: position 81,113 of record CAWEPQ010000003.1, read on the forward strand.
TTCGTGGGCGACTGCTGGGAGTGGACCGCCGGCGAGTTCCGCGGCTACCCGGGATTTGCGCCATTCCCGTACCGCGAGTACTCCGAGGTGTTCTTCGACCGCGGCTATCGGGTGCTGCGGGGCGCCTCCTGGGCCACGCGCCCGGCGGTGGCGCGCGAGACGTTCCGCAACTGGGACCTGCCGCAGCGGCGCCAGATCTTCGCCGGTTTCCGGTGCGCGGAGCCGCTCAGGTAGAGCGCGCGGTCCTGAGCAGCAGCGTCCGGGCCGCCTCGATCACGAGCTCGCGGTCGTGGGTGATCGCGAACTCGAACCTGCGCGAGCTGTCGGGGCCCTCGTCCCCGAGGTCCCTCCCCACGAACGCCGCCGAGAAGTGCGGCGACATCACGATCACGTTCCACTCCCCGCGCAGAGCCTCGCTCTCCTCGATGGACACGCCGCGCACGCCCGGCATCGGGCTCGCCGGCATCCCGACGCCGAATGCGCCTACGAGCACGGCCCGCTGGGCCAGCTCGCGGTAGCGCTCCGCGGAGAGCCGCGTGAAGAAGCGCTGGTCCTGGAAGGTCGCGAGCACAACGACCTCGCGGTCGAGGCTCTCCGCGCGCGCCTCGAGCTGGCGGGAGAACGAGAGCAGCAGCGGCTTGTCGCCGACGATGGTGGAGCGCTCGGCCGCCACGGCCGTGAACGGGCTGGGCGCCGACGGGTCGAGCTGCCGTCCTGAGATCGGGACCCGCGTCGAGGGTGCGCCGAGCTCTCCGGCAGCGGTGCGGGCCGGCCGAACAGCCAGCCCTGTCCGAAGCGTGCGCCGAGCGCGATCGCGCGCTGGAGGTGCTCGTCGGTCTCGATCCCTTCGGCCACCACGGCGGCACCCGTGCGCTCCGCCTCCGCCTGCACGGCGTGCACCACGCGGGCCAGGTCGGCGTCGGGACGCCGGCGGGTGAGGCTCATGTCCAGCTTGATCACGTCCGGCGATATCAGCGGCATGAGGGCGAGCGAGCCCTCGTCGACACCCACGTCGTCGAGAGCGATCCCGAAGCCGCGCCGGCGCAACCAGCGCACGAGCTCGAAGAGCTCCCGCGGACGCGCCGTCAGCGCGCGCTCGGTCAGCTCCACCATCACCCGCAGCCGCCCGTCGAGCACGGCCTCCTCGGCGATCGGCTGGAAGCGGCGATCCTCGTCGAGGGTCGATGCCTCCACGTTCACGAACAGGGTGCTGGAGGGGTTGAACCCGGCGTCGAGCGCCCCCACCACGGCGGCCTCGCGGCAGGCCTCGTCCACGTCGGTGGCGAGGTTGGCCACCGCCGCCGCGCCGAAGAGCTGATCCGGCCGCTCGAGGCCCGAGCCGGCGGGGCCGCGTGCGAGCGCCTCGTATCCGATGACCTCCAGATTCGCCAGCGCCACGATCGGCTGGTAGACCGACCTCAGCTCACCGCCGGCGAGAAGTTCCAGCAAAGCGGAGCGGGTGGCCGTGCGTGTGGACATGGTGTTTGTGTCGACAACTGACCCGCAGGCTTGAGCGGAGCGGCCGTCGGATAGCCTGCCCGGCCGATGCAGCTCGACGGAATCGGTGCGCTGGTGGCGGGCGGGGCCTCCGGCCTCGGTGCGGCCACAGCGCGCGAGCTCACCGCTCGCGGCGCCCGCGTGGCCGTGGTCGACCGTGACGGCGATCGCGCCGCCGCACTGGCGGAGGAGCTCGACGGCGCCGTGTCGCACCAGGCCGACGTGACCGCCGAGGCCGAGGTGGAGGCGGCCGTGGCCGCCGCCGCGGAGGCGCTTGGAGGCCTTCGCATGGTCGTGTCGTGCGCCGGGATCGGCTGGGCCGAGCGCACCGTCGGAAAGCAGGGCCCGGCCCAGCTCGCCCCCTTCGAGACCGTCGTGCGGGTGAACCTGATCGGCACCTTCAACGTGCTGCGCCTCGGCGCCGCGGCGATGTCTGCCGGCGAGCCGGATGCGGATGGCGAGCGCGGCGTGGTCGTGATGACCGCCTCGATCGCCGCGTTCGACGGCCAGATCGGCCAGACCGCCTACGCCGCCTCGAAGGGCGGCGTGGTGGGTCTCACGCTGCCCGCGGCCCGCGACCTCTCGCGCATCGGGATCCGAGTTTGCACGATCGCTCCGGGCCTGTTCGACACGCCGCTTCTGGCGGCCCTGCCCGAGGACGCGCGCCAGGCCCTCGGAGCACAGATCCCCTTCCCCTCCAGGCTCGGGCAGCCCGACGAATACGCCCGCCTGGCCTGCCATATCGCCGAGAACCAGATGCTGAACGGCGAGACCATCCGCCTCGACGGCGCCCTGCGTATGGCGCCTCGCTAGCGTTTTCAGTCCCCAACAGGAGATGAACGAATGCCCGAAGCAGTGATCGTCGATGCCGTCCGCACGCCCATCGGGCGCGCCTTCAAGGGCTCGCTGGCCCAGCTGCGCCCCGACGAGATGGGCGCCTTCATCGTCGACTCGCTCCTCGAGCGCAACCCGGATGTGGACCCGGCGCTGATCGAGGACCTCTACATGGGGTGCGGCATGCCCCAGGGCCTCCAGGCCTTCAACATCGCGCGCATCGTCTCGCTGCTCTCCGAGCGGCTGCCGGTGGGCGTGACCGGCGCGACGATCTCGCGCTACTGCGCGTCCAGCCTCGAGTCGATCCGCGCGGCGTCCAACGCGATCACGGCCGGGCAGGGCGACGCCTACATCGCGGCCGGGGTGGAGTGGGTCTCGCGCTACAACGAGCGCACCGAGGCCGCCGGCGAGGCCGACCAGAACGAGCATCTCCAGGGCAACAACGGCGATCCGAACGCGTACATCTCGATGGGGCTGACGGCCGAGAACGTGGCCGACAAGTACGAGGTGAGCCGTGCGGACATGGACAAGTACGCCCAGCGCTCTCAGGAGCTGGCGGTGAAGTCACAGGAGGACGGCTTCTTCGACCGCGAGATCGTGCCGGTCACGCTGCCCGACGGCACCGAGGTGGCCAAGGACGACGGGCCGCGAGCCAGCTCGACGCTCGAGAAGCTCTCGCAGCTCGAGCCCGCCTTCCGCCCCGACGGCAAGGTCACCGCCGGCAACTCGTGTCCGCTCAACGACGGCGCCGCCGCGGTGCTCGTGATGTCCGATTCCAAGGCCGCCGAGCTTGGCCTGAAGCCGCGCGCCCGGATCATCACGGCGGCGACCGCCGGGATCGAGCCCGAGATCATGGGCGTCGGCCCGATCGGCGCGATCAAGAAGGTGCTCGACCGGGCCGGCATGACGATCGAGGACGTGGATCAGGTGGAGCTGAACGAGGCCTTCGCCGCCCAGGTGATCCCGATCATGGACGAGTGCGACATTCCGCTCGAGAAGATGAACCCGCACGGCGGGGCGATCGCGCTGGGCCACCCCTTCGGGATGACCGGCGCCCGCATCATGACCACGCTCATCAACGGCCTCGAGACGGACGACAAGACCATCGGCCTCGAGACCATGTGCGTGGCCGGCGGGCAGGGCCAGGCCATGATCGTCGAGCGGCTGGGTTAGACCACGGCGACGATCAGGGCGGCCGCGGACGCGAGCTCGATGACGAGGTAGGCGCCGACCGGGTAGAAGCCCGAGGGACGCTCCAACACGGCGCTCACCAGCCGGCCTCCGGCCATGCCGAGCAGGGCGAAGGCCACGGCGAGCACCAGCCCGTCGCCGGTGCCGGGGTCGCCAAGCGCGGCCACGCCCAGCGCGTCGCTCAAGGCGCCACGCCGGAGACGGGCTCGCGCACGAAGCCGGCGATCAGCTCGGCCAGGCGGCGGGGCTGATCCTCGGAGGAGAAGGTGCGCGCGTCCTCGATCCACTCGAGGCGGGCGTTCCCGAGGTCGTCGGCCAGCCGCTCGGCGTGGGCCGGCTTGAAGAAGCGGTCGTCGCGCGACCACGCGATCAGCGCCGGCTTGCCGAACTCGCCCAGCCGGTCGGCGGCCTCGTTGGTGAAGCGCTTGTGGAACCCCTTGACGACCTTCTTCACGTCGTCCCCCACGCCGGGCACGGCCATGCCGGCGAGCACGTATGAGTCCTCGGCATCGCGATCGATCGGGCGCTTGACGAGCCAGCCGAACGCGAACGGCAGCCGGCGCGGCGCCCGGAAGCGCATCGGCGCGAACAGCAGCTTGAACGCCCCGGGTACATGGGCCGCCGGCTTGAAGTAGCTGAACATCGGCGGGGGGAAGTTGTCCCGGTAGTCGCACGAGGTGAGCACCAGGCGGCCGATCCGCTCGGGACGCCGGGTGACCACGATCTGCGAGAGCGCGCCGCCGCTGTCGTTGCCCACGAGCGTCACGTCCTCGAGGCCGAGCGCCTCGATCGCATCCGCGATCAGGTCCGCCAGCACGTACGGGCTCAGGTCGGCACCCGGGTTCATCGGCGTGAGGTGCGAGCCGAGCGGGAGGTCGAGGGCGATGCAGCGGAAGTCCGGCGACAGCTCCGCCACGACCTTGCGCCAGAGGTTGGCGTTCACGAGCAGGCCGTGCACGAACACGATCGGGGGTCCCGACCCCGCCTCGAAGGCGTTCACAGTTCCCTGGGACAGGTCCAGCTCGCGCCTGGTCCCGAGCGCCGGTGAGCGCCAGCGCGCCCGCTCTGCCGTGCTCACGCCCGACTCCTTCCTGCGATCAGGGCTCGAACGAGCCCCGCGCTCGCGCGCGGCCGCTTGAGCAGCTTCGCCACCAGCGGGAGCGGATCGAAGTAGGAGTGGCGCTCGGCGATCAGGCCGTCGCGGAGCACGAGGCGGTCGACGGCGGTCCACTCGAGCGGCCGCCCGCCAAGCGTGCCGTGTAGGTGGATCTCGATCAGTGCGCCGTCGTCTGTGGCGCCCCAGCGGACCACGTCCACCCGGAGGTCCGGCACCGCTTGGAACAGCGGCGTGAAGAGCTGCCGCAGGCCCTCGGGCCCGCGCGCCGGGGCTGCCAGCGGCTGGGTCAGAAGGCAGTCGGGCGTGAAGCGTCCGCCGAAGTGGGCGAAGAAGCGCTCGGGGTCGGTGGCGCCGGCCCTCCAGCCGTCCTGGAAGAAGTCCACGAGCTCCGCCGCTTCCGTCGTGGCCGCGGCGACGCTCATGCCGGCTCCTCGGTCCTGGCGGCAAGCAGTGCCGGCGGGATCTGGCTCGCGTCGATGAAGGTGTCCTTTCGCGCGACCAGGCCCTCGGGCGAGAGCATCACCAGGTCCATGCAGTCGAAGCGCACCGGGGTGCCGTCCACCCGGGCGATCAGCGCCCAGTCGAGCACCCAGTGGTCGGGACCGTGGACGACCCGATAGGTCTCGAACGCGAAGTCCTCGAAGGTCTCGAACAGACCCGCGAACGTGTCGCGGACGGCCGCGCGTCCGGTGACCGGCTCCCCCGCGAACCGGGACCAGAACATCGTGTCCTCGGCGTGGAGCGCCGCGATGGCGTCAGGGTCGCGCGCCTCCCAGGCGGCGAAGTAGGTCTCCGAGATCCGCTTGACGTCGAGGGCGGGCGAGGCGGTGGCTGGCATGAGCTCCCCTTGTGGCCGAGAACATACAGACTGTATGGCGTAGCATACACCCTGTATGTCGAGGGGGGAAGCCACCCGTGGGGCGCTGCTTGGCGCTGCTCGCGAGCTGTTCGCCGAGCACGGCTACGCGGGCGTCGGCACCGAGCGGATCGTGGAGCGCGCGGGCGTTACGCGCGGCGCCCTCTACCACCACTTCGAGGACAAGCGGGACCTGCTGCGCGCCGTGCACGAGGAGCTCGAGCAGGAACTGGTGGCGTCGATCGGCGAGCGGATCGCGGGACTCGAGGACCCGTGGGAGCTGCTGGTCACGGGAGTGCGGGCGTTCCTCGACTCCTGCACCGACCCGGCGATCATGCGCATCTCGCTGATCGACGCGCCTGGCGTGCTCGGCTGGGAGGAGTGGCGCGAGATCGACGCCCGCTACGCGCTCGGGCTGGTCACCTTCGGCCTGCGGAACGCGATGGACCACGGCCTCTTCCGCGAGCAGGAGGTCCGGCCGCTGGCTCATCTGCTGATCGGTGCGATGACCGAGGCGGGGATGCTGATCGCCAACGCCTCCGACCACGCCGCCGCGCGCCGAGAGGTCGAGCCGCCTCTGATCGCGCTCCTCGAGGGCCTGCGCGTCCGGGGCTAGGCCAGCAGCACGATCTTGCCGAGCTTCCCGCCGGCCTGGAACCGCTCGTACGCCTGCTCGGCCTCGTCGAGCGGGAAGCTGGCCGCGACCGGGACCTCGAGGGCGCCCGACTCGAAGAGGGGAAGCACCTCGCGCTCCACGTGGCGCATGGCCATCGCCTTCTCCTCGAGCGGACGGCTGCGGAGGGTCGAGCCGTGGATGCGGGCCCGCTTGCCCATCAGGGCCAGCAGGTTGAGCTCGGCCTTGAAGCCGCCGCCCACGCCGATCACCGCGATGCGCCCGCCGGTGGCCAGCGCCTTCAGGTTGCCCGGGATGTTGGGCGCGCCCACCAGCTCCAGGACCACGTCGAAGGGCCCGTGCTCCTCGAAGCCCTCCGGTGCGATCACGGTGGCGCCGAGGCGCTCCACGCCGGCGCGAAGCTCCTCGCGGCGCACGGTGGCCACCACCCTGGCACCCATGGCGCGGCCGAGCTGAATCGCCGCGGTGCCCACCCCGCCGGCGGCGCCGTGCACGAGCAGGCGCTCGCCCGGGCGCAGGTCGGCCTGCGTGAAGAGCGCGTCGTGCGCGGTGGTGAAGACCTCCGGTAGCCCGCCCGCCGCGGGCCAGTCGAGCCCCTCGGGCACGGGCATTACGGCGCGCTCGTGCACCAGGGCCAGCTCGGCATGGCCGCCCCCGCCCACGACCGCCATCACCCGGTCGCCCTCGGCAAAGCGCTCCGCCCCGGGGCCACAGGCGGCCACCTCGCCCGCCAGCTCGAGACCGGGAATGTCGGGCGGTGAGCCCGCCGGGGCGGGATAGCCGCCCTTGAGCTGGAGCATGTCGGCGCCGTTCAGGCCGGCCGCGCGCACACGCACGAGCACCTCGCCGGAGCCGGGCGAGGGGTCGGGCCGCTCCTCCACCACGAGCCGCCCGTCCTGGATAGTCACCGCGCGCACGCCGCAAATCTAGTCCCGACGGGAGATTCGGTGCGGCCACGAGCATTCGGCCGCGACCCGGGTTATGGTGGGATCAGCGGTGAGCGGAAGGATCCCTATCACCGGCGGCCATCGGCCGCCTCTCTGGCGGGAGGCGCGCATAGGGCTCGAAACTGCGGCCCTGTTGCGCGATCCGATCCTGCGCGGACATGGGGTGAAGGACGGCCGCGGGCAGCCGGTCCTGCTCATTCCGGGCTTCATGGCCGGCGACGGCTCGCTCGCCCTCATGGCCAACTGGCTGCGCCGCACCGGGCACCGGCCGAGCAAGGCCGGGATGCTCGCCAACGTGGACTGCTCCGGGGCCGCTGTCGAGCGCCTGGAGAAGCGGCTCGAGAAGCTGGTGCGCGAGCAGGGCAGTCGCGCGGCCATCGTCGGTCAGAGCCGCGGCGGCGGGCTCGCGAAGGTACTGGCCTCCCGGCGCCCCGAGCTGGTGGCCGGAATAGTCACGCTCGGATCCCCGCAGGCGGACCCGCTGGCGGTGCACCCGCTGGTGCGCGCGCAGGTTCGCGCGGTGGCGGCGGTGGGACAGCTGGGAGCGCCCGGCCTCTTCAAGTCGAGCTGCCTCGAGGGCGACTGCTGCATGGACTTCTGGGAGCGCCAGCGCGGCGGGCTGCCGCGCGGCGTGGGCTTCGTCTCCGTGTACTCGGAGAGCGACGGCGTGGTGGACTGGCACGCGTGCCTCGACCCGGCGGCCGACCGCCTGGTGGAGGTCCGTACGAGCCACTGCGGCATGGCCGTTCACCCGAGCGTCTGGCGCGCCGTGGCGGAGGCCCTTTCCGAGTTCCGCGCACGCGATGCCGGCAGCCGGCGCGGACGCGTGCGCCTCGGCCAAGCGCCGCCTAGGGCACGAGCACAGCCGCCCCGCGCACCGCGCCCGACCGCAGCCGCTCCAGCGCCGCGTTGGCCTCGGCCAGCGGGTGAGCCTCGACCTCCGTGTGGACCGGCACCGCCGGAGCCACGGCCAGGAACTCCTCGCCGTCCTCACGCGTGAGGTTGGCCACCGAGCGCAGCACGCGCTCCTCCCAGAGCAGCTCGTAGGGGAACGACGGGATGTCGCTCATGTGGATCCCCGCGCACACGACGCTCCCGCCCTTGGCCACCGCCCGGAGCGCGGCCGGCACGAGCTCCCCGGCCGGCGCGAAGATCAGCGCCGCGTCGAGCTCCTCGGGCGCCGGGCCGAGCGCGTCCCCGGCCCACTCGGCCCCGAGCGAGCGGGCGAACTCCTGCGACTCCACGTCGTCGGCTCGGGTGAAGGCGAACACGCGCCTGCCCTGGTGGCGCGCCACCTGGCAGATGATGTGCGCCGCCGCCCCGAAGCCGTAGAGGCCGAGCGCGCTCGGCGTCCCCCGCCAGCCGCAGCGCCCGGTACCCGATCAGCCCCGCGCACAGGAGCGGAGCGGCCTGCAGGTCCGGATAGTCGTCCGGGATCGAGAAGCAGAAGCGCTCGTCCGCCACCGCCATCTGGGCGTACCCGCCGTCGCGCGTGTAGCCCGTGAAGATCGCCCCGTCGCAGAGGTTCTCGCGGCCCGAGCGGCAGTAGCGGCAGGTGCCGTCCACCCGGCCGAGCCACGGGACCCCCACCCGGTCGCCGGGCTGGAAGCGCTCGCCGCTTTCCACCACGCGCGCCACGATCTGGTGCCCGGGCACGAGCGGCAGCTTCGGATCCGGCAGCTCCGCGTCCACGATGTGCAGGTCCGTGCGGCAGACGCCGCACGCGCTCACCTCGAGGAGCAGCTCACCGGGGCCCGGTTCCGGCGCGGGCAGGTCGCGCATCTCGAGCCGTCCGGGGGCTTCTGACAGCACCATGGCGCGCACCCGGCCTAGGCTACGCCGGTGCGACCGCTGGCGGACGTGCTCTGGCTGCGCGAGCACCTGGGCGAGCCCGATCTCATGGTGGTGGACTGCCGGTTCACCCTGGGGGAGCCGGGAGCCGGCCGCCGCGCATGGCTATCGGGCCACGTGCCGGGCGCCGCCTTCATCGACCTGGACTCCGAGCTCGCGAACGAGCCCGGCGAGCGTGGACGGCATCCGCTGCCCGGCGCCGACACGTTCGAGGCCGCCGCGCGCCGGGCGGGCATCGGCCCGGACTCCCGCGTCGTGGCCTACGACGAGGCGGGTGAGGGCGGCGCGGTCCGGCTCTGGTGGCTGCTGCGCCACTTCGGCCACGAGGAGGTGGCGGTGCTGGACGGCGGCCTGGCCGCCTGGCGCGAGGCCGGCGGGCCGCTGAGCACAGGCGAGGAGACCGTGGAGCCGGGCGGCTTCATCGCGCGCGCACGCGAGGGCGACACCGCGGACGCCGACGAGGCGGCGGCCGCTCCCGTGCTCCTCGACGCCCGGGCGCCGGAGCGCTTCCGCGGCGAGTGGGAGCCGATCGACCCGGTGGCCGGCCACATCCCCGGGGCGGTGAACGTGCCCTCCGCGGAGCTAGCCCCGGGTGGACGCTTCCTCGAGCCCGCTGAGCTGCGAGCCCGGCTAGAGCGCGCCGGTGCCGGCCCCGGGCGCGGGGTGGTGGCGTACTGCGGCTCCGGCGTGACCGCGTGCACGATCGTGCTGGCCGCCGAGCTGGCCGGACTGCATCCGGCGCGTCTCTATCCGGGCTCCTGGAGCGAGTGGTCGCGCGGTGGGCGGCCCGTCGAGCGTTCCCGCGCCGACTGAAGCGCGCGCCGGTCCCCGCCGATACCAGGACTATCTTCAGCCGCCGGATCACATACGGCTCAGACCGCGAGCCTGCACCACGGAGGGTGACCATGTCGAGAACGAGAGTCCTGGGGGGCGCGCTTGCAGCGGCGCTGGCCTCGGCGCTCGCCCTCGGGGTGGCGCAGCCGAGTGTCGCGACGGGCTCGGTCAAGCTCGCCGACAAGGCCAAGAACGCCCAGAAGGTCAGGGGCATCGGCGCCTCCCGCCGCCCCCGTCCGGGCATGCTGCTCCCGCTCGGCCGCCATGGGCGCTTCCCCGCGTCCGTGCTCACCAACATCGTGGACTCCTCGCTGGTCCAGCGGCCGCTCACGCGCATGTGCCCCGCCGGCCAGTCCATCCGCGGGATCTCGCGGATGGGCGCCGTGACCTGCCAGAGGACCACCAGCATCGTGCCGCCGCTCGTGTCCAACTTCACGGCCTCCGTGCCCCTGCTCGACATCACGAACAGCGGCACGGGCGCGGCGATCGTGGGCAAGACCACCTCCCGCTCCCGGGGCGATGCGATCGGCGCCTACAACTACGGGACCGACGGCTACGCGCTCTGGGCCGACCTCGCGAACGCGAACAACCCCAACGCGGCGATCTTCGCGCGCACCGCGGGCGGCGGGCGGGCGATCGACGCCGAGGTGAACAGCCTCACCAGCTCGGCCGACGCCCTGTTCGCGCGGACGCTGAGCTCGAACCCCAACTCCTACGCGGGCTTCTTCTCGGGCAACGTGAAGGTGACCGGGAACCTCAACGTGGACGGGCTGCTCTCGAAGGGAGGCGGCTCCTTCCGGATCGACCACCCGCTCGCACCCGCCACCCGCTACCTCCAGCACTCGTTCGTCGAGTCGCCGGACATGAAGAACATCTACGACGGCGTGGTCACGACCGACGGCCGCGGCTACGCCACCGTGCGCCTCCCGCGCTGGTTCCAGGCCCTGAACGAGCGCTTCCGCTACCAGCTCACCACGATCCGCTCCTTCTCGAAGGCGATCGTGTGGCGCGAGGTGAGCGGCAACAGCTTCGTGATCCGGACCCGGCGGCCGCACGTGAAGGTCTCGTGGCAGCTGACCGGCATCCGGCACGACGCCTTCGCCAAGGCCAACCCGGTCAAGGTCGACATACCAAAGCGCTGAAACCATCGGTGCGCACCCGGCCGAGCCGGGTGCTTCCGCAAAGCGAGTCCGTCCCACCCCCGCGTCACGATCCCGCGGGATGGCCTCGGCGAAGCTACTGATCGGCGGTGCGAGCGCCGCGGCCCTGACGGTGAGGGTCACGCGCTCGCTCTACTCACGCTGGAGCGCCCTGCCGCCGGACGAGCGCGCCCGGATCGAGCCGGTGGCCGAGCGCGCCAAGCAGTCGGCGCTCGACATGCGCGGCGCCCTGGACCGCGAGCTGGCCGAGGTGGAGGCTCGCGCCGCCGGCGCAACGCTGGCAGACGCGCTGGTGGAGTCCGCCGCCGGGGATCCGGAGCTCGACGAGGGCGAGGTGGTGCGCCTGCGCGCGGACCTCGCGCGCGAGCTCGCCCGCCTGGCGGACGCCGACATTAAGGCTTCGAGAAGCACCTCAGAGCCGGGCACCGCACCCGGGTAGCATTTCGGGCGCTCTCCGTTCGAGCGCCCCCTCGTGAACTCTTCAGAACCCGCCCATTCCCCGGGGCCGTCTGCACGCCCCGCCGCAGCGACCCTGGAGTTCCGCGACGCCACGAAGCGCTACCCCGGGCAGGACCAGCCCGCCGTTGAGCGGCTTTCGCTCACGGTGCCGTCGGGAGAGATCTGCGTGCTGGTGGGTCCCTCCGGGTGCGGCAAGACCACCGCGATGCGGATGGTCAACCGCATGATCGACATCACCGAGGGCGACATCCTGCTCGATGGGCGCAGCGTGCGCGAGCGCCCCCCGGCGGAGCTGCGACGCGAGATCGGCTACGCGATCCAGCAGATCGGGCTGTTCCCGCACCTCTCGGTGGCCGACAACATCGCCACCGTCCCGCGGCTGCTCGGCTGGTCGAAGGACCGCATCCGCGGGCGCGTGGACGAGCTGCTCGAGCTCGTGAGCCTCGACCCGGCGGAGACCCGCTCGCGCTTCCCGGGCCAGCTCTCCGGCGGCCAGCGCCAGCGCGTGGGCGTGGCGCGCGCGCTGGCGGTGGACCCACCGCTGATGCTGATGGACGAGCCCTTCGGCGCGATCGACCCGATCAACCGCGAGCGCCTCCAGAACGAGTTCCTGCGGCTCCAGAAGGAGATCCGCAAGACCGTGGTGTTCGTCACCCATGACATCGACGAGGCGATCAAGATGGGCGACCGCATCGCGGTGCTGCAGAAGGGCGGAAAGCTCGCCCAGTTCGCGCCGCCCGCCGAGCTCCTGATGAACCCGAACGGGCGCTTCGTGGAGGACTTCGTGGGTTCGGACCGGGCGCTCAAGCGGCTCGCGCTCCAGCGGGTGCACGACATCGACCTCTGGCGAGCCCCGCTCGTGCGGGTGGGCGAGCCGACCGCCGAGGCGCGCGCGAAGGTCGCGGACTCGGACCTCCCCTATCCGCTGCTGGTGGACGACGAGGGCAAGCCGCTCGGCTGGCTCAGCGAGCGGGGGCTGACCGGCGAGCGCGTGACGGATGACCTGCGCTCATCCGCCGAGCCGGTGGTCGAGCTGGACGACGTGCTGCGTGACGCGCTGTCGCATCTGCTCCAGCACGAGACCCAGTACGCCCCCGTGGTGGACGCCCAGGGGGCGGTGGCGGGGGTCCTGTCCATCGAGATCATCGGGCATGCCCTGAAGGAGCCGCCCGAGACGGTGCCCCACGGGGCCGACGCCCTGGTGGCTGACGACTGATGCTCGAGCTGATCGCCCAGCTGCAGCTCCAGGATCGCTCGGGTGGCGAGGCCGACTGCGTGGCCGACAACGGGCTCTGCCCGAGCTGGATCGTCGACAACTTCGACCGCTACACGGACCCGCTCGTGCAGCACGTGTACCTCACCGTGGTCTCGCTCGTGATCGGGTTCGGCATCTCGTTCGGGCTCGCGCTGCTGGCCCACCGGCGGCGCTGGTTCATCGGCCCGATCACACAGATCACGGGTGTGCTCTACACGCTGCCGAGCCTCGCCGTCTTCTTCCTGCTCCTCCCGATCACCGGCCGCGGGAACACCACGGCGATCATCGCCCTCGTCTCCTACTCGCTGCTGATCATCTTCCGCAACATCATGGCCGGGCTCGACAACGTGCCCACGGAGACCAAGGACGCCGGCCGCGGCATGGGCCTCACCGACAGGCAGCTCCTCTGGCGCGTGGAGCTGCCGCTGGCCCTGCCCGAGATCCTGGCCGGCCTCCGGATTGCAGCCACCACCACCGTCGGGCTGGCCACGCTCGCCTTCTTCGCGGGAGCGGGCGGGCTCGGCGAGCAGATCTTCGCCGACATCATCTTCAAGTCGAACGTGGTGACCGCGGGCGGACTCGCGGTCCTCCTGGCCGCGGCGCTCGACGTTCTGATCCTGATCGTGCAGCGGGCGGTCACTCCCTGGACCCGGGCGAGGGCCGCATGAGCACGACGATCGCGTTCCTCGGCGACTTCGGTGACGCCATCCAGTTCATCTTCCAGGGCGAGACCACCCAGGAGGGGACCGAGGTAGGCGGCTCGCAGTTCCTCGATCTCACCTGGGAGCACGTGAAGCTGAGCGTGGTCGCGATGGTCGTGGCCTGCGCGCTCGCGATCCCGCTGGGGCTCTGGCTCGGTCACATCCGCCGCGGCAGCTTCCTGGCGATCAGCGTGTCCAACGTCGGCCGGGCGGTACCGAGCCTGGCCCTGATCGCCCTGTTCGTGGCCTACCTGGGCACCGGCTTCGCCAACGTGACCCTGGCGCTGGTGCTGCTGGCGATCCCACCGATCCTCACGAACACCTACGTGGCGGTCACGCAGGTGGAGAGCGACACGGTGGACGCCGCGCGCGGCATGGGGATGACCGGCTCCGAGATCGTTCGCAAGGTCGAGCTTCCGCTGGCGCTGCCGCTCATCTTCGGTGGCGTGCGGATCTCGGCGGTGAACGTGATCGCCACCGCCACGATCGCGCCGCTCGCCGGGATCAACACGCTCGGCGACCCGATCATCAACGTTTCCGGATACGGCGACACAGGTCGCCTTGCCGCCGCGATCTGCGTGGCGGCACTCGCAATCTTCACGGAGCTAGCCCTCGGCGCAGTACAGCGCGCCGTGACGCCCGCAGGGCTGAAGCTCGAACCCGACACCGCGTCACGGCGCATGAGACTCCGATTCGGGAGGGAAGCCACAACATGAAGAGGAACCCACTGGCGGCCGGCCTGCTGGCCCTGCTGCTGATGCTGACGGCCTCGTTCACCATCGCCGCGTGCGGCGAGGACGACGAGGAGGGGTCGAGCACGGGCGCGGCCACCGAGACCACAGGTGGCTCGGCGGCCGCGATCGAGTCCAACCCCGACAACGCGAAGGTCAAGCTGACCATCGGCTCCAAGAACTTCACCGAGCAGAAGGTGCTCGGCGAGATCTACGCCCAGGGTCTGGCGGCGGCCGGGTACACGGTCGACACGCAGCTCAACCTCGGCGACGAGAAGATCGCGCTGAAGGCGCTCGAGACGGGCGAGATCAGCGCCTACCCGGAGTACACCGGCACGGCGCTGGGCTCGTTCTTCGGCGTTCCGTCGAACGAGATCCCCAAGGATCCGCAGGCGGCGTACGAGCAGGCCAAGGCCGACTTCGCCAAGAAGAAGATCACGGCGCTGCCGCCCACGCCGTTCACCAGCTCCAACGAGGTGGGCCTGACCAAGGAGAAGGCCGACGAGCTCGGGGTCACCAAGATCTCGGACCTCGAGGGCAAGTCTCAGGACCTGACGCTCTACGGCTCGCCGGAGTGCCGCCAGCGTGAGGACTGCCTGCTCGGTCTGCAGCGCGTCTACGGACTGAAGTTCAAGAAGTTCGTGCCGGTGGACATCGCGCTGCGCCACGAGGTGCTCGACAAGGGGCAGGCCGACCTGTCGATCGTCTTCACCACCGATCCGCAGATCAAGCGGAACGGATACGTGCTGCTCGAGGACGACAAGGGCATGTTCCCGCCATACAACTCGATGCTCCTCGTGACCGACGAGACCTACCAGGAGGCGGGCCTCGACCTGCCCGAGGTGGTCGGGAAGCTCCAGGAGGGGCTCAACGCCGCGGCGATCCAGGAGCTGAACGCCCGGGTGGACATCGACAAGAAGACCCCGGAGCAGGTGGCCGGGGAGTACCTGTCGGAGAGCGGCCTGGTCCAGTAGCGCCGGCAGTATCGGAGTCTCGCGGGGCGGTCCCTTGGGGCCGCCCCGCTTCGTTCTGGATAGCGTCAGGCCCATGGACGCCGAACGACTGCTGTCGGAGGCCCGCCGCCCGCTGTGCATCGGGATCGGTGGAGGCGGCGACGTGGTGGGGGCGCTGGCCACCGGGGAGGCGTGCCGGCTCTACGCCGGGGCGCATCCGGTGCTGGGCGGCGTCACGTGGGAGCGCCGGCCGATCGATCCGCTGCCCGGTCCGCGCGGCGCCGCGGAGATCGCGGACGCCGAGGAGCTGGCCCCCGGGGTGCTCCGCGCCGGCGCCGCGACACGGGTCCGGTCCAGCGGCGTGCGCTTCGCGGAGTCGCGGATGGCCGAGTTCCTGGGCGAGCCCACGGTGCTCGTGGACGTGAACCGCGGCACTCCGACCGTGGCGCGCGGGCTGGCGCAGGCGGTCGAGCGCCTCGAGTGCGACCTGCTCGTGCTCGTGGACGTGGGCGGCGACGCCCTGGCCCACGGCGACGAGCCAGGCCTCGCCAGCCCGCTCTGCGACGCGGTGATGCTCGCCGCGGGGGCGGTGCTCGCCGGCGAGGGATCGGTGCCGGTGCTCGCCGCGGTGTTCGGGATCGGCTGCGACGGCGAGCTCACCCCCTCGGAGGTGCTGGCGAGGCTGGCGGAGGTGGCGGCGGCGGGCGGCCTGGCCGGCGCGCGCGGGCTCACCGAGCCGGTGGTGGAGCGCCTCGACGCCGCGGTGGCGGCGGTGCCCACCGAGGCGAGCGCGCAGGCGCTGCGCTGCTTCCGCGGGGAGCTGGGCGAGACGGCCATCCGCGAGGGCCGGCGCGCTGTGCAGCTGTCGCCGGTGGGCGCGATGACCGTGTACCTGGACCCCGTTGTGGCCGTGAGCTCGGCCGCCAGGCTGGCCGCCGCCGTGCGCGACTGCCCCGACCTCGAGGCCGGGAACCAGGCTCTGAGCGCGCTGGGGGTGCGCACCGAGCTCGACTGGGAGCGTGAGGCGGCGCACACAGGCTCGCCCCCTTTGCCGCCACACTAGGAATGTGCTCAAGCGGCTTCCAGATGGCAGTCCGATCCTGATCAGGCCGATCCGGCCGGACGACAAGCGGATGCTCGCAGCAGGGGCTTCACAACCTCTCGGAAGCGAGCATTCAGCGCCGCTTCCTGAGTCCCAAGCCGAGCTTCAGCCGCGCCGAGCTGCGCTACCTGACCGAGGTGGACGGGCGCAATCACATGGCGCTGGTGGCCGAGCGGCCGAACGGCGCCGCCCGCGCCCTGGTGGGAGTGGCCCGCTACGTGCGGCTCGCCGACGACCCCGAGGCCGCCGAGGTGGCCGTGGTGGTGGCCGACCAGTGGCAGGGCCACGGAATCGGCACGCTCCTCGTGGACGAGCTGGCCCCGCGCGCCCGGGCGCGCGGCATCCGCCGCTTCACGGCCACGATGGCGAGCGACAACAGGCCGGCCCACCGGCTGTTCGAGAAGCTGGCCCGCCACGCCGAGGAGCACCGCCACGGCGCGGTGACCGAGCTCGGTCTCGGACCTCGCTGCTTAGGCGCAGCCTCAGGCCACGGTCCAGGTATCGCCCGAGCGGAGGAGCTTCTCCAGCTCGTCGATCCCCACGCCGGCGCGCGTCTGCTCGAGCTCGAGCGCCAGCTCCTCTCCGTAGACCGGCCGCTCGATGTCGCGGAACACGCCGATCGGGGTCGGGCCCGGTGGGATGCCTGGCCAGGTGGGCCAGCTCGAAGGCCAGGCTCGGCTCCTGGCGGTGGGCGTCGTGCACGAGCAGAGCGCCCTCCCCCACGTCGGCCACCTCGACCAGCTCGAGCCGGCCGTCGGCTCCGCGCGCCACGCCGCGCTCGGCGTCCGCGCCGAACCGGATCGGCTTGCCGTGCTCCAGCCGGATCTGGTTCAGCTCGCGCTGTCCCTTGGCGCGCACCGCGTCGAAGGCGCCGTCGTTGAACACGTTGCAGTTCTGGTAGATCTCGACGATCGAGGCGCCCTGGTGCGCGGCGGCGGCCCGCAGCGTCTCGGCCAGGTGCGCCTTGTCGGTGTCGACCGTGCGCGCCACGAACGTGGCCTCGGCGCCCAGCGCCAGCGCCACCGGGTTGAAGGGGTGGTCCTGGGAGCCGAAGGGCGTGGACTTCGTGACCTTGCCCTCCTCGCTCGTGGGCGAGTACTGGCCCTTCGTGAGGCCGTAGATCTGGTTGTTGAACAGCAGGATCTTGAGCGGCACGTTGCGGCGCAGGGCGTGGATCAGGTGGTTGCCGCCGATCGACAGCGCGTCGCCGTCGCCGCTCACCACCCACACCGAGAGGTCCGGCCGCGAGGTGGCCACACCGGTGGCCAGCGCCGGGGCGCGGCCGTGGATGCCGTGCATCCCGTAGGTGTCCATGTAGTAGACGAAGCGGCCCGCGCAGCCGATGCCGGTCACGAACACGATCCGGTCCGGCGGGATCCCCAGCTCCGGCATGAACGACTGCACCGAGGCGAGCACGGCGTAGTCGCCGCAGCCCGGGCACCAGCGCGTCTCCTGGTCGGAGGAGAAGTCAGCCTTGGTGAGCGGCGCGCCGCCGCCGTGGCTGTTTCCGCTCACGTCCCCGTTGACGAGCCGCCCACGCGCGCCAGGATCTGCTCGATCACGTCGCGCGTGAAGATCGGCAGCCCGTCGACCTTGGTGTAGCTCTCGCAGTCCACCAGGAACTCGCGCCCGCAGGATCTTGACCAGCTGGCCCATGTTCATCTCGGGCACGAGCACGCGCTCGTAGGAGCGCAGCACCTCACCGAGGTTGGGCGGCAGCGGGTTGAGGTGGCGGATGTGCGCCGCGGCCACGCTCACGCCCTGCTCGCGCCGTACCCGCCGCGCCGCGCCCTGGATCGCGCCGTAGCTCGACCCCCAGCCGAGCACCAGCAGCGTCGCCTCGCCGTCGGGGTCGTCCACCTCGAGGTCGGGCACCTCCACGCGCGCGATGCGCTCGGCGCGGAGCCGGGTCATGTGGTCGTGGTTCTCGGGCGAGTAGGAGATGTTGCCGCTGCCGTCCTCCTTCTCGAGACCGCCGATCCGGTGGCGCAGGCCCGGTGTGCCGGGCACCGCCCACGGCCGCGCGAGCAGCTCATCGCGCAGGTAGGGCATGAAGGCGCCGTCCTGGTTGGGGCCGGTGGCGAAGCCGGGGTCGATGTCCGGCAGCTCGTGCACGTCCGGCAGGAGCCAGGGCTCGGAGGAGTTGGCCAGGAACGTGTCCGAGAGCAGGATCACCGGGGTCCGGTGCCGGATCGCGATGCGCGCGGCCTCGATGCCGGAGTGGAAGCAGTCCGAGGGCGTGCAGGGCGCGATCACCGGCAGCGGCGACTCGCCGTGGCGCCCGTACAGGGCGGAGAGCAGGTCGGCCGCCTCGGTCTTGGTGGGCATCCCGGTGGACGGCCCGGCGCGCTGCACGTCGATCACGAGCAGCGGCAGCTCCATCGCCACGGCCAACCCGATCGTCTCGGACTTGAGGTCCATCCCCGGCCCGCTCGTGGCGGTCACCCCGAGCTGGCCGGCGAACGCGGCGCCGAGCGCCATGCTGGCCGCGGCGATCTCGTCCTCGGCCTGGATCGTGCGCACCCCGAGGCGGCGATAGCGCGACAGCGCGTGCAGCAGCTCGGAGGCCGGGGTGATCGGGTAGCTGGCGTAGAAGAGGCCGAGCCCGGACTTGACGCCCGCCGCGATCAGGCCGTACGCGAGGGCCTGGGTGCCGTTCACGTTGCGGTAGATGCCGGGTGGCGCCGGCGCCGGCGCCACCTCGTAGGTCACCGCGATCAGCTCGGCGGTTTCCCCGAAGTTGTATCCCGCCCGGAAGGCGGCCAGGTTGGCGTCGCGCACCGGCGGGTCGTGCTCGAACTTCTTGGTGATCCAGTCCACGCTGGGCTCGGTGGGGCGCCCGTACATGAACGACACGAGGCCGAGCGCGAAGACGTTCTTGCAGCGGGCGGCGTCGCGCGGGGTGATGCCCTCGATGTGCTCGGTGGCGCGGACGGTCATGCTCGTCATGGGCACCCGGAAGACCTGGAAGCCGTCGAGCGTGTCGTCCTCGAGCGGGTCCGCGTCGTAGCCGGCCTTGCGCAGGTTGTGGCTCGTGAACCCGTCCTCGTTGAGGATCACGGTGCCGCCCTTCTCGACGTTGGCGAGGTTCGTGATCAGGGCGGCCGGGTTCATGGCCACGAGCACGTTCGGGTGGTCGCCCGGCGTGAGGATGTCGCGCGAGGCGAAGTGGATCTGGAAGGCGGAGACCCCGTGCGGGGTGCCGGCCGGGGCGCGGATCTCGGCGGGGAAGTCCGGGAGCGTCGCCAGGTCGTTCCCCACCATCGCCGTGGCGTCGGTGAAGCGGCTGCCCGTGAGCTGCATCCCATCGCCGGAGTCCCCGGCGAACCGGACCACGACTCGATCCTTCTTCTCGACTGTCCTTCGTTCCACGGGCGCGGAGTGTCGAGTCTAGACCCCGGCGCGGCCGGGCTACCCCGCTTTGAGGCGGACCACGGGCGGAGGCCGCCAGCGGCGCTTGAGCACCGAGCTGCGCGGCTCGTAGACCCGCATGATCATGCGGAACCGCCCCTTGGGAGCAGGCAGCCAGTTGGCGGCTGCGGCACCCGCCGGCCGGGCGTTCTGGAGCGTGAGCGTGAGCGAGCCGTCGCGGCCGCGGCGCAGTCCGGGGGTGCGGTCACCGATCGCGTAGCGGCGCGCCGCGTTGGGGTGGAGGTAGCCGTCGCTCTCGTACATCGTGATCGACCAGAAGGCGTCAGCCGGCGGCAGCTTGCCGCGCGCGAAGCGGAGCCGGTAGCGATGGCGGCCGGTCAGGGGGCGCCCGCCGCTGTCCGTGACGGCCGACGGGTAGACGGTCTCGGGCGCCGTGTTGGCGCCCAGGGCAAACCGGGCGATGACCGCGCGCCCGAGGTAGTTGCGTCCGTAGTCGCCGATGTAGCCGAGCGACACCAGCCAGCCGTTGTTGCGCACACGGCTGTACGCGTTCACCTGCGCCACGGCGCGGGTGACCAGCCGCGGCCCGGCCCTGGCCCCCGCGAGGAGGGCGGCACGGACCGCGCCCTTGGCCTGGGTCGAGGGAGTGAGCCCCGCGCCGATCCCGACCTTGCGGAAGGCGCGCAGGGCGCAGGCGTCGGCCTTCGGCGGCGGGTTGGCGGCCAGCGCCTCGCCCAGCTGGTCGAAGTACGCGAGGCCCTTGGGCAGCACGAGCTGGTTCTGCTGCGGCGGGAAGGCCGGCAGAACGATCGGGTTGGCGCGCTGGCCGGCCGACCAGGCCGCCAGCGGCGTGAGCCGGTACTCGCGCATCAGGTCGGTGACCGGCACGAGGTCGGCGGCGTCGTTCACGAGCGTGCGGCCGATCAGCCAGATCAGGTTGGTGGGGCTCTGGATGCGCTCGACGCCGGCGGGCAGCGTCCCCGAGTACCCGGGCGGCACGAGCGCGTAGGACCCGGGCTTGGTGCCGGTGGTGCGCCGGCCCACGTACGAGAACGTGTTCGAGTACGCGTCCATGAACTGGAGCACGTAGTAGCGCCCGCGTGTGTCGGGCACGTCCACCACGAGCGGCCCATCGGAGAGGTCGATCTGCCCGACCGTGTAGGTGGTGTCCACGTTGGGGGCCACCACGGTGCGCACCTGCGGCTCCACCAGCTGGGCGATGCTGACGATCGAGTTGCGCGGGAAGCGCGGCACCGTGTTGCGCACGCTCAGCGGCGCCAGGCCGTACACCCAGGCCGCGACCCCGGTCGAGTACGCCCGTCTGGCCTTGGCCCCGTCGTAGCGGCGCTCGGCCCGGGCCAGAGCGGCGGCCTCGAAGCCGCGCAGGTCGGCCGCGCTCGTGCCGAGGGCGCAGCCCGGGACCGCCGGCGAGGCGGCCTGAGCGGCAGCCGGAGCGGCCGCCGAGAGAACCAATGCGAGGACGAGCAGTCGGCGCACGAGCGGGCAGTCTATGTGCCTTCCCGCGCCACGGCGCACGCGGGGCACCGCTCGACTACCCTTTCGCGCCCCCTGGCTGCCCCAACGCCCCACAGATGAAGGTCTCGGTACCGAAGGAGCAGGCCGAGGGCGAGCGCCGCGTCGCGCTCGTGCCCGAGGCGGTTCAGCGACTCGCCAAGGGCGGGATCGACGTCGTGGTCGAGTCCGGCGCGGGCGCGGAGGCTCATCAGCCCGACGCCGCCTACGAGGAGGCGGGAGCCACGATCGGCGAGGGCTTCGGCGGCGACGTGGTGGCCAAGGTGGCCCCGCCGTCGCCCGAGGAGATCGCCCGGCTGGGGCGCGGTTCGGTGCTCATCGGCTTCCTCAACCCGCTCGGCGGCGGCGACACGGTTCCCGCCCTGGCCGGCGCCGGGGTCACGAGCTTCGCCATGGAGGCGATCCCGCGGATCACGCGCGCCCAGTCGATGGACGCGCTCTCCTCCCAGGCCACGGTCAGCGGCTACCGCGCCGGGCTGATGGCGGCGCAGGAGCTTCCGCGCTTCTTCCCGATGCTCACCACCGCGGCGGGCACGGTGCGCCCCGCCAAGGTCCTGGTGCTCGGCGCCGGCGTGGCCGGCCTCCAGGCGATCGCCACCGTGCGCCGGCTCGGCGCCGTGGTGCAGGCCTTCGACGTGCGCTCCGCCGTGAAGGAGCAGATCGAGTCGCTGGGCGCGCGCTTCGTGGAGCTGGACATGGGCCTCGAGGACGCCGAGGCCGCCGGCGGCTACGCCCGCGCGCTCACCGAGGAGGAGCAGCAGCGCCAGCGCGAGCTGCTGGCCGAGGTGATCGGCCAGGTGGACGCCGTGATCTCCACCGCCGCCGTTCCCGGGCGGCGCGCCCCGCTGCTCGTGACCGAGCAGGCGGTCAAGAACATGAAGCCCGGCTCCGTGGTGATCGACCTGGCCGCCGAGACCGGAGGCAACTGCGAGCTCACCGAGCCGGGCCAGACGGTGGTCAAGGAGGACGTGACGATCATCGGCCCGATCGGGCTGGCGTCGTCGATGCCGGACCACGCCTCGAGCCTCTACGCCCGCAACGTGACCTCGCTGCTCGAGCTGATGGTCAAGGAGGGCGAGCTGACGCTGGACTTCGAGGACGAGGTGATCGCGGGCGCCTGCATCACCCGTGACGGCGAGATCGTGCACGAGGGCGCCAAGAAGGCGGCGGAGAGCTGATGGATCTGATTACGGAACTGACCATCCTCGTGCTCGCCGGGTTCGTGGGCCTCGAGGTGATCTCGAAGGTGCCCAACACCCTGCACACCCCGCTGATGTCGGCCACCAACGCGATCCACGGGATCGTCCTGCTCGGCGGAATTCTGCTGATCGGCGAGGCCGACGGCGCCTTCAACAAGCTCCTGTGCGTGATCGCGATCGCGTTCGGCACGATCAACGTGGTCGGCGGCTTCCTCGTGACCGACCGGATGCTCGAGATGTTCAAGCGCCGGCCGGAGCCCAAGAAGGACCCCAAGCCGTGACCACCGGCGCCTTCTCGCTCCAGGACCCGGACTTCATCCGGGTCTGTTACATCGTCGCGTTCTCGCTGTTCATCATCGGCCTGCGGATGCTCAACCATCCGAGCAGCGCGCGGCGCGGGAACATCGTCGCGGCGGTAGGCATGGCGGTGGCCGTGGGCGCCACGCTGCTGGACGAGAGCGTGGGCGACTACGGGCTGATCGCGCTCGGCATCGTGCTCGGGACCGCGGTGGGCGTACCGGCGGCGCGCAGCGTGAAGATGACCGCGATGCCGCAGATGGTGGCGCTGTTCAACGGCGTCGGCGGCGGCGCGGTGGCACTGATCGCGTGGGCGGAGTTCCGCGACTCGGGAGGCGACCTCCCAACCGACGTGATCATTCCGCTGGTCTTCGCGGCCATCGTCGGGTCGGTGTCCTTCTGGGGCTCGAACATCGCGTTCGGCAAGCTCCAGGAGATCCTCCCCGGCCGCCCGATCCAGCTGCCGGGGCAGCAGTTCATCAACGCGCTGCTTGCGATCGTGGCCGTGGGCGCCGCCGTGGCGATCGCGGCCGGCGCCGAGTCGGAGGGGCTGTTCATCCTGCTGCTGGTAGCGGCGGGCCTCCTCGGCAACATGTTCGTGCTCCCGATCGGCGGCGCGGACATGCCGGTCGTGATCTCGCTGCTCAACGCACTGACCGGCCTGTCGGCGGCCGCGGCGGGCATCGCGCTCGACAACGTGGCGCTGATCGTGGGCGGGATCATCGTCGGCGCGTCCGGCTCGATCCTCACCAACCTCATGGCGACCGCCATGAACCGGTCGATCCCCAACATCATCGCCGGCGGCTTCGGCGGCGTGTCGGTGTCGATCGGCGACGCGGACGGCGAGCAGAAGCCGGTGCGCTCCACCGACGCGGCCGACGTGGCGATCCAGCTGGCCTACGCCGACAAGGTCGTGGTGGCGCCCGGCTATGGCATGGCCGTGGCGCAGGCCCAGCACACCGTGCGCGAGCTGGCCGACGAGCTCGAGAAGCGCGGCGTGCGCGTGGACTACGCGATCCACCCGGTGGCGGGGCGCATGCCCGGGCACATGAACGTGCTGCTGGCCGAGGCCGACGTGCCCTACGACCATCTCAAGGAGATGGACGAGATCAACCCCGAGTTCCCCGAGACGGACGTGGCGCTGGTGATCGGCGCGAACGACGTGACCAACCCGGCCGCCCGCACCCAGGAGAACTCCCCGATCTACGGGATGCCGATCCTCGACGTGGACAAGGCCGGCCAGGTGATCGTGCTCAAGCGCTCGATGAACACCGGCTTCGCGGGGATCGACAACCCGCTCTTCTACAACGAGAACACCGCGCTCCTGTTCGGCGACGCCAAGAAGTCCGTGGCAGCTGTACTCGCCGCGGTGAAGGAGCTGTAGGGGCGAAGCACGCGGCTCGGCCGCGTGCGCACGCATGCAATCCGCGCAGCAGCGCCCGTCACCTGCGACGCTCGTCAGGGGGCTTCGCAGGTGACCGTCTTCCTAAGCGCTCTGGTAATCGGCCTCGCCTCGGTGCTGGTCGGGGCGGCGCTCTGCTGCCGCCGCGAGTGGACGTGGACCGCTCCCGCGGTCGGCCTGGCCACGCTCATGCTGATCGCGCTGCTGGCGGTGCGTCTGCCCGGGCACGGAGCCACGGCCGCGGGCGCGGTGGCGCTCGCGCTGGTCCTGTCCGCCGTGACACTCATCCGCGCGCGGGTGGACCCGCGGCCGCTACTCGCGGGTCTCCCCGTGGCCGCGGTGGTGCTGGTGCTCTGCGCCCTGCCCTTCGTCGCGAACGGAAGGATTGGCGAGCTCGGGGCCAGCGCGCTCGACGACATCTGGTTCCACATGCGGCAGGCCGACGTGCTCAGGACCGACGGCACATCCGTGCAGGTGCTCGCGGATGGTTATCCGATCGGGCCCCACGCCCTCGTGGCCACCGTCGCGGCCGGCGCAGGGATGGGCGTCGACGACGCGTTCACCGGCCTGCTGCTGGTCACACCCGTGCTGCTGGCGCTGGTCGCGCTCGCCGCCTTCGAGGGGGTTTCCTGGCCCCTCAGGATGCTCGGCGCGTCGGTCGTGGGCATTCCCTACCTGCTGGCGTCCTACCTGGCCCAGGGCGCCTTCAAGGAGCCGCTGCTCGCGCTGTTCTTCCTGGGGTTCGCGCTGACGCTGAGGGACGCGGTGCGCGGCGGTCGGCTCGAGCGACGGCACATCGCGGCCCTTGCGCTGACCGCCGCTGCCGGGGTGGCGGACTTCGGGCTGACGGCGCTGGTGTGGCCCGCCGGTACGCTCGCCTGGCTCGGAGTCCTCGAGTACGGACCGCCGGCGCGCGCCGGCCTGCGGGTCACGCACATGCGCCGGCTGCTGCTCGGACTCGCCGGCGTGCTTGGCGCGGTGGCCGTCGTCTTACTCGCGGCACGGTCCTCCGGGTTCTTCAGCAACGGGCCCGGGCGCTTCATCGACGACCGCGGCGCGGGAGGCAACTTCGTCGGGCAGCTCTCGCCGTTCGAGGCGTTCGGCATCTGGCCCAGTCCCGACTTCCGCTTCAGCGACAGGGCGAGGGCCTGGCTCGAGCTGGGCGTGGTGGTGGCCACGGCGGGCGTGCTCCTCGGAGCGCTCTGGTGCTGGCGCGGGCGGGAGCGCGTCCTTCTGGCCGCGGCTCTCGCGGGAGTGACCGTCTACGCCGTCGCGCGACCGGTCACGCTGGCGTACTTCAGCGGTAAGGCGCTCGCCGTGGTGGCTCCCGTGCTGACGCTGATAGCCATTCGGGGCCTACTCGGGGTCAAGCTGCCGGTGGTGCGCATCGCGGCGGTGGCGCTGTTCGCCGCCCTGGCCGTCTACTCCAGCGCGCTCGCCCTCCGGGCCGCGCACGTGCGACCGGGGGAGCGCGGGCCCGACCTCGCCGCCTTCCGCCCGCTCGTCAAGGGGGCGGACGTGCTCTACCTCGATCGGGACGTCTTCGTGGGCTGGGATCTCCGCGGGGCCCGGATCTCCGGGTTCCAGAGCGCGGCGGGTCTGCACCTCAGGCCGCTGACGGCGGTTCCGTCCAAGTCGTCCTCCGGCCCACTCCCGGCGGCGGTGGACTGGGACTCGGTAGGACCGGGCGCCCTCGACGCCTATGAGTTCGTGGTCACGGCGCGTACCGCGTACGCCTCGATGCCGCCGCCCAACCTGGAGCCGGTCGCGCGCACGCGCTGGCACGTGCTGTGGCGACGCCACGGACCCACGCCGCCCCGGTCCATCCTGATGGAGGGCGAGGCCCCGGGCCTGGCGCTCGACTGCCGGCAGCCGGCGGCGCGGACCCTGGCCCGGCAGCGCGGCACGGCATGGGTGCGGCCGATGCCCGTGGTCGGCGCCGCGGACTCCTGGAGATTGCCCGACGGCTTGCCGGCAGGAGGTGGCGCGACCGCCGGCGGCCGGCCGCTCCACCAGCAGCTGGGCCTCGGCGAGGGGGCCTGGGAGATCTCGCTGCGCTACTTCAGCGATGTGCCGCTGGACGTCGTGATCGGGTCCGAGCGCCGCCGGTTGCCTGCGTACCTCGGCAGCCGCTCGACCTTCGCGGCGCTGGGGCGGGTCATGGGCGGGGCGCCGGTCAGGATCGAGGTGAGGCCGCGCGCGCGGCGCCGGAGCGACGTGGTCCGCACCGCCCTGATCGGCGACGTGACCGCCACACGCGCGGACGACCGGGGGCACGAGGTCCCGCTCCGGCGGGCGTGCGGCAGCTACGTCGACTGGTACCGGCTCGACGGGTAGGCAGACGGGGGAGACTGGCCTGGTGAGAACGGCAGGTGAGCAGGCCCCGGAGCCGCTCCGGCTCAGTGTCATCGTGCCCGCCACGGACCGGCCCGCGACGCTCGAGCGCTGCGTGGACGCCATCCGCCGCGCCGTGGGCCCTCCCGAGGAGGTCATCGTCGTGGACTCGCCCCCGCGATCGGGACCAGCCGCCGCGCGTAACGCTGGGGCGGCCCGAGCCAAGGGCTCCGTGCTGGTGTTCGTGGACTCCGACGTGCTCGTGCACCGGGACGCGTTCGAGCGCATCCGTACCGCGCTCGCCACCGATCCCGAACGGGTGGCCGTGTTCGGCTCTTACGACGCCACGCCGGAGGCGGACGGGGTGGTCTCGATCTTCCGCAACCTCCTCCACCATTGGATCCACCACAGCTCCGCTGGGAGGGCCACCACCTTCTGGGCCGGCCTGGGCGCCGTGCGCGGCGACGCGTTTCGTGCCGTGGGGGGCTTCGACTCCCGCCGCTTTCCGGTGCCATCGGTGGAGGACATCGAGCTTGGCCTGAGGCTGGCCAGAACCGGCACGATCGAGCTGGACCCGCGCATCCAGGGCACCCACCTGAAGCGCTGGGGCCTGCGCAGCATGGTGGTCACCGACCTGGTCCACCGGGGCGCCCCCTGGGTGGCCCTGATGCTCGCCCGAGGCCGGTCCTCGGTCCGTCTCAACGTGAGCGGGCGCCATCTGGCCGGCACGATCGCCTGCCTTGCGGCGCTGGCGCTCGCCGTGCTCGGCCGGCCCGCCGCGGCCGCGCTGCTTGGGGCCATGTTCGTCGGGATCAACGCGCGGCTCTACTCGCTGCTGCTCCGGCGGGGAGGCGTACGCGCGGTAACGGGCGGCTTCGTTCTCCACGTCCTGCACAGCGGGATCGCCCTCTTGGCCGCTCCCCTGGGGCTGCTGCTGTTCGCCCGGGACAGGGCGCGATCCGCGCCTCAGGCGGGCGAGGCGGCGTCCGCGTAGATCCGCTCCAGATCCGCCAGGACCGCGCGAGGAGAGTGCCGCTCGGCGAGCGCGTAACCGGCCTCGCGCAGGGCGGCCCTGGACGCGGGCGAGCGGAGCAGACGCTCGATGGCGTCGGCCGCGCCCACAATCGACCGGTCGGCGAGCAGAAGCCCCCCTGCCTGGACGAGATCGGACAGGCCACCCGGGCACGGCATGGCCACGACCGGCACGCCACGCGCCATCGCCTCGAGCGCGGTCAGGCCGAAGGGCTCGGAGTCGGAGGTCATGAGGAACACGTCGAGCCGGTCGAGCCACGGCACCACGTCCTCCCGCTCGCCGGCGAGCTGAATCGCGTCGTGAAGCCCGGCCCGGTCGCGTCGGGCGATAAGGCTCGCCCGCTCGGAGCCGTCGCCCACCACGATCCCGCCGCAGGTAACGCCACGCCGGTGGAGCTCGGCCAGCACGTCCACGAAAAGGTCCACGCGCTTCTGCGGCTCGAGGCGTGCCACCACCCCCACCGTGTCCCCTCGCTCCGCCGGCTCGATCTCGCCAGGTGACCGCGGCACCGTCAGCGGGTGCGGCGACACGACGATGCGCGCGGGATCGACTCCGTGGCGCTCGATCGCGCTCGCCATGGCCGGCCCCGGGGCCACGAACCGCGCCGTGGTGGCCCGCAGCAGCCCGTACAGGAGATCGAACTTCCGGTCGTTCCGAAGGGCCCGCGGGGAATGCTCCGTGTAGATCCGTGTGGCGCTCGGGAGCGCCGCTACTGACGTCGCGTGCACCGCGAGCGAATGCGTGTGGAGGTGCACCACGTCTGGGCGCGTTCGGCGAAGAGTCGCCGCCAGGCGGGCCATTGCGCGCGGACCGGGGCCGCGCCGGGCTCCGAGCCTGGTGGCCAGCCCGGCCGCCACGAGCCGGTCGCCGATCGGCCCGCGCCCGTCCAGGAAGCAAACGCGATGGGACGGTCCCCCACGCGCCGCGGCTTCCAGGACGACCGTCGACAGGAAGCGCTCGATGCCACCGATCCGGCCGGACCAGGTCACGTGAAGCACCGTGACCGAGCCTGCAAGCGGCGTGGGCGACCGCTCGCGCGCGCCCAGCCATTCGCGCGCGAAGCCCACGGTGTTGGCCACGTGCCAGACACAGAGCAGCAGGAGCACGACGCCGCCCTCGCCCCGCGGCCGGCGGAGCGCGTCGCGCACCAGGGATCCGTAGAACGACGGCTCGAGCTTCACGCGTGCGCCCCGGCGCGCCTGGGTGGCGTGGTAGCGGAAGGCTCCCCTTCCGTAGGCCACGTGCTGGAGCCAGAACTTCCGCAGCGTGAGCGGGCTCGCGTGTTCCACCACCGCGGCGGGCTCGTATCCCAAACGGCGTCCGTCGAGCACCCAGCGCGAGCACAGCTCACGGTCCTCCGATGTCCTGAAGCTCTCGTCGAACCCGCCGAGCTCACGGAAGCCCCGGCTCGGGAAGGCCAGGTTGTTGGACGCGAAGAAGCGCGCGTCGTCATGGTCCGCGTTGTTCTGCGCGTAGCCGACGCTGATCACCAGCTGGCTCGTACTCGCGTACGGGTTGCCGACCAGCGCGTTCACGGTCCTGCCCCCCAGGCCGTGCCCGGGCTGCGCGGCGTGGCGCCGGGCCAGCCGGTCGAGCCAGTCCGCGCGCGGCCGGCAATCGTCGTCCGTGAAGACCAGGAGCTCGCCTCGCGCCTGCGCGGCACCTGCGTTGCGGGCGGCCGCGGGACCGGCGGAAGCGCGGGTCAGGAGGGTCAGCTGGATCCGGTCGCGGAACGGGGCCACCACCGGCTCGAGCGGTATGCCGCCGCCGTCGTCCACCACGATCACCTCGAATCGGTCGGCGGGGTAGTCGAGCGCCGCAAGGACGCTCAGGCACTCCGAGAGCTGATCGGGGCGACGGTGCGTCGGGATGATGACCGAGCAGAAAGGGTCCACCGCGTCAGCGCGGCCAGCGACTTCTGTCGTCCTCGACCGCCCGCTCGCGGCGCCCCACGTAGCGCACCTTGTGTAGCTCCATGTCGTAGATGTTGTCCGTCTTGCCGCGGCCGAGCAGATATCCAACGAACTCCCCGAACGCGCTGACGGCGAGCGCCAGGCCCAGCAGCGGCGCGAGCCGGACCATCGATGGCGCATCGCGGCACCTGCGCAAGTGAAGGCGGATGCGCCGGAACCTCACCACCGGAATGAGCGGCGACCCCAGCGCGTAGGCCACCCGCCGCGGCCAAGCCCATCCGCGTGCGCGCATGCTGGCGAAGGTGCGGCCGGACTCGAAGCGCTCGATGAGCGCCCAGCGAAACCGCGACACGTTCAGGTGGTCCACCCGCGCGGCCGGCTCGAGGAACAGCTCTTGCCCACGCGCGCGGAACTCGGCATGCATGATCGTGTCCGCCCGCATGAGCTCGTCGAGCTCCCCCAGGTCGAGCAACGCCGATCGTTTGTAGAGGCTGTTGTGTCCGGGCACGTCCGAGGTCACGCCGCGCTCGTCCTGCTCCACCCACTGGCCGTAGTCCATGAGGAGCGATGCCCAGCTCATGAGACTCCCGGGGTTGGCGTTGCCGATCGACGGACCGACCACGGGCCACGGGCCCGCGTGCGCCTCGACCAGCCGGTCCAGGTACTCCGCGTTGGGGTACGCATGGGTCTCCGCGAAGAGCACGAGCGGCGCGTTTGCCGCACGCAGCGCGCGTGCCCTCGCCCGCGGCAGCTCCGCGATGTCGGCCGCCTCGATCACCCGCACGCTTGCAAAGCCGTGCACACGCGCGTCGCCGTCCTCGAGCCCGGAGCTGGAGGGCGCCACGAGCACGATTTCGAGCCTGTCGGCCCGCGGCTGGGCGCGCAGGCAGCTGAGGATCTTCTCCACGGTCTCGAAGGAGTCGGTCGGGAGCAGCACCGATACCTCGGGACCGTCGGTCATCGCCCCACCGTGGCCGGGGCGGCCGGGCTGGGGACGGCGGGTGCGTCCTCGACCTTCACGGGCTGGCCGACCGACGCCGAGTGCGCGGCCGCGAGCGCGGCCTGCAGGGCGCGCCGGCCGTCCTCGAGCGTGCACACCGACGGCTCCTCGCCGCGGACGCAGCGCGCGAACGCGAGCCAATGTGCGTCGTAGGAGCCGTCGAACGCCCCACCGCTCCGGATCTCTCCGAGGTTCGAGCCGACCTGACGGAGGTTCGAGAGCGCCCGGCGCAGACGCGTGCGCGGGGCGCCCGGAAGGTCCGTCAACCCCACCAGCTCGATGCCGTCCGAGCGGTAGCAGTCGATCAGCACCGAGCCGCGATCGCCGTTGACGACCAGCTCGTTGCGGGTGACCGTGTCATCCGAGGCCTGCAGGGTCGCCAGCGCGCCGCCCCTCATCCGTGCGGACACGGCCACCGTCTCGTCGTCGCCTCGCCCGGCGCGGCTGAAGGCGAAGACCTCGTCGATCTCGTCGCCGAGTAGGAAGCGCCAGAGGTCGAGGTGGTGGATCGCCTTGTCGATCAGAGCGCCGCCGCCCGACTCTCGTCGCATGCGCCAGGCCGGAAGGTCCGGCATCGAGAAGCGCGCGTCGTCGAATGCGGCCGTCACCGAGCCCACCGATCCGATCGCGCCCGACCGCACCAGGTCCCGCGCCGCGCGGACCACGCGGTGGGACCGCAGGTTGAAGCCCACCATGGCCTTCACAGGCGAGGCCCGATGACGTTCGAGCAGGGCGTCGGCCTGATCGAGCGAGAGGGTCAGCGGCTTCTCGACGAACACGTGCTTGCCGGCATCGATCGCAGCGATCGCCGCGTCCACATGGGCTCCGGTGGGCACGCAGACGGCCACCGCCTCCACGCCCGGGTCCTCGGCCAGCTCGCCCGCGCTCGCGTAGCGTCGCGCGATCCCGAAACGCTCCGCCACGCGACCGGCGGCCGCCTCGTCAGTGTCGGCCACAGCCTCCACCTGCAGGCCGGGCAGGCGCGCGAGCGTCGGCATGTGCCGGTGCTCGGCCACAAACCCGCATCCCACGAGTCCGATGCGTACGGGCCCCACCTCGGTCAGTCTCGCATGGATCGCGGGTGCTCGTGCCGGCTGTATCTTCGACCGATCGTGCGCCCGCCATCGGTGCCTGTCGTGAGTCAACCGGGCGCGCGGCGGCTGGCCGACGTGCTCGGAGCGCTCGTGCTGGCGGACGTCCGCGAGCGCTACGGGCGCGGGCCTCTCAGGGTCGTCAAGTGGCTGATCGAGCCGTTCGCGCTCGTGGGCGTCTATCTCCTGCTCGTATCGCTGGTGCTCGACAGGCCGGACGAGGCACCGGGCCTGAGCCTCGCATGCGCGGTCGTGCCGTTCCAGCTCGTGATGACGGCCGTGGTCAACGCCCTCAACGCCGTGAACGTGCGCAAGACGATCATCCAGAACATGGCCTTCCCGCGGCTGCTGATCCCGCTGGTGTCCGCGCTCACAGCGTCGGTGGTGTTCGTGCCCAGTCTGGCGCTCGTGGGCATCATGATGGCCGCGTACGGGGTGGCGCCCACGCTGGCGCTCGCCTGGCTCCCGGCCGTGCTCGCCGTGTCGCTCGCCCTCGCGGTCGGCTTCAGCTACGCGGCTTCGCTGATCGGGCTCTGGTTCTACGACCTGCGTTCCGTGGCGGTGGCCTGCGTTCGGATCCTCTTCTTCGTGGCCCCCGGTCTGGTGGCTCTCGACCAGGTCCACGGAAGCGCGCGCGACCTGTTGCCCCTCAACCCGCTCACCGGACTGTTCGAGTCCTACCGCGACATCTTCCTCTACGGACAGTCCCCGTCCGCGTGGGAGCTCCTATACCCGCTTGCTGCGGCGGCCCTGCTGCTCGTGACGCTGCTGCCGCTCTACAACCGCGAGCAGCGCCATTTCGCCAAGGTGGTCTGATGGGCGCCCTGGTTCACGCGGACGGAGTGGGAGTGCATTTCCAGCTCGACCGCGCCCGGCGCGTCACCACTCCGGCGCTCGCCCGGCTGCGACGCGGGGTGGACACGGTCTGGGGGCTTCGCGGCGTCGACCTGACGCTCGATCCCGGTGAGGGCGTGGCGCTTGTTGGGCCCAGCGGCTCGGGCAAGACCACGCTCCTGCGGACGATGGCGGGCGTGCTCCATCCCGACGAGGGGCGCATCGAGGTACGCGGCAGGGTCGGGTCGCTTCTGTCCACCGAGGCCGGGCTCGTGTGGTCGCTGAGCGGTCGCGAGAATTGCGACCTGCTCGGGGTCTTGGGCGGGCTCAGCACGCGTGAGACGCGATCGCGGCTCGAATGGATGAAGGAGAGGAGCGGCGTGGGTGACGCTTTCGACCGGCCCGTGTCCACCTACTCCCAGGGAATGCTCGCTCGGCTGGGATTCGCGGTGGCGGAGTGCCTGAGCCCGGAGCTGCTGCTTCTGGACGAGGTCCACGAGGCCCTCGACCACGAGTTCCGCGCGCTCGTGGAGGCGCGTGCCACGGAGATCGTGGCCGGCGGCGGCATAGTGGTGGCCACGGGACACGACCACGAGCTGCTCGGCCGCCTCTGTCGCCGTGCGCTTTGGCTCGAGGGCGGGCGGGTGCGCGCCGACGGGGACTTCGATGACGTAGTGGCCGCTTACGTGGGTGCCTGAGCTATTTACACAGAATACGTGTAATAACTACACAACAGCAGTGTAGTCGGCCTGCTCCTGGGAGTGCGTAAGCATTACGCAGCAATCGTGTAAAGACGGCCTATCCTCTGAAGGATGCGACAGGCCAGCGCGGAGCTCTTCCCCACCAACGAGCCGATCCCGGCAAGCCAGATGATCGGCCGGGAGCGCGACGTTGACGAGCTCACGAGCCGGCTCGAGAACGGACTGCACCTGTGGCTGGCCGGGCCGCGACGCACGGGCAAGACGAGCGTCTGCGACGCGGTGCTCACCCGCTGCGAGGCCGAGGGGAACTACATCGCGAAGGTGGACCTCTTCCGAGTGGGCGACGCGGCCGAGCTGGCGGAGACCCTGGCGGTCCAGGTGATCAGGAACCGGTCGGCCGCGCATCGCCTGGTGCGGGCCACCCGCAAGGCGGGCCGCGCGGCGCTCTCGGCGGCCCAGGCCACGGCCGTGCTGAAGCTGGGCCAGGAGCTGGGCGAAGGCGTGGAGATCGCGCTGTCGCCGGGCCTGGCGGCCGAGGAGCCGCAGAAGGCGCTCGACGCGGCGCTGCGCCTGCCGGAGGCGGTGGCCAAGGCGGACCGCAAGCGGCTCGTGCTCTTCTTCGACGAGTTCCAGGAGGTGGCCGCCGAGCGCAAACCGTACGGCGACCCCGACGCGATCACCAAGCGCATGCGGGCCATCTTCCAGCGCACCTCGAGCGTCAGCTACCTGTTCGCCGGCAGCGTGGAGCACGTGATGAGGGACCTGTTCGGTCCGAGCGACCGCGCGTTCAGCGGCTTCGGCGAGTTCTACGAGCTCGGGCCGATCGACGCGGATGCGTGGCGAGAGGGGCTGGTGGAGCGCTACGCCGTGGACGGCTGCCGGATCGGCGACCCGGCCCTGGGCCGCCTGATCGAGCTCGGCGCCGGCCATCCGCGGGCCACGATGCTCGTGGCGCAGCAGGCCCACCTGCTGTCGGTCCAGCTCGAGACCACCACGATCAGCGCCGACCTGGTGGAGCTGGCGTTCCAGCGTGCCATCGCCGGGGACCGCCCGACGATGGAGCAGACCGTCGAGAGCATCCGCAGACTGCACCGGCAGGCACTCGCCGTGGCGCGCGGGCTGGCCACCGGCCACCCGCCCCAGAGCCGCCTGCACCCGGGGGTGCGCGACCGCGTGCTCAAGCGCCTGCAGCGCGCCGGCGTGGTGGACCACGTCGGGCGCGGCGACTGGCGGATCATCAATCCGCTCCTGAGGGCGTACCTGGCCGAGCTGGACCCGCTGAGGCCCTAGCCGCTACAGCAGGCTCTCCTGGCCCGTGGTGGCCACACGCGAGGGCCGGCGCGGCAGGCCGGCGGCCTCGGCGAGGGCGGTCTCCACGTCGGCGAGGATCGCGCGCTCGGAGCGCGATGCCACCACCGGCTCGGTGAGCCCGTCCACGTGCACGTAGGTCCGGCGCCCGTCCCGCCGCTCGGATCCCTCGATGGGCACCAGGGCGTACACCCGATCGGCCCGTACGAACTTGCCGTATCCGAGGGGCACCATGCGGGGCTCGCGCTTGGCCATCAGGTGCGGGTGGCCTCGCGGCGCTGGTCGGCCTGGCCGCCCGCGCCCACCAACGCCGAGGCGGCCTCCTGCCCGCGCTCGGCCACGTCGCGCGCGAAGGCCGCGTCGATCTCGGCGGTGCGCTGCCCGGACCCACGGTCGAGCAGCGGTCCCAGCATCCCCCGGAACAGAAGCATCACGCGGATCCAGCCGGGAAAGATCACGGTGCGCCCGCGCCCCTCGATGCCCTCCACGACCTTGCGGACCGCGTCCGACAGCGGGTAGGTCTTGCCCAGGGGACCGGGTATCTCCGCGCGCAGCTTGCCGAACACAGGGTGGGTGTCTCCGCCGCGCACCATGTCCGTGTCGAGGAAGGCGAAGTAGCCCACTCCCACGTCCACACCGAGGTGCCTCACCTCGGAGCGCAGCGCGTTGCCGAACGCCTCGGCTCCCGCCTTGCTCGCCGAGTACGCGGCCAGGCCCGCGCCGTGCGAGGCTGCCGCGAGCGAGGCGATCACCAGCACGTACCCGCGCCGCTCGATCACGTGCGGAAGGCAGGCTCGAACCGTGCGGAAGACGCCGAGCAGGTTGACCTCGATGGTCCGCTCGAAGACCGCGGGGTCCGTCGAGCGCACGAAGCCCGTGCCCACCACCCCGGCGTTGGCCATCACCACGTCGATGCCCCCGAAGTGCTCCACCACGGACTCCACGACGCGGGCGAGCGCCTCGGTGTCGGTCACGTCGGCCTCGAACGCGGCCGCGCCGGGGCCGCATTGCTGCGCCACGCGCGCGAGCTCCTCGGGCTCGAGACCCACGAGGGCGATCCCGGCGCCGCGCGCCGAGAGCTGCCGGGCGGACTCCGCTCCGATCCCCCGTGCCGCGCCGGTTATGAGGATGGTCTTGCCGCTCAGGTCCATTGCGGCGCACTCTACGGCCCGCTCGCCGCGCCCGCTAGCCTCGCGGACCGTGACTTCCCTGAAGCACCTACAGGAGGACCTCACGCCCGAGCAGGCGCAGGAGCTCGCGGCCAAGGGCGAGGTCCGGCTCGTGGACGTGCGCGAGACCTACGAGTGGAACGAGGGCCGCATCGAGGGCGCCCGCCACGTGGAGATGGACCAGCTCTCCGCGGAGGCCGGCTCGCTCAGCGGGGACCCGCCGGTGGTGTTCTACTGCCGCACCGGCGGCCGCTCAGCCGTGGCCACGCAGGCGTTCCGCGCCTCCGGCCTCGACGCGTACAACATGGCCGGCGGACTGGTCGAGTGGGTCGAGAAGGGCCTGCCGATCGAGCCCGACGACGGCTCCGTCGCCGCCCACTAGAGAATCTTCAACGCGCCGCGGTGGCCACCCGCATCGCGCGCACCGGCAGCGACGGGTTGCTCAGCTCCCACACGCGTCCGCGACGACGGCTCGCCGCCCATCCCCCCGGCGAACGCGACCGACTCGCACCCGTCTCGGAGCAGGCGCTCGTTGACGGCCCGCCACCAGCGGCTGCCCGGAGGCGTTGCGCCGATCGGATCGAGCACGCCTCGCGTGGCCTGCCAGCGCATGAACGACAGGGCCGCCCGCCGGAAGGGCAGGTGCCGCGGAGCGCTGCCGAAGGGGCCGTGGTAGGTCGTCTCGAGCAGCGCCAGACGTCCGCCCGGGTCGTCGCGGACCGCCTCGACCTGCTCGACCGCCCACGCCGCCGCGGGGCCGTGGGGGCTCATGCCGCCTGGCGGAGCTGTCCCTCGTAGGGCCCGCGCCCGGTAAGGCACGCGGCGCCGCAGCGGGCCGCCAGCTCGAGCGCCGCGGCCAGCGGCATCCCGGCGCCGAGGCCGTAGGTGAGGCCGCCGGCGAAGCTGTCGCCGCAGCCGTAGGCGTCGCGGACCGGCCCCGGCAGCGGGACCGCGTCGTAGCCACCGCTGCCGGCGGCGCTCTCCCAGCTGCCGCCAGCGGCGCCGGCCGTGCGCACGACCGTGCGCGGTGCGGGGTCGAGCCCGCCGCTCTCGTAGCGCTCGCCGCTGTCGGCGCCGCTCGACACCAGCGCGTCCAGCTCCACGCCCGCCTCGGCCAGCGCCTCGATGCCCCGCACCGTGGACACGAGCACGCGCGCCGCGCGCGACAGCCGCACCGCGCCCGGATCGCCGGCGGTCAGGTAAACGGCGTCGGTGTCCTTCAGCTCGTCCCAGGGCAGGGGATCGTCGGCGCGCGGGCCGAGCCTGTCGCCGATCACGGTGATCGTGCGCTCGCCGGCGCCGTCCACGTGCACGAAGGCGCGCCGCTGCGGCTCGGGCCGGAAGGTGGCCTCCACGCGCAGGCCGTGCGCCTCGAGCTCGCGCTTGGCGCGATGGCCCAGCTCGTCGTCGCCGAGAGCGGTGTAGAGCGTGGCCCCTCCCGCGAGCTTCGCGAGCTGGACCGCGGCCACCGCTCCGCCGCCCCCCGGCTCCTCCCAGACGTCGTGCGCGTGCACGATGTCGCCGGCGGCCGGCACCGCGGGCACGGCGGCGAACTCGATCCACTCCACATGCCCAACCACTGCCGCGCGCATGGCGGCGGAGTCTAAGTTGCGGAAGCAGCCGGCTCGGCCGGCTGCGCACCGATGCCCTCTAGGCTGGCGCCCCGATGGCCGAGGGACTGCACATCGGACGCGGCGTGGTGGTGCCGCTCACCGAGATCGAGGTGCGCACGAGCCGCTCCTCGGGACCGGGGGGCCAGCACGCGAACGTGACCGCGTCCCGGGTGGAGGTCTCGTTCGACGTCGAGGCCTCGAGCGTGCTCGGCGAGGACGAGAAGCGCCGCATCATCGCCCGCGCCGGGCGGGTGGCGCGCGGCAGCGCCCAGGACACGCGCAGCCAGGCGCGCAACCGCCAGCTGGCGCTCGACCGCCTGAGGGCGAAGCTCGAGTCCGCCCTCGTGGTCCAGCGGCCGCGGCGAGCCACGAGGCCCACCGCCTCATCAAGGCACAAGCGCGTCGAGTCGAAGAAGCGCCGCGGAGATACCAAGCGCGCCCGGAAGCGCCCGTCAAGCGAGGACTAAGGCGAGGAGGGCGCCACGGCCCCGCCACCCTCGCCGCCCTCCGGGGCGGCCGGCTGCGGGGTGGTCTCGGGAGGCGTGACGGGCGCGTCGGTTCCGCCACTCGGGGTCCCGGTGCCGTTGTCCGGGACCGCCGGCGTGACCGGGGTGGTGTTGGTCTCGGTCTCGGTGTCCGTCGTGTCGGTGCCGCTGCCGGGGGAGCCCCCGAGGTTGTCCGGCGTGGTTGGCACGCCGAGGTCCGCCGGTGTGCTGCTCGGCTCGTCGTCCCCGCCGCCGCCGATCGCGGTGGCGATCAGGACGATGAGCAGGATGACGAGCACGGCTCCACCGATCGCGGCCAGGCGCCGGCGCCGGTAGATGGCCTCCTGGTCAGGCCGGCGTGGCGGCCGCCGGCCGCCAGAGGAACCCCTGCCGGGGTCTAGTCGGCGTGTGGGCGGATCCTCCAAGACGGGCGAAGGTATCAGCGCGTCAGGCGAAATGCAGGTCCGTCACCTCGTCCTCGCCGACGGGCTGGGCGCAGGTGGGACACCAGCGGCGCATCTCCACGGGTGTGCCGCAGACCTCGTGGCGCGGCGTGTCTCCGCCCTCGCGGTGGCGCGAGCCCCAGTCGGCGAGCAGTCGCAGCGCGTCGGCCAGCTCGCGGCCCGCGGCGGTGAGCTCGTACACATACCGCGGCGGGCGCTCGGAGTAGGGCTCCGCCACCACCACGCCCTCGGCTTCGAGACGGCGCAGCCGGCCGCTCAGCACGTTGGGGGCGATCCCGGAGAGGTCCTCCTGCAGGTCTCCGAAGCGGCGCGGACCGGCGAGCAGCGCCTCGACGAGCAGCAGCGCCCAGCGGTCGCCGACGCTGTCGAGAGCCGCTGCCAGGGGTGAGGCGGCCGGCTCGGGCACGGTCGGGGATGGTAGGCGCAAGGCCTTCGGTATGGTAGTCGCTTGCAACTAGCAAGTGAGTATGGAGGCTTAGAATGGCGGACCTGGCGGATATGCAGAAGGCGATCGCGGAGGCCGCCGAGCGGGTCGGTCCCGCAGTCGTGGGCCTCGGGCGCGGCTGGGCGCTCGGATCGGGCGTGGTGATCGCGCCCGGGAAGGTGCTCACGTGCGCGCACGGTCTGCGCGGCGAGGAGGTCACCGTGGCGTTCGCGGACGGCCGGCGCGTGACGGGCGCGGTGGCTGCCTCCGACCCGGACCTCGACCTCGCGGTGCTGAGCGTGGACACCGGGGACCTCGAGCCGGTCACGTGGGAGCCGGCCGGCGCACCCGGGATCGGCACGCCGGTGCTGGCGCTGGCCAATCCCGGCGGGCGCGGCCTGCGGGTGACCCTCGGCTTCGTGTCGGCCGCCGGGCGCCGCTTCCGGCTGCCGCGCGGTCGCCGCATCGAGGGGGCGGTGGAGCACACCGCCCCGCTCCCGCGCGGCTCCTCCGGCGGACCGCTCGTAGACACCTCCGGCGGGCTCCTCGGGATCAACGCCGTGCGCCTCGACGGCGGGCTCATCCTCGCCCTTCCCGCCAGCGCGGAGATCAAGCGCCGCGCGCTGGCGCTGGCCGGCGGCGAGACGCCCGAGCGCCGGCGCCTCGGCGTGGCCGTGGCACCGCCTCGGGTCGCGCGCCGGATGCGCCGCGCCGTGGGACTCCCCGAGCAGGACGGCCTGCTCGTGCGCGCGGTCGAGTCCGGCAGCCCGGCCGACACGGCCGGGGTCGAGCGCGGCGACCTGATCGTCACGGCCGGAGGGCAGCAGCTCGACGGCGTGGACTCGCTGTACGCGGTGCTCGACGAGCTCCCCGCGGCGGACGCCGAGCTGAAGCTCGCCCTCGTGCGCGGCACCGAGGCGCGCGACGTGAGCGTGGCCTTCGGGAAGAAGGCCGCATGAGCGTGGCCGCGGTGGGCGAGCCGGCGCCGGTGGACCCGGGCGATGCCGAGGCGCTCGACGCCTACTCGCGCGCCGTGATGGCCGTGGCCGAGCGGCTCACGCCATCAGTCGCGAGCCTGCGTGTGATGCGGCGCAGCCGCGGCGGTCAGGTGCCGGCCGGCGCCGGAAGCGCGGTGGTGCTCACCCCCGACGGCTTCCTCCTCACCTCCGCCCACGTGGTCGGACGCTCGTCCGGGCATGGGCGCGCCGGCTTCGCCGACGGACGCGAGGACCGCTTCGAGGTGGTGGGCCGCGACCAGCTCTCGGACCTCGCCGTGGTCCGCGCCGACGGCGATCGCTTCGTCGAGGCCGAGCTGGGCGACGCCGACGCGCTGCGGGTGGGTCAGCTCGTGGTGGCGATCGGCAACCCGCACGGCTTCAGCGGCTCGGTCACGGCCGGTGTGGTGTCCGCCCTCGGCCGCTCGCTTCCGGCGCGCTCGCGCCGCGCCGCGCGCGTGATCGACAGCGTGATCCAGACCGATGCCGCCCTCAATCCCGGCAGCTCGGGCGGCGCACTCGCGGACAGCCGCGGGCGCGTGGTGGGCGTGAACACGGCGGTGGCCGGAATGGGCCTCGGGCTGGCCGTGCCGATGAACGACAACACCCGGCAGGTGATCTCCGCGCTGATGCGCGAGGGTCGCGTGCGCCGGGCGTACCTGGGCATCGCCGGGGGGCCGCGGCCGCTCCCTCCTCACGCGCGCGCCGGGCGTGACTCCGACACCTGCATCGAGGTGGTCGAGGTGATGGAAGGGAGCCCCGCCGAGCACGCCGGGATGCGCCCCGAGGACCTCATCCTCGAGATCGACGGCCGCAGGGTCGAGCGGGTGGAGGACCTGCAGCGGCTGATGGTGGCCGAGCTGATCGGCGCCCGCGTGGAGGCGCTGCTCCTGCGCGCCGGAGCGGAGCTGCGCGTGGAGCTGGTCCCGGCCGAGCTGGAGGCCCGCTGAGCGATTCCGGCACTCTGGGGCTGGGGCGAGGCTCCGCCCTACAACCCCGGCACGTGACGCACCGCGAAGCCGGCGGTGCTGCGCGGCGCGTCCTGCCAGCGGGTGCCTGAGCGGCCGCGGCCGCTGGTGTCGAACCGCAGGCCCGCCACGACCATGAAGATGTGGCCCGGGTTCGTGTAGATCGTGATCCAGTCGCCGGGACCGGACCGCCCGTAGCCAAGGAAGTCGCCGGAGGTGAGCGGGCGCCCGAGCAGCCCCGCGCCCGCGAGAGCGAACGACACCGAGCCGGAGCAGTCGTAGCCGTTGTCGCGCCATGCGCCGTGGCCCCCACCCCAGCGGTAGGGGAACTTCGCGATCTGGTTGGCGGCGAGGATCACGCGTTTGACCACCTCGGGAGCGTCCTCGGGAGCCACCGCCGTGCCGTCGCTCGCCACTCGCGCTCGCGGCCCGGTGGGCAGGTAGGCCGTGGACGTGAGGTAGCCGCGGAAGTCGCTCAGCGCCGCCCGCGCGGCGCGCAGCTCGGCGCGCACCTCGTCGTCGGACTGGGCGCCGGGGCTCGGGCGGTCGTCGCTCGGGTCGGCCTCACCCGTCTGGGCGCCGGCTCCGAGCAGCTCGACCGCGCGCGCCTGCGAACGCGCCTCCTCGCGCTTGACGCGATCGGCGTCGGAACGGGCCTCACGTGCGGCCTCCGGCGTGAGCACGGGGTCCGGCGGGGCCTCGCTCTTACCCGAGTCGGTGCCGCAACCGGCGGCCGCCAGCGCGGCCACCAGGCCCAGCGCGATCAGCCGGCGGGGCGGTCTGACTGGAATCGAGCCTTCCACTCCTCGTAGGGCATTCCGTAGACGGTCGCCCTGGCCTCGGCGTCGGGCAGCTCGACCGCGCGCTCCTCGGCGGCCTCGCGGTACCAGCGCGCCAGGCAGTTGCGACAGAAGCCGGCCAGCTCCATGAGATCGATGTTCGGCACGTCGGTGCGTTCGCGCAAATGCTGCACTAGCCGCCTGAAAGCGGCCGCCTCGACCTCCGTCTGGGTCGCCTGATCCATATCCGTGGAACCATAGGGACGTGCCCCATCAAGATCGCTCCAACTCACATCGACCCAACTTCCCGCCCAGCCCCTATGGCACCTCCGAGCCGCACGACGTGCTCGCCGCC
Source organism: uncultured Thermoleophilaceae bacterium (assembly GCA_963811055.1). GTDB lineage: Bacteria > Actinomycetota > Thermoleophilia > Solirubrobacterales > Thermoleophilaceae > JACVRW01. The sequence continues at coordinate 122,504 of CAWEPQ010000003.1, forward strand.
GAGGAGTTCGGCATCGGGGGGCGCGACGAGCGCTTTCCCCCGGACCCGCTCGGGGTGGTCGACCCGCACGACACGCTCGCAGCCGAGGAATTCATCATCGGCACGCGTGACGACCGCTGGCCACGCGATCCCAGCGGCTACTACGAGCCGCACGACGTGCTGGCCGCCGAGGCCTTCCCGATGCCCCTGCCGGATGCCGGTGGAGCGCATTCCGCCTCGGATTCCTCCCGGAGCCTGATCCCGCTGACGCTCGCCCTGACCGTGCTGGGCGCGGCCGCCGTGCTGCTGCGCCGGCGCTAAGGCGCTCGCGCTCCCCACGCTGACTTCTGTGCAATGAGTCCCGCTATCCGCGACTCATTGCGATCAAGTCGGCTACGGGTACAGATCCCCCGCCTCCCCGATCACGGCGATTGCCGTGACGGGGCAGTTGGCCGCTGCCTGTAGGACGTCGTCGAGGGGGGCGCCGTCCGGGTCCACCACCACTGCCTTGTCCTCCTCGTCGAGCTGGAACACGTCGGGGGCGGTGTCCACGCAGTCGCCTGAGCCGATGCACAGGGCTCGGTCCACCACGATCTCGATCCGGTTCTCCGGCGACAGCTCGGCCACAGGGCGAGGTTAGTCGCGTGAGCGCCCGAACGAGACCCTCCGGTGTTTCGGCCCGAAGCGCGCCGGCTTGACCCGGCCACGCCGGGGCTGGCCATCCCTACGGGAAACGCGTGATCAGGAGCGCTTGCCGCGGCCGTACACGAGCTTGAGCATGCGGCCGATCAGCTTGGTGGTGCTCGCCTTGTACGGGAGCATGTGGATATCCCGCTTCGGCGCGAAGCGGGTCACCAGGATCGACTGCTTCTTCGTGTACTTGCGGATTCCGTCGGCACCGTGGCGGGAGCCCAGACCGGAATCCTTCCAGCCGCCCATGGGCAGCTCGAGAGCCACGTAGTTGATCTGCGCGTCGTTGACGCAGCACACGCCCGCCTCGACCCTCCGCGCCAACCGCTCGCCCTTGGCCAGGTCCTTGGTCCACACCGAGGCCTGCAGGCCGTAGGGGGAGTCGTTGGCCAGCCGCACCGCCTCGTCGGCGTCCGCCACCTTCATCACCGGCAGCGTGGGCCCGAACGTCTCCTCGGTCATGCACTCCATCGAGTGGTCCACGTCGAGCAGGAGCGTGGGCTCGTAGAAGTCGCCCTGCCCCGCCCGCTTGTGGCCTCCCACGGGGGTCCGGGCGCCCTTGGCGACCGCATCGCGCACGTGCGCGTCGATCAGGTCCATCTGCGGCGGGGAGGTGACCGCGCCGATGTCCACCGACCCGGGATCGCCGGGAGGACCCTGGCGCAGGGCGCCCAGCTTGCCCTCCACCAGCCCCACGAACTCGTCGTAGACGGGCTCCTCCACGTACACGCGCTCGACCGAGATGCAGGTCTGCCCGCCGTTCTGCATGGAGTAGTGGACGGCCGCGTTGGCCGCCCGCTCGAGGTTGGCGTCGGACAGGACGATCATCGGATCCTTGCCGCCCAGCTCGAGCCCCACCGGCGTGAGCGTGCGCGCCGCGCGCGCCATGACCTTCTTGCCGACCTCGGTGGACCCGGTGAACATCACGAAGTCCACCTCGTCGATGAGCGCCTCGCCCACCGAGCCGCCGCCCGGCGCGACGATGAACACGTCCTCGGGAAGCCCGCACTCGCGCAGGCCCTCGGCCATCAGGAGCGACGTGAGCGGGGTGAGGCTCGCGGGCTTGAGCACCGCTGAGTTGCCGGCGGCGAGGGCGGGAATGCAGTCCCCGAAGGAGTTGGTGAGCGGGTAGTTCCAGGGCCCGATCACGCCGGCCACGCCCACCGGCTCGTAGCGCACGAGGAGCTTGCGCCCCATCACGAACGGCGAGGTGGTGCGCACCTTTTCGTCCGCCAGGTACTTGGGAGCGCGCTTGGCCCAGAACCCGAAGGCCCCGGCCGCGTAGCTCACCTCGGCAAGCTGGGCGTCCTCGTAGGCCTTGCCGTTCTCCGCGACGATCGTGCGGGCGATGCGGTCGGCGTTGTCGATCACCCACTTCTGGGCGCGCCTGAGGACCTTGGCGCGGCCGTCGAATCCGAGGGCGGCCCAACCGGGCTGCGCCGCGCGCGCCCTGGCCACCACGGCCGCCACGTCTTCCGGGCCGAGCGCCGGCACCGACGCGATGACCTCGCCCGTGGCGGGGTTCTGCACCTCGATGGTCTTGCCCTGGCCGTTCGTGCTCTGGGCGGCCAGGCCCTCAATCGTCGTCTCGGCCATGTGTCCCTCCTCGGTTCGGTAGCTGAAGACTATCCGGGGAGCGCAGCCCGTCCGGCGCCCTAGCCGAAGGTGAACGCGTAGCCGGTGACCTCAGGCGGAAGCTCCAGGCGAAGAGTCCGGTCCTCCACCCTCGGCAGCGACACGATCCGGTAGAGCCGCTGGCTCGACACGCGCAGCCTCGCTCCGCGCACGTCGCTGCCGGCCTCGCTCGCCCGGATCGGGCGCCCGTCGAGCAGCACGCGGCCCGTCCTTGGGCTCCCGTCGCGCGAGCTCAGCACCAGGAAGACCTTCCGCGCGACGAAGCGCGCCGACAGCGCGGCGTCGCGTCCCGTGGTGGCGGATTCGCGGCTGCCGCTCCACTCGCCCTCGATGGCGAAGCGGCTCGGGTCCAGCGGCCGCGTGAGCGGATAGCGGTGGAGCCCCGGGGCCGCCGCGCCGGGCACGAAGCCGCGGGCGCGCTCGTAGCCGAGGTAGGTCTCCGGGGTGGTGGTGCCGGCGGAGGGCACCTCGCCGGCAGCGCGGGTGTACCCGCCGAGGGAGCGCGTGCCGGCCTCGCGGAGCAGCGAGCGGATGGCCTTCTCGGTCTTGTCGTAGTCGCCCTCGCCGAAGTGCGTGTAGCGCACCTCACCGCGCGCGTCGATCAGATACTTGGCCGGCCAGAACTGGTTGCCCCAGGCGCTCCAGGTGGCGTAGTCGTTGTCCTGGAGCACCGGATATCTGAGCCGGTTCGAGGCGATCGCATTCTTGACGTTGGCGGTGTCGTGCTCGAAGGAGAACTCCGGCGTGTGCACACCGACGATCGTGAGCCCGCGGCGTGCGTAGCGCGCGTTCCAGGCCCGCAGGTGCGGCAGCGTGCGCAGGCAGTTGATGCAGGTGTAGGTCCAGAAGTCCACGAGCACCACGCGTCCGCGAAGGCCCGCCAACGTGAGCTTGCGGCCGCCCGGGCGGTTGAGCCACGGACCGGAGCCGGCGAAGTCAGGGGCCGGTCCGAGCTTGGGATACCCGCTGGAGGCGGCCCTGTGCGCATCCGAGTCGAAGCGCGAGCGTCCGCGGAGGCTCGCCAGCCGGTCCTCCACCGCGCCGGAGCGCTCGAGCGCCCGGGTGGGGTTGCCGACGAACGCGGGAAGGTCGTTGGCCAGCGCGGTCTGGAAGCGGATGTCGAGGTCCGCGCTCATGGCGAGCGCGGTGGCGATCATCACCACGCCCAGTACGCGCTGGAGGGCCGGTCCGCGCCCGAGGCCCCTGATCCGGCCGATCACGTGGCGGCCCCCGTAGGCGAGCGCGAGCAGGACGGCAGCAGACCCGAGCGCGTAGCCCACCGCCACCGCCACGAGCTCGCCCGACGCGCCGGTGGTGGCGGCCACCGAGATCACCGCGGCCAGGATCGGGCCTGCGCACGGCGCGTAGAGGAAGCCGAGCGCGCCTCCCACGAGCACGCCCGACCAGAACCCGGAGCCGGCCGTGGAGGGACCGAATCGGGTGAGCCGCGCGAACGGCCGCTCGACCACGGCGGCCAGGCGCGGCCACAGCAGCGACACGCCGAACAGGAGCAGCGCGCAGATGGCCAGCGTGCGCGTCACGCCGCCGGCCAGTCCCACGCCGTCGATCACCGAGGCGATGCCCACGATCGCGATCACGTGCGTGACCGTCAGCCCGAGGATCACCCCCAGCGGACGCCGGCGCCCGCCGGTGGCGCTGGCGGACAGGAGCGCGGGCAGAACGGGCAGGACACAGGGCGTGAGGGCTGTCCCCGCACCCGCCAGAACGGCGAAGGCCACAAGTAGTGCCATCTCGCCGGAGTATGCGCATGAAAGTGACCGTTGGATTAAGTGGGCGGCTACTGTCCCCGCCCGTGACCCGCGGCGGAATCGACGGCGTGAGCAAGTTCTTCGACCTGCAGTGGGAGAGCGCCGAGGTGGTGCGCATGGCCATACGGCCCGATCTGATCAACGCCGCCGGCCTGCTGTCCGGCGTGGCCACCTACGCGCTCGTGGACTACTGCATGGGCTCGACCCTCTGGCGCGAGACCACCGAGGAGGAGGCGATCGCCACCATCTCGATCGCGATCAACTATGTGGCCACCGCCACCGAGGGCGACGTGATCTGCAGGACCACGCTCGACCGGCGCAACCGCCGGCTCGCGGTGCTTCGCAGCGAGGTCACGGCCGAAGAGAGAGAGCATCCGGGCGCACCCGGCCGAGCCGGGTGCTTCGGCAACTCGCGACTGCTCGCGACCGCTATCGGCAGCTACACGATCTTCCCGCGGCGCGCCTAGGCGGAGTCGACCGAGGCGATCGCCGCCTCGAGCTCGGCGTGAATCGGCGCGGCCCGCTCGAACTCGACGATTTCGAGCACCCTGGCCACCGGCCCTCCGGGCTCGGCCACCACGCGAAGCTCCTGGCGGCGGGCGGACACGTGCCGTGCGAGCTGGAAGAGCATCGCGATGCCGCTGGAGTCGATGAACCCCAGCTGCGCGAAGTCGACCACCACGCCACGGGCCGAGCTCGGCACCGCTTCCGTGATCTGGTCACCCGTTACCGCCGCCTCGGCGATGTCGAGCTCTCCGGTCACGTGCGCGATCACGATGTCGTCGCGTTCCTCTAATTCGAGTCCCACCAGCCGGTCCGCCACTAGGAGTCCCCCTCTCCACTCAGCCGACGCTGCAGGCGCACCCTAGTGCCATCGGGCCCCGGGGATACCTCAACCTGATCCATCAGCGCCCGCATGAGCGAGAGTCCGCGCCCCCGATCTCCCTGCCGCGACGAGCGCCAGGCGCCGCGGTCGCGCACCGTCACGTCCACGCGGCGGCCGTCCAGCAGGCCCGCCACCTCGAACGGCACATCGCCGGCCGCGCCGGCGTGCTCGATGGCGTTCGTCGCGGCCTCGCCGCAGGCGGTCACGATCTCGGCGGCCTCCTGATCGCCCGCTCCGGCGTAACGGAGCCAGCGCCGCAGCAGCCCGCGCATCGAGGCGAGCGCCTCGGGAGCGGCGTCGAACTCGCTGCGGATCCGGTCCGTCATCGGGACGTTGCGAAGCGCGAGCAGGGCCACGTCGTCGGCGGCGTTGCCGTCGGGCACCAGCGTGGCCAGCAGGTGGTCGCAGAGCGCCTCGGGGTCCGTGCCCACGCCGTCGACCATCTCGGCCAGCAGCGCGATCCCGTCGTCGATCACGACGCCCGGGCGCTCCACGAGGCCGTCGGTGTAGAGCACCACCGAGCTGCCGGCGCCCATGGGGGCGGAGGCCTCCTCGAAGGTCGGGAACGGAAGCACCCCCAGCGGGACCGATCGGGCGCCCTCGAGGAACTCCGTGGACCCATTGCCGTTCACGAGCAGCGGCGGCATGTGCCCGGCGTTGACCCATCTGATCGCGTTCTCGCCCGGGTCCACGATGGCGTAGAGCAGCGTGGCCATCTCGCTGTCTCCGGCCTCCGTCCAGAGCAGCCGGTTGAGCTGCTCGAGCGCGGTGGCGGGATCGTGCCCCTCGAGCGCATAGGCGCGCAGCGCGCTTCGCAGCTTGCCCACCATCGAGGCGGCGGCCAGGCCCTTGCCGGCCACGTCCCCCATCACCATGCCCACCCGCCCACCCGGGATCGGGATCACGTCGTACCAGTCGCCACCCACCTCGGCCTCATCCGCGGCAGGGATGTAGCGCGCCGCCACCGTAAGGCCCGGGAGCTGCGGAAGGCGGTCGGGCAGGAGGCTCCGCTGGAGCGTCTCGGCGATGCGGTGCTCGCGCTCGTAGACGCGCGCACGGTCGAGACCCAGGGCCACGCGGTCGGCTGCCAGCCGCAGCAGCCCGATGTCCTCCACCGTGAAGCGGCGCGCCGCCGCGGTGCACACCACCAGCACTCCCGTGACCTGGTCCTCGGCCAGCAGCGGCATGCCGATCAGCGATCCCAGGTCGAGATCGCGTAGCGCCGGGTCCTCTACGTCGGCGGTGGGGTCCTCGCTGAGCACCGGCTGGCGCGCGGCGGCCACCCCGCCGGCGAAGCCCTCCCCCAGCGGGATCGGATCGGGTCGCTCCTCCTGAAGCCCCTCGGACGACGCACGCAGCACGAGCCGTCCATCCTCGGCCAGGAAGATCGTGGCCGCGTCGGCGCCGACCACGTCCTTCACCCGGGCCACGAGGTCCGGCAGGATGTCCGCCGTGGTGCGATGCGCGAGCGCGGCGTCCACCAGCAGCTGCATCCCGCTCACCATCTCCGCCACCCGCTCGGCCTCGGCTCGCGCCGCCTGCTCGCTGAGCAGAGCCTCCCGCTCCTTCCGGCGGCGGATCCGCTCGGTCAGGTCCCGGACGAACGCCGAGAGCATGATCTCGTCGCCCACCCGCACCCGGTGGATGGTCTCGTCCGCCGGGAAGGTGGTGCCGTCCCTGCGCCTGAGCTCGACCTCCACCTGCATCACCTTCAGGGGCTCGGGCGCATCCATCAGCTCCTTGACCCGCGCCGCGTGCTCGTCGCGGCCGTGCTCCGGGAAGATCATGTCGCGCAGCGGGCTGCCGATCGCCTCGGCGGCCGGCCAGCCGAACAGCCGCTCGGCGGCGCTGTTCCACGCCGTCACCAGGCCGGTGTGGCTGTCGATCGCCACGAACGCGTCCGGCGCAGTGTCGAGCAGCACCCGGATCCGCGACTCGCTCTGGCGGAGCTCCCGCGTGCGCGCCTCCGTCGCGGCCGCCTGGCGCCGGATGCCTCCGAGCAGACGCGCCATCAGCAGACCGGTCACGGCGGGCGTGCCCACCGCCAGCGGCCAGCGCAGGAGAGGCCCGTTCTGGATCGCCAGCACCACCGCGTAGTTGACGCCGATGAACGCGAGCTGCACGAGCGCCCAGCGCATCGGGAAGAAGTAGAACGAGAACAGCGCCGTCCACGAGAAGAGCAGCGGGTAGAGCAGCGTCGTGCCCACGGCCAGGTTTGCGAGCGACACCATCACGGTGCCCACCGCCACGCCGATGTGGAGCTGCCATTCGCGCAGCCGCTCGGAGTAGAAGTACAGGAGGGCGCCCACGGCCACGGCGCCGATCACGAGCAGGAGCACGGCGGTGTCGTCCACCTCGTCGGCGTGTGGGAACGTCAGGGTGAGCAAGCCCACCGCCGCTCCGGCTACGAACAGATAGGCGAGCGAGCGCGCCTTGACCCCGAGATCGAAAAGCTCGGGGAGGCCCCGCACCGGGGCGCTCGAGTCAGGCAGGTGGTTCCCCACTGCGAGCTGAGAGCCGGGCCAGAGCCTCATGACATTCGACCACGCGCCGCTTGACGGCATCGTCGTCGCCGCGGTCGTGAACGAGGTCCCACGTCTTGTCGGCCACGTCGCGCGCGGTCTGCGCCGTGGCCTGCGCGCAGAGCATGTCCACGAGCTTCAGCTCGAACGTCTCGAGCTGCTCCGCGGGGTCGCCCGGAGGCATGCGTGGCAATGGCTCGGCGGTGGCTTCGCGCCACATCGTCGTGGCCAGCACAAGGCGGTTGCGCAGCATCATCTGGTCCACGGACGCTGAAACCGTACAGTCCCGGCGTGGCCCGCCTCCACCTCCTTCGCGTGTTCTGCGACGAGAACGGTGCCGAGGGCAACGAGCTGGCGGTGTTCCTCGACGGCGGCGAGGTGCCGCCCGAGCGGCGCCAGGCCGTGGCCGCCGAGCTCGGCCTGAGCGAGACCGTGTTCTTGGACGATGCGGATCACGGGGAGATCCGCATCTTCACACCGGCGGCGGAGCTTCCCTTCGCCGGGCACCCCACGGTGGGCACGGCCTGGCTTCTCGCGCGGGAGCGGGGGCCGGTGGCGGCGCTCCGTCCCCCCGCCGGCGAGGTGTCCGTGCGCTACTTGGACGACGAGGCCTACGTGGCGGGTCGCGCGGAATGGGGACCGCACTACGAGTTCCGGCAGCTGGGCTCCGCGGCGGAGGTGGACGCCCTCGCCGCACCCACGGGCGCCGACGACCTGGCCGTCGCGTGGGCCTTCATCGACGAGGGCGCCGGCGTGCTGCGGGTGCGGGTCTTTCCGGTGGCCCTGGGCATCGCCGAGGACGAGGCCACCGGCTCGGCCGCCGTCCAGCTCGGAGCGCTGCTCGGGCGTGAGCTCGAGATACGGCAGGGCCGCGGCTCTCGCATAGTCGCTCGCCCACAGGGCGACGGGAGCGTGGAGATCGGTGGCCGCAGCGTGCTCGACCAAGTGCGCGAGCATCCGCCTCTGTGAGCGCAGCCACGCTTGCCGAGGCGCGCGAGGCCGTAGAGTCAGTCGCGGTGACCGAAGGACAGCGGCCCCTCGAGCTGATACTCGCTCGCAACCTGGTGGCGGGCCTCTCCACGCCCGCATTCCTCGTGGACGAGGACGCGGTGGTGGTGTTCTACAACGAGGCGGCCGGCGCCCTGCTCGGCCGGCGCTTCGAGGAAGCCGGCAGGATGCCGCCGGAAGAGTGGAGCACCGCCTTCGGTCCCATCGACCAGGTGGGCGAGCCGATCGACCTCGAGCAGCTGCCGCTCACGATGGCGCTCCGCGGCGGGCGGCCGGCCCATCACCGCTTCCGCATCCAGTCGCTCGACAGCGGCGAGCACGAGATCGAGGTGAGCGCGATACCGATCGTCACCACCGAGGGCACCCGCGGGGCCATGGCGTTCTTCTGGCCGACCGCGCCGAAGGGCCCGGCCTGACGTGAAGGTCAAGATCTGGGGGGCTCGTGGGTCCGTGCCCTCACCCGGCCCCGAGACCTGGCGCTACGGCGGCAACACGTCGTGCGTGCAGGTGACCCTCTCCGACGGCACGATCGTGGTGCTGGACGCGGGCACGGGCCTGCGCAGCCTCGGCCTGGCGCTGAACGAGGAGGACGCGCGAGTGAACATCCTCCTCACGCACCTCCACCTGGACCACATCCAGGGCATCGTGTTCTTCGCGCCCGCCTTCCGGCCTGCCACCGAGCTCGCGATCTGGGGCCCCAAGGCCCCGGAGGCGTCGCTCGAGGAACGGATCGGGCGCTACATCTCCGCTCCGCTCTCGCCCGTCGAGGTGCGCGAGCTGCCCTGTCACGTGGCATTCAGGGAGGCGCCGCCCACCGAATGGCAGATCGGCCCCGCCACCCTTCGCGCGGCGTCGGTGACCCATCGCGGCCCCACGCTCGGCTACCGCCTGACCGAGGGTGACGCGTCCGTCTGTTACATCCCGGACCACGAGCCCGCGCTCGGCGCCCATCTCGAGACGGACGAGCCGGAGTGGATCTCGGGCTACGAGCTCGCGCACGGCGCGAGCCTGCTGATCCACGACTGCCAGTACACCGACTCCGAGTACCCCGACCACCTCGGCTGGGGCCACACGCGACTGTCGGACGCCCTGACGTTCGCACGCCGCGTGGAGGCGGAGCGGCTGATGCTCTTCCACCACGACCCGCTGCACTCCGACGACTTTCTCGACGCCCTGCACGGCACGGCGCTCGATCGCTGGACCGAGATGGGCGGACGCCCGTCGCAGATCGAGCTGGCAGTGGAACGGCGCGAGATCGACCTCGGCTCGCTTCAGGCCGTTTGACGCTCGTTACGCCGCGCCTACCCCGGGCGTCATGAAGGCGATCGCCGGTCCGAGCCCGGCGTCCTTGCGGAGCGTCGCGATCGACCGCCCGGGCTGCACCGCCGGGCGCGGCTCGCTCACGAGCGGCCCGAGCGCCGCCGCGGTGTGCTCGAGGCTCTCCACGCCGAACGCCAGGCCCCAGAGGCGCGCCGGGCCATCCGGCTCGGAGCGCACGCTCGATCCCTCGGGCGCCTCCACCACCTCGAGGATCACCTCGCCCATCCGGAAGAAGGCCTGCCGCGTGGAGCCGCCGGGGGTATCGCCCTCGCGCAGGCGCCGGAAGTCCAGCCCCGCGGCGCGGAGCGTCTCGATCGTCCGGTCCAGCGCGGGGCTCATCACCACCAGGTGGTCCACGCTGAGCACGCCGTTCGGATGCCGGCCGCCGGCCGCCGGCGGGCGCTCGGATGCGGTGGTGGGCAGGCCGTCGAGGTCGAGCGAGCTCAGGCCACGTACCGACCAGCCGACGATCCCTCGCCGCTCGCCGGGACCGACGAGCGCGACGCGCACGGTGCCGACCTCGCAGCTCTGGCCGTCCACGCGGAAGCCCGCCGCCTCCCAGCGCTCGGGCGGGTCGGCCACGGTCAGCTCGTCCACGGTGGGCTGCGGCGCCACGGACGTAGACGCTATTGCCCGCGGGCTCACTCGGCCGACCACTCCGCTTAGATTTCCCTGATGGGAGCGATCGTCGCCAGGGCGCCGCTGCGGGTGGCCCTCGGTGGGGGTGGCACGGACCTGCCGTCGTACTACCGCCGTTACGGCGGCTTCGTGGTGTCCACGGCCATCGACCGCTACGTGCACATGCTGGTGTCGTCCAACTTCCAGGCGCGCTACCGGCTCAAGCACCTCGAGTGGGAGGAAGCCGACAGCCCCTCCGAGGTGCGCCACCCGATCCTGCGCGAGGTGCTCACGCGCCACTGGGACGGGCCGCCGGTGGAGCTGGCGTCCGTGAGCGACGCCCCGCCCGGAACCGGGCTCGGCTCCTCGGGCGCCTACACCGTGTGCGCGATCAAGGCGCTGCGCGCGGCGGCGGGCATCGAGCCGGCGAGCGGCGCGGCCAACCTCGCGGAGGCCGCCTGCGAGATCGAGATCGACGTGCTCGAGCGGAGCGTGGGCAAGCAGGACCAGTACGCCGCCGCGTTCGGGGGCGTCCGCGCGTACACGTTCAACCGCGACGACTCGGTGGACGTACGCGAGCTGTCCCTGCCCGACCACGTGGAGCGGGCCCTCCGCGACGACTTCCTTCTCTTCTTCACCGGGCGCGAGCGCTCCGCCTCGGACGTGCTGTCAGGCCAGGTGTCCGCCACGGCGTCCGGAGACGAGTCGGTACGCCGCGCCCTCGGCCGGCTGCACGAGCTGGGCCACGAGACCTGCGCGGCGCTCGAGGCCGGGGACCTGGAGCGCTTCGGCGAGCTGATGAACGCCCAGTGGGACGCCAAGCGCCACCGGGCCCCCGGCACGGTGATCGCCGAGATGGACGCGCTGCGTGAGCGGGCACTCGCCACGGGCGCGCTCGGCGCGGTGTCGCTCGGTGCCGGCGGCGGCGGGTTCGTGCTCGTCTACACCCCGAACCCGGAGCGCACCCGGAGCGAGCTGGCCGACGTGCGCGAGCTGCGCTTCGGCCCGGATCCACACGGCTGCGTGGCCCAGTCCACGCCGTTCCCGGGCGCGCCGTGAAGCTCCTACGGGTATTGGCCCCGACGCTGCTCCTGCTCCTCACCGTGCCCGCCGCGGAGGCCGCGGAGCGCGACTTCCCGCGCGACTTCCTCTGGGGCACGGCGATCGCCGGGCTGCAGGCCGAGGCCGGCGGGCAGCCGTCGAACGCGGACCCCCGCAGCGACTGGTGGGTCTGGAGCCGCGACCCGATGAACATCGAGAAGGGCTGGGTGACCGGCGACCGGATCGAGCGCGGACCCGGCCACTGGCGGCTGTTCCGCAAGGACATCGACCTGGCCGCGGAGCGCCTGCGCTCGAACGCGTTCCGCTTCTCGATCGAGTGGAGCCGGGTGTTTCCCCGCTCGACCGCCGGTGTGCGGGTGGGCAGGCGAATCGACCTCGCCGACCTGCGCCGGCTCGACAAGCTGGCCGACAAATCGGCGCTACGCCACTATGCCGCCGAGCTGCGGGTGAGCAACCGGCGCGGGCTCAAGCCATTCGTCACCGTCAGCCACTTCGCGCTCCCCACCTGGATCCACGATCCGATCGCGGTGCGTGACGCGCTGGCGGGCCGCGGGCCCGACGCGGCGCTTCCGCGGATTGCCCGCGGCGGGTGGCTCAACAAGTCGACCGTTCGCGAGTTCCGCAAGTACGCCGCCTACCTGGCCTGGAAGTTCGGTCCCCGAGTGACCTACTGGACCCCCACCAACGAGCCGATGGTCGTGGCCGCCAACGGCTACGTGAACGTGCCCGGAGCGTTCGCGGGCTACTTCCCGCCGGGGGCGTTCTCGTTCAGCGGGGCGATCCGCGTGGTCACCAACCTGGTGCGGGCGAACGCGGCCGCATACGACGCGATCCACGCCTTCGACCGCCGGGCGCGTGTGGGGCCCGTGCACAACATGATCGCGTTCACGCCCGCCGATCCCGCCTCGGCGCGCGACCGCGCCGGCGCGGCGCACGCCGACTACCTGTTCAACCGGCTCTACCTGAACGCCGTGGTGAAGGGGCGCGAGGACCTGGACGTGGACGGCCGGGTGACTCCGCGCGAGCGCCATGCCGAGCGCGCGGGCAAGGCCGACTTCATCGGGCTGAACTACTACTTCCGCAGCCGCGTGACCGGCCTGGGCGACTCGATCAGCGAGCGCATCAAGCTGCTCGACTTCCTGCCGCGCAACTCGTATTCGACGCCCCTCACCCCAACGCTGCCGCCGTGCCCCAGCACCTGCACCGACTTCGGCTGGGAGGTCTACCCCGACGGCTTCCGGCGCTCGCTCAAGACGGCGGGCAACTACGACCTGCCGGTGTACGTGACCGAGAACGGACTGGCCGACGCAGACGACGACATGCGCAGCGCCTACCTGGTGTCGCACCTGCGGGCCGTGCGCGCGGCGATGCGCGCCCGCGAGGCCCGGGTGCGCGGCTACCTCTACTGGACGCTCGTGGACAACTTCGAGTGGGCTGCGGGCTACTACCCCCGCTTCGGCTTCTTCTCGTACGACCCGGACACGCTCCGCCGAACGGAGCGCCCGAGCGCCCGGGTGTTCGCGCGGATCGCGCGGACCGGGCGGCTGCCGTAGCTCACGAGGGCCGCAGGCCTAGGCCATCCCCAGCGCCCGCGCCGCCGCCGCCGAGGCCGCCGCCACGACCACCACGAGCAGCAGCGGGGCGCGCAGGGCGATCGCCAGGGCCCCCGCTCCGAGGCCCAGTGCCCGCGCGTCGAGGGTGAGCTCGCCGTCGGGGCCGGAGAACGTGCCCACCACCACCAGGGCCGCCAGCACCGCCGGGGCGAGCAGGGAGATCACGCGTGTGGCCGGCGCCGAGAGCGGGCGCCCACCCACGGCCAGCGGCCCGGCGGCCTTGATCATCACGGTGCCGACCGCGAGCACGCCGATCGTGATCCAGACGTCGGTCATCCGCGCCTCAGGCCAACGAGCGCCATCAGGCAAGCGGCGAGAATGGGCACCCCGGCCGGCGTGATCGGGGTGAGCACGAGCGCGATCGCCGCGGCGCCCAGCGCAACGGTCACCTCCGTGCGCGTGTGCAGCTCGGGCACGAGAAGCGCGAGGAAGAACGCCGGGAAGAGCGCGTCGAGGCCGAACCGGTCCGGGTCCCCGATCGCATCGCCCAGCAGGACCCCGATGGCCGTGCCCCCCACCCAGGCCGGGTACTGCGGGAGGGTCGCCCCGATCAGCATGTGACGGTCGAAGCGGCCGTCGCCCTGGTTGGCCAGCGCCCACGACGCGTCCACCACCGCCTGGCCCTCGGCGGCGCGGCGGGTGCGGGACCCCGGCAGCGAGGGCGCCACGGCTATTCCCATCGGCAGGAAGCGCGCATTTAGCAGAAGCCCGGCCACGATCGCCGGGACCGCCCCGCCGCCCGCGGCCAGCACCGCGAGCGAGCCGAACTGCGCGGACCCGGCGAACAGGACGGCCGACATCACGATCGGCGCCACCGGCCCCATGACGGGACGGGCGAGCACGCCGAACGACAGGCCGATCAGAAGCGCGGCCAGCCCGAGGGGAAGTCCCGCGCGAACCCCCGGTCCGAGGAGTGACCATCTCACTCGGAGCGCATGCTCCAGGGAGGTGCGTCCAGGCCGCGCTCGAGCCGCTCGCGGCCCTGCCCGATCACCGGCGGGCCGTGGGTGACCAGCACGTTCTCGACGTCCAGGTCGAGCAGCGGGCGCAGGGTGGGAAGGAAGCCCTGTTCGTACCACTCGCGATTCGACCCGGTGGCGGAGTTCTGCCAAACGCGCAGCTCGCCGTCGACGCCCACCACGGCGTCGCCGAACGCGAGCGCGCGGGCACTCGGTAGGTAGATCGGCGTCTCGCGGCGCCGCGGCTTGCCGATGGCGAAGGCCTCGCCCCCCGCGGGCAGCGGCCTGCCGGGCTCGATCGGTGTCACGGGCACGTCCGCCCCGGCCCTGCCGTCATCGATGCTCGGGTGTCCATGGACACTCACCTCGAGCCCGTCCCGATAGCGCCGGTAGACGTCTCCCGCGCTGCGCACGTGGTAGTGGATCGTGATCAGAACGGCCAGCCGCCGCGCCCCGCTGTCCGCCACGAGGCGGTCGAGCTCCGCCCAGAACGGCTCCGCGTCCGCCGGCGCGAGCGGGTCCACGAGCACGAGGTCGTCCCCGGCGAGCACCGCGAAGCTGGCCACCTCCTGCGCCCAGGCCACGCGCGGGCGCCATTCCGGGTGGGGTGCGGTCCAGCGCCGGATGTCCGTGGTCAGCTCTTCGATCACGGGCCCCCACCATATTCAGCCTGGTAGAACACTCTCGATGAAGGGGCCCGTCGAGCTTGCTCCAGGGGTGCACGGGCTCGGCTCCGAGTACGTGAACTGGTACCTGGTCGAGGAGGGCGACCAGCTGACTGCCGTCGACGCCGGCCTACCGGGGTTCGCGGGGCACCTCGACGACGACCTGCGCGCCCTCGGCCGCCATCGCTCCGACGTGACTGCAGCGGTGCTGACCCACTCCGACGCGGACCACACCGGTCTCGCGAACGAGTTGCGCGAGGGCGGCGCCCGGGTGCTCGTCCACGCCGACGATGAGGGCACCCTGCGCAAGCCGAGACAGAAGACCGGCGATGCCAGCCCGCAGCGTTCCCTTCCGTACCTGCGTCACGCGGCCACCTGGCGCATCCTCGTTCACATGGTGAGACTCGGCGGCGCACGGCCGAGGCCGGTGGAGGGAGCCGAGACCTACGCCGACGGCGACGTGCTCGACGTTCCCGGATCGCCGCGCGTGATCCACACCCCGGGCCACACCCCCGGGCACTGCGTCCTCCACTTCGAGCGCCTCGGAGCCCTGTTCCTGGGGGATGCCCTCTGCACCTGGAACGTCGTGACCGAGGTCCGGGGACCGCAGCTCATGCCCTCCGCCATGAACGTGGACAACGAGCTCTGCCTCCAGTCGCTGGCTCGCATCGAGGCGCTCGACGCGAGCCTTCTGCTGCCGGGCCACGGCGACCCCCTGCACGACAGCCCGGCGGCCGCCGTCGCCCACGCGCGCCAACTGGCCCGCACCTAGACGCTCACCCGCCGTGTTCGTTAGCCTCAGGGTCGGCGCCGACGCGGTCGCGATCGACCGGGCAGGGAAGGCCGCCGAGACGAGAGGATCAGCCTCGATGAGCCAAGCCCAAGCCACCCCAATCGCGCCTGCCGGCCCGCCGGGCATCGACGACGTCCAGCCCGTCGCCAACGAGACCCTGGACCGCATCGCCACCGGCACCATCACCGTGCTGCCATTCATCGCGCTCGGGATCGTGGGCTGGCAGGTCTGGAACGACCTCCTCCACTGGAGCGACGTCGCGGTCTTCCTGATCATGTACCTGATCACCGGCCTCGGAGTGACCGTCGGGTTCCACCGCCACCTCACGCACCGCGCGTTCAAGGCCAAGCCCTGGGTTCACGGAGGGCTGGCCATCATGGGCTCGATGGCGATCGAGGGACCGGTGACCGCCTGGGTGGCCGACCACCGCAAGCACCATGCCTTCGCCGACAAGGAGGGCGACCCCCACAGCCCGCACGTGGACCACGGTGGCGGCGTGCGCGGCGCGCTCAAGGGCCTTTTCCACGCGCACGTGGGCTGGCTCTTCATCCACACGCACCGGGGCGCCAAGGCGCGCTACGCGCCGGACCTGATGAAGGATCCGCTGATCCGCTGGGTGGACCGGACCTTCCTCCTGTGGGTCTTCGTGGGGCTGTTCGCGTCGTGGACGCTGGGCTATCTCATCGGCGGCACGCTCACGGCCGCCTGGACCGGCCTGCTCTGGGGCGGCGGGGTGCGGATGCTCGTGGTGCACCACGTGACCTACAGCATCAACTCGCTCTGCCACTTCTTCGGCGAGAAGCGCTACCCCACCGACGACCACTCGCGCAACCTGCTCTGGCTGGCGCTGCCGACACTCGGCGAGTCCTGGCACAACAACCATCACGCGTTCCCCACGTCGGCCGCGCATGGGCTGCGCAAGCGCGACATCGACCCGTCCGCCGCCGTGATCCGCGGGCTCGAAAAGCTCGGCCTCGTGTGGGACGTCGTGCGCATCAGCCCTGAGCGCCAGGCCCAGAAGGCCGGCGGCTGACCGTGGGCAGCACGGCCAAGCTGCGCAGCGAGCTGGAGTCAGCCCTGCCCGAGCGGCCGTTCGAGCTGGAGCTCTGGGACGGCACGAGCGTGCCCGCCACCACCAGCGGCGCCACCACCTTCCACGCCCGCTCGAAGGACGCAGCCGCGCACATGCTGCGCGCCCCCGGCCAGCTCGGTCTCGGTCGCGCCTACGTGTCCGGGGCGCTCGAGCCCGACGACCTCGACGTGGCGATCCAGCTGCTCGACGAGTGGAAGCCGCCGCCGATCGACCGTGCCACGCGCGCCCGGCTGGCCGTGGCCGCCGCCCGCGCCGTCGGCCCGATGCGCCCGCCGGCCGTGCCGGCCGCGGAGCTGCGCCCGCGCGGCAAGCGCCACAGCATCAGGCGCGACGCCCGGGCGGTCCGCCACCACTACGACCTTCCGCCGGAGTTCTTCGCCCTGTTCCTCGGCGAGGAGCTCACCTACAGCTGCGCGCTCTTCACCCGCGGCGCGAAGACGCTGGAGGAGGCGCAGGAGCAGAAGCTCGACATGGTCTGCCGGAAGCTCGAGCTCGCTCCCGGGCAGCGCGTGCTCGACGTGGGCTGCGGCTGGGGCAGCTTCGCGATCCACGCCGCCGAGCGCCACGACGTGCGGGTGCTCGGCATCACGCTCTCGGAGCCGCAGGCCGCGGTAGCGAAGCAGCGCGTGCGCGAGCGCGGCCTCGAGGACCGCGTGGAGATCCGGGTGGCGGACTACCGCGAGCTGCACGACGACCCGTTCGACGCGGTGGCCAGCATCGGGATGGTCGAGCACGTGGGCTCGAGCCAGATCGACGTCTATGCCGAGCACCTGGCGCGCGCGCTTCGCCCCGGCGGCCGGCTCTTGAACCACGGCATCGCGCGGATGCGGATGGGCGACCCGGAGGCGGGCCCCTTCTCGGAGCGCTACGTGTTCCCCGACGGCGCCCCGCTACACCTCTCGCGTATCCAGCTGGCGATCGAGCGCGGCGGCCTCGTGACCGACCACGTGGAGGGCCTGCACGGCAACTATCAGGTCACGCTTGCGCACTGGGCCCAGCGGCTGGACGAGAACCTGGACGAGGCGATCAGGCTGGCAGGGCCTGAGCGCGTGCGCGTCTGGCGGCTCTACCTGCGCACCGCCCGGCGCGGCTTCGAGACCGGCTTCATCTCCGTGTACCAGGTGCGCGCAACGCGCCCCGGCGCCTCCATCGAGCCGCCCAAGACGGTGCCCGAGCCGGCGCGCGAGCAGTCGCCGGCGTACGCCTAGCGCTCCGCGGCCGCTGCCTCCAGCCCCACCTCGGTCACGGGCTCGCCCTCAGGTCCCGCCACGGCGTCGGAGGTGAAGAGGTCGGCCAACGTGGCCACCACGCCCGGAAGGCCGTCGTCACCGCGCGACAGCTCGAGCTGGCGCGCCGCGCCGGTGCCTTCCGCGAGCGCGCGCACCGACAGGAGCTCGTCCACGCAGCCGAGCGCATGCGCGTGCGGCGCGCAGGCCTCGAGCAGGAGGTCCAGCTGGAGCCGCGCGGGCACCAGGGCCTCGCGCACCGGATCCAGCATGCGCGCGTCCATGCCGTCACGTGTGGCTATGAAGCGGTTCTCCTCGAGCAGCTCGGGTTGCGAGAGCACCTCCGGCGGCAGGTAGCCCTCCTCGAGCTCCAGCCTGGCGATGCACTGGACCAGCGCCGTCAGGCCCACTGTCTCGGCCAGGGTGCTCTGAGCGTCGAGGATCCTGACCTCCACCGTGCCGAAGCGCGGCTGGGGGCGCACGTCCCACCAGAGGAACGTGGGCTCCTCGAAGGCCTCGCAGCGGAGCAGGACGTCCACCGTCTCCGCCCAGTCGTCGTAGTCGCGGAACGCCCGCGGGATGCCCACCCGGGGGAACGCCTGGAAGAGCGGCGTGCGCGCCGACGCGAGACCCGTGTCACGGCCCTGCCACAGGGGCGAGTTGGCGGACAGCGCGAGCAGCAGCGGCAGGTGGCCGCGCATGCGGTTGAGGAGCTCGATCGCGGCGTCGGGGTCGGCCACGCCCACGTGCACGTGGAGCGCGAAGGTGGGCTCCCTGCGCGCCAGCTCGCGCATCGAGTCGTACACGCGCTGGTAGCGCGGGCCGGTGGACACCCGCACCTCCTGCCAGACCGCGAACGGGTGCGTGCCGCTGGCGGCGGCGCGGAGCCCGAGCGTGGCCAGCTGCGCCTCGAGCGCGCCGCGCAGGTCCTCGAGCTCTGCGGCCACCCCGGCCACGTCCTTGTGCGGTCGCGACCGCAGCTCGAGCGCGGACTTGTGGGTCTCCGCCGTCACGTGGGCGCCCAGCTCGGGCTCCAGCGCCGGCAGCACGCGGTCGATCTCGTGCGCGAGCGACCACGCGCCCGGCTCCAGCATCATGATCTCCTCCTCGACCCCGAGCGTGTAGTCGGCCGGAGTGCCCTCCGCCGCCCACGTGGCCCAGGTCGGGATGGTCATGCCGCGATGGCGGTGGGAAGCGAGGCGTACCTCTGCGATGCCTCCACGAGGCCCTCGAACAGCCGCGCCTGCTCGGAGCGACCGGTCAGGCACTCGGCGTGCCACTGCACGCCGAGCGCGAAGTCGCGGCCGGGCGCCTCGATCGCCTCCACCACCCCGTCCGGAGACCAGCCCACGGCCAGCAGCCCGCGACCGAGCTGGTCCACGCCCTGGTGGTGGAAAGAGTTGACGGGGATGTCGGCGACTCCCACCACGCTCGCGGTAACGCTCCCGGCCGCCAGCTCCACCGGGTGGGTGGTCTTGTCCGCGGCGGCAGTCTGGCGATGATCGATGCTGCCGTCGGTCACGTCCGGCAGGTGCTGGGTCAGGGTGCCGCCGGTGGTGACGTTGAGGAGCTGCATCCCGCGGCAGATCGCAAGGATCGGGAGGTTCCGCCCGTGGGCCTCCCGGGCCAGCTCCAGCTCGAAGCGGTCGAGCTCCGGCTCCGTGGGACCGAGCAGCGCGTGCGGCGGAGCGCCGTAGGTACCCGGATCGAGGTCCGGGCCGCCCGACAGGCAGATCCCGTGGAGCCGGTCGATCAGCGGCTTGATCGCGCCCGCCGGCATCGGCGGGATCACGAGCGGCAGCCCGCCCGCGGCCTCGACCGCGCGCAGATACGCCAGGCCGAGCGCCATCTCCTGCTGTGGCGGCTCGCCCTGGGGCGTGGGCTGCACGTTCTTCGCGACCCTCATCTCCGAGGTGGTCACGCCGATCAGCGGCCGAGCACTCAAGACAGGACCCAAGTGTCCTTCCCTCCTCCGTTCTGGGAGCTGTTCACCACGAGCGCACCGGGAGCGCGCCCGAACCGGGTCAGGCCCCCGCCGGCCACCTCGACGTGGTCGTCCACGCTGACCGCGAACGCCCGCAGGTCCACGTGGCGCGGCGACAGCGCTTTGCCGTCCACCGTCGGATGGCGCGAGAGCATCACCGTCTCCTGTGCTACCCAGTTCTCGGGCTCAGCCTCTATCCGGCGGGCCGCCAGCTCGCGATCCTCCTGGCGCGCATGCGGGCCGACCACGATCCCGTAGCCCCCGTGCCCGGCCCTCGGCTTGACCACGACCTCGTCGATGCGGGCAAGGATGCTGTCCCGGACGGCCGGAACGCCAAGGTCATATGTGGGCACGGATCGGATCAGCGGCTCCTCGTCGAGGTAGAAGCGAACCATCGCCTCGACATAAGCGTGCACCAACTTGTCGTCCGTCACGCCGCTTCCGAACGCATTCACGCAGGCCAGCCGTCCGGTGCGGCAGGGATCGAGCAGCATCTCGGCCACCCAGGTGGGCCGGCCGTGCCCGTCGTGCAGGCGATCCTCGTCGGTTCTCCGGTAGACCACGTCCACGTCGCGGCCGCGACCGTCCACCGTGGCGCGCAGCCGCCCGCGGTTGGGGTGCAGGTCGTCCGGCGTGACGAGCGGCAGCCCCAGGCGCCTGGCCAGCGTGCGGTGCTCGTACCAGGCGCTGTTCACCGGACCGTCGGAGAGCAGCACCACGTACGGCTCGCCGTCGCCGGCAGGCGCGGCGGCTCGCAGGGCGGCTCCCAGCGCCTCGAACGCCGGCGCGAGCGGACGCCGGGCGGCGGGCGCGGGGCCCGGAAGGGCGCCGTCCACGGCGGTGCGCGCCGCGCTCGCGTAGGTGAGGCCCGACGGCGTGCGCAGGTTGTCCTCCAGCACAGCCAGCAGGCCGTCCGAGCCGCGCACGAGGTCCATGCCCGCCACCGCGGTGTAGGCCCAGGCGGGTACGTCTACGCCGATCATCCACGGCTCGAAGTACACGGACGTCTCGATCGCGCGCTCGGGCACCACTCCCGCCGCGACGATCGAGCGATCGCCGTACACGTCGGCGGTGAACGCGCTGAGCGCCCGAACCCGCTGCGCCAGGCCGCGCTCCACGAGCTTCCACTCCGCGGCGTCCATCACGCGCGGCACCGGGTCCACATGGAAGGCCTCGGCCGTCGTGCCGGAGCCGAAGCTCACCCCGAGCTCGTCCACGCCCGCCGTCACCGCGGCGGCCAGCGCGGCGAGGTCGACACCGCCCAGCAGGGTCAACAGCTCGCGGTAGTGGGCGCGCGGAGTCGCGGGCGCCTCAAACGCCTCGTCGTAGAAGCCATCGTCCTCGAGCGGGTAGCCGAGGGTCGCGGTCACTCCGCTCGACAGCTGCGGCGCGGCGCCCATTCAAGAAGGCTAGTCGGGTTGAGCCCCCGCTCGCTTTATACCCCTGCCCAAGGTTTGCCCTGGCCCTTTGGACGGTTGGTACACCCCGTCGCCGCCGGAAATGAGAGGATCGCCGCCTTGACGGCGCCCGACAACATCACCCGCCGCTCGCTGCTGCGCCGTGGCGCGGGCGCCGCCGTGGTGGCCGCGGGCGCCGGGAGCCTGGACTCCACCGCCCTCGCCGCGGGCGGCGACTGGCGTCTCGGCTTCGAGAGCCTGCGCAAGGAGGTGCGGGTAGGCCGGCTGCCGGTGGACGGCCACATGCCCAAGTGGCTGTCGGGCACGCTCGTGCGCAACGGGCCCGCCCTCTACGAGGTGGGCGAGCGCACCTTCAACCACTGGTTCGACGGGCTCGGGATGCTGCACGCGTTCACCCTCGAGCGCGGCCGGGTGGGCTACGCCAACCGCTTCCTGCGCAGCTCGGCCTACAAGGCCTACAAGGAAGAGGGGATCATCCGTTACTCGGAGTTCGCCACGGATCCGTGCCGGGCGATCTTCAACGGCGCGCAGGCCACGTTCTCGCTGGCCAAGGTCGGCAACGCCAACGTGCACGTGGGCAGGATGGCGCAGCACTTCGTGGCCCTCACCGAGGTGGGGCTGCCGGTCAAGTTCGACCCGCACACGCTGCGAACGCTCGGCGTGGTGGGCCCCGAGCACCCGCTCGGGCAGATCGAGACCGTGCACCCCCACCGCCTGGAGGGCGGCCGGCGCGTGTTCTACGACATCCCGCTGATCCCGCCGGCGCGCTACCAGGTGAAGGTGGCCCGCGGCACCCGTGCGCCACGTCTGCTGGCCGCCATCCCGCGCAAGGAGCCGGCGTACATGCACTCCTTCGGCATGACCGAGCGGCACGTGGTCCTCACCGAGTCGCCGTTCGTCGTGGACCCGCTGAAGATCATCACGGACTGGGAGCCGTTCATAAAGAACTACCGCTGGGAGCCCTCGCGCGGCGGGCACTTTCACGTGGTGGACCGGCGCACGGGCCGCGTCACGAGTCTCGAGACCGACCCGCTGTTCACGTTCCACCACGTGAACGCGTTCGAGCGTGACGGAAAGATCTTCCTGGACATGTGCGGGTACGACGACGCCGACGTGATCGACGCCCTCTACCTCGAGAAGCTCCGCGGGCGCAGCCGTCCCGCGCCGCTGGCCCAGCTGCGGCGCTATGAGCTCGACGTCGGCCGCAAGCGTGTGCGGATGCGCCCGCTGGCGGAGCACAGCATCGAGCTGCCGCGGATCAACTACGGACGTGTGAACGGACGGCCGTACCGCTACGCGTACGGCATCAGCATCCGGGACCACCGCACCAGCGGGTACGTGGACCAGCTGGTCAAGATCGACGTGAAGAAGGGCGACGCCAAGGTCTGGCGAGAGAAGGGCTGCTACCCGGGCGAGGCGGTGTTCGTGCCCGGCCCGCACGCGCGGCGTGAGGACGACGGCGTCGCGCTCTCCGTGGTGCTCGACGCCCGCAGGCGGCGCTCCTTCCTGCTGGTGCTGGACGCCCGCTCCTTCACCGAGATCGCCCGCGCCGAGGTGCCGCACCACATCCCGTACGGCTTCCACGGCGAGCTGTTCCGCACCTGACCCTCAGGCGATCAGTCGTCGTCGCCGCCGCCGTGGCCCGAGCTGTCGTCGCCTGAGCCCTTGCCGCTCGAGTCGTCGTCGCTCCCGCCGCTGCCCTTGCCGCTGGAGTCGTCGTCCGAGCCCGACCCGCCCGAATCGTCGTCGTCTCCGCCGTGGTCGTCGGTCGTGACCGTCGGCGGCGGCGTTACCGGCGTGGTGGTGGTGCGTGCCCGCTCCGCCCGTGCGCGGCGCCTGGCTCTCTGTCGCCTGCGCTCCCTCCTCGCGGCGGCGCGGTCGTCCTGCGAGGCCGCCTCGGGCGCCAGCGCCTGGCCGGCGCTGAGCGGCTGTGCGGACAGGCCCACGCTGTCGCCGGAGATCGAGTTGGCGGTGAGGCCTATGGCCACGGCCGCCACCAGGCCGGCCATGGCCAGCCCCACGTTGCGGAGAATCTGCCTTGCACTCATGCGATCCACGCTAGCCGCCCCCAGGTAAGGCCCGGTCAAGCTCAGTGTCAGGGCTCGGCAAGGTGGTGGCGGGCAGGCGCACCTCCGCCCGCGCGCCGGCCGGCCGCCGGTTCTCGAGGCTCGCCTCCCCTCCCCAGCGCCGGGCGAGGGCCTCCACCACCGCGAGGCCGAGGCCCGTGCCCTCGGTGCCGCGGCTGCCGGTCCCGCGGTAGAAGCGGTCGAAGAGGCGCTCGCGCTCGGCGGCGTCCACACCCGGCCCCTCGTCGAGCACCGCCAGCCGAGCCCAGCGCGCGTCGCCGCTGACCTCGATGGTCACGGTGGTCCCCGCCGGGGAGTAGTTGAGCGCGTTCTCGATCAGGTTGTCGAGGATCGCGGCCACGTCCGCCCGGGACGAGTCGACCGTGCTCACGTCGTCGTTGACGAGTGCCAGCTCGTGGTCGCTGTTCTGGGCGGTCGCCTCCCAGCGGTGCAGGGCCGCCTCCGCCTCGTCCGCCAGAAGCAGCGGCTCGCCCGTCTTGGCCTCGGGCTCGCGCGCGAGGCTCAGCAGCTGCCCGAGCAGGTCCGCCAGGCGGGCCGTCTCGCGCTCGGCGGCGGCCAGCTCGCGCTTGACCCCGGGATCGTCCGACTTGAGCTCGGCCGCCTCGAGTCGCAGCCGCAGCCCGGTGAGCGGCGTGCGCAGCTGGTGCGAGGCATTGGCCACGAACTCGCGCTGGGCGATCAGCGAGCGGCCGAGCCGGCCGGTCATGTCGTTGAACGCCGCGGCCACCTCCCGCTGCTCGCTCGAGCCCTCGGGGTCGGCCCGGGCGTCGAGGTCCCCCCCGGCCACGCGCCGGGCCGCCGCCGCCAGCCCCCGCAGGGGCCGCGCCAGCGAGCCGGCCAGCACCCACGCCACGGCCAGGCCGAGCAGCAGCGCCATCACGCCGACGGCGATCAGCGCCAGCACGTCGTTGCGGACCTCGTCCTGCACCGCGTCCACGCTCTGCGTGACGCGCACGGCGCCCTCGGTCTCGGCGCCACGGAGCACCGGGACGGCCGTGAACAGAACGTCCTCGCCCAGGG
The DNA here is from genome assembly GCA_963811055.1 of uncultured Thermoleophilaceae bacterium. Lineage (GTDB taxonomy): Bacteria > Actinomycetota > Thermoleophilia > Solirubrobacterales > Thermoleophilaceae > JACVRW01. Next base: position 146,851 of record CAWEPQ010000003.1, read on the forward strand.
TGTCGCTGTGCCGCGTGCCCTGGTCCGCGGTACCGCGCAGCGCCGCTGCAATCTCCGGGCGGCTCGCGTACGAGGTCGACTCGAGGCCAGATCCCTCCGAGTCCGCGATCAGGCGCCCGCGCGGACCCACCACGATCACCCGGCCGCCCAGGTCGTCGCCGGCGCGGTCGAGGATCCGGCGAAGCTCGTCGCGGTCGCCGAGCCGTCCCGCCACGGTGGCCGCCAACAGCGCGGCCTGGCCCTGCGCCTCGCTCTTGATCTCGGCGTCGACCCGGCGGGAGAGGTTCAGCGCGAGCGGGACCTCCAGCGCCACGATCACCAGCACCAGCACGTAGGCGAACGCGGCGAGCAGCCGCGCCCGGAGGCTCACCGGGGCTGACCGTCCCCGAGCTCGTCCGGCCCCGCGAGGCGGAATCCCACCCCACGCACCGTGTGGATGAAGCGCGGTTTCGCGGAGTCCTCGCCCAGTTTCCGGCGGAGGCTCGACACGTGCACGTCGAGGGTCTTGGTGGAGCCGAACCAGTTCACGTCCCAGACCTCGTCGATCAGCCGCTCGCGGGTGACCACCGAGCCGGCCTCGCGCATCAGCAGCTCGAGCAGCTCGAACTCGCGCCTTGTGAGGTCGAGCTCCGTGCCGTCGAGCGTCACGCTGCGCCTGTCCGGGTCGAGGCGCAGCTCGCCGGCGTCGAGCGGCCCGCTCTCCTCGCGGGTGCCCCCGCTGCGCCGCAGCACGGCCCGGATCCGGGCCACCACCTCGCGGGCGCTGAACGGCTTGACCACGTAGTCGTCGGCCCCGAGCTCGAGGCCCACCACGCGGTCGGTCTCCTCCCCGCGCGCCGTGAGCATGATGATCGGCACCTCGGAGCTCCGCCGCAGCTCGCGGCAGACGTCGTAGCCCGACCCGTCCGGAAGCATCACGTCCAGGAGGACCAGGTCCGGCAGCTCGCGCCGCGCCTCGGCGAGCGCTGCCTCCACCGTGCCGGCCACCCTGGTGTCGAAGCCCTCGCGCTCCAGCGCCTCGGCGAGCGGCTCGGTGATCGACTCCTCGTCCTCGACCATCAGGACCGTTGGCCTGGCGGCAGCCATCACCAGGATGCTAGGCGGAGCATCAGCGGTTGGACGCAGCAAGCCGGAGGCGACCATCTCGGTCGCCCCCGGCACACTCGCGTTCATCGGCCGGCTGATCAACCGGGGCCGCTGCCCCCGTGGCCACCGCCATCGTCGTCGCCGCCACTGTCGTCGTCGTCGCCGCCGCCGTGACCTGAGCGGTCGTCGTCACGGTCATCTCCGTGATCGTCGTCGTCGCCGCCGCGGCCGCGACCCGAGTGGTCATCGCCGCGATCGTCGTCCCGGCCACGGTCGTCGCCGCGATCCTCGACGCGTCCCGCCCCGCCGGTGCAGCGCGGGTCGTTGGCGTGCTCGGCCTCGTCGCACGGGCCCGAGATGTCCACGCCGTTGGCGGGTGCTCCGGCGCCGCTCTGCGGCACCTGCACGCCGGTGCAGCGCGGGTCGTTGGCATGCTCCGCCTCGTCGCACGGACCCGAGATGTCCACGCCGTTCCGGTTCACACGGTCTTCGGTGGTGGTGGTCCGGTCCTCGGTGGTGTTCGTGCGGTCCTCGGTCGTGTTGGTGCGGTCCTCGGTGGTCACGGTCCGGTCCTCGGCCGTGGTGGTCCCCGAGCTCGCCGAGTCGTCGGAGGTGTTCACGGCCGCCACCACCACGGCGGCGAGCACACCCACGAGCACGACCGTCAAAAGCCCTGTTATCGCCTTCTTCATTACACGCTCTCCCTTCGATTCCGACTGGATGGGATGAGCATGCAGCGAGGCCGTACAGGCCCCGGCCAGGCGCGGGTTAGGGGTTGGTAAGGCCTAGCCGCTGGGCAGCGCGAACGCCGCCACGGCCACGAAATGGACCACGGCGGCCAACACCACGAGCACATGGAAGATCTCGTGGTACCCGAACACGGCCGGGCGCGGATCGGGGCGCCCGAGCGCGTAGACCACCGCTCCGGCGGTGTAGAACACGCCGCCGCCGAAGATGAGCACGAGCGCGGCCACGCCGGCCTTCTCCACGATCTGGGGCGAGGCCACCATGGCGAACCAGCCCAGTGACACGTAGGCCACCGCGCTCAGCCACTTGGGTGCGCGCACCCAGATGAGCGCGAACACCACGCCCGCCGCCGCGCCGGCCCAGACGCCGGCCAGCACCACCACCTGAGTGGAGCCGCTGAGGAGGAGCAGCGCGAACGGCGTGTAGGTGCCGGCGATCAGCACGAAGATCATCGAGTGGTCCGCCCTGCGCATCCAGGTGCGCACGGACGGCCGCCACGTGACGCGGTGATAGAGAGCGCTGGTGCCGAGCAGCCCGGCCAGCGCCGCGGCGTAGATGGCCGCCGCGACCGTGGCGCGCCCCTCGGGCGCCAGCACCACGAGCACCACGCCGGCCACGAGCGCCACGAAGAACGACCACTGGTGGATCACCCCGCGCAGACGCGGCTTGACCGGAACGGCGGCGGAGAGGCCCGTGCCGGCCGCGGCGTCCATCAGCGGATGTGCACGCCGGAGATGGCGCGAGCGATCACGAGCCGCTGAATCTCTGATGTGCCCTCGAAGATGGTGTAGATCTTCGCATCCCGGTGCATGCGCTCCACCGGGAACTCGCGCGTGTAGCCGTTGCCACCGAGGATCTGGATCGCCCGCTCGGTGGCCCAGACCGCCACCTCGCCCGCCTTCAGCTTGGACATCGAGCCCTCGGCGGCGGTGAACTTGTGGCCCTGGCGGCCCATCCACGCGGCGCGCCACACGAGCAGGCGGGCCGCGTCGATCTCCATCTTCATGTCGGCGAGCGCGAAGGCGATCGCCTGGTTCTCGATGATCGCCTTGCCGAACTGCTTGCGCTCCTTGGCGTAGTCGAGCGAGTACTCGTAGGCGGCGCGGGCGATGCCGAGCGCCTGGGCGCCGACGGTCGGACGGCTGACCTCGAACGTCTGCATCGCGGCCTGGCTCTTGGCGCGCGTGCCCTCGCGGGCGCGCGCAAGGCGCTCGTCGAGCTTCTCCTTGCCGCCGAGCAGGCACGAGCCCGGGATCCGGCAGTCGTCGAGAAACACGTCCGCGGTGTGGGACGCGCGGATGCCGTGCTTCTTGACCTTGGTTCCCATCTCGAGGCCGGACGTCCCCTCGGGGATCACGAACGCGGCGTGCCCGCGCGAGCCCAGCTCGGGGTCCACCGAGGCCACCACCACGTGGATGGCCGCGATGCCGCCATTGGTGGCCCATGCCTTCTGGCCGTTCAGGACCCACTCGTCCTTGGCCTCGTCGTACTTGGCGTGGGTGCGGAGCGATGACACGTCGGAGCCGGCGTCGGGCTCGGAGACGCAGAAGGCGCCCACCTTGGGCTCGGCCTCGGTGCCGTAGCACTGCGGCACCCACTCGAGCAGCTGCTCGGGCGTGCCGGAGGAGTAGATCCCGGCCACGGCGAGGGTCGTGCCCATGATCGACATGCCGATGCCGGCGTCGCCCCAGAAGAGCTCCTCGTTCACGATCGGGAAGGTGAGGCCGGTCTCGTCCGCCCAGAACTGGGCGATCCCCTCGAAGCCGTACAGGCCGATCTTCGCGGCCTCCTGGATCACCGGCCAGGGGGTCTCCTCGCGCTCGTCCCACTCGGACGCGGCCGGGCGTACGACGCTCTCGGCGAAGCCGTGGACCCAGTCGCGGATGTCGCGCTGGTCGTCCGACAGCTCGAGCGAGAAGGCTGCCTGGGTCTGAGGTTCGGCGCTGGAGGTCGCGGACATTGGCCTACCGATCGTCGGGGTCGACCTGAAGCTTCTTGCATCCGAACGTATGATTCTGCGTGCGATGGCCACAATCGAGCCGCAAAAACCTGCACGCTCGTCACAAGATTTGTCCGCGCCGCCGTGGGAGGCGCTCCTTCCGGGGACCGCGGAGGCCCTGCGGCCCGGCCTCGACCAGACGGCCGACGAGGTGATCGAGGCCATCCGGACGGCGGTGCCGGCCTACGCGCGCCCGCTGGAGGGCAGGTTCGGCGAGGGCATCAGGACCGGTGTGATCCGGGCGCTGGAGGGCTTCGTGAGCTCGGCCGAGGGCCGCCCGCAGCGCCCGAGCCGCGGCTGGGACATCTACTTCGAGCTCGGGCGCGGGGAGGTTCGCGAGGGGAGGCCGCTCGAGGCGCTTCTGTCGGCGTACCGCATCGGTGCGCGGGTGGCCTGGCGCAACGCCGCCGCCGGAGCCCGGGAGGCGGGACTCGGGGCCGATGCCCTCGCCCCCCTCGCGGAGGCGATGTTCGCCTTCATCGACGAGCTGTCGGCACGATCGGCCGAGGGCTTCGCTTACGAGCAGTCGGTCGCGGCGGGCGAGGCGGCCGGCCGCCGGCGCGCGCTCGTGCAGCTCATGGTCGCGCGCCCGCCGACGGATCCGGCGGCCGTGGAGGACGCGGCCCGCGACGCGGGCTGGCGGCTGCCCGAGACGCTCGCGGCCCTGGTCTGGCGCGGCGACCCGGACGTGCACCTGGCGAGCGGCCTGCCGTTCGGCTCGCTCACCGCGCGCGTGCGCGACGACACCGTCTGCGCGCTCGTGCCCGACGCCCACGCGCCCGGGCGCCTGGCCGAGCTCACCCGCTCGTTCGGCGGCGACACCGCCGCCCTGGGCCCGGTCGTGCCCTGGACGGAGGCGTGGCGGAGCGCCGCTCGCGCGGGCGCGGCGCTGGGCCTGGCCGCGGAGGGCCTGCTCCCCGAGGGCGGCCTGGTGGTCACGGACAGGCACCTGGCCGAGCTGGCCCTCCTGCGCGACCGCCGGCTGCTCGAGGACCTGGCCGCGTCCACCCTGGCCCCGCTCGATGGGCGCACGGCTGGCGCGCGGGCCCGCCTGCTCGAGACGTTGAGCAGCTGGATCGACCACCAGGGGCGCGTGCCCGACGTGGCGCGTGCCCTCCACGTGCATCCGCAGACGGTCCGCTACCGCCTGACCCAGTTGCGTGAGGCGTTCGGGCCGGCGCTCGACGACCCCGACGGCCGCTTCGCGCTCGCGCTCGCGGTGCGTGCCCCGGGCGCGGCCGAGCCACGCCAGGGCGTGCCTCAGGAAACCTCGCGCAGGCGCCCCGTCTCTACCTCGTAGACGAACCCGCGCACGTTGTCGGTCCGCGGTATGAACGGGTCTTCCTTGATCCGGGCGATGCAGTTGCGCAGATCGTCGTCCAGGTCGCCGAAGCAGTGCGCCTTCCATTCCGGCCGGCTGCCGGTCTCCTCCTCGAGCTTCGACGCGAACTGGTCGTCCGTGAAAGTGAGCATGCCGCAGTCGGTGTGGTGGATCAGCACGATCTCCTCGGTGCCGAGCAGGTTCTGCGAGATGGCGAGCGAGCGGATCGCGTCGTCGGACACCACGCCGCCGGCGTTGCGGATCACGTGCGCGTCGCCCTCCTCGAGGCCGAGCAGCCGGGCCGGGTCGAGACGGGCGTCCATGCAGGCAACCACGGCCACCTTGCGGGCCGGGGGAATCGGCAGGTCTCCCTTGGAGAACGAGCTCGCGTAGGACTCGTTGTTGGCCAGCAGTTCGTCGGTGGCGCTCACGGCAGCTCCTTGATCAATGGGCGGGAGAACGAAGATAGAGGATTGTCCACTGGACAGGTCGAGAATCTATCCGCTTCAGGAGCAGCTAGAAATACGCGCCTGCAAGAACCCCGACGTCTAGGAGTACGTATGCGTTTGACTCGCATCCTCTGGGCGGCCCTCGCCGGGTCGCTCATGCTCGCCGCCACGGCGAGCGCCCAGGGCCCGCCCCCGCCCACCGCCGCCAACGGCGCGGCCGTGCAGACCGTGGCCCAGGGCGTGCCCACGCCCACCCAGTTCGCATTCGGCGGCGGCACCCTGTTCGCCGCGGCAGGCGGCTCCGAGGAGCCCGGCGGACCGCCCGGCGGCGTCTTCGTCCTCAAGAACGGCACCGCCACCCGAGTTCCCAACTCTCCCGCCGCCGTATTCGGCGTCGCGTGGCGCAAGGGCAAGCTCTATCTCTCCGCAGGTCCCAAGCTGCTCGTGTGGAGCAAGTGGAACGGCACGACGTTCAAGAAGCGCAAGACGCTCCGCAAGCTGTCCAAGAAGTCGGCGTGGTGGAACGGGCTCGCATTCGGCCCCGACGGCCGCATCTACGCGGGTATCGGCTTCGGCGAGAAGGATGAGTACAAGCGCCTGAAGTCGGCTCCGCTGAACAAGTCGTGGGTGTCGATCAAGCCGAACGGCAAGGGCCTCCGGGTCGTGGCCCGCGGGCTGCGGCAGCCGTGGATGACCACGTTCGTCGGCGATCGTCCCTTCCTGAGCGTGCTCGCCCAGGACAACCTCGATCCGAGCCCGCCGGACTGGATCGTCAACCCCCGCCAGGGCCAGGACTACGGGTATCCCGACTGCACCCGCGCCAAGCCCAAGCCGTGCCGCGGGTACGCCAAGCCGTTCACGACGTTCCCGAACCATGCTTCGCCGATGGGCCTCGGAGCGATCGGCAAGAAGCTCTACGTGGCGCTCTTCGGCGGCCTCGGCACCGGCCCGACGGTCGTGAGCGTGCCGCTCAAAGGCGGGGACCCAACCCCGTTCCTGACGGGCTACGCGGCGCCGGTGGTGGCTCTCGGCGTGAACAAGGGCTGGGTGTACACCGGCGACCTCACGGGAGCCGTGTACAGGGTCAAGCCCTAAGACCCGGACCGACTGGGAACGACCGGGGCCGGCGGGGTGATGCAGTCACCCCGTCGGCCCCGGCTTCGTCCCGTGCTGGAGGAGAGTTGCACGGGATCAGCATGCCGCCCCGCGGATCGGCCGTCTTGGGACCGGTGGCGAAAACTTCGGGCCGCCACCCCTACCGCCTGTCGAAACGACATCGGTGCGCAGCCGGCCGAGCCGGCTGCTTCCGCTAAACGCCGGCCGAGCCGATCTGCCAGGCTCCCCCGCCGTGCGCCGCCTCGCCAGGTTCATCTCCGGTCCCGTCTTCGCCCTCGCGGGGCTCAATCACTTCGCGATGCCTAAGGCCTACCTGGCGATCATGCCGGACTACCTCCCGGCCCATCGCGAGCTCGTTTACGTCTCAGGCGCCGCGGAGCTGGGGTCGGCACTGGCCACCCTCCATCCGCGCACGCGGCGGGCGGGCGGAGTGTTCGGCATCGCGACCCTGGTGGCCGTCTTCCCGGCCAACCTGCACATGGCGATGCACCCCGAGCGCTACCGCAAGATCCCGCGGTGGGCGCTCTACGCGCGGCTACCGCTCCAGGGCCTCTTCATCTACTGGATGTGGCGGGCTACGCTGGCCTCCGACGCGCCTGGGGACTGAGAAACGGGTTCTCCCAGCCGCCGTCGCTGGGATTGACGTCGGTGCCGGGGGCCACGATCTCGTCGATCCGGTCGAGCACCTCGTCGGAGAGGGTCACGTCGGCGGCCGTCAGCTGCGACTCGAGGTGGTCCATGGTGCGCGGGCCGATGATCGCCGCGGTGACCGCCGGGTGCCTGATCACGAAGGCCAGCGCCATCTCGATCAGGGTGATCCCCGCCTCCTCGGCCACGCGAGCCAGCGCGTCGGCGGCCTCCAGCTTGCGCTGGTTCTCGGGCTTCGACATGTCGTAGCGGCCCGGGACCAGGGCCGCCCGGCGCGAGGTCTCGACCTCGGTGTCGAGCCGGTAGCGGCCCGACAGCCAGCCGCCGGCCAGCGGGCTCCACGGGATCACTCCCATGCCGTAACGCCCGCAGGTGGGCAGGACATCCGACTCCACGCCGCGCACGAGGATGGAGTACGGCGGCTGCTCGGTAACGAAGCGCTCACGGCCGCGCCGCTCGGCCACCCACTGCGCCTCGACGATCTGGCTGGCGGGGAACGTCGACGACCCGGCGTAGCGGATCTTGCCCGCCCGGATCAGGTCGGACAACGCCGCGAGCGTCTCGTCGATGTCGGTGTCCGGCTCGGGTCGGTGGATCTGGTAGAGGTCGATCCAGTCCGTGCCCAGCCGGCGCAGGCTGTTCTCCACCTCGCGGACGATCCAGCGGCGCGAGTTGCCGAACTCGTTCGGATCGTCGCCCATCTTGCCGTGCACCTTCGTGGCCAGCACCACGTTGTCGCGGCGGCCGCCCTTGAGCGCCTTGCCAACGATCTCCTCCGACTCGCCGCGCGAGTACACATCGGCGGTGTCCACGAAGTTGATCCCGGCGTCCAGCGCGTGGTGGATGATCCGGATCGAGTCGTCGTGGTCGGTGTTGCCCCAGGCGCCGAACATCATCGTGCCGAGGCAGAGCGGGCTGACGGCCACTCCGGTGCGTCCAAGCTCTCTCAGTTCCATGACGGGGCACAGTAACGCTCGGGTGCAAGGCCGCCTGCGCGCCGTCGCGCTGCGCTCCTAGCCTGGCCGCGTGCTCAGAGAGATCGAGACGGCGGAGTTCGAGCGGCGGCTCACGCTACGCGGCCGGCGCTTCCGCCTGATGCGCGGATCCACGCCGCTGGCCGGCGCCTGGGGAGCGCGGCGCCAGCGCGCCCTGACGGGCGCCTCGCAGGTGGCTCCCGTGGCTCTGGCCACGGACGGGCGCAGGACGTGCTGGTGGTTCGAGGAGCGCTTCTACTGGGCGGACGACGAGCTCGACTCGAACGACGTTCTCGCCCTCGTCCGTGACCGCGAGCGGCGCCGGCGGCGACGCCTCGAGCGCGCCCACGCGGAGCTGGCCGCCACCGCCGATGCGGCGCCGCGCCGGGCACGGATCGCGCGCGAGGTGAGGGTGGCGGTGTTCGCTCGCGACGGCGGTCGCTGCGTGGATTGCGGCTCGGACTTCGAGCTCCAGTACGACCATCTGATCCCGCTGGCGCTCGGGGGCGGGAACGGCTTGGACAACCTCCAGCTCCTCTGCGCCGACTGCAACCGCCGCAAGGGCGCGGCGCTGGCCTGACGGTTCCCGCTTGTGGGCGCACACCGCTCCGGGCTAGGCTGGCGTGCGATGGGGAGGGATCGCCAGGGCCGCCGCCGGCCCCTGCTCGTGCTCACGCTTGCCGTGGCACTGCTCGCGTCGCTCGCGTCGGCGGGCACCGCCGTCGCGGCCGGTGAGGGCTGCAACGGCGATCCGCGCCTCTGCGACCGGCCGCTCGACAGCGTGGTGCTCCCGACCGCACACAACGCGATGTCGGCCGCGTCGCTCGGCTGGATCTTCCCGAACCAGCCGGTGGGGATCCCGCAGCAGCTCGCCGCGGGGGTGCGCGGGCTCCTGCTCGACACCCACTACGGACACCGCTCGCCCAGCGGATCGGTGGTCACCGACCCCACGGAGACCCCGCAGAGCCGGCTCTATCTCTGCCACGAGGCGTGCCAGCTCGGCGCCACGCCGCTGCTCGAGGTGCTCCAGGCCATGCGGATCTTCCTGCACTTCCACCCGCGCAACGTGATCGTGATCGTGAACGAGGACAACGTGAGCGCCACCGACTACGCGCAGGAGTTCAGGAACGCCGGCCTGCTCAAGCACGTCTACCGCGGTGCCACCACCTCGCCGTGGCCGACGCTGCGCACGATGATCCGCAACCGCAAGCAGGTGGTGCTTCTGGCCGAGCGCGACTCGGGCGTGGTGCCCTGGTACCACGAGGCCTACAACGGCGTGGTGCAGGAGACCCGCTACGACTGGCCCACGCCGGACCTGATCACCAACCCCGCCAACTGGACCGCCAGCTGCTCCCCCAACCGCGGCGGCACCAACGGCTCGCTGTTCCTCATGAACCACTGGTCGCCGCCGTTCGCGCCCACTCCGGCGGGCTCGGCAAGCGTCAACGCCACCGACGTGCTGGTGGGGCGCGCCCGGGCGTGCCGTGCGGCGCGCGGCAAGATGCCGAACCTCGTGGCCGTGGACCAGTTCCAGAGCGGCGGCCTCTTCGAGGCCGTCAAGCAGCTCAACGCGGACCTGGCCGCGACCGGCTAGCCGCTCAGCGTTCGCGCGCCCGCGAGCGACTCGCGGCAGACATAGCGGAAGTGCGCCAGCCAGAAGCGCCGCAGCGCCCGGTAGGAGGGGCCCTCCGCCACCTCCCAGGATCCGAAGCGACAGCGCTCGGAGTCGATCGCCGCGAAGCGGTAGCTGTGGAGGGCGTGGAAGCCGGGTGCGTCGACCTCCCAGGTCACACGGTCGTGCAGCTCGAACTCGACGATCTCGGCGGTGGCCGGGAGCTTGTAGAGGTAGCGCGCCTCGATCGGGTTGAAGGCAAAGCGCAGCGTGGCTCCCACGTGCAGCTCACCCTCCTTCACCGACGAGCGCCAGAAGCAGGGGTTCCAGTCGGGCCAGCGCGGCACGTCGACGAAAATCTCCCAGAGCCGTTCGACGGGCAGAGCGACCTCGACCGTTCCCTCGATCGGCAGCGGCGCTGAGTGGGCGATGGTGCTGGTCACAGAGCCGTCAGTATCGCGGGCCGTCGGTGTGCAGGTAGAGCACGGGCCCGGCCCCGAAGCGCCCGGCGGAGTTCTCGGCGCGCAGCGCCGCCACCGCCTTGGCCGTGTACACCGGGTCGAGGGCGAGCCCGTCGCGCTCGCGCGCCGCGGCGGTGGCCTCGTCCCCCTCGGGCGTCGGATGGCCGTAGCCCGCGCCGATCCACCCGTCGAGCACGGTCAGCTCCTCCGGGCCCGCCCCGCCGGCGGGAAGCTCCGCGCCGCGGCGGCGCAGCAGCGCCTCCGCCTTGCCGGCAAGTCCCGCCAGCGAGTCCCGGTCGATCCGCAGGTCGCGCGTGACCGGCACGCCCACCACTTGCGTGCGCATCCCGGCCAGCCGGAGGCCGAGCGCCAGGCCCGCGGCGCTGCCCCCCGAGCCCACGGCCACCACAACGTGCGAGGGCTCGGGCAACGTGCCCGCCGCCACCTGCTCGGCCAGCTCGAAGCTCGCCTCCACGTACCCGAGCGCCCCCACCGCGTTGGAGCCACCGGCCGGTAGGAGGTACGGCGGCCGGCGGCCGCTGTGGCGCAGGAGCAGCCACGGCAGTGCCGCGATGGTGCGCGCCTTCGTGTGGGTGCGGTGGATGGTGGCCCCTGACGCGTGGAGGCGCTCGAGCTGTGCGCGCACGTGCTCGTCCACGGGCTGGTCCACGAGCGCGAGCGCCGTGCGCAGACCCTGCTCGCGCCCGTAGAGCGCCGCGGCCAGGCCCCAGTTGGTACCGAGGCCGCCCACGGTGAGGATCGTGCGGGCGCCGCGCCTGCGCGCCTCCGGCAGGAGCCACTCGAGCTTGCGCACCTTGTTCCCGCCCCACGGGCCGGAGCCGAACGCCCCGTCGTCCTTCAGCCATACCGGCGCCTCGCCGCCGGCGCTCAGACCGTCGAGCAGGCGCACGGGGGTCGGGCGCTCGCCGAGCGAGGCGTGCGGCAGCCGCTCGCGCAGGGCGGGGAAGCGCTCGTGCAACTGCGGGCCCGTGCTCACGGCGCCAGTCTGACGAACGGCTGTTAGCTTGCGCCGCCGGCGTGCGCGCAGGGAGACCACATCAGCTGATCGTCGCGGCCGTCGTCGCGGGGGCCACCCTCGCCGGTTCCGGCTCGGCTGCCGCCATCCCCTGGGACGCCGGCGGCGCCATACCGCCGGCTCGCACGCCGCCTGCCCAGCGCCCGGACCCGAGCTGTGCCCAGAGCTACGCCGACGACCGTCCGCGCGGAGGTCCGGCGCTGCGGTTCGGCATCGGGCCGCGCCTGGCCGGAGAGGCCGGCGCGCAGCAGACCACGCCCACGGTCCGCGAGGACCTGCGCAAGCGCGACGCCGCGCTCGAGCGTCTCCAGGGCAGGCGGTTCCTGGCGGTACGGCTCAACCGCCTCTTCCAGGCCGATGGCCGCGCCGGCATCGCCCAGTTCAAGCGCATGGCCGCACGCTTCGCACGGCTCGGCCTCGAGGTCGAGCTGCAGGTGCGCTACCACCCGCGCGACCGCGACGACGGAGACATCGCCAAGTGGCTCCGCTACGTGCGCTCCGTGGTCCGCGCGTTCGGTCCCAACCGCGCCGTGACCGGCCTCCAGATCACCAACGAGGTGAACATCACCTACTCGAAGAACACCTCGGACGGCTTCTACAAGCGTGCCGTCGAGGCGCTCGTGCGCGGTGTGATCGAGGCCAAGCGCACGTCACTGCGGCTCGGCTACGGCCACCAGCAGATCGGCTTCAACTACGCCTACCGCTCGTCCGGCGCCGCGCTGGCCGACGACGCCGCGTTCTGGCGAGCCGTGGGCCGGCGCGGCGGCGCGCGGCTGCGCCGCGCCACGGACTGGGTGGGCCTGGACATCTACCCCGGCACCTTCACCCCCGGCCTCCTGCTCCAGGTTCCGATCGCCGACTACGGCGACGCATTCCTCGAGGGCCTGGCCCAGGTGCGCGAGTGCTTCATGCCCAAGGCCGGCTTCACGCGCTCCACCCCGCTGCGCATCGAGGAGACGGGCTATCCCACGGGCCCGGGCCGCCCGGAGGCCACCCAGTTGAGGGCCACGCGCGAGTTCGTCAAGACTGCGGTGGCCTACCGGGGCACGTACGGGATCAGCGACTTCCGCTGGTTCGGCCTGCGCGACAACAACAGCGAGGGGCCGAACTTCCAGTCGTTCTTCGGGCTACTGCGCGACGACTACTCGCCCAAGCCGGCGTTCGGCGAGTACCGCCGGCTGATCAGGCGCTGGGGACGCGGGCGCTGACAATCCAGGTGGACGCGGGCGCATAGACGCCGCGCGGCCCGTCGAACTCGGACAGCGCTTCCCTGAGTGCGGCCTCGATCTGCGGCCGGACCCGCTCGCCCTCCGCACCCGCCAGGCGAATCAGCTCGCCCGCTGGGCCCAGAGCCATGACGAGTGCCATGGCGCCGTCCACGTCGTCGCCGATCTTGATGTCGATGTCGGAGCGGGTGAGGGACACGTGCTCGAAGCCCGCCGCCTGCACGATCGCGCTGGTGGTGTCGGCGTCGGCCATCGAGAAGGGTCCGGGCCCACAGGTGGGCTCGTCCGACTCCTCGTTGCGCTCGAGGAATCCGGAGACCACCAGCTCGGCCCGGTGCAGCCAGTCGTTGTCGAGCTTGCGCCGCCAGACGACCGAGCAGAGCTGCCCTCCGGGGCGGAGCGCCACGCGAACGTTCCGCAGAGCCGCCACGGGATTGGCGAAGAACATCGTGCCGAAGCGCGAGAAGGCGTAATTGAACGGCTCGCCGAAATCGGTGACCTGGACATCGCCCACGAGAAAGCTCGTGTTCGTCGCGCCCGACTCCTCAGCCTCGCGGCGAGCCACCTCGATGAAGCGCTCGGCCGCGTCGATGCCCACCACCTCGCCCTCGGGCCCCACCAGCTCCGCGAGGCGCTGGGCGGTGTCGCCGAAGCCGCAGCCCACGTCGAGAGCACGGTCGCCGGGGCTCGGGGGGTGCAGGGCGAGCGCCCGCTCGCCATGCGACCCGAGTCCGGTGGTCACCAGGTCCCGGAAGGCCAGGAACCTGTCGAACAGCGGCCCGTTCCAGGCCTCGACAGCCTCTTCGTTGGACGGCGCGACAGGCGCGCTGGGCTCCACGAGAGGAATGTTAGTCAGCGCGGGGCGCGGCGGCGGCGACGCGAGCGCGAGCGACTGCCCGAGCCGGCGGGCCGGTGATCGCGGCCCCTGTTGCCGTCCGCGTGAGTGCGCGCCGAGCGCTCGCCCAGGCCACTCTGCGAGAACTCGTGCTGCAGCCTCAGGCCGTGGGCGATCCGCTTGACGTCAGCGGCGTCCTCGTGCGTGACGAACGTGGTGCCGAGCCCGGTGCGGCCGGCACGCCCGGTGCGCCCGATGCGGTGCACGTAGCCGTCCGAGTCGGCCGGCGGATCGAAGTTGATCACGTGGCCCACGTGGTCGATGTCGAGGCCGCGCGCCGCGACGTCGGTGGCCACAAGGGTGGCCACCTCGCCTGAGGCGAAGCTCGCGAGCGCCCGCTCGCGCTGTGACTGCGACCGGTTGCCGTGCATCGCGATGGCGTCGATCTTGCGGGCGCGGAGGCGCTTGACCAGGCGGTCCGCCCCGTGCTTGGTCCGGACGAAGACGAGGTTGCGGTCCGCATCCTCGCGTCGCAGCTGACCGACCAGCGCGTCGAGCTTCGTGTCGCTCGTGACGGCGAGGAAGCGGTGCGTCACGTCGGCACGCTGCTCCGACGGCGCCACGTGCTCGTGCTTGCGCGCGTCGTGCGTATACGAGTCAGCCACCTTGAGGACGCTGCCCTCGAGGGTGGCCGAGAAAAAGAGGGTCTGGCGCTGGCGCGGCAGGGCCCTGACGATGCGGTCCACGGCGGGCCGGAACCCCATGTCGAGCATGCGATCGGCCTCGTCGAGCACCAGGATGCGCACGCGGTCGAGGCTGAAGGCGCGACGCTCGAGCAGGTCCTCGAGCCGCCCGGGGGTGGCCACGAGGATGTGCGCGCGGCGGGCGAGCTTCGACTGCTTCTCGAGCCCCGCTCCGCCGTAGACCGCCGCGATGGACAGCGCGCGGGCATGAGCCAGCGGGCGCAGGTCCTCGACGATCTGCCCGGCCAGCTCGCGGGTGGGACAAACCACCAGCGCGCTCGGGCGCGGGTCCTCGGCTTCGATCAGATCGACCATCGGGATTCCGAAGGCGAGCGTCTTGCCAGACCCCGTCGGTGACTTGACCAGGACGTCGTGACCTGCACGGACGTCCGGCATCACCAGCGTCTGAACCGCGAACGGCTCTGTTTTACCCTCAGCTCTGAGGGCGTCGACCACAGCGCTGGAAGCGCCCAGGTCGGCGAAGGACTGCTTGGACATGTGACTCCTTGGTGGCAGCCAGAGATGGCTGCTCAAACGATTCGGGAGATTCGACTGACCCGGATCGCCGGAGCGCACGAGACAAGAACCTCGCGGGCGGCGTCGCCACCCACGTGAGAGAACTTAGCAGCGCACGCTGCTAGCGTGCCGTTTTAGGTCCAGCTCGTACGAGTTGGAAAAGGCAGTGCGAGCGGTCGCAGTCGTTGCTCAGTGGGCACCTCAGCGTACGCAGCACACATCGTGGGAGGTACCCATGGCAACAGGAACAGTCAAGTGGTTCAGCGACGACAAGGGTTTCGGTTTCGTAACCCCTGACGAGCCTGGCAAGGACCTTTTCGTCCACCACAGCGAGATCGCCGGCGAGGGCTTCCGCTCTCTTTCGGACGGTGCGCGCGTGGAGTACGAGGCACAGCCCGGCGACAAGGGCCCGAAGGCGGTCAACGTCCGGACCATCTGATCGCTCCTTAGTCGGAACGATTGCGAGAGCCGCCTTCGGGCGGCTTTCGTCGTTCTAGGGCTCGATCACGTTGTTCGGATCGGGCCGCCGCTCGGGCGGGGCTTGGCTGTAGTCGCCGAAGGGCCCGTCGCGTTCCGCGAGCGCGGGTCGCATGCCCTCCTCCTCGACCAGCCGGATGAAGCGCTCGGCATCCGGGGTGTTGCGCATCAGCCCGTCCAGGATCGGCCCGAGCGTCTGCGTCGCCCCCAGTCCCATGTTCTCGTAGGCCTGGTTCACCACCAGCTTCTGCGCGGCCAGCTGCGACGACGGGATCGAGCAGAGTCCCGCTGCCAGCTCCGCGACGGTCTGCTCCAGCTTGGCGAACGGCACCGCCTGGTTGATCAGCCCGCAGTCGGCCGCCTCCGTGCCGGTGAGCGGCCGTCCGGTGAGGGCGTGCTCCTTCGCCTTGGTCAGGCCCAGCCTGTAGATCCACATGCCGGAGAGGTACGCGCCCCACATCCGGCTGTAGGGGGTGCCGATCACCGCATCCTCGCTCGCCACCACCAGGTCGGCGCAGAGCGCGAAGTCGCTCCCACCACCCACGCACCAGCCGTGCACCTGCGCGATCACCGGCTTGGGCGAGCGCCACACGCTCATGAACTTCTGGGTGGGGGCGATCTCCGGGGCGGTGGCGAGCGAGAAGTCCTTGCCGGGATCCCAGCGCCCGTCGCTCGTGATCCACTCGTCCCAGTGGTGAAAGCCCTCGCCGAAGTCGTAGCCGGCGCAGAAGGAGCGCCCGGCGCCCCTCACCACGATCACCTTCACGTCGTGGTCGCGCACCGCGCGGCCGACGGCTGCCTCCAGCTCGTCGGGCATGGGCGGGACGATGGTGTTGAGCCGCTCCGGCCGGTTCAGCGTGACCGTGGCCACGCCATCCGACGTGCTGTAGAGGAGCGTCTCGAAATCGCCGCCGGCCACGCGGGCAGGCTACTTGCTCTTCAGCACGCTCAGGCAGCCGCGGTGGCCACGGGCGCGGGCGCCTTGCGCGCGGCGCGGTCGTGCAGGACCACGGTGGCTCCGCCGCGCGGGCTCAGCGTGATCGCTCGCCTGCGGCTCACCTCGTGGCCGGCGTCCGCGGCGCGCAGCTCGCTCCTGGCGAGCACCGCCCGCAGCACGATCTTCATCTCGAGCAGCGCGAAGCTCGCGCCGAGGCAGCGGCGGCGCCCGCCGCCGAATGGAATCCAGGTGTAGGTGCCCGGCTGCTCCTCGAGGAAGCGCTCGGGGCGGAACGCGTAGGGCTCGGGATAGATCTCGGGGTCGTGGTGCACCAGGTAGGCGTTGGCCACCAGGCAGGTGCCGGGCGAGTAGTCCCAACCGCCGATGGTGACCGGCTTCTTGACGAGGCGGGGCGCCGAGTTGGGGAGCACCGGACGGCGGCGCAGCGTCTCCTGGACTGTGGCCGTGAGGTAGGCCTCCTCGCCGTCGTCGCGGTCGAGCTCGTCCACCAGGCGCTCCATCACGGCCGGCGTGCGCACCAGGCGCTCGAACGCCCAGGCCAGCTCGGACGCGGTGGTCTCGTGGCCCGCCACCAGCAGGGTCATCAGCTCGTCGCGAAGCTCGCGGTCCGACATCGGCGAGCCGTCCTCGTGGCGGGCGGCCAGGAGCATCGCCAGCACGTCGTCGCGCTCGGAGGTGTCCTCGCGGCGCTCGGCGATCAGCTCGAACAGCAGCTCGTCGGTCTCCGTGCGCAGGCGCACGAAGCGGGCCCAGGGACCGTGGCCGCCGAGCTGCTTCTGCATGAACGGGAGCATCCCGAGGGGCCGGGCGCCGAGCGTCAGGATCTGGGTGAGCCGCTCACGGATCGCGTCGAGCCTGGGGCCGGGGTCGAGTCCGAACACGGCCCGCAGGATCACCTCGAGGGTCAGGTCCTGCAGGCGCGGGTGGAGCTCCACGGGACGGTCGCGCGGCCAGTCGGCGGCCTGGCGCTCTGCCACCTCGGCCATGAGCCCCGAGAGGCGCTGCATCTTCTCGCCGTGGAACGCGGGCAGCATGAGCTTGCGCTGCTCCAGGTGAGGGCCCTCGTCGAGGAGGATCACCGAGTTGCTGCCGATCACCGGCTCGAGGATCCTCGCCCCCTCGCCGGGATGAAGCACGTCGGGGGGCGCCGTGAACATCTCCCGGATCTCGTCCGGGTCTGAGAGCATCACGAACGGCGGCGTCTGGAGCAGCCGCAGCGTGAAGCGCTTGCCATAGCGCCTGCGGTTCTTCTCAAGGGCGGAGATCGGGCGCGTCCACCATCCGATCGTCTGCAGCGCCTGTGGCCGGCGCGGACCGGGGGGAAGTGATGGCGTCACCAAGTGGCTCTCCTCAACCGGCAAGGTACGGCAAACGGCCTCTTCCGCTGTGTGACCGTTCGCACACAACGCTCACGCGTCCCTGGCCAGTGCGGCGTCGATCGCGCCGCGCCTGCTCTCGAAGAACTCCACGCGCCGCACCTTGCCGCCGCCGAGGTCGAAGACGCAGTAGCCCTCCATCGCGACCCTCGCCCCGCTGCGCTTGCCCTCCCCCTCCGCCCGCCAGTGCGTGACCACCGAGTCGCCGGCCTCGGTGGGATCGGCGATCGCGAACGACAGCTCGCCGAACGCCTGTCGGAGCTTGCGCGCCCAGTGCACGGCGCCGTCGTGCCCGTAGTTCCAGCCGGCCCCCGGGATGCGCGGCTCGTCCTGCAGCTCGGCCCGGGCATCGAGCTCGTCGAGCGCCACCAGATCGCCGCGGTTGAACGCCACCAGCAGCCGCTGGACCACCTCGACCTTCTCCGAGGACATCGCCGGCCAGTATCGCGCTCACCGTCGGGAGGCGCTTGGCGGGCGCGATCCGCGAGCATGCCGCCCCCATGGCTTCACCCAAGGAACGAATGCTCGCCGGCGAGCCCTACGTGGCGAGCGATCCCGAGCTCCTCGCCGACCACGAGCGCGCGCGGCTCCTGGTCGAGCGGTTCAACGCCACGAGCGTGACCGAGGCGGACGAGCGCCAGGCACTGCTCGGCGAGCTGCTCGGCCACTTCGGCGAGGGCGCCGAGATCAGGCCGCCGTTCCAGTGCGACTACGGCCACCCCATCAGCCTCGGCGCGCGCAGCTTCATCAACTACGGGGCGTTCGTGCTCGACTGCGCCCCGGTGACCATCGGCGCGGAGGTGTGGATCGCCACCGGCGTGCAGCTCCTCACCGCCACCCATCCACTCGACGCCGTGGCCCGGCGCGCCGGGTGGGAGTCCGCGGCCCCGATCACGATCGGCGACGGTGCATGGCTGGGCGGAGGCGTGATCGTCTGCCCGGGGGTCACGATCGGGGAGAACGCCGTGGTGGGGGCCGGCAGCGTCGTGACGCGCGACATCCCGGCCGGCGTGCTGGCCGTGGGCAACCCGGCGCGCGTGGTCCGGGAGCTCTGATGCCGGAGCCCTTCATCCATCGCGAACGGGTCCGCTTCGGCGACCTCGACGCGATGCGTCACCTCAACAACGTGGTCTACCTGCGCTACTTCGAGAGCGCCCGGATCGCGTACATGTCGGAGCTCTCGCCCCAGCACAGCCCGTCCAACCCGGAGCGCGGCTCGTACGGGCTGATCTTCGCCGAGGGGCACATCAACTACCGCTCCCCGGTCGAGTTCGACGAGGAGGTCGAGGTGAGGTGCACGATCGCCGAGGTCCGGCGCTCGGCGTTCCGGATGAACTTCGAGATGCACGTGGGCGAGCGGCTCGCCGCCGAGGGGTACGGCTGGCTCGTGGGCTTCGACTACGCCGAGCAGAAGGCGATTCGGCTGCCGGACGAGCTGCGCGCCGCGCTCGACGCCGTGCTGGCGCCCTCCGCTTAGGGCAGACTGCGTGGCGATGCCCGCGCGCACCCTGCTCGCGTTCGTGCTGGCCCTCGCCCTTCTCTGCGGACCCGCGAGCGCGGCGGCGCCCGAGAGCAGCCTGCGCCTGGGTGCGGTCACGCTTCACCGCTGCGAGGACGGGCCGCGCTGGTGGTGCGGCTCCCTGCCCCGGCTGCTCGACCCGGCCAGACCGAAGGGTCCGCGCATTGACATCGGCTTCCGCTGGCTGCCTCCGCGGCACGCAGCCGGCCACCCCGCACTCGTGGCGGTGGAGGGCGGGCCCGGCTATCCGTCCACGGGGAGCCGCTACGAGTACACGGGGATCTACGGACCGCTCCTGCGCGAGCGCGGGCTGCTGCTCGTGGACAACCGCGGCACCGGCACATCGGCGCTGATCGACTGCAGGTCGGTCCAGACCTTCTCCGGCGCCACTTCCGGACCGGAGTTCCCGGCTGCCGTGGCGTCGTGTGCGCGAGCGATCGAGCGCCGTTACCGGCGACCGGGGCGCCCCGCCCTGCACGCCGCCGACCTGTTCGCGACCGTTTACGCCACGCGCGACCTCGCGGCGGTGCTGCGCGCGCTCCGGCTCGGGAAGGTCGACCTCTACGGCGATTCGTATGGAACCTACTTCGTGCAGTCGTTCATCTCGCGCTATCAGCGCCACCTTCATTCGGTGGTGCTGGACTCGTCGTACCCGGTGCGCGGCCTCGACCCCTGGTACGCGTCGTCCGGCGAGGTGGCGCGACAGGCCCTCGACGCCGTGTGCGAGCGCGACGCCGCCTGCTCCGCGGCCGCACCCGGCAGCGCAACGGAGCGGCTGGGGCAGATCGTCGCGCGGCTGCGCCAGGGGCCGATCGGGGGCGTGACCCGCGACTCCGACGGGAGCCGGGTGCGGCTGCGGCTCGGCATCCGCGCGTTGGTGGACATGGTTCAGGACGCGGCCTCGGATCCGGTGATCTACCGCGAGCTGGACGCCTCGGTGAGGGCGGGGCTGGCGGGAGACGACGCGCCGCTGCTGCGGCTCGTGGCCCAATCGAAGAGCTACGACCACGGAGCCAGCAGCGCCGACTACTACTCGAACGGCCTCTACTTCGCCGTCAGCTGCGTGGACTATCCGCAGCTGTTCTCGATGCAGGCGTCGCCGGCGGGCCGGCGCGCCCAGCTCGCGGCGCGCCTGGCAGCACCCCCGCCGGGCGTCTTCGAGCCGTTCAGCGCGCCCGAGTGGCTCACCATGAGCGCCTACTCCGAGCCCTACGCCGCCTGCCTCGAGTGGCCGCGCCCGCGGCACCACGCGCCGATCGTGCCGGCCGTGCTCACGCCGCTGCCCGCGTCGATACCGATGCTCGTCTTGGGCGGCGACCTCGACTCGCTCACGCCGCTGTCCGACGCCAGGGTGTTCGGGCCGACGCTGGCCGAGCGGACGCGCGTGGTGACGCTTCCGAACACGGTCCACGTGACATCGCAGGACTACACGACGCTCACGATCGGAGCGGAGTGCGCTCAGCGGGTGATCCGCGCGTTCGTGCGCGCTCCCGCAAAGCTGAACACCCTCGACGCGAGCTGCGCCGGCCGGATCCCGCCGCTCCACACTCCGGGCTCGTTCCCCCTACGCCTCAGCGACGCCGCACCGGCCACCGTGGCCCGCGGACCGGACCCGGGCCTGGCGGCACGCCGTGCTGCCACGGTCGGCGCCGGCGCCCTGGCCGACGCGACCATCCGCCGCTTCTATTCGGGAGCGGCGCGCGGGCCCGGCCTGCGCGGCGGGAGCTTCACGGCGAGCGGCGACGAGCCCACCCGGTTCCGGCTCCGTGGCGTGCGTTTCGTGCGCGACGCGCGCGTGCGCGGCACGGGCTCGTGGCGGCTGTCGAGCGGGTCCGTGCGCGGCACGCTGACGGTGGTGCCGGGGGACGACACCGAGGTGCGTGTGCGCGTTTCCTGGACCCAGCGCTCGCGGCTCGCGCGCGCCACGATCGGCGCGTCCGTGCTCACGCTGCCTGCGCCCTAGGCGGGCCGGGCGGGTACGACGCTCCGCGCCGGGTCGGTGGGTGGCTGGACTCGCTGGGTAGGGAGGCGGTGAGGTGCCGCGTGCGTCTCCTGTCATCTTCGCGCGTTCCTGTCGCATTGGATGGGCAGGCGCCCGAGTGTGGGCCGAGTTACCGGGCTATGGACCCGTTAAGTCGGCCCACACTCCGAAAACGGCGAAACCCCGCGGGGCTGGAGTGAGCGGCGAGTTTGTGCCGCTATGCGGGAGGAATCCGCACCTCTCCCGAGCCCCGGCGCCGAACGTGACCGGACCGCCACGAGGACGACAGGCCGTAACAGGCCACCACCTCCCTACCCAGCAAGCAGTAACGCCGAACCCGGCGCGCCGCCTCGGAACCTCCGCCTAGCGGCCGTTCGCCGAGACGATCAGGCAGGTGGTGGTGCCGTGGGCGAGCAGCTTGCCGGTGTCCTCGGCGATCACGCGGCCCTCGGCGGTGGCCACCGTGCGGCCGGGATGGATGACGGTCCCCTCGCAGACGATGCGTCCGGTGTCGCGCGTGATCGCGCGCGCGAAGTTGACCTTCACCTCGAGCGTCGTGTACCCGGCGCCGGGCGGAAGCGTCGAGTGCACCGCGCAGCCCATCGCCGAGTCGAGCAGCGTGAGCGCCAACCCGCCGTGCACGACACCGATCGGGTTGTAGTGGTGCTCGCCGGGAATCGCCCCGAACACCACCCGCCCCTCCTCGGCCTCGAGCCCGTCGAACCCCATGAGCTGAGCGATTGGCGCGCCCGGCAGGCGGCCCTCGCCGATCGCGCGGAGGTACTCGAGCCCGGACATCCCGTCGGCCGCGCGAAAGGTCTCGAGGGGGTCCTCCCAGGTGATCGTGCGCGAGCGGCTCACGCCGTCCCGCCGAGTGCTGCCGGCGCGGGGGCCGACTCGGAAGGGGCGAGCACCCGCACCCGCCCGAGCGCCAGTCCGAGCAGCGCCGTGACCACGGTGGTGCCCGCCATCAGCCGCCAGGCATCGTGGAAGGCGCCTGCGGGGTCCGCCGGAGAGGCGCCGTCCAGCACCGCCACCAGCACGGCTATTCCGAGCACCGCGCCCACCTGGCGCAGGCAGGCGAGCACCGCGCTGCCGGTGGCGAAGCGCGCCGGTGGCAGTCCGGCCACCGCGGCGCTGCCCCAGGCGGCGAAGCTGAAGCCCACGCCACTGCCGGTGAGCAACTGCCCCGGAAGCAGCTCACTCACGTAGTCCGGCGTCGCGTCCATCGACCCGGCGAGGAAGAGACAGCCGGCCGCGAAGAGCAGGGCTCCGGGCACCGCCACCACGCGCTGGCCGAAGCGGTCGGCGAGCAGGCCCGCCACCGGAGCGGTGAGCGCGGCCATGGCCGGCGCGGGCGTGACGGCCACGCCCGCCTCGAGGATCGTCCATCCCCAGACCTCGGTGGTGAAGAGGATGTTGGCGAGCAGCAGGGCGTAGAACGCGGCCGAGAAGGTGAACATGCCCGCGTTGGCCACCGCGAACGAGCGGACGCGGAAGAGGCTCAGCTCGATCACGGGCGAGGGGTGGCGCGCCGAGCGCCAGACCACGAGTGGCAGCAGCGCCAGACCCACGCCGAGCGCACCCAGCACGCGCGTGCTGCCCCAGCCCCAGTCCGGCCCCTCGACGATGCCGAGCGCCACGAGTCCCACGCCGGCGCCCAGCATCAGGGTGCCGAGCGCGTCGGGGAGCCGCGCACCCTCGGGCTCGCGGATCTCGCGCAGCAGCCGCCGGGCCGGCACGAGCGCGGCGATGCCGATCGGGATGTTCACGAAGAAGGCCCAGCGCCAACCGCCCCAGTCCACGAGCACGCCGCCGAGCGACGGCCCGAGCGCGGCCGCCACGGCGCCGGTGGCGGTCCAGATGGCGGTGGCGGTGGCGCGCTGGTGGGCTGGGAACTCGGGAAGCAGGAGGCCGAGCGAGGTGGGCACGAGGATCGCGCCGCCCACGGCCTGGAGCATGCGCGCCGCCACCAGCATCTCCACCGATCCCGACACCCCGCAGAGCACAGAGGCCACGAGGAAGATCACGATCCCCACCAGGAACATGCGCCGGCGGCCCACGATGTCCGCCACCCGGCCGGCGGGCACCAGCAGCGCGGCGAAGAGGATGTTGTAGGCGTTGAGCACCCACGAGAGCTCGGCGCGCGAGGCCTCGGCGAAGTCGCGCTCGAGGTCCGGGAAGGCCACGTTGACGATCGTGACGTCGAGGAAGCCCATGAACACGGCGACCCCGGTGACCGCGAGTACCTTCCACTTGCGCTCCATCACGGATAGTTGTTTCACGCAACCGACGAGGAGAATGTGCGTTGCGTCACACAACTCACCCCCGTACAATCAGCCTCGTGCTGCCCCGTACCTATGAGGGCCAGGCCTGCTCGATAGCCCGCGCGCTCGAGCTGGTGGGGGACCGCTGGACCATGCTCGTGATCCGCGAGGCGTTCCTGGGCACGCGCCGCTTCGACGACTACCAGCGCAGGCTCGGGTGTGCGCGCAACGTGCTCACCGACAGGCTCAACAGGCTGGTGGAGGTGGGGATCCTGGCCAAGGAGCCCTACCAGGAGCGCCCGCCTCGCCACGAGTACCGCCTCACGCGGCAGGGCGTCGAGCTGTGGCCGGCGATGATGTCGCTCAAGACCTGGGGCGACCGCTACCTGGCGCCAGACGGACCGCCGGTGCTGATCCTCCACCGCGACTGCGGCGGAGAGCTCGACGAGCGGCTGCACTGCTCGCGCTGCGGCGCCGAGCTCGGACCCGCCGACGTGCTGGCGGAAGCCGGGCCGGGCGCGGTCGCCGGCGCGGCCTGACGCCTCAAGCCCCGAGCGCCGGATCCCGAAGGGGTAGTAGGGATGGGACGCTCAGGGATCGCCGTGCTCGCGCTGGCGGCGCTCGCGCTGCTGGCTCCGCCTGCGCTCGCCGCCCCGCTCAACCGGCCTGACGATCCCGTGGTGATCACCGGCGCGGGCGTGCCCTCGCTCACCGGTGCGGCGCCGGCCAAGATCCTGGCCTTCGCGTGGTCCGGCAGCTGGGACCAGATCCCAGTGCAGGTGGACGAGCGCAAGCTCTTCGATCTGCGGGTGGCCTACCCCACTCCATTCCCCGCGTGCTCGGACCCCTGCTACACGCCCTTCTCCACGCCGGCGAAGCTGCGCTATGCCGACCCCGGCACCCGGGTGGGCGCGGACACTGACCCGGCGCTCGACTCCGACGACGAGATCGCGTTCATGGCCAGCGACACCGCCACCCAGGCGGGTCTCGCGGTGAGCGATCCCGCCGGCGTGGTGGCCGGCTCGCGCGTGGAGATCGCCGTGACCGACCCGCTCGACGGCGGCACGGGCTACGTCTACCTCTTCCGCCAGACCGGCTCGATCGACCCCGGCGCGGGCGAGCAGTACGTGAACTACAGCTTCAACCTGACCTCGGGCGCCTACCCATCGACCTACGACCACGCCACCGGCCTCAACCCCGAGACCTCCACCGTGGTCACGCCCAACTACACGCGCCGCTTCACCGACCGCTGGCAGGAGACCGAGCTGAAGATCCTGCGCGGGCCGGCCACAGAGGCGGACATCCTCGACCGCAACGAGAACCAGTTCATCCCCGACTACTGCGGGCGCAGCCGGCTGACCTTCGCCCGGGGCGAGGGCGCGTTCCTGACCAACCGCAGCGGGCCCGTCCGCGCAATCCGCGCGTTCCTGGGCGCGAACAGCGGTCCGATGACCGAGCACCAGCAGATCTTCTACGCCGGCCGCGAGGAGGACACCACCTTCCTCAGGGTGCACGGGATCCCGGCGGTGATGAGCTTCCTCGACTACAGCGCGGGGGCCACCGGCATGACCTATCGCAACACCAACAACCCGTCCGGGGTGACCATCGACGGAGTGGCCGACTCGGTGGTGGCAGGGCCGCTCACCTGGGAGAGCGTGGACGGGGCGCAGGGAGCGCTCACGAGCGTCCACACCTGGAGCACATCGGTGGCGGCGAGCAAGTTCACCTCCTTTTACCGGGACCTGGCCAGCCCGCCCGCGGGCCAGACCCCGTGCCAGGGGGACGGCGGGTTCTACGGCGCCAGCGGCCCCTACGTCAACGGCGCGATCAACTCGACCGACGAGCCCTCCAACGGCAACGCCCCCGCCGACCGCCTGACCTCCACGCGCACCCTGTTCTTCGACGCGCCGGGCACCGCCAACGGCCCCCTGCGGCGCCAGCAGGTCACCGCCCGGCTGACCACCAACGTCGATCCGGTCGTCGTCACGCCGCCTCCGGTGGGAGGCCGGCCCCCGGTCAACCCCCCGCCGGTGATCGCCCCGCCCTTAGCCAGGCCCACGCCCGTCAAGCTCTCGCTGCGCCTCCGCTACCGCCGCGCGCCCGGCTGCTCGCGGCGTGCGGCCGTGCTCACCCTGGCGGGCACCGGACTCGACCGCGTGCTGCGTGCGGGACTCGTTGCCCGTTCGCGGAAGCTGGGCACCGACCGCTCCCGGCCCTTCAGGCTCACCGTGACCAGGCAGCGCCTGCGCGGACACCGCCGCGGCCTCGTCCGGGTCGGCGCCAGGCTGCGTGGCGGAAAGCTCGTGGCGGTCACGCGCCGAGTGCGCGGCCTCTGCTGAGATCGGCTAGAACAACACCCGGCGTGCAACTAGTCGATGGTGTCCATCACGTCACGTTCCTCACCGAGGACATGGATCGCCTGCTCGCCTTCTACGAGCGGGTGTTCGATGCCGAGGTGACGCTCGACATGACGGAGGAGGGCATTCGCCACGCGTTCCTCGTGGTGGGACCGACCACCGTCCTGCATCCGTTCCAGCTACCGGCGGAAATGGCGCCGCCCCCGCCCTCCCCGATGTTCAGCCGTGGCCGGCTCGACCACTTCGCGCTGCTGGCGCCGTCAGAGGAGGCCTTCAGGGAGCTGCGCCGCCGGATCGAGGCGGAGGGCGCGGCCGACGGCGACGTCCGTGACATGAAGAGCCTCTGGATCATGGGGTACTTCGACCCCGACGGAGCGGCGCACGAGGTGATGCTCAGGCGACCGGGAACCGTCGACGCCGACGTGCTCGAGCGCGCCGAGTGGACGACCGTGACGCTGAGCTAGGCCGGATCCACGCTGTCCACGAACAGGTCCACGATCGGCTCGCCGCCCTCGACGTACATGTAGGGGCTGAAGTCCGTCACGCCCTCCTCCACCAGCACGTCCTCGCACAGGTAGGTGTTGCCCGTGCACTCCCGGCTCGGCCGCGTGACCACCGCGTAGGCGGCGTCCGCGTACAGCTCGGGCTTGCGCGCGCGCGCCATCGCCTCGTCGCCGCCCAGGAGGTTCTGCACGGCCGCGGTGGCGATGATCGTGCGCGGCCACAGCGCGTTCGAGGCAATTCCCGCTTCCCGCAGCTCGGTGGCGAAGCCGAGCGCGCACAGGCTCATGCCGTACTTGGCCACCGTGTAGCCCACGTGAGGAGCGAGCCAGCGCGGCTCGATCCCGATCGGAGGCGACAGGGTGAGGATGTGCGGGTTCTCGGCCTTGCGCAGGTGGGGGATGCACATCTTGCTGACGACGAAGGTCCCGCGGGTGTTGATGTCCTGCATCAGGTCGTAGCGCTTCATCTCGAGATCCTCGGTGCCGGCCAGGGCGATCGCCGACGCGTTGTTCACGCATACGTCGATCCCGCCGAAGCGCTCCACCGCCCGCGCCACCGCCGCCTCCACCTGATCCTCGTTCCGGATGTCCCCCACGATCGGCAGCGCGGATCCGCCCGCCTCCTCGATCTGCTCCGCCGCCGTGTAGACGGTGCCCTCGAGCTTGGGGTGTGGCTCCGCCGTCTTTGCGATCAGCGCCACGTTGGCCCCGTCGCGGGCGGCGCGAAGGGATATCGCCAGCCCGATGCCGCGGCTGGCGCCAGAGATGAACAGGGTCTTTCCCGCGAGGTCGGCCATGTGGCCGGGACTAAACCAGACGGGCCTTGCGCGCGCACTCGATGCACAGCACGCTCTCGGGGGCGGCCCTCAGGCGCGCCACGGGAATCGGGTTCCCGCATGAGTCGCAGCTGCCGTAGCCACCCTCCTCGAGCTTCTCGAGCGCCCGGGCCACGCGTGCCTCACGGTGCTCGAGGTTCCCGCCCACCCCCACGTCCGTCAGCCGGCTCACGGCCTCGGCGGTTCCGTCGCCGATCCGCTTGCCGAACTGGAGCCCGGTGCCGCGCTCCGGCGGCAGCGCCAGCCGGGCGATCTGCTCGCGCAGGTCATCCAGGCGGGCGCGCAGGTCGCGCTCCACCTCGGCCAGATCGAGCTGGTCCTCAGGCGGCAACCCGGTCGGCCCCGTCCACGGCCTTCCGCGACGCCGAGAACTGGAGCGCCCCGTCCTCGATCCGGCCATGCCTCAGCTCGCGGAGGTCGAGCGGATAGTTCTGGTGGAGGCGCCAGGGCCGCTTCGACCCCTGCTTCGGGAGTTGGTCGAGCACGCGCAGGACGTAACCCGACGAGAAGTCGATGACCGGCTCCTCGGCGACCGAG
This sequence comes from uncultured Thermoleophilaceae bacterium, assembly GCA_963811055.1. Lineage (GTDB taxonomy): Bacteria > Actinomycetota > Thermoleophilia > Solirubrobacterales > Thermoleophilaceae > JACVRW01. The sequence continues at coordinate 174,431 of CAWEPQ010000003.1, forward strand.
GGGTCGCGGCACTCGGGCACACAGCTCACGTACCCGCGCTCGTCCATGTGGTTGAGCAGCCGGCACACGTAGTCGCAGGTCAGGTCGCACTTGAGCGTCCACGAGGCGTTGGTGTAGCCGATCGAGAACGCCATGTTCGGGACGCCGGTGAGCATCAGCCCCTTGTAGCTGAGCGTCTTGGCCAGCTCGACCTCCCGGCCGTCGACCGTCAGCTGCACGCCGCCCAGCAGCCTCATGTTCAGACCGGTGGCCGTGACAACCAGGTCAGCCTCCAGCTCCGCGCCCGACTCCAGCCGGAGGCCCTTCTCCGTGAAGGTCTCGATGCGATCGGTGACCACGGACGCGCGCCCGCTCCCGATGACCTCGAAGAGGTCCCCATCCGGCAACAGGCACAAGCGCTGGTCCCATGGCTTGTAGGTGGGGTTGAAGTGGGTGTCGATGTCGTACCCCGCCGGGAGCCGCCGCTGCGCCCCCTTGCGGAGAAAGGCGCGCATCCTCTCCGGCCGGCGCCGGCAGAGCTGGAAGAACAGCATCGTGATCAGGACGTTCTTCCAGCGCACCAGGGAGTAAGCCGCCTTGGTCGGCAGCAGGCGTCGCACGACCTTTGCGATCGGGTCCACGGCCGGCAGCGCGGCCACGTAGCTCGGTGAGCGCTGGAGCATCGTCACGTGCGCCGCGCTCTCGGCCATCGCGGGCACGAGCGTGACCGCCGTGGCGCCGCTGCCGATCACGACCACGCGCTTGCCGGCGTAGTCCACGTTCTCGGGCCAGTGCTGCGGATGCACGATCCGACCGGCGAACCGCTCGGTGCCCTCGAACTCCGGCGTGTAGCCGGCGTCGTAGCGGTAGTAGCCGCTGCACATGAACAGGAAGCCGCAGGTCAGCGTCAGGGCCTCTGCGTCACGCTCGACCTCCACCGTCCAGCGCGCGTCGGCGCTCGACCATTCCGCCCGCACGACGCTGTGCCGGTAGCGGATCCTCTCCTCCACGCCGTAGGCGACGGCCGTCTCGCGCACGTACCTGAGGATCGACGGGCCGTCGGCGATCGACTCAGCCTCCTTCCAGGGCCGGAAGGCGTAGCCGAGCGTGAACATGTCCGAGTCCGAGCGAATGCCCGGATAGCGGAAGAGGTCCCAGGTGCCGCCGCTGTCCTCGCGAGCCTCGAGGACCGCGTAGGTCTTGCCGGGGCATTTCGTCTCCAGCTGGCAGGCGGCGCCGATGCCGGAGAGACCGGCGCCGACGACCAGCACATCGAGATGTTCGGGCGTGTCCAAGGACCGCGTACGGTACTTGGCTATTGGCGGCCCTCCGCCCGCACCAGCTCAGCGCCCGCCACGAGGGACTCGAGCTTGCCGTACGCGCTGTCGCGCGGCAGGTACTTCATCCCGCAGTCTGGCGCGGCGATCAGCTCGTCGGGCCGTTTGTGCGGCAACGCCCTCCGGATGCGGTCCGCCACGGTGGCGGGCGTCTCCACACCCTCATCGCTCAGGTCGAGCACACCCAGGATCACGGTCTTGTCGGGAAGCGTGTCGAGCACGGCCAGATCCAGCCCCGACTGCGCTGTTTCGATCGAGACCTGGGCACACGAGCAGTCGGTGAGTTCGGACAGGAACGAGTAGCCCTCGGGCCGCTCGTGGATGATCGCCGCGTAGCCGAAGCAGATGTGCAGGGCCGTCGTCGACTCGATTCCCTCCAAGGCCCGGTTGACGGCGCGCACGCCGTAGCGCCGGGCCGCCTCCGGCCTGGCCTGAAGGTAGGGCTCGTCGATCTGCACGACGTCGGCCCCGGCGGCGGCCAGGTCGGCGATCTCCTCGTTGATCGCCGCGGCGTAGGCGAGGGCCAGCTCCTCGTCGGTCTCGTAGAAATCGTTCTGCGCCTGCTGCGACATCGTGAACGGTCCCGGCACGGTCATCTTGACCCTTCGGCTTGTGTTTGCCTTCAGGAACGCGAGGTCGCGGACCTGGACCGGCTCGGGGCGAGCGATCGTGCCGACGACGCGCGGGACCGGGTTGGGGTGGCCGCTGCGGTCGAGGGCTGTCCCGGGCCGGTCGACGTCGACGCCCTCGAGAGCGGTCGCGAAACGGTTCGAGTAGCTCTCGCGCCGCATCTCCCCGTCGGTCAGGATGTCGATGCCGGCCCGCTCCTGGTCGCGGATGGCCAACAGGGTCGCGTCGTCCTGCGCCTCCTCGAGATAGGCAGGGTCGACGCGCCAGAGCTCGCGCGCGCGGACCCGTGGCGGGAAGCGATCACGCAGGCGCTCTCGGTCGATCAGCCAGCTCGGCTGGGCGTACGATCCAACAAGCGTCGTCGGCAGACTCATCGCGCTAGTTGACCCGAGCGCCGACACGATCGCCGGACAGCAGCGCGCCGGCGTCGGGCGCAACTGGGTCGCGGCCGAGAGCGGTGAGTATCTCGTAGACGGTGGCCGTGGCGGCGGAGAGCACCGGCAGCCCCAGGGCCTGTTCCGCTAGGGGGATCGCCGGCAGTGACGGCATCTGCACGCACGCCGACAGCACCACGCCATCCGCCGTGGACGTGTCGAGCTCGCCGGCGATGTCGACGAGGTTCATTGGATCGAGGCGCCCCACGGCCACGTTCTCGGTCACCCGTAGGGAGCGCGTGTCGACGACTGTGATGCCGCAGTTCTCGATGTACTCGGCCACGAGCTGAGTCAGCGAGTCCTTGTAGGGAGTGACGATCGCCACGCGCCGCAAGCCGAGCGCCTCCATTCCCCGGATCAGTGCCCCGGCGCTGCTCACGACCGGGGCAGGCGCACCGTTCTCCGCGGCTCCGCGAGCCAGGCGTTCCTCCGCCTCGACGTGAGCACCGGGACCTTGCGCCATGATTGCGACAAGGCAGGCGTAGGCCAGCACATCGACGTGGGCGTCGCTCAGCTCTCTCACGCAGCGGTCCGCGTCGGCCACCATGCGGTCGAGCGAGTCCTTGTCCACCTGCAGCAGCTCAGCCCGGCTCGAATGGAAGGTGAAGCGCTCACCGGTCTCCTTCGAGCGCCGGTAGAGCATGTCCGGCACCTCGGTCTCGATCGTCGTGTTCGAGCTCGGCACGAGCAACCCGATTCGGGTGACGGTCATGTGTCTCTCCTTGGTTCGGTCATCGGGCACGCACCCGCCGGACAAGCGCCCAGAGCAGCAGCAGCGCGGCGATGGCGGCACCAATGCCGGCCGCCCGTCGTGGCGCGGGACTTGGACCCGGGTGGGCGCCGGGCGGCTGGCCACCGGGCGCCTGCCCCTCACCCAGCCCACCCTCGGCGGGCGCGGGCTCCCCCGTGATCGCGCGCTCCAGCGCATCAGAAAAATCCTTGGTGACCTGACCGGCCTGCTTGGCGACCACCTTCTGCCCCACCGACCCGAGCACGCCGCCCATTGCAAGATCGGACTCGAGCTCCACGCGCGTGCCCCCGTCCACCTCGGCGAGCCGCACCGAGTTCGTTGTGCGCACGTTGCCGGCCGCTCCCTTCACCGCGCGCCCGACCGCGGTGAACTGCACGTACTCGTGGGGCCGGCGCTCCGTCACCCGCATCCTGAGGTCGAACGTCGCGGTCATCGGGCCGACGGCCTGGGTCACGCGGATCTTCGAGTTCTCCTCGTCGATCACCTCGACCGACTCCACGCCCGGCACGCAGCGTGCCACCTGGTCGACCTGCTCGAAGAACTCCCACAGGCGCTCGCGGCTTTCGGCGATGACGAAGGACTCCTGGACTTTCACGCGCGCTCCCTCTCGGCCTGCCCTTGATTGATGGCTTCCCATACGCGCTCGGGTGTCACCGGCAGCCGGCTGATCTCGACGCCGAAGTCAGCCAGCGCGTCGCAGACAGCGTTCGTCACCGCGGCTCCCGGCGGGATCGTTCCCACCTCGCCGACGCCGCGAATTCCGAACGGCGTGACCGGCGAGGGCACCTCCGTGTGCAGCAGCTCCACCTCCGGCAGATCACACGCCGTGGGCACGAAGTAGTCGAGCATCGTTCCGTTGACGAGCTGGCCGGTGTCCGGGTCGTACCGAAGCTCCTCCGCGAGCGCGGCGCCGAACCCCTGCGCCAGCGCACCCCGGACCTGCCCCTCGATCGCGGTCGGATTCACGGGGGTGCCGCAGTCGTGCACCATCACGAAGCGCTCGATGTCGAAGTCGCCGGTCTCGGAGTCCACCGACACGAGCGCGGCGGCCGTGCCGAACCCAAAGGCGGCGGCCCCCGGCTCGTGGTATGCAGTCGCCTCGAGCCCGGGCGTCTCACCCTCGGGGAGCCTCAGCCCCAGGATCGCCGTCTCGTGCACCTCGGCGAGCGTGACCGAGCGCTCCGGGTCGTCCACCAGCCGGACCACGGTCTGGGCGATCTCGACCGCCTCCGGGCCGTCCGCCTCCAAGAGCCAGGCGCCCAGGCGCAGCACCTTCGCACGCAACTCCTTGGCCGCGGTCTCGATCGCTCCGGACCCGGCGATCATCGTGCGCGAAGCGAACGCTCCGGTGTTGAGCGGGGTCCCGGAGGTGTCGCCGGCGTGCACGCTGATCGCGTCGAAGTCGATGCCCAGCACCTCGCTGCACAGCTGCGCGAACGCCGTCTCGGTGCTCTGACCGAACGTGGACACGCCCGTGTAGAGATCGATCCCGCCGGAACGGTTTGCGCGCAGGGTCACGCTCTCGTGCGCGCCGAACTTGGATCCCCGGCCGGCGAGGAACTTCCCGCTGGCGTAACCGGTGCGCTCGACGAAGGACGACAGCCCGACCCCGACATAGCGACCATCGGCCCGCGGGCCGCGGCCGGCCGAGCGGATGTCGTCGTAGCCGATCGCCTCGGCGGCCATGCGCAGGCAACGCTCGTAGTCGCCGCTGTCCTGCAAGGCCCCGCTCGGGTTGCGCCATGGAAGGTCCTCAGGGCGCAACATGTTGGTCGCCCGCAACTCGAGCGGGTCATGGCCGAGCCGCCGCGCGAGCCGGTCGACGAGCACCTCCCTCGCGAAGTTCACCTCGGGCTGGCCATAGCCGCGATACGCGCCCACCGGCGTCTTGTTCGTCATCACCACGCGCCGTTCGACGGAGGCGTCCTCGACGCGATAGGGCCCGGTGAACGTGACGCTGGAGAGCTGAGCCGAGCCGTAAGGGCCGTTGTAGGCGCCCAGGTCGGTCGCGTAGACGTTCTCCATGGCGACGATGCGACCGTCGCCCGACGCGCCGATGCGGAAATCGTGAACCGCCTCGCGCCCGTGTGTCGTTGCGCGGAAGTGCTCCAGCCGATCCTCGATCCACTTGACCGGCCGGCCGAGGGCCATCGTGTGGAGGCAGACGAGCAGGTCCTCGGGGTACACGCCCAGCTTGAGACCGAACGCGCCGCCCACGTCGGAAGCGATCACGCGCACTCCGCCCTCGTCGAGCCGCAGGCAGTGCGCCAACTGGTTGCGCACCAGGTGTGGCGTCTGGGTCGAGGTGTGCACCGTCAGCTCGCGCGGGCCTCCCCTCCACTCGGCGACGGTCCCGCGCGCCTCCATCGGCAGCCCCGTGACCCGGTTGATCGTGAACCTGCCTTCGACGATGGTCTCGGCGGCCGCGAACGCCGCATCCGAGTCCCCCATCCCCTGCGGGTTCGAGGCGAGCAGGTTTGTCGGTACCACGTCCGGGTGCAGGACCGGGGCCTCCGGGAGCTGCGCCGAGATCGCGTCGCTCACGTGCGGCAGCGGGTCGTAGTCCACGTCGATCAGCTCGATCGCGTCCTCGGCCACGCCCCGGCTGGTGGCCGCCACGCTCACGACCGGCTGGCCCTCGTACTCCGCGGTGCTCTGTGCCAGGGCGTAGTAGGGCACCTCCGGGGCGCCGGGCACCGGACGCAGCACGTTGATCGGCCGAGTGCTCGCCCGGACGTCAGTGCCGACGAGCACGTGCCGCACGCCCTCGAGCTCGAGCGCCGCGCTCACGTCGAGCGCCTCGATGCGGGCGCGCGGGAACGGGCAGCGGCCAACCGCCATGTGCAGCCCGTGCGCAGGGCCGATGTCGTCTGTGAAGCGCCCCTCCCCGCGAAGCAGGCGGTCGTCCTCCTTGCGCGAGACCTTCGCCCCGATGCCCCCGGGCTGTACGCGGCGCTCGGTGCGCTCGAGCGTCTCAGCCATCGTCCTCCCCCCCGAGGTGCCGCTCGACGGCGTCGACGATGCCCTTGTAGCCGGTGCAGCGGCACAGGACGCCGGAGAGCTCCTCGCGGATCTCCTCGCGCCCGAGGCTGCGCCCCTCCCGCGCCAGCGCGGTCGCCGTCATCAGGAAACCGGGCGTGCAGAACCCGCATTGGAGGGCGTGCGCATCCTTGAAGGCCTCCTGGAGCGGTGCCAGGCCTTCGTCCCCGGCGAGGCTCTCGACGGTCTCGACCTCCCGGCCGTCCAGTTGGGGCGCCAGCATCAGGCAGGACTTCACCGCCTCACCGTCCACGAGGACGGTGCACATCCCGCACACGCCCTGCTCGCAGCCGACGTGCGTGCCGGTCAGGCCCAGTTCGTGGCGGAGAAAGTCTGCGGCGTGCATGCGGCCCTCGACGCGCGCCCGGTGGACGGCTCCGTTGACCTTTACGGAGATCGCAACCGTGTCTTCCATCAGCGTTCTTCCCTCAGCTCGCGCAGCAGCCGTCCCATGTGGATGGGCACGAGGTGGGAGCGATACTCCGCACTCGCGCGCACGTCGTCGGGCGGGTCGACGACGTCCAGCGCCAGCCGAGCCGCCTCGTCGATCGCCGCGTCGTCCCAGGCCTGGCCCTCGAGGCGCTGCGCAGCCGCGGTGGCCAGCATAGGCCGATCGTTGACGCCGCCCAGCGCGATGCGTACCGAGTGCCAGCGGCCGTCGGCGTCAGGGGTGCCGAGGGCCACCATGCTCAGAACGGCGAAGTCATTGTGCTTGCGGCCGCGCTCGAAGAAGCGGAAGCGCGCCGGCGCGAGCGGCAGTCGCACCGCCACAAGCAGCTCCTCGGGCTCGAGCACGCTGGCGTACGGCCCGTCGAAGAATTCCTCGATCGGGATCGTGCGCTCACCGCTCGCGCTGCGCGCGACGACCTTCGCTCCGAGCGCGAGACAGGCGAGCGGCATCTCGCCGGTGGGGTCCGCCTGGGCCAGCGCGCCCCCGATCGTGCCGCGGTTGCGGACCTGCCGGTCACCGATGAACCGCACCGCCAGCGGAAGCAGCGGCAGGCGCTCGGCGACCACAGGGGAGGTCTCGAGGTCCTTGTAACGGACCAGCGCGCCGATGACCGTCTCGGAGCCGCTGGCCTCGATGCCCCCGAGCTCGGCGCCAAGCTCGTTGATGTCGAGCACGACCGCGGGCCGCATCAGCCGCATGCCCAGCATCGGCACGAGGCTCTGCCCGCCGGCCAGCACACGCGCCGTGCCCTCGTGCGCCGAGAGCTCACGCACGGCGTCGGCGACGCTTGCCGGCCGGACGTAGGCAAACGGGGCCGCCTTCAACTCGAGCGCTCCCCATGGTCGCGCAGGAAGCCCTCCACGGCAGCGACGAACCCGGGCAGGTTGTCCCAGGGGATCATGTGGCCCGCGTCGGGCACCGTCGCGATCGGTATGTCCTTCCGTATCTGCGCGAGCTCGCGGGTGCCGGCCTCGGTGACCACCGGGCTGAGCCCGCCGTGCACGAACAGCGCCGGAGTGGGTAGCACTCGCCACCAGTCGAGGAAGTCGTCGGTCTCGAAGCCGCGATACGTCTCGACGATGGCGGTCTCGTCGCACGTCGCGAGCCAGCGCGCGCGGAGCTCCAGCTCACGGCGCGGCCAGCTCGGCCAGTGCGCAGCGACCGCGTCGGCGGTGGTACCGGCCTGCGCCTCGGCGAGCTGACCGAGGAAGGCCTCGAGGCTGGTCGGATAGGGGTCGCGGCCGGGACCGCTCAGCGGCGGGTCGACGAGCACGAGCGAACCCGCGGCGCCGGGGTGGCGCACGGCGAGGGCCGCGCCGATGCGAGCCCCAAACGAGTGCCCGAGCACGATCGGGCGGTTCAGCCCGAGCCCGTCGATCAGGGCGGCGGCGTCGTCCGCGTAGTCCTCGATCGCATGCGAGCCGTCCTGTGGCACGCCGGACAGACCTCGGCCGCGCAGGTCCGCGACCACCGGCCTCACGGACCCGGCCAACTCGCGCGCGACGAACTCCCAGGTGATGGCCGGACTCGTGATCCCCGGCAGCACGAGCACCGGCGGAGCCGCGCCCCCGAAATCGAGCGCGTGCAGCGACACGCCGCCGGCCTCGACCATGCGGCTCTCGGCACCCGAGGCGTCGAGGTCGGCGCGTAGATCGGCGGCCACCGCGGTCATGCGGCGATCTGTCCCCGGCGCAGCAGCGAGACCACGTGGTCGCCGAACTCCGATGTGGTGGCCGTCCCGCCCGCGTCGGCGGTCGGGCACTCGAGCTGGGCCGCTTCGACCGCGCGTTCGAGGGCTTTCGCCTCGGCCGGGCGGTCGAGCCCGTAGCGGAGCATCAGAGCCGCCGACAGGATCATCGCGGTCGGGTTGGCGATGCCGCGGCCGGCCAAGTCCGGCGCGGTCCCGTGCACGGGCTCGAAGAGCCCGACTCGTCCATCGCCGATGCAAGCCGAAGCTGCGACACCGATCCCCCCGGACAGGGCGGCCGCGACATCGGACAGGATGTCGCCGAAGGTGTTCTCGGTCACGAGGACGTCGAACTCCGCCGGATTCTCGACGAGGCGCATCCCGGCGGTGTCGATCAGCAGGTGGCGCACGTCCACGTCCGGGTAGTCGCCGGCGACCTCGTCGACGATGCTCCGCCAGAGCCGCGACGTCGCGAGCACGTTGGCCTTGTCGACCGACGTGAGGCGCCCGCTTCGCGTGCGTGCCAAGTCGAAGCCGCGCCGGACCAACCGCTCGATCTGGCTCGGGTGGTACTCGAGCCGATCCCAGACCGTCCCGTCGGGGTCGACCCCGCGCTGGCCGAAGTAGAGGCCGCCCACCAGTTCGCGCACGATCAGAAGGTCGATTTCCGGACCCGTGGAGGGGCGCAGGTTGGCGTACACGTCGAGTTCGTGCCGGAGCCGGAACATGCCGTCCTCCGGGTTGTTCTCGTCTGTCCACGTGTAGCGGTCCGACCCCACCGCGCCCATCAGGACGGCGTCCGCGTCCCGACACGCCGCCAAGGTCTCCGGTGGGAGCGGATCTCCGCGCTCATCGATGGCCACTGCGCCCAGGAGGTGCTCCTCGGTGGTCGCTTCGGGAAGGACGACGGCCAGTGCCCGCACGGCTTCCCGCATCACCTCGCCGCCGACCCCGTCACCGGGGAGGCAGGCGATCCTCATGTGATCGCTCCGGACATTGCATGCATGTATACCATGCAGTCCCGGGGGCTCTTGAGCACGTCAGACAAGGCCCGCCAGGTCCCGGACGGTGTCGACGAGCTGGGCCCGCGGGTACTCGCCGTAGAGACGTTCTTTCAGGAATGGGGCCGGCGTCGCGTTGACGTTCTCGAACAGCTCGGTGCGCCCCGCGTGGGAGTCCGTGGTGAGGTCCCACACGAAGTTCATGAGCCGGTTCTTGTCCCGAGCGGTGATGTCGTTCCCGGGCAGCAGCTCCTCGAGCAGTGGCCCGATGTCGGGGTTGTCGAAGTCGGCCTTCTGGAACCGCATCACCAGGCCCTGTCCACAGAGCTCCTGAAGGATGTGGATGATTCGGGGGTACTGCTCGATCGAGTGCAGCCGCCCGGCCGTCAGCAGCGTCACCTCGGGCGCGATCACGCCTCCCTCCGTCGGCGCGGCCAGGTTCTCGGCGGCGAGCACGAAGGCCTTGAGCGTGTGCGCGTACTGCATCAGGTCCGCCATG
>CAWEPQ010000004.1:0-14557 GCA_963811055.1 uncultured Thermoleophilaceae bacterium
TCGAAAGGGCGCGCACGGAGAGGGGAGCGGTCACCCCCACAGCCTATGAGTGACGCACGGCGATCTCGGGCGGTTGGCTGCTCAGACCGTCCCGACGCGGACGATGGACGTGATCGCGCGGCGGTCGTCCATGGCGGCATAGGCGTCGGCGATGCCGTCGAAGTCGGTCTCGTAGTCGAGTACGCGACCGGGCACGATCTTGCCGTCGAGCACGTCGCCGAGGAGGTCTGTCGCTCACACCTCCCGAGTGGCGCGCGGTCCCGGGTCACCGAGGAGCTCTCTCCCAACGGACCTCTGACCCGTGGTCAACGGCGGGTGAAACTCGAAGCCGGGAGTCGCCAGCACCGTGCCATCCTCCCCTAGGACGAAAGCGTCGTAATCCTCGAGCGCGGCGATCGATCCCAGGCCGCGTTCGCCCGCGGCGAACAGGCCGGTGGCCAGCGCGTCAGAGAGGGCGAGGTCCGGTCCTGTGACGGTGGCTGAAAGCAGCCCCCGTGCGGGGAGGCCGGAGTGAGGGTCGAGAATGTGCCGGCCGCGCTCGTAGATTCCGGAGGTGGCCACAGCGGCGTCGAGGTCGACCACGGTCAGAAGTGCGTCGGCGTCGCGCGGGTCGCGGACGCCGATCCGCCAGGGGCGTCCCGGCTCGGGTTCCCCGAAGGCCACGATGTCGCCGCCGGCGTTGACCATCGCCGCGGGAACCCCCGCGAGCCTGAGCCGGTCGAGCGCTCGCTCGGCGATCCAACCCTTCGCGAGGCCCGTGGGATCCACACCGCCGGGCATCTTCCAGGGGTCGAACCAGCCACCCGACAGCTCGCGTGCCTCGGCGCTGCGGCGGAGCACCTCGGCCACGCACGGGGGCGCGTCGGCGAGGTCGAGCTCGTCGCGGCGGACCCGGCTCAGAGGGCTCTGCGGCTTCCAGGTGCTGAGCTGCGCGTCGGCCTCGTGGAGTAAGGCGCAGGACGTCTCCAGGGCAGCGCGTCGCAGCGCCGCAGCGCCGATGTTGTCCGGCCGCAGGTCGAACGACACGACGGTGCCCATCACGTGCTCGGCGTGGCGCATCAGGCGCTCGCCGGCGAGGTCGTCCCGGTGTGGAGCTGATCGAGGGCCGACTGGAGCGAGGTCTTGTAGCTGTCACTCGTGTACGTGGCGCCGGATACGCCGTCGATGTTGGCGCTCTGTGCCGCGAGTGCCTGCTGTGCGAGCTGCTGTCCGGCGAACGTGCTGATCTGCTGCGAGCGGCCGTCGCCGCTCGGCAGGCGCAGTGCGCTCACCCGGGTGATGCGTCCGCCGGCGACGGTCACGCGGACCTGAACGTCCCCGTATTGGTTGGGCGCGTCGATGCCGGTGAGCTGGCGCGACGCTCCGGCATTGGCCGGCGCCGGAGCGCTCGCGGCGGGGGCCTGCTCGCCGGCACTCGGGAGCGGAGGCGAGTGAGGGTGGTAGCCGAGCACGGCCGCCAGTCCGGCGGCGGTGGCGGCGAGGACGATGGGAGCGCGTCGCATCACAATCTCAGAACGCGAACGCTTCGCGGTGGATTCGTGCCGGCGGGGTGCCGCACGCGCGCGCTGCCCGCTGTACGCCTGCAGAGAAGGCGTCCGGCCCGCAGATGTAGAGGTCGCGTTCGGCCACGTCGGGCACCAGCTCGCGCAGTGCGGCTCGGTCGAGCCGGATCGCCGACCGCGGGCCGACGAGCCGGTGCAGGCGCCCGCCGCGGCGCTCGACCAGGTCCGACACCTCATGCTCGAGCACCAGGTCGTCGCTGGTCGAGGCGCGGAGCACGACCTCGACGTCGACGTGCGCAGGGAGGTCCTCGAGGAGCGCTCGCAGGGGCGTGACGCCCACGCCCGCGCCCACGAGCAGGACCGCGTCGCGCGCCCGTGCGTGGCGGGTGAACGCTCCGTAGGGTCCTTCGATCGCCACCCGAGTCCCAGGCCGGAGTCGCGCGAGCTCGTTGCTGTGATCCCCGAGGTCCTTCACCGTCACGCGCAGGCGTGACGAGGTCGGGAGCGCCGACAGCGAGTAGGGGTGCGCCTGCCACCACAGGCCGCGGCGTAGGAACCGCCACTGCAGGAACTGCCCGCCCGCGACCGTGAGGCGATCGAGGCGGTGTCCCTCGCAGACGATCGATACGACCCCGGGGCCTTCGGCGTGGACGGCGACGACGCGCAGGCGGTGGTAGAGGCTGCGCCAGATCGGCAGGCCGATGCGGTAGACGAGGACGACCCCGGCGGTTGCGAGCCAGATCGAGATCCACCAGGCCCGCGCCGCCGGCTGGGCGATGAAGACGGCGCCCGTGGAGAGCTGGTGGGAGAACGAGAGCGCGAGCGCCAGGTACACGTACAGATGCACCGCCCACCAGGTCTCGTGGCGCATCCTCGCGCGCGCGAGACGATAGGAGGTGATGCCTGCCATGGCCAGCAGGCCAAAGCCGACCGTCGCCGCAAGCACGCCCGGATAAGACGTCAGCAGCACCCCGAGCTCGTGCAGCGGTCCGGTACCGGCGGCCTGGCCGTAGCCCACTGCGATCAGCGCCCCGTGGACGGCGATCAGCAGCAACGGCCAGGGCGCCAGCCGCCCGTGCCAGCGTACGAGCCGGTCCTGGCCGATGGTGCGCTCGAGCGGCGGCAGCCGCCCCACAAGCAACACGGCGATCAGCAGCAGATAGGTGCCGACCAGCCCGGTGAGCCGGCCGAGCGCCGTGGCCGGCCCGCCGGGAGCGCTGAGCGTGCCCGCGCTCTCCGTGGACAGCGCCAGGCCGACCGTGACGGCGAACCCGACGGCCGCCGGCCCCGCGAGCGACCAAACGACGCGATTTCGCGAGTGAAGCAGCGCGACCATGCGCCAATCGTGGCTCGCCGACCTAAGCGCCCGATGAGACGAACCTGAGAACTACCTGAACGAGCCCGGGGCCGGCGTTCGACGCCGAGCTCCGCCGCCGGCGCGCGCTGGGCGAGCTCGCGTTCTCGCACACCGCCTCCTGTTCTGCGTTCAGTGTCTCAGGACCTACGACCCGTGCATGGGATGAGGATGAAAGGCCCGGGCTCACGGCTCGGGCGGTTAGAGGGACAGGTACGCGAAGCTGAGCGCGCCCGAAACGACGCAGTACACGGCGAATGGGGTGAGTCGCCGGGTCTCGAAGTAGCGCATGAGGAAGCGCACCGCCACGTAGGCGCTGGCTGCGGCGCAGAACGCGCCCACGGCAGCGGGTCCGCGCACCCCGTCGCCTTCCGGGCCGAGCAGACTTGGCAGCTTGAGCACCGCGGCGGCGCCGATGATGGGCGTGGCCAGCAGGAAGGCGAAGCGCGCCGCGTCCTCGTTGGACAGGCCCACGAGCAGGCCTCCGCCCATCGTGGCTCCCGAACGCGAGAACCCGGGAATCAGGGCGACGGCCTGCGCCGTTCCGATGGCGGCCGCGTCGCGCCAGCGCAGGCGGCGGGCTATGCGGACGTCGCCGTCCTCCGTTTCGTGGGATGTCGCCGGCGCGCGTTTCCGGAGCCGCTCGGCGCCGAACAGGAGTAGGCCGTTCAGGAAGAGGAACACCGACGCCGAGGTCGGCGACGCGAACAGGTGGCGCAGGGAGTGCTCGAGCGCGAGGCCCAGCACCCCCGCGGGGACGGTACCGAGCACGAGCAGGCAGCCGAGCTTGGCGTCATGGTCGCCGGGGTCGACTCTGCGGAAGCGCGCGACGCGCACGAGGCCGGCCGCGATCCGCATCCAGTCACGCCAGAAGAAGCCCAGCAGCACCAGCGCAGTGGCGAGGTGCGTGGCCACCAGGAAGGTGAGGAAGAAGTCGTCATTCTGATGGATGTCCCAGCCGAGCAGGCCGGGCAGGATGACGGAGTGGCCGAGGCTCGAGATCGGAAAGAGCTCGGCCACCCCCTGGAGCAGGCCAAGAACGGCAGCCTGCAGGTAGCTGATCGGGTGCAACTCGCGTTACGCCGGTGACGCTTCGCCGAGCGCGACCTCCGCCGGGGTCTGATCGCGCTTGGTGATGCTGAGGAACGTCACGAGCGCCAGGATGCAGGCCAGGAAGATGTAGCTCGTCTTGGTCGCGCCGAGGCCCAGCCCTCCGTACTGGTGGCTGTTCTGGGACATCCAGTCGCCGATCGACGCGCCAAGCGGCCGTGTGAGGATGTACGCGAGCCAGAACGTGAGCACAGCGTTGACCCGTAGCCCGTAATGCGCTACCGCGACGAGCGCGATCGCTCCCGCGAACACCGCGATCGACAGGCCGTAGCCCAGCGCGAACTGCTCGCCCACCAGGTCGCCCGCCGCCGTGCCGAGCGCGAAGGTGAACAGGATGGTCAGCCAATAGAACACCTCGCGCCGCGCGGTGACGATCGTGTGGATCGAGAGGGTCCTCTCCAGGAGGTACCAGACGCCGAACACGACGGCCAGCAGGACGGCGAAGAGCGTCGTGCTGGTGGTCAGCGGCACGTTGTAGCGGTCGGTCATGTTGTCCGTGATCAGCGTGCCGAACACGCTGATCACGACGACCACCGTCCAGTACGCGAGAGGCACGTAGCGGCGTAGCCGGAGCTGGACGGCTAGCAGAACCATGAGCAGCGCGCCGGTGAGGTACGTCGTTTTCGTCAGCCCGAAGCCGAGGTCCACGTTCAGGTAGTCCGCGGCAGTCTCCCCGACCGTGGTGCACATGATCTTGATGACCCAGAAGTAGAGGGTGACCTCCGGGACCTTGTTGAGCATCGTCCGCCACGCGAACGGCGCCGGCCGGGCTTGAGTGAGCTCGCTCAAGACCGCACCAGGGCGAACAGATTGCGCTCGCAGGGGTTGCCGGAGGAGTCGAACGCCGCATGCCGGCCAAGGTGACGAACCTCGGATCCCGGACAGACGTCGGACAGGTAGCCCGTCAGCCAGGTCTCCGAGTCCGGCTCCATGGCCGGAAGGCCGAACGAGGGATCCATCTCCGCTTCGCCGGTGTCGAAGAACATCGCCCGGCGAGTGCCCTGCCAGAGGCGGCTGGTGATCGCCGTCGCCGTCGCCAGGCCCTGCATCTTCACCAGGTGGTGCCAAAGCGAGAGAAAGACGGTGGCGTCGGCGCCGGGCATCAGGTCGGCCGTGCCGGCGTTCACGCCCAGGGTGAGAACCCCCACGTTCTCGAGGCCCGATCGCCTGATCGCGAGCAGCGCGGTCCGGTAGGCCGTGGGGGCCGATTCCACCGCGACGGTGGGCACCCCGAGGAGGCCGAGTTGGATGGCGAAGAAGCCTTCGTTTGCGCCGATGTCGACGGCCGACTCGATCTGCAGCTCGTCGACGATCGGACGCATGGCCTCCCATCGGGAGAGGGTCCCGTCGGCGCGCTTGATCGTCCCGCCTGGCAATGCCTCGATCGGCTGGTAACGGCCGTGGGGGAAGGTGTCGAGCCGGAGACGCAGCAGGTCGATCCCGGCGTCCACCGAGTCGCGGCTGACGACTCGCCGGATCAGCCCGGCGGCCGGGCTGGCCTGTTGGCGCCGAACGGTGCTGACGGCGGCTTGGCGTGGTCTGGTGTGTGTTTGCGAGGCCATGTTCGCCACACCATGGATGCATCCACCTTGCGATTGCCTGACTGCTAGGTGTGGCTGATCGCGGGAAGCTCGAGCACGAAGCACCCCCCGGCGCTGGGCTCGGCCACCACGTCGCCACCGCATGAGCGAGCGATCCGGCGCGCGAGCGGTAGCCCCAGGCCGGCACCGCCGGACGCGTCGTCCGATCCGCGCACGCCCGGGTCGAAGGCGCGCTCCCCCAGCGCCGGGTCGAGGCCCGGGCCGTCGTCGCGGACCGCCATCCGCACACGGCCGTGGGAGGCGGACAGCTCGATGCTGACCTGGCTGCAAGCGTGACGGCGGGCGTTGTCCACGAGCGGCCCGAGTGCGCGGCGGATCAGCTCCGGCTCGCCCTCGGCCGCGGGCAGTTCGGCGGGCGCGCGCACATCGACGTCGTCGACCTCTCTCGCGAGTGCGGCGAGGTCCACCGATCCCGCGGAGGGGTCGAGCTCGCGCCGAGCCATCGCCAGTAGCGCGTCGACCGCCCGGTCGATACGCGCGCTGTCCGCGACCACCGCGCGGAGCGCTTCCTCGCGCTCGCGATCGCGTTCTGGACCGGACGCCTCGAGGGCCAACTCGGCCCGCCCGCGCAACCCAGCGACGGGCGTGCGCAGCTCATGCGCCACCTCGCTCGCAAAACGCTGTTCGTGACGACGAGACGAGGCGATCCTCGCCAGGAGCCCGTCGAGCGTCGCGGCGAGCCCGGTGAGCTCGTCGCGGGCCGGCCCCAGGTCGAAGCGGCGGTCGAGGTCGTGCTCGCTCCAGTCCTCGGCGCTCGTGGTCATCTGTGCGACCGGCCGGAGCGCGCCGCCGACCGCGCCACGGATGGCAAACCCGCCGGCGAGGAGCACCAAGCCGGCTATGACGAGCGAGCCGAGAAGCACCTGCTCCTGCAGGCGTTCGAGCGGCTCGGCCGACAGGGCCACCACCACCGAGCCAACAGGTGCGTTCTCCCCGGGTGCATGGACGGGCTCGGCCCGGAGCCGCACCTCGCCGGGGCCGTCGTGCTCGGAGGGGCGACCCGCGCGCCCGAGCGCCACGGCCTCCCGATCGAGCGCCCGGGAAACGTTCGCCGGTCGTTCGACCACCCGATCTCCGGACAGGACCCAGGACTGGCGGTCCAGCACCGAGTCGTTCGCCGTCTCGCGGACCTTCACACCGCCGCTTGTGACCTTCAGGGCGGCGATCTGCGCCTGGGCTCGCTCGCGCAGCAGGTTCGAGCGCTCGGAGTGGACCCGCACGGCGAGCACCACGTTCCCCGCCACCAGGAGCGCACCCAGGCCGACGGCGAGCGTGGCCATCGACGCCAGCATGAGCCGCAGTCGGAAGGTCAACGCAGCCTGTACCCGACGCCGCGCATGGTCTCGAGAGTCGCGTCGGCGCCGGCCTCGCGCAGCTTGCGGCGGATCCGGGCGACGTAGGCGTCGAGGGTGTTGTTGTGCACGATCGCGCCGTCGGGCCAGCCCGCGGCCACAAGCGCCCGGCGCCGCACGACCCGCTCCGGTTGCGATGCGAGAGTCGCGAGCAGCCGGAACTCGGTGGGGGTGAGGGCCACGGAGGCGCCCTCGCCGACGATCGCGTGATTGCCCGGGTCCAGGATCAGGCCGCTTCCGTCCGCGGATGAAGATGAGGTCGCCGGCATGCCACGACGGACCAGCGCCTGCACCCGCACCAGGAGCTCCGCGAGCGCGAAGGGCTTGGTCAGATAGTCGTCGCCCCCGGCGTTGAAGCCGCTGAGCCGGTCGGGCAGGGCGTCGCGCGCGGTGAGGAACAGCACCGGGACCGTGGCCCCGCGAGCGCGGAGCGCCTGGCACACGTCGCGGCCGTCGGCGTCCGGAAGGCCCACATCCAGCACGAGGACGTCAACCGCATCGGCGCCGAAGACCCTGACCGCTTCGGCGCCGGACGAGGTAGCCGTAACCGTGAACCCGTCGCGCTCGAGCGCCTCGCGCAGTACGCCTCGCAACTCGTCATCGTCCTCGCAAATGCCGGCTCGCGGAGTGGGGCGCATCCAGGCTGATGGTAAGGACCGGCCTTCGGCCGTGGTTGTGGTCCAAGCGGTCGCTTCAGCGCGCTAGCCCCCTCACCTTCATCTTCTCGAACTGGTAGGGCAGGTCGCCCTCCGGGTAGCTCGCGCTCCGGAGCATCGGGTAGCCGGCGTCGAAGTAGCGGTTGAACACGAAGCGCAAGGCGTTGACCGAATTCAGCTTGTCGGGCGGCCGCGCCCCCGTCAGGCCGGGCAGCGACATAGCCGCGATCCCCTTCACGCGGATGTCCCGGACGGCCGCTTCGCCCCAGTCCTCCTCGCTCGCCTCAAATCCCTCGTCGGCGAGGACGAGGATGACGGGCGGCTGTTCCGACTTCGCCTGGATCGCGTCGATGGCCTTCAGCAGCAGTGTCTCCGTTTGGCGCGCCTGCTGCGCGTAGTACCGCATCCCGATCTTGCGCGTGTGGTCCTCGCCGGTCCTGTCGTGGAACGTCACATTCTGCCCATGCGCTCCGAAGATATACGGGTCGTGCGGCATGAGGGTGTGGAACAGAACGAACTTTGGGCCCTGCTGGGGAGGCACGTCCTCCAGCGCTGCAAACTGGGAGCGGATCGTGTCCCGGAAGCGCTCATCGATGGCGGATTGGTTAAAGCCGGGCCAGCCTCCGAACTTCTTGAGGACGCTTCGATCGGCTAGCCACAGGCTCATGAAGCTGTCCGGCGTCCCCACGTGAGAGATGTGCGGGTTGCGCTGCCCCCAGGTCACCTCGTCGGTGTCCAGGTGGACGTACCGGTACCCGAGCTCCTTCAGGATCCGCGATGCGCGGCTGTCCTGGATCAGCCTCCGCACGGGCCGGCTGTCCTCCGACTTCGGGCCGAGGATGTCCGGCAGCCTGCTGAGGTAATCCATGTTGACCTCGGCAGCGATGTTCATCTCGCTGTCCGAGTAGGGGCTGCGGGACTCCGGGATGACTGCGAAGCCGCGCCGCTCGAGCTGGCGGAGGAAGGGCGCGTTGTCGTAGTGGAAGTAGTGGGCGAGGATGTCCTGTCGCGCGTAGTCATCCGGGATGAGGACGTAGATGTCCGGCCTGCCCGCCCCGCTCGGCGCGGTCGGAGTGGCGAGCCTAGTGGGCCACACCTTCGGGTCTGAGCTCGACAGGCCGGGGTTGTCGTTCTCGTAGCGGACGATGTCGATTGCCGGACTCACAACCAGGACGACGGCCCAGATCCCAAGCCCGAGGGCGACCGCGCCGAGGGGGCGTCGTGTCGCCAGCGCGACGACGAGGAAGCAGATCCCGACGAAGAGCAGCGTCCACAGCCACGGTGCCCAGTTGTAGTCGCCGTAGAAGTGGAACCAGACGGTGACGAGGGCCGCGAGCACGGCCGCCTTCGGGCCGTCCCGGAAGCCGAGAAGGAAGACGCCGTAGAGCGCGGCCGAGATGAGCGCCAGGAGAAAGAGCGGCCACCACAGGGCGCCCAGCTCCACTTCGCTCTGGTTATCCCTGTAAAGCGACAGCAGCGGAGACGCCGCGAGCAGGAACGGTATGCAGATGAGGCCGACATTCCGAAGGACACGCACGTGAGCAGTCTCAGGTCCCACCATGAGATGCAGATGAGCGTCACGGTGTCAGTTCATCTAGGTGCGCCGCATCGCCAGGGCGCTCGGAAATCCAATGCCCTCCTGCTCGCGTGGGTGCTCTCCTCGTCCGAGGTCTGCGGGCTCTGGCACGGAGCTACTGCGTGCCCCACCACACGTAGGTCAGGTAGATGCCCATGACGTCATCGAGGGGCTGCGAGTTCTCGTAGCGGGACGTGACCGTGTAACTGTGGCCTGCGGTCACCTTCTCGTGGAGCGAGCAGGCGTTGATAGCGGACAGGTGGCGCGGGTTCTCGTGGTAGGTCGCGGTCCCGGTGCAGAGCGTCGTGTTCGCAGTGGTGTCCTTGAGCGTGATGTCGATGGCCCCCTCGTGCAGGTGGCCGCCGGCGAAGGTCACTATGCCGTCCCGCGGCGCCGTCCACGAACGCGACTTGGCGTGGATGCCGCCGGGCCCGCCGTTGCCCGGGACGTCGTAGGTCGAATCACCGCAGCCGTCGACGTCCTGGAACAGTGCGTCGACACCACGCGAGTTGGTGGCCGTGGCGCCGGGCTGGTAGTCGAGCGTGTACTCGATGTAGACGGTCTTCTGGGAGGCCGACTCGTTCATCAGATGCCAGATCGATCCCCACCGGTCGTTGGCGCCGACAAGGTAGGTGTAGGGGCCCCAGAGCTTGAGCGGGGTGCGCTCCATGCCGGCGCCCATGAACCGCTCGGCCCTCCCGGGACAGAGCTGGTCCTGGCGGGCGGAGGTTGTCATCACGATGTGGTGCAGGTGGACCTCGTGGGGGCTGACCGGCGTGCCGTTCTGGTCCACGACGTTGAACCTGGCGCCCTTGAGGCCGAAGGCTCCGGCTGGGCGCGGCATCCCCGACGAGGGGAATCGAGGGGATGGTCGAGAACGACCGCTACTGCATCGACGTCATCACGCAGATTTCCGCGGTCCAGGCTGCTCTCGACAAGGTCGCGCTCGGCCTGCTCGACGGCCACGCCCGCCACTGCGTCCTCGGAGACGGCTCCGACGCCCCGCCCGAGCTGCTCACCGAAGAGCTGATGGCGGCCGTCGGGCGACTGATGCGACGCGGCTAGCGAGCGCAGTCCCAAAGCCCTTCTCAACCGCTAGACCGGTGCGGTCTCAGTTGACGGTGAGCGTGCCTTCCATTCCGGGATGGAAGGTGCAGACGTACTCGTAGGTTCCCGCCCGATCGAATCGGTGACGGTAGGTATCGCCCGGCTCGACCACGCGGGAGAAAAAGCCCTTGCCCTTGGCGTTGTGCGTCACCTTGCCGCGGTTGCGAAAGGTGACCGTCTCGCCCCGGTCGATCGTGAGGGCGCGGGGCTCGAAGCGCAGGTCGACCATGTCGATCTCGACGGCCGGCGGGCGGGCGGGGCTCTCCTGCTCCCCGCCGCCGCCACCGCCTCCGCAGGCGGCCATCGTGAGGCTCAGCGTGAGCGCTCCGATGGCCGCCATCGAGCGGCCGCGCGTGCTAGCGGCGTTGGCGGTCACTAGCCGACCGTGATCGTCTGCTGGGCGACCGCACCGTTCTCGGAGTGGTCGTTGTTCGCCTCGTACACCTTCAGGACATGCTTGCCCTTGGGAAGGTTCTTGTAGGTGATGGTCGGCGTGACCGAGGGGCTGTACTTGCCGTCGGTGCCGAGCTGCTCGGCGAGCTTGCCGTTGGCGCCCGAGTACTTCGATGAGTCGTACTTCCCGCCATCGAGCTCGAAGTGCAGGTGGCCCCTGCCCATCTCGGCCATCTTGCCGACGGCCTTCGCGTCGATCTGGAAGTTGCTGAGCGCCACCGCGGCGGTGAGGCCGTCGGAGGTCGTCTCGACGTCTTGGATTGTCACCTTCTCGCCGTTCGGCCCGGTCTTCGCCTGCTCCTTGCCGGCGACGGTGAAGGTCACCTTGGCCGTGACCCCGGTGTCGGAGTGGTCGTTGTTTGCCAGGTCCGCCTCGAGGGTGTGTGTGCCCGCGGGGATCCCCTTGTAGGTGATGGTCGGCGTGACCGAGGGGCTGTACTTGCCGTCGGTGCCGAGCTGTTCGGCGAGCTTGCCGTTGGCGCCCGAGTACTTGGCCGAGTCGTACTTGCCGCCGTCAAGCGAGAAGTGGACGTGGCCGTGGCCGTCGTCTGCCATCTTGCCGACCGCCTTGGGATCGAGCTCGAAGCCGGCGAGGTCCACCTTGGCTGTGAACTTGGGCCCGACGCTTGCGGCGTCTCCCGGCGACGTGATCGTCACCTTCGGGCTGTCGGCCGACTGGGTCGCGGCCATGTCCGGCTTCGCCGCGGTCGCTGCCTGGTCGTCGTCCCCACATGCGGCGACGCCTCCGGCCAGAGCGCCCACCACGGGCATGAGAATGAGGTACTTGCGGTTCATCTGAAGCTCCTTCGAGTCGTTGCTGTGGGTGGTCAACGAAGCGACCCGGCCGACTGGATCACCCGAGCTCGATACATCCGGTAGACGCTCGGCTGCGTTAGAGGTGTGTGGGCAGATCACACGACGAGCTGTGCCGAATGGCCGACGAGGAGCTGATGCGCCTCGTGGCGGACATGGACGCCGCCGCCTTCGAGGTCATCTACGACCGGCATTCCCAGGCCGTTTACTCGCTCTGCTACCGGATCGCCGGCTCCAGGGCGCTCGCCGACGACGTCTGCCAGGAGGCGTTCCTCTCCGTCTGGCGTTCAGGCACTCGCTATGACCCCCGACTCGGCAGCGTGCGCTCCTGGGCGCTGTCGATCGCGCACAACCGCGCGATCGACCAGCTGCGCCGGGTCAGCCGCCACGACGATCGCCAGGTCAGCGATGACGCTCGGGCCGAGCGGCTGCCTGCGGAGGAGAGCACCGAAGTCGAGGTGCTGCGGCGAGCGGATGCGGCCGAAACGACGAGGCTGGTCGAGAATCTCGCCGATGACCAGCGGGGCGTGGTCGAGCTCTCGTTCTATTCGGGGTACTCCCACACGGAGATCGCCGAGATGCTGAAGCTGCCTCTCGGAACCGTGAAGGGCCGGATGCGCCTCGCCCTCGAGAAGCTGCGCGTTCAACTCGAGGTGGCCCAATGAGGCCGGGCGACCACTGCAAGGACCTGATCGGTTCCTACCTCCTCGGCGCCTGCCTGCCGAGCGAGGCCGAGCTCGTGGCCGAGCATCTGGCCACCTGTCCCTCGTGCGCTCAGGAAGCGGCGCGGCTGTCCACGAGCCGCCTGGCGCTCCTGGCCGACGTCGCGGTGGCCACCCCGCCGGCGCAGGTGAAGAACAACGTGATGGCCCGGGTCCGCGCCGACGCCGCCCTCTTCGATGCCGCGCGCGACACGCCGAAGCGCCGGCGGCTGGCTTGGCCTGCCCGTCGCCTCTGGGCCCCGGTCCCCGTGGCCGCGATGGCCTGCGCGCTCGCGCTCGCGGGGGTGGGGGGCGTCGTGCTGTCCTCGCTGGGCCCAGAGCCGCAGGCCGAGCGCGTATTCGCCGCCCAGATCACGGACCCCCAGGGGGGCGGAGGCTCGGCTGCCCTGCACGTGGAAGGAGAGCGCGCCTGGCTGCGCGTCAAGGGGCTTCCGCAGCCCGGCCGCGGACGCGTCTACCAGGTTTGGGTACGTCGCGAGCGCGAGGCGCCACGACCCGCCGGAACGACCTTCACGGTGGATACGCGCGGCGGAGCGCGGGCCGACATGGCCGGCGACATGACCGGGGTCGACCAAGTGCTCGTTACATCCGAGCCGGCCGGCGGGTCACCGCTGCCGACCCGCGTCCCCGTCCTCGAGATCGACAGCTCACCCGCTTAGGCATCCACCGACGAGGCGGTAGGAAGCGCACCCGACGGCCGGGGAATGCGTGCGACGCGGCTCGTATGGAGAGGAAGCGCTGGATAGCCGAACACGAATTCGAGGACGCGATCGCCGCGACGAACCTGTTGCCTGGCCCCGCGTCGACGCAACTCTCGATCTTCTGTGCGTGGCGGCTACGGGGAGCATCCGGGGCGATCGTCGGCGGGCTCGGCTGGCCTCGCCGGCAAGCTCCTTCGGCGAAGCGGACGAAGCATGAACTGAGTTCGCGCCGTGTCGTCGGTGCTCGGTCAACCGAACGGCGCCATCCGGATGCTCAGATCGGTGACGGCGAAGCGGTGCAGGTACCACGCCCGGCCGCGAGGGACCTGCTTGGCCTCCGCGCGCCACAGCGCGGCGAATTCGCGCTTGAAGCCCAGCCGCGGGAACTGCTCGACCACGCGCCTGCGGACCGCGTCGGGGATCTCGTTGCTGCGCGAGCCGAAGACGTCAACTGCCGCGCCGGCGGACATGAGATAGGCCTCGGGGCCGGACTCAAGGCCGACCCCGGGGCTGTGATGCATGGCGATAGCGTTGGTCACCAGCTCCCGGCTGTCGGCGGGCACTCCGTGGCGGTCGGCGAACTCGCGGGCCAGCGCCGCGCTGCGCACGGTGAAGTCGACGTGCGGGACGGGGCTTGGAAGCCCAGTGTCGTGGAACATCGCGGCGAGGTACAGCAACTCACGGTCAAACGAGATCCCGCGTCGTGCGGCGATGGCGGCTGCCCACGCGTAAGCACGATGGGAGTGGTTGCGCAGCGCCGGTGTAAGGAGGTCTTCGGCGACCTTCTGCGCGTCTCGGGCCAGCGACGAGTCCGGGGACGCAAGGCGCGCCGGTTCGATGCTGGCGCGGCGTCCCGAATGCACGCGCAGGGCCATCGCCAACAGGCGGCCAGGATGCCGAGCTCTTCGCGCAGCAGCGGCCGGGCCAGCGTCACGCACTCGCGGGCGGTGAGCACGCCGCCGGTGCGCTCGGTCCATCCGATCGACCCGAGCGGGTCGGTGGAGCCTGCGCGGCCGCCGCGATCGGCGGCGGTGGTCGTGGACATCGGTTGATTCTATGGGCCGGCAGGCCCGGCGGGCCCGAGATCAGGGTGGCGGTTCAGGTTGCTACCCGACCCAGTTCGCCACGCCGATCGCCCGCGAGATCCCTCGCCCCGCTCCTACGCCCGACCGGACCGACTCGACCTGGTGGGAGACGTCTGCGGATTCATAAAGCGCTAGACGATCCCTCGCCCGAGTTCGTACGACTGCTGCTTTCTCTTTGAGGAGGGCCGGGCTGTCAACGGTGGTGGGGCGGTCTTAAGTGCTCCTATCAGCTTGCGCGACGTCGCCGATCTCGCTCGCCAATGTCAGCCCGAGCAGGTCACCGACGCCAGGGATCGTCTTGAGCAGCACGACCCGCTCGTCGTCTCCGGCCGCCTGGCGCAACTCGCGTTCAAGCGGCGCGACGCGCTCGTCGAGCAATCGATCACCGCCAACGCCTCGCCGATCGACCGCCGCCACGTCTCGTCGACACCGGTTCGGCTAGCAGCTCCCGCGCGCCCGGCGCGCGCAGCCGCTCGAGCGAGATGCGGGGCGACGCGGGGCCTCATCTCCACTCAAGCACTTATG
>CAWEPQ010000005.1:0-13256 GCA_963811055.1 uncultured Thermoleophilaceae bacterium
AGGACGGCGGGATCGAGCGGTGAGCCGCTCGCGCCGGGGGCGCCAGCCGCGCCGGTGCCCTCCGCGGACTCGACCAGGTCATAGCCGCCGCAGAAGCCGGCCCCGGCGCCCGCCAGGGCGATCACGTGCACCGCCGGGTCGAGGTTGGCGCTCTCGACGCACGCCGCCAGCTCGGGCGGCATGGCCAGGGTGATCCCGTTTCCGCGCTCCGGGCGGTTCAGCGTGATCCGGGCGATGCGGCCTGTGACCTCGTAGGTCAGCGTTGTCGGACCGGTGGCCACGGGGGCGTGATTGTGTATCAGATGCAGCTACCCTGGCCGTTTGTGGGGTATGCGGTTGCGATCAAGCTTTTTCGGGGTACGCTCTGTTGGTACACGCCCGTCATCCCCGTAAGCAAAGGGATTGGACGGGCGTAAACGTCTCATGGAACGGAATCTCAGAGAGACATCGCGGCGCTTTGCGCTGAGCGCGGTGAAGAGGCGCTGGTGGGTGATACCGCTGGCGGTTCTTGCGACCGCGCTCGCGGGCTACGGTGCCGCAAACATCAAGAAGGAGACCTACACGGCCTCCTCCTGGGTGATCGCCAACGCGGACACCGGCACTCGCGGACCAGGCCGGGCGTTCGACGCCAGCCGGCTCGCCCTGAGCTACGCCAGCTCGCTCTCCGAGGACGATCAGCTGATCGCCTACATCTCGAGGGCCATCGATCGCCCGGTCAAGGAGGTCGACGACCGCTTCTCGACCCTCAACCAGACCGACACGGCGGTGCTGAGGTTCCGCTACCAGGACGAGGACCGGGACGTGGCCACGCGCGCCGCGAGAGCCGCCGCGGAAGGCGCCGTCGGCGAGCAGCCGATCGCATCCTCGGTCACGCCCGGCACGCTTGCGCTGGTCAAGCTGGCGCGCGAGCCGGAGAAGTCCACCGACATCATCGCCCTCGGCCTCGGAGTGGGAGCCCTGCTCGGCCTGGGCCTCGGAGTGATCCTCATGCTCGCCTGGGAGCGGGCTGACCCGCGCGTGGACGACGCCGCCGACGCGCAGGCCCTCACCGGCATCCCGGCCACCCGGGTGGACGACCTCACGCCCAGCCGCGCCGCGGCCCTGCTCGAGCGCTGGCTCACGCTGGCCGACCGACCAGACGCCCGCGTGGCGGTCGTGCCAACCGCCAAGACCCAGCCGATCGTCGACCAGGTGGCCGGCTGGCTGTATGGCCTCCACGTGGACGGCCCGGAGCTTTCCCCGCCCGCCACCAACGGCATCGGACCCAGCGAGAGCGATCCCCAGACCGCGGAGTCGGAGGACCCCGGCCAGGAGCGCGCCCTCGAGCCCGCCGGCCAGGGCGCCGGTTCCTGGCGCTCGCGCTGGTACCGCCCGGCCACGGCCCCCGGCCCGTACCCGGAGTCGGGATCAGGCGAGCCCAGCTCGTTCGACCCGATGCCGGACTTCGGCCAGCCGCCGACGATCGTGGGTCCGGAGCGTCAGACAACTGAGACCGAGGCATCCCCGGCGATACCGCACGGCGAGCGCGTGACGCTCGTGGCGGGCGGCCCCGGAGGCTCATCCACGGCTCCCGAGGTCGAGGCACTGCGCAGCGACCTCATCGTGATGCTCGTGCAGTCCGGCGCCAAGAGCCGTGAGGTCCTGGATCTGGTGAACACCCTCGAGCAGTTCGGTCGCCGTCCCGCGTGGACGCTGATGATCGACTCCGAGCGGAAGGTCGTGAAGCGCATGGTGGAGGCCCAGGCCTCCGGTGTGAGCCTCCGGACCGCCAGCCAGTCTGCCGGGACCTCCACGAGGAACTGACACAGCCCATGGAGGGCGCCAGGGGAGCGCTGCGACGCTCGATGACGTCGGTGCTCCCGTGGAACGTCGGGCCGTACAAGAACCCGGGCATGGTGATCGGGCTTGTGGGTCTCGGCTCGGCGATCGTGCTCGGCGCCGCGGCGTCGTTCGGGCCGCTGCTCGGGCTGCTCGCGCTTCTGGCCGTGCCCGGAGTCCTGCTGGTGCTGGCGCGTCCCGACATCGGGGCGCTGGTGCTGGTGGCGGCCGTGCCGGTCGCCTCGGGCTTCCAGCGCGGGCTGCCCGTTCCGGGGCTGCGGGTCTCGGAGATCCTGATCGGCGGCCTGGCCAGCCTCATCCTGGTGACCGCAGGGCGGGACCAGGTGCGTCCCTGGCGCGCGTTCGACTGGCTCGCGCTCGCCTACGGCTGCATCGGCTTCGGCCTCGGGCTCACGCAGCTCTTCGCCCGGGGCGAGCCGCTCACCTCCGACACGATCGGCACGCTCATCGGGCCGTTCCAGTACTTCCTCCTCTACAGAGCCGTGCTCGTGGCGCTTCCCGGGGCCGAGCAGCAGCGCATGATCATCCGGCTGCTGCTCCTGTCGAGCATCCCGGTGTCGCTCTCGGCGGTGTTCCAGCACTTCCACCTGCTCGGGGTGCGGGGCCTGATCCCGAACCTGACCGGCGTGGACCTGGACCGCGACTTCAACGACGCCTACGGGACCAACGCCCAGGGCTCGGGGGACCGCGCCACGGGCACGTTCCCGCACTGGCAGGTGCTCGGCGGCTACGAGTTCATGATCATCCTGCTCGGATCGGCGACGATGCTGTCCAAGCACCCGGTGCTGCGGCGGCCGTGGCTCCTCGTGGTCATGGGCCTGGCGGTCTGCGCCGCCTTCGCCACGGTCACGCTCACGATCATCATGACCGCGGTGGTGGGCGCCGCCCTGTTGGCGATCTGGTACGGGCGCATCGCGTGGGTGGTGCCCGCAGCCCTGATCTGCGGAGCGCTCGCGCTCGCGGCCTTCGGCCCGTCGCTCCAGACGCGGATCGACCAGCAGTTCGGGAACGCGGTGGACAGGCCGGCGTGGGTGCCCGACACCATGGACTACCGCTACCGGCTGTGGCGCGACCAGTACCTCCCGATCATCCGCGACGGCAGGTGGGTCACCGGCTACGGCCCCGACGCGCCGCCGAACCTCTCGTTCCCCTTCACTGAATCGCTCTACATCACGCTGCTGATGCGCGGCGGCCTGCCGCTGCTGCTCGCGTACGCCGCGCTGAGCCTGGCGCTGCTGGCAGCCGCGCTGAGAGCGCGGAACTCCGAGAACCCTGCCCAGGAGGCGGCAGCCCGCGTGATCGTGGTGGCCACGGTGCTGCTGATCCCCATGCATACCGTCGAGCCGTACTTCGTGATGACCGGCTTCGCGCCGCTGTTCTGGCTGACGGCGGCTGTGGCGATGTCGGCCGCTCCCGCTCACGCGACGGCCACGGCTCCCACGCCGGCCCGGCGCGTCCTGGCCGCGGCGTAGCGTCCGCCCCATGCCTGGCCATCGGGGCCTCGGGGCTGCGCGTTCGGCCGCAGGCCGGGCTACCGCTTCGAAGGAGCTACGTCCCATTGTCGCTCTCACCCTCTCGGAGGGCGTGTCGCGGCTACTCAGCTTCGTCTTCTACCTGGTCGCTGCGCGCACGCTGACCACGGAGGGCTTCGGTGTCCTCCGGTACACGCTGGCGCTGATGATGCTGGCGTTCGGGCTGCTGGCGGTGCTCGTGACGGCGGTCACCCGCGAGCTCGGCGCGGCCAGGGGGGACTCCGGCCGGACGGGGGCCGTGCTCGGCTCGACGCTGGCCGTGGCCGCCGCTCTGCTGGCGGCCTCGCTGCTGGTCTGCGCCATCGCCTCGGCGCTGGGCCTGACGGGCAGCGCCGACCTCCTCGGGCTGCTCGCGGCGGTGGTCGGATACACCCTCTTCCAGCTCTACTACGCGATCAGCCGCGGCCTGGGCGACTCGGCGCGAGCGGTGGGAGCGTACGTGGGCGGCTCCGCGGCCCAGCTCGCGATTCTCGTGCTCCTGACGATCGTGGCGGACCCGGGGCCGAGGACCGCGCTCCTCGTGTACGCGGTCAGCGGGCTGATCCCGATCGCCGTGTTCGAGCTCACCCGGCCGGTCGTTCTCCGGCGCGTCCTGCAGGTCACGCGCGTGGAGCTGGGCCGGTTGTGGAGCGTGGGGGCGCCGTTGATCCTGGCCCAGGCGGCGTTCCTCTCCTGGCTGACCGTCGACCAGATCTGGGTGGAGTCCTCGCTCGGCACCCGCGAGGTCGGCCTCTACGGGGCGGCCAAGAACGTGGCGCAGGTCTTCATGGTCATTCCGGCGGGCGTGACGGGCGTGCTCCTGCCCCGGATCGCCGAGCTCAGATCCAGAGGCGACGTCACGCACGCGCGGCGGCTCACCTACTACAGCGCCGCCGGAACGCTGGGCGTGTCGAGCCTGCTGGCCCTGCTGGTGATCGGGTTCCGGTCGGAGCTGCTCGAGGGCCTGTACGGCGCCCGCTACGAGGCGGCGGCCTCGTCGCTCAGCGGGCTGGCCGTGGGCATGGTCTTCTACGGAGGCTTCATGGCACTCGCCAACGCGGCCGTGGGCTGGGGGCGCCCGGGCATGTACACGGCGGGGATGGTCCTCGCCGCGGTGGCCCAGGTGGCGGCGCTGGCCGTCTTCTGGAACGACGAGGCGTCCACGGCCGCGTGGTGCACGGGCGGGGCGATGGCGCTCGGGTTCCTGCTCGTGCTGGTCCTGCTGCTCCGCCGTCCGCTCGATGTCGAGACCCCTGACTAGGATTGGGCGCGTGGAGTACGCGAAGGTGGCTGCCGCCGTCGAAGGCGTCCCGTTCATGTCTCCCGCTCAGGGCCGGATCGTCTACGACCACGTGCGCGAATCGCGCCCGCAGGCGGTCCTCGAGCTCGGTGCCGCCCACGGCGTGGCCAGCGCCTACATCGCCGCGGCGCTCGAGGAGAACGGCTCCGGCACCGTGGTCACCGTCGAGTCGTCCGCTGTCAGCTTCGACGACCCCACCGCCGAGGAGCTGCTCGAGCGCCTCGGCTTCAGCGACATCGCGACGGTCGACCGCAGCTCGAGCACCTACACCTGGTTCCTGAAGAAGCAGGTGGAGGCCCAGTCCGACGGCCAGGGCAACTGCGAGCCGCTCTACGACTTTTGCTACCTCGACGGCTCCAAGGACTGGACCACCGACGGGCTGGCCGTGTTCCTGGTCGAGAAGCTCCTGCGCCCGGGCGGCTGGCTGCTGATGGACGACCTCGACTGGACCTTCTCGTCCTACGAGGGCGACGTGGTGGGGATCCTGAACAAGGCGCCCATGTCGGCCGACGAGCGCAACGAGCCGCACCTCCGCGCCGTGTTCGACCTCATCGTCAAGCAGCATCCCTCGTTCACGGAGCTGCGCGTGCAGGACGGCTGGTGGGGCTGGGCCCGCAAGGCGCCCGGCGAGCCGCGCACCCTGTCGATCGAGACATCGAGGTCGCTCCGCTCCTTCGTGGTGGCGGGACTGCGCTGGGGCAAGCGCCGCATCCTGGCGCGCGGGTAGGTCCGGGCTAGTAGCCGGGGGAGGAGTAGCGCAGCCCGACGTCCCGACTGCGGACGAAGTCCCCGTCCGGCGGGGTTCCCGTGGGGGTGAAGGGCGGCCACGAGCCGCAGTTCTCGTCGTGGGCCACCTCGCTCCAGCCGTTGGGACGCGGGCCGGCGTACGTGGCCGAGTAGCAGCGCGCCCGGGTGGCGGTGCCGGCCCCCGCGTAGCCGGGGTCGGTCCACACGTCGGTGAAGCTGATCGGCCACCAGTCGGCGCGCGGCACGGTGCGAATGCGCCAGAGCATGTAGCGCGTGAGGTCGTCGGGCCGCCACCTGCGGATGTTCATGTGGCGGAACTCCATCGACTCCGGCCAGGTGGTTGCGGTGTCCCCGAACTCGGTGGGGCTCAGCTGCAACCCGAAGTAGTCCGTCTCACAGGTGTAGCCGTCGACCCGGAGGACCCTCGGCCCCGACCAGGTCTGCACGCAATCGGCGTGAAGCGCGGGCCAGTTGGGATAGTCGGTGAAGATCCGCTCGGCGCGGATCCGCTGGAGCTGCACCGTCGCCCCGAGCGGCTCGTTGAGCACGATCGGGGCGGTCAGCTCGGCGCCGCGCATCAGCAGGCCCTCCACGTGGACCACCCCGGTCTGCCCGGTGAGGTACAGCCCGCGGTGGAGCGCCGGATCGCGCGGTGCCTCGTTCAGGTCCGGGATCGCGATCTCGCCGCCCTTGATCAGCACGTTGCGTCCGCCGCGCACATCCAGCGTGCACTCGAGCGGGGTGCGCGGGAGGATCACTATGTAGTCGCGGTCGGGCGCGAGCGCACCGTCGCCCGCGGTCACGCTGTTGAACTGGCAGTAGTCCGGGTGCTCCTTGAGATCGATGGTCTCCGGCTCGTCGAGCCGGGGGGCCCGCCAGCGCAGCGAGGTGCGGAAGGACTCGCCGAGGTCCCTATCGCCCTGCGGGCCGAAGCAGGTCTCGTCATCGGCTCCCTGGCACAGACTGCGCCTCGTATTCGGTGCCGGGGCGCAGGCCGGTCAGGCGCGTCGTCGGGAACGTCCGCCGAGTCCCCGTCTCCGACCTTCACCTCACGTGCCTGCGCCGGAGCCGAGAGCCAGCGCCGCGAGCCATTGACCCGGTACCGGTAGCGCACGAGGCACGAGGACTCGCCGCCGCAGTCGGTGCTGCCCTCGAGCACGGCCGAGTCGGACCTCACGTCGGTCGAGTCGACGTCGCGCGTGTCGTCGCCGCCGAAGCCGAGGCAACCCGAGAGCGCCAGGAGCAACGCTCCGCATGCGAGGCCGACTGTGGCCCTCACCGCCTGGCGTCGTGCCGGCGGGTCAGTCGCGATCGTTTCCGCGAGCCGCGTCCTGTTCGAGGGATTTCATCCAGCTCAGGTTGTTGTAGCGAGGATCCTCGAAAGCCTCGACGTCGTCGAGCTGGAGGCTTCTCGAGCATGTGCGTGATCCCGTCGAGCACAGAGTGACGCGCGATGAAGCCGGTGCGGTCGGTGAGCTTCGCGTTCGACAGCGTGTACGTGCGGTTGATGGTCGGAGCCGGAACCTCGACCACCTCCACGTCCCTGCCGATCATCCGCACCGAGCCGGCAACGTCCATGGCCAGCTCGCGGATCTGGTGGTTCGAGTGGTGCACGTTGAAGACCTGCCCGGCCACCTGGTCGCCAGGAGCCTCGAGCACGGTGATGATCGCCCGCGCGGCGTCACGCACGTCGAGCAGCGGCCGGGACATCCAGCCGCCGCCGTGGAGGTGGAGCCGCCCGCGCACCAGGGCATCCTTGAGGAAGGTGTTGACCACGATGTCGAAGCGCATGCGCGGGCTGTACCCGTAGAGGGTGCCGTTCCGGAAGATCACGGGCTCGAGACCGCGCTCGGCGGCCTCCATCAGCCGCTGCTCCGCGTAGTGCTTGGCCACGGCGTACTCGCCCACGGGCTGGACCTCGGCGGTCTCGTCGTGGAGTCCCTCGGGGAGGCCGTCGTACAGCGAAGCCGAGGACGCGTAGACGAAGCGTGCGATGCCTCGCTCGAGGCAGGCCGCGGCGAGTGCCTCGGTCGCCTCGGCGCTGATCTCCCAGTTCGCCTTGGGGTCGTGCTCGGCCGTCGGGTCGTTCGACAGTGCCGCGAGGTGCACCACCGAGTCGATGTCGTCGAGCGCTCCGGGCGGCAGGTCGCGGACGTCGCCCACCACGAGGTCCACGCGGTCCCTGACGGCCGCCAGCGGCTCCTCGCCCCACCAGAGGCGGTCGAGAATGCGCACGGAGTGCCCGCGCTCGAGCATCTGCTCCGCGAGCACGCAGCCAGTGAAGCCTGCCCCGCCGGTGACGAGGACTTTCTGCCGAGCCTGTGAGGCGCTCACCGTTTGGAAGATACGTGCTCGCCGGATTCGCGGCGCAGGAGGTAGCCCACGGTGCGCAAGAGGATCTCGATGTCCCCCCAGAGCGACCAGTTGGCGCAGTAGAGGTAGTCCAGCTTGACCATCTCCTCGAGCGGCACCCGCGTGGAGCCGAGAATCTGCCACGGCCCGGTGATCCCCGGGCGGAGGTGGTAGCGCCACCGCTGCCAGTCCTCGAACAGCCTGTCCTCGTCGAGCACCACCGGCCGCGGCCCCACGAGGCTCATGGTGCCCCTGACCACGTCCACGAGCTGAACCAGCTCGTCGATGGACGTCTTCCTCAGCCAGCCGCCAACCCGGGTGACGCGCGGATCGTTGGCGATCTTGAAGAGGCCCGCGGCCTCATTGCGGTCGCGCAACTCCTCCTTGTGGGCCTCGGCGTCCGCGCGCATGGTGCGGAACTTGAACATGCGGAAGGGCCGGCCGTCCTTGCCGGTCCGCAGCTGCCGGAAGAACACAGGCCCCCGGGAGTCGAGCTTGATCGCCACGGCCACCACGACGAAGAGCGGCGCCAGCGAGACGAGCAGAAGCGTGCCGGCCACCAGGTCGAAGGTGCGCTTGATCCGCGCGGACGAGCGGCTGAGGCCGTAGGGAGCCATGCCGAGCAGGGCGATCCCGTCGACGTCGTCGAGCACCATCGACGCGCCAACCACCTCGAGCATGCTCGGGGCGAGGCTGATCCTCACGCCGACCGACTCGAGCCGTCTGATGGCCTGCAGCACCTCGTCGTCGCCGTCGCCCACGTCCGGGGCCACGATCACGCGCTCCACGTTCTGCTCGGTGAGCAGCTTGTCCAGGTTGTCGCGGCGGAGCAGCTGACCGCGGGGGTCGGTCGAGTGCTCGAGCAGCAGCGGCAGGCGCATCACCACCTCCGCGTTGAGCGTCCGGCTGGAGTTGAGCCGCTGGTTGAGCGAGCCGGCCACCACCTCGCTTCCCAGCACGAGGCAGCGCTCCGCGGGCAGCGTCCGTTGCAGGATCGCGCGCACGACGAGCCGGGACAGCACCGCGCCGGCCGCCACGAGCAGCCAGCACAGCGCCACGTGGCTCGGGCCCATGTAGGAGGTCCAGAGCGGGTCGCTCACGAGCAGCAGGATCAGCACGGCGAGGCCCGCGAGCTGGGCAAGCGCGGGCGCCTCGTCGAGCACGCCCCGCCGCAGCACACGGGCGTCGGCGTCGTACAGGCCGCCGAGCTTGCCGAGGACGGCGAACGCGATCACCAGCACGGCCACGCCGGGCAGCACCGGGTCGTCCACGTCCGCCAGGACGGCGGCGCCCACGGCCGCGACGCTGATCACGTCGCCCACCAGCAGCCAGCGCCGGTAGGCGCGATCCCGGGGGCGGCTGCGCTGGTTCGATGGTGCGGGCAGGGCGGAGCCGGGCGCGTAGGCGGGCGCCCCATCCCAATCGGCTTGCCCCTGAGGGTGGCCAAGGTCCGCGGGTCGGCTCTGACTTTCCGGCAAGTTGGTCCTAGATAGTGGGTTCGGCGGCGGGATCCCCCGCCTTCAAGTAGACCACACGCTACCCCCGCCGGCTGCACTGGAGCCGGCGGCGCAGGGCATCCTGCGTATGCTCGTGGCCGGGTGTCAGTCCTGCTCGTCGCATCCACCGGGGGCCACCTGAAGCAGCTCCATCGCCTCCGGGACCGCATCCCGCTCGAGACCGGCACCCGGCTCTGGGTGACCTTCGACTCGCCGCAGAGCCGCTCCCTGCTCGAGGGCGAACCCGTGGTCTACGTCCGCTACACCGGCTCGCGGGACCCGGTGAACGTCCTGCGCAACTCGGCGGTGGCCGCGCGCCTGCTTCGGAAGCGCGGATTCGAAGCCGTGGTGAGCACCGGCTCGGCGGTGGCCCTTTCGTTCATGCCGCTCGCCCGGGCCAGGGGGATCGACTGCCACTTCATCGAGAGCGCCGCGCGTGGCTCGGGCCCGTCGCATGACCGGGAAGCTCGTGAGCCGCGTGCCCGGCGTCAAGCTCTACACCCAGTACCGCTCCTGGGCATCCGGCCCGTGGCACTACGCGGGCTCGGTGCTCGACGGGTTCGACGCCGCCGGATCGGTCGAGCCGCGGCCGGAGATCCGGAGGGCGGTGGTGCTGCTCGGCACGATGGAGCACGGCTTCCGGCGCCTGGTGGAGGCCCTGATGCGCGTGCTGCCGCCCGAGGCGGAGGTGCTGTGGCAGACCGGCTCGACCGACGTGGAAGGTCTCGGGATCGACGCCAGGGCCACCGTTCCCGGCGGCGAGGTGGAGCGGGCCGTGGCCACGGCGGACGTGGTGGTGGCCCACGCCGGCATGGGGGCGGCCCTGACGGTGCTGGAGGCGGGGCGCGCGCCGCTCCTGGTGCCGCGCAGCGCCGAGCGGGGGGAGCACATCGACGACCACCAGGCCCACATCGCCGGCGAGCTGGCGGCCCGAGGGCTCGCGGTGAGCCGGGACGCGAGCGAGCTGACGGCGGACGATCTCGGGCTGGCGGCGTCGATGCGGGTGGTCGAGCTCCGGGACGTGCCGGACCTAGAGCTTCGCTGAGGCGCCGGCCTCGCCGGACACGATCGCCCGGAGCGCCGCGAGCTGCTCCGCCCAGCGACGGTCCTGCAGAGCGCGCGCCTCGCCCGCGGAGCGGATCAGCTCGTCGTGGCGGGCCACCGCCTCACGGAGTCCGGCCGCGATCCCCGCGGGCGTCATGTCCACGAACACCGCATAGGGGAACAGCTCACGCAGCTCCGGGCGGTCGGACACGATCAGCGGCCTGCCCGCGTACACCGCCTCGTACGCGGTCCTCATCACGGAGACGCGCTCGGTGCTCAGCGTCAGGACAGCGTCCGCGTCCTCGATCGCCCGGCCGAAGGCGTCGCCGGGGAGGAACCCCAGGAACTCCACGTTCGGCGGGGCCGTGGCGCGGAGCTCCGGCGGGCAGAGGCGCGGATCGCCGGTCAGCTGCAAGTCGGTCTCCGGCACCTCGCGAGCGGCGGCCAGCACCTCGGCCACGGGCTCGTCGCGAGCGAAGACGCCCGTGAAGAGAACCCGCGGGCGACCGTCCAGCGGCGTGGGCGGGCGAACGCTCCAGGTGACGGGCGGCTCGTGCACCACCAGCGGACGCCCGCCCCATCCGCGCACGATCCCCGCCAGCTCCGCGCCGGTCACCAGAGTGGCGGCGGCGCGATGCGGCCAGCCGGGCGTGCACCGGGAGCATGCGCTCGGAGAGCCGGTCCCCGCCCAGGCCGAAGGCCATCACGTGGCTGTCGAGCACGAACGGGACGCCCGCAAGGCGCGAGTAGGCGTACCCGATCAGCGCCGGGAAGATCGGCGGGTGGGTGACCACCACCGCCCGCGGGCGCTGCCGGGCCAGGTAGAGCGCGGTGCGGAGCGCGTCGACGAGATAGCGCACCGGGATCAGGCGCCGGTTGACGATGCGCCTGAAGTAGAAGGGCCTGGCCTCGCCGCCGAGTGCCGCCGCGATGTCGATCGCCCGGCCGGGCGTGGGGGTCCAGGCGATGAAGGCGACGGCCGGGCGGCCGCCGGCTCCGGGCGGGCGGGTCACGCCGCGCTCAGCGAGGCGGGCCGGCCGGCCCCCTCGACGAACGTGCGGTGCCAGTGGCCCAGCTCGAGCAGGCAATAGAGCAGCCGCTTGTGGTCCGCGCGGCCGCGCCTGTGCTCCGCCACGAGCCGCCTTACCACCGCGGGATCCACGTGCTCGGTCACGCCCGCGCCGTCGCCGTAGGCGCGCTCGATCTCGTCCGCCAGCGAAGTCCTCAGCCACTGGTCGTACGGGGTCGTGAAGGCGCGCTTCGGCCGCGCCAGCACCGACTCTGGCACGAGGCCCCGCATGCTCTTTCGGTAGAGCCACTTGCGGCGGAGGTGGCGCATCCGCACGCCTGCCGGGATCCGCTCCACGAAGCGCATCAGCTCGACGTCGAGGAACGGCACCCGGTGCTCCAGCCCGTGGGCCATCGACATCTTGTCGCCGTAGAGCAGCAGGTGGTCGGGCAGGAAGACATGGGTGTCCAGGTACAGCGCCTGGTCGAGCACGTCGCGGCCCTGCACGTCGGCCAGCACGTCCGAGGCGATCGAGCGCCGCTCCAGGCCCGCGGCGGGATCCTGCGCGCGCAGCAGCTCGCGGCGCAGCGAGGGGGTGGAGATCTCGAACACCCGCAGCATGCGGTCGAGCCCGGCGGGGGTGGAGAGCACCCCCGCGGCCCGCTTGGCCCGCTCGCTGCGGGGCAGCAGGTCCGCCGCGGCAGCCAATCCGCGGCCCGCGGCCGCCGGGAACCAGTCCACGAGACCCAGCGCGGCGGCCGCCTGGGCACGCCGATAGCCGCCGAGGGGCTCGTCCGCGCCCTGTCCGGAGAGGACGACCTTGACCGAGCGGGAGGTGAACCGGCTCAGCTCGAGCAGGGCGGGGGCGGAGGGGCTGCCGCACGGCTCCTCCAGGTGCGCCACGGCGCTGGCCACGCTGGCCGGGAAGTCCACCTCGGCCATGCTCACCACGTGATGGTCGGTGCCGAGCTCGGCCGCGGTGCGCGCGGCCACGCCGCTCTCGTCCAGGTCCTCGCCGAACCCGGGGAACCCGATGGTGAAGGTGCTCGGC
Source organism: uncultured Thermoleophilaceae bacterium (assembly GCA_963811055.1). GTDB lineage: Bacteria > Actinomycetota > Thermoleophilia > Solirubrobacterales > Thermoleophilaceae > JACVRW01. Next base: position 12,350 of record CAWEPQ010000005.1, read on the forward strand.
GTGCCCTCGACCTCCTGGCGCAGGGCCGCCACGATCGCCGGCTGAGTCCACGCCGCCGCTGAGAAACGCGGCGTACGGCACGTCGGACATCGTCTGGCGGGTGACCGCCGTGACGAGCTCGGCGCGCAGCCGGGCGGCCAGCTCGTCCGGCGTGGCGTCGGCGAGCGGCTGGCCGGGCGCCGCGCGGTAGCTCTCCACGCGCACACGGCCGTCCTCGCCCGCCTCCAGGTAGGAGGCGGGAGCGAGCTTGGACACACCCGCGAAGAGGGTGCGCGGAGCCGGCACGAAGCGCCAGGCGAGGTAGTGGTCCAGGGCCATCGGGTCGAGCTCCGGCCGCACGACCTCGGCCGCCACCAGCGCCCCGACCTCGGATGCCAGCCCGAGCCGCGTGCCCCGGCGGCACCAGTAGAGCGGCTTGACCCCCAGCGGGTCGCGCGCGGCCAGCAGCCGCCTGCGCCGGGCATCCCAGAGCACGAACCCGAAGATGCCGTTCAGGCGCTGCAGGCAGCCGGTGCCCCACTCCTCGTAGGCGTGCACGATCGCCTCCGAGTCCGAGTGGGTGGCGAACCGGTGTCCGAGCGCCTCCAGTTCCTCGCGCAGATCGAGGTGGTTGTAGATCTCGCCGTTGACCACCGCCACGCAGCTCCGATCCTCGGAGAACAGCGGCTGGTCCCCGCCCGCGAGGTCCACGATCGCGAGCCGCGTGTGCGCCAGAAGCGCCGGTCCGGACAGGTGCACGCCCTCGCCGTCCGGGCCGCGATGGCGCAGCGCGGCCGTCATTCTCCGACCGGTCTCAGCCGACGGCCCGGACTGCATGTCGAGCAGCGCAGCGACTCCGCACACGATCGTGGCGACCTTAGCGCGGGGCCCGCTTTTCACGGGGAACCAGCAACTTTGCGGATTTGCC
>CAWEPQ010000006.1:0-36079 GCA_963811055.1 uncultured Thermoleophilaceae bacterium
GAAACCGTGGGAACCGGCTCGCATCTAACGCGGCGGTGTTAGTCAGTCGATGTGAGGGACAGGCCAATGATCCGCTGCGCACTTCTTCTCGCCTGTCTCGTATTGGCGCTCGCCGGCTCGGCGGTCGCCAAGGTGCCCGAGGGCTTCGAGGACTCCCGCATCGCCGGCTTCGACGGCGCGATGGCCCTCGCCTTCACCCCCGACGGACGGCTCCTGATTGCCGGGCGCACCGGGCATCTGCATGTGTTCCGGAACGGGAAGCTCATGCCCCAGCCGGCCCTGGACATCAAGGACCGGGTCTGCTGGAACGCGGAGCGCGGGATGACCGGCGTGGCCGTCGATCCCCGGTTCGCGGCCAACGGCCACATCTACCTGTACTACACCTACGACAAGCACCACACCGGGAGCGAAGGCAGCTGCCCCGCGAAGACCCGGAATACCCCGGTCAACCGCGTATCTCGCTTCACGCTCGGCTCGGACAACTTGGTGGATCCGGCCAGCGAGCGTGTCCTGCTCGACAACATCCCCTCCTACTCGGGGAACCACAATGCGGGCGACCTCGGGTTCGGGCACGACGGGTACCTCTACGTGAGCGTCGGCGACGGCGGCTGCGACTACACCGGGAACAGCGGGTGCTACGACAAGAACGACGCAGCCCGCGACCAGAACGTGCTGCTGGGGAAGGTCCTGCGCATCACGCGCACAGGTGGCATTCCGCCGGACAACCCCTTCCTCGGGCCGAACAGCGCCCGCTGCGGGCTGAAGGGCCGCACCGAGCCGGGCATGCGCTGCCGGGAGACCTACGCGTGGGGTTTGCGCAATCCCTTCCGCTTCGACTTCGATCCCGCCGCCCGCGGCACTCGGCTCTTCATCAACGACACCGGTGAGCAGGGCTTCGAGGAGGTCAACCTCGGGCGCCCCGGAGCGGACTACGGGTGGAACCTGCGAGAGGGTCCGTGCCGCAAGAACGACAAAGCCGTCTGCGGGCGTCCGCCACGCGGGATGACCAACCCCGTCTTCGCCTACGCGCACAGGGACGGGTGCGGTGCCATCAGCGGCGGTGCGTTCGTCCCGCCCGGGGCCTGGACCGAGCGCTATCGGGGCGGCTACCTCTTCGGCGACTACAAGTGCGGCGAGATAAGGCTGCTCCAGAGCGGCTCGCGGCACGCCATCGACTTCGCATCGCGCGAGGGCCCGGTCATCGACCTGGTCTTCGGCCCGGACGATGACGGGGCGCCAGGCCCTCTACTACACGACGTGGAACGTGACTCGCAACGACTGGGTCGTGCGCAGGATCACGACTCGGGACGATGACGACGGGGACTCGTCCTTTGCCCACTGCGGCGGCAACATCGGCACGTCGCTCTTCCTGCTCGGCATCTGCGGCGTTCCCTACGTGCGCCGCCGGATCCGTACGCGCTGAATCGCCTCAGCGGCGCACCCTGAGCGTCTGTCCCATCGTGGTCGGATGGACGAGGCAGGTCAACCGGTAGAGGCCGGGAACGCGGGGCGTGAAGCTGTACGTGCCGTCCTTTCTCCCCCAGTACAGCGACGAGAAACCACGGGGGCCGTTGGCCACCGACACGGAGTGTGGTTCGGCGCCGGCGAAGCGCCAGGTGACCTTCTCGCCCGTCCGGACTTCCACGCGGCCGGGGTCGAAGAAGTTGTCGCCCACTCGGATCGGACCGTTCCGGAGCGCCCGCTCAGGGCCCTGGGGCGGGGCGAGCTGTGGGACCACCTTCCCGAAGTCGGGGTCCGGGTCGTATCGGGGCGGCCTGTTGATGTCCTTGAGGTCGTGCGGCAGCTCCTCGCATCGTCTTACGGAACTGTCGGGGGTGATCCACAAGAGCCAGAACCCCATTGCGGCGACGTGGAGATTCGACCCGTCGTGGACTGCCGCACGGCTGAGCACCTCTCCTCCGTGAATGGGTATGCCGCGCGCGCTGGCGAACGTCGCGTTACCCACCGGTCCCGGCTCGTGGAGGATCGGTCTGATCGTGTTGTACGGATGGTTCGGGAGCCCGTAATACGCGGGAGCTTTGAGGATGCGCCGGCCGCAGGTCCGGTTGCTCAGCGTCTGGTACCTGGCGCCCCCGTGCTGGTGGGACTCCGCCAGGACCACTCGCCCGTTGAGGTCACGCGGGACTCTCCAGGAGCTGCGCTGAACGAAGTTCGAGCCGGGCCGCTCTCCGCCAGGCACGTCGTAGAGCATGCCGTTGATCCGCTGCGAGCAGTTCCCGAGCACGATCGGGGACAGCGGTTGGCGCGGCTTCGTCGTGTAATAGACCCTCGTGCGCACGTAGAAGCTCTTTGGCCGCTTGTAGTGGTTCATCACCATGTAGACGAGGAGCCAGTCGGGGGCGCGACCGTTCGCCAGCCGGTTGTCGAGACCGTAGGCACGCCGGAGCGATCTCGGCATCCCGCCCGCGAAGCGGCCCTGTGGATGCTCCTCGCCACGAAGGCCGAACAGTCCGAAGCAGTTGCCCGGCGCTTGGTTGACGCGATTCGGGCTGAAATAGAGCAGGTGGTGAACCATCATCTTGTCCAGCGGCAGCGGCTTGGCGTCGGGGCTCTTGCTGTCGACCAGGACCTGCTCCTTGAAGCCGGTGATGTACCCCGGGCGCCGGGGCGCCTCGCGGCCGTTCGCACGGAGGAATACGCCGTCCTGGTAGTGGACGTATGGGCGCGACTCGATCTTGGGGGAGTAGAAGGTGAGCACCCGCTCGTCCGGCAGCGGATCGGATGCGCGCGGCCTTTCGGGCGCCTCGTCATCCGAGAGCAGGAGGCTGCCGGCCAGCGCAACTCCGCCGAGGAGTAGCACCAGTCCAGCGATGCTGATCACTCGACGGATCTTCATGCGCTCGGCCGAGCCTATGAGCGCGCAAGAGGAATATCAAGCGATCAGAGATCGCCGAGTATGTCGAACTACTTCTAGGGCCGCTTCACGGCCGAGACCGTGAACGGCAGCGACGGGTTGCGCCCGCGCTGGCTGAGCTGTCCGTTGACCACCAGCAGCCGCTTGCCGGCTATCGCCACGGTGGTCGGGAACTTGAATCTGGGGCTCGTGATCTGGCGCTGCACCGTGGCGCTCAGCCAGTTCTTCGAAAGCTTCAGCTGGGTCACGCGGTTGGTGGAGTTCACGGCATACAGCGTGCGGCCGTCGCGCGCTAGGCCGTCGCCCACGGGGAGCGACTCGCCGTGCAGGTTCACCTGCCTGACGGCCTTGGTCTTGAGGTCCACGCGCACGAGCGCGCCCGACACGGTGCCCACCACGAGCAGGTAGCGCTTGCCCACCGGCACCAGGCCGTTGGCGTAGAGGCCCACCGGGGTGTCCGAGAGGTCGACGAACGGCGCGAGCGGCTGGAAGGCGCTCTTGCGCTTCTCGAGGGTCTTCGCCTTGACCCGGAAGAGCAGTCCGCGATTCGAATCGGTGGCGTACACGTCGCCGTTCGGCGCCACGGTCGCGTCGTTCACGAGCCCGCCCGAGCCGGTCGAGAAGCGCTGGATCAGGCGGCCGCTCGGAAGCGCGTAGACGAACAGCGTGTTGGTCAGGCTGCCGGTCACGACCAGCCGGTTGCGCGAGGCGTGGAGTCCGTTGGCCAGCTTGCGCCCGTTCGAGCCGGGCGCGAGGAAGACCTTCGGCTTGGCGCGCCCGAGCGTGCCCCGGAACACCGTGCCGTCGGTGGTGGAGGTCACGAAGAACTGATCGGTGCCGGGTCGCACGCTCACGCCCTCGGGAAAGGTCTCGTTGCCCGGGAGGATGTACTCCTTGGGGAGGGCGCTCGCAGCGGGAGCCGCAACGAGCGCGCCGACCAGGGCCAGCAGCAGGGCGCGTCTCACGGCGGCGAGCTTATCCGGCGGGCGCAGCGGGCGCCGTTATCCTCAGTCGCGATGGACGAGCGCGCTCTCACAGAGCGCTTGGTCACCTACGACACGTCCACCCTCGAGGGAATGCAGAGCGCGGCCGGGTTCGTCAAGGGCTGGCTCGAGGCCCGCGACGTGGAGGTGACCGGCGATATGCACAACGGCCGCCCGGTCTTGGCGGCCACGGTCGGCCCTGCCGGCGTGCCCACGATCGTCTTCCACGGCCACCTCGACGTGGTGCCCGCCAGCCCCGAGCTGTTCACCCCGCGCATCGAGGGCGACCGCCTGTTCGGGCGCGGCGCCTACGACATGAAGGGCGGCCTCGCGGCGATGATGTGCGCCCTCCACGACGTGGCCGCTCAGGACGGTGTGCGCGTCCACTTCCTCTGCGTCTCCGACGAGGAGTCGGAGGAGACCGACGACCAGCGCGGCTCCACCCACCTGGTGCGGCAGGGCTACATCGGCGACTTCGCGATCACCGGCGAGCCCACCGACCTCCATATCGGGGTGCAGGCCAAGGGCGTGCTGGTGCTGCGCATCGAGGTGGACGGCATCTCGGCACACGGCTCCACCCCCTGGATCGGCGACAACGCCGTGGTCAAGGCCATCGACGTGTTCCGCCAGATCGAGTCGCTGCCGTTCGCGCGCGAGTCATCCGACCTGTTCGACCGTCCGTCGATCAACCTCGGCCGGATCGCGGGCGGCGACGCCATCAACCGAGTACCCGACTCCTGCGTGATCGACGTGGACATCCGTTACCTGCCCGGTCAGGACTCCGACGCGATCCTCGCGGACATCAACGCGCTCGACGGGGCCACCGCCACGAGGACCTTCCACCGCCACCCGGTGATGGTCGACCGCGAGGACCCGTACGTGAGGGCGCTCGGCGCCGGCATCGCGCACGTGGTCGGGCGCAGCGACGACCAGATCTCGGTGGGCCGCCACGGCGCCTCCGACGCCACCGCCTTCCTCGACGTGGGCATTCCCGCGGTCGAGTGCGGGCCCACCGGCGCCGGCCACCACGGCCCCGAGGAATGGGTGTCGATCCGGTCGCTCAGCCAGTATCGGAAGGCACTGGTGGAGTTCGTGCAGCTGCTACCGGCCCGGCTCGACGCCCCGGGCGACGACGAGCGTCGCCTTCGCATCGCCTGAACCATGCTCGAGGAGATCCCGCGCCCAGGCCTTTGGAAGAAGCTGCTCATCGGAGCGGCGCTGGTGATCTTCGCGTCGGCGGCGGCCACCGCGGTGGCCGCCTTCCACGAGGTCGACAAGGTGGTGGAGGCGCTCGACCAGAGCCCGTCGCTCAAGCTGAAGGGGCTCGCCGACACCGACCCGGGCGAGCCGCAGACGCTCATGATCCTCGGCTCGGACCGGCGGCCCAAGGACAACGTGGAGGGCGGGTCCGGCGCGCGCTCGGACACGATCATGCTCGTCCGGCTCGACCCGGACAAGGACGCCACCTCGCTCATGTCGCTCCCGCGCGACCTCAAGGTCCAGATCCCCGGGCACGGCACCGACAAGATCAATGCCGCCTACGAGCTCGGCGGCCCGCGCCTCACGCTCAACACGGTCAAGCAGCTCACCGGCCTCTCGATCAACCACGTGATCAACGTGACCTTCGGCGGCTTCTGGCGGGCGGTCAACGCCATCGGCTGCGTGTACGCCGACATCGACCGCCGGTATTTCAACGACAACCCGGAGTACGCCCCGATCGACGTCCAGCCGGGCTACCAGCGGCTCTGCGCCCGCAAGGCGCTCCAGTACGTGCGCTTCCGCCACGAGGACAACGACCTGGTGCGCTCGGCCCGCCAGCAGGACTTCCTGCGCCAGACCAAGCAGCAGGTCAACTACACGGACCTGATCGGCAAGCGCGACCGGCTGGTGCGGATCTTCGGCAAGAACACCAACACGGACAAGGGCCTGCGCGACCGCGCCGAGGTGCTGAGGCTGCTCAAGCTGGCGGTGTTCTCCGCCGGGCGCCCCATCCACGAGGTCCACTTCGAGGGGCTGATCGGACCGAGCTACGTCGAGGCGAGCGACGAGCGCGTGAAGAAGCTCGCGCAGGAGTTCCTCAACGGCAAGGACACGCCGGGCCCGCGTGGCGAGCTCAAGGAGAAGCGCAACAAGAACAGGCCCAAGCGCAAGCGCCTGCCGAGTGTCGGCTCGCTCGGGCTCGAGGACGCCACCAGCCTCGGCCGCGACCAGGCGATCCAGGCCGTGGAGCAGGGCGCCGGCAAGACGCTGCCGGTGCTCTTCCCGACCCTGCGCACAACCGGCGCGTACTACGCCGGGCCGCCGCGCGTGTACAAGATCGGCGCCAACGGCAAGGCCTACGGCGCCTACCGGATGGTCCTGAGCCGCAGTCTGGCGGGCGAGTACTACGGAGTGCAGGGCACCACCTGGAAGGACCCGCCCATCCTCGGAGACACGTCCGAGGAGCGGAAGATCGGCCGGCGGACGTACGAGCTCCACTACGACGGCGACCGCCTGCGGCTCGTGGCCTGGCACACGTCCAAGGCCTCGTACTGGATCTCGAACACCCTGCTGCAGACCCTCACCGAGGGTCAGATGATGGCGATCGCCCGGTCCACCCGGCCGCTCTAAGCCGAGCCCTCTACTAGCCTCTCCGCTCCATGCCGGACAAGGAACCGATAGGCGTCATCGGCGTCGGTTGGGTGGGTCTCGTCACAGCGGCCTGCTTTGCCGAGCTCGGACACGAGGTCTGGGCGCGCGACATCCTGGCCGACAAGGTCGAGTCGCTGGCGCGCGGCGAGGTGCCGATCCACGAGCCGGGCCTCTCGGAGCTGGTCGTCAAGAACGCCGAGCGCCTGCACTTCACCACCGACATGCCCGAGACGGTGTCGAACGCGCAGCTCCTGTTCTGCTGCGTCGACACTCCGCCGACCTACTCGGGCGACGCCGACCTCTCGCGCGTCGAGGCCGTGATCGCCGAGCTGGGCGACTCGAAGGACCACGCGCTGGTGATGAAGAGCACCGTGCCGGTGGGCACCGGACGCTCCATCACCCGCCGCCGCGACGACCTCGGCTACGTGTCCGCGCCGGAGTTCCTGAAGGAGGGGAGCGCGGTCGACGACTTCATGCACCCCGACCGCGTGGTGATCGGCGCCAACGCCGGGTCCGAGGCGTTCGCCGACCGGGTGGAGAAGCTCTATTCGCCGCTGGGCGGGGCGATGGTGCGCACCGACGTGGCCAGCGCCGAGATGGTCAAGCTGGCGTCCAACGCGTTTCTCGCCACCAAGATCAGCTTCATCAACGAGATCGCCAACGTGTCGGAGGAGCTGGGCGCCGACGTGAAGGAAGTGGCCCGCGGGATGGGCCTCGACGACCGGATCGGCCCGAAGTTCCTTCAGGCGGGTATTGGCTATGGCGGTTCCTGCCTCGCTGGCGACGAGACGGTGCTCGTCCGCCAGTACGGGCGCACCACCCTGCTGCCGCTCGAGCGGCTTTGGAGAAGGCTCGAGGAGGAGGAAGACCCCGGCGACGTGACGGAAGGCGTGATCGAGCCCGCCGCCCTCGAGGTGCTCAGCTGGGTTCCCGGCTCCGAGGCGCCCAGCTTCCTGCCCGTGCTCGCGGCCACCAGGCGGCCGTATGAAGGCGAGTTGCTCGAGGTGCGGACGAAGATGGGCCGGCGCGTCCGCTGCACCCCCGACCACCCCTGGGTCGTGGCCAACGGCGTCGACGAGGAGGCTGAGGTCAAGCTCGCCGCCGATCTCACCAGTGGCGACTGGATCCCCCTGGCCATGAATCAGGCGCAACGTGGCGACGAGGTCGAGCGGCTACCGCTTCTGGCCGCGGTTGAGGCCGCCGGGATCAGCGAAAGCGATGTTGTGGTCAGGCCACCGGCCGACCGCGTGCGGTCCCTTGTGGATCGGCCGATCGCTCAGCGCCGCACGGCGTTTGCCACGCACCGCTCGGCGGCGGCCCGCACCGGCGATGTCAAGCGGACCGGCACTCTCAGGCTCGATGAGCTCATCCGCGCGGAGCTGCCGCTCGAGAGTTCCACGTTCGGTACCGCCCGCAACGGTCAGTTCGTGAGCACAGAGATCACCTCCGATGCCGCCTTCTGGAGGGTCGTCGGCCTCTACCTCGCCGAGGGTCACGTGGCCGTCGAGCCCGGACGCACCGGAATCCGGCACCGCATCACCTGGTCGTTCCACCCGCGGAACGAAGAGCATCTGGTGGACGAGGTGGTCGCATTCTGGATGCGGCACGGCGTCGAGGCGCGCGTGTACGACTCCGCGACCTCGCGCACCGTCAGCGTGTCGTCTCGCCTGCTCGGGTCGTGGTGGATCAAGGAGCTGGGGCTCGGGCGCAACTCATACGAGCAGCGGCTCCCCGACCTGATCTGGGATCGGAGCTCGGACCACAAGTGGGCCCTCCTCTCGGGACTCTGGGAAGGCGACGGATCGTGGTCGCTCGTGCGCGGGGGACCCAGCGTGATCCTGGAGTTCGGGACGATCAGCGACGAGCTTGCCGATGGCGTTCTGAGGCTCCTCGGCGACCTCGGCATCGTGGCAAGCCAGCGCATCGGGCGGACGTCGAAGTCCACGAAGGACACGCATTGGCTGCGGGTCAGCGGCGCCGACCAGGCGGAGCGCGCGATCCGGCTCGTGCCGGAGCGCGACCGGCAGGGCGTGCTGACCGCGATCGCGCGCCAGAGCAAACGGATCGCGCCGACCGGATATCGCCGCTTCGACTCCGGTCAGGCGTGGGCGCGAGTGGTGTCCACGACGGCCACGCCGTTCGCGGGTCCGGTCTACTCGCTCGAGGTGCCGGGGGCGCACACGTTCGTGACCACGGGCTCGGCCATAACGCATAATTGTTTCCCCAAAGATGTTCAGGCCCTCAAACAGCTTGCCGGCAATACCGGCTACCACTTCCAGCTACTCACGGCCGTGATCGAGGTCAACGAGCTCCAGAAGCGGCGCACGATCGGCAAGCTTCAGAAGCACCTCGGCTCGCTGGTGGGCAAGGAGATCGCCCTCCTCGGCGTGGCCTTCAAGCCCAACACCGACGACATCCGCGAGGCCACGAGCCTCGTCCTGGCCGGCAGGCTCCAGGGCGAGGGCGCGCACGTGCGCGTGTACGACCCGGTGGCCACCGACCGCGCCCACGAGCAGCTCGGCGGCGCCTTCGTGGCCGCCGATGCGCTCGAAGCGCTCGACGGCGCGGACGCAGTGGTGCTCGTGACCGAATGGCCGGAGTTCCGCGACCTCGACTGGGCGGGTGAGGTCAAGCGCCGCCTGAAGACCCCTGTGGTGGTGGACGGCCGGAACTTCCTCGACCGCGAGGCCCTGGTCGAGGCCGGCTACACCTACGAGGGCGTAGGGCGCTAGACGTGCAGGCGCTGGTGCTCGCCGGAGGCGAGGGCACGCGTCTGCGCCCGCTGACCTACACCACACCCAAGGCCGTGATTCCCCTGGCGGGCCGGCCCTTCCTGTCCTTCATGCTCGACTGGCTGCACGGGCACGGGGTGGACGACGTGGTGCTCTCCTGCGGATTCCTGTCCGAGGACGTCCGGCGGGTGCTCGGCGACATCTACCAGGGCATGCGGCTGCGCTACGTGGTCGAGGAGGAGCCGCTCGGCACCGCCGGCCCGGTCCGGCTGGCTCTCGACGAGGGGATTCTCGAGGGCCGGCTGATCGTGGCCAACGGCGACGTGCTCACGGATCTGGACCTCACCGCCGAGCTGGCCTGGCACGCGGAGCGCGGCGCGCGTGCGACGCTTGGCCTCGTGGCGGTGGAGGACACGAGCAGCTATGGCGTGGTGCCCACCGATGCCGAGGGCCGCGTGGAGGCCTTCCTCGAGAAGAGCGACGAGGAGGCGCCCACCAACAGGATCAACGCCGGCGTCTATGTGCTGGAGCGCGACGTGATCGAGGCCATTCCGGTCGGCCGGCCGGTTTCGTTCGAGCGCGAGATCTTCCCGGCGCTGGCCGGAGACTCGCTCTACGGCTACGAGGCCGAGGCGCCCTACTGGATCGACATCGGAACCCCCGAGCGCTACCTGGAGGCCACCTGGGACCTACTTGCGGGCCGCGTGCCCTCGAGCCTTCCACGCCGTGACGAGACCGGCTCGCTGGTGCTCGACGGCTCCCTTGTGGCGGGCGCGCACGTGGGGCCGCAGACCGTGCTCGGGCGCCTCTGCTCGGTGGGCACCGACGCCCGTGTGGAGCGCGCCGTGCTGCATGACCGTGTGATCGTGGGCGCCGACGCCGCCGTGCTCGAGAGCGTTCTCGGCGAGCGGGTGCGTGTGGGCGAGGGCGCCCAGGTGGGCCCGCGAGCGATGGTCGGCGCGGGTGCCTCGATCGGCGAAGGGGCGAGCGTGGGCGCGGGCGCGCGGCTCGACCCGGGCGTCGAGGTGGAGGCGGGCGGCAGCGTGGCTCCCGGAGAGACGCTGGCCGCCGGGGCCGCGGCCGGATGACCGCCGACTCGCTCTCCCGCGAGGCGATCGCGGCGGTGGATTCGGGGGGACTGCTCGACGACGTCTTGGCCCAGCCGCTGCAGCTCGGCGACGCCCTCTGGCGCGCCCAGTCGGCCGGCATCCCGTCGCAGGACCTGCGCGGCGGGCTGGTGGTCTGCGGCATGGGCGGATCCGCCATCGGCGGGGACCTGGCTGTGGCCGCGCTCGGCGACCGGGCCACCAGGCCGATCAGGACCGTGCGCGGCTACGGGCTCGAGGCCTGGACGCCGCCCGACACGCTGGTGCTGTGCGCCAGCTACTCGGGCGCCACCGAGGAGACGCTCGCCTGCTTCGACGCCGCGGGGGCCGCGGGCACGGGCCGCGTGGTCCTGACCACCGGCGGGCCGCTCGCCGAGAGCGCGCGAGCCGAGGGTGTGCCGGTGATCGGTGTGCCCTCAGGCATGCCGCCGCGGGCGGCGGTGCTCTACATGACGATCGGCGCGCTCGAGTGCGCGGCCGCGTGTGGCGCGGCGCCCGAGGTGAGGTCCGAGATCGAGGGGGCCACGGCGCTGCTCGAGCGGCTGGTGGTGGCCTGGGGCCCGGACTCCGAGCCGGACTCGCTCGCCAAGTCGATCGCCCGCTCGCTGGAGGGCACGCTGCCTGTGATCTACGGCGCGGGCCCCACCGCCGCGGTTGCCCGCCGCTGGGCCACGCAGCTGCACGAGAACGCCAAGCTGGCCGCCTTCGCATCGGAGCTGCCTGAGGCCGATCACAACGAGATCTGCGGCTGGGATCGCGGGCGCCGGATCGCCCCCCTGGCGGGCGTCCTCCTCGAGGACGCGGATCACCACCCGCGCGTGGCCAGGCGCGTGGAGCTCACCGCCGAGGAGGTCGAGCGCGCCGGCGCAAAGGCCGTGAGGATCCCGTCCAGGGGGGAGAGCCGGCTCGAGCGGGTGCTCTCCCTGGTCCTGCTCGGCGACCTCGTGAGCGTCTACCTGGCAGCGCTCGCCGGCGTGGATCCCACGCCCACAGAGGCTCTCGACCGCGTGAAGGCAAGCCTCGGTAAACCTTGACACGATCGTGGTAAGGTTTGCCCCTGCGATGGAGGGGCTCACGATCAACCAGGCGGCCGAAACCACCGGCTGGTCGCCGCGAATGCTGCGTTACATCGAGAACGCGGGCCTTATCGAACCGGCTCGCACGCCCTCGGGGTACCGCCTCTACGGTGCGGAGGAGCTTCAGCGCCTGCGCACCTTGCGCGAGCTGCTCGCCGGGTTCGACTGCGCCCTTTCCGACATCGCCTTTGCCGAGCGCCTGCGCTCGGATCCCGAGCTGAGCGCTTCCGTTGAGCGCTGGCTGGAGGAGCGTCCGGAGCGTCCCGAGGGGATCGCTTCGAGCGACTGGCTCAGCTGGGAGCAGGAGAAGCACGAGCGTCTGCTCGAACTGACACGGCCACGACTGACGGAGACACCCGCATGACGATCGCTCAGACCACCACCGCCGACTACAAGGTCGCGGACATCTCGCTGGCCGACTTCGGCCGCTTGGAGATCACGCTCGCCGAGCACGAGATGCCCGGCCTGGTGGCGATGCGCGAGGAGTACGGCGCGAGTCAGCCGCTCGCCGGCGCCCGCATCATGGGGTCGCTCCACATGACCGTGCAGACGGCGGTGCTGATCGAGACCCTCACGGCGCTCGGCGCCGACGTGCGCTGGGCCAGCTGCAACATCTTCTCCACCCAGGACCACGCCGCGGCCGCCATCGCGCAGGCCGGCGTGCCGGTCTTCGCGTGGAAGGGCGAGACGCTCGAGGAGTACTGGTGGTGCACCGAGCAGGCGCTCACCTGGCCCGACGGCGACGGCCCGAACATGCTGCTCGACGACGGCGGCGACGCCACGATGCTCGTGCACAAGGGCACCGAGTACGAGAAGGCCGGCGCCGTGCCGGACCCGGCTCAGGCCGAGTCCGAGGAGTTCCAGGTGTTCCTTGGCCTTCTGCAGCGCTCGCTGCAGGCCGACCCGCAGAAGTGGACCCGCGTGGGCGAGGCCATCAAGGGCGTGACCGAGGAGACCACCACCGGCGTGCATCGTCTCTACGAGATGCAGCAGGCGGGCACGCTGCTGTTCCCGGCCATCAACGTGAACGACTCCGTGACGAAGTCGAAGTTCGACAACCTCTACGGCTGCCGCCACTCGCTGATCGACGGCATCAACCGCGGCACCGACGTGATGATCGCCGGCAAGACCGCGCTCATCCTCGGCTACGGCGACGTGGGCAAGGGCTGCGCGCAGTCGCTGCGCGGCCAGGGCGCCCGCGTGCTGATCGCGGAGATCGACCCGATCTGCGCGCTCCAGGCGGCGATGGACGGCTACCAGGTGGCCACGCTCGAGGATGTGGTGGACAGCACCGACATCTTCGTGACCGCCACCGGCAACAAGGACATCATCACCGCCGCCCACATGGGGCGGATGAAGCACCAGGCCATCGTGGGGAACATCGGCCACTTCGACAACGAGATCGACATGGCCGGTCTCACCCGCACGCCGGGTGTCGAGCGGGTCAACATCAAGCCTCAGGTGGACGAGTGGCGCTTCTCGGACGGCCACTCGATCATCGTGCTCTCCGAGGGCCGGCTGCTCAACCTCGGCAACGCCACCGGCCACCCGAGCTTCGTGATGTCGAACAGCTTCACGAACCAGACGATCGCCCAGGTGGAGCTCTTCTCGAAGAACGACGAGTACGAGAAGAAGGTCTACGTGCTGCCCAAGCACCTCGACGAGAAGGTGGCGAGGCTGCACCTCGACGCCCTGGGGGCGAAGCTCACGCAGCTCACCCCGGAGCAGGCCGCCTACATCGGCGTGCCGGTCGAGGGTCCGTACAAGAGCGACCACTACAGGTACTAGGAGAACGTGGCAGGGCCTAGCTCGGACATCGCTGATCCGGGCCTGGCGTCTGCGGGAGCGGCCCGGATCGAGTGGGCTGCCGGCCAGATGCCGGTGCTCGGCTCGATCCGGAGGCGCTTCGTCGAGGAACGGCCGCTCGAGGGAATCAAGGTCGCCGCCTGCCTCCACGTGACGGCAGAGACGGCCAACCTGATGGCCGCGCTCACGGCCGGCGGCGCCCAGACCGCGCTCTGCTCGGCCAATCCGCTCACCACCCAGGACGAGGTGGCGGCGGCGCTGGCCGCCTCCGGCGTGCCCGTGCAGGCGCGCCGGGGCGAGGACGCGGCCGCCTATGCCGAGCACGTGGCGGCGCTGGCCGACTGGGGCCCCGACGTGACGCTGGACGACGGCGCCGACCTGCTCGTGTTCCTGCACGAGCGCGGCGACGCCGAGGGGCTCACGGGCGGGGCGGAGGAGACCACCACCGGGCTGCTGCGACTGCGCCGGATCGAGGCGGAGGGGGGCCTCGCATGTCCCGTGCTCGCCGTGAACGAGTCGCGCACCGAGCGCAAGTTCAACGACCGCCACGGCACCGGCCAGTCGGCCCTCGACGGGATCCTGCGGGCCACCAACCTGCTGCTCGCCGGACGCAGCCTCGTGGTGCTCGGCTACGGCGCCACCGGCCGCGGGATCACCCAGCGCGCCCGCGGCGCCGGCGCCGCGGTGATCGTGTGCGAGGTGGACCCGGTGCGGGCGCTCGAGGCGCGGATGGACGGCTTCGAGGTGATGCCGGCGCTCGAGGCCGCCGAGCGCGGCGAGCTGTTCGTGACCGTCACCGGCTCGCGCGGGGTGCTCGGCCGCGAGCACTTCGAGCGGATGAAGGACGGGGCGGTGCTGGCCAACGCCGGGCACTTCGACGTGGAGATCGACCTCGACGCGCTCCACGAGCTCGCCGGTGGGCGGGTCCGCCAGGTGCTGCCGCTGGTGCAGCAGTACGACCTGGGGGAGCGCAAGCTCAACCTGCTGGCGCAGGGGCGGGTGGTCAACCTCGCCGCCGGCCAGGGGCACCCGGCTGCCGTGATGGACATGAGCTTCGCCAACCTGGCGCTCGGGGTGGAGCACCTCGTTCTGAGCGGCGACTCGCTGGAGCACCGCGTGATCGAGGTGCCGCGCGACATCGACGATGCGATCGCCCGGCTCAAGCTCGAGTCCCTCGGTGTGGCGATCGACGAGCTGACGCCGGAGCAGGAGTCCTACCTCAGCGCCTGGACCGGGC
This sequence comes from uncultured Thermoleophilaceae bacterium, assembly GCA_963811055.1. GTDB lineage: Bacteria > Actinomycetota > Thermoleophilia > Solirubrobacterales > Thermoleophilaceae > JACVRW01. The sequence goes on from CAWEPQ010000006.1 coordinate 14,447, forward strand.
ACCCGGCGTGACCGAGGCCGAGGAGAACGTGGCCGTGATGCGCGCGCTCCACGAGGCGTGGGACCGGGGCGAGTGGGGCGAGGAGCTCTTTCACCCGGACGTCGAGTGGTCCACGCCCCATCCCGGCGGGACCGTGCATGGCCGCGAGGAGCTGCTCGCCTTTCTGCGGAGCTTCATCGGGGCGTGGTCCGAGTACAGCAACGAGCTCGAGGAGATCCGCGTGCTGCCCGACGGTCGGCTGCTCGTGTTGTTCAACGAGGTGGGGCTGGGGCGCAGCAGCGGCGCCCGCACCGAGCTCAACCCCGGTGCGCTCGTGGAGATCCGCGACGGCCTGATCGTGCGCTATGAGGGCATGGAGCGCGACGAGGCCATGCGCGCCGCCGGCCTCGCCTAGGACGCCCGTTCGACTCCGCGGCCCCGCCGGTTGAGTTCCAACGTCCGGCTGTCGAAAGAGAGTGCGCCTGTCCGGCACGAACTATCTAGGGGGAAGTCTGTGGATATGTCGCGGCTCAGCCAGGGCGAGCTGATCGCAGGGATCAGCGGTCTGGCGCTCTTCGTGGTCCTGTTCCTGCCGTGGTACGGCGTGGATGTGAACGTCGCCGGGTTCTCCGCGAGTGAGACCGCCAGCGCCTGGGAGGCGTTCGACATGACCGACATCGTGCTCTTCCTCGTGTCGGTGGTGGCGGTGGGCGCCGCGGCGGCCCGGCTCGCCAGCGCCACGCCCGAGGGCGTGCCCGTGGCGGCGATCGTGACCGGTGCCGGCGCGCTCGCGCTGCTGCTGGTGCTCTACCGGCTCATCGAGCTGCCCGGCCCGGACGTGGAGGGATCTGGCCGGCGCCGGCATCGACTTCGGCCGCAGGTTCGGGCTCTTCCTCGCGCTGATCGCGTCCGGTGGAGTCGCCTACGGCGGCTACCGCCAGATGGGCGAGGCCCCGCAGCCTGCTCAGCCCGCGCCGCCGGCGCCACCGCCGGCCGGCAGTACCGCCAGCGAGTAGTCGAGCCAGCGGTCGTCGCGCTCGCCGCCCACGCGCTTGTACACGGCCTGGGCGCGGAGGTTGTCGCGGGCGGTCTGCCATTCCAGCGAGGTGACGCCGCGCTCCGCGCAGCGCTCCGCACAGGCCGCGATCAGGTCGTCGGCCACGCCCGTGCCGCGCGCGTCCGGGGCCACGAAGAGATCGTTCATCACGGCGAGCCGCGAGGCGCTCAACGTGGTCCATGTCCAGAACACGGTGGCGAAGCCGACGGCCTGTCCCTCTCCGTCGCGCGCCACCATCTGGACCCCTTCGCGCTCGGGATCGGCGATCAGCGCGCGCGCCATCGCCTGCAGATCGTCGTCGGACGGGGCCACCTCGTAGAAGTCGCAGTAGCTCCGCATCAGCGGAAGCAGGTCCGGGAGGTCGGACTCGGTGACCGTCTGAATCTCGTGCGCGCTCACGCGCGGCACGCTATCGGCCGGCGGCGGCGATGGTCGGCAGCACGCGCGCCCGCAGCTCGTGGAGCAGCGCGCCCACCACCACCGGGTCGAACTGAGTGCCGGCGGCGCGCCGCAGCTCGGCCACGGCCTCCGCGTGCTCGCGCGACTCGCGGTATGGGCGCGCGGTGATCATCGCGTTGTACGCGTCGCAGGCGAAGATGATCCGGCTGCCGATCGGGATCGCCTCGCCCGCCAGGCCGTCGGGATACCCGGTGCCGTCGAAGCGCTCGTGCTCGTGGCGCACGAGCGGCGCGATGTTCACCAGCTCGGGTGTGCGCAGGAGGATCTGCTCGCCGATCACCGGGTGCTCGCGCATGATCTTCCACTCGGCTTCGTCGAGCGGCCCCTTCTTGTTGAGGATCTCGTTGGGGATGGCCACCTTGCCCACGTCGTGCAGCATCGCGCCGTCGCGCACCTGCGCGATCTCGGTGTCGGACAGGCCCAGCCGCTTGGCCACCGCCCCCGCCAGCTCCACGACCTCCTTGGAGTGCGACAAGGTGTAGTTGTCGCGGGCGTCGATCGCCGCCGCCAGCGCAGCCACGGCGGCGCGGGACCCGCTGCCGCCCTGCCCGGCCAGCACGGTCACGGTCTGGCCGGCCACGATCTGCACCAGGCGCAGGCAGGTCATCGGGAAGACGGGAGCGGCGTGGCGCAGCAGCAGAACGCCGTGGCCCTCGCCGGCGCGCGCCATGCCCACCGCGGCGAAGGAGCCGCCGGGGGCCTCGGGGGAGCCGCCGGTGGCGAGGCCGAGCGCCAGCCTCAGCTCGACCAGCGATCCGCGCGAGATCGATCCCGCTCCCACGCGGCGCATGACCTCGCCGCCCGGAGGCAGGGACTCGGCCCCGAACGCTACGGCGCCGGGGTCGCCCGGGAGGCGGGCGTGCGAGAGCCGCTCGAGGGCGCCTCCCACGGTGCCGCGCGGCGCGTCGTAGAGCGCCACCTCCTCCAGGCCCAGCTGCCGGACGAGGAACGCCGGCAGCACGAACAGCACCTCACGGGGCTCCTCGCAGGCCGCCACGGTGTCCCAGAACTCGTTCATGAACTCGGACGGCGCCTGACCGCCCTCCAGCTCGGCCAGCTCGAGCTCGGCCCTGGCGCTGGCCACCACCACGGAGCCCTTCCCGCGGCGCTTGGCCAGCAGAAGCGCGCGATCGGCCCGGTCGAGCAGCTCGCCGGCGGTCTGCGGCTCGGTCCACTGCGCCACTCCCACCGACACGGTCACAGGCAGGCCCAGGTCCTTGAAGTTGTCGGCCGCACGGTCCACGCAGGCGCGGAGCCGGTCCGCCGCGACCAGGGCATCCGCCTCGTCCGACTCGGGCAGGATCACCACGAACTCGTCGCCGCCGTAACGGGCGATGCCGTCGTAGGGCCGGAACTCCTCCGACAGCGCGGTGGCCACGCGCTTCAGGATCTCGTCGCCGATCAGGTGCCCGTGGCGGTCGTTGATGGGCTTGAAGTTGTCGAGGTCGCACAGCAGGCAGGCGAACGGCCTCTCGGCGCGCTGGGAGCGCCAGATCTCCTCGCTCGTGCGCATCTGGATGGCCCCGTGGTTGAGCAGCCCGGTGAGCGAGTCGGTGCGCGCGGCCTCGGTGGCCTCCTCGAAGGCCTCGGCGTTGTGGCAGGCCACCGCCGCGAGGCTGGCGATCGCCTCGAGCGTCTCGATGTCCTCGGGCTCCACGGGGCGCATGGAGTAGAAGGCGAGCGACAGGGCCCCGCGCAGCGCTCCGTTCCAGACCATCGGCACGGCCACGGCAGTCTTGATCCGCTCGAGCAGATCGAGGGCGGGGACGTTCATCTCGCGTTGGTAGTCGTTGGTGACCGCGGGCTGGCCGGTGCTCAGGGCCTGTCCTGCCATGCCCTCTCCAGGAGCTATCTGGTAGCCCCACCAGTCGGAGTCCTCGGGGATCCCGTAGGCCGCCACGGCCACGCCACCCTGCCGCCCGTCGCCGAGATAGACCCCGCCGATGTCGGCTCCCAGCGCCACGCTGGCCTCGCGGCAGAGGGTGTCGAGCACCGCGCGCCGGTCGAGGTGAGCGTTGAGGGCGCTCGCGGCCCGGGCGAGGGCAGACTGCCGGTCGGCCTGCTCCGCCAGACGGCTGCGCATCTCCAGCGCGCTCAGGCCGGCCGAGGTCTGGTTGGCCATCGTGTAGGCGAACTCGATCTCCTCCTCGCGGAACCAGCGCGGCGTCTCGCTGACCAGCACGATCACCGCGCGCACCACGCCCGAGTAGGCCAGCGGCACGTACAGCAGGCTTGCCGCGTTGAAGCGCTCGGTCAGCTGGCTGGCCACCACCGGGGAGTTGGGGGCGTCGGTGATGTTGAGCGGCTCGCCGGTCTCGAACACACGGCCCACGCCGGTCGGCCGGTCGAAGGGGATGAAGTACTCCTCGCCGGAATCGGCGCTGCCGTCCTCGAGCCGGCGAAAGGCAGTGCCGGCGGCACCGGAGCCGTCCGGGTCCACTAGGCACACGTGAACGCTGTCCACCCCGAACACGCCGAGCAGCTCAACCGCGAGCGTGCGATGGATCGCGCACTGATCCGCGGCATCCACCACGGCAAACGACATGCGGCGAAGTGCCGCTAGCGCGGCCACCGTCGTCGTGTCCGTGGGTGAAGCTGAGATCGGGTGCTCCTTCCGGGGTAGACCTATCTATCGGTCGATCCGGCACGGCCTTTGAGCCGCATAGGATCGCTGTCATGGAGCACGCCCTGGAGAAGATGCGGGGAGAGGGCCTTCCCGAGGTTGCGATCGAGACATTCGGCCGCCAGGTGGCGCGTCTGAAGGCCGGTGAGCAGGGCACGCTGCCGGAGTCGGAGATCGAGCCCGTGGAGTCGCTTCCGGACGCCGAGGAGCTCCCGGAGGACCCCGACGGCGCGCGCGCCGCGCTCGGCCGCGCCGTGGTCGTCAAGCTCAATGGCGGCCTTGGAACGAGCATGGGCATGCGCCGCGCCAAGTCGCTCCTGGAGGTCAAGGACGGCCTGACTTTCCTCGACGTGATCGCCCGCCAGGTGCTGACGCTGCGCGAGCAGGCGGGCGCCCGCGTGCCGCTGGTGCTGATGAACAGCTTCGCCACCCGCGACGACTCGCTGGAGGCGCTCGAGCGCTACCCGGACCTGGAGGCCGACCTCCCGGTGGACTTCGTGCAGGGCCGGGTGCCGAAGCTGCTCGCCGACGACCTCGAGCCGGTCAGCTGGCCCGACGACCCCAAGCTCGAGTGGGCGCCGCCCGGGCACGGCGACGTGTACACGTCGCTCGCCGGCTCGGGGATGCTCGAAGCCATGCTCGAGCGTGGGTACGAGTACGCGTTCGTCTCGAACTCGGACAACCTCGGCGCCATCCTCGACGAGCGGATCCTGGCCTGGTTCGCGCGCGAGCGGCTGCCGTTCCTGATGGAGGCGGCCGACCGCACCGAGTCCGACCGCAAGGGCGGTCACCTGGCCCGGCGCCCCGACGGCGGCCTTGTGCTGCGCGAGATCGCCCAGACGCCGGACGAGGACGAGGCGTCGTTCCAGGACGTGAGCCGGCACCGCTACTTCAACTGCAACACGCTGTGGGTGAACCTCCGCGCGCTCGCGAAGCAGCTGGAGGACGGGGGAGGGGTGCTCGAGCTGCCGATGATCGTCAACCGCAAGACGGTCGATCCGGCCGACTCCTCGTCACCGGCGGTGATCCAGCTCGAGACCGCGATGGGGGCGGCCATCGACGTGTTCGACGGCGCGGCGGCCGTGCGCGTGCCGCGCAGCCGCTTCGTGCCGGTCAAGACCTCGGCCGATCTGCTCTCGCTGCGCTCCGACGCCTACGTTCTCAGCGCGGGGCCGCGCGTGGAGCTGGACCCCTCGCGCTCCGGCACGCCGCCGGTGATCGATCTGGACCCCTCGTATTACAAGCTCGTGCCGGACCTGGAGGAGCACTTCCCCGGCGGCCCGCCGTCGCTGGTGGCCTGCGACCGCCTGTCGGTCTCGGGCGACGTGCGCTTCGGCTCCGACGTCGTGGTGCGCGGGAGCGTGCGGGTGGAGGGCCCGCGCGAGATCGAGGACGGCGCGGTGCTGGAGGGCTAGTTCCGGGGGGTTTGGGGGATTTCCGTTGGCATACATCGATAACTCCCCACACCCCCGGCCCGCCGCGTCATCTAGGTGCCCCATACGGGCCTCTAGTTGACGCAGCTCCACCCAGCCGCAGTAAACGCGGCGGGCCTAGCCGACCCCGCCGGCGGCCTCCGCCCGATCCTCCAGCCGCTCCCTCCGCCGCTCCTCGGCCTCAGAGCTCACCAGCATCCGCATGAACAGCACCACGAGCGCGATCGCGAGTGTCAGCGATTGCTCGACCATCATGATCACGCCGCCCACGTTCTGGTCGTCCACCGGTGACAGGTCCCAGATCCGCGGGGTCTGCTCGTAGTAGGGGTAGATCGCGGTGGCTTTCCAGGTGAGCAGGAGCCCCAGAGCCGCCAGCCCCGCCTTTGCCGTGGCGATGTAGGCCAGCGGCTGCATGCCCGTCAGGCGCCGGCGCATCGGCACCGGCTGCACGAGCGGCCACCAGAGCGCCAGGCCCGCGGTGAAGAAGGACACGTGCTCGAGCAGGTGCACGAGCCGGATGCTCGACCGCCAGGTCGTAGAGGGCGGGGATGTGCCAGAGGTACATGAGGCCCAGCCACAGCACGAGCCCGGTCCACGGGCTGGCCAGCGGCCCGAGCGCGCGCTCGACGTTCGCGAGCCGGCGGGTGGCCGGGCGCATGATCACGCGCGAGAGCGAGAGCAGGAGCAGCAGCGGGGCGATGTCGCCGAGCAGCACGTGCTGGACCATGTGGGCGGAGAAGAGGTACTCCTCGCCGAGGCCGTCGAGCGGGGAGATCAGGGCGGCGAGCAGCGCCAGCATCGCGGCGGTGAATGCCGCGGCCTGCGCCAGTCCAGCGCCGCGGCCGCCGGCCTCGCGCCGCGCGGCCCGGAAGCGCCACACGTAGATCCCGGCCAGGAGCGCGAGCGGGGCGAGCACGGCCGGGTCGGAGAGCCAGTGGAGCTGCGGGTCGCCGGCTCCGATGTAACTCCACACGCACGCGATTGTGGCATCGGCGCGCCCACAGGTCGGCCGCCCGCCGGCAGGCTCGGCCCATGCTCACCCGGCTCGCCGCGCTCGTGGCGCCTCCGCTCTGCTGGGGCTGCACCGCGGCGGCCCCGCGCGGCAGCCCGCTCTGTCGCGCGTGCGCGCGCGGGTTGCGGCGCCTGCCGCCAGAGCTCGTGGACCTGGCGGGCGTGCCCAGCTTCTCGGCGGTCGCCTACGAGGGAGCCGCGCGCGAGCTCGTGCGCGCGCTCAAGTTCCGAGCGGCGCTGGCCGTCGCGGAGTCGATGGCGGCGGCCATCGCGGCCACCGCTCCCGACGGCCTGTTCACCGCCAGCGCGGCGCTGGTGCCGGTGCCGCTCGCGCCTGCGCGGGCGCGCAAGCGCGGCTTCAACCAGGCCCTCGTGCTGGCTCGCGCCCTCGAGAAGCGCACCGGCTGCCCTGTCGTCGAGTGCCTCGAGCGCCGCGCCGGGCCGGGAGGCACCCAGGTCGGCCGCGACCGCGCCGAGCGCACGAATGCCCTGGCGGGCTCCATGCGCCCCACGGGAGCCGCCGCCCAGGTGGGCCGAGCGCTGCTCGTGGACGACGTGGCCACAACCGGCGCGACCCTCGCGGCGTGCGCCGGGGCCCTCCGCGGCGCCGGCTGCGAGCCGGTCCTGGCGGTCACCTACGCGCGCACGCTGGGGCGCCTGTGACGGCGTTGCGGAAGGCTCTTCCCTGGGCCTCGGGCGGCCACTACTATCGGAAGCAGCTTCCGCAGCCGCCGCTACCCAGGAGGGCCGATGCGCATCCAGGTCAAGGGCCGGAACGACGCGACCGTCGAGGCCGAGCTCAAAGCTCGGGTCGAGAAGAAGCTCGCGAAGGTGGCCCGGCAGGTCTCGCCGCTGGCCGATCTCGAGGTGGAGCTGCGCGAGGAGAGCAACCCCTCGATCAAGGATTCGCAGATCGCCGAGGCCACGCTCCACCTGAAGGGCGTGACCCTGCGCGCGACCGAGCGATCGAGCGACATGGCGCATTCGATCAACCTGCTGGCAGAGGACTTGGCACGTCAGGTGAAGAAGCACCGTGACAAGCGCCGCGCCCGCCCCCGCAGAGGGGCGTCGCCGGAGGCGCCGCATACCGCCTGAATCCCGTCTGAATCAGCTCCAGAGCGCTCCCGTCCCCTTGCTACCGTCTTTCAGATGACCATTCTCGATCGCGCGCTGCGGGTAGGCGAGGGAAAGAAGTTCAAGACCTTCGAGAAGGTCGTCGCCCGCATCAACGACTACGAGGCCGAGCTCGAGCTGGACTCGGACGACGAGCTCAAGGCCCGATACGAGGCGCTCCGCGAGCGCCACCTCGACGGCGAGACGCTCGACGACCTCCTCCCGGAGACGTTCGCGCTCGCCCGTGAGGCGGGCAAGCGCTCGATCGGCCAGCGCCACTTCGACGTCCAGCTGATCGGCGGCATGGTCCTCCACGACGGCTCGATCGCGGAGATGAGGACCGGCGAGGGCAAGACGCTCACGGCCACCCTGCCGATCGTGCTCAACGCGCTCTCATCGCGCGACGAGAACGGCCACCCGGCCGAGGGCAAGGGCATCCACCTCGTCACGGTCAACGACTACCTGGCCCGCCGCGACGCCATGTGGATGAAGCCGATCTACGACTTCCTCGGCGTGACGGTCGGGATCATCCAGTCGGGGCAGAACGACATCGACAAGCAGGAGGCCTACTCCCGCGACGTCGTCTACGGCACCAACTCCGAGTTCGGCTTCGACTACCTGCGCGACAACCTCGCCGTGGAGATCGAGCAGAAGGCCCAGCGCGGCCACGGCTTCTCGATCGTCGACGAGGTGGACAACATCCTCATCGACGAGGCGCGCACCCCGCTGATCATCTCCGGCCAGCCCGAGCAGGCCGCCGACCTCTATTACAAGTTCGCCCAGCTCGCCAAGCGGATGGAGCCCGGCAAGAAGCCGGAGGGCCTCGAGGCCAAGTCGAAGGAGTACGAGGCCGACTTCGACTTCGAGCCCGACGAGAAGCACAAGACCGTGGCGGTCACCGAGCGCGGCGTCGAGAAGGCCGAGCGCTTCCTCGGCGTCGACAACCTCTACCGCGCCGAGAACGGCAACATGGTCAACCACCTCCAGCAGTCGCTGAAGGCCGAGTCGCTCTACAAGCGCGACGTTGACTACGCCGTGATCGACGGCGAGGTCAAGATCATCGACGAGTTCACGGGGCGCATCCTCGAGGGCCGGCGCTGGTCGGAGGGGCTCCACCAGGCGGTCGAGGCCAAGGAGGGCGTGGCGATCCAGGAGGAGAACCAGACGGTCGCCACGATCACCTACCAGAACTACTTCCGCCGCTACGACAAGCTCGGCGGCATGACCGGTACCGCGCTCACCGAGGCCACCGAGTTCATGAAGATCTACGAGCTCCAGGTGGTGGAGGTGCCCACCAACCGCCCGATGGTCCGCGCACGACCAGAACGACCAGATCTACAAGACCAAGGACGGCAAGTGGGCGGCCGTGGCCAAGGAGATCGAGGATCGCCACGCCGCCGGCCAGCCGGTGCTCGTGGGAACCATCTCGGTCGAGGTCTCGGAGCTGCTCTCCGACGCAGCTCGACAAGCGCGGCATCAAGCACTGGGTCCTGAACGCCAAGCCCGAGCACGCCGAGCGCGAGGGCGAGATCATCGCCGAGGCGGGCCAGCCGGGCGCGGTCACGATCGCCACCAACATGGCCGGCCGTGGCGTGGACATCAAGCTCGGCGGGAACGAGGAGCACCTCACCCAGCGCGAGCTGGTCAAGCGCGGGCTCGAGCTCGACTCGCCCGAGTGGGACAGCGCCTGGGACGAGGTGTTCGCCGAGATGGAGGCGCAGGTGGTGGAGAACCGCGCCAAGGTCATGGAGGCCGGCGGGCTCTTCATCTGCGGCACCGAGCGCCACGAGTCGCGGCGGATCGACAACCAGCTCCGCGGCCGGTCCGGCCGCCAGGGCGACCCGGGCGAGTCGCGCTTCTACCTCTCGGCCGAGGACGACCTGGTGCGGCTGTTCGCCGGCGACCGCATCTACCGCATCCTCGACAACAAGTTCCTCGCCCAGTCCGACGAGGACGGCAACGAGCTGCCGATCGAGCACAAGATGCTCTCCAAGCAGATCGAGAACGCCCAGAAGAAGGTCGAGGAGCAGAACTTCCTGATCCGCAAGCGCGTCCTCGAGTACGACGACGTGATGAACCAGCAGCGCGAGATCGTCTACGAGTACCGCGACCGGATCCTCGAGGGCGAGGACATGTCGGACGTCGCGCGCACGCAGATCGCCGAGGCGATCGAGCGCGTCTGCGGCGAGTACATCGAGGGCGAGTACCAGGAGGACTGGGACCTCGAGGCGCTGATCGACCAGCTCGGGCAGATCTACCCCGTCTCGTACTCGGTCGACGACGTCGAGGAGCGCGAGACGCGCGCCACCTTCGTCGAGAAGATCCGCGAGGACGTGGTCGACGCCTACAACGACCGCGAGGAGGAGCTCGGCAGCGAGCTCATGCGCGCGCTCGAGCGCTTCATGCTCCTCCAGATCATCGACGAGCGCTGGCGCGAGCACCTGCACGACATGGACTACCTGCGCGAGGGCATCCACCTGCGCGGGTTCGCCCAGATCGACCCGCTCGTGGCGTACAAGAACGAGGGCTTCGACATGTTCACGGAGCTCATGAACAACATCTGGGACGAGTTCGCCCGCTACGTGTTCAACGTCGAGGTGGAGGCACAGCCGCCGGACCCGGCCCAGGGCAACGGCACGCGCTGGAGCGCGGGCGCGAACACCTCGAGCTCGAGCAGCACCTCGCGCCTGAACTACGCGGGCGGCACGGCGGCGGACCAGCCGAGCGCCCTCGCGGCGGCGGCCGCGGCCGGCGGCGCGGTGCCCCAGGGGATGGCCGAGGCGGCCGACTACGCCGCCGACCAGGTGCTCGAGGCGCCGCCCGTGGTCGAGACGAAGGTGCTGGACGAGCACGAGCGGATCGGTCGCAACGATCCCTGCTGGTGCGGCTCGGGCAAGAAGTTCAAGAAGTGCCATGGAGCGGCGTAATGACTGCCGACTCCAGTGGCCTCCGCGACCAGCTGAAGCTGCTCGCGGACTATCTTGACCCCGCTGGCATAGAGAAGCGCATAGGCGAGCTCGAGGGGCAGATGCAGGCCCCCGGGTTCTGGGACGACCAGGACCAGGCCGCCAAGGTCTCCGCCGAGCACTCCTCGCTCGCACGCCGCGCCGAGTCCTACCGCTCGCTCGAGCGCGACATCGGCGACCTCGACACCCTCGCCGAGCTGGCGGAGGAGGACGAGATGATGGCCGCCGAGCTGGAGGAGCAGCGGACCTCGATCGACTCCCGGCTCGCCGAGCTGGAGGAGGCGCGGCTGTTCGCCGGCGAGTACGACGGCGGCGACGCGGTCGTGACCGTGAACGCCGGCGCCGGCGGCACCGACTCGCAGGACTGGGCCGAGATGCTGCTGCGGATGGAGATGCGCTGGGCCGAGCGCCGCGGGATGAAGGTCGAGATCGCCGAGGTGTCGGCCGGGGAGGAGGCGGGCATCAAGTCGGCCACCTTCATCGCCCGCGGCGAGAACGCCTACGGGCTCTTCTCGGCGGAGAAGGGCGTGCACCGGCTGGTGCGCATATCGCCGTTCGATGCACAGTCGCGCCGGCACACGGCGTTCGCCGGCCTGGAGGTGGCGCCGCTGATGGAGGACACGGGCGAGGTGGAGATCGAGCCCGACGACCTGCAGATCGACACCTACCGCGCGTCAGGCGCCGGCGGCCAGCACGTGAACAAGACCGACTCCGCGGTGCGAATCACCCACCGCCCGACCGGCATCGTGGTGCAGTGCCAGAACGAACGCTCCCAGTCGGCGAACAAGAACACCGCGATGACGATGCTGCGCGCGAAGCTGACCGAGCTGGAGGAGCGAAAGCGCCAGGAGGCGATCGCGAAGGAGCGCGGCGAGGCGCTGGACGTGGGGTGGGGGTCCCAGATCCGCTCCTACGTGCTGCAGCCGTACACGATGGTGAAGGACCACCGGACCGACGTGGAGGTCGGGAACGTGCAGGGGGTGCTGGATGGGGATTTGGACCGGTTGGTGCGGGCGGAGTTGAATCGGCGGGCTGGGGTGGCGGCGGGGGCTTCTTCTTAGGACCTGTCGCGCCGCCGAAGCGCATGCGGAGCACCGTCCAATCTGGCGTCGACCGGTCAAACTGTTCGGTCCGATCCCGGGCATCCGCGCTCGGTCTAACGGCGCAAAGTGATTGTGTCCGACGAGGAAGACATGCTCCTAGCGTGGGCACGGGCTCTTCAAGCGGTGGGCGTATAACCATCTGGTCCGTCGGGCACTCAAACCACCCTTGGCCGCAGCTGCTGGAGCTCCTCCGCGTTGCGGACATTGACGTGATTGCGGACGTGCGGTCCGCGCCGTACAGCCGGTTCGCCCCGCAATTCAATCGCCGCCCGCTGGAGAGTGCGCTCAAAGTCGCTGGCATCGGCTATGTGTTTCTGGGCGACGTCCTTGGCGGTCGGCCCGACGGTGACGAGTACTACGACGAGGAAGGCCACGCCCTCTACGGTGAGGTTGCGGCAACGGACTGGTTCGAGAGTGGCGTGGAACGGCTTCTCGACGGCGCACGGCGACTGCGCATCGCAATGATGTGCGCCGAAGAGGATCCAACGCACTGTCATCGTCGCCTCCTCGTCGCACGGGTGTTGCGCGAACGGGGCGTAATGGTCCAACATCTCCGTGCGGACGGGCGCGTTCACCCGGAGGAAGACCTCGACGATCCGCAGTGTGCCCTGTTCGCCGCCTCTTCCGCTGAGACATGGAGATCTACACAGTCGGTTTCACCCAGAAGAGCGCAGCTGACTTCTTCGCTCTCCTGAGTTCATGCGGGGTGCGTCGACTGGTCGACGTCCGCCTGAACAACGTTTCCCAGCTGGCTGGTTTCACCAAGCGAGACGACTTGCGGTTCTTCCTCCGCGAACTGGCCGGCATCGCGTATGTTCACGAGCCGCTACTGGCACCGACCAAGGACCTTCTTGATGATTACAAGAAGAAACGGGTCAGCTGGGAGGAGTACGCGGAGCGCTTTCTCGCGCTGATGCGCGAGCGCCGGATCGAGTCCGAGCTGCACCCTGAGGATTTCGCTGAGAGGACCGTTCTTCTGTGCAGCGAACCGACGGCCCACGAGTGCCACCGCCGCCTCGTCGTGGAGTACCTTCGGCAACATTGGCCTGGACTCGAGGCCCGACACTTGTAACGGAGGTGGCCTGTGGCGCCGGAACCGATTCTCGTATTGGCGAGTTCCCGTAAGGTCAACGGCAGGTGCATCGCCGGCATCCGCCTGGACGACGACGGTGCGTGGGTCCGCCCGATAACAGCAGAGAGGGACGGAACCCTCCTGTTGGAGAACTGCGCCATCGGTGGGTACTGGCCGCAGGTGTTCGACGTCGTCGCCGTCGAGCTCGCGGAACCGCACCCGACGGCGTGGCACCCCGAGGACTGGCTGATCGCGGATGCCGAGTGGGAGCTCTTGGAACGGGTTGATCCGCTGGAGATCCGCGACGACCTAGCGGCGACCGTCGATCATGACGCGCGCATCCTCGAGAACGCGAACAGAACGGTGGACGCGCAGGTGTACCGGGACGACCCGCTCGACTCCTCGCTCGTCTTGGTGCATCCACGCTCGCTGGCTTGGAACGTCGAGCGAGCACCGTGGGGCGAGATCCAGTACAAGGCGGCTTTCACCGTCGGTGACGGCTGGGCGACCTACGACTGGTATGTGACCGATCCAGAGGTCGAGCCTAAGCTCCATGAGCTAGGGCTGGGGCGGCACGAGCGAGCGCAGGTCGGCATCGACGATGCCGAGGACGTCTTTCTCACTCTGAGTGTCTCCGAGCCGTGGGACAAGCGCGACACCTGTTCGAAGCTGGTCGCGGCGGCTCCCCGGATACCGCCTGCCGGATAGCCCGGGCGAGGCGAATGAGGACGAACGCGCCCGGTGCGCATCGAAGCGCCCATCTGTTTACCTCAAGAGTCCTGTTCGCCCCGCGCGCGCGATTTGTCGGCGTACGTGTCCGTTCCAATTGTGGTCTCCAAGTCTCTCGCGGCTGAAAAATCCTGACTGCAGGAGAACACGAACCGGGACGCCATGAAAACCTGACCAGAGTTCTCGCTCTCAACCATCTCCGCGGTAAAGGGGATAGGGGAGATGCTGCAGTCGAAGCCCTCGAGGCCCAACCACGGCTCCTCCCTCGGATGGCAGTACATGACGGCGTCGGGAGCAAGCGGATAGACGATGTAGACCCCGGCGCCAAGCACACCGGCCCTAAGCCACATCGCGTTGTCGGAGGAGCGGAACGCGACTGGATTGTCGGAGGTGATGAGGGGAACCGCCGTCGCATTGCGGCCGAACACCCAAATCGCGGAGCGGACGCGTTCGCTGAGCAGGTTGACGAACGCGTCGTCCCAAAGTGCCTCGACCTGCAGCATCCGACGCTCTGACTCGCTCAGGGGTGCATCGCTCGGGCTCGAGGCCAAGGCAGCGAGGATCTCCCGCGTGTCGGCCGTGCGGAGGAACTGGAGACCTAGAAACAGCGAGACGAGGTCGTGATTGACGTCGGGGATGGGGATCTCATGACCGGGCTCGCCTCCGCGAATCAGACTGAGCCATTCGGCTGTGATGAGTGCGACCTCCCGCTCGAGGGCGGCGAACTGCTTCTCCATGGTCAGGGGGTCGTGTCCCCGGCCAGCTAAGTACTCCAGGTGATAGAACGAGTTCTCCGCAGCCACGGATCGCGGGGTCGTCGGAAACACCCTGCCGCTGTCTCGATCCCACGCCCAGAGACGGTCTGATGCATCTCGGAAACGGCGCAGGTAGAACTGCGGAACGTAGTGGTGCAGAGTTGGCTTATTCATCCTTATCCCGCGAGCAGCGGCGTGCAGATCATGGTCGCTGTCGGACAAGGCCACATCGTCGCCTCACCCTGAGGGTGCGCCCGAACTGGTTGTGCACTACGTGCGTGGTTCTCCCTTGGCTGGCTGCGCCCGCGTATTGACGACCTGGGCGGCCGTGGCCCAGCCTCGCCGAGCGGTCATTACCGCCAGCACCATGTTCTCGAGCCCCCGCACCGAGTGCGTGTCCGTCGAGCAGACGATGTCCACCCCGGCCTTCAGCGCGTCGCGGACGTGCTCGGCGCGAAGGTCCAGCCGATCCGGCAGCCCGTTGACCTCCAGCGCCACGCCCTCCTCCAGCGCGACCTCGTACACACGCTCCAGGTCCAGCGCATTCTCCGGCCGCCGGTTGATGATCCGGCCCTTCGGGTGGCTCAGGCAGCTCACGTACGGATTGCGCAGCGCCTCCTCCACGCGCTTCGTCATCTCCGCGCCGCGGCATTCGCTGCCCGCCGTGCACGCTCGCCTGGACCCACTCCAGCTCCGCCAGGACGTCGTCGGGTAGGTCGAGCCGGCCGTCGGGCAGGATGTCGCACTCGATTCCGCGCAGGATTCGGAAGGGGGCCAGCACTTCGTTCGCGGCGGCTATCTCCTCGCCCTGGCGGCGCACGTCGTCGGGGGTCAGCCCGGGACGGCTCCCACCGCCGGCGTGTGGTCGCAGATCGCGATGTACTCGTAGCCGCGGGCCAGTCCGGCGCGGCCCATTTCGAGCACGCTCGCTCGCCCGTCGGACCAAGTGGTGTGCATGTGCAGGTCGCCGCGGATGTCGGCCAGCTCCACGAGGTCCGGTGGCTCGCCCCGGAACGGCTCTTCGCGTAGCTCCGGCGGCAACCACGGCACGCCCAAGGCGCGGTAGACCGCCTCCTCGTCCGGCGCGTCCGGCAGCGGCTCCAGCGCCTCGACGTATGCGGGCGCTCCCGTCGCACGCACGAAAGCGGTCCCGAATTGCTCGGGCGCGGCGACGACCAACTCCAGCGGCACGCCCTCGACCGTGACCCCCACGGCACGGCGCTCGCTCTGCTCCACCACCGCCACGATCTGCGGCAGCCCGACGAACCGAGCCACCACCGGCGCGGGATCCGAAGCCGCGCAGACCACCGTCAGCGCCTCACTACGAGTCGCACCACCGCCGCACGTCGCCGGCCACCTCGCCGCCAAGAGCAGTAGCCACGCCGCCGACCAGCTCCCACGCGTTTTTGATGGTCAGCCCACGCCGTGGCCGCGGCTCGCCCTCGCGCGCGAGTGCCTCAAGCAGCTCCGCCTCTCGCTTCGGGCCGATCCCCGGCACGTCGCGCAGCCGACCCGCGGCCGCCGCCGCACGCAGCTCCTCGGCGGTCCGCACATCGAGCGCCCGCGCGATCTCCACCGAGCGCTTCGCCCCGAGCCCGAGATAGCGCCCCAGGCCCACCATGTCCGGCGACAGCTCCCGCTCCAGCTCCGCGAGCTCGGCGATCTGGCCCGTCTCGACCAGCTCGCGCAACCGCGTTTCGATCGAGCGCCCGATCCCTCGCAGCGAGCGCACGCGCCCGGATCGCACCAGCTCCTCCACGGAGGCGGCCGAGCCGCGGATCGTCTCGGCCGCCCGGCGGTAGGCGCGTGCCGTGTACGGGTTGGCGTCACTGAGCTCGAGCAGCGACGCGAACGCCTCCAGGCGGTCAGCAATCTCTGAGTTGCTCACTGGCGGGATACTCATTTCGTGGACGATCGCAGCGTCTTGGGGGAGGAGCTTCAGCCCTGCGGCATGGACCCCGTGACCGGCTTCTACCGGGACGGATGCTGTCGAACCGGTCCCGACGACCGCGGCAGCCACACCATCTGCGCCGTGGTGACCGCCGAGTTCCTCGAGCACCAGCGTTCCATCGGCAACGACCTCAGCACCCCGATGCCCCAGTACGGCTTCCCCGGCCTCAACCCCGGCGACCGCTGGTGCGTGACCGCCGCCAACTGGCTTCGCGCCCACGAGGACGGCGCGGCCGCCTACGTGGTCCTCGCGTCCACCCACGAACGCGCCCTCGACATCGTGCCGCTCGAAGCGCTCGAGGAGCACGCCGTCGACGTCCCCGCGGATCCGGGGCCGTTCGGGGACTAGCCCGCCACGCGGTCGAGCAGAGCGGCCAGCGCCTCCGGGTCCTCCGCCATCGGGAAGTGGCCGCCCGGGATCTCGATCGCGTCGATGCCCAGCAGCTCGCGCGCCATGAAGCGCTCCCAGGCCGGCTCGAAGATCTCGTCGTCGGCGGCGTAGATCAGGACCGTCGGCACATCGGGATGCCCGGAGAGCGGGTACTCGCCGGGCGGCTGGGCCATCGGGCGCAGCTTCCAGGCCAGCTCCCGTGCGGTGTCCGGCGGCAGGCGCCCGTACAGCGCGACGATCGCCGTCTCGGGATCCCAGACGCTCGTGCCATCCGGCCGGTCGGCCGGGAACGGAACCCCCTCCCGGAACCGCCGCGGCGCGCCGGGCGGCTCGTCGAACCCGCCCAGCCTGGGGCACAGGTGCACGAGCAGCGACCCGGACCGCGCCACCGCCACGAGAGCCGCGTACGCCGACGCCATCGAGTGGCCGACAACCACCACGGGGTCGCCGGCGTCCCGAAGCACATCCACGGCCGGGCGGGCGCGCTCCTCGAAGCCTGCATCCGGATCGTCCAAAGGCAGGTCGGGCGCCACCGCGTCGTGGCCTCGTGCGCGCAAGGCGGGCACAAGGGGAGCCCAGCACGAGCCGTCGTGCCAGGCCCCGTGGATCAGGCAGAACGTGGCCACGTCAGACCACCCGGCCCGTGGCGATCCACGCCCGCGCGCTCAGCCGGAACGGGTCGTCCCCGACGCCGAGCCGGCGCCGGAGCTCCTCCTTCAGCGCCGCCCGCCGGTCGGGCGCGAGCCCGACCGTGTGCGCGCCCGCGGGCCCGACCCCGACCTCCAGCGGGTGCCAGAGGTCCTCGAAGTTCTCGTACCCCGCGTCCACCACCACCGGTCCGACCCTGACCTCGGCCAGGCCAACAGAAGACCACAGCTCGCGGAGCTCGTCGGCTGTGCAGTACGGCATGGTCGTCCCCTCGTCCTCCGCGGACGGATCGAGCGCCACCGCCGCGTCCCAGAAGGTCCGCAGCAGGGTCATCTCCCCCCTGTAGTCCCAGACCGCGGCGCCCACCGTGCCGCCTGGGTGCGTGACCCGCTGCATCTCCCGCAGGCCCGCCGGTGGATCGCTCATGAAGTTGAGGACGAGCTGCGCCAGGGCGTGGTGGAACGTGTCGTCCTCGAAGGGCAGCGCCTCGGCCGCCGCCGACTCGATTTGCACGCCCGGCAGTCGCCGGCGCGCCGCCTCGGCGAAGGGCGCCGACGGCTCCACCGCAGCCACCCGGTCGTTCCCCAGCAGGGCGGCCAGCTCGGTCGTCAGGGCGCCCGGTCCAGACCCCACGTCGAGCGCCCGCTGACAGTTGTGAACACCGGCGGCCACGATGAACGCGCGAGCGAGCTTGCGGCTGTAGCGGCCGTACATGACGGTCGTAGGCCTCGGCCGGGGTGTGGAACGTCGCCGCTCCGGGCGCGTCGCCCATGTGCCAAGCCTCCCGCCATGGGGCGTCGCGGTCAAGTGGACCGCCGGCTGATATTGTTAACCCAGTGGTTAACGATCCGTTCAAGGCTCTGTCCCACCCGATCCGCCGCGGCATCGTGGAGCGCCTGGCCGCAGGTCCGGCCACCGTCGGTGAGGCCACCGGCGGGTTCGGCGTGTCCAAGCCCGCGATCTCCAAGCACCTGAAGGTGCTGGAGGAGACGGGCGTCGATCACCCGCGTCGTGGACGGCCGGACGCACCGGCTCTCACTCAAGCCCGACGTGCATGAGCGAGGCGGCCGACTGGATGGATCGCCAGCGCGCCCTGTGGGGGCGCCTGTTCGATGTCGTCGACGAATACCTCAAGGAGGAACGTTCGCAATGAACACCCCGCCAGTCGTGTCACCGCAGGAATGGGATGCCGCCCGCGCCGAGCTCCTGGTGAAGGAGAAGGAGCACACCCGCGCCCGCGACGCGCTCGCCGCCGAGCGCCGCCGGATGCCGAGGATGGCCGTGGACAAGGAGTACGCCTTCGAGGGCCCGAACGGCCCCGCGACCCTGCTCGACCTGTTCGAGGGGCGCCGGCAGCTGGTGGTCTACCGCTTCTTCTACGACCCGGATGTGGAGGGCTGGCCGGAGCACGGCTGCGGCGGCTGCTCGTTCCTCGCCGACCAGGTGGCCCACCTCGCGCACCTGAACGCCCGCGACACCACGCTCGTGTTCGTCTCGCGCGCGCCGCAGGAGAACATCGAGCGCTTGAAGGCGCGGATGGGCTGGGACATGCCCTGGTACACGCTCACTGACGACTTCGACGCCGACTTCGGCGTGGGGGAGTGGCACGGCACCAACGCCTTCATCCGCGACGACGAGGACCGGGTGTTCCGCACCTACTTCGTGGACAGCCGCGGCGACGAGGCGATGGGCAGCACCTGGGCCTACCTCGACATCACGGCGCTCGGGCGCCAGGAGGAGTGGGAGGACTCGCCGGAGGGCTACCCGCAGAGCTCGCCCTACCTGTGGTGGAACCTGCACGACGAGTACGACCGGAACGGAAAGTGATCGCCCACGTGGCAGCCGTGCCGGTGGAGGAGCTGCTGCCGTCCGCGGCCGGGCGCGCTCCTCATGGCGCGCGCTTGGATAATGGTGCGCCTGCGACGGCGAGGGGAGCCCGGCACATGAGCGACACCAGGACGCTGCGCATGGAGCGCACCTTCGAGGCGCCCGCCCAGGCGGTGTTCGACGCCTGGACCAGCGAGGAGGTGATGCGGCGCTGGTGGCACGTCGAGCGCGACTGGGAGACCACCGTGGCCGAGGTGGACCTACGCGTCGGCGGCGCCGTGCGGGTTGTGATGCGCAACCCGCACGACGACGCCGAGTACGGCGGCGGCGGCCGCTACACCGAGATCGAGCCGCCCCACCGCCTGGCCTTCACCTGGATGTGGGACGGCAACGACACGCGGCAGCTGATCGAGCTCGAGTTCGAGGAGACCGACGGGGTGACGACGGTCCGCCTGACCAACAGCGACCTCTGGGACGAGGAGGCCGTGCGCTCTCACCAGGAGGGCTGGGGCCGGCGCGTTCGACAACCTCGAGCGCACCTTGCGCGAGGGGCTGTAGGCGGCGAAGAAGCCCTCCCGCCAGCTGGGTAGCGCAGCTCCCACCCGAGCTCTCGCTTGGCCTTCGCGTTCGACGCGCCGCGGGACTTGGTTCCCAGCATCACCCCGAGCTCGCCCGCGAACAGACGCGCGAGCCAGACGGGGAAGTGGCGGGGCGGCTTGGCGCCGAGCGCTTCCGCGAGCACCGGCAGCCACTCGCGCGCCGGGGCGGGCTCGTCGTCGACGATGTTGTAGATGCCGGGCACGTTGTGTTCGAGGGCGAGCACGGTCGCCGCGGCTGCGTCGTCCAGGTGGATGAACGAGGTCACGCCGCCGCCGTCGCCGACGATCGGGAACTGGCGCTTGCGCACGGGCTCGACCAGCCCGTCGTTGTCGGCGCCGTAGAAGCCGCCGTAGCGGAGAGATGATCCCGCCCGCGTCCGTGACCGTCTTGTCGAGATAGCGCATGGCGGCCTGCGACTCGCGCATCGTCTCCGCCGGGCCGGGGTCGAGCGGGTCGTTCTCGGTCTTGACCATCCCGCCCTCGGGGGCGTTCCGCATGGTGGCGAAGCTCTGGGCCACGAACCGTGTCACCTCGGCCTCGCGGGCGGCGGCCAGCAGCGCGTCGGTGCCCTCGGTCCGGAGCCGGTTGGTCAGGGCGAAGGTGCGGTCGAAGTTCTTCGAGAAGCGCACGTCGGCCAGAGCGGTCGCCTGATGGACGATCGCGTCGGGCTCGGCTTCGAGGACGGCCCTGCGTACGGCGCCGGCGTCGAGCAGATCGAGCTCGACCGGCTCCGCTCCGAGAGCGCGCACATGTTCGGCATTTCCAGGCGATTTGTGGGGTGCCGACCACCTCGTGCCCGTTGGCCTACCAGTTGAGGAACGAGCCGGCTTCCGATCGCGCCGCTCGCGCCTGCTACGAAGACCTCTCATCGTGTACTCCTTTCCCGCTGTCACATCGGCGGGATTTCGGGGGCCTAGAACGTATGACCCGACGCACGGAGGAATGTGACAGATGGACGAGCGCGACTGGCTGACAGAGCGGTTCGAGGAGGATCGAGGCCATCTGCGAGCGGTGGCCTATCGGATGCTCGGCTCGCTGAGCGAGGCGGACGACGCCGTCCAGGAAGCCTGGCTGCGGCTCAGCCGCACCGACACGAGCGAGGTCGAGAACCTCGACGGCTGGCTGACCACGGTCGTCGCGCGCGTGTGCCTGAACATGCTGCGCTCGCGCAAGACGCGGCGCGAGGAGCCGATGGACGTTCACGTGCCGGAGCCGATCGTCGACCGCGCCGACGGCACCGACCCCGAGCACGAGGCGCTGCTGGCCGACTCGGTCGGTCTCGCGCTGCTGGTGGTGCTCGAGACGCTGAGCCCCGCCGGAGCGGCTCGCGTTCGTGCTCCACGACATCTTCGCCGTGCCGTTCGACGAGATCGCGCCGATCGTCGAGCGCTCCCCCGACGCGGCCCGCCAGCTGGCCAGCCGCGCCCGCCGGCGCGTGCGGGCCGAGAACACCGCTCCCGACGCGGACGTGGACGGTCAACGCGAGGTCGTCGAGGCCTTCATCGCGGCCTCGCGCGATGGGGACTTCGAGAGGCTGGTCGCGGTACTCGACCCCGACGTCGTGCTGCGGGCCGACTTCGGCCCGGGCAGGTCGCGAGAGGTCCGCGGGCGCGGCCGCGGTGGCCGGCCAGGCGAGGTCTACAGGCAGCTCGAGCCGACATAAGCCGGCTCTGGTCAACGGCGTGGTGGGGGTGGTCACGATGCGGGACGACCAACCCTTCTCGGTGGGGGGCCTTCACCGTCAGGGGCGGCAGGATCGTCGAGATGGACTGGCTCGCCGACGCCGGCGCGGCTGGCCCAGCTCGACCTCACGATCCTCGACGACTAGAGAGGGCCGTAATCGGGTACGCACCCGTTTATGAGGAGACTCCTGTTGGTGCTCACGCTGGCTGGGTTGCTTGCCACACCGGCCGCCGC
>CAWEPQ010000007.1:0-140572 GCA_963811055.1 uncultured Thermoleophilaceae bacterium
TACGTGGCCACGGGGTCGAAGGCCTACAACGAGGTCTTCATGTGGGGCCCGCGCGAGGTGCGCAAGGAGGGCCCCGCGATCCTCCGCAACGTCGTCCAGCAGAACGACAAGGTGCCGCTCACCGCATCGAGAACCCCCAGGGCTCACGCGGGGCCGACCACCGGGGCGGCCGGGTCGAGAACCTGCGGCCGTACCCGATGCCCGGCACGAAGCGCGCGGCTCGGCATCGCCACCAGCCTGCCGGCGTTCATCTTCGGGGACGCCGGCGGGCGCGACCCGTGCGCCGACGCGCAGACACTACATGCGCTGCCTCGACAAGCTCGGCGCCAACCTCGTGATCCAGGACGAGGCCAACCCCGGCGCTGGGCCCCGAACGCGGCAACGACCTGGCAGCCGCTCGACTGGATGGGCTCGAGCTGGCGCAACGTGGCGGATCCCACGTCGAGTTCGCCTACAACGTGACGCCTTCATGGTCGGCAGCCTGGCCGACCTCACGTTCGACGGGCAGACCTCGATCACCCAGCGCGGGCTGCGCGGGACCGCGAAGTGCACCTACGTCGGCAACGCCGCCGGCCATCCGCCGGAGACGACCCCGCCCACGCGAGCCGACGCCGGCCCCAAGCGCGAGTTCCTGGCGCTGGCCCCGTGGGTGTGCCGGACGACTCGCGCACCGCGCTGCGGGCGGTGGAGGCCAAGCTGGCCCCCGGGTCCGGCGATGCGCTCGAGAACGACTACCTGGAGACGGCCATCGCGGCCGATCTGCCCTTCCCGCCCGACTCGTGGCGGCGGAACTGCATCTCGTCGCCGCCTCGCGGCTGGCACCGGCCGTACCGCTAGCGCGGGTCTGGCGCGGGAACGAAGATCGCGCGTCCTTCGCGGTCGATGCGGCTGGCGAAGGTGTAGGCGACCCGCTGAGGGGGACGGGGTTCGTCGGGCCGGAGCACGAACGGCCTGAGGTCGATCCGCTGCTGGCCAGGGGCGAGCAGGAGCTCGATCCCGTCGCACGTACCGCCCTCGAGGCGCACCCGCGTGACGGACTGTGGCGGACAGTCCATGAGCCGGAAGCTAGCGGCTGATCACCAAGCCCGGGGGTCGCTCGGAGGCGTTTTCGCCGGAGCGAGCGGCCCTTTTGAAGTGGCAAGGGCCCCGACGGAGATCGGGGCCCCTGACCGACCCGTACCGCCGGTGTGAGGCCTGCGGCACGGGGATTCTTCCCTTACGCGGCCAGTAGGCCGCAGGAAGTGACGTCGATCCTAACGACGCCGGCCCGTTACCCGGACGGACACGAGATTGGTCCCGGCCCATCGAGAAGGTCTCGTACCCGCTGGAGCAGGATGCCCGCATCGTCCCCTCCTGCAGCGAGCGTCTGCGGGGCGTTGCTGGTCTTCGCGCGGCGGAGCGCGGGGATGAGGTCCTCCCGCCGCGCCGTAACCGAGACTTCCCACCCGGTGGCTGCGTGCGCACCCACGTGCGGCTTGGGGCTGATCCGGGCGTAGTGGACGCCGTGGTACTGGCAGGACTCGAGCCTGTCCCTCGCAAGCCTCGTGAAATAGCCAGGTCCGGATTGTGCCGAGATTCCCAGTGACTTCCGCGGGACGCGGCCCAGGTCGGGGTCTCCGTCGACGATCACGGGGTCGTCGTCGACCGACGCGACGATGATGGGCACCGACTCGGGCTTCCTGAGGTCATCCGGCGGTTTCCAGTCGTCGATGGCCGCTCGGATCGTGGGGAGGATCTCGATCACGGTCAGAAGACCGGAGTTCTCCACATACCCGCCGTCGCGCAGGGTCGCCGGGGGCAACGTCTTTGGAGGCTTCTTGCAACCCCGTACTCCGGGGTCCACCGACTTGGTCCCAAGGCGCGCGGCTGGAGCCACCACCGGGAAGCGCGCGGTCAGCAGCGCTGCCGTGACGAGCGGCACGTCGTAGAACGGTTCCTGTGCCTCGAACACGCGCGGCTCGGTCCGTGCGGCGGAGGCCTTGCTGGGCTCCGTTTCCTCGTTCGCGTTCAGGAGGTCGTGCCCGTCCATCGAGCCGGCAGCGGGATCCCCGGTCCATGGGGTCTCGCATCCGGCCACTCTTGGAGGCGAGAGCGAGACGGGCGAGATGAGTACGCGCCCATCGGCCCCGTCGAGCGCCGCGTTGAAGACCGTGATCGGTCCGTCTCCGGCGCCCGCGGTGAGCACGTTGCTCGGGTCGGTGGGGACGAGGTCGTGGTCGAAGCCGGCCACCGCGGCCTCCTGAACGAGTGCCCGATCGGCGTGGACACGGCAGTCGCCGGACTGCTCGCCGGGAGACGCCTTCGCGCGGCAGCGACTCGGGTCGAGCTTCGCCCCGGTCATGAAGGCCGGCAGGTCGTGAAAGATCCCCCAGGCCACGATCGGCGAGAGCACCTCCTTGCCCGCGGAGTCACTGACCCAGGCCTCGCCATTGGCGGCCTCCGATCGGTGCCTCATGAAGTGATAGACGCCGACCGACCCGCCACTGACGCTGCTGGTCAGAAACAGGTGTCGAAGTCGTTGCGGCCCGGTCCCCGCTGCCGAGGGGCATTCGTCGGCGTCCGGAGTGGGCGCCACGTCGGACGCGAGGCAGTCGAGAACGAGGTCGGTCCAGTAGGCCGCCTTCGATCCTCCCCCGCTGGCCGCGACCAGAAGCATCGGCACGCGTGTCGGCGGGTCTTCTCCGGGAGCCACCGTCATCTGTCGGGTGAGCCAGGCGTGCACGGCCTGGTCAAGCGTCGATGGTGCTTTCGCGGCATCGACGGTTCGCGCCTGGTGGAGCGTCCCGGGGCCGCTCACCCACGCGACGCCGACCCAGACCGCGAGAATTCCCACGACTGGGAGGTAGCTCGGAAGCCATGGCTGCGCGAGTGCGCGGCGCGGAACCCTTCGCGCCCCAAGGGTTCCCAGCAGGTGCACCGTAAGGAGAATCCCGGTCGCGCCGACAAGTCCTATCCCCACCGCTCCAAACGCACGGGGAGCGTCGACGGGATCGAGGTACACGGCGACGGCGGCGCCCGCGACGGCACCCGAGGCGGCGAGAAACTGCGGAGCGCCGCGGTGGGTCAGGCGACCGGAGGCAGTCACGAAAGCTGCCAGCGCCAGCGCCACGCTGGCGACGTCCCCGGTGGTGCCCCCTGATGCCGCGGTGAGCGTCAGGACGCACGCCAGGAACCCGACCGCGGCTAACGCGAACAGGCCCAACCAGTTGCGCCGCGGCCTCCGTTCGACGCTTGGCGACACGCCGCCCGAGGCTCGAGCGGCGTCAGGTGGGTCCGCAGGCACCGGGTCCTCGGACTCGTTCGGCGGTTGGCGGACGAGCGCGACGACCAAGCTGAAGGCGAGCCCGACAACGGCGGTTGCGGCGACGAGCCACCGGTCTTCAGGGGATGCGGGGGAGGGAAGCAGGAGAGTGTCCGTCAAGGCGCTCGCCAAGCCCGCGAAGAGGATGCCGAGAGGCATCACCCCGAGTGTTCCCGCGAGGCGGTTGAGCCGATTCGCGGTGTCGGGATCTTGCCTCGCCCCTTCGGGCGTGCCCCATTTCGTAAGGAGCCCGGACAGGCCGATTGCGACGGCCAGCCCCGCTGCCCCCAGAGTCGCACCCCATAGAACCATCATCAGAACGGCCACCGCGAACGCGAACGCGGCCGCGCAGCTGGTAAGGCACCGACGCCGCTTGGACCAAGTCCTCGGGATCAGAAGCCGTTGTGCGCTCGCCCGGACGACCGTCCCGAGAAGCAGTGCCGCGGCGATCCCGAACGCGACACGAGATAGCGGCCCGTCGCCCCAGGCCCGGAGGACATCGGTGACCTGGGAGGCCGTTACCGGAACGATGAAGAATCCGACAATCAACAACCCGAGGAGGATGAGTTGAATCCGGACGCCCGATGCTCGCTTCCAGCCAAGTCGTGCATCGCCGATAGCTCGTGCTGAGGCGCCGAGGGCAAGGACTGCGGCTCCGATCGCAAGCCAATGGCAGATGGCTGCGGGCTCGAATGCATTCCAGTCCCGATACAGCGGATACGCGTACGCGACCTGCCAGAACACCCACGCGAAAACGGCGGCCAACGCGAACGCGACCAGGGCCTGCGCATCGGCCTCGTGCTTGTCGTTGACCTGGGGGTGCGTTTGTCCCTCTCGTTCCACTCGGCGCTCGCGTAGTTCCTCGACCACCGAATACATGCGACGGAGAACGAGCAGCGCGAACACGACACCCAGGGCGATGATGAACGGCCAGACCCACTTGGGCCACGAGGCAGCGACGTCCCGGTTCGAGGCAGCGGCTCGCAGGGCGTCCTGCGTCTTGGCGGCTCCACCGAGCTGTTCAGCTGCCGCCAGGCAGAAGATCAGGCCTGCGATCCACGCGCCGCCGAGGAATCGGGGCACGGCGCGCTTGATCCAGCTTGCGATCGCTGCGCCGTCGGGGGCTCGGACGGCGGGGCGCGTGAGCCTGGCCACGCCACGATCCTCGCCGGTCAAGAAAGCCTGCGCAAGGGGCCCACCGCTCGAGTGCCGCTATGACCGGGACTAGGCCCCTCGACCCCAAACGGTGGCCAGCGTGACCGGATGGTCGCGCCAGCGCTCCCACGAGGGCTTGAGCGCCACCCAGCCATCGTCCACCACACGCTCGCGTAGCGCGGCGAGCGTCAGGCCCGCGTCCAGCCCGGCCGACACGTGCTCGCTCAGGAGGTGCACGTGCGTGTGGATCGCGACCGTCTCCCCGTGGGCGCTCTCGAAGTGGGTCGGCATGCCCGTGGCCATCACGAAGTGGGGATGGAAGCTCACGGTGACGAAGGCGCCGCCCGGGCGCAACAGCCGGGCGGCCTCGGAGTGGAGCGGAGCGAGCTCGGGCAGGTGGTCGTCCACGAGACAGGCCACCACGAGGTCGTAGCCGCCGGCCGCAAGTCCGGACGCCGTGAGGTCGCCCTCCACCAAGCGCCGGTAGATGCCGCGGCGGTTGGCCAGCGCGAGCATCTCCGGGGTGATGTCCACGCCGTCCACGGCCCGCACGCCTCGATCGCGGAGCCACGCCCCGGTCCGCCCGCTGCCGCAGCCGAGATCGGCGGCCTCGCCCACCTCGGCCCATGCCGGCGCGGGCAGGGTCGCGAGCAGCTCGAGATCCATCGCGTCCTCGACGGTCTCCTCGTACGTGGCCGCCCACTCGGCGTAGCCGCTGCGCGGATCGACCGTCCGGTAGCCGCGCGAGTCGAACGAGGAGAAGTCGGGCACGCTCAGTCGAAGCGCATGTGCCGCGGCGCCTCGCGCATCCGGATCAGGCGAGCGGGCACGCCGCCCACCACGGCGTTCGCGGGCACGTCGCGCGTGACCACGGCGTTGGTGCCGATCACCGCGTTGTCGCCGACCGTCACGCCGCGGAGGATGCAGGCCCCGTAGCCGATCCACACGTTGTTGCCCACGCGCACGTCGCGCTTGTAGATGCCCTGCAGGCGGATCGGGCGGTCCACCTCCACCATCCCGTGGTCGAAGTCGATCAGCATCACCCGGTCGGCGATCACGCACTCGCGGCCGATCGACACGTGCTGGAAGGCCGAGATCGTGCACTCCTGTCCCATCACGGTCTTGGCGCCGATCGAGATCACGCCCTCGTGGGCGCGCAGCTTGCAGCCGTGCCCGACCCACGACCAGCGGCCCAGCTCGAGCGTGCCGCGCCGGCCGACCTCGAGGCTGCACCCGGGCCCCACGAAGGACGGGCCGTCCAGCCGCAGCCGCCGGCCGAGGCGCAGCTTGATGAACCCCAGGCGCACGATCAGCCGCGCGTACTTGTGGTTCAGCATCCCGTGCGCGCGCATGAACCGCAGCAGCGCGGGCAGGCCGCCGGCTCGCGGCGGCGGCGGCCCGCGCGGTGGAGTCCGACGGCGGTGCCGCGATCGGCTCGGTTTGGCTCTCCATGCGGCGTTGATGATAGGTGGTGCGGCTATCCGTATTGGCGTCGGCGCCGCGCGCCAGGTACAGAATCACTTTAATGGCAACAACCGTCCTGATCGTCGACGATCACCCGGGCTTCCGGGCCAGCGCCCGCATGCTGCTCGAGGCCGAGGGCTTCGACGTGGTGGGCGAGGCGGGCGACGGCCGTCGGGGCTCGGCGCCGCGAGCCGAGCTGCGGCCGGACGTGGTGCTGCTCGACATACAGCTCCCCGACATCGACGGGCTCGAGGTGGCCACGGCGACTGACAGCAACGGCACCGGGCCGGCCATCGTGCTCGTTTCGAGCCGCGCCGCGAGGACCTCGAGGGCGGGTGCAGGCGAGCCCGGTGCGCGGCTTCATCCCCAAGTCCGAGCTCTCGGGCGCTGCGCTGGAGGCACTGATCGGTGACCGGCCTGCGCCGGGCGCTGTGGGCCTCGGCATAGCGGGCTTCATCGCGCGGGGCCGTGCCGCTCGTGCTCGCCCTCTCGGCTCCGGACGACATCAACGACCCGGCGCTGACGGCGGTGTTCGGCGCCGCTCGTGGGCTGGTCGTTCATCGGCACGGGCCTGTTCGCCTGGTACCGCCGGCCCGAGAACAGGTTCGGCCCGCTGATGGCCGCGGTGGGCTTCACCTGGTGCGTCTCCGGGCTGGCGGTGGACCGCAACTCCTACGTGTTCATCGTCGGCTACCTGTTCGCGTCGCTTCCCTTCGCGCTGCTGTTTCACATGCTACCGCGTTCCCGACGGGTCGCCTCGACGGGCGCTTCGCGCGCACGGTGGCCGCGCTCGGCTACTTCGCGACAACCGTGCTGTGGTGGACGATCCTGCTCTTCTACGACACCACGAGGGACGACTGGGCGAGCAATCCGCTCATGGCCTTCGACGACCAGGGCACGGCCGACACCTTGCTCG
This sequence comes from uncultured Thermoleophilaceae bacterium, assembly GCA_963811055.1. Classification (GTDB taxonomy): domain Bacteria; phylum Actinomycetota; class Thermoleophilia; order Solirubrobacterales; family Thermoleophilaceae; genus JACVRW01. Next base: position 6,837 of record CAWEPQ010000007.1, read on the forward strand.
CGATCCAGTCGGCGCTGGCCCTCGTCCTCACGATCGCGGTTCCGTTCGTGCTCCGGCGCCGCTGGCTCAGCGCCGGGCGCCCGCTGCGGCAGATGCTCGCGCCCGTGTACACCACGGCCTCCGTGCTCATGCTCCTGCTTCTGATCACGCTGATCGCGGACCTGAGCGGGCTGTCCGACGAGGTCGAGGTCGTGATCGACATAGCCGGTCTCGTGACCCTCGTGGCGATCCCGTTCGCCTTCCTCGGCGGTCTGCTGCGCAGCCGGCTGTCGCGCGCCGGTGCGGTGAGCGAGCTGGTGGCCCGCCTGTCGGAGCGCGACGCCCGCCGCAGCGGGCTCCGCGACGCCCTGGCCGACGCTCTCGGGGATCCGGGCCTCACCCTGCTCTACTGGCTGCCCGCCCGCGGGCGAGTACGTGAACGCCGAGGGCCAGCCGGTGGGGCTGCCCGCGCCCGGGCGGGGACCGGCGTGGCCACGGTCGTGGAGGACCACGGGAGCGCCGGTGGCCGCGATCGTGCACGACGCCTCGCTGCGAGGACGAGCGCGACCTGATCGCCGCCGTGGGCGCGGCCGCCACGCTGACCCTCGAGAACGAGCGGCTCGACGCCGAGCTGCGGGCCAAGGTCGAGGAGCTGCGCGACCAGCGCCGCCGCGGCGTGGAGGCGGCGCTCGGCGAGCGCCGCCGGCTCGAGCGCAACCTCCACGACGGCGCGCAGCAGCGGCTCGTGGCGATGGCGCTGAAGCTGCGGATGGCGCGCACGCGCGTGGCCGACGAGGACCCGGAGACGCGGAGCAGCTGCTCGTATCGGCGGCGTCCGAGCTCGACTCGGCGCTCGAGGAGCTGCGCGAGCTGGCGCGCGGCATCCACCCGGCCGTGCTCAGCGACCGCGGCCTCGACGCCGCGCTCGAGGCGCTCGCCCATCGCTCGCCGATCCCCGTGGAGCTGGAGGCCACGCCCGGCGAGCGGCTGCCCGAGGCGGTGGAGACGGCGGCCTACTTCGTCGTGGCCGAGGCGCTCACCAACGTGGCCAAGTACGCGTCGGCCACGCGGGCGACCGTACGGGCGGTGCGCGACAACGGACACGTGGTGGTGGAGGTGACCGACGACGGCGTGGGCGGGGCCGACCCGTCGAAGGGCTCCGGCCTGCGACGGCCTGGCGGACCGGCTCTGCTCGGTGGACGGGCGCCTCGAGGTGATGGACGCCCGAGGCGGCGGCACGATCGTGCGGGCGGACATCCCGTGCTGAGCGACGGCCAGTGCGCGTGGTGGTGGCCGACGACTCGGTGCTGCTGCGCGAGGGCATCGTGCGGCTGCTCGACGAGCAGGACGGGTTCGAGGTGGTGGCCCAGGCCGGCGACGCGGAGGAGCTGCTGCGCAAGGTCGGCGCGCACAAGCCGGACGTGGCCGTGGTGGACATCCGGATGCCGCCCACCAACACCGACGACGGCCTGCGCGCCGCGCTCGAGATCCGCGCGCGCCAGCCCGAGACGTCGGTGCTCGTGCTCTCCCAGTACGTGGAGGAGGGCTACGCGCTCGACCTGGTGGGCGACACCGCCGGCGGCGTGGGCTACCTGCTGAAGGACCGCGTGGCCGACGTGGAGCGCTTCGTCGACGCGGTGAAGCGGGTGGCCGAGGGCGGCTCGGCGCTGGACCCCGAGGTCGTGGCCCAGCTCGTGGGCCGCGCGCGCCGGGACGATCCGCTCGAGGCGCTCACGCCGCGCGAGCGCGAGGTGCTCGAGCTGATGGCGGAGGGCCGCTCGAACCACGCGATCGCCGAGCAGATGGTGGTCACCGAGCGCGCGGTGGAGAAGCACGTGACGAGCATCTTCGGGAAGCTCGGCCTGCCGCCGGCGCCGGAGGACCACCGCCGGGTGCTCGCCGTGCTCAGGTTCCTGCGCACCTAGTTGTTCCTATGCTGAATCCCGTGGCAGAGACGCCGTCCCACGCCGAGCTCGAGCGCTGGGGCGAGGATCCGAAGCTGGTGGCGCTACTGGGCGAGCAGGGCGCCGAGGGATTCCGCGCGGTGTTCGACGGCTATCCGGAGGCGCTCGGCGTGCTGTGGGCGCTGCGCGACGGCCACGGGCAAGATCTTCGACTTCGCCTTCGGCTACGGCAACACTTCGATGCTGCGCAGCTTCAGGCTCCCGCCCAGCACGCCCGAGCACTACACGCTTCTGGAGGCGCTGCCGCAGATGCGCGGCAGCCACGCCTTCGATGCCTACGTGCGCGTGTGCGACGAGGGGGAGCCGTGGGTCGAGGAGGTCACCTACGACACCCCGTTCGGCGACGGCTACATGCTCGGCACGTTCGTGCTTCGAACGGCCAAGCTCGGCGACGGCCTGGTGGTGTTCCTCACCGACGTGACCACCCAGCGCCGAATGGAGGCCGAGCTGCGCAGCTACGCCGACGTGGTGGCGCACGACCTGCGCGAGCCCGTGTCGGGAATGGCCATGCTCGTGGCCCAGCTGGAGCGCCAGGCCGAGGAGCCGCCGCCCCGCGAGGTGCTGCGGCTGCTGCGAGGAAGCACCGAGCGGGCGCGCGAGCTGATCGACGGCGTTCTGGTCTACGCGCGCATGGGCGAGCTGCGCCGCGAGCGGGTCGCACTCGGCTGCGTCATGGACGAGGTGGCCGAGGACCTGCGGCCCGGTCTTCAGGACACCGGCGCGAGGCTGGACGTCGGCGAGCTTCCGGAGGTCGACGGCGACCGGCGCCAGCTCCGCCGCGTGTTCCAGAACCTCGTGGGCAACGCGATCAAGTTCCGCACCGACGCGCCGCCTGTGATCGACGTGTCGGCGCGGCGCGGCAGCGAGGAGTGGATCCTGACCGTGCGCGACAACGGCGTGGGCGTGGCTCACGAGCACGGCCGCCGGATCTTCGGCATCTTCTCGCGGGTGAACAGCACCGCCGACGGCCTGGGGATCGGGCTGGCCGTGTGCCGCCGGGTCGTGGAGGCTCACGGCGGCCGCATCTGGGTCGAGCCGGCCGACGGCGGGGGCAGCGCCTTCCGCTTCACCCTTCCGCGGTGACGCACGGCGAGGTGATCACGGACCGTGAGCGAGCGCGAGCTCCGTGTGCTCACCCTGCACGAGCCCATCTCGATCACCTGGTCGCGCTACGCGCCCGGCCAGCGCGGCCCCGACCTGCACGTGCACCGTGAGCACTCGGACGCCTTCTACGTGCTCGAGGGCGAGCTGACGTTCGGGCTCGGGCCGGAGGGAGACCGCGGCGCGGGTGCCGGCGGGCGGCTTCGTGGCGGCCCCGCCGAACGTGGCGCACTCCTTCGCCAACGAGGGCGGCGCCGAGGCGCGCTTCCTCAACCTGCACGCGCCGGACACGGGCTTCGTGGGCTCGCTGCGCGCGCGCCGCGACGGCGGCGACCCGTCATACGACCAGTTCGACCCGCCGGCGGACGGCGGGCGGCCGCGGAGCGACGCGATCGTGTCCGGGCCGGGCGAGGGCGAGCGCCTCGTGTCCGGGAACCGGATCGCCCTGATGAAGGGCGTGCTCGACGACATCTCCCTGGCGGAATGGACGATCGAGGGCCCGCTGGAGGGGCCGGGCCTCCACACGCACGAGAACGGGGTGGACGCCTTCTACGTGCTCGAGGGCGAGCTGGAGATGACAGTCGATGGCGCGGTACACGCGACCGGCCCCGGCACGCTCGCCTCGGTGCCGCCCGGCGTGCTCCACACGTTCAACCACCGCGGCGCCGGAACGGTCCGCTTCATCAACATCCACGCGCCCGACGAGGGCTTCGCCGGCTACCTAAGAAGCATCTCGGACTGACGGGAGCCAGTCCCGCACGGCGCCGGCCACCGCCGCCAGGTCCTTCTTCAGGCCGTGGTCGCCGGGCACGGTCGTCACGGTGCGGCGCTTGCCCGGAGGCGGCATGCCGAACGGGTCGCTCTCGCCCTGCACCACGAGCACCGGCACCGGCACGGCCTCGAGCTCGGGCAGGCGGCTGTGCTCCGGCGCGGTGCGGCCGGGGGCGTGCACCGGGAAGGCGAGGCAGAGCACGGCCACCGCTCCCGTGGCCTCGACGGTGCGGCAGGCCACGCGCGCGCCGAGCGAGCGCCCACCGGTCACGAGCGGGAGGCCGCTCAGGTCGTTCGCTCGCAGATGGTCGATCACGGCGGTCCAGGCGGTGTCGAGCTGGTGGGCGGGCGCCGGCGCCCGCCGCCCGGCCACGCGATAGGGCTGCTCGACGAGCGCGACGCTGAAGCCCTCCGAGAGCGCGACGTCGGTGACGGCCACGATGTCGGGCGCGCTCACGCCTCCGCCGGCGCCGTGACCGAGCACCAACGCGGCCGCCGGGGCGTCGGCCTGATGCAGGTGGGCGCGGGCGGGGCCGTGCGGCGTGTCGATCTCGATCGCCGGCATCTGGCCGGCAAGCCTACGAGGCGCGCGCCTCAGGCGAACCGCACCGCCGGCCGCTGCCGTCGCGCGGGCCGCTGTCGCCGGCCCGCGCCCCGCTTCAGTCGCCGCCGCCAGAACGTCATCGCCGCTTCTCCTTGGCGGACCGGCGTGAGGCGGCCTGGCCGTGTGGACGGCGCCGCGCCTCTCGACGGGGCGCCGTCCGCGCGGTCTGGGCCTCGGCGGCGCGCCGTGCCTCCGCCACCATCGCTTCCACTGCCTCGAGTGTGAGTCGCGCGTCCATGGCGAGCACTCTCCCGAAGCGGCAGCCGCCGGCCAATGGGGCCTGCTCGTCAATCGACGGTGCGGCTAGCCGAACCCTCGCGTGGTCGGCCGCATTTTGCGAGAAAGACTGGTATCTCTCAACGTGACAAATGCCACTTGAGTGCTACGCTGGGTGAGTTCGGGCCTCAGCCCACGGCCCGGGCGACCTCGGCTCAATGTCCGGTCGAACAGCATGCCGGCCCCAGCCTACGGCCGGCGGGATCGACCCGCGACGCAGGAGGTCGGGACATGGGCAGCGCCGTCAGCACCTCAACGCCGGGCGAGACCCAGGCGTTCATCGCCACCGAGCAGGTGGACGGGAGGGTCCCGGTCGTCTCGGTGATCGGGGAGGTGGACATGGCCACCGCGCCGGCGTTCGAGCAGTCGCTTCTCGACGCCGCAGACAGCGGCACGGACCAGGTGATCGTCGACCTGTCCGGCTGCAGCTACTTCGACTCCACAGGCCTCAAGGTGCTCCTGGCCACACGGCGGCACCTCGACCCGATGAACCGCCGCCTGTCCGTGGTCATGTCGAACCCGAACATGCTGGAGATCTTCCGGATCACGGGGTTCGACCGGCGCTTCGAGATCCACCCCTCCCTGAAGTCGGCGCTGAACGGGCACGGGCACGTGAACGGCGACGGCCCATGACCAGCCGCGGAGACCGCGAGTCGGAGGCTCACGCCCGCTCCCGGAAGGACAACGAGTCCAGGGCCCGGGCGAGTGGGAGCGACGCACCGATGACCTCCTTCCGGTGCGAGTGCGGGGACGAGGCGTGCACGTGCGCGATCATCCTCACTCCGGCCGAGTACGAGCACGTGCGCTGACTACGCCACGCACTTCGCCATCGCTCGCAACCACGAGAACCCCGAGAGCGAGCAGCTGATCGAGGAGCACGCGGCGCTTCGACGTCATGGCGCCGATCGAGCACGACGCGGTGCGGCTCGCCCGGCGGAGCGATCCGCGTCAGGGGCGGGAGGGCCCCTCGCAGCCGGTTCCGATTCCCGTCCTCGGCCGCGGCGGCAGGCGACAGCGTGCCGGTCGACGGCCCGCGTCCTACCTGACGATCTCCACCGGGTCCACGTCGTCGGCGGGCTCGAAGCCGAACACCTGGGCGTAGAACGACAGCTCGGCCTCCAGGCAGCTGATCACGGTCTCGCTCTTGCGAAAGCCGTGCTGCTCGCCCTCGAACGCCAGATAGGCGTGCGGCACGCCGTTCTCCTTCAGCGCCGCCACCATGGTCTCCGCCTGTGAGGGAGGCACCACCTCGTCCTCCAGCCCCTGGAACAGGATCACCGGCGCCCTGATCCGGTCGGCGAAGTGGATCGGCGAGCGCTCCCGGTAGCGCTCCGCGGTCTCCGGATAGGGCCCGATCAGCGAGTCGAGGTAGCGCGACTCGAACTTGTGCGTGTCGGCGGCCAGGGTCTCCGCGTCGGCCACGCCGTAGTAGCTCGCGCCGGCGGCGAAGTCCTCGTGGAAGGCCAGCCCGCAGAGGGTGGTGTAGCCGCCGGCGCTGCCGCCGTGCACGGCCACCCGCCCGCCGTCCGCCTCGCCCTCCCGCGCCAGGTGCAGGGCCGCGGCGATGCAGTCCTCCACGTCCACGATCCCCCAGGCGCCGTTCAGCAGCTCGCGGTACTCGCGCCCGAAGCCGGTGCTGCCGCCGTAGTTCACGTCCACCACGCCGATCCCGCGGCTCGTCCAGAAGGCGATCTCCGAGTCGAACTCGGGGATCGCGTGGGAGGTGGGCCCGCCGTGGCTCTGCACGATGATCGGCGGCGCCTCGCCGGGCGGCGCCTCGTAGTCGGGGTTTTTCGGCGGATACCAGAACGCGTGCGCGGTGCGACCGGCGGCGCTCGGGAACCTGATCGCCCGGGGCTCGGGCGCCCACTCGGGCGCGAGCGCGTGCTCGCCGGGCCCTGACAGGACGCGCACGCCCTCGCCGGCGCTCCAGCTGACCACGACCCCCTCCTCCGCCGGGCTCTTGGCCACGTAGATCACCCGGTCGCCGACGCTCCGCAGCTCCGGATAGCCCACTGCCGTGTAGGGCAGCCCGAGGTCCTGCGGGTCGGACTGGCCCGGGCGCAGGATGCAGAGCCGCTCGTAGCCGCCGTCCACCCTTATGCACGCGATGTCGCCGCCGTCGAGGAACGCGTAGCTGGATCCGCCGAAGCCCCACTGCGGGTAGCCCAGCTCGGCCTGCTCGTCCGTGAGCTGAGCGTCCTCGCGGTAGAGGTTCCACCAGCCGCTGCGGTCGGACACGAAGTGGAGCACGCCCGTCGCGGGCTCCACTCGGGCTGCCAGATCGACTCGCTCGGCCCGCCGGCCACCAGCCGCGCCTCGTCCGGGGCCGCCGAGCGGCGCCACCCAGAGCTCGGTGCCGTCCCACGGCATGTTCGGGTGGTCCCAGCAGGTCCAGCGCGAGCGTGGTGCCGTCAGGGCTCAGGCGCGGGAACGAGTAGAAGTCGCGGCCCGAGGCGAGCACGCGCGGCTCGCCGTCGCCGTCGGCGGGCAGCGGCCACCAGCTCGTTCGCGGGCTCGCCGTCCTCGCCGTGGGTCTCGCGCACGCACACGATCAGCCGCCCGTCGGGGCTCACGCGGCCGTCGGCGTAGCGGACCGAGCCGGGCCGCGGCGGCTCGGGCGTGATCGGCCGCGGCGCCTGCCCGGGTCGAGGCGGTAGAGGCGCTGGTCGTCGAAGTTGGAGAAGAAGGCCGTCTCGCCGTGGAGGAACCAGGCGCCGCCGCCGTACTCGTGCACGCGCGTGCGGACATTCACGTCCGGCGGTGTCACGTCCTGCCCGTCGTGCACCAGCGTCGTGCGCCCGCCGTCCTTGGGCCTGCGCTCGAGCCACCAGGCCGACCCGTCGTCGCCGAGCCAGGGCTCCGAATGTCTGATGCCCGACTCGGCCGCCATGGCTGCGGACAGGGGCGAGCGCCACGAGCCATAGGGGGCGGCCGGCATGCCGGCTGATCGATATGCCGGTTATCCGTACTGCCGGCCCATCTCTGCCTATGGAAGAGTGCCAGGCCAATGGACCAGATCGTCACCGCCACACGACCTCCACCGCCGCTACGGGGAGGGGGACGCCGCGGTCGACGCGCTCGACGGCGTGACGCGTCTCCTTCGAGCGCGGGCGCTTCAGCGCGATCATGGGCCCGTCCGGGCTCGGGCAAGTCCACGCTCATGCACATCCTCGCCGGGCTCGACCGGCCCACCTCGGGCACCGTCGAGCTCGACGGCACGGAGATCACGACGCTCGACGACGGCGACCTCACCAAGCTGCGCCGCGACAAGCTCGGGTTCATCTTCCAGTTCTTCAACCTGATCCCCGTCCTCACGGCCGAGGAGAACATCGTGCTGCCGCTGTCGATCGCCGGCCGCAAGCCCGACGAGGAGTGGCTGGCGCAGCTGATCGACACCGTCGGGCTCGACGACCGCCGCACGCACCGGCCGGCCGAGCTGTCGGGCGGCCAGCAGCAGCGCGTGGCCGTGGCACGGGCGCTCGTGTCCAAGCCCGCCGTGGTGTTCGCCGACGAGCCCACCGGGAACCTCGACTCGAAGGCGAGCGAGGAGGTGCTGCAGCTGCTGCGGCAGCTCGGTGGACGACTTCGGCCAGACGGTGGTGATGGTCACCCACGATCCCGAGGCCGCCTCGTACGCCGACCGGCTGGTCGTGCTGCGCGACGGCCGGGTGGTGCACGATGCCGCGGCGGGCACGCGCCGACCGAGGTGATCGAGCTGATGAAGAGCGTTGCGTGACGCAGGTCTCGCCATACGCGGTCTCGGCGCAGCGCAAGCTGCGCGGCGTTCGTGACCGTGCTCGCCATCCTGCTCGGGCGTCGCGTTCATCGCCGGGAGCTACGTCCTCACGGACACGATCAACCACTCGTTCGACGAGATCTTCGACGAGGCCTACGCGGGCACCGACGTCGCGGTCTCGTCGAGCACCACGGGCCAGGCCGACAGCGGCGACCTGCCCGCCGTTCTCGGAGCGCTACCTCGACCGGGTGCGGCGCGTGGACGGCGTGGAGGCCGCCGAGGGCGGCATCTTCTCGCTCGGCCGCTTCGTGGACGAGAAGGGCGACCCGCTCGAGCAACAGCTTCGCTCCCGAGTTCATCAGCTCCACCTCGCCCGAGCCGTTCGAGACGCTCACCTACACCGAGGGCCGGCCCCCGGAGAGCTCCGACGAGGCCTCGATCGACGAGTCCACCGCGGATCGCGAGGGACTCGACATCGGCGACACCCTCCGCATCGCCGGCCAGGCCGGGGTCAAGGGGTACCGGATCGTCGGGCCTCCAGCGGCTCGGCAACACCTCGTGCGGCGGGTCCGGCACCGCCCAGCTCACGCTGCCCGAGGCCCAGCGCATCACCGACAAGCCGGGCGAGCTCGACGGCATCTCGATCAAGGCCGCGCCCGGCGTGACCCCGCGCGAGCTGCGCCAGCGGGTCGATCGCGTGCTGCCGCGCACGGCTCGTGGTGGAGACCGGCAACGAGGCCGCCGCACGCCAGGCACAGGACATCAAGGACGACCTCTCGTTCTTCCGCGTGGTGCTGCTCGTGTTCGGCGGCGTGGCGCTGCTCGTGGGCAGCTTCCTGATCTTCAACATCTTCTCGATCACGGTCGCGCAGCGGATCCGCGAGTTCGGGCTGCTGCGCACGCTCGGCGCCGAGCCGCCGCCAGATCCTCGGCGGGATGATCCTCGAGGCGCTGTTGCTCGGCGTGCTCGGCGCGGGACTCGGCGTGCCGGCCGGGATCGGGTTCGCCGCGGGCCTCGGGGCCGTGTTCAAGAGCCTTCGGCATCGACCTGCCCAACACCGGCACCGTGGTGGCCAGCCGCACGATCATCGTCGCGCTGGTGGTGGGCATCTTCGTCACGCTCGCCGCCGCCCTGGTGCCGGCGCTGCGGGCCACGCGCGTGACGCCGATGGCCGCGCTGCTCGACGCGGAGCTGCCCGAGAGTCGCACGCGCGGGCGCATCTTCACCGGCGTCGCGGTGCTGCTGGTGCTCCTCGGGCATCGGCATGACCTGCGCCGGCCTGTTCGGCGGCACCGACGACGCCAACGCCGCGGCGGGGCTCGTGGGCGGCGGCGCGGTGGCCACGCTGCTTCGGCGTCTCGATGTTCAGCCCCAAGCTCGTGCGCCCGCTCGCCTCGATCTGCGGCTGGCCGCTCGAGAAGCTCAGCGGCATCACCGGGCGCCTGGCGCGCGAGAACGCGGTGCGCAAGCCGGGCCGCACCGCGGTCACCGCGGGCGCGCTGATGATCGGCCTGGCCGTGGTGGTCTTCGTCACGGTCTTCGCCGCCGGCATCAGCGCCTCGGTGGGCAACGCGATCGACCGCAACTTCCAGGGCGACCTCGTCCTCCAGAACACCGACGGCTTCTCGCCGATCAGCCCGGGCGCCGGCCGCGAGGCGGCCAGGGCGCAGGGCGTGCAGACGGTCTCCTCGCTGTCCTTCGCCGGCGGGGTGGTGCGGCGGCAAGGACGTGCGCGTGTCGGCGGTCGATCCGAAGAACGTGTCCGACGTGCTCTCGCTCGACTGGGAGGAGGGCTCCCCCGAGACCCTGTCGTCGCTGGACGACAGCCAGACGGTGCTGGACGACGCCTGGGCCAAGTCCAACGACATCGAGGTGGGCAACCGCATCGTCGTCCGCACGCCGCTCGAGCGCGACCGCATCTACACCGTGACGGGCACGGTCAAGGACAACGCCGACCTGCTCGGCAACCTGGTGGTGACCCAGAACGAGCTGCGGCGGAGCTTCGGGCGTGCGCTCGCCCTCGCTCACCTTCGTGAAGCTCGAGCCCGGCGCCGACGCGGACGCCGTGCAGGAGGTCATCAAGCGCGAGGTCAAGGCCGACTTCGCGACCGTGGACACGCTGAACCAGCAGGAGCTGAAGGACAACCAGGAGGAGCAGATCAACCAGCTGGTGGCGTTCTTCTACGTGCTGCTCGCGCTGGCGTGGTGATCTCGCTGCTCGGGATCGTGACCACGCTGGCGCTCTCGATCCACGAGCGCACGCGCGAGCTGGGGATGCTGCGGGCCGTGGGCATGTCGCGCCGCCAGGTGCGGCGGCTGATGCGCTACGAGTCGGTGATCACGGCTCTGATCGGGGCGATCCTGGGCACGGTGCTGGGCGTGATCTTCGCGGCGCTGGTGTCGCGCCCGCTGGCCGACGAGGGCTTCGAGCTGGCCTACCCGATCGGCACGCTGATCGTCCTGCTGCTGCTGGCCGCCCTGGCCGGGGTGCTGGCGGCGATCTGGCCGGCGCGGCGGGCGGCCAGGCTCGACGTGCTGCGAGGCGCTGGCGTACGAGTAAGGCGCGGCCCGGTGCGGCCCGCCCCGTAGGATTCCTCGCCGATGGCCCGCCACCGCCCGCACCGCCGCCGAGCTCACCGAGCCCCTGCTCGCAGGGCGACAAGCGCGCGCTCGCGCGGGCGATCTCGCTCGTGGAGAACGACGATCCCGAGGGCTGGGCGCTCGTGCGCGAGGTCTATCCGAAGACCGGCCGCGCCGCGATCACCGGCTTCACCGGGCCGCCCGGGGTGGGCAAGTCCACGCTGATCGGCCGGCTCGTGGAGAACGCCCGCGCACGCGAGCGCGAGGTGGCGGTGCTCTCGATCGACCCCAGCTCGCCGTTCACCAAGGGCGCGCTGCTCGGCGACCGCATCCGGCTGTCGGACCACTTCCTCGACCCCGGCGTGTTCATCCGCTCGATGGCCAGCCGCGGCTCGCTCGGCGGGCTGTCGGAGGCCACGCTCCAGGCGGCGCTCCTGATGGACGCGTCCGGCAAGGACGACGTGTTCCTCGAGACCGTGGGGGTGGGCCAGGCCGAGGTGGACATCATCGACCACGCCGACACCGTGGTGCTCGTGCTGATGCCGGGCAGCGGCGACTCGATCCAGGCGCTGAAGGCGGGCGTGATGGAGATCCCCGACGTGATCGTGGTCAACAAGTCCGACCACCCGCTCACCGACACGATGATGCGCGAGATCCGCGGCGTGCTCTCGCTCGGCCCGCAGGAGGGCTGGCGCGTGCCGATCCTGAAGACCGAGGCCTCGCGCGGCGAGGGCATCGAGGAGCTGGCGGAGAAGATCGCCGAGCACCGCGAGCACATCGCCGAGCAGGGAACCCTGGACGAGCGGCGCCGGCGCAACCTCATGAACGAGGTGATGGCGCTGGCCGGCGCGCGGCTGCGGCGCCAGCCTCGAGGAGCAGGTGCGCGAGGACGAGTCGGTGCAGGAGCTGCTCGACGAGGTGGTGGCCCGCCGCCTCGACCCGGCGTCCGCCGCGGCGCGCCTGCTCGAGCGCGAGCGGATAGTGAATCCGGGACGGGCGCGAAGGGTCCCGTCGCGCGCCTTCCGGCTGCAGCGCGACGAGCCCGTGGGCAAGGGGATAGCGCGCATCGCGCACGGCCGGATCAGCCCACGCCCTGGAGGAGCTCGGCGGCACCACCGACAGCACCGCGGAGGAGGCGGTGCACGAGGCGCGCAAGGACGTGAAGAAGCTGCGCGCGCTCCTGCGGCTGGTTCGCTCCTCCACCGAGCGCGAAGGTGCGCACCCGCGAGAACGAGGCGCTGCGCGACGTCGGGCGCTCGCTCTCCGGAGTGCGCGACGCGGACGTGATGCTCGCCACGCTGGCCGGTCTCGAGGACCTGCCCCCGGACGTGGCCGCTCCGCTGCGCGCGCAGCTGGAGGAGCACCGGAGCGCCGTGGCGGTCGCGAGCACCGACGCCACCGCGCTCGAGCTGACGAGGATCCGCGACAGGGTGAGGACGTGGACGCCGCCCGGCGACGACTTCGTCGTGGTGCGCGCCGGGCTCGAGCGCGGGTACTGGCGCGGGCAGCGCGCGCTCCGGGCGGCGCGGCGCGAGCCCAGCGCCGAGAACCTCCACGAGTGGCGCAAGCGCGTCAAGGACCACTGGTACAACCTGACCGTTCTGCGCGACGTCTGGCCGCCGGTGATGGAGCTCGTTGGCGAAGGCTGCCCACCCGCTGTCGGAGCGCCTGGGGGAGGACCACGACCTCGAGGTGCTGCTCGATTTCGCCCGGCGCGCAGGCCACGGCCCCGATGGCGCGGACCGCCTGGCGGTCCTGGCCGGTGTGATCGAGTCGCGGCGCGAGGCGCTTCGCTCCGAGGCGTTCGTTCTCGGCGGCGCCTCTACGCCGAGCGCCCGCGCGCGTTCGCGGACCGGGTGGAGAACCTCTGGCTCGTCTGGCGCTCGCCGCCCCCACGTAGCGCGGCGTCACGCGCGCGCCGCTCCTTGTTAGGGTTCCCTAAGCCCTTAGGCGACCCTAACCCTTCGGAGGTCGAATGGCTGGCAGGCAGTGGATCGCGGTGCTCGCGGCGGCCGTGATCGGCGGCGGTGCCGCCACGGTGGTGGCGTCGTGCGGCGAGGACGACGAGGGCGTGAAGATCGAGGGCGGCGCCACCACCGGCACCACGGGCACCGGCACCACCGGCACGGTGACCGTGGACACGAACGCCACCAGCGCCGAGGGCCTCCAGGCGGCGATGTCGAAGGTGGCCACCTACGCGCGCCGGCAGACCGCCGACCTGGTGGCCGCCACCATCGCCCTCCAGGAGGCGGTCGACGCCGGCTCGGTGCCGCAGGCCAAGGAGGCCTACGCCGCCGGTCGCCCCTACTACGAGCGGATCGAGCCGCTCGTGGCGCTGTTCCCGGAGCTCGACGGCAAGATCGACGCCCGCGAGGATGACTTCCCGAAGAAGGGGGAGGACCCCACCTGGACCGGCTTCCACCCGATAGAGCGCGCGCTCTGGCACGACGGCGAGATCACCGCGCGCACCCGCGCCCTGGCCGCCGGCCTGGTGCGCGACTCGCGCCGCTCGACCCGCTGATGGCCGAGGCCGAAGGTCACGCCCGAGGTGGTCATCCCCGGCACCGCGGAGCTGGTGGACGAGGTCGAGGAGTCGAAGATCACGGGCGAGGAGGAGCGCTACTCGAAGCTCGACCTCCCCACCTTCCTGGCCAACCTCGAGGGCGCGCGCGAGTTCTTCGACGCGCTGGCGCCGCTCGTGCAGGCCAAGGACGCCGGAGCTGGCCGACGAGATCGACGACGCCTTCGACGGCGCCTTCGAGGAGGTCGAGAAGCTGCGCAGCGGCAGCGGCTTCGCCGCCCTACGACGAGCTGACCGACGCCCAGCAGCGTGCGGTCAAGCAGAGCATCGAGGCGCTCGCCGAGCCGCTGGCCCGCGTGCAGGGGACGCTCGGCGTACAGGGGTGAGCCGGGCGTGAGCGGCGTCTCCAGGCGGCGCTTCGTACAGAGCGCGGCGGGAGGCGCGGCGGTGGCGGCGGGGGCCTTCGGCGCCGCTCGCAGCTGCTGGACGACGACGACGCGCACGCCGAGCTCGTTCCCTGGGAGGGCCCGCGCCAGGCCGGCATCGTCACGCCGCGGACGCCCTACGGGATGGTGGCGGCGTTCGACGTGGTGACCGACGACCTGGAGACGCTCTTCCAGGACCTCACCGCCAGGATCGCCGAGCTCACCCAGGGCCACCCGGATCGGCTCGACCCGATCTCGAACGCGGCGCTGCCCCCTCCGACACGGGCGAGCTCGGCTTCGAGGACCGCGACGACGGCCGGCTCACGATCACGCTCGCGCTCGGCGCGTCGCTGTTCGACGAGCGCTTCGGGCTGCGCCGGCCGCCGGCCGCCGGCGCTCAGCCGCATGCCCTCGTTCCCCGGCGACAACCTCGATCCGCGCCGCTGCCACGGCGACCTGCTGGTGCTGGTGCAGTCGGACCACGCGATGATCACCCACCACGCGGTGCGCGACGTCATGCGCCGCACCAAGGGCCGGCTCGAGGGTCGCTGGGCCCAGTCCTGCTTCCAGCGCTTCGCCGAGGACAACCCCTCCACGCGCAAGCGCGAGGGCGTGGCCGACGCGCGCGGGCTGCTCGGCTTCCCCGACGGCTCGCAGAACATCGGCGCCGATCGCCACGAGCTGATCTTCACCGGCGAGGAGGCGCCGGAGTGGGCGCGCGGCGGGCTCCTACCTGGCGGTGCGCCTGATCCGGTTGAAGCTGGAGCGCTGGGACCGGCTCTCGCGCACCGCCCAGGAGCGACTCGATCGGCCGCAAGAAGGTGTCCGGCGCGCCGCTCGAGGGGCGGCGCGAGGAGGAGGTGCCGAAGCTCGACGAGCGCACGCCGATCGACGCCCACATCCGGATGGCCAACCCGCGCGAGCCGGGCGACGAGCGCCACCGCTTCCTGCGCCGGCCCGTTCGTGTTCGCCAACGGCTTCGACGACTACGGGCTGCTCGACTCCGGCTCGGTGTTCCTGGCCTTCTGCCGCGACCTCGAGCGACAGTTCGCGCACGGTCAAGCGGCGCACGCACGGGCAGGACCTCGACGAGTACATGGTCGCCTTCGGCGGCGGGTACTTCTTCTGCCCGCCCGGGGTGGAGGGCGAGGACGACTACCTCGCCCGGCGCCTGGTCGAGCCCGCCTAGCGCCTCGGCAGCGGGCGCCAGTCCGGCGCGAACGCGTCGTAGCTGCTGTCCGAGCTCACCGCGCCGGACTCGAACTCCCGCTCGCCGCGTCCCGTCGGCCCTCACGATGAAGATCCCGACTCGAACGGGTGGTAGGCGAGGAAGCGCCCGTCGGGCGACCACGCCACGTCCTCCGCCGAGATCGGCTGGCGTCCGCGCACGCGCCGCAGGCCGCCGCCGTTCGCGTTCATCACGTAGAGGTAGCCCTTGCGCACGAACGCGATCTTGGTCCCGTGCGGCGACCATGCCGGAGCCAGCCCGTTCTTTCGCGTGAGCGGCCGCCGGCCCGACCCGTCCGGCTTGATCGTGGCGAGCTGTCCGCGCACCGGCTGCCCGACCACGTCCGGTAGCCGGTCACGTAGGCGATCCGGTTGCGCGTGGACCACGCCGGCGCGCGGGCGCCGGTGGTGGTCAGCCGGCGCGAGACGCGCCTGGCCACGTTGTACACGTAGAGATCGGCAGCGGTGCGATCCCGGCGAGATGCCGGTGAAGACGATGCGCTTGCCGTCCGGGCTCCAGGCGGGCTCGCCGTCGTCGACGGTCTGGCGCGGCAGCAGCCGGAAGTCGGAGCCGTCGCTCTTCAGGATCGCGAGCCGCGTGCCCGCGTCGACGGCGAGGAAATCGCCGCGCGGCGAGTAGGCCGGGCTCGGTGAAGGAGGTGGCGCAGGCCGGGTCCTGCGCGATCTCGTCGATGACCGTGCAGCTCCGGAGCGTGAAGCGGTCGTCGCCGCGGAGGCGCGCCCGCCATCAGCGCGATCATCGACCGGTTCGGACCCTCACCGCTCTCCGGGCTCGAGTACGAGCTGTGGACGTAGGCGATCTGGCCGTTGCGGCCGGGGAACGCGGCCTGGGCGGCGGGCACCAGCGCGAGCAGCGCGATGCCGCGACGAGGAGGGCGGGCCAGGTTCGCCTCATGCCGGCATCAAACCGGGACGGCCCGTCAAGTTGCGTAAGAGTGCGCGCAATGTCCAGGCGGATGGCGGCGGCTGGCAGCGCTCTGTTCCTGGTGGTGGCGCCGGGCGTTGTCGCCGGCGTCGTGCCGTGGCTCCTCACGGGCTGGGAGTCCAACGAGCTCTGGCTGCCGCTGCGCGTGCTGGGTGCGCTGGTGACCGCCGGCGGGGTC
The DNA here is from genome assembly GCA_963811055.1 of uncultured Thermoleophilaceae bacterium. Classification (GTDB taxonomy): domain Bacteria; phylum Actinomycetota; class Thermoleophilia; order Solirubrobacterales; family Thermoleophilaceae; genus JACVRW01. Next base: position 23,149 of record CAWEPQ010000007.1, read on the forward strand.
GGCGGTCGTGCTGCACGCGTTCGCGCGCTTCGTGCGTGGAGGGCATCGGCACGCCCGCGCCGGTGGCGCCGCCCCAGCTGCTGGTGGTCGGCGGCATCTACCGCCACGTGCGCAACCCGATGTACGTGGCGGTGCTGGCAGCGATCCTCGGCCAGGCGCTGCTGCTCGGGCAGCTGGTGCTGCTGGGCTACGCGGCGGCGATGTGGCTCGTTTTCGCCGCGTTCGTGCGCTTCTACGAGGAGCCGACGCTCGCCGAGAGCTTCGGCGCCGACTACGACGCCTACCGCCGCGCCGTGCCCGCCTGGCTGCCGCGCCTGCGGCCCTGGCGGCCGAGCAGCTGAGAGCGCTCGGACGGCGGCATCGTGCACCCGCCTGAGCGCTGCCGTCCGGGGCAACGGATCTCGTGGCGCCGATCGGTAGCCCACGAAGCGTCGTCCGGATCCGGGTGCCGCGCGGGTCAGTCCGTCACGCCGTCCTCGGTCCATCGGTCCGCGGCGTCCAGGGCGATAGTCGCCTGATCCCCAGCTCGGCTCAACGTCAGCGCCTGTCGATGGTAAGGCGAATTGGCGTCATCGTAGCGAGGTCGGCGTCGCGTCACAGTCCGAGCGTGCGCCTTGCTCCCCGTCACGAACGAAGGTTATCGACGACCGGACGCACATTGCTTCACGACGTAGATCTCGCCGGCCTCGTGTTGGGTCGACTGAAAGCGAACTGACGCCCGCGGGGGATCATGCGGGCGCGTGTCGAGCCCCGCGTTGGTCAGTGGGCGTCGACAGGCGAGGATCGAGGATCCTGGTTGTCGCACGGTCGACGTCGCGACGGCCGAGCCGCGGACGACTAGTCGCCCACCGTGGCGAACGTGCCTGTCGCGTTGAGCAGATGTTGCGTGGCGCCGTGGCGAACGTGTCCCGAACACAGAACTGGAAGTGGAAGGTCGAGTCCGGGCTCAAACCGCTGATCGGCTCTGAGACCGGCTGCGGGACTCCCCCGCCGCCGACCGCAATGCTGCGTCGCGGCGTCTCGGTGCCGTAGGAGGTCGTGTCCCCGTAGCGCAACCAGTAGTCCACCAGGGCGGCATGGTCGCTGCGAACGGTGCCGTTCAGGGTCGCCTCGTCGTCGCTGACGTCGGTCGACGGCGTGGGTACACCGACAGCGCAGGCGGAGAGCGCGATAGCGAGGGGGACTGAGGGCTACTGCAAGGCGCTTCATGCGAGCTCCAAGTCTTCTGGATAGCGACCATGTCACATGGGGCCGCGCCATGACTTAGGGTTCCCTAAGATGCCGCGGTGATCGGCGGCGACGGTCAGCGGGCGGCGGGCGGCTTCGAGATCTGGGCCGCGCGCGCGTGGAACGTGTTCAACGAGGGCCGTCCGTTCTCGGTCGTCTACCCGGTGATGGTGCTGCTCGTGCGCGGCGCCGCGTGGGCCTGGCCCCCGACGGCTCGCTGCTCTCGCGCTGGCCGGCACCCTGGCGCTCGCGCTGGTGCTCTCGCGCTTCACGTTCCCGCTGCGCAGCCGGGCGCTGCTGTGGCTGGTCGCCCTCGCCTCGATCCCGCTGCTCGAGCCCTGGCGCGCGCTGCCGCTGCTCGCGGGCGCGCTGGCCGGCTACGTGTTCTTCACCGTCGTCCTCTGGGGCTCGATCTACTACCACCTGCGCACCGGCGCGCCGTGGACGCAACGGGCTGCGCTTCTGGCGGCTCGTGCTCACCAACTCGGACCCCACCAGCGGCAACGCGCTCGAGCAGGTGCCGAAGCTCGTGATGACCCTCAGCGCCGGGCAACCTGCTGGCCGAGGATCCCGGCCTCGCCTCCGTGGGCTGGATCGCGCTGGCGGCGGGCCTGGCGGCGGCCGCGGGCACGGTGGCGTGGCGCTGGTTCGCGCGCACGCGGCTGCCCGCGCTACCCCGAGCGCGCGCCCCAGCCGCCCGTGCGCCGAGCCGCTCGCCGAGCGCGTCTACGTGATCGTGGTGGACGGCTGCAACCGCGGGCGCCTCTGGCAGGCGGACGCGCCGGTCATGGACCGCCTCGCGCGCGAGGGCACCGAGTACCTGGGCGTCGAGCCGGCCCACCCGGCGCGCACCGTCGTCTGCTTCTCCTCGATGCTCACCGGCGCCTCGCCGGCCGAGCACGGGATGCGCTCGAACTTCGCCCCGCGGCTCGGGCGTGCGCCGCGAGTCGGTGTTCGACGTGCTGGAGCGCCACGGGCGCCGCGGCCGGCTGGTGGGGATCGCCCACCTGCTCGACCCGTTCGGCGAGGACGTCGTGCGCTCGGTCACCTCGGTGCAGCCCACCGGCCAGATCGACAGCTCGCTGTGCGCCGAGGGCCGCCGCGTGGTGGAGGAGGAGGACCCGGACCTGCTCGTGCTCCAGCTCCTGGCCGCCGACCAGCTCGGCCACGTGCGCGGCGTGCGCAGCCCCGAGTACCTCGACCAGCTCGCCGAGACCGACCGCCACGTGGGCGACTTCCTCAGCTTCCTCGAGGAGCGCGGCAAGCTCGACGGGGCCACGGTGATCCTGATGGCCGACCACGGGCAGGGGCGGGGGATCGGCGGCCACGGCCACCTCGACTGGGGCGAGCGCCCGGTGCCGTTCGTGGTCTGGGGCGCGGGCGCGCGGGCCGGCGCGGTGAGCCGCGAGCCGCGCTCGGTGTGCGAGCTGGCGGCCACGGTGTCGTCACTGCTCGGCGTGGAGGCCCCCGCGGCGGCGCGGGGCCGGCCGATGGTGCCCGAGCTCGACCCCTGCATCGAGCAGGGCGCCTCGGCCGGCCGCGCGCTCGCCGTGGTGGTGGCCCGCGACGAGGAGCCCGCCGTGGGCCGCGTGCTGGCGGGGCTGCCGCGGGAGGCCTGCGGGATGCCCGTGGACGTCCTGCTGGTGGACGACGGCTCGCGCGACTCCACCGCGGCCATCGGCCGCGAGCACGGGGCGCGGGTGGTGTCGCACGCAGCGTCCGAGGGCCTCGGCGCGGCGCTGCGCACCGGACTCGCGCACGCGCGCGACGAGGGCTACGCCGCCGCGGTGTACCTCGACGGCGACGGCGAGTACGACCCGGCCGACTTCGCCACCGTGCTCGAGCCGGTGGCGCGCGGGCGCGCCGACTACGTGATCGGCTCGCGCTTCCTCGGGGACCGCGACGGGATGACCTGGCACCGCACGCTCGCCAACCGGGTCACGAGCGCGCTGCGTGGGGATGCTCTGCCGGCACGGTGTCCAGCGACGGCCAGTCGGGCTACCGCGCCTTCTCCGCCCGGGCGCTCGCCACGGCGCGATCGCCCACGACTACAACTACGCCCAGGTGCTCACGCTGTCGCTCTGGGGGGCGGGCATCGAGCCGGTGGAGGTGCCGGTGTCCTACCGCCGGCGCACCACCGGCCGCTCGTTCGTGCGCTACCCGGAGTACTTGGCGCGCGTGGCGCCGGCGGTCTGGCGCGAGTGGCGGTACTCGCGCCAGCAGAAGAGGAACGGCCAGCCCGGCGATCGCGCCGGCCAGCGTGAACGGCCAGTTGTCGCCGTCTGGAACACCGGCCAGAGCGCGGTGAGCGGCCCGAACGGAGCGTCGGGCCGGTCGGTCACGAACGAGCCGCCGAAGAACCCCACGTCGGCGTAGAGCCACACGCTGCCGACGAGGGTGAGCGCCGAGAGCGCGATGCCGATCCTGCGGCATGTGGCGCAGGCCGAGCGCGACCAGCGGGATGGCCAGCGGGAGGCCGGCCAGCAGGTGCCGCGGCGGGAACCAGAAGCCGAACATGGTGGGGGCGAGGAACGAGGCGGTGAGCCAGTGGGCGCCGAGGGCCGCGGCGCAGAGGCCGGCGGTGAGCTCGACCTGGCGAACGTCGGCCACCGCTCGCGAGAGGTGGTCGCGGTGCATGCGCCAGAGCCACCAGAGGCCGGCGAAGGCGAGCGGGAACACGGGCGCCCAGCGCAGCAGGCCGCAGTTGCGGTCGATGTAGAGGGCCACCAGCCGGTAGGCGCGGGCCACGTACCCGGCCGGGGAGTCGGCGTCGGTGGCGCTGTCGTCGGGGTGGTCGGCGGCGTAGGGGGTGGGGCCGCCGTAGAGCGCCTCGTTGATGGCCACGTAGAACACGGCGCTGAAGAGCGAGATCTCGACGGAGCCGATGGCGAGCGTGCGCCTGCGGGCGCGCCAGAGGCCGCGGGCGGCCACGAAGCCGATCACGATGCCGGCGGGCACGAACTTGGTGCCGAGCCAGGGGAGGAAGCCGAGCAGCGCGAAGCAGAGGAAGGCCTCGCGCCGGCGCGGGCGCTCGTCCAGGCGCAGGGCCAGCAGCGCGGCGCCGGCGAGCGCGGCGCCGGCGGTGAGCTCCGGGTAGACCGCCGTGCCGTAGGCGATGAACGGGGGACATAGGCCCACCGCCGCGGCGGCGCCGATCGCCCACGGGTCGGGCACCACCCTGAGCGCCAGCCGGTAGGCCAGCGCCACCGCCAGCGCGGCGATGGCCGCGAGGAACAGCTCGACGCCCTTGGCCCCGCCGACGAGGTAGGCGGGCAGGATGAGGAGCGGGAAGCCCACGCCGTGCGGCTCGTTCAGGCGGCCGTCGGTCTCCACGCCGTGCTCGTCGAGGTCGTAGGGGTAGAAGTCGGAGTAGGCGCGCGCGATGAACTCGTCGTTCACGTCCACGTCGTGGTCGCGCTTCAGCGATTCGGCGGCGAGCAGGTAGTGCGGCTCGTCGCCGGCGTAGTCGGACTCGTTGAAGGCGTGGAAGCCGAGCGTGGCGGCGTAGACGCCGAAGAGCACGAGGAAGAGGGCCGCGGTTCGCTTCATTGCCGGCGGAAGGCTAGATTGCGCCCATGACCACTCGCGATGCCGAGCTTGCTCGCGGTGCGTTCGAGGCGTGGGAAGAGGGCACGCTGCCGGAGTACGCGGAGCTCCATGTGCATCCCGACGTGGAGTTCTACGACGCGCCGGAGATGCCGGACGCGCAGATCGTGCGCGGCCGCGACGCGGCGCTGGCCCGGATGGACTCCTACATGGAGCTGCTCGGCCGCTTCTCCATTCCCGTGTGCGAGGTGCAGCCCCGCTCGGAGGGCGTGTTCGTGCGCGTGGCGCCGTCGGGCCGGGCGCCGGCCAGCGGCGTGGCGATCGAGTGGGAGGTCTTCTGCGTGATGCGCTTCGAGGACGGGCTGCTGGTCGAGCTGCGCAACTACTTCGACCGCGAGACGGCGCTGGCCGCGGCCGGCGTTGACCCGTCGGTCCGCGCGCGCTAGCTTCGTTCGCGACTCGCCCTATATAGGAGGCCGCTCCATGATCACCGGCCGTGCAGCATCCACGCAGCTCGACCCCGGCTTGGCTCGAGGCGTTCGCGGCGAGGTGGGGGGAGGCCTGGAACTCGCACGACCCTGCGCGGCTCCTGGCGCTCATGACCGAGGACGTCGTCTACGAGGACTCGGCCTGGCCCACGACGATGCACGGCCACGCCGAGGTCCGCCCGTTCCTCGACTCGGTCTGGACGGCGATGCCCGATCTGCGCTTCGAGTTCACCGACGGGCCGTTCATCAAGCCCAACGCCGAGGCAGCGTCTTTCTACTGGCGCGGCACGGGCCGCTTCACCGGCCCGCTCGACCCGCCCGGCTTCGCTCCCACCGGCAGGCCGCTCGAGTTCTTCGGGGCCGACTTCCACGAGTACCGCGACGAGAAGGTCTCGCGGCTGCGGATCGTGTTCGACAACATGGACGTGGCGCGCAAGCTGGGGCTGCTGCCCGCCGCCGGGTCGCGAGCCGACCGCGCCGGGGCCTCAGCCCAGCGGATGGCGATGCGGCTGCGCTCGCTGCGCCGGCCCTGACTCAGTCGTGCCGGCCGGCGGCCCTCAGGACGTCCACGACCCTTGAGCAGATCGCGAACCAGCAGAACTTGCCGTCATCGAGCCGCCAACCGTGGAACAGCTCCGTGGGGATGGTGTCCTGGGTGATGCCCGTGTGCCGGAGCCGGCCGCTCAGGCTGACCGTCACGATGATGAGGTCTTCCTCCGTCGCGAACGCCGTGGGCACGGCATTGGGCTCCTCGACGATGTCCGCGTAGTCGTCGAGGAACGCGCGGATCGCGGCCTTGCCCTCGAAGGTCTGCCCGAGCACACGGTTGTCGTGCCGGGCGTCGTCGGCGAACAGCTCCATCGCGCCATCGAGGTCGCCGCGGTTGTAGCGCTCGTAGAAGACATGCGCGATCGCGAGGGTCTGCCCGGACATGGGCTAGTCGGCTAGCAGCCGAGCGCCCGCGCGATCACCATCTGCTGCACCTCGTCGGTGCCCTCGCCGATGGTGAGGATCTTGGCGTCGCGGTAGAAGCGGCAGACGGGGTACTCCTCGATGTAGCCGTAGCCGCCGTGGATCTGCACGGCCTCCTCGGAGGCCTTCACGGCGAGCCGGCCGGTCTTGAGCTTGGCCTGGGCGGCGGTGAGGCTGAAGTTCTTGCCGGCGTCCTTCTCGAGCGCCGCCTTGTAGGTGAGCAGCCGCGCGGCCTCGATCTCGGTCGACATGTCGGCGAGCTTGCCCTGGATCGCCTGGAACTTGGAGATCGACTGGCCGAAAGCCTTGCGCTCCTTGGCGTACTGGAGCGCCTCGTCCAGTGCGCCCTGGGCGAGGCCGAGGCCCATGGCGGCCACGCCGATGCGCCCGCCGTCGAGCGTCTGCAGGAACTGCTTGAAGCCCTGGCCGCGCGGGCCCACGAGGTTCTCCTCGGGCACCCGGCAGTCGTCGAAGGCGAGCGGGCGCGTGTCCGAGGCGTTCCAGCCCATCTTCCGGTAGGGCTCGCCGATCTCGTAGCCCGGCGTGCCGTTCTCCACGAGGATGTTGGAGATCTCGTCGTCGCCGGTGCGCGCGGTGATGGTCACGAAGCCGGTGATGTCGGTACCGCTGTTGGTGAACCGCCGCCGCGGCGGCCACTTGCCGCGCCTCGCCGGCGTTCACCCAGATCTCGGCCGCGGCGGGCAGCAGCAGCCCTGAGAGGACGGCATCGGAGGGCAGCGCAGGCACCCCGGGCGCCGTCCGCAGATCCTCCACGTCGCGCACGTGCAGCCCGAACCACGTGTCGGCGATGTGCTCCACCGGCACCGGCAGGCTCTTGCCGTCCCAGATCCAGTCCGGTACCTCGGCGAGCACGCGCTCGGCGTGCTGCTCCACCTCAGATTGCATCGGCTCCGATCGTAAGCGCTCAGAGCATCACGGCGCCGAGGCGGTCGACCAGCCGGTGGAGTGTCCGCTCGGCTCCTCCCGACCATCGAGCAAGCCCGCGCGGCATCAATGCGAGTTCGCCGTCCGCCCGTTCTCGGAGCAGTCGGTCGCCGCGGATCACGCGGCTCAGTCGCTCGGTCAACGGCCTGTCGCCCACGCGCAGCGCGTAGCGATAGAGGAGGAGTAGTTCGTTCATTGAGGTCAGGTCGGGGCATGGCCCCGGAACTGACGAACGGATCAGCCGCCGCGGAAGAGGCGATCGACTTCGTCCCACTCCTCCGGAGCCGCCGGAGCCCCCGGCATTTCGGCGGCCGCATCCACCGGAGCCGAGCTCCGAGCGAATACCGCGCCGCCGGGTCCGGCATCTGCCGCGCCCGCCGCCGGCATCTCACCCGCCTTGCGCAGCGCCTCCTTGCCGGTCCCGACGATCCGTCCCAGCGCCTCCAGCACGGAGTCGGACACCCCGGACGCCGGCAGCAGGCCCTGCTCCATCTGGTGGTAATAGGCGCCGACCTTCTCACTTTGACCCGAGGCGCCAAGCCGGTCAGCCAGCTCCGCCACCAGATCCGCGCGCTTCAGCCGAGCCCGGTTCCGCAGCTGCGGCAGCAGCGACGGCCACATCCCGCTCTGACCCGCCAGCGAGCGCTGCACCGACTCCGCCACGCGGGACGCGGGCGAGTGCACGGAACGCCTCCGCGTCGAACTGCCGTCGCGGCGCTTGCTCCAGGAAACGCGTCGATCAGCGCCGCCAGCTCGGCGCGGTCCCGCCCGGACACCTGAGCCAGGTACTCGCTCGGGTCGGCCGGGTACGCCTCCCTGTACGCCTCGAAGAGTCTCTGCACGTCCGCCATGGCTCAGCCCGAAGTATCGCCTTCGTCGAGGAGCTCCCGGACGCGCTTCAGGAACCGGGACGCGATCTGGTGCACGTTGTCCTCGCGCATCCCGTCGCCGATCTCCGCCGCGGCCTGAGAGGCCGAGAGTTCGGTCCGAAGATGTGGAGGTCGATCGCGCGGCGGTGCGCATCGTTCTCGACCTCGCGGTAGGCCTGCTTGATGCACTCGGCCGCGTGGAGCGCCTCGCCCGAGAACTCCTCGGAGGGCTCGTCGCCCCAGACCTCGTCGTCGCCGGCGTGCTCGGTCGCGAGCTTCTCGGTCTGCGGCTTGCGCTTGCGCGCCTCCAGGTGGTCGGCGATGCGCCGCGACAGGATCGTGTGCAGCCACGCCCTGAACTCCCCGACCGACTTGCCGTCGAACGCGGACGCGATCGCGCTGAACATCGCCTCGGAGGCCACGTCCTCGACGTCGGAGGGCGGCAGCTTCAGACGCGCGCGGTTCACCAGCACGTCCCAGTAGCCGTAGACCAGCACCCCGAGCGCCGGCTTCATCGCCTCGGGGGCCCCGGCCTCGCGCGCGGCGCGCAGGTAGTCCACGAGCTGCTCATCGCTCAGCTCGCTCAGTTGATGCTCGGGAAGCTCCTCGAACGCGGTCAATGAGAGGTGAGTCCGCCAGGAGCGACCGAACCTGACAAGACCCAACGCGATCGTCGTCCGAGGGGCGGATGGAACGGCCCTTGTCAGGCAGTGGCCGCCGCGGCCGACTAGCCACCCATGACCACGATCACCTCGCAGCTCACACTCGCCGCACCGCAGGTCGCAGGACCACTCGCCGTCTTCCCCGTGCTCGGCAGCACCGGCAACCTCGCCTACCGCTCGTTCGCCCGCGCCATCGACCACGGCGCGTTCGTGAAGGAGCTCGACGGGGGCGCCAGCGTCGGCAGCCTCCATCTCGAGAACCCCACCGACCTCGCTCTGCTCGTCTACGAGGGCGAGGAGGTGCTCGGCGCGCAGCAGAACCGCAGCTTCGACGCCTCCTTCCTCGTGGCCGCCGGCGGGCGCGTGGACGTGCCCGTGAGCTGTGTCGAGCAGGGTCGCTGGGACGGCCGCCGGCACGGCGAGCACTTCGACTCGGCACCCCACGCGGCCGATCCCGAGCTGCGGCGCACCAAGCGCCAGGCGGTCAATCGCCACGCCGCCGCGGGCGCCATCCCGCGTGCCGACCAGGGCGAGGTGTGGCGCGAGGTCGGGTCGCGGCTGCGGCGCCACGCCGTGGACTCCGCCAGCGACTCGTTGAACGACGTCTACGAAGGCCGTCGTCCCGACCTGCACCTGCTCGCCGGCGCCGTCCAGCCGGTTCCCGGACAGCTCGGTGCCGTGGCCACGGTGGCCGGCCGCCCGGTCGCGCTCGACCTCGTGAGCCGAGCCGACGTCTTCGCCGATCTCCTCCCGCGACTTGCCCAGGGGTACGCGCTGGAGGCGCTCGGGGCGCAGGACGCCGAGCCCGACGAGCAGGCGGCAGTCGCCTTCGTCGGCGAGGCGCTCCACGCGCCCCGGGCGCCCCAGCCCACACCGGGCATGGGCCAGGCGTTCGGCATCGTCGCGCCTGGCGTCGTTGGCGGCGGGCTCACCGCAGGCGACGACCTCATACAGCTCTGCGCGTTCCCGGAGGAACGCGCCCCCGAAGGCAGGATCGCCCGTCCGGCCCGGCGCCGGAGGTTCAGGTAGGCCGGAGGTGGAGCTGCCGCGGCTCTACGTGAACCACATCGCCTCGCTGGACTGGCTCGTGGCTCTCGAGTTCGGCCTCGTCGACGACGGTCAGCCCAGCGAGAGCTGGCGCATGGTGGGGGAGCAGTTCGGCTACCTCACCGCGGGGGACCGGACGCTCGGGTTCCGCGTGGTCGAGTTCAGCGAGTTCGATCCCGAGCTCCTGCCGATCTGGGACGGCCCGCGCTTCCACGTGCCGCAGCTCGGCCTCACCTCCGCGCCGGCCGGGGAGATCGCGATGGCGGCCCAGGCCCTTCTCGGCGAGCGCTCGACCTTCAACCGCATCCTGTTCCAGGAGGCCACGCGCGCGGAGGACCCGAATCGCGCCTTCTCGCTCTGGCTGGCGTGCCTGACCTGCGGCGACAACATGGCGCACTTCGGCCTCGGCTACACGCTCTACGAGCTCGGGCGCTTCCGCGAGGCCTATCGCCACCTCCGCTACTACGCGACGATCGCCCCGAGCCATCCGTGGAACCTGTGCTGGTACGGCAAGGCGGCGGAGGCGATCGGCGAGCTGGCCGAGGCGCGGACGGCGTACGAGCGGGCGATCGAGCTCGATGACGACGATGATGGCGCTGCGGAGGAGGCCCGGGAGCGACTTGCGGATCTCGATCTCTTCGCATAGTCGGCACGAATACTCAAAAAGACTTGCCCGTCGCCGCCGAGTCGCGTAGGTTCGCCGCCGTGCGCCGCCGCCTCGCACTCCCGATCGCCGTCCTCGCCTGGCTCGCGCTCGCCGTGCCGGCCTCGGCTGCACCCAAGCTCACCGTCAAGCCGAGCTGCGACAACCCGGCACAGCCGTACGCGATCTCGGTCGGTCTCACCGGCGTGGAGCCGAACTCGCGGTTCGACTGGAGCGGCGGGGGCGCCAGCGCCACGTTCACCGCCGACGCCAACGGCAGCTACGGGCCACTCGTCCTCATCGACGTCGAGCCCAGCCTCTGGACCTTCACGGTCACGTTGCCCTCCGGAGAGCAGCTCGATCGAGAGCGCCATGTCCGAGTGCGGCGACCGGAACGGCGGCTCCGTGATCGGCGAGGGACTGACCGATCAGGGCGTGCGCTTCACGATCGCCGCCCGCAGCGACCAGGATCAAAGCAACCCGGCGGGCACCGTGACCGAGCGGCTGGCCGGCCACGACCTCCGCGGGTCGATCACCTGCCTGTCGGCCAACGGACCCTACGCCGCGGTGGGCGTGGCAATCGAGAACCCGCCTCCCGGCGTGTCTCCCGGCCAGCTGATCCTGATCTCCGACAGGTCCAATGAGGACCGGCTCGGGATCGAATCGAGGGCGACCGCACCCACCACCTGCCCGCTTCCCGTAAGTCCTCACAACGGCGTGGTGACCGAGGGCGGACTCGCCGTCCAGGAGGCGGCTCCGGACTCAGAGCCTCCGGAGATACACCTTCCCGACCTGGCCCTCGTGAACGCCACCCGTCCGAGGGGCGCTCGGATCTCCTATGTGGCCTGGGCCTCGGACAACCTGGACCCGCTCCCGTCGATCGAGTGCTCACCGCCCCGGGGCATCTGGCTGACGCAGCCGTGGACCACCATCACCTGCACCAGCTCGGACTACTCGGGCAACACCACGACCCGCTCCATCCGGCTGGTGCTCATCGGCGTTGTGGCTCAGCTGCAGATGCTCGAGGACGTTGTGAACGGCTACGGCCTCGACGACCGCACTGCGCGGCGCCTGACCTTCGAGCTGCGCCAGGCGCGACGGGCCTACCGGAGCTGGTGGCCGCGACCGGCGTGCACGTGGCTCGCCCGGTTCGTCTCGCTGGCCTCGCGCGAGTCCGGTCATGGGCTCACCCCTCAGCAGGCCGGACGAGTGCTCGCCGATGCCCAACGGATACGCGGAGCGGCCGGGTGCGTGCCGCCTCCGCCGCCGGCCAGAGCGCCGCGCATCACGCTCACCGAGTCGTGCAACGCTGTCGAACAGCCCGACTACAGCCGCTTTGGGGACTACGGCATCTCCGTCGAGCTGGACGGCTTCGCGCCCAACGCAGAGGTGAGCGTGCACATCGACACCGAGGTCGGTGGGGCCGGATTCGACGCGACAACTGACGACGAGGGCCACTACGGGCCGTGGCTCGGAGTCAAGAACTACGCCGTCGGGCAGGCCGTTGCCACGGCGACGCTCAAGGGAAGCGACACGGTGCTCGCCACAGCCAGCGTCGACGATCCCTGCGTGGCGCCGGTGTACGCGCCCTAGCCGGCCAGCTCGTCAGTCGTCACGAGCTCGACCCCCGCCGCGCGCATCTCCTCGACCGCCCGCTCCACATCCCCCGGCTTCGCCTCGATCCCGCGGACGGCATCCGTCACGACCCTGACGCCGAACCCCAGCTCGCGCGCGTCGAGCGCCGTGGCGCGCACGCAGTAGTCGGTGGCGAGGCCGCCGACCACCAGCGTGTCAACCCCGCGCGAGCGCAATCGCGATTCGAAGTCCGTGCCGTCGAAGGCCGAGTAGCCCTCGACATCGGGCCGATCGCCCGCGTCCACCAGCTCGTCGATCTGCGAGCGGTCGAGGCCCGGATGGAGTTCCGCCCCGGGCGTGCCCTGCACGCAGTGCGGCGGCCAGGGTCCGCCCCGCTCGAGAAACGACTGGTGATCCGGCGGGTGCCAGTCGCGAGTCGCGAACACTGTGTCGTAGCGAGACGCCAGCTCGTTCAGAGGCTCGATGACCGCGTCTCCGTCCGGCACGGCCAATGCGCCGCCCGACGTGAAGTCGTTCTGGACGTCGACGATTACGAGTGCCTCAGGCATATCCGCAGCCGGCGGCCTTCCTTGCTGAGGCACTGCGCTGCGCCTTCGTCTGGGCCATGCGGGTCCTCCCGTCGGATGCCGAACGCCGAGTATCGCCTACCTTGCACTCGTGTCGGCGCGAGCGGGTGCCGACACAGGAACTGTGGACACAAGCACGCCGCAGCCCGAGAAGTCGGCGCTTCGCCACTTCCTGCGCAAGCGTGAGGACCCGTATGCCGGGGCCGACATGGCGCCCGCCATTCGGATGTGTGTGCCGGCGTGGCTGATAACCGCGCTGGTGGCAATGATCTCGCTCGCCCTGGCGCCTCCGTCCCGGCTCGGAGGCCTGGGTTGGGTCGTCGCCGGCGGTCTGGTGCTCGTCTTCTTGGTGGTGGCTGTGAGGGTGCGCATGCGAGGCCCCGGCACGAGCCCCGGCGAGCTGCTGGGGCTGAGCTATCTCGCGGTCGCGCAGATCGCAGTGCTGCAGTGGTTGACCACCGGGAGCAGCTCGCCGCTGGGGTCGCTGCTGCTGCTCTGGGCGATCTACACCGCCTGTGTCCACCCGCCGCGGCGCACCGTGCCGTTCCTCGGCTTCGTCGTGTTGGCGGCGGTGGCGCCGTTCGCCTACGAGAACTGGGACTCGCTTGCCACGGCCCAGCTGTCGGTGCAGCTGGTGCTGTGGTTGGCGCTCAGCATGTTCGCCACCCACTGGACCGACGACGTGCGCTCGAAGCGGCTGCAGATGCAGCAGGAGGGCGACGAAGCTCGCCAGAGCGCCCGCACCGATCGGCTCACCGGCCTCGACAACCGGCTGGCTTTGGACGAGATGCTTGCCTCGGAGCTGCGACGCGCCCGCGTCGGGCGCCAGCCGCTGAGCATCCTCGTGGCAGACGTCAACGGCTTCAAGGAGATCAACGACCGTTTCGGGCACCTCAACGGCGACGAGTGCCTGCGCGAGGTCGCGGCGGTGCTCGACGCGAGCAGACGTGGGCTCGACCGCTGCTTTCGCTGGGGAGGAGACGAGTTCGTGATGGTCCTCCCCGACACTGATCACGTCGGCGCCGAAGACCTTGCCGCGCGGCTGCGGCGGGCGGCCCAGACCCGCTGTCTCAGGCCCGATGGCGCGCCGGTGACGATCAGCACCGGCACCGCCGAGGCGGGGCCGGATGTGGACGCGGAGGAGCTGCTCGGCACCGCCGACCTGGCCCTGATGGGCGCCAAGGCTCGCACCCGGGCGCCCGCCCCCGCCCCGGACGCTTGACCGGCGGCCGAGGCGATACGGGTACTAGCCGGCCTCCACCGCGTACTTCTTCTGCTTCGTGCCCTTGGCCCGCTTGCCCGCGTCGAGCTCGACCTTGCGCAGCCGCACCGCGTCGGGCGTGACCTCCACGGCCTCGTCCTCGCGGATGAACTCCAGCGCCTGGTCCAGAGACAACCGGTGCGCCGGCACCAGCTTGATCGTGTCGTCCGAGCCGGCGGCGCGCACGTTGGTCTGCTTCTTCTCGCGGATGGCGTTCACGTCGAGGTCGTCCTGGCGGGCGTTCTCGCCGATCACCATTCCCTCGTAGACCTCCTCGCCCGGACCCACGAAGAGCTGGCCGCGCTCCTGCAGCTTCACCAGCGCGAACGAGCCGGTCCGGCCGCGGCGGTCGGCCACCAGCGATCCCGAGGGCCGCGTGCGGATGTCGCCCTGCCACGGCTCGTAGCCCTCGAACAGCGAATGGATGATTCCCGAGCCGCGGGTCTCAGTAAGAAATTCAGTCCGGAAGCCGATCAGGCCGCGCGTGGGCACGAGGAACTCGATCCGCACCCAGCCGGTGCCGTGGTTGACCATTCCCTCCATCCGCCCGCGGCGCAGCGCCATCATCTGAGTGACGACTCCGAGGAAGTCCTCGGGCACGTCGATCGAGAGCCGCTCGATCGGCTCGTGCACCGCGCCGTCCACCTCGCGAATAACGACGCGCGGCTTGCCCACCGTCAGCTCGAAGCCCTCGCGGCGCATCGACTCGATCAGAACGGCCAGCTGCAGCTCGCCGCGGCCCTGCACCTCCCAGGTGTCCTTGCGCTCCGTCTCGAGCACCCGGATCGCCACGTTGCCCACCAGCTCCGCCTGGAGTCGATCCTCGATCTGGCGCGCCGTCAGGCGCGACCCCGACTGCCCGGCCAGCGGTGAGTTGTTGATCCCCACCGTCACCCCGAGGGCAGGCTCCTCCACGGCAATCACCGGAAGCGGCCGGGGGTCGAGCGGGTCGGCGATCGTCTCGCCGATCGTGATCTCGGGGATGCCGGCCAGGGCGATGATCTCGCCAGGCCCCGCTTCGTCGGCGGACACGCGCACCAGCCCGGAGTTCACGTAGAGCTCGGCCGCCTTGAGGTTCTCCACGGTGCCGTCGCGGCGACACCACGCCACCTGCTGCCCGCGCGTGATGGTCCCCTGGTGCACCCGGCACAGCGCCAGCCGCCCCACGTAGGCGTCGGCGTCCAGGTTCGTCACGCGCGCCTGAAGCGGGTGCCCCTCCTCATACACGGGCGCGGGCACGCGCGAGACCAGCAGCTCCAGCAGGGGGCGCAGGTCCTTGCCCTCCACCTCGGGGTCGAGCGATGCCCAGCCGGCCTTGGCGTTCGAGTAGACGATCGGGAACTCGATCTGCTCCTCGTCGGCGTCGAGGTCGAGGAACAGCTCGTACACCTCGTCCACCACCTCGGCCACGCGAGCATCGGGGCGGTCCACCTTGTTCACGCACAGCACGACCGGAAGCCGGGCCTCCAATGCCTTACGCAGCACGAAGCGCGTCTGCGGCAGCGGTCCCTCGGAAGCGTCCACCAGCAGCATCACCCCGTCGACCATCGTCAGCCCGCGCTCCACCTCGCCGCCGAAGTCGGCGTGGCCGGGCGTGTCCACCAGGTTGATCTTCACCGCGGGACCGTCGGCGGGCTTGTAGACCACGGCCGCGTTCTTGGCGAGGATCGTGATCCCGCGCTCGCGCTCCTGGTCCATCGAATCCATCACGCGGTCGGTGAGCGCCTCGTGCTCGGCGAACACGCCGGTCTGGCGCAGCACGGCGTCCACGAGCGTCGTCTTGCCGTGGTCCACGTGGGCGATGATCGCCACGTTGCGTATGTCGGAGCGGTCGGGCACGACCCACTAGGTTCGCAGGCCGCGCCCGGTGCGGCGGGGGGCGGCCCCTCAGCGCTTCTTGCGCCTGCCCCGCTTGGCCTTGGATGAGCCGCCGCCGCGGACTGCCTCCACGCGGTGGACGACCGCCTTGGCCGCGTTCTCCGCCGTGCTGCCCGCCGCCTTGGCCAGTCCCGTAACGCGCGCGACGGTGCCGCGGGCCTCGACCTTCACCTCGCGAGCGCTCTTCTTGGCGGCGTTCTGCCTGCGCGTGGCGGCGCCCTTCTTTGCCGAAGCGGCGCGTTGCGCCTTGGTCCGAGCCATGGAGTCCCTCCCTGTCGGATGATCGAGCGCCGAGTATCCCCTAACCGTGTGCGGGGAGCGAGCGCGCCACGGACTCGATGTTCGAGCCGATCCAGTCGCGGTCCTCCCAGTGCTCGGCGTGGCTGCCGAGCTGGCCGGCGGCGCGGTCCAGCCAGTAGGCGACGACCAGCATCTCGAGCAGCCGTGGCTCGGGATCCATCCCCACCCGCGCGCAGTAGTCGCGAGCGAGCGCGTCACCGCCCCGGCGTGCCCACGGCATCAGCTCGCCCACCAGCGTCGGGCCCCAATCCAGGTCCAGCGGCCGACCTCGGGACGTCAGGGTCAGATGGAGGAGGTCGAGCAGGGCCAGCCGGCCCGGGCCGGCCGAGTCCCAGTCCACCACGCCCGCCAGCCGGCCACCATCCACGAGCAGGTTCTCGCTGAAGAAGTCGCCGTGCCCGAACCCGCGAGGCACGCCGGAGAGCGCGGCATCGAGACGCCGGCCCGTCTCGTGCACGATCGCGGCCTCGGTCTCGCCGCAGACCTGCGCCACCACCGCCGCCGACTCCGCGAGTGAGGCGGGGGGGTGACCGGCTGCGCCGACCGAGTGCAGGGCGACCAGGACATCGACACACTCAGCCAGCAGCTCATCCGCAAGAGGGGGCTCCGGAGACGTTCCCGGCAGAAGCCGCTCGGCCGACCAGTCGGCGATCCCCGTCTTTCCCGACGCAATCGGCCAGGGCACCAGGCGGCTGAGGACTTCGGGCGCGCCCGCGGCCCGGAGGGCCTCGAGTGCGGCGAGCTGCGACTGAATCTGGCGGCGCCCTGGCCCCACGGCCACCCGGACCAGCTGCTGATCGGTGAACGCGAGCATCAGCCCGCCGCGCGCAATCAGCCGGTGCGGCGTCGCCGCGCCGGCATCCTCGAGCGCGGAGTCGGCGAGCGACTGCCCCGCCGCCGCCCTGCGTCCAAACACGAGAACGCACTGCGGCATGTACTCCACCGCCGACCGGGGAAGACGGCTCCCGGCCTCCCGGAACGCGTGCCCGACATCCCACGTGACGATCTCGGTGAGCGGGTAGCCGCGCCGGCGCAGCGCACGGCGGGCGAGCACGGCCTCGGCCCGCACCCGTGCGCTGGCCGCTGAGCGCTTGGCGATGCGGGCGGGCAGCGATCCGCGCGTCCATCCGGGGTGCCCGAGGCTCACAACGGCGACCGGGGCGCCACCGCGCACCTCGTCGATCCGGCTGACGATCTCCACGTCCGGCGAGACACACACAAGCTCGGCGCCGCCACCACGAAGCGCCGCAGCCAGACGAGCGTCCGCCACCCGGAAGCGTTGCGCGGCCGCCGGGAGCATTGATAGCCAGGCCTCCGCGCCGTGGCCGACGTCCGGGCCGGCCACCCTAGAAGTCGTCGTCTCCCATGACGAAGTACCAGTTGTCCGGTTCGAGAAGATCGACGCTGGGGGCTGGATCCTGCACGTAGACGCGCAGCCGCTTGTCCTCGCCGCGGGACAGGAACCCGAAGGAGCGCAGTCGCTTGCCGAGCAGCCCCAGGGAACCGAGGCAGAGGAACGTGACGCCGATCGCTCGCTCGCGGCGAGCGTCGGCCAGGAACGCCGCCAGCAGCGCGTCGATCACGGGCTTCGAGTCGAAGCACGCGATGTCGAATATGTGCCGGACGTCGTCCTTGACCTTGTAGACCACATAGCCGGCGACCCGCCCACCGGCGTCCACGGCGGCGAAGATCGAGTAGTCGGACGGGTGCCCGGTGTCGAGCTCGTACTTCCAGTTGAGAACGTCGGCGCCCCGTTCCCCGGTGATCGCGTGGCGGCGCCAGGTGGCCTCCCACACGTCGCTGAAGCGCTCGTCGAACGAGGCCGGCGTCTCGAACGAGAGACTCCGGTCGCGGCCCATTCGCCGCTCCCGGGAAGCCACGCGAAGGAAGGGGTCGGCCGTGACCGTCGAGGCGGCGGAGAGGAATCGCGCCGGACCGCGACGGTGGACGTAGAGGTCGACCACGAGCCGGCTCCGGAGGACCTTCACGTAGCGGGTCAGCCGGCCGACTTCCGCGTACCCCACTCGCTTGACGATCGGCTCAGACAACCGATTCGGGGCAGCCGTAGGCGCCCACCATGCCCTGCTCGTCGAGCACCTTGAGAGTGGCCCGCTGCAGCGCGAGCGCGGGGCCGAATCCGCGGTAGGTCCGGGTCGATGGCGAAGTCCGCGCTGATGGCCGCCGGCACAGGCTCGCCACCGATTCTGAGGCGGCCGGGCAACAGGGCGGCCATGCCCACGGTGCGTCCCGATGCCGGCTCGCGTGCCAGGAAGACGGACGGCGGCCCGAACGGGCTTCTGTCGTAGTACTTGGCGAAGCGCGCGGCGCCGGGTGAGTCCGGCAGGTTGCCGGCAAGGCGGAGGATCTCGTCCCTGTCGGCTACGGGGTCGCCCGGAGCTACTACACAGCGTCCGGGCGCGGGCGGATCACGACGCTCGCGGACCCGAGTCAGGACCGAGCTGTGCAACCGGGTGGTCGCTGGCGTGATACGTCATTTTACATTTGGCAGCCTACCCCCCACGGAGGGGCTTCCGCGCCAGAACGACCGAGGGCGACCCGATGATCCGGATCGCCCCCGGGCGCTGCCGCTATCGGAGGGAAGGAATCCTCAGTGGGGTCCCCCGATGGCTGCGGCCGTGGCCGCCTCGTCCGTGCCGGACGCGTCGGGCGCGAAGCGCTGGCGCGGTCCGCCGAGCGCCGCGGCGGTGGACGCCTCGTCCTTGCCGGGGAACGAGGCCTCTGGGTTGGCGCGGCCGCCGACGGCCGCCGCGATGGACGACTCGTCCTTGACGGCCGAGGAGCTCTGCACCGGTCCGCCGATGGCCGAGGCCGTGGTGGACTCGTGCTTGGCGCTGGCGCCGTCGTTCGGCTGCTGCACGACCACGCGGGTCGGCTCGATGGTCACGTCGGTCTCGTCGAGAGCGGCGTAGATGCCAACGGCTCCGGCCGCCCCGATGACGAGGGAGACCATGGGCACGACCAGACTGCGTGTGTTGGGGAGATGGGCTGCGTACTGCATGGAGACCTCCTGATGAGGCCCCGCTATCCAGACCTGCGGCCTTTGTGTGTCGGCCGGCGGGCTGCGCGTCCTCCGGGCACGAGGCGAGTCGTATGAACAAGTCATTTGTACCTCGCCCGCAGAGGCCGCACTGCGACGTTCGTCACACATAAACGCACAGGTGGACTCGGCCTGTGGCGAGGAGTACGCTCGCGCCGGAGATGAAGGCCCTGGCGAGTAGTCGCGAGGGCGCAGGTCCTGGGGCTCGCGCACAGGGACCGCTCGTCGGAAGGCGCCCCGAGAGGGGCGAGTTGTCAGCGGCACTGGCCGGTGCTCATGCGGGACGCGGCGCCCTGATCCTCCTCGGAGGCGAGCCCGGCATCGGCAAGACGCGCCTGGCCGAGGCGGTGGCCGACGAGGCCGCCGAGCACGGCGACTCGGTGCTCTGGGGCGGCGCCTGGGACGCGGGCGGCGCACCCGCCTACTGGCCCTGGACCCAGGTGATCCGCGAGCTCCTGCGCGACCGGCCGGCGGAGGAGGTGGCGGAGGACCTCGGTCCCGGCGCGCCCTACGTGGCGCAGATCGCGCCCGAGCTCGGCCAGCGGCTGCCGACCCCCGACCGGATCCGGCGCCCTCGCTCGACTCCGAGGCGGCGCGCTTCAGCGCCTTCGACGCCACGGCGTCCTTCATCCGCGCCGCCGCGGCGCGGCGGCCGATCGTGATCGTGCTCGACGACCTGCACGCCGCCGACGTGGCCACGGTGCGCCTGCTCGAGTTCCTCGCGCGCGGCCTTCACCGCGCGCACATCCTCGCCATCGCCACCTACCGCACCGGCGAGACCGGCCGCGACGCCGAGCTGACCGCGGCGCTGGCGGATCTCGGCAACACGGGCCGGCGCTTCGTGCTCGCCGGCCTCTCGCGCGACGAGGTGCGCGAGCTCGCGCTGCCGCAGGCGCCGGAGGCCGGACCCGAGCAGCTCGTGGAGCGCCTACACGCGCTCACGGAGGGCAATCCGCTGTTCGTGGACGAGGTGATGCGCCTGCTGGCGTCCGAGGGCGCGCTGTCCACCCCCGAGGCGCTGGCATCCGGCCGCCTGCCGGTGCCGGACGGCGTGCGCGCCACGATCCGCCGCCGCCTCGACCCGCTCCAGCCGGCGGTGGCGCAGGCGCTGACGGCCGCGGCGGTGATCGGCCCCGAGTTCCGTATCGAGACGCTCGAGCGCGTGCTCTCCCAGGAGCGCACCCCGCTGCTCGGATACCTCGACGAGGCCGCCGAGGCCGGGCTCGTGGAGGAGCTGCCGCGCGCCGCTCGGCCGCTATCGCTTCGCGCACGCGCTGATCCGGGAGACGCTCTACGAGGACCTCCCGCGCCGCGAGCGCGTGGCCCTGCACGGCGCGGTGGGGGAGGCGATCGTCGAGCTCCAGGGCGACCGGCCCGACGCGCCGCTCAGCGAGCTGGCACACCACTTCCTCGAGGCCGCGCCCGCCGGGGACCCGCTGCGCGCGGCCGACTACGCGGCCCGCGCCGGCGAGCGCGCGCTCGAGTCGACCGCGTACGAGCAGGCGGTGGACCTGTTCGCCGGACGCGCTGCGGGCGCTCGACATGCAGCCGGGCGAGGCCGAGCGCCGGGCCGCGATCCTGCTGTCGATGGGCCAGGCGGAGATGCGCGCCGGCAGGCTCGACGCCGGCCGCGCCACGCTGCGGGCCGCGGCCGACCTGGCCCGCGGCATCGGCGACTCCGAGCTGCTCGCGCGCGCCGCGCTGGCGTCGGCCCCCTGGGGGTTCGCCACGGCGCTGAGCGCCGAGAAGGGCCTGATCCCGCTGCTCGACGAGGCCCTCGAGCAGCTGCCGGAGGCCGACGGCGCGCTGCGGGCGCGGCTGCTCTCCCGGCTGGCCTCCGCGCTCTACTGGTCGGCGCCGGCGGAGCGGCGCGAGCAGCTGGTGGGGGAGGCGATCGCCATGGCGCGCCGGGTGGGGGAGCCCGCGACGCTGGCCTTCGTGCTCTCGGACGCGCACCTGGCCACCTGGGACCCGGACTCGCCGGAGCGCTCGCTGCCCTGGGCCGCGGAGCTCTACGCCCTGGCCGAGCGGCTGGGGAACATGGAGCTGGCCATGACCGCCCACTCGTGGCGGGTCTCGCTGCTGCTCGAGCTGGGCGAGCTGGCCACCGTGGACCAGGAGATCGAGACGGTCGCGCAGGCGGCCAACTACCTCCACCAGCAGCGCGCGCAGGCCCAGTCGCTGCTGCTGCGCTGCGCGCGCGAGCTGATCGTGGGGCGCTTCGACGAGGCCGAGGCGCTCCTCACGGAGGCCACCGAGTACGCCGCCCTGCTCCAGCAGGACGACATCCTCGCGATGAACCTGGCGGCGCACGCGTTCGTGATGCGCGAGGTGCAGGGCCGCCTCGGCGAGATCGAGGCCGCCGTGCAGCAGTTCGCCGACGACCAGCCGGCCATGCCGGTGTGGCGCTGCGGCCTCCTGAGCGTGTACCTCCAGTCGGGCCGCAGCACGGAGCTGCGACGCGAGTACGAGCGCTTCGCCGCCGACGGCTTCGCCTCGCTGCCGCGCGACAACCTCTGGCTGACGGCGCTGGCCCTGCTCGCCGAGGTCTGCTCCCACCTCGGTGACGAGAAGGGCGCGCGCGAGCTGCGGGCGCTGCTCGAGCCCTACTCGGGCCGCAACGTGGTGACCCCGGGCGTGGCCTACCTCGGGCCGGTGGACCGCTACCTCGGGCTGCTGGCGACCGTGGCCGGCGATCACGATCAGGCCGCGGCCTGGTTCGCCTCCGCGCGCGACTCTGGCCGGCGCGATGGGCGCAAGGCCCACCTGCGCCCGGCTGGCGCTCGACGAGGCCGAGGCGCTGCGCGAGCGCGACCCCGCGCGATCGGCCGCGCTGGCCGCGGAGGCGGCGTCCGAGGCGGACGAGCTGGGGCTGGAGCGGCTGGCCGAGCGGGCGAGGGCGCTGGCGCAGGCGCAGCCGACGAGCGGAGCCGCCCGAGGCGCCGGCCGCCGCCCCGCCCCCCCGCGGCCTCCGGCGCCTGGGCGACGCCTGGGAGGTGACCGGCGGCGCCGCGCCCTTCCACCTGAAGGACGCCAAGGGCCTCCACCACCTGGCGCGCCTGCTGGCCCGTCCGGGCCACGAGTTCCACGCGCTCGAGCTGGTGGGCGGCACGGCGCCGGGCGCGGCCAGCGCCCGCGAGCGTGGATGCGGGCCTGGAGGTGCGCAGCAGCGGCGCAGGACGACGCCGGGCCGCTGCTCGACGACCGCGCGAAGGCCGAGTACCGCGAGCGGATCACCGAGCTCCGCGAGGAGATCGAGGAGGCCGAGGTCGTTCCACGACCCGGAGCGCGCGAGCCGGGCCAGGGAGGAGCTCGACCTGCTCTCACAGGAGCTGTCGGCCGCCGTGGGCCTGGGAGGCCGCGACCGGCCCACCGGCGCGGCTTCCGAGCGCGCGCGCGTGAATGTCACCCGGGCGCTGCGCACCGCCATCGACCGCGTGGCCGAGCACGACGAGGGCCTCGGCCATCACCTGCGCACCTGCGTGCGCACGGGCACCTTCTGCGCCTACGAGCCGGGGCCGGGCGCGGCCCGCTGGAACCTCGGCTCGGGCTCCTGAGCGCCGGCCCGCCCGCATCCGGCGATCTCGTCGGCCGCGTACTCCGCCAGTGCCATCACCGTGAGCTGCGGGTTGACGGTGATCGACGACGGGAACACCGACGCGTCGCAGACGTGGACGTTCATCGTGCCGTAGACCCGAAGCGACGGGTCCACCACGCCCTTCAGCGGCCTCCTCCGACATCGGGTTGCCTCCCTGCGGGTGAGCGGAGTTGACGCTCAGGTCGCTGTGGTCGCCGATCTCCTCGTGGATCCGGTCGAGGTCGCGCCTGGACCTGATCTCCATCATGCGGAAGGTGGACGGCAGCACCCGCAGGGCGCCGGCCTCGAGCCCGATCTCGCAGGCGAGCCGCAGACCCTTCTTCAGCTTCTTGAAGTCGTCGCCCGACGGGGACGTAGTCGAACTCCATGCCGCCCCAGCGCTTGGCCTCGACCCAGCCCGTCGTTGCCGGTTCCCACCACCACCCCGAGACAGGTCATGTGGGGGTAGCGGCGCATGTTGTCCCAGTGCTCCTCGAACCAGCCGGGCATGAACAGCGACTGCGTGACGATCGGGTTGAACCAGGTCTCGAACACGAGCCCCTCGTGGTCGTCGGCGGTGGGCTTCATGTAGTGCGTGATCTGCAGCCCGCGCTCTGAGTGCAGCTCCTCCTCGAAGTCGAACGTGACCGGCGAGGCCATGTTGAAGGCCAGTCCGCGTCCGGCGCGCCCGTCGCCGAGCCCGCTGCGCTGGAGGATCACGCTCGAGGCGAGCGCACCCGCGCTGAGCACCACCTGTCTGGCGCGCACCGTCAGCCGGCGCCCGTCCGCGAGCTTGGCGCGCACGCCGTCGGCCTGTGCGCCGCGCATCAGCAGCTTCTCCACGCGGCAGTCCGGGCAGGATCCGCACCGCGTCGGGGTAGTCGCCGCTGTGCCTTGGGCAGCGTCCAGTCGAGCGCCGAGAG
This sequence comes from uncultured Thermoleophilaceae bacterium, assembly GCA_963811055.1. GTDB lineage: Bacteria > Actinomycetota > Thermoleophilia > Solirubrobacterales > Thermoleophilaceae > JACVRW01. Next base: position 46,707 of record CAWEPQ010000007.1, read on the forward strand.
CTTCTTGCCGTAGGCGCAGCCGATGTTGCAGTAGCCCGAGCCGACGCAGCCGCGCGATGTTGGCCTCACGGAGCTGAACGGCCACTCCGCGTGGCTCCGCGAGGGCCTCCACCACGTCGCGCGCTCCCGGGTTGAGCAGCGCCGGCGGCTCCACCGGCTCGACTGCCAGGAACTCGCGCACGTGCCGGAACGAGCGGTCCAGGCGTGCAGGGTCGAGGCCCGCGGCGAACTCCTCGTTCCAGCGGTCGCGCACCGCGTTCGGCAGGTCGAGGCAGACGGCGTTGTTCACGACGGTGCTGCCGCCCACGCACATGCCCTGGGCCACCTGGAAGGTGTAGTCCTTCGAGAGCGTCAGGGCGCCGTCGGCGTAGAGGTTGGAGAGCTGCTCGGCCTCGTTCTCGGTGAAGTCGTGCGGGTCCACGTGGGCGCCTCGCTCGAGCATCAGCACCTCTCGCCCGCGCGCGGCCAGCTCGTAGGCGAGGATCGAGCCGCCCGCCCCGGTGCCCACCACGATCACGTCCGCCGTGAGCTCCTCGCCGGGGATGTCCGCGGGGTTCATGCAGGTCGACGCCGCGGGCGGTCGGGCCGCAGCGCGATCGCGGCGGCCGAGTCCGTTCCTGCGTGAGAACGGCTCGTATCCGGCCTTCTCGCCGCGCGCTCGTCGCCGTAGTAGCCCATGAAGCAGAACTGCTGGGCGGCGCGGATCATGCCCTGGCGGATGGTCCGGATCGGCCCTGGCACCAGCCGGTCCGAGACCTCGTCGAGGAAGCGGCGCTGCACCCAGCGCTGGCGGAGGTCCATCGACATGACGTGGAACGGCGGCCGCAGGGTGAGCAGCGGCCAGTAGGCGAGCGCCTATGAGGGCGAGGAGGACCTTCTTCTTCTTGCGCGCCCGGAAGCTCGCGAGGTAGTGGTCCACGCGCACCGCCACCTCGGCAGGCGTGATCTCGCGGTCCTCGCGCAGGACGAGCACCTCGGCCAGCGCCATCAGCGCACGGAACGCCGACGGCGGCAGGTAGCGCATGTCGTAGCGCGAGCGCACGGCCTTCCAGTGCAGGACCGTCGAATGCGATGACCACGCCGATGTCCGCCGCAATCCAGCCCATGCGGAACTCGGAGGCCGAGGCCGGGGGCCCGATCCAGGTGTGGTCGATCCCCTTGGCCTCGCCCCACCAAGCCATGAGCAGCATCACGATCGGCATCAGGGTGTGCGCGATCACGATCAGGGGGACCGCCACGGCGGCCCAGCGGCGCACGTCCCAGAACACGAGCAGCGACAGCCCGGCGAGCAGCGAGTCCTTGGCCACCGAGTTGACCACGTACGGGTACTCCGAATCCTGGACGAAGCCCTTGACGAGGTACCAGACGGCGAAGCCGGTCGAGATGAGCGCGAGCGCGGCCGCCGCCGCGCAGGAGCTGCTCCCAGCGCGTGAGGCCCGGACGCTCGCCGCGCACCAGCTCGCTCATGAGATGACCTCCATCGTGGGAGAGGGCGTTTCCGGGGCGCGAGCCCGCGGAGGGGGGCGCCAGGCCGAAGATGCCGGCGGAGGAACGCCCGCTGGTCTGCCACCGCCCGGTCGAAGCCGGTGCCGAAGTACATGCTGAAGTGGCCGAACGGGTAGCGGCGGAGCTCGCCGCGCTCTGCCGTCCTCGCCATCTTCAGAGCGGGCGCGGCCGGCACGATCAGGTCGCCGTCGGCGAGCGACACGAGCAGCGGGCAGCGCACGCGGTGCACGGAGCGCCCCGGGCGATACAGGGCGGTGGTGAGCGTGAACCGCGCCACCACCTCGTTGCGCCACGTGCTGTTCGGAGGGGTGATCGCGGCGAGGCCGCTGAGCGCGTCCGGGCTGGTGGCGGCGGCCAGGGTGCCGGGCTCGCCCGCGGCGGGGATCAGGAACGGATCGCGGCCGAAAAGCGCCCCGATCCGGTCCTTGAGCCCGGCCCACAGGAGGCGCACGGTCTGCCAGACCGGTGTGCCGAGGAGCTGGGCGAATCCGTCCACCAGCGGCACCTGCGCGACCACCGCCGCGATCCGGTCGTCCTCGGCGGCCAGCTGCACCACGTGGCCGCCGGACGTGGAGGTTCCCCACAGGGCGATTCGGTCGGGGTCGACTCCGTCGAGCTGCCGGGCGAAGGCGATGGCCGCCCGCCAGTCGGCGAGCTGGGCCTTGTTGTCGAAGAGCTGGCGCGGCTCGCCGTCGCTCGAGCCGATGTAGCGGTAGTCGAACACCAGCACCGCCAGGCCCTCCGCCGCGAAGCGCTCGGCGTAGACGTCGAGCCGCTGCTCGCGGACGCCGTCGAAGCCGTGGGCGATGACCACACACGGCACAGGGGCGAGGGAGTCCTGCCGGTAGTGCCATGCGGCACACCGTGCGCCCTGTGACTCGAAGGTGAGGTCGTCAGGCCTAACCGGCCGACCATAATCGAAACCGGGAGAACGGCGCGTGTTTTTCATCACCTTTCACGCGTGAGCCCGGAATGAACATCGTTCACGGCACGATGTTCCGTGGAAAGTCACGCCTTCGGTGCAATGACCGAGGGACCGCTCCACACCTTCATGTTCGCCGACATCTGCGGCTATTCGCTCCTCACGGAAGCCGACGGGGACGACGCAGCGGCCGACGTGGCGATCCACTTCCTGTCCGAGGCCTCGAGCCTGGCGCGCGAGCACGGCGCCGAGGTCGTGAAGGGCCTGGGCGACGCGGTGATGGTCTACGCCGACGACGCCGCCGAGGCGATCCGTCTCGGGCTCGACCTGCTGACCAGGTTCGCCGACGATCCGGCCCTCCCTCGATCCACGTGGGCGTGCACACCGGTCCGGCGCTGAAGCGCGCGGGCGACTGGTGGGGGGGCACGGTCAACCTCGCCGCGCGCGTGGCGGGGACCGCCGAGGCCGATCAGCTGCTCGTGACGGAGGCCACCAAGGTCGCCGCCGGCGACATGGCGTCGGCTCGTCTGCGCGGGCTCGGGCCCCGGCACTTCAAGAACATCCCTCTCCCGATCCAGGTCTACGCCGCCTCCGTGCGTTCTGGCGGCCGCGCCCTCTCTGAACTTCGCGAACTCCCGCCAGGCGGTGACACGTGAACTGCGCGCACGAGTCACCGCCTGGCAAAGGGAGTCCGCTCCCCGGTACGGTGGCTCCGTGGCGAGCGACGAACGCGACTTCGTGGGCAAGGTGGCGGTGGTCACCGGCGCCGGTTCGGGAATCGGGCGCTCCACCGCTCTGCGCTCGCTCGCCTCGGCGCCAAGGTGCACGTGGTGGACGTGGACGAGGCGGGCGCCGCGCGCGTGGCGGGGAGATCCAGGCCGCGGGCGGCCAGGCGACCGTCCACACCGCCGATGTGCGCGACCCGGCCGCGGTCGAGGCGCTGGCGGGCGCGTGTTCGCCGAGGACGGCGCCGTGGACGTGCTCCACAACAACGCCGGCGTCGGGCACGCCGGGCCGGTCGACCAGACCAGCCTCGAGGAATGGCAGCGCGTGCTCGGGGTGAACCTGATGGGCGTGGTGCACGGCGTGCACTGCTTCGTGTCCGCGCATGCTCGCGCAGGGCCGGCGGGGGCCACATCGTGAACACCGCCTCGATGGCCGGGCTCGTGGCGGTGGCGGAGATGGCACCCTACACGATCCAAGCACGCGGTGGTCGGGCTCTCGGAGTCGCTCAACTCCGAGTGTCGCCGCGCGGCATCCACGTGAGCGCGATCTGCCCGGGCATCATCAACACGCCGATCGTCGCGGCCTCCCATCTCGATGGCGCCGTGGGCCGCGAGCGCGACCGCGTCCAGCGCTTCTACGAGCGCTTCGGCGCATCGCCCGACGTGGTGGCCGACGCGGTGGTGGACGCCATCCGCGGCAACAAGCTGATCCGCGTGGTGCCCCGCAGCCACGGCGCGTTCCAATGGGGGCTGCGGCGGCTCTCGCCGCGCCTGGCTCAGCCGTTCGGCCGGCTCGGGCAGCGGATGACGTCCGGGAAGGAGCGCTAGTGGTGGTCGTGGACGTCAGAGGCGTGGGCGACCGCATGTGGCCGGTCCTGAACCGGCTCGTCAAGGGTCACGTGCTGGCCTATCGCGCCACCGGCGGCCGCATGGGCCACCGGCTGCCGACCCTCCCGCAGATGCTGCTGCTCGACCACGTGGGGGCGAAGAGCGGGGTCGAGCGGACGAGCCCGCTGGTGTACGCCATCGATGGCGAGAACGTGCTGCTCGTGGCCTCCAAGGGCGGGCATCCCAAGCACCCGGCGTGGTTCCACAACCTCATGGCCAACCCGGACACGACGATCCAGATCGGCCCCGAGCGCAGGGCGGTCCGGGCGCGCCTGGCCACGGCGGCGGAGCGCAAGCGGCTGTGGCCGATCGCGACCGCGCGTCTACGCCGGCTTCGACACCTACCAGCAGCGGGCCGACCGGGAGATCCCGATGGTCGTGCTGGAGCCGCGCTGAACTAGCGCTTGTCGCGCTCGCGTTCCTGGTCCTCGCTCACGCCGACCTCGAAGAACACCAGGATCAGCGCTCCACCCATCCCGGCCATCTCGAACCCGATCAGGAGCACCTGGCCGGTGAGCCCGCCCACGAGCAGCGCGCAGGCCGCCCCGATGACCACCAGCGCCGCGCAGGCTCCGTACGCCCGGATGCGCCAGCGCCGGCTCACCGCTCCGCCCGCGGCACCAGCGTGAAGGCCAGCTCCACGAGCGGCGCGTCGCGCAGCGCCGCGTGGAGCTCGCGCGCGGTCGCGTAGCGGCCGGTCAGGCGGCGGCCCTCGCAGCGCACGGTGAGCTCATCGCCGGCGAACGGCCACGGGTCCACCACGTGGCGCCCGTCGGGGAGCGGCTCCAGCCGCACCGCGCCGGGCACCTCCTCCGCCACGAACTCGTGCCAGCGCAGGCAGAGCGCCAGCGACATGCCGTCCCAGGCGAACACGAGCCGCTGGTTGGTGGCCGCCTGATCGCGGTCGGCGCCCAGCACGTCGAGCATCCGTTCCTGCCAGGCCCGCTCGCGGGCGAGGTAGGCGCGCACCGCGTCCGCCTCGGGCGGGTCGAGGCGGGAGAGGTCGCGGAGCTCGTACAGCGCGGTGCCGTGCATCGACACGAGCAGCGCCGCGTAGGCGCTCTGCGAGAGGAGCTTGGCGGGCGCCGCCGCCCACAGCCGCAGGTGGTCCGCCAGCTCCATCTCCATGAACGACAGCGGCCTGCCCTCGGTCGGATGCAGCCGCGGCGCCAGGTCCCACTCGGCCATGCCCACGTCGTGCTGCTCGGCGGCCAGGCACACCTCCTCGCGCGGCTCGGGCGCGTCGAAACGCTCGTTGCCCCACGCGCGCGCGAGTTGACCGGAGATCCATGCGTGCGCCGCCTGGCCGATCGCCACCACGCCGTCGCCGTCGGGGCGGATGAGCATGCGCGCATTGTCGCGCGCGAGCGGCTACCGGACGGTGAGCTTGCCCTCCATGCCGGCCTGGCGGTGGCCGGGCACCGAGCAGTAGAAGGTGTAGGAGCCCGGCTTCAGGTCGGCCGTGACGGTGGAGGTGCCGCCGTCCGTGACCTCCTTGCCGCGCTCGTCCACTCCGCCGCCCTCGATCGACACGTCGTGCGGTACCGGCGAGTCGTTCTTCATGTCGATGGTCACCGGCCCGGCCTGCGCCTCGAGCGAGGACCTGTCGAACTTCAGCTGGCCCGACGGGTCGGCGGCCAGCGCGAGCTTCTCGCCGGCGGCGGGCGGCGTGGTCTCAGCCGCCGGCTCGGCGGCCTCCGCCTCCTCCTCGGCCTCCTTGTCGGCCTCGCGCACTCCTTCGATGATGGCCGTGCTGATGGTGGAGATCACGAGCGCGATCGATATGCCGGCCACGATCGAGGCCTGACGGCGGCTGCGCGGGAAGCTCTCGACCGGATGCCGACGATCGACACGCCGACGGCCCAGATCGCCAGCAGCGCTCCGCTGACGTGGTACGCGTTGATCGAGCCGATGAGCAGGGTGCTGCCCACGTGCAAACCGTAACCCAAACGGAGTGCCCCCAAGATGGGGCAGCCGACCGCCCCGGCCTAGATACTCGCGCGGGTGGCGCAACCCCTGAGAACCGGAGTTTCCGAGGCCGTCAAGGTCGCTCGCGGGCACACTCCGACGCACGAGCACCTGCGCAACAGGCTCGTCGCCCTCTTCCTCGCCACGGTGATCGTGGACGTGATCGCCAGCGTCCTGATCCTGTCCTTCGAGAGGGACCAGCCGGGAACCGGGATCACCAACATCGGCGACTCGGTCTTCTGGACCAGCACCCAGCTGCTCACCGTCTCGTCGCAGCTGCCCAACCCGATCTCCACGCCCGCGCGCGTGCTCGACGTGTTCCTTCAGGCGTGGGCGATCTCGGTGGTGGCGATGCTGGCCGGCTCCTTCGGTGCGTTCTTCCACCGGCGCGGCGTGGAGCGCGACCCGATCGAGACCGGGAAGCCCGCAAATAGCGCTCGATTTTGTCCGCGGTGGTCACCTCTTCGCGGGCGGAGACTTAGCATCTGGCGGGCTTTGCCGCTGAAGGAACGACTGGCGCTCGTGGGGGCGAGCGCGGCGGTCTGCCTGGCCGTCGCATCGCCCCCGGCGCGGCAGGCGCCCCTCACAAAGGCGCGGTTCCTCCATGCCGTCCCGATGGCCCCGCCGGCGGTGCTGATAGTCCACGGGCACCCGCCGCGATGCCGTCGTCCTACGGAAAGCCGAGCCCCTACCACGCCTGCCATCCCGGGCCGGCCAAGGTCGAGCTGAAGGTGAAGGGGCAGGCCAAGCCGGCCGCCACCGCGAACCTCGAGATAGGGCGCGGGCGCTACACGATCATCGCGGTGCCGGAGGGCAAGGACGTGGGTCTCCGCGTCTACAAGGACGGCAATGGCGGTGCCGGGCAAGGCCCGCATGCGGACCATCAATGCCGCCGCCGAGCTCGACAAGGCCGAGATGCGCGTGGACGGCGAGGCCGATCTCGCCGATCGCGCGGACAAGGCCACCGGCTATACGTCGGTGCCGCCGGGGCGGCATGACCTGTCGGTCACACGGCGGGGCGGGGCCGGGAGGAGCGCTCGCGTCGGCGAGCGGCGTGCCGCTCGTGGCGGGCAGCGCATCCACGGCGATCGTCGTCGGCAGCGGCGGGGAGCCCACGCAGGTGCTGATGGTGTCCGACCAGACGGCCGGTCCGAGCGTGGCGCCGGCCACGGCTTCATCGGCGACGCGGCGGCGAGGGCGGGTCCTGGCTGCTCGTGGCTCTCGCGGCGATCGCGGCCGGCTGGATCGGGGGCACCGCATATCTGCTGGCCGCGCGCCGGCGGGAGACCGCGCCGCGGCTCGCTGCGGGCATGCCCTCGGGAGCTGCAGATTCCCGGCGCGACGCACCCCCGGTCGACCCCGGCCCGCAGCCGCCGAGTGGTAGGAGCTCATCACCCCGCCCGCGCGCGACCGGAGCTGCAGCTCGCAAGATCGCCGCCGCGGCCGCGGTGACGGCCGGGTCGGTGGCCGGGCGGCTCTACAAGGCCGGTCGCCGCCGTCGTGGTGCCTGAGGCGGGCCCACGGCCGGCCTCCTGCTGCTCGCGATCGCCGTGCCGGCGGTCGCTGGCCGGCGCCCTGACCGCCTTTCTCGTGCCCCCGAAGCGCGGGCGCGGCTCCCCGGCACCGGTGGCACGCCACCCGCCCGGCTGCCGAGCGGTGGATCTCGAGCCGTCCGTCACGACGCGGCGCCCGGCGCAGCCGGCCGGGATATCGATACCGAGCGCGGGGTGCAGGGACCCGTGGATCCGATCGTGACGGTGGCCGGGCAGCTCGAGATCCCCCCGGCCGGAAGGGCGGGCTGGTTCAGCGGCGGCCCGCGCCCGGGGGAGCCCGGCCGGGCCGTGATCGTTAGCCACGTGGACTCGCAGGCGGGGCCGGCGCTCTTCGCGGCCTGCGAACGCTGCGGCGGCGCACGCCGATCCTGGTGGAGGACCGGCGCGGCGGAATCCGCCGCTTCCGGCTGGTGCGCCGCCTCCAGGTCGAGAAGAGCCGGTTCCGGCACGATCTCGTCTACTCGCCGTCGCCCGCCCCACGCTGGTGCTGATCACCTGCGGCGGGCCGTTCACCCCCGGCGAGGGCTACCGGGACAACGTCATTCTCTACGCGCGCGCGGCCTGACCCTCAGGCGGCGAAGCGCAGCTCGAACCAGACGCACGGCCGGGCTCGGCCGGCCTGATGCCCCAGTCGTCGGCGATCTGCTCCACCAGATAGAGGCCCCAGCCTCCCGCCTCGCCGGGACCCCGGGGTGCGGTTTCGGGGTCGAAGCCCTCGCCCGGGTCGGCCACCTCCACCCGCACGTGCCCGGGCGACATCCTGAGCTCCAGGTCGAGCGACTGCTCGGGTCCCACATCGGCGTGGCGCACGGCGTTCGTGACCAGCTCGGTCACGAGCAGCTCAGGTCGTCACGGACGTCTTGGGCAGCGAGCCGTCGGCGGCGACCAAGGCTCGCCTGGCCTCCGCGGCCGCGCCGAGACCGCCGTTCACGGAGATCGCGACGAGGTCGCCGTGCGTCATGAGCTCCCGGTCTGCTGGTTCCCCGCCGCGCCGGGCCGGGCAAGCTCACATAGCCAGCGCGTCCGCCTCATCGGAAGTCCCGCGACAGGCCGCCGCTCAGGGCGGCGGCGAGGTCGAGCCATTCGAGCGCCAGCTCCAGGTCGCCGAGCAGCTCGCACAACTCGGCGCGGTCGAAGGCGTCCTCGATGCGGTGCTGGTGATCCATCTGGAGCACGATCTGGGGATCCCACGCCGTGGCGGGCGAGCGACTCGACCGGTGCTGAGAGAAAATCGACACGTGCGCTCCTACACACTCCCGTTCAACGCCGATCGGTCCATAACGCGATCGACGCCTGATCCGACCGGGTGCTTGGAGTCGGAGGAACCACCGGCCAGTGTCTGGGGCGCGGCGTGTCGGCAGCGTAGCACCGCCTTCACGATGTAAGGCGAAGCGGTAGACTTCTCGGTCTCGTATTTCGATGAGTTACCGCGAAACCGAGCATCTCCGCGTCCTGATTGCCAACGAACGTAGGGACCGGTTGGCACTCGTCGCTCCGGTCGTGGCATCGCTCGGCCACGAGGTGATCGCCCGCGAGGTGGAGGTCAACGACGTGGGCGTCGTGACCGCCAGGGAGCGGCCGGACGTGGCCCTCGTGGGGCTGGGCGAGAGCTCGGATCACGCGCTGACCCTCATCGAGAAGATCGTGCAGGAGGCGGCCTGCCCGGTCATCCTCCTGATCCACGCGCCCGACCCCGACTTCGTGCAGGAGGCGTCTAAGCGCGGGATCTTCGCCTACATCATCGATGGCGACTCGAGCGAGCTGCAGAACTCGATCGACATCGTGCTGCGCCGGTTCGCAGAGTTCCAGGACCTGGAGGGCGCCTTTGGCCGGCGAGCCGTGACCGAGCGCGCGAAGGGCATCCTCATGGAGCGCCACTCGATCGACGAGACGGCCGCGTTCGAGATGCTGCGACACCACGCGCGCACCGGCAACCGCAAGCTGATCGACATGGCCTCCGCCGTGGTGGACGGCCACGCGCTGCTGCCGAAGAGCGTGGACACCGCGCCGTAGCCGTATCGTCCCGGCCGTGGCGCACTCACGGCTCTCGCTGGTGGAGTTCCCGGCCGACGACCCGGAGCGGGCTCGCCGGTTCTGGTCCGGCCTGCTCGGCTCGGAGCTCGAGCCGCGCGCCGAGGGGGACGGGGCCGGCTGGGAGACGGGTTCCGGGCCGTCCGTGGGCGTGCATGCTCGCGGCCGCGGTCCGGGCGACACGTTTTCGCTGCCCTACTTCGCCGTCGGCGACCTGGCGAAGCGGTCCGCCGGGTGGAGGAGCTCGAGGGGAGCGTCGTCCACCCCGGCGAGCGCTGGGTGATCTGCAAGGACTCCGAGGGCAATCCGTTCGCGCTGGCGCTCACCGAGACCTAGGCGTTCATCACCACGCGCACACCGCGCTTCGGCGTGAACGTGATCCCCTTGCGCACGCCCTTCTCAGGGCGCCGCCCGGCGGGGGCGAGGTCGGCGCGCTCGAGCACGCGCCGGATCACCACGGCCATCTCGAAGCTCGCGAAGCTGGCCCCGAGGCAGCGGCGCGTGCCGCCGCCGAAGGGGAGCCAGGTGTAGGTGTCGGGCGCGTCGTCGCCGAGGAAGCGCTCGGGGCGAAACTGCCGCGGGTCGGGGTAGCGGTCCGCGCCGCCGGTGGATCGCTGCGATCGAGGGGTTGATCTCGATGCCCACCGGGATCTCGAAGCCACCCAGCCGGAACGGCTCGCCCCGCACCACGCGGCCCACGCCGGCGATCACCGGTTTCAGCCGCAGCGTCTCCTTCACCACCGCGTCGAGGTAGGCGCGGTCGCCCACCGCGGCCTCCGCTCGCGCGCGCGACAGAACGTCCGGGTTGCGCAGCAGCAGCTCGAACGCCCAGGCGAGCCCGGTCGCGGTGGTCTCGTGCCCGGCCACCAGCAGCGTGACGAGCTCGTCGCGCAGCTCGGCGTCGGTCATCGCCCGGCCCTCTTCGTCGCGGGCGAGCAGCAGCATCGAGAACACGTCCTCGCGCTCCGCGAGGTCGGGGGCGTCGCGGCGCCGCGCGATCTCGTCGTAGATCAGCTCGTCCACGGCGCGCGGCGCTCCTCGAAGCGCTGCCCGGCGCCGCTGCCGAAGCGCCCGCCCGAGAGCGCCAGGGCGATCAGCCCGATGCGCGAGGAGGTCGGGTCGATCATCGCCCGGAGACGACGCTTGAGCTCCTCCATGCGCGGCCCCTCGTCCACCCCGAACACCGCGCGCAGGATCACGTCGAGGGTGAGCGAGCGCAGCGAGGGGAGCAGCGTGAACTCGCGTCCCACCGGCCACGAGTCGATCGCCCGGTCGGCGGCCTCGGTCATGACGCGCTCGTAGGCGCGCATCCGCTCGCCGTGGAACGGCGGCAGGAGCAGCTTGCGCTCGCGCAGGTGCTCGGCGCCGTCGAGCAGCAGCACCGAGCGCCGGCCAACCACCGGGCCGAGCACGGCGTTGGCCTCGCCCGCGCGCAGCTGGTCAGGCGAGCCGCGGAACACCTGCTTCGCGACCTCGGGGTCGAACACCATCACGAAGCACGGGTCGAACAGGCTCCGGAACGTGACCACGTCGCCGTAGCGGCGCCGGTTCGCGTCGATCCAGCGCGAGGGCTGGAAGATGAACCCCGCCGTCTGGACCAGCGCGGGAGCGCGCGGGCCGGGAGGCAAGCCGGTGGCGGACTCTCGGTGCACCGCCAACAGCTTGCCAGGGGGCAACTAGGACCGGTCGTAACCGAGGCGAGCCGTGCGAGCGTAAGAGCGCCGAGCAGGAGGCCGAAGTCGCGCAGCGCGACGTCGTAGTAGCCCGGGAGGTCAGCAGGTTGAGGATGATCCGCCCAGCCAGGCCGCGACGACGTAGGCGCCGTAGCGGGGCTTGAGCGCGACCGCGATGCCGGCCACGATCTCGATGGCACCCACGACGAACATGAAGTCCTGCCGCTGCCCGGCGCGATGTCGTTGATCCACGGCGCGAGGTAGATCGGCCAGTCGACGAGCACGTTGAAGAACTTGTCGAGGCCGAACGCGATCGGCGCGACGGTGAACGCCAGACGCAGGAGCCGAAGGCCTGATAGCGCGGATCGGCCCAGCCGCTCTCGCGCTCGGCGCTCCCGTTCGGCGAGGGCGCGCCGACTCCGGGCGCCCCTGTGCGTACGTCGGTGGTGGCTGACATCTAACGCTCCTGTCTGTCGTTGACCGCCGGATGGCGGCGTCAGGAGAGTTGGCGTACGCGAGTCAGGACTTCTTACGCTCGCCGTTCACCAGATGCGAGCAGGCTCTCGTGATCCTCGCCGCACGCGGGGCATCCCTGCAGGTGGGCGCGCATGCCGGGCACGGCGGCATCGGCGTCCGCGCCCGCCAGCTCGGCCTCGACGTAGCGATCGAGCTCGGTGAAGCACTCGTCGCAGGTCAGCTCGGGTCGTCCGGACCGAGGAGGCGGTTGAGGCGTTCGCGATCGCTCATGGCTGGTGGCCCTCCTCGGCCAGACGCCGTCGCAGCTTCTGCCTGGCGTCGTGAAGCGTCTTGTACACCGCGCCGCGGGTGGAGTCGAGCCGCTCCGCGAGCACGTCGATCGGTACGTCGTTGAGGGTGATCGCCACGAGCACGTCGCGCTGGTGCGCGGTGAGCTCTTCAGCGATCGCCAGCTGGACCGCGCCGAGCAGCTCGGCCGTCTCCGCGTCCTCGCCCGGTCCAGCGGACCGGTCGGCGATCAGCTCCCGACCCTCGCTGTCGATCGCCACCTGGCGGTCCTGCCAGAGCCGCCGCCGGGTCCTGACGCCGGCCTCGAGCAGGGCAAACTTGTAGGCCCACGTGGTGAAGCGGCTCGCGCCTCGGAACTGGTCGAGCTTCGCGAGCACGGCCACGAGCGCGTCGTCGGCGCTCTGGTGGGCGAGGTCCTCGGCGTCGGCCGCCGGTCCACGCCGGCGAACCTCGAAGCGCGCCGCTCGCAGGAGAAGCGCGTGCAGCTCGGCGACCGCCTGGTCGCGCTCCGCCCCGGTCGCGCTCAGGCGGGCGAGCCACGCCGCGACTCGGCATCCTCGTCAGCACGACCGGCGCCCTGGGGCTCACGGCGCGTGGATGCCTTCCCCACTCTGGAGGAGAGACGGCTGCTGCGCGGCGACCTGGGGCGACACCGTCCTTGGCGTGGGGTGCGGCGAGTTTCTTACCTGCGGCCGCGGCGCGGCTTCTCGGTGCGCGGCTTCGGCGGGTGCGCTGCCCGCTCCTTCGCGGTCATCTTCCGGACGGTGAGCTTCCCCGTCTCGATCTGCTCCTGCATGTGCGCGATCTTCTCCTCGCGCTTTGCGGCGTCTCGTTCCTTCTGGGTCTTCACATGGCCCTTCCGCTGGCTACCAAGGCACTCCTCCCGCCGTGAAGGATACCCAGCGGAGCGGAGCGCTAAGCGATCACCGAGGTTTTACGCGGCGCTCAGACACGGGGAGGAGCCTTCGTCGCGCACGGTCCCCGACGTCCCCTGCCGGTGAAATCAGCCGCAGAGCGAACTTCTCGGAAAGTCCGTACATTCCGACTCGCAGCACCGGGCTCACAGGGGTACAAGGAGGTACGCGAATGTCCGCTACCAGACTGACGGCGCTGGACGTGTCGTTCCTGGAGGTCGAAAGCCCATCGGCGCACATGCACGTGGGCTGGGCGGCGCTGTTCGACGAACCGCGCGGCCGTGCCCGCCCAACGTTCGAGGAGCTGCGCGATCACGTTGCCGGCCGGATGAGCCGCGCGCCGCGGTACCGCCAGAAGCTGGCCGAGGTCCCGCTGGGAGTCAACGATCCGGTGTGGGTCGACGACGACCAGTTCGACATCTCGCGCCACGTGCGCCACAGCACCTCACCGGACTTCGACGAGGTCGTGGACGAGGTGATGTCCGACGCAACTCGATCGCGACCGCCCGCTGTGGGAGCTATGGATCGCCGACCGGCTCCCCGATGGACGGATCGGCGTGATCGGCAAGGCGCACCACGCGATGGTCGACGGCCTCGCCGCGGTGGAGCTGGCGACGGTGCTTCTGGACCCCACCCCCGAGCCGCCGGCGTCCGAGCGCCGATACCTGGCGCCCGCCAGCCCGCCGGCCGCCTCGCAGCTGCTGCTCGACGGCTTGTCGATCGCGCCGGCGAGGTGGTGGCGCTGGCGACCTGGCCGCTCGGGTTCGTGCGGCGTCCCACCCGGCTTGTCGGAGCGGCCACCGCGGCGCTGCAAAGCGCCCGCGCTCTGGCCGACTCGCTGCGGTCGGCGACGCCGGAGACGGGCCTCAACGAGCCGATCTCTCCGCGGCGGCACCTCGCGCGCGCACACCGCCCCTGGGCGACCTCAAGCACATCAAGGGCCGCTTCGACGCGACGGTCAACGATGTGGTGCTGGCGGTCGCCTCCGGCGGAGTGCGCCGCTTCTTCGAACAGCGCGGCGAAACGCCCGTGAAGCTCAAGGCAATGGTTCCGGTGAGCGTGCGGGCCGAGAACGGGGCGGGCGAGTTCGGCAACCAGATCTCGTTCGTGTTCGTGGATCTGCCGTGCGACGAACCCGACCCGATCGAGCGGCTGGCCGACGTGAAGGAGGGGATCGGAAAGCGCAAGCGCAGCGGCGAGCCCGAGGGCGCCGACCGGGTGCTCAAGGCGTTCGGCTACGCCCCCACAGCGTCCAGCGGGTGGTCTCCCACCTGGTCGCGAGCCCGCGGGCGTTCAACCTCGTGGTGTCGAACATCCCGGGTCCGCGCGAGCCGCTCTACATGCTCGGATGCGAGCTCGAGGAGTCCTACCCGGTGGTGCCGATCGCCGATCGTCACGCGCTGGCGATCGGGTTCACCACGATCAAGGACGAGGCCTTCTTCGGTATCTATGCCGATCGCGATGCGCTGCCCGATGCCGACCTGCTCGCCGAGTGCCTCGACGAGTCGGCGGACGAGCTGCTGGAGCTGGCCGGGGGGCCCGCGGCCGTACCTGCCTAGACTCGCCGCTGTGAGCTACGGCGGCAGCCACGAGGCGGTGATAGTCGGCGCTGTGCGCACGCCCGTGGGGCGCCACGGCGGGCAGCTCAGCGCCATGCGCCCCGACGACCTGGGCGCGCATCCGCTGCGCGCGCTGACCGAGCGCACCGGGGTGCCCGCCGATCGGAGGTCGAGGACGTGTACTTCGGCTGCGCGAACCAGGCGGGCGAGGACAGCCGCGACGTGGCGCGGATGTCGCTGATCCTGGCCGACTACCCGCTGGAGGTGGCCGGCGCCACGGTCAACCGGCTCTGCGGCTCGGGGCTCGAGGCCGTCGCGCAGGCCGCGCGCGCCGTGATGCTCGGCGAGGCCGACGTGTACGTGGGCGGCGGGCGTGGAGTCGATGAGCCGCGCGCCGCTCGTGATGCAGAAGGCCGAGAAGGCGTTCCAGTCGGGCCACCGCACGGTCTACGACTCAACGCTCGGCTGGCGCATGACCAATCCCGAGATGGAGCGGCGCGGCCACACCGACTCGCTCGGGATGACCGCGGAGAACCTGGCCGACGAGCGCGAGATTCCGCGCGTGCGCCAGGACCGCTTCGCGCTCCACAGCCACGAGAAGGCGGTGGCCGCGATCGACGCCGGGCGCTTCGGCGACGAGACGGTGGCCGTGACGGTGAAGGGCCGCAAGGGCGACACGGTGGTGGAGGGCGACGAGGGGCCCCGGCGCGACAGCACGCTCGAGGCGCTGGCCAAGCTCAAGCCGGCCTTCAAGGAGGACGGCACCGTGACCGCGGGGAACTCGAGCCCCCTGAACGACGGCGCCGCCGCGGTGATGGTCACGAGCGCCGAATACGCCAAGGCGCACGGCCTGCGACCCGCTGGCGAAGGTGCGCTCGGTTGCGGTGGCCGGCGTGCCGCCGCGGATCATGGGCATCGGCCCGGTGCCGGCCACGGCGAAGGCGCTCGAGCGCGCCGGCGTGACGCTCGACGACATCGACCTGATCGAGCTGAACGAGGCGTTCGCCGCCCAGTCGCTCGCCGTGACCGACGAGTGGGGCATCGACGCCGAGGACGAGCGCCTGAACGCGAACGGCGGGGCGATCGCGCTCGGCCACCCGCTCGGGTGCTCCGGCGCGCGACTGCTCACGACGATGGTGCACGAGCTCCAGCGCCGCGACGACGCCGAGCTCGGCCTGGCCACGATGTGCATCGGCGTGGGCCAGGGCATCGCGATGGTGGTCGAGAAGGCCGGCTAGCCGCAGGCGTACCGGGGCCGCGGAAGGCCTACGGGTCGCCGAGGCGCGAATGCACCCAGTCCAGGATCGCGGCGTTGTAGTTCGCGGGCGCGGCCGGATCGGTGTTGGTGCCGTTCTTGTTGGTGACCACGTGCGTCGCGCAGCTGCCCGGCGCGTCGGCGGGGCTCACGCAGAGGCGCATGTTGCGCGACCTGCTCGCCGCTCCGAGCCCCGCGATGGCGCGGCGGAGCGGCTCGTGCAGCAGTCGGCCGAGCCCATCGTCGTGGTCGTGCCGTCGGGCAGCGGGCACGTCATCGGCGTCGTCGCCGCAGACGTTCGGGTCGGCTCTGCTCCAGGTGTGGAGGATCGGCACGGTCAGGTCCCCGCGCGCGATCAACAGGTCGGGCTGGTTCCTCGAGGCGGCGAGCGACGGGGTGGACCCGGGCGGCGATCGCGCCGATGGGCGCGCCCGCGTCGCCGCAGATGCCCTGCTGCGCCCGGGCCACCTCCCACTGGCGGTTCACGCTGCCCGAGTCGGCGACGCGCCCGCCGGCGGGCACGCCTCCTGCCTGCAGCTCCAGGCCACGCCGTAGACGCCCGCCGAGCCCGCGCTCCCGCCGTGCAGGAACGTCCTCGAGGTCGGGTAGCTGCGCCTGCGCGAAGCGCGATCGCGGCCTTGGTCGCGAACAGGCCGTTGACCGTGCGCGGCTTGCCGTCGGGCGTCGTGTTCGGGTTGTTCGGGTCGGGCTGGTCGCCGCCGCCGTAGATGTCGTGGTTGCACATCGAGACCGAGACGAGGCGGAAGCCGGCCGGGTCGCTCCGACGAGACGGTCAGCCCGTTGTCCGGCACGAAGCTACAGCGCTCGAAGCCGTCTCCTCGCACTTGTTGCCGGCCGAGGGCTGCGGGTTGCCGTCGGCGTCGAAGTAGCCCACGCCGCCGCCGCGCATGCGCACCCAGAGCGGGCGGGTGGCGGTGTCGTCGAGAGCCGACCTTGGTCGCCGATCACGAAGGTCTGGTAGCCGCTGATCGTGCACGGGTAGGCGAGGTTCCGGTAGTAGTCGAACTTCCGAGCCCTCGGTCGTGGAGGTGCTCACGAACTCGATCCGGTCGGTCTTGCCGGCGCTCGCGAAGGGCTCGCGCGCTCGCCAGGGCGAGGGCCGCGGCGCCGAGGAGCGAGACGCAGAGCAGACGGCGGGCCAGGTTCGGGCGCATTTTTCTCCTCGGGGCGCAGGACGCGGGGTGGTGACCGGCGCAAACACCGGTTCCGCGCGGAAGTTGTGGTCCGGACCGGGAGAAGCAAACCCCATATTCTCGACTAACTTTATGCAGAATAAGCTATGGTCCCGCTCGTGAAGACGGTCGATCTCCACCAGCACCTGTGGCCCGAGGCCGTGCTCGGCGTGCTCGAGCGCCGCAGCGAGGCACCGCGGGCGCGCCGGCGGGGCGGCCACTGGCGCGTGGAGCTGCCCGGCGAGCCGGCCTTCGAGATCGACCCCGCCCACCACGAGCCCGAGGACCGAGCGCGCGGCCTGAGCGTGGATCACGCGCTGGTGGCGCTGTCCACCCCGGTGGGCCTCGAAGGGCTGCCGGCGCGCGACTCGCTGGCGGCGATCGCGGCCTGGCAGGAGGCGGCCGATTCGCTTCCGCCCGAGCTCGGCTGGTGGGCCGCGGCGCCCGCGAGCCTGCCGATCGAGGAGCAGGCCGAGATCGTGAGGCAGGCCGTGTCGCAGGGCGCCGCGGGTCTCTGCCTGGGCGCAGGCCGGCTCGGGAGCACGGCCGCGGCCGAGGAGGCGCTGCCGCTGCTCGCGGCCACGGCCGCGGCGGGTGTGCCGTGTTCGTGCACCCCGGGCCGGTGGCGCCGAGCGCGGCCGCTGCGCGCCAGCCCTCCTGGTGGTCTTCGTCCACCGATTACGTGTCCCAGCAGCACGCCGCCTGGCACGCCTTCCACGCCGTGGTCCGGCCCGAGCTTCCGTCGCTGCGCGCGGTCTTCGCCCTGCTCGCCGGCCTGGCGCCGCTCCACGTCGAGCGCACCGCTGCGCGTGGCGGACCGGGCGGCCAGGAGACGGTCCACGACCCGCTCGTGTTCTACGAGACCTCCTCCTACGGGCCGGAGGCCATCCGCGCGATCGCCACCGTCGTGGGCATCGGACAGCTCGTGCACGGCAGCGACTTCCCGGTGGCGGACGAGCGCCCCGACGCCGTGGAGCGCGCGTTCTGCAGCGAGCTGGCCGACGTGGTCCGGCGCGACGCCCCGGCGCGCGCGCTCGGCTACACGTGGGTGCCGGTATGAGCGCGCTGCCGATGGCCGAGCTGCGCCGGACGCTGCTCGAGTACGCCGAGCGGCCGGAGCGCTGGCTGCCGCTCGTGCGCCACGACCCGGACGAGCGCACCTACTCCCTGCTGCACCGCGACGGCGAGGTCGAGCTGTACCTGGTGTGCTGGATGGCCGGGCACGACACCGGCTTCCACGACCACGACGAGAGCGCCGCGGCGATCGCCGTCGTGGACGGGGCGATCACCGAGGAGCGCCTGGCGCTCGGCGAGACCGTGAGCACCGAGCTCCGCGCCGGCCACACCGTGATCATCGCCCGCGAGGCGATCCACCGCGTGCGCCACTCCGGGCAGGCGCCGGCGATCACGTTGCACGCGTACTCGCCGCCGCTCGACCGGGTGGGTACCTACGAGGTGGCCGCCGACGGCGCGCTCCTGCGCCACCCGCGGGCGGCCGACGTGCCGCTCGAAGCCGTGGCCTGAGTCGCTAGCGGCGCCCGCTGCGCTTGGCGTCGATCTCGCCCTGCTCGAGCTCGAGCTTGCGCCACGCCGCCAGCCGCTCCGGGTCCACCACGCCGCGGACGGCGCAGTCGGGCTCGGTGTCATGGCGGCAGTCCGAGAACCGGCAGTCGGCGGCCAGCTTCTCGATGTCGGCGAACGCCGTGCCGGTGCCGTCCCACACGTTGACCCTCCGGATGCCGGGCGTGTCGATGAGCAAGGCGCCGGTGGGCAGCGGGATCAGCTCGCGCGTCACGGTCGTGTGCCGTCCGCGCCCATCGCCGGCGCGGACGGGCTGGGTGGCCTGGCGCTCGTGTCCGAGCAGCACGTTCACGAGCGTCGACTTGCCCGCGCCCGACAATCCGAGCAGCACCGAGGTGAGTCCCGGCTCGAGCTCGCCCACCAGCGCGGGCAGGCCCGTGCGCTCGGGCACGCTGACGGCGTGGGCCTCGCGCAGGCCCAGCTGCCGTGCCACCTGGGCGGCCAGGCGGTCGGCGTCCGGCTCGAGGTCGGCCTTGGTGAGCACGAGCACGGGACGCACGCCGCCCGCCGTGGCGAGCGCGATGATGCG
This sequence comes from uncultured Thermoleophilaceae bacterium, assembly GCA_963811055.1. Classification (GTDB taxonomy): domain Bacteria; phylum Actinomycetota; class Thermoleophilia; order Solirubrobacterales; family Thermoleophilaceae; genus JACVRW01. The sequence goes on from CAWEPQ010000007.1 coordinate 65,769, forward strand.
CTCGGCCCGGCGCAGGTTCGGGTCGGGCAGCGCCTCGACCACGAGCGCCACGTCCACGTTCGCGGCCAGCGTCTGGGGACGCGAGTGCGTGTCCACTCCCGCTCGCACGATGGCGCCGCGCCGCTCGAGCACCTCGGCGATGGGCCCCCTCGGCGTCGAGCGCGACCCAATCACCGGTCACCGGCGGGCCGTCGGGGCGGTCGACGGCGCGCGTCCGGGCGGTGGCGAGGGCGTCCGTGCCGTCCAGGGCGCCCACGAGCCACTGCCCGCGGTGCTGGGCCAGCACACGACCCGGCGTCAGGCCGGCCTGATCGAGAGCGGCGAGCTCGTCGCTCAGGTCGGGGCGCCTGCCGAGCGCGGCTGGATGCGATTCCACAGCGCGAAAGGGTTTCATGCCTGGGGCGGCGGCCCCGATTCGGACCGCAGCTCGAGCAGCACGATCTCGGGCGGTGCGCGGAAGCGTCCCGGCAGGGTGCTCGTGCCCACCCCGCGGCTCACGAACAGGTGGCGGCCCTCCTCGATCACGTGGCCGCCGCCGTAACGGGTGCCGAAGTGGGAGGGGGTCACGAAGTTGCGCAGCAGCGGCACGTTCACCTGGTTGCCGTGCGTGTGGCCGGACAGGGTGAGCGCCACCCGGTCCGGGATGAACGGGAAGAGGTCGGGATCGTGGCTGAGGGCGAGCACCGGCTCGCCGTCCGGAATCGGCTCGAAGGTGCGGCCGATCGAGGGCTCGCGCTCGCGCAGGTCGGCCAGCCCGGCCACCCAGAGCGGACCGGTGCGCAGCGCGCGGTTCTCGAGCACGCGGATGCCCGCGGCGGCCAGGGCGGCGCCCATCGCCCTTCCGTGCACCCACCAGTCGTGGTTGCCGAGCACGGCGAACACGCCCAGCGGCGCCGACAGCGCGGCGAGCGACTGGGCCACCGGCTCCGGCGCCACACGCCGCCCGCCGAGCACGCGCGGCGACGCGTAGTCGCCCAGCAGCACGATCAGGTCTGGCTCCTCGCGGTTGAGCCAGGACACGAGCCGCGTGACCTGGGCGATCGGCACGTGCGGCGCCCCGGCGTGCAGGTCGGCCATCACGCCCACCCGCAGCCCGTCCAGGGCGGCCGGCCAGAACGGCAGCTTCAGCGTGTGGAAGGAGAGCCCCACGTGGCGCGGCTCCCACCAGAACGTGCGGTACCCGAGCGCCGCCGCGCCCGCGCCCGCCGCCAGCGGGAGCAGCGGAATCATGCGGCAACCACCGCCGCGCGCGGCTTGATCGTGGCCACCGCCACGCCGGCGATCACCACCGCCACGCCCGCCAGCTGCACCGCCGACGGGGCCTCCGCGAAGATCACCGCGCCCAGGAACACGGTGGCCACCGGCTGGAGCATCAGGAGGATGGACGTGAGCACCGCCGGCAGCCGTGGCAGCGACACGGAGATCAGGAGCCAGCCGAGCACCTGCGAGGACACCGCCAGCACCACCAGCCAGATCTGCGCCTCCAGGTCCGGCACCCAGTCGAGGTCGCCCACGGCGAGGCCCCCGAGCGCCGAGAACACCCCTGCGCTGAGCGTCGCGTCGAAGAGCGGGCCGGCGGGCCGGCGCAGGTCGGCGTTGCCCTGGCGGAGGATCAGCAGGAACAGCGCGTAGGTCAGCGCCGTGAATATGCCGTAGACCACCCCGAGGACCGGGTCGTCGCCGTAGGCGCCCGCACCCACCGCGCCCGAGATCAGCACCACGCCCACGAACACCACCGGGATCGCGGTGAGCGAGCGGCGCTCGGGTCGCTCCCCGAGCCAGGCCCAGGCCATCAGACCCACGAGCACCACCTGGATGTTCGCGAGCACCGTGGCCAGGCCGGCACCCACCGCCTCGATCGAGTGGTGCCAGAAGGTCAGGTCGGCGGCCAGGCACACGCCGGCCGCCAGGGCGAGCGCATGGTCGCGCCGGAGGAGCGGCCCGTATCGGCGCCGCTCGTGCCAGGCCAGCAATCCGAGCAGCGGAAGCGCGTAGAAGCAGCGGAACGTGGCCGCCGTGGAGGGGGACACCTCGGCCAACTTGACGAGGATCGCGGAGAAGGCGATCACGAGGGCGCCGAGCACGCCGGCCAGAACGGGACGATCCATCATGCGGCCGCCGAGGGTAGATAACCGCGGGGTATGGTCACCGCGTGGATCGAAGCACCGCTCTTTGGACGCTCGTCCTCTTCTTCGGGGCGTCGCTGATGTTCTCCACGATCAAGAACGCCACCGAGGACGAGTCGGCGGGCGTGGCGCTCGGCGCACAGCTGGCGGCGGGGCTCCTGCTCGTCGGCGCGATCATCGTGTTCGTCCGCCCCAGGCAGTGACGCGGGTGACGCGCTGGATCGTGGACGGGATGAACGTGATCGGGTCGCGCCCCGACGGCTGGTGGCGCGACCGCCGCGGGGCCATGCGCCGGTTGGTGGACGAGCTGGAGGCCCTCGCCCGCGAGACGCTCCGAGCCGGTGATGGTCGTGCTGGACGGCGGCCCGTTCGAGCTCGACGGGGCCGGTGGACGTGCGCTTCGCCTCGCGCCGCGGGCCGAACGCCGCCGACGACGACATCGCGGCGATCGTGGCGGCCGATGCGCAGCCCGGCGAGCCTCGGGGTGGTGACCTCGGACGCGGCGCTCAGGACGCGGGTGCGCGCGCACGGCGCCGATGTGAGGGCGCCGGCGCGTTCCGGCGACGCCTCGACGAGTCGGCGGCGGTGGCTGACCCCCGCTACCGCGACGCGCTGCCTCGACTGGCTCGGCTGCGCGGCCCGCGGGGCGGAGGAGCGCGCGGCGCTCGCGGCGCGCGGCCCTGGGGACCCGGTGGCCGCGGCCGCCACGGCCGGGCACGTGCTCGACTTCGACGACACCTACCTGCCCGGCATCGCGCACCTGAGCGCGCCTACCGCGCCGGCGGCGCTGGTGCTGGGCCGAGCGGGGACGAGCGTGGGGGACGCGCTCGACGCCTACAGCGCGGGTTCGAGGCGATGGGGGCGCTCGCGCGGGCAAGCCACCGGCGCTCTACGACCGGGACTCCATCCGACCGCGGCCTGCGGCGGGGTGGGGGCGGCGGTGGCGGCGGCGCGGCTCATCGGGCGACCCGGAGCCGCGCGTCGGCGATCGCCCTCGCCCTGCTCGGCGCCGGCGGGCTGCGGGCCGCGTTCGGGTCGGACGGCAAGTCGCTCCAGGTGGGGCTGGCGGCGGCCGCCGGGGTGCGCGCAGCGCGGCTGGCCCAGGCCGGGGCGCGGGTGCCCCTCGAGGCGGCGGCGCGCGGGTTCGCGGAGGCCACCGGCGGCAAGCTACGCCGAGCCGGACGATGCCGAGCCGCGATCGAGCGAACTGGATCAAGGCGTGGCCCTGCTGCCTCCAGACGCACGGCGCGATCGAGGCGGCCGAGCGCGCCCGGGAGGCCGGGGCCGAGCCGGCGGCCGGTGGTGGTGCACCCCTGTCGCTCCAGGCGGCGGCGGTCGGGCCCGAGCCGGCCGACGGCCTCCAGGCGAAGTTCTCGATCCCGTACCTGGTCGCGTACACGCTGCTCCACGGTTCGCCCACGCCGGCGAGCTTCGCGGGCGTGGACGCCGAGGCGGTGGCGCGCGCGCGAGGCGATCGAGGTGCGCAGCGACCGCGGGCTGCTCGAGTCCGAGGCCGTGCTGCTCGACGCCGGCGGCGAGGAGCTGGCGCGCGTCGAGGCGGCGCTGGGCTCGCCCGAGCGCCCGCTGGACGAGGCGGGCTGGCGGAAGGTCAGGGAGCTGGCCGGGCGACCGGCTGGCCGGGGCGCTCGACGAGCCGGAGCGGCCCGGCGGCCGAGGTGCTGGAGCTGGCGGGCTGCGGGCCTGTCGAGTCCGACGGCGGAGTACGATCGTGCTCGCCGGACCTGGCCCACGGCTACGGAGGGACTCCGTGGCCGAAGAGGTGCAGATAGCCGGCGCGAATCGAACGCGAAGATCCGCAACCCGTGGGGGTGATCGGGCTCACGCTGATCACGATCGGGATCTACTTCTTCTTCTGGTGGTACTTCATCAACCGGGAGATGCACGACCTGGGTAAGGCTCGGGGCGTGGACATCGGGCAGAAGCCGGCCAACTCCGTCTGGGCGGTCACGCTCGGCGCGCTCATCATCGTCCCGGCGATCGTGTCCGAATGGACCACGAGCGGGCGGGTTCAGCGCTCCCAGGAGACGGTGGGTGTCGAACGGCCCGCCAGCGGGCCCGTGACTTCATCCTGCTGCTCCTGATCTCGCCCGTGGGCCTCTGGTACATGCAGAGCGAGCTGAACAAGGTCTGGCGCATGCAGCAGGGTGGCGCGCGGAGCCGGCGAGCATCCCGGCGGCCGCGGCCAGCCGGCGCCGCCGGTGGAGTCGCGTCCCGAGGTGCCCGGCAGCTAGCGCGCTAGGCGGGCGCGGCGGCCGGCCTCCGCCGGCGGCGGCCACCGCCACCGCTCGGTCACCACGGCGCGCGCCCCGCGGCCGGCACCACGGTCACGTGCTAGACCCGCGGGCGCTCCGGCCGCGGCGACGGCGCCCGCAGGCGCACCCGCCGCAGCACCTCTCGCAGCACCACGCGCATCTCCACCTGGGCGAACGACGCGCCGATGCAGCGGCGCACCCCGCCGCCGAACGGGATCCAGGCGTACGACTCGGGCTGGCCGTCGAGGAAGCGCTCGGGCCGGAACTCGTCCGGCTCCGGGTAGAGGTCCGCGCGCGCGTGCACCGCCGCGATGGCCGGGCAGCACGAGCGTGCCCGCGGGCAGCGGGTAGCCGGCCACCTCCGTGTCGCGCGTGAGCTTGCGCGCCACGTCCACGATCACGGGCCGGACGCGCAGGGTCTCCTTGACCACGGCGTCGAGGTAGTCGTCGTCGTCGAGCGAGTCGATCAGCCGCTCCATCACCCGCGGCGTGCGCATCAGGCGCTCGAATGCCCACGACAGGCCGGTGGCGGTGGTCTCGTGGCCGGCGGTGAGCAGCGTCATGAGCTCGTCGCGCAGCTCGACGTCGGACATCGGGGTGCCGTCCTCGTGGCGGGCCGCCAGCAGCAGGGAGAGCACGTCGTCGCCGGGCTCCGACGTCGCGCCGGTCGGCGATCTCGGCGTAGATCAGCTCGTCCACGGCCGCCAGCGCCTTGCGGAAGCGCTCGGCCGCCGGGGACAGGCCGCCGAGGTCGCGATCCATGAGCGGCAGCCAGGGCGAGCACGCTGGTGGTCTCGGCCGAGGCGCGGGATGCGCGCGCGGAAGAGGTCCATGCGCTCGTCGTCGCGCACCCCGAACACCGCGCGCAGGATCACCTCGAGGGTGATCGCCTGCATCCGCGGGCGCAGCGGGAACTCGCTGCCGACCGGCCAGCGGTCCACCTCGCGCGCGGTGGCCTCCGCCATCACCTCCGCGTAGCGGCGCACGCTCTCGCCGTGGAAGGGCGGCAGCAGCAGCTTGCGCTGGCTCAGGTGGCGGCCCTCGTCGAGCGTGAGGAGCGAGTGCTCCCCGAGCGCGTCGCCGAGGGCGAGCGTGTTGGCCTCGCCCGCGTGGAAGGTCGGCGGGTCGCCGGCGAACACGCGCTTGATCTCGGCCGGGTCGGCCACGTAGACCACTCGGCCGAAGATCGGGAAGCGCGAGCGGAAGATGTCGCCGTAGCGGCGCCAGCGGGCGGCCATCCAGCCGTAGGGCGGCGCCGTCACGCGCACGGCCTGCACCATCCGGTGGACGCCGCGGTCCGGGCGGTGCGATCCACGGAGGGTTGTACCGGGTCGGGGCGCCGGGCGCCAGGCCGGCGGGTCCGGCTCAGCCGAAGAACTTGCGCATCGCCGCGTGGGTCTCGCGCGACGCTTCGAGCTGGGGCACGTGGCCGCAGTCGAGCTCGAGTGCTTGGCGCGCCGGGAAGCAGTCCTCCACGTGCTTCATGAAGGCGATCGGCACGAGCGTGTCGCTTGCGGCCCCAGACGAACAGCGAGCGCGGGGCGAGCCCGGCCAGCCGCGTCCAGAAGCCGTTCTCGCCGTGGGGCTCGTCCAGGTAGATGTTGCGCGCCGCGGCGTAGAAGGCCGCGCGGCCGCGCGGCGTCAGGTAGGCGCGCAGGAACTCGTCTACGCCCGCGTCGGCCCAGCCGCCCTGGCGCCCACGAAGCGGCGCACCATGGCCTCCACCACCGGCCGAGGCGCGAGCTGGAGCAGTCCGAGCTCCGGGCGCAGCGCGCTCAGGATCGGCGCCCAGCGGCGGTCGCGCAGCCAGGCGAGCGCCGGGCTGAGGAGCACGAGGCTCTCCACCCGCTGCTCGGTCGAGAAGCCGGCCTCGATCACCACGCGCCCACCCATGCTGTTGCCCGCGATGTGCGCCGCTCGATGTCGAGCGCGTCCATCAGGTCGAACACCGACTCGCGAAGTAGGGGGCGTCGTAAGGCGCGCCGATCGGCTTGTCGGACTCGCCAAAGCCGGGCAGGTCCATGGCCACGACGCGGTAGTGCTCGGCCAGCGCCGCCACGGTGGGGAGGAACGAGGCCTTCGTCCCGCCGAGCCCATGGGCGCAGATGACGTCTTCTTCCCGGCGCCGGCGGAGAGGATCGAGAGCCTGCCGGACCTGCGGGTGCGCACCGACTCGAAGGTGAGGCGCGACTCCCCTGGCGCCGCTCGTGGCCGCCAGGAAGCCCACGCCCACATGCAGGCTGCCGCGGATGCGGAGCTCCCGCGGCGGAAGGCGCTCATCCCGCCGCGTACGTCGGCCGCGATCTGGCGCCAGGTGGCGGCGTCCGCGGTGAGCGTGGCGTCGGGACGGGCGCCGTCGCGCGGCGGCTGGAGGCTGAGCTTGCGCCGGGTCAGCACCGCGTCCCAGACCCGATCGCCGTCGATCTGGAGCCGGACGCGCGCCCGCCGCCGGGCAGATCGATGGCGTCAGGGTCGTAGCGCTCGACGAGCGCGCCGATCCCGGCGCTCGGAGCGTCTGGAGCGGGCTTTACCGCTGCGACTGCCATGGGCACCATCGAATACCACGACTACGGGTCAGACAAACAACGGGTTCACGCCACAAGAGGTTGCAAAGGAAATCAGATCGTCCCGGACCGATCGCCCATATGTCGCGCGTGGCCGGCCTTCGCGGACCAGGGGCGCTCCTCCACCTTGAACACCTCGAGCCCGCGGGCGCGGTAGTTCGGGAGCGCCACGGGGGAGTCGAGCGAGCAGGTGGTGAGCCAGACCCGCGGCTTCAGCTCGAAGCCGCGGCGCAGCGCGCTCGTGAGCGCGTGGCCGCCCAGCCCGCGGCCGTGGTAGCCGCCGAGCAGGCCGAAGATCGCGATCTTGGTGGAGCTCGGCTCCGGCTCGAGCTCGAAGTACCCGATCGCCGTGCCGCGCAGCTCGACCACGTGCGTCTCCACCCGGTCGGCCCAGGCGCGCCACTGGCGGTCGTTCCAGCCAAGCCGGTCGATCCAGCTGTAGTCGGCGCCCACGCGCGTGTAGAGGTCGCGGTTGCGGGTGAAGTCGTGAACCACGCGGGTGCCGAGCTCTCGCGGCGCCGGCGTGGCCGGCGGCGCGGATCGCGCCTCGGCGTCCTCCAGATGGAGGTACGTGACGGTGATCGAGGCGGGCTGCTGGGCGTCGCGGGCCGCGTTCACGAAGGACGATTATGGCGGCGCCCTTGCGATGGGGCCGGCCAGGCGCGATGCTCGGCCTCGTTTCCCCACAACGAGGAGGTGTCCATCATGTACGCACGAGTCGCGAGGTGGGAGGGGGCCGACGCCGATGCTCTGCGGGCCAGTGCCGACGAGATCAACTCGCGGGCCACCACGGGTCCGCCGGAGGGAGTGCCGAGCACGGGCTTTCTCCTGCTCATCGACCCCGATGGAGGCCGGGCAATCGCCATCGGCCTCTTCGAGACCGAGGAGGACCGCGCCACCGGAGACGCGACCCTGAACTCGATGAGCCCTCCAGGCGATGGGATGGGCACCCGCGCGGCGGTCGAGATGTACGAGGTGGCAGTCGACGTGAAGGCGTAGCCGCCGGCTTGATGTAGCCCATCCGTCACATAGGCAACCCACCCGTTGGCCGGCGCCGCTTACGGTCGCCGAGTGCTCTCGGAAGGCGGACAGGCGACGGTGGAATGGACGGGGCTGCTGCTGCTCCTGTGCCTCCTGATGGCGGGGGCGCTGGCCGTGGCGCCGTCTGTGGACGGCCGCTCGTTCGGCGGGTTCTCTGGCGCACCATCGGGGTGTGCGGCGCGCGGCGGCTGCGACGGGGACGTCGCGCTCGCCCGCGCCTACGGCGCAGCCGACGCGGCACTCGTGCGCGACCACGCACCGGGGCTCGTCTACGAGCCGGGCGAGCGCCAGCTGCCGGTGGACTACGCGCACTGCCGCAGCCGCGCCTGCGCGGACGCGCCCGACGACTCGCGACCTCGATGCCCACCGGACCGGCGCGGGGCAGCCGCGCGACGGTGTTCACCCGCCTGCTGCGGCGGGGCGGGCGGACCTACCTCCAGTACTGGCTCTACTACCCGGACTCGAACACCGTGTGGGCCGGCTCGGACGGGATCTGGGAGCGGAACCGCCTGTTGCCGCTGATCGGGAAGCTGGTCCGCGGCACCTCCGCGTATCCCGGGTTCCACGAGGACGACTGGGAGGGCTACCAGGTCCGGATCGATCCGGACGGCCGCGTCTGGGCGCGGGCAAGCTCCCACCGGCACTACCAGGGCTGCAAGGAGAGGTCCTGCCGGAACCGCTGGATGCGAGCGAACGGGTGGACGCGCGTGTCACGAGGGAGGCCACGCCGGGTCACCTCCCCGGCGTGCCGGGGGTGGACCTGCGCGAGCGCACCTCCACGGCGGAGGGCCTGCGGCTGATTCCGCTCGAGACGCGCCGGCCGAGCGGGTACCGGCCGAAGGACGACAGCGTGACGCCACCCTGGCGCAAGGAGGTGTACCTGCATCCCGAGAGCGGAGAGTCCTGAGTCGAGAGGACTCGCTACGCGGGAATAGGCTGGAACAGCGCATGAATCCGGCATACGCGTCGTTTGGCAGATCGCCCCTGCGGGCATCTGAGCCGTCATGAAGGTCGGGCTGGTGCTCGGCGCGGGCGGCGTGCTCGGCGGCGCCTGGCTCACTGGAGGACTCAACGCCCTCGCGCGTGAGACCGGCTGGGATCCCGGCAGCGCCGACTTCATCGTGGGCACCTCGGCCGGCTCGATGGTCGGCGCGCTGCTCGGCGCCGGCGTGCCGCCGTGGTTCATGGTCGCCCACTCGCGCGGCGAGACCTTCGCCGGCGTGGTCGACGCCGACGGTCGTCCCGCCGCCGAGGCCGACCGCGCGGCCGGGGCCGTGTTCAGGGTGCACCGCGGCCTTCCCGCCATCGGGCCCGGCTCGCTGCGGATGGTGGCCACCGCGCTGTCGAACCCGCTGCGCCGGCCGCCGCTCCAGCTCGTCGCCGGCTGGCTGCCCGCCGGGGTCGATCTCCACCGACTCGCTCAAGGACGTGGTTCGCCGCGCCGTGCCGGGCCGCTGGGTCGAGCACCCCAACTACTGGGCCGTCACGTGCGACTACGCAACCGGCAGGCGCGTGCCGTTCGGCCGCGCGGACGCGCCGGCGGCCGAGATAGCCGACGCCGTCGCTGCCTCGTGTGCGATCCCCGGCTTCTACCGCCCGGTGCGCATCGGCGGCCGCCGCTACGTGGACGGCGGCATCTGCTCAGCATCGAACGTCGACCTGCTCGCCGGACGCGGGCTCGACCTGGTGATCTGCATGAACCCGCTCTCCTCCAATGACGATCCGCGTTCGGACAATCCGCTCGACTGGCCCTCGCAGCTCAGCCGCGCGGCCAACCGCAGGCGGCTCGCCCACGAGGCGCGCAAGGTGCGCGGGTACGGCACCAAGGTGGTGCTCATCGAGCCGCTCGCGCCCGACCTGCGTGCGATGGGCCGCAACCTCATGAGCCCGGACCGCCGCGACGAGGTGATCGCAACGGCCGAGGAGACGGTGACCGAGCAGCTGCGCTCCGCCGACGTGCGAGCCCGTCTCGAGGGCCTTCCGGCGGGCGAGGCGCACAAGATCGCGCGGCCCGCCGGCCCGCCCTCGGCGTGGCCGGCCATCGGTCCCGCCGCCCGGAAGGCCGCGTGAGCGGCGCCGGCACCTCGCGCCGAGGGGCGCACCGCGGATCCTCGAACGGCGGCGCGCCGGAGCCGGAGGCGGCCGGCGCTCCCACGGCGGCGGGCAACGCCATGAGCCTCGTGACCTCGCTCGCCGGCGCGGCGGGACGCGCCATCGGGGCGGTGGCCGAGCAGGCACAGCGTCGCGTGCCGAAGGCCGACCTCGACGAGCGCGACCCGGACTACATCCGCGACACGCTCCCGCGGCTGTGGCTGCTCGCCAGCCTCTACTTCCGCGCCGAGGTGCGTGGCCTCGACCGAATCCCGGAGGACGGCCCGGTGCTGCTGGTGGGCAACCACTCCGGCGGCAACATGACGGTGGACACCGGGGTCTTCACGCTCGCGTTCAGCACCTACTTCGGGGTCGAGCGGCGCTTCTACCAGCTGGCGCACAACCTGGTGCTGTCGATGCCGGGGCTCGGCTTCCTGCGCAAGTACGGCACCGTTGCCGCCAACCCGGCCAACGCCGCCAAGGCGCTCGAGTCCGGTGCCGCGCTGCTCGTGTACCCGGGCGGGGACTTCGAGGTGCACCGCCCGACCTGGGAGGCCGGCGCGCGTGGACTTCGACGGCCGCAAGGGGTTCCTGCGTCTCGCTCTGAAGCACGACGTGCCGCTCGTGCCGGTGGTGTCGGTCGGCGGCCAGGAGACCGCCCTGTTCCTCACCCGCGGAGAGGGGCTGGCCCGGCTGCTGCGCCTCGACCGCATGTTCCGGCTCAAGGTGCTGCCGGTGTCGGTGGCGCTGCCGTGGGTGCTGAACGTGGGCGACATGCTGGGGCACGTGCCGCTGCCGGCCAAGATCACGATCGACGTGCTCGAGCCGATCGACCTGCGCGCCGAGTTCGGCGAGGAGCCGGACCTGAACGAGGTCTACCACGAGGTGCTGGGACGGATGCAGGCGGCACTCACGGCGCTACAGGCAGAACGCCGGCTGCCGGTGATCGGCTGACATGCGCGTCGAGCGCACGCGGACCATCGATGCCCCGCGCGAGCGGATCTGGGAGCGAGTGCGCGATCCCGCCTCCTACCCGCAGTTCATCGACGGGGTCACGCGCTGCGAGCCGAAGGGCCGAGCGGATCCCGTCGACGGCGAGGGGCCTCCCGCGGAGGACCACGAGCCGGGCCTCGGCTCGCGCTTCTCGATGCGCATGAAGGTGGGCTCGGCGGAGGTGGGCGGCGTGGTGGAGGTGGTCGAGTTCGACGAGCCCGGGCGACCTCAGCTGGACCAACGTCACCGGCATCGACCAGCGCGGGCGCTGGCGGCTGCGCGAGACGTCGGACGGCCGCACGCGCGTGACGCTGCGGCTGTCGTACGACGCCCCCGGCGGCGTATTGGGCATGATCTCGGACCGCGTGTCGGCGCCCATGGTCGGCCGCAACTTCGAGCGCACGCTCGAGAACCTGCAACGTGAGTTCGAAGGAGGAGAGACGGAGGTGGCGGAGCCAGGGAAGGGAATGACCGGACGGATCGGGTACGCGCTCGGAAGCGCGAAGGTGCTCATGAACGCCGGGGTGATCCGGCCGATCCGGCCGGACAAGCTCGTCAAGGTGCTCACCACGCTGGCCCGCTTCGGCCGCAGCCCGGCCGCGGGAACGATCTCGCTGGCAGCCCGCTATCCGGACGAGACGATGATCGTCGACGAGCTCGGCACGCTCACCTTCGGGGAGGTCCACCAGCGCACCAACGCCCTCGCGCACGCCCTCTCCGACGCCGGGATCAAGGAGGGCGACGGCGTCGGGATCATGTGCCGCAACCACCGCGGCTTCATCGAGTCGACGGTGGCGGTGTCGAAGCTCGGCGCGCGACGCCCTCTACCTCAACACGGCCTTCGCCGGGCCCCAGCTGGCCGAGGTGGTCAAGCGGGAGAAGCCCGCGGCGATCATCTACGACGAGGAGTTCGCCGAGCTGCTCGCGGAGGCCGGCAAGCGGCGCAAGCGCTTCGTGGCCTGGCACGACTCCGAGCGCGTCGCGGACCCCACGCTCGACGAGCTGATCGACAACGGCGACCGCGCGGACGTGGTGGCGCCGTCGCGTGAGGGCCGCGTGGTGATCCTCACCTCCGGGACCACCGGCACGCCGAAGGGGGCCTCGCGCGGCAACCCCCAGACGCTCGACCCGGCCGTGTCGCTGCTCGACAGGATCCCGCTGCACAACCGCCAGACGGTGCACATAGCCGCGCCGCTCTTCCACTCGTGGGGCTTCGCCCACTACACGCTCGGCCTCATCCTCGGCAGCACCTACGTGCTGCGTCGCAAGTTCGATCCGGAGGCCTGCCTGGCCGAGGTGGCGCGCACCCGCGCCGAGGTGCTGGCGGTGGTGCCGGTGATGATGCAGCGGATCCTCGAGCTGCCGGAGGACGTGCGGCGCAAGTACGACGTCTCGTCCCTGAAGGTCGTGGCCGCCAGCGGCTCGGCGCTGCCGGGCGACCTGGCCACCGACTGGATGGACGAGTTCGGCGACAACCTCTACAACCTCTACGGCTCGACCGAGGTGGCATGGGCGTCGATCGCCACGCCCGCAGCACATGCGCGCCGCCCCGGGTACCGCGGGAACGCCGCCGCGGGGCACCGTCGTCCGCCTCTACGACGAGCGCGGCGCGCCCACTCCCCAGGGGCGAGACCGGGCGCATCTTCGTGGGCAACGAGATGCTCTTCGAGGGCTACACGGGCGGCGGCTCGAAGGACGTGATCGACGGCCTGATGGCCACCGGCGACGTCGGCCGCTTCGACCCCGACGGGCGCCTGTTCGTGGAGGGCCGCGACGACGAGATGATCGTGTCCGGGGGCGAGAACGTCTTCCCGGCCGAGGTCGAGGACACGCTGGCGCGCCACCCGTCCGTGTGCGAGGCGGCCGCGATCGGCGTCGAGGACAAGGACTTCGGCCAGCGGCTGCGCGCGTTCGTGGTGCTGGAGCAGGGATCGGAGACCACCGAGGACGAGCTGAAGGACCACGTCAAGCGCAACCTCGCCCGCTACAAGGTCCCGCGCGAGATCGTCTTCATGGACGAGCTTCCCCGCAACGCGACTGGCAAGGTGCTGAAGCGGGAACTGAAGAGCCGTAGCGTCAGCCGCTCCGGATAGGCTGCCCGCGCCGCCACACCCAGAGTGGGCAGGGCCACTCGTCTGACGTGACATAAGGAGACAGATGGACGCCCTGGTGATCGTGGTGATAGTCGTGGCGGTGCTGATGGGTCTGATCGGGCTCGGTGTCGTGGCCGGCAGCGGCCGTACGCGGCGGATGGACGAGCGCCGGTTCCACGCCGAGGAGGTGAGGCGCGAGGCGGAGTTCACGAGCCGAGCCGAAAGGCGCAGGCGGAGGCCGAGGAGCGCATGGAGCGCGGCCGGCGCTTCGAGCGCCGCGCGGAGGGGGAGGAGGTTCCGCCCGACGCGGAACCGGAGGACTCTGCCGAGCATCTGCCGGGGCGGCGCGACGACGCCTGAGCCCCCGGGCTAGGGTGCGGCGTGTGAGGAGAGACGAGGCTTGCGGCGATCCTCGCCGCGACGGTCGCGAGCCTCGCCCTCCCGGGCGCGGCGCAGGCGGCCGGCCGCTGCGGGGACCACCCGTGGTGCGACCGCTCGATGGCGGCCGACACGCGCGCCGGGCTGGTGCTCGCGCAGCTCACCCTCGACGAGAAGCTCGACCTGATGGGCGGGGACGTGGACGGGATCCTCCACCCCGAGATCACTCGAGCACCGTGAACGGGATCCCGCGGCTGGACGTCCCGCCGCTGACGGTGAACGACGGACCGGGAGGGATCAGGCAGGGGATCGGTCCGGACAGCAGACCCGCCACCGCGTTGCCGGCGCCGCTGGCGCTGAGCGCCAGCTTCGACCTCAAGCTCGCCGCCCGCTACGCGCGTGTGATCGCGGCCGAGGCCAAGCGGCGCGGCCACGACCTGGTGCTGGGACCGACCGTCAACCTCGTGCGCGACCCGCGCGGCGGGCGCACCTTCGAGAGCTATGGCGAGGACCCGCGCGTGCTGAGCGACTTCGGGGTCGCCTGGATTCGCGCGCTCCAGGGCGCCGGCCTGATCGCGGACGTCAAGCACTACGCGGCCAACAACCAGGAGACGGGCCGCTTCACCGTCGACGAGATCATCGACGAGCGCACCCTGCGCGAGATCTACCTCCCGCATTTCGAGGCGGCGGTCAGGCGCGGGCACGTGGGCACGGTGATGACCGCCTACAACAAGGTCAACGGCTTCTACATGGGCGCCAACCGCCCGCTCGTCCGCGGCACGCTGTTCGGCTCGTTCGGCTTCGACGGCTTCGTGCTCTCCGACTTCTATGCCGGCGGCGACACGGTCGGGTCCGCGCTGGCCGGCCAGAGCCTGGCGCTGCCCAAGGCCCAGTACTACGAGCCCGCGCTCCTGCGCGCCGCGATCGCGGACGGCCGCCTCACGACCGCCACGATCGATGACCTCGTGCGGCGCTACCTGCGGGTGCTGTTCCGGTTCGGCGTGTTCGACCGCGCCGCCTACCCGAGCAACGCGACGATCCCGGTCAAGCGCCACGGGCGGGTGGCCCGGGAGGTGGAGGACCGCGGCATTGTCCTGCTGCGCAACCGCGGCTCGCTGCTGCCGCTGAACGCCCGCCGGATCGATTCGGTGGCGGTGATCGGCAAGTCGGCCGACGAGTACCAGCGCCCCAACGCGGCGTCGAGCGGCGGAGTGAAGCCGTTCTACGCGGTCACGGCTCTTCAGGGCCTGAAGCGGGCCGCGCGCGGCCGCTTCGCCGTGCGCTACGACGACGGGAGCGACCGCGAGCGCGCCGTCAAGGTGGCGCGCCGGGCCGACGTGGCGGTGGTGGCCGCCGCGCCCGACGTGTTGTCGGGCGAGTTCTCGGACCGCCCCTGCATCGACCTCGACTGCGCGCCCAAGCCGCCGCTGCAGAACCGGCTCATCCGCGCGGTCGCGGCGGCCAACCCGCGGACGGTGGTGGTGCTCCAGTCACCCGGGCCGGTCACGATGCCGTGGGTCCGCCGGGTGGGGGCGATCGTGGAGGCCTGGTGGCCCGGCGAGGAGGGCGGCAACGCCATCGCCGACGTCCTGCTCGGCAAGGTCAACCCGTCCGGCAAGCTCCCCGTGACGTACCCGCGTGCGCTAACGGACGTGCCGGCCTTCGCCAAGGCGCGGTTCCCGGGCGTCGACGGGCGCGCGGTCTACTCGGAGGGCGTGCTGGTGGGCTATCGCTGGTACGACCGGAAGGGCATCAAGCCGCTGTTCCCGTTCGGCCACGGCCTCTCGTACACGAGCTTCCACTACCGCGACCTCGTGGTGCGCGAGCTCCGCGGCGGCACGCCCGGAGGCATTGGCCGCGTGCGCGTGAGCCTGAGGGTGGCGAACGTGGGTCCGCGCAGAGGCGCGGAGGTGGTGCAGCTCTACCTCGGCCTCCCGCGGCCGGCGCCGGGAGTGGTGCAGCCGCCCAAGGCCCTGAAGCGCTTCAAGCGGGTGGAGATCCCGAGCGGGCGCAGCCGCGACCTGACCTTCGTGCTGGAGGATCGCGACTTCTCGTTCTGGGACGCCGACAGCAACCGCTGGCGCGTGGCCCCCGGCTGCTACCGCGTGCAGGTCGGGAGCTCCTCGCGCGACATCAGGCTGCGCGACGTGCTGGCCCGCCGCGGCGCCGGGTGCGCGCGTCCGTAGGCGCGGCGGGCTCGGCGTCTACTGCGGCTGGGTAGGGAGGTGTCGGGCCAGTCCGCACCGGCTGGACCGTGCGAATGGCTGCCACCGTGTCACTTGGCTACGACAGTAGCCATCGCTAGATGACACAGTGCCGAGGTGCGGGTTACTGGCGGCCATTGCCGACAACCTCCCTACCCAGCCGCAGTAGACGCCCGCCCCGCACGGCGCTGGCGGAGACGCTAGGCGCCCGTGCGCGCTGCCAGCTCGATCAAGAGCCGTGTGCCGAAGCCGGAGGCGCCCTTGCCCACGTATGGGCGTGACATTCCCCAGGCCGTGCCGGCCACGTCCAGGTGCGCCCAGGGCACCTCGCCCACGAACTGGCGCAGGAACTCGGCCGCGTAGTTCGAGCCGGCCACCCGGGCGTCGGAGGAGTTGGTGAGGTCGGCGAACTTGCCCTTGGTGAGCTCGTAGAACTCCGGGTGCAGCGGCATCCGCCAGCAGATCTCCCCGGTGGTCTCGCCCGCACCGTCGACGTTCGCGCACCAGTCGTCGTCGTTGGAGTACAGGCCCGCGTAGGTGTGCCCGAGCGAGACGAGGATCGCGCCGGTGAGGGTCGCGAGATCCACGATCCGCTCGGCGCCCTGCTCGACGGTGTAACAGAGGGCGTCCGCCAGCACGAGGCGGCCCTCGGCGTCGGTGTTGTTGATCTCGATGGTCTTGCCGTTCATGGCGGTCACGATGTCGCCGGGCTTGACGGCGTGGCCGCTCGGCATGTTCTCCGTGGACGGCACGACCGCGGTGAGCGTGACCGGCAGGCCGAGCCGGGCGATGCCGGCCACCGACTCGATCACGGCGGCGCCGCCCGACATGTCGAACTTCATCTCCTGCATCTTCGAGGAGGGCTTGATCGAGATCCCGCCGGTGTCGAAGGTCACGGCCTTGCCCACGTAGCCGAGGTGCGGGCCGCGGGCGTCCTTGGGCCGGTAGCGCAGCACGATCAGCCGCGGCTCCTCGTGCGTGCCCTGCGCCACCGAGGCGAACGCGCCCATGCCGCGAGCCACGATCGCGTCGCGGTCGAGCAGCTCGACCTCCAGCGTCTCGTGCTCGTCGGCGATCTCGCGGGCGCGCTCGGCGAGGAAGGTCGGGGTGGCCACGTTGGAGGGGAGGTTCTGGAGGTCGCGCGCGTCGTTGGCCGACTCGGCGGCCACCCGGGCGCGCTTGAGCTCGGGCTCGCCCGGCGCGTCGCCGGTGATCTCGAGGGACTCGAGCGCGGGAGCGTCGTTCGATTCGCGCTCGGACTTGAAGCGGTCGAACGTGTAGAGGCTGAGCAGAGTGCCCTCCACCAAGCCGCCGGCCACGCCGTCGCCGGCGGGCGCGTCCCAGGAGAGCGACACGGCGCCGAGCTCCCTGGCCCTGCCGGCCGCGGCCGCGGCCACCACCCGGGCGCGCTCGGAATCCAGCTCGTCACGCTTGCCCAAGCCGGCGATCAGAACCCGCCGGCGACCGCCTCCGGGCGCGTCCTCGTGGGTCACCGCCACCTTGCGCGGCCCCGGCTTGGCCTCGCCGAGCTCCACGAGCGCCTGAAGCGCCGGATCGGCGAGCGACTCGCCCTCGAACAGCGGCACGACGCGTGTGTCGGCGGCGGTGTCCTCGGGCGAGCCGGGACGGGCTGAGACGTGGATTGGAGCCAAGAGTGGCCCGAGTCTAAAGACCCGCAGGTATCGTTGTCGGCCCCCGCCAGTCGTCAAGGAGACCCACGCAGATGCCCAAGACCGTCATCCTCGGAGCAGCCCGTACACCGTTCGGAAAGCTCGGAGGCGGCCTGTCCACCCTCGACGCCACCGACCTTGGCGGCACCGCCATCGCCGCCGCCCTCGAGCGCGCCGAGGTGGCGCCCGACCAGGTTCAGCACGTGGTGTTCGGCCAGGTGCTCCAGGCCGGCCAGGGGCAGATCCCGAGCCGCCAGGCCCAGATCAAGGGCGGGATCCCGAAGGAGGTCTCCTCGGAGACCGTCAACAAGGTCTGCGCCTCCGGCCTGCGCGCCGGCGGGATGGTGGACCAGGCGGTGCGCGCGGGGGACCTCGAGGTGGCCGTGGCGGGCGGCATGGAGTCGATGTCCAACGCGCCCTACCTGCTCAAGGGCGCGCGCTTCGGCTTCCGCATGGGGGACGCCAAGGCGATCGACGCGATGATGCACGACGGCCTGACCAACCCGTTCAGCGGCAAGGGTATGGGCGAGGAGGCCGACGAGGTCGGCGACGAGCTCGAGGTCACGCGCGCCGACATGGACAAGTTCGCGCTGCGCAGCCACGAGCTGGCGATCCAGGCCACCGACGAGGGCCGCCTGCCCGAGGAGATCGTGCCGGTCACGGTCAAGTCGAGGAAGGGCGAGAGCACCGTGGAGATCGACGAGGCGCCGCGGCGCGAGAGCACGCTCGAGTCGCTGGCCGGCCTGAAGGGCGCCTTCCACAAGGACGGCTCGCACACCGCCGGCAACGCTCCGGGCGTGAACGACGGCGCCGGGGCGATCGTCTACGCGAGCGACGAGTGGGCCAAGGCCAACGGCCGTCCGGCGCTGGCCACGATCGTCGGCCAGGCGGCGGTGGCGGACGACTTCCCGTACCTCGCCCGCACGCCGGCCAACGCGGCCAAGAAGGCGCTCGACCGGGCCGGGCTGAGCGTCGACGACGTGGACCTGTTCGAGATCAACGAGGCGTTCGCGTCCGTGGCGCTCAACTCGATGCGCATGCTGGGCGTGGACGAGTCGAAGGTCAACGTGAACGGCGGCGCGATCGCGCTCGGCCATCCGATCGGCGCCAGCGGCGCCCGGATCCTGATGACGCTGGTGAACGAGCTGCGCCGCCGCGGCGGCGGGCTCGGCGTGGCGGCGATCTGCTCGGGCGGCGGGCAGGGCGACGCCGTGATCGTCGAGGTCAACGGCTCCTAGGGGTCAGCCCCGCGGCCTCGAGGCCCTCCGGGCGGGTGCGGAACCAGCGGTAGGTCGCCACCTGTCCGTCGCGGAGGCTGAAGACGTGCGTGAACGTCTCGTCGATCGGCGCCCCGCTCGCGCGGCCGGACGCCCTGAGCCGCGCGACCACGAGCACCCCGCCGGGCCCCTCGTCGATCTCGAGGATCTCGAGCGACTCGTAGTTGAACTGGTCGTAGAGGTTCTGCAGCCCCTCCCGCATCGAGTCGAGGCCCCTGCGCACCCCGCTCTCCATGGCGTACTCGGGATTGACCATCTCGATGTCGGGCGCAAAGCCCGCCATCGTCGTCTCGATGTCGCCGGCGGCGAAGGCCGCATAGGCACGCCGGACGACCCCCTCCACATCCGGGTCCACGAGGCTCAGCGTACCCTCGGCCCATGGCCGATTCGCGCGGAGCCGCCTTCTTCGACCTCGACAAGACCCTGATCGAGGGGTCCAGCGCGATCCATTTCGGGCGCGCCGCCTACCGCGCCGGGATGATCTCCCGCCGCCAGATCCTGAGCGATGCCTGGGCCAACATCCACTTCCGCCTCAACGGCTCCACCGACGAGGGCACCGAGGAGCTGAAGCAGCGCATCCTCGACGCCATCGCTGGCTGGCGCGTGGTGGACCTGGCACGCCTCGGCCCCGACGTGCTCGCGGGGATCCTGCCGCTGCTCTACCGCGAGATGCTCGCGGAGGCGTACTCGCACCAGGACGCCGGGCGGCCCGTGTTCATCGTGACCGCCGCGTCGCAGGAGCTGGCCGACACGCTGGCGCGGGTGCTGGTGCTCGACGGGGGGATCGGGATGCGCTCCGAGGTGGAGGACGGCGTGTACACGGGCCGCTCGGCCGGCCCCTTCACCTACCGGGAGGGCAAGGCCGCTGCGATCCGCCAGCTCGCCGCCGAGCGCGGCATCGACCTGTCGGAGTCGTACGCCTACTCGGACTCGGAGTCCGACCTGCCGATGCTGCGGGCGGTCGGCCACCCCGTGGCGGTGAATCCGGACTCCCACCTCGCGCGGGTCGCGCGCGAGGAGCACTGGCGGGTCATGCGCTTCGACAAGCTCGGCAAGCGCCTCAAGTTCGGCGCCGCGGTCGGAACGCTCGCGCTCATGGGCGGGGGCGGGGGGTACCTGGCTGCGCGGGCTCGCCCGCGGCGCCGGCGTCTCCGGCTTCGCTGATCGCGGCCCGGGCCTCCTCCTCGGTGCGGTAGACGTGCCAGCCCACGACCTTCCCGTCGCGGCCCTCGGCCACCTGCCAGCCCACCTGCTCGATCGACATCCCGCTGCCCGCCCCGGTGCCCAGGAAGCGGACCTTGACGAGCACGGTGTCGCCGAACGCCTCGGTGGTCTCGACCTCCGGGGTCCAATCGGGGAAGACGCTCAGCATCTCGTCGAGGAACTGGCGCACCCCGGCGTGCCCGCAGTACAGCTTCGCCTCCGACTCCTGGATCAGCGAGGTGAACTCCACGTCGGGGTCCATCAGCTCGAGGAAGCCGTCGAAGTCGCGGCGGGCGAGCCTGGCGAATGCCTCCTCCGCCAGCTCGGGGCTGTCCATGTTGCTCACGGCCTGAGTATGCCGTCCTAGACTGTCTGGAGCGATGAGCGTGGAGCCGAGGGCCATGACCGACGCCGAGCGCTGGTTCCGCGAGCGCTATTCGGCCACGCCCGAGCGCGACGGGCTGTTCACCACGCTGTCCGGGGAGCCGGTGGAGCCGCTCTACACGGCCGATGACGCGCCGGATGCGGAGCGCATCGGGCTACCGGGCGAGTTCCCGTTCACGCGCGGGGTGTACCCGTCGATGTACCGCGGACGGCTGTGGACGATGCGCCAGTTCGCCGGGTTCGGCACCGCCGAGGAGACCAACGAGCGCTTCCGCTACCTGCTCGACCACGGGCAGACGGGGCTGTCCACGGCGTTCGACATGCCGTCGCTGATGGGCCACGACTCCGACCATGAGCGCTCGCTCGGCGAGGTGGGCCGCGAGGGCGTGGCGGTGGACACGCTCGACGACATGGAGACGCTGTTCGGCGGCATTCCGCTGGGCGAGGTGTCCACCTCGATGACGATCAACGCCCCCGCCGCGGTGATGCTCGCCTTCTACGTGGTGGCCGCCGAGCGCCAGGGCGTGCCCGCGGAGCAGCTGGCGGGCACGATCCAGACGGACATCCTCAAGGAGTACATCGCCCAGAAGGAGTGGTGCTTCCCGATCGACCCGGCCATGCGCCTGGTCACCGACATGGTCGAGTACTGCTCAGATCGGATGCCGCGCTGGCATCCGATCTCGATCTCCGGCTACCACATCCGCGAGGCGGGCTCGACGGCGCAGCAGGAGCTGGCGTTCACGCTCAAGGACGGGTTCACCTATGTGGAGCACGCGCTCGAGCGCGGCCTCGACGTGGACGCGTTCGCGCCGCGGCTGTCGTTCTTCTTCAACGCGCATATCGACTTCTTCGAGGAGATCGCCAAGTACCGCGCGGCGCGCCGGATCTGGGCCCGCGAGCTGCGCGACCGCTACGGGGCGAGGGACGAGCGCAGCCTGCTGATGCGCTTCCACAGCCAGACCGCCGGGGTGTCGCTCACGGCGCAGCAGCCGCTCAACAACATCGTCCGCACCACCACCGAGGCGCTCTCGGCCGTGCTCGGCGGAACGCAGTCGCTGCACACCAACAGCTTCGACGAGGCGCTGGCTCTGCCCACCGAGGGCGCGGTGCGGGTGGCGCTCCGCACCCAGCAGATCCTCGCCCACGAGACCGGGGTCACGAACACGATCGACCCGCTCGGCGGCTCGTACTTCGTGGAGGCGCTCACCGACCAGATGGAGGAGGCCGCCTACGGGTACTTCGCCACGATCGACGAGCTCGGCGGCATGGTCGAGGCGATCAAGCAGAACTACCCCCAGCGCGAGATCGCCGACGCGTCGTTCCGGCTCCAGGAGGAGATCGAGCGCGGCGATCGCGTGGTGGTGGGCGTCAACCGCTACGTGTCGGACGACGCCCACACCGACACGCTGCGGATCCCGGCGGAGCTGGAGCGCAAGCAGGTGGGCCGCGTGCAGGCCGTGCGCGCCCGCCGCGACGGCGAGGCGGTGGAGCGCGCGCTTGCCGAGCTGCGCGACGCGGCGGCGAACGACCGCAACCTGATGGAGCCGCTGCTCGACGCGGCGCGCGCCCACGCGAGCGAGGGCGAGATCGTGCAATCGCTCCAGCGCGTGTTCGGCACTTACACCGAGACACCCGTCTTCTAGCGGCAGCGGGGCTAAAGCCGTCCGCTGCCTCGCGCCGATGCAGCAAGGACGTACCCCAAGACGCTCATCTCGATCTGTCTGACAGCCCTGTGGCTGGCGTTGCCCATGAGCGCGCTCGCGGCCACGGAGAGCGGCGATGCCGGGGACCTTCCGGGTAGCGCCCAGGACCTTGCGAGCGCTCCCGTGGACGCGATCGACGGCAGCATCGCCGGCGAGACCGATCAGGACCTCTACCGCGTCTGCCTCGAGGGCGGGGGCAGCTTCTCGGCCACGACCGTGGGCGGCACCGAGCTCGACACCCAGCTGTTTCTCTTCGACGCCGCCGGCCTCGGCGTGTACGGGAACGACGACTCCCAGGCCACGCGCCAGTCCACGCTGCCGTCGCTCCACGAGCTCACCCCCGGTGCCCCTGGCATCTACCTGCTGGCGATCACGCCCTACAACCGGGACCCGGGGAGTGCCGCCGGCGCCATCTTCGGCAGCGGCGGCGTGCTCGCGCCGACCGGGCCGGGAGCGGCGCAGCCGTTGAGCGGCTGGAGCGGGCGCGTGGGTCTCCCGGGCGACTACCGCATCACCCTGACCGGCACCGCGGCCTGCACGCCGCCCGACACCGCGGCGCCCACCGTCGACCTGAGGGTGCCCGCCGACGGCGCGCAGATCCCGCAGGGGTCGGCGCTCACCGTGGACTTTGACTGCGCTGACGAGGGCGGCTCCGGGCTCGCCTCGTGCGAGGGCAGCGTGCCTGACGGCGCCCAGCTCGACACCTCCTCGCTCGGCGCGCAAGCCTTCACGGTCACCGCCCGCGACCACGCGGGCAACGAGACGGTGGTGACCCACAGCGTCGAAGTGGTGGACGCCGCGGCGCCGCTGATCACGCTTCGCACGCCGCTCGACGGCGCGATGTACCTGCTCGACCAGGAGGTGCTCGCCGACTACGAGTGCGCGGACGACGGGCTTCTGTCCTGCGCCGGTGACGTGGTCGACGGCGTGCCGATCGACACCGCCTCGGTGGGGACGAAGAGCTTCGGCGTAGAGGCCGCCGACGCGGCAGGGAACGTCGCGACGGCCGCTGCCTCCTACCGGGTCATCTACGACTTCCGCGGCTTCCTGTGGCCGGTACGCAACCGCCCGGCCGTGAACCGGGCGCGGGCCGGAAGGGTCGCGCTCGTGCGGTTCTCGCTGAATGGCTACCAGGGGCGGCGTGTGCTCGCCCAGGGCTTCCCGCAGGTCGCCGAGGTCGAGTGCGACTCTGGCGCCGAGCCTGCGTCCGGCGAGCCCGCGAGGTTGCTCGGTCAGGGCCGCGCGCTGCGCTGGAGCCACCACGGCCGCGCCTACTCGATTGCATGGAGGACGCGGCGCTCCTGGGCCGGAAGCTGCCGCCAGCTGCTGCTCGGGCTGGCCGACGGAACGGTGCAGCGGGTCGACTACCGCTTCAAGCGATAGCGCCTATCCGTTAGGGTTCCGCGGCCGTGAGGCACCTCGTCACCTCCGCCGTGCTGTACCTGCTCGTGGTGGGCCTCATCCTGCCGACCTCGCTGTTCGCGGAGGACGCGGTTCCCACGGCCGAGCCGGTCGTGCCGGCGCAGGCTGCGCCGGCCCCGCCGGAGCCCGCCACGACCACGCCCGCACCCGCACCGGCGCCGGCTCCCGTGGCGCCCACCACGGCACCCGCGCCCGCTCCGGCCGCGACGCCCACGGCCACTGTGCCCGAGGCCGCCCCGGCTGAGCCCGAGGTGCCGAAGATCGATGAGAAGCCGGCGCCTGCGCCGAAGGCCAACGCCGCCGCGTCGGCCAGCGTGACCATCAAGGACTTCGAGTTCGTGGCGCCGTCGGTGACCGTGAACGTGGGCGACACCGTCACCTGGACCAACCAGGGTCCCACCGGCCACTCGGCCACCGGCGACGGATTCGACACCGGGATCATGGACGCCGGCCAGAGCGGGTCGCACACGTTCGACTCGGCCGGCACCTTCTCTTACATCTGCACGCCGCACCCGAACATGAAGGGCACGGTCATCGTGCAGGCCGCCCAGACCGGCTCCGGCGACGAGTCGGACACGGGCGACGACGGCTCCACCGGAGCCGACACCGAGTCGGACGCGGCCGACGGGCCCTCGCTTCCCTCCACGGGAATGGACGCGCTCGGCCTCGGCTTCCTCGGTCTTCTGATGCTGGGGCTCGGTGTGAGCATCCGGCGTCGCTCGGCTGCGGAGCTCCCGCAGCCCGCCGGCCGCATCGGCTGGTGAGCTCCCAGCGCAAGATCCGCGTGGTGGTGGCCAAGCCCGGACTCGACGGCCACGACCGCGGTGCCAAGATCATCGCCCGCGCCCTTCGCGACGCCGGCATGGAGGTCATCTACACAGGCCTCCACCAGACCCCCGAGCAGATCGTGGAGACGGTGATCCAGGAGGACGCCGACGCGGTGGGTCTGTCGATCCTTTCGGGTGCCCATATGACGCTCGTGCCGCGCATCGCGTCGCGGCTGAAGGACGCGGGTGCCGAGGACGTGGTGCTCGTGGTGGGGGGAACGATCCCCAGCGAGGACATCCCGGAGCTGAAGGAGCTGGGCGTGGCCGAGGTGTTCACGCCCGGCGCGCCCGTGCAGGGAATCGTGGACTACATCCGGTCGGCCGTGCCCGCCTAGGCGTGGCGGGCCGCCCGCCACCGGCCCGCGCGGTCCGCGCGGTGCTCGGCGCCCGCCGCCGGCTGATGTCCCTGGCCGACCGGCTCGTGCCGCCCCAGGTGGCGATCTTCGACCAGTCGGTCGGGGTGGCCCGCACGCAGATGCTCGGCACCGCCGCCGAGCTCGGCGTGGCCGACGAGCTGGCCAAGGGCCCCGCCACGGCCGAGGAGCTTGCGGGCCGGCTGGGCGTGAACGCCGACGCCCTCCACCGCCTGCTCCGCGCCCTGGCGGTAACCGACGCCTTCGACCTCGACAGCCACGGGCGCTTCTCGCTGGGCCGCACCGGCCAGGCCCTCCGCAGCGACCATCCGCACAGCGTGCGCGACTGGTCGCGCTACTTCGCCTCCAAGTCCAACAACGCCGCCTGGGCGGACCTGACCGAGACGGTGAGGACGGGCGAGTCGGCCTTCCCGCGCGTGCACGGACGCTCGGTCTGGCAATGGTTCGCCGAGCACCCTGACGAGGAGCGCGCATTCGCCGGCGGCATGCGGGGCGCCACCGAGCAGGACGCTCCGTTCATCGTGAACGGCTATCCGTGGCCGGATGGCGGTGTGCTCTGTGACGTGGCCGGCGGCGTGGGCACGCTGCTCGCGGCGATCCTCGACTCGCGCCCGGGACTGCGCGGTGTCCTGGTGGACGGTCCCGGCGTGCTCGCGGAGGCTGACGGCTGGCTCGCCGGCCGCGGCATCCGCGAGCGTGTGGAGCTCTCCGAGGGAGACATCTTCCGCTCGCTCGAGGCCCGTGCCGACGTCTACACGATGAAGAACATCCTCCACGACTGGGACGACCAGGCCTGCGCGACGATCCTGGAGACCGTTCGCGCGGCCATGCCCGAGGGGTCGCGGCTCGTGATCGTGGAGTACCTCCAGGAGCGCAACCGGCCGGAGATCATCGCCTCGCTGTCCGACATCCAGATGATGAACGTGTGCGACGACGGCCGGGAGCGCTCGGCCGGCGAGATCCAGGCGCTGCTGCGCGGCGCGGGCCTGCGCCCCGGCAAGGTCCTGCAGACCGGCGGCCCGGGGCTCGTGGAAGGCCTTGCCTAGCTAGCGGGGGAGCCCTCGAGCTCGTTGATGCGCTCGGCGGCCTCCCGGAGGCTCTTGACGAGGTCCGCGCCGATCTCCTCGGCCCACTCGGCCTCGATCTCGCCGAAGATCCGCCGTCCGGTGAGAGCGGCGTCACGGCCGCGCGCGGTGAGCCTGATGATCTTGGCGCGCCCGTCATCGGGGCACGCGGCGCGCTCCAGGTAGCCGAGGCGCTCCAGCTCGGCCACGGCTTCGCCCACCGCCTGCTTGGTGAAGCCCGCGGACTCCGCCAGGTCGGTCAGGCGCGAGCCGTTCTCCATGTCGATGAAGCCGAACACGCAGCCGTGCCCCTCGCGCACGTCGCCGAAGCCCGCGTCGGCCATCCGGGCGAAGAGCTTCTGGACGGCGGCGGCCTTGACGCCGTTGAGGAGGGCCGGTATCGGCCGCTGCTGAAGCGTGAGATCAGTCACAGATTAGTAAGGCAGGTTGACAATATGATCAGGTCGCTTTATAAACCTGCCTACTAAGGCTACCTGATCGACTGGAGGTCCCTGATGGAACGCAAGTGGTGGACGCTGATCGTGGTCAGCGTCGCGACCTTCATGCTGTTGCTGGACATCACCGTCGTCAACACCGCGTTGCCGGCGATCTCAGAGGACCTCGACGCGAGCTTCACCGACCTCCAGTGGGTCATCGACGCGTACACGCTGTCGCTCGCGGCGCTGGTGCTCACCGCGGGCGTGCTCGCCGACCGGCTCGGCCGCCGGCGCGTGTTCGCGGCGGGACTCGGAATATTCACCGTCGCGTCGGCCCTGGCCGGCATGGCGCCGGATCCGACGTTCCTCAACCTGTCGCGCGCGCTCCAGGGCGTGGGCGGCGCGATCATGTTCGCCGTCTCGCTCGCGCTGGTGGCCCAGGAGTTCAAGCCGGGCCGCGACCGCGGCGTGGCGATGGGCGTGTACGGCGCGACCATCGGAGTGGCGGTGGCGTTCGGCCCGCTGGTGGGCGGCGCCCTGGTGGAGGGGATCGGCTGGGAGTCGATCTTCTTCCTGAACGTGCCGATCGGCATCGCGGCGCTCGTGGTGACCTACGCGAAGCTGCGCGAGACGCGCGACCCCGACGCATCGCGCATCGACTGGGCCGGTCTGGTCACGTTCTCCACCGCGCTGTTCCTGCTCGTCTTCGGGCTGATCCGCGGGAACGAGGAGGGCTGGGGCTCGACGATGATCGTCTCGCTGCTGGCCGGCGCGGGCGTGCTGCTCGCGGTGTTCATCGCGATCGAGGCGACGGTGAAGGAGCCGATGCTGCCGCTTCACCTGTTCAAGAAGCCCGCCTTCACCGGCGTGCAGCTGGCGGCGCTTGCGGTGTCTGCCTCGATGTTCTCGCTGTTCCTGTATCTGACGTTCTACCTCCAGGGCTACCTCGGGCATGACCCGCTCGAGGCCGGCTTGCGCTACCTGCCGCTGACCGTGGTGAACTTCTTCGTCGCCGCGGCCACCGGAGCGGCGATGGCGAAGGTGCAGGCGCGCTACCTCCTGAGCGCGGGCCTGGCGATCACCGGGCTCGGCCTGCTTCTGATGGGCGGGCTCGATCCCAGCGAGGACTGGACCGCCCTGCTGGCCGGCTTCATCCTCGCCGGCGCGGGCGTCGGGATGATCAACCCGGTGATCGCGGACGTGGCGGTGTCGGTCGTGCCCAAGGAGCATGCGGGGATGGCGTCGGGGATCAACGACACGTTCCGCCAGGTCGGCATCGCGATCGGCATCGCGGCCTGGGGAGCGATCTTCCTGGGACGTGGCGCGGCGAAGGTCGAGGAGCTGGCGGCGGGCACCAGCGCCGCCACGGGCGACAACCCGCGGCACCTGATCGAGGCCGTGTCCTCGGGCAACCTCGACGGCGCGCTCGCGTCGGTGCCCCCGGGCAGCCGCGATACCGTCACGGACGCCGCCCAGCAGGGATTCCTCGCCGGGATCAACGACATCCTGATGCTCGGCGGGATCCTGGCCATCGCGGGCGCCGTGGCGTCGCTCTGGCTGGTCCGTGAGAAGGACATCGAGCGCGGCGAGCTGCCGGTGGCCGAGCGTGTCGAGACCGGTGTGGTCCCGGAGCCCGTGCCCGCATAGCCGCAGACATAGGTCCGTCGCATCGAGGAGCCGGCCCCGGCGGGGCCGGCTCCTCACGTTTAGCGGCACACGATGCGGGATACAGAGGCGATTGACTCGTCAGTCAACGAACTCGATAGAATGGCCGCCGCCTGCGGGCACCCGCCATCCAGCCCGCTCCGCAACGACGAAGGAGAAGCTTTCCAGTGAAGATCTGCGTCCTCGTTAAGGAGGTTCCAGACGCCGCCGTCGAGAAGCGCATGGACCCGAGTTCCAAGCGCCTCGATCGCTCCGGCGAGAGGAACCTGAACCCGTTCGACACCCACGCGATCGAGGCTGCCATGCAGATTCGCGAGGGCGGTGCCGTGGACGTCGACGAGATCGTCGCCGTGACCATGGGGCCCGAGTCGGCCTTCCGCGCGCTGCACAAGGCGGTGTCGCTCGGGGCCGATCGCTCGGTGCACCTCACCGACGACGCGCTGTCCGGGTCGGACGTGTGCGCCACCGGCTACGCGCTCGCCAAGGTGCTCGAGTCCGAGTCACCCGACCTGGTGCTGCTGGGCCAGCAGTCGGACGACGGCGAGTGCTACACGATCGGCGCGGTGGTGGCCGATCACCTCAAGATGCCGTCGCTCACCCAGGTGATCAAGATCGACGTGCAGGACGGCTCGCTCCGCTGCGAGCGCCAGGCCGAGTACGGCTACGACACCGTGGACGTGCAGCTGCCCGCGGTGATCTCCGTCGGCGACGCCATCAACGAGCCGCGCTACCCCTCGCTAAAGGCGATCATGGGCGCGAAGAAGAAGCAGCTCGACAAGCGCGCCGCCGGCGACGTGGGCATCGAGGCCGGCCGGGTCGGCGAAGAGGGCTCGCGCACCACGGTGATCGGGATCAACCCGCCGCCCGCCAAGCAGGCCGGCGAGATCATCGAGGACGAGGACACGAACGAGACCGTCGAGAAGATCATCAGTTGGCTCGAGGAAAGGAAGCTGTTGGCATGAGCGTCCTCACGTACGCACTCCATTACGAGGGTGAGATCAACAAGAACTCGCTCGGGGCCGTCAGCGAGGGCGCCAAGCTCGCCTCCGAGCTGGGCGGCGAGGCCGGCGTGGTCGTGGTCGGCGGTGACGACCTCACCGACGAGCTGCTCGGCACGCTCGGCAACTACGGCGCGAAGAAGGTCTACCGCGTCAGGGGGCCCGAGGGCCTCGGTGCGCCGGTGGTCGACGCGATGGCCAAGATCATCCAGGACGAGGGCTACAAGTACGCGCTCTTCGGAGGCGGACTGCTCGGGTTCGAGATCGGCGCAGGCCTCACCGCCCGCCTCGGCGCCGGCGTGACCATGGAGGTCACCGCGGTGAAGGTGGACGGCGGCAAGCTCGTGGCAGAGCGGCCGATCCTCCAGGACTCGGCCATCGTGGACGTGGGCTATGTGGGCGAGCCGGGAATCATCATCGGCCGCCTGAACGCCTTCGACGCGAAGGAGACCGGCGGCGGCCCGGCCGAGGTGGTGGACGTGGACGTCCAGCTCGAGGAGCACTCCACCAAGGCCACGATGGTCCAGCGCGGCGAGCAGCGCGGCGCCGACGTGAACATCGAGGACGCCGACATCCTCGTGGCCGGCGGCCGCGGGCTCGGCAAGGCCGAGGGCTTCGAGCTCTGCGAGCAGCTGGCCGAGGCGCTCGGCGGTGCCGTGGCCGCCACCCGCGCGGTCGTGGACGCCGGCTGGTACCCGTACGCCGCGCAGATCGGGCAGACCGGCAAGACCGTCGCGCCCAAGCTCTACCTCGCCGCCGGGATCTCCGGCGCCATCCAGCACAAGGTGGGCATGCAGAGCTCGGAGAACATCGTCGCGATCAACAAGGACCCGAACGCGCCGATCTTCGAGTTCTCGGACCTCGGCGTGGTGGGCGACCTCAACAAGATCGTGCCGAAGCTCACCGAGGCAGTGAAGGCAAAGAAGGGCTAGCCGAGTGCCCACCGCCCCGATCGAGTTCCCGCCGCCCGTCGACTCCGAGAAGGAGTTCATCGGCGCTCCCACCGATCCGGAGGACGAGCGGATCGAGGTGGGCGTGGCGATCGTGGGCGGCGGTCCCGCCGGACTGGCGTGCGCCATCCGGCTGTCGCAGCTCCTGGCCGAGGACGAGGCGCTGCTCGAGTCGCTCGGAGAGGTGCCGATCGCGCTGGTGGAGAAGGGCAAGGGGCCGGGCTCGCACCTGCTGTCGGGAGCGATGATGAACCCGACGGCGATGAAGAAGCTGTTCCCGGACCTGCCCGAGGACCAGTGGCCCACGTACGGCACGGTCGAGAAGGACACCGTCTACCTGCTGCCCAACCGCAAGCGGGCGATCCCCCTCAAGCCCACGCCGCCGCCGTTCCGCAACCACGGCAACCACGTGACCTCCGTCGCCCAGCTCGGCCGCTGGCTCGCCGAGCAGGCCGAGGAGGCCGGCGTGTACATCCTCGGCGAGACCGCCGCGGCCAAGCTGCTCGTGGAGGACGGACGGGTCGTGGGCGTGCGCAGCGGTGACAAGGGCCGCGGCCGCGACAGCCAGGAGCTCTCGAACTTCGAGCCCGGCGCGGACCTGATCGCCAAGGCCACCGTGCTGGCCGAGGGCACGCAGGGCCACCTCACCGGTGCTGCCATCCGGCACTTCGACCTCGGCTCCGAGGACCCGCAGCAGTGGGAGCTCGGGGTCAAGGAGGTGTGGGAGGTCGAGCAGCCGCTCGACCGGGTGATCCACACGATGGGCTGGCCGCTCAAGTTCGCCTCCAAGTACCGCGAGTTCGGCGGCTCGTTCATCTACCCGATGGGCGAGGACAAGGTCTCGATGGGGCTCGTGGTCGGGCTCGACTACCGCGACGCGCGCTTCTCGGTGCACGACGCTCTCCAGGAGCTCAAGAGCCACCCGCTCGTGTCCAAGATCATCGATGGCGGCAAGCGCGTGGGCTGGGGTGCCAAGACGATCCCCTCAGGCGGCTACTGGGCGATGCCGCGCCAGCTCTGGGCCCCCGGAATGATCCTCGCCGGCGACGGCGCCGGCATGGTGAACATCCCCAAGCTCAAGGGCGTACACCTCGCGATGCACGCGGGCATGTTCGCCGCCGAGTCGATCTACGAGCGGCTCAAGTCCGGCTCCACCGACGACCTCTCGAACTACACCGAGAAGGTCAAGGGCTCCGAGATCGAGACGGACATCCGCCGCTCCCGCAACATGCGCCAGCCGTTCGCCAAGGGCTTCCTGGTCGGCGGCGCCCTGGTCAACGCCATGGAGATCACCGGCGGTCGCTTCCCCGGAGGGCGCTGGGCCACGCACGACGACGCCACGGTCGACGTGTTCGTCGGCAAGGAGCGCGAGTACCCCAAGCCCGACGGCAAGAAGACCTTCGACAAGCTCTCGTCCGTCTTCACCACGGGGAACGCGACCCGCGACGACGCCCCCAACCACATCCGCATCCAGGACAAGGTGCCGCTCGATGTGGCGCTGATGTGGCAGAACATGTGCCCGGCGCAGGTGTACGAGGTGCCCGAGGAGGAGCTCGAGGCGGCGGGGCAGAATGGGAAGCACGAGGTGAAGCTTCAGATCACGCCGTCGAACTGCGTGCAGTGCGGGGCCATTACCGCCAAGGGGGGCAGGCTGACGCCTCCTGAGGGTGGGGATGGTCCCAACTACCAACAGACGTAGGGTTCGTCTGTTTCTGGCCGGTGGGCTTGCGCTCCGGCGTCGACCACCGCTCTCGCTTCGCTCGTTCGGTAATCGACAGCCGTCGCCGGCCCCCGGACCGGCCGCGCTAGTTCGGTTCGAGGCGGACTGTCACTTCAACGCCTGTGGCTTCGGTGCCGTGCGATAGGGCGTGTCCTGTTTTTGGGTTCCTCGTACGCGGATTTGGACGGGTGTTCCCGGTGCTTCGAGGTTGCGCCACCAGCGCTTGTGTTCCGGCGAGCCGACGGTGATGGTCAGCGTGTCGCCGTCCTGCTTGTAGGCGACCGGGAACGTGTGCTCTTGGCCGGTTTGGCGGCCGGTCACGGTGATCGGGGCCAGGTTGCCGCTCAGCAGGGAGGGAACGGCGAGCGCAGCACGAGTCGGACCAGCGGGTTGCCGTGCGGTTCAGGAGCGCGAAGCGCCCGTGTCCCTCCGGCACTACTCGCCGATCGAGAACATCGACTCGAGGTCGTGCCTCGAGAAGACCTCGAAGGCGACCATCGTGTGGGTGCGCTCTACGCCGGGCAGCTTGGCCAGGCCGGCGGCCACCACGTCGGCCAGTCCCTCGGGTTCGTCCACACGGACCATCGCGACGAAGTCCCACTCTCCGGTGACGGAGTAGGCCTCGGCCACGCCGTCCACGTCGGCCAGCACGTCGCCCAGGCCGGAGAGCGAGTCGTGGGCGGCCTTGATCAGCACGATCGCGTGGGTCACTCGCCACACGCTACTGCGAGAGGATGCGCACGTGTCGTCGGAGCTCGCCGTACGCGTGGAAGGCCGGGGGCCGCGCCTCGTGCTCGTGCATGGAGGCGTCGGCCCGGAGCTCTCCTGGGAGCGGCAGCTACCGCTCGCCGAGCGCTGGACGCTCGTCATGCCGTGGCGCCGCGGCTACGGCAAGAGCCCGTCGGCCGAGCGGCAGGACTTCGAGGCCGACGCCGATGATCTCGACGCTCTCGTCGAGCCGGGCGACCGGCTTGTGGCCTTCTCCTACGGCGGCCTGTCCGCCTCGGTCGTCGCCGGACGGCGCGCGGACGAGCTCGAGGCGCTCGTCCTGATCGAGCCGCCGCTGTTCGCGCTCGGCCCGGACGACCCGCGGATCCGGCCGATGATGGAACTGTCCGCGCAGTTCACGTCGGGGGCGACCGAAAATGACCCCGAGGCGCACTGGCGCTTCCTCACCATGGCGGGCGTGAAGCGGCCGCGCGACGAGTCGGAGGCGCGCGAGATCGGGCGCCTCACGCGGCTGGCGCGCCACCTGCGCGCGCCGGTCGAGGCCCAGCCGGATCTGGCCGCGATTCGGGAGGCCGGGCTCAGGACGCTGGCGGTCTCCGGCGAGCACAACCCGGCGATCGAGCGGATCTGCGACCTGGTCGCCGAGCAGACCGCTGGTAAGCGCCTGCGCATGTCCGGCGCGGGCCACCCAGTGCAGCGAGTGCCGGGCTTCAACGACCGGCTGGAGGCGTTTCTCGCCTAGCGCTCTGGGTCTCTAGGGAGACGTCAGCGTGATGCCGTCGATGTCGAAGCTGTCGCCGGTGGCGGGGCTCGACTGGTAGGCGTATAGCTCGATCGAGCTTCCGCCCACGGCTGTGTAGGGCACGGCGTCGATGCGCTCCCAGGTGCCGCTCGTGACCTTGCAGCGCTCCGCGCCGCCCACGGCCGTGCCGGCGCTCCACTCGCGCAGGCGCAGGCAGACGGTCTTTCCGGGCCGCTCGCTGCGGATCCACGCACGCGCCTCGTACCTCGTCCCCGCGGCGTGCGTCCCGACCGGGTGGGGGTCGGTGAGCAGCGAGTAGCTCGTGGCCGTGGCGCTGTTGAGCGCCACGCGCCCTGCCTGGGCGCCCACGGCGCCACCCGGCACGAGCGTCAGCGTGGAGCGGTAGGCGTACCAGCCTGTCTTGACGGTCTCGAAGTCGCCGTTCGGGAGCAGGTTCTGGACCGGTGGGGCCGGCGCGGTCACGGTCCAACTGCGGGTGGCGGGGCTGGCGTCGGTGCCGTCCGCGTTCACTGCACGGACGCGGAAGGTGTGGTCGCCCACGGCGAGGCCGGTGAGCTCCTTCGGCGAGGAGCATGACCCGAACGCCGCGCCGTCGAGCGAGCACTCGAAGGTCGAGCCGGGCTTGCTCCCGGAGAACGCAAACGAGGCGGCGGTGGCCTCGGTGGAGCCGGACGGCCCGGAGTCGATCGTGGTGTCGGGCGGCTCGGGGGCGGCCAGCGGCGAGCAATCCGTGCTGCCCGTGTCCGTGAAGCTCTTGCCCTCCTGGGCCATGAAGCGCCAGTCGTAGCTGCCGGGATGGAGGGTCAGGCGGAGCACCCCGAAGGCGCCGGTGTTCTGAGCCTCGGTGTTCGCGAGCGGCGGCCCGAGCGGATAGTGCATCGTCCCGCCCTCGCCGACCACGAACTGACGCATGCCGCGCTCGCGGTCGAGCGTCCCGTCAGGCGCCTGCGGCGCGAAGCGCTGGTAGGTGTGGTCGTTCCCGCCGAGGACCCACTCGGCGCCGTACTGGTAGAGCAGCTCCCAGAACGGGGCCGAGTTCGTCAGGGAGCCGTGCGTCGTGCCGGCGCTCCAGCGCGGGTGATGCCAGTACGCGCCGACGCAGCTCCCGGCGTTAGCCGCCAGGTCCTGCTGGAGCCACGTGTGCTGCTCGGACCCGGGGCCGCAGCCGCCGATCTCGGTGCAGTTGCTGTTGAGCACGACGATGTGCCAGGCGCCGAGGTCGTAGCTGTACCAGCCCTTGCCGGGGGTGGCCGCGGCCGAGCCGAAGTAGTCGAAGTAGCCGGAGGCGCCGGGGGTGCTGTACTCGTGGTCGCCCACCGCCGGCTTGATGCGCGACTTGTGGCGGCCCCAGCTCGGGTCGAAGCAGCCGCTGAACTCGTCCGCGTAGCCGTGGTTCTGCTCGGTGTCGCCGGGGATGGCGATGGTGCCGGGAAGCGTGTCGAGCAGGCGCGAGACGGACTCGTCGCCGCTCGACCAGCAGGAGGCCACGTCGCCGGCGGCGAGCAGCGTCGGGTCGCCCGACTCCGCCGGCGTGGCCGGCACCGCGGCCGGCGATCCGTCGCTTAGCGAGAGGCCGTCGAGCTCGAAGCTGTCACCCGCTACCGCCGTGGCCGTTTGGTAGGCGTACAGCTCCAGCTCGCTGCCACTGCGGAGCGCGGCGTACTGCAGGGCCACGAACTCGCGCCAGGATGAGGTGGTGTTCTGGCACTGCTGGGCCGAGCCGACCACCGCGCCGGCGTCCCATTCGCGCACTCGGAGGCAGACCGTCTTGCCAGGCGTGTCGCTGCGAATCGAGCCCTGGACCCTGTAGGTGGTGCCGGTTGGTATCGAGTTGATCGGCCATGGCGAGGCGTTCATCGCGAGGCTGCCCGGTCCAGTGGCCGTGACCCGACCCGCCTGCGAGCCGGTGTTGCCGCCGCTGACAAGCGAGAGCGTGCCGAGGCTCGACTTCCAGCCCGGCACCGTGTAGCCGCCGCCCTGGGTGGTCCATCCGGCGAGCGCGGTCTCGAAGTTGCCGTTCTGGAGGAGAGCGTCCGCCCACCAGGTGCGCGTGGCCGGGCTCGCGTCGGCGTTCCCCGCTGGGTCCACCGCGCGTACGTCGAGCTCGTGGCGGCCGTTGGCCACGTGGAACGTGGGCGTGGCGCCGCAGGCGGCAAACGCGCCGCGGTCCAGCCTGCACTCGAAGGCCGAGCCCGTCTCCGAGGCGCTCAGAGCGAAGTCCGCGGAGCCGGACCTGTATGTGCCCGCCGGGCCGGAGGAGATCGTGGTGTCGGGCGCCGTGGTGTCCGCGGCCTGGATGGTCCACGTGCGGGTGTCGGGCGTGGTGTCCACGTTGCCGGCGGCGTCGATGGCGCGGACGCGGAAGGTGTGGCTTCCCTCGGCGAGATCGGAGTAGCCCTTCGGCGAGCTGCAGGCCGTGTAGGCGGTGGTCGAGTCGAGCGAGCACTGGAAGGTGGATCCCGCCTCGGTCGAGGTGAACGTGAAGCTCGCCGAGGTCTCGGCGACGGTGCCTGACGGACCCGACCCGATCGTCGTGTCCGGCGCGATGGTGTCCACCGTCCAGGTGCGGCTTGCGGGTGTGGGGTCGAGGTTGCCGGCGGCGTCGATTGCGCGGACGAGCAACGTGTGGGCTCCGTTCGCCAGGTCTGAGTAGGACTTCGGCGAGGAGCAGGCGGCATATACGCCCGAGTCGAGCGAGCACTGGAAGGTGGACCCCGACTCGGTGGAAGTGAACGTAAAGCTCGCGGCGCTCGAAGCCACCGTGCCCGACGGACCTGAGGCGATCGCAGTGTCAGGCGCCGTGATGTCCGTGGCCTGGATGGTCCACGTGCGGCTGGCGGGCGTGGCGTCGAGGTTGCCGGCGGCGTCGATGGCGCGGACGCGGAAGGTGTGGCTGCCGGCGGCGAGGCCCGAGTAGCCCTTCGGTGAGCTGCAGGCCGTGTAGGCGGTGGTCGAGTCGAGCGAGCACTGGAACGTCGATCCGCTCTCGCTCGAGGTGAACGTGAAGCTCGCCGAGGTTGCGGCGACAGTCCCGGAGGGGCCCGAGCTGAGCGTGGTCTGCGGGGCGGTGGTGTCGTTGTGCTCGACGGTGAGGCGCGGTGCGTTGGCACCGCTCTCGCGACTCGACAGGACGAGGCTCGTCGAAGACGTGGTCGTGAGCGCGAGGCTGTAGGTGCCGTTGCCGGAGATCAATGACGTGATGTCCACCGTCTTGAAGGTGCCGGCGGTGAGCGCCCCGGAGCTGGCCGAGACGGTGGAGGACACCGATGGCGCGTTCGAGTAGGTGATGGAGCTCTCGCCCCAGCTGGTGCTCGTGACCCGGCGGACCTGGAAGCCGGTGCTGTGCCCAGCCTTCGGGTGGACGCGAAGGAGGGCGCGGCTGACGGTTCCCTCCACGCCGGTCACCTGGAAGCGGAGATACGAGTGGGTGGTGGGCGACGAGTCTGCCC
The DNA here is from genome assembly GCA_963811055.1 of uncultured Thermoleophilaceae bacterium. Taxonomy (GTDB): domain Bacteria; phylum Actinomycetota; class Thermoleophilia; order Solirubrobacterales; family Thermoleophilaceae; genus JACVRW01. Next base: position 102,167 of record CAWEPQ010000007.1, read on the forward strand.
ACAGCTCGCCGAGGCTGCCGTAGTTCGTGGATCGCGCATCCGACCGCACGTGGGCGTCCGCGACTGGCGCGAAGTCGCGCGTGACCGTCGCGGCGGGCGTGATGCCGCCGACGGAATGTCCGTCCCCTGCCGCGCCGAGCGCTGCCACGCTGCCGATCAGAAGCAGCGACAGCGCTCGCGCCGGCGAGGGCCAACGCGATCTGCGTCCCTGCACACGACCACCGTAGGAGCGATCCGGCGTTTCCGCCACCGGCTCGGTCGGGCCGCGCCTATAGCGTGCCCGCCATCCGCTACCCGGGCCAGCATGTCCGCCGCGTGACCGTCGTCGGCGCCGGCTCCTTCGGCACCGCCGTGGCCCTGCTGCTCGAGCGGGGCGGTCTGCGCACCACGTTGCTGACCCGCAGCGCCGAGCAGGCGGAGGAGCTCAGCCGCTCGCGCCACAACGAGCGCTACCTGCCCGGAGTGGAGCTTCCGCGCGATCTCCGCGTGCGCGCGGTCGGCGCCGACCAGGACGACCTGAGGCGCGCCGACCTCATCCTGCTCGGGGTCCCCTCCAAGACGATCGCCGAGGCGGTGGGGGAGCTTCTGCATCTGGGCGTGGGCGAGCGCTCGGGCATCGTCTCGCTGGCCAAGGGGCTCGTGCCGCCCGACGGCACGCCGCCCACAATTGCGCTCGAGCAGGCCTTCGGGCCCGCGCGCGTGGCCTGCGTGGGTGGCCCCGCGCACGCGCGGGAGATGGTGGAGACGGGGGCGGGGCTCGTGGCGGCCTCGCACTCCGAGGTGCTCGCGCACGCGGTGGCCGAGGCGTTCCAGGCCGGCCGGGTGGTGTGCGAGGTGTCCGACGACCCCGTGGGCGTGGAGCTGGCCGGGGTGGCCAAGAACGCCGCCGCCGTGGCGGTGGGCGCCACCCAGGCACAGGGCCTCAACGCCGCCGGCATGGCCGCGGCCGACATCTTCCTCGAGGTGCTGGCGCTGGCGCTCCTCAGCGGCGGCCAGGCCCGCACGTTCGTGGGGCGCGCGGGCACCGGCGACCTCGTGGCCACCGCGCTCGCCCCGAGCTCGCGCAACCGGACGGCCGGCGAGCTGCTGGCGCAGGGGGTGCCCGCCGCCGAGATCCCGGCGCGCGTGGGTCAGGCGGTCGAGGCGCTCGAGACCGTTCGGCTGCTGTCGGAGGGAATCGAGCGCGCCGGGCTCGAGGCGCCGGTGGTGTCCGCGCTCGCACACCTGATCGAGGGCACCCTCCCGCTGGACGAGTGGGTGAGCATGGTTCGCGCCCAGCAACCGGAGCCGGCACGCTTCGGCAAGCGGCTCCGGGCGCGTCCTGGCTGGTGGGCCCGGCTCACCGCGTGGATGCGAGAACGGTTCTCATCACGGCGAGTAGAATCAGAGGGACGATGAAGCAGGACACTCACCCCGAGTACATCCCGGCCCACGTGCGCTGCACCTGTGGGAACGAGTTCTGGACCCGCTCCACCAAGGGCGAGCTCCACGTCGAGATCTGCTCGAACTGCCACCCGTTCTACACGGGACGCCAGAAGCTGGTGGACACGGGCGGTCGTGTGGAGCGCTTCCGCCGCCGCGCCGCACGCAGTCGCGGCTAACCGCAGCGCAACTCGAGCGCTTCCGAACTGTTCTCTCGGGGCATGCTTAGACGCCTCGCATCGATAGTCGTCCTCGGAGCCGTGGCGGTGGCCGCATGCCTGCCCGCGCTCGCCGGAGCGCGGCCGCGCTACACGGCCTCCGCCTGGACGGCGTTCGTCAAGGTCACGCGCTGCTCGCGCGCCCTGGACCAGGCGGTGTTCCACGCGAAGATGCGCGGCATCGAGGACAGCGAGCGGATGGCTGTGCGATTCACCCTGCTCGAGAGCACCGGCGTCGACGGCTTCCAGCCGGTGCCGGCCCCGAAGCTGGGCAAGTGGCACCGCTCGAGGGCGGGCGTGGGGGCCTTCGGCTACAAGCAGGTCGTGCGCAACCTGGAGGAGGGCTCCCTCTACCGCGCCCGCGTGGACTTCCGCTGGTACGACGAGGACGGCAAGGTGGTGGCGCGCACCCGCAAGCGCTCCAAGAGCTGCCCGGACAAGACCGCCCTTCCCAACCTGCGGATACGCATCGCGGGAGTGCGCAAGACCCCCGCCGCCGCCACGGACCGCTACTACCTGAAGGTGATGAACGTGGGCCGCGCGTCCGCCGAGGGTGTGGTTGCGCGGCTGTCGGTGGACGGGGTAACGGCGGGAACCGCCACCGTGCCGCTGATCTACGCGAAAGGCTGGAAGGTCGTGACCCTTCGTGGTCCGGAATGCGACATGTGGGTCGGCGCCCAGGTCGATCCGGACGGGCTGATCGCCGAGTCCCGGGAAGAGGACAACGGGCACCAGCTCGCCTGCCAGGACCTGGCCCGGCGCTGAGCACCCTCGCGGATTAGCGCCCGCACGCCGATACGATGAGCGAGGTGAGCGCTTCTCCGTCCACGAACGGTGCGCCCCCGCGACCCTCGCGGGAGGCCACCAAGGACGCCCCCATCGGCGGCCAGGCCGTGCTCGAGGGCGTGATGATGCGCGGCGTCTCCACCTGGGCGGTGGCGGTGCGCAAGCCGTCGGCCGAGCAGCTGGCCGAGGGAGGCCCGGACTCGAAGGAGGGGGCCAAGGGCGAGATCGAGGTCACCTCCGAGCCGCTCGTTTCGTGGAGCAAGCGCCACCGTGCGCTGCGCCTGCCGGTGGTCCGCGGCGTGGTGGCCCTGGGCGAGTCGCTCAAGATCGGCTTCAGGGCGCTGGGGATCTCGGCCAACGCCCAGATCCCGCCCGACGACGAGGGCGACCAGAAGGAGCTGAGCGGCGGCGCCTGGGCGGGCACCATCGCGTTCGCCCTGCTGTTCGCGGTCGGACTCTTCTTCCTGCTGCCCGCGGGCCTGACGAACATCTTCCGCGACGACATTCCCAACGGACTCGTCTTCGTGGTGATCGAGAAGCTGATCCGGATCTCGATCTTCCTGGCCTACCTGTGGCTGATCTCGCGGATGCCCGACCTCCAGCGGGTGTTCATGTACCACGGCGCCGAGCACAAGACCATCTCCTGCTACGAGGCCGGCCAGCCACTCACGCCGGAGAACGCGCAGCAGTTCTCGCGCTTCCACCCCCGCTGCGGAACGAGCTTCCTGTTGCTGGTGATGATCGTGGCCATCGTGGTGTTCGCGCCGCTCGGAAAGCTCGAGTGGCAGTGGCTGTTCGTTTCGCGCGTGGTCGGCATCCCGATCGTCGCCGGCCTGGCGTTCGAGCTGATCAAGTGGTTCGGGCGCAACCGCGCCAAGGCATGGGCGCGGGCGCTCATGTGGCCGGGTATGCAGCTCCAGCGTCTGACCACCCGCGAGCCGGACCTCACGCAGCTGGCCGTGGCGATCGCCGCGCTCGAAGCGGTGCTCGCGGTCGAGAACCCGCTCGAGGCGACCGACGAGGACAGAGTCGGTATGGAAGTGGTGGCCTAGGCCCCGGGCCTAGGCCGGTTCCGCGATGCGCCCGAACCAGGGGTGCGTGACGGCCAGCGACACACCCTTCGTGCCGTGGCTCGCGACGAGCACGTGCTCCTCGCCGAGTGTCTCGATCTTGCTCATGGTTAGGTAACCCTAACTCTATCTTAGGGCTCCCTAATGCGGATTCGCACCTTGAAACGGGTCATTCGGATCTGGTAGACCACCCGGTACCAAGGGAGGCTGCGGCGACCAGATGTGCCTGGCAATACCAGGACAGATAATCGAGGTCGTCGACGGCGCGAACCGCCTGGCCCGGGTGGACGTCGCCGGCGTCAAGCGGAATGTCAACATCGGCCTGCTCGATGAGGGCGGCCAGCCCGCACAGCCCGGTGAGTGGGTGCTGATCCACGTGGGCTTTGCGCTCTCCAAGGTGGACGAGGAAGAGGCCATGGCCACCCTCAAGCTGCTCGAGGGCATGGGCGAGGACTACGAGCAGGAGCTCGAGGAGCTGAAGGCGAGCGCCATCGAATGACCCCCGGCGACCTCGTCCCGCAGTGTGATCACACCATCGGGTGCATCACGTGCGGCGACGAGGCGCTGCCGATGCGGGTGGTTGAGCTGGAGGGCGATGGTCTCGCCCTGTGCGCGGACGCCGACGGCAACGAGCAGACAGTCGAGGTGTCGCTGGTGACCGGCGTGAGCACCGGCGACGAGCTGCTTGTGCACGCAGGCACGGCGCTCGCGAGGGCGGCCGCGTGAGGTTCGTCGACGAGTTCCGCGACGCCGAGCTCGGCCGCGTGCTCGCCACCGAGATCGTGTCGCTGGTCGAGCCGGGCGCGCACCTGAAGGTGATGGAGGTGTGCGGCGGCCACACCCACTCGATCTACAAGTACGGAATCGACGACCTGCTCCCCGAGAACGTGGAGCTGGTGCACGGCCCGGGCTGCCCGGTGTGCGTGATCCCGATGGGCCGCGTGGACGACGGCATGGCCATCGCTCGCAACCCCGAGGTGATCTTCACCTGCTTCGGCGACATGATGCGCGTGCCCGGCTCCCAGGGCAGCTTCCTCGAGGCCAAGGCCGAGGGCGCGGACATCCGCATGGTCTACTCGCCGCTCGACGCGCTGCGGATCGCCAAGAAGAACCCGGACCGGAAGGTCGTGTTCTTCGCGATCGGCTTCGAGACCACCGCGCCGTCCACGGCGCTGACGCTGAAGCGCGCCAAGGCGGAGGGGCTCGAGAACTTCCTCTGCATGTGCAACCACGTGACGATCGTGCCGCCGCTGCGGGCGCTGCTCGACTCACCCGACCTGCGCCTGGACGGGTTCATCGGCCCGGGACACGTGTGCACCGTCGTGGGCGCGCGGCCGTTCGAGTTCATCCCCGCCGACTACGGCAAGCCGCTCGTGGTGTCCGGCTTCGAGCCGCTCGACGTGCTCCAGTCGATCAAGATGATCCTCGAGCAGATCGCCGAGGGGCGCTGCGAGGTGGAGAACCAGTACAAGCGCGTGGTGCCCTACGAGGGCAACGCCGCCGCGCTCCAGGCGATGTCGGAGGTGTTCGAGCTGCGGCCCCACTTCGAGTGGCGCGGCCTCGGCTTCATCTCCCAGAGCGCGCTCAAGCTGTCGGACGCCTACGCGGACTTCGACGCCGAGCTGCGCTACGAGGTGCCCGGCGTGCGGGTGGCCGACCCGAAGGCCTGCCAGTGCGGCGAGGTGCTCAAGGGCGTGATCAAGCCCTGGGAGTGCAAGGTGTTCGGCACGGCGTGCACTCCGGAGCGCCCGATCGGCACCTGCATGGTGTCTCCGGAGGGGGCCTGCGCCGCGTATTACAACTACGGCCGCTACGCGAGCGAGCGGGAGGTCGTGTGAGCGACACCGCCCCGCGCGAGGAGCGCAGCCCGATCGGTGATCGGGCGAGCACCGCAGCGATGCCTCGGCCTTCCCGTGAGGAGCGGATCCTCGGGATCATCGAGACGGCCCGCGGGAAGCAGGCCAAGTTCAAGGACGAGCGCATCACGATGTCGCACGGGGCCGGGGGCAAGGCCAGCCAGTCGCTGGTGGAGGGACTGTTCCTGCCCGCCTTCGGCAATCAGGCGCTCGCCCAGCTCGGCGACGCCGGCGCCGTGACGGTCGACGGGGTGGGGCTCGCGCTCACCACGGACAGCTTCGTGGTCAAGCCGATCCGCTTCCCGGGCGGCTCGATCGGCGAGCTGGCCGTGAACGGCACCGTGAACGACCTGGCCGTGTCGGGCGCGCGCCCGCTGGCGCTCAGCCTCGCGCTCGTGCTCGAGGAGGGCCTGCCCGCAGACGAGCTGCGGGCCGAGGTGGAGGCGGCCGCGCGCGCCGCCGAGGCTGCCGGCGTACAGATCGTGACCGGCGACACCAAGGTCGTGGAGCGCGGCCACGCCGACAAGATGTACGTCTGCACCACGGGGGTCGGCGTGCTCGACCCGCGCGCCGGCCTGTCCACGGCGGGCCTGCGCCCGGGCGACCGGATCATCGTGTCGGGGCCGATCGGCGAGCACGGCTCGGCGATCATGCTGGCCCGCGACGAGTTCGAGCTCGAGGCGGAGATCGAGTCCGACACCCAGCCGCTGTGGCCCGCGGTGGACGCGCTGCTCGACGCGGCGGGGCCGTCGCTGCACGCGATGCGCGACGCCACGCGCGGTGGCGTGGCCTCGGCTCTCAACGAGCTGGCGCGGGCGTCGAACGTGGCGATGCTCGTGAACGAGCGCGCCGTGCCGGTCAAGCCGGAGGTGGCGGGCGCGGCGGAGCTTCTGGGGATCGACCCCATGTACGTGGCGAACGAGGGCCGTCTCGTGGCCTTCGTGGCGCCGGACCGGGCGGATGGCGCGCTGGCCGCGCTGCGCTCGGTGCCGGGCTCCGAGGAGGCCGCGGAGATCGGCGAGGTGAAGAGCGAGCCGACGGGGATGGTGTTGGTGGACACCGCCTTCGGCGGAAGACGGGTGATGGATCTGCTCGCGGGCGATCCGCTGCCAAGGATCTGTTGACAGAGGGAGACTGGATGGCGACCGAGTTCGTAGACAACCAGGCGGCGACCGAGGCGGTGACCGCCCACGTCATCTGGATGACCACGGGGCTCTCTTGCGACGGAGACTCCGTCGCCATGACCGGTGCCACCGAGCCCAGCCTCGAGGACATCATCACCGGCGCGATCCCCGGCCTGCCCAAGGTCGTGGTCCACAACCCGGTCCTGGCCTACGAGAACGGCGACGAGTTCATGGAGGCGTGGTACCAGGCCGAGCGCGGCGAGCTGGATCCCTTCGTGCTCGTGCTGGAGGGGTCGATCCCCAACGAGGAGATCAACGGCGAGGGCCACTGGACCGGCATGGGCACGGACCCGTCGACCGGCCAGCCGATCACGACGAACGAGTGGCTCGACCGCCTGGCGCCCAAGGCCGCGGCGATCGTGGCCGTGGGCACGTGTGCCACCTACGGCGGGATCCCGGCGATGAAGAACAACCCGACCGGGGCGATGGGCGTGCCGGACTACCTCGGTTGGAACTGGAAGTCCAAGGCCGGTCTGCCCGTGGTGTGCATTCCCGGCTGCCCCGCGCAGCCGGACAACACCACCGAGACGCTGATGTACCTCGTGTTCCACCTCGCGGGGATGGCGCCGGTGCCCGAGCTGGACGAGGCGCTGCGGCCCAAGTGGCTGTTCGAGCGCACCGTGCGCGAGGGCTGCAACCGCGCCGGGTTCGCAGAGGAGGGCCAGTTCGCGACCGAGTACGGCGACGACCCGCGCTGCCTCGTGAAGCTGGGCTGCAAGGGGCCGGTGGTCAAGTGCAACGTGCCCGTGCGCGGCTGGCAGGCCGGCAAGGGCGGCTGCCCGAACGTGGGCGGCATCTGCATGGCCTGCACGATGCCGGGCTTCCCCGACAAGTACATGCCCTTCATGGATGAGGACAGGGCCGGAGCCATGGCCGCGAACGTCGAGCGCTTCACGCTCGGCCCGCTCGTGCGCTACTTCCGCCACCGCAACATCAAGAACAAGTACGACAAGGAGCCCGAGTGGAGACGCCCGGGCAAGGAGCTCGCGACCGGCTACGTCAAGCACTGGTAGAGGGAGAGATCGATGGCGACAGTAGAGACACCCCAGGAGCGCCAAGTCCTTGTCAAGGAGATGTCCTGGGACCCGATCACCCGGATCGTCGGGTCGCTCGGGATCCACACGGAGATCGACTTCGCGAACCAGCAGGTCCTCAAGTGCCACAGCACGTCGATGATCTTCCGCGGGTTCGACATCTTCATGAAGGGCATCGACCCGCGCGACGCGCACTTCATCACCAGCCGCATCTGCGGCATCTGCGGCGACAACCACTGCACGACCTCCTGCCTCAACCAGAACATGGCGTACGGCGTGCACGTGCCGCCGCTGGGTGACTACGCGTTCAACCTGGCGGAGCTGGCGGACTACATGTTCGACCACGCGATCTTCAACGACTGCATGTGCAACGTGGACTTCTGCGAGCAGATGGTCAAGGAGACCAACCCGTCGGTGCTCGCGAAGGCCGAGCAGACGTCGGCCCCGCACGGGGACATCCACGGCTACCGGACGATCGCCGACATCATGCGGTCGCTCAACCCGTTCACGGGCTCGTTCTACCTGGAGACCCTCCAGGTGGCCCGCTACACCCGCGAGATGTACTGCCTGTTCGGCGGGCGCCACACGCACCCGTCCACGATCATGCCGGGCGGCTGCAGCGCCCACATCACGCACCAGACGCTCACGGACTACTACGTGCGCCTGATGCGCTACATGGACTACGCCAAGCGCTCGGTCGTGATGCACGACGACCTGTACGACTTCTGGCTGCAGGCGCTGCCGGGCTACGACATGGTCGGCTACCGGGACACGAACCTGGTCTGCTGGGGCGCGTTCGACGACCCGGCGGGCACCGATCAGCTCTACCAGTACCGGCACATGAGCGAGTGGGGCAATCGCCGCTTCGTGACGCCGGGGATCGCCATCAACGGCGAGCTCGTGACCACGGATCTGGTCGAGATCAACCTGATGATCCGGATCCTCCTGGGCAGCTCGTACTTCGACGACTGGGCCGGCCAGGAGCAGCCGTACGTGACCGAGGATCCGCTCGGCAACCCCGTGGACCCGCGCCACCCGTGGAACAAGGTGACGCTGCCCAAGCCGCAGAAGCGCGACTACGCCGAGAAGTACTCGTGGGTGGTCTCGCCGCGGATCTACGACAAGCGCACCGACACGAACGTGTGCTGCGACACCGGCGGCGGCCCGTTCGCCCGTCAGTGGGTCACGGCCAAGGCGGGACTGGTGGACCTGGGCTACGTGAAGGCCACGGGCCACAGCATCCAGATGGTGCTGCCCAAGGGCCACGCGATGCCCGAGATGGAGCTCGAGTGGAAGGTGCCCGAGAAGTCGAACGCGATCGAGCGCGACCGCGCGCGGACCTACCACCAGGCCTACTCGGCGGCCGTGGCGCTCTACAACCTCGACAAGGCGTTCAAGGAGGTGCGCGCCGGGCGCACGAAGAGCTGGGCGCCGGTCAAGGTGCCGCAGGAGGCCGTGAGCGTGGGCTTCCACGAGGCCGCCCGCGGCGTCCTGTCACACCACATGGTGATCCGCGACGGCAAGATCGCCAACTACCAGCCCTACCCACCCACCCCCTGGAACGCGAGCCCGCGCGACAGCTACGGCACGCCGGGGCCATACGAGGACGCGGTGCAGAACACGCCGATCTTCGAGGAGAACGGCCCCGACAACTTCAAGGGTGTGGACATCATGCGAGCAGTGCGCAGCTTCGACCCCTGCCTCCCGTGCGGCGTGCACATGTACACCGGGAAGGGAAAGGTCAAGAAGGTGATGCACACTCCCACGGCGCTGGCGTAGAGGGCCGGAGATGGGAGCAGCCGAGCTCGAGGAGCGCGTACAGAGGCTCACCGCCGAATTGGAGCGCGTACGCGATCCGGCGGCGCGCCGGCTTGCGGAGGACCTGGCCGGCGCGGTGCTCGAGCTGCACGGGGAGGGCCTCGAACGGCTGCTGGCGGTGCTCGATGACGACGCACGGGCGGCGCTGGTGGACGACGGGGTGGTGAGCAGCCTGCTCCTGATCCACGGGCTCCACCCGGTGCCGGTGGAGGACCGGGTGCTCGAGGCGCTCGACGAGGTGCGGCCGTACATGGAGTCGCACGGCGGCAACGTGGAGCTGCTTGCGGTGGAGGACGGTGTCGTGCGCCTCCGGCTCGTCGGAAGCTGCGACGGCTGCGCCGCCTCATCGTCCACGCTCGAGCTGGCGGTGGAGAAGGCGATCAAGGAGACGGCTCCCGACGTGCTCGGCATGGTGGTGGAGGGCGCCGCCGCGCCCGCGGTCACCGGCACGCCGCTCCCGCTCGCGCCGAACGGGAACGGGCGCCCACCGAGCCTGGAGGAGTGGCCGGTGCTCGACGGCGTGGACGATCTCGGCGAGGACCAGTCCCGTCTCGTGAGCGTGGCCGGCGAGCGGCTGCTCGTGGCGCGCGTGGAGACCGGCCTACTCGCGTATCGCGACGCCTGCAAGGCCTGTGGCGCGTCACTCGAGGACGCCGAGCTGCTCGAGGGGGTCCTGTCCTGCAAGGCGTGCGGGCGCGCGTACTACCTCGCACGCGCGGGACGCTCACTCGACGGCGACCGGATCCAGCTCGATCCGGTGCCGCTGCTCTCGGACGCGCGCTCGGGCGCGAGGGTGGCGCTGCCGTCGTGATTCCCAACAACGGTCCAGGCAACGCCGAGGTGATCTCGATGCTGCGGCGCCTCCAGGTGCGGGAGATGCCGGAGTCGCCCGAGGCGCTCGAGGCCAACTGCGACCTCTGCGGGACCTCGATGCCGGAGGACCACCGCCACCTGCTGCAGCTCGACGAGCGCAGCATCGTGTGCGTGTGCGAGAGCTGCTGGGCGCTCCGATCCGGTGACGCGGAGTACGTGCCAACCGGTTCGCGCGTGGTGTGGCTCGAGGACCTCGACCTGCCCGACGACCTCTGGGCGCGCTTCCAGATCCCGATCGGCCTCGCGTTCTTCCTCCGGACCCAGGGAGGCGTGGTGGCCTTCTACCCGAGCCCCGCCGGCGCCACGGAGTCGGAGCTGGATCTGGGGGTGTGGGGCGAGCTCTGCGCGAAGAACCCGGTGGTGGCCGACCTGGAGCCTGAGGCCGAGGCGCTGATCATCGACAACAGGTCGGAGACGGCGCGAGCCGCGATCGCCCCGACCGACGAGGCCTACCGGCTGGTGGGGCTCGTGAAGGCGAACTGGCAGGGCATCTCCGGCGGCTCAGGCGTGGAGGAAGCCCTGGAGGGCTTCTTCGGCGAGCTGAGGTCGCGCGCGTGAGCGAGCAGGCGCTGGCACCGGACCCCGAGTTCTGGGTGCTCGACGCGGTGGCGATCCCGCACACGGCGGAGCCCACCCTCTCGTTCCAGATGCGCGTCCGTGAGGCCTCCGATCGCGACGTCTACACGATCGCGCTCAAGGCGCAGATCCAGCTCGAGGCCTCGGAGCGCCCGCACAGCGACGAGTCGCGCGAGCGCCTGCGCGACGTTTTCGGCGAGCCAGAGCGCTGGAACGACACCGCGCGTGGCGTGCTCTGGACCTGCCGCGACGTGCTCGTGCCGAGCTTCAGCGGCTCCACGAAGTTCGAGCTCCAGGTGCCCTGCTCCACCGACCTCGAGCTGGCCACCACCCGCTACTTCGACGCGGTGCCCGACGGCCACGCTCCGCTCGCGTTCCACTTCAGCGGCTCGATCATCTACGCCGACGCCCCGGACCGGATGCAGGTGGCGCGTGTGCCCTGGCACGCCACCGCCCAGTACCGCCTGCCGGTGGATGTCTGGCGGGCCGCGGCCGGCGACGGCGGACTGGTGCGGCTGAGCGGGGAGACCTTTGCCGGGCTGCGCGAGCACGCGGCCGAGCGGGCGCTGCTCTCCAGCGATGCCGCGGTGGCCGACCTGCTGGCGGCCACGAGGACGGAGGCCACGTGAGCGCGGCGCTGGACGAGCTGGTCGACTCGCTCCTGTACGAGGGCTACGCCCTCTACCCGTACACGCCCGGAGCCACGAAGAACGCCACGCCCACGCCGTTCGGCATCGTCTACCCGCCCGCCTACGCGGAGCGCAACCCAAGCTGCTTCGAGCGTCTGCGGATCGAGTGCCTGCTCGAGGGCGACGGCGAGGTGTCGGGCGAGGTGCGCTTCCTGCAGCCCTCGGGCGACCGGCACGAGGGCGAGGAGCGCCGCATCGAGCTGCGCGAGCCGGGCCTCGTGGAGTTCGAGCATCCGCCCCTGCGCGGGCGCGTGCGGATGCGGACCGCGGTCCGCGACGACGGTCGCCGGCTCGTGAGCCTCTGCGTGCACAACGAGACGCCGCTCGACGACGCGGACGCCGGTCGCGGCGAGGCGCTGATGCACTCGCTCATCTCCACCCACGTGGTGCTACGCACCTCGTCGGGGCGCTTCCTCTCACCGCTGGAGGAGCCAGGGGACAACCTGAACACCTATCCCGTGCTGGCCACGCCGGAGGACGATGCGGTGCTCGGCGCGGCGATCGTGCTGCCCGACCACCCCCAGATCGCTCCCGAGAGCCGCGGCAACCTCTTCGACAACACCGAGATCGAGGAGGCGCTCCTGCTCCACGTGCTCGCGCTCAGCGACGCCGAACGCGCCGAGATCGCCCAGCAGGATCCCGCGGTGCGAGAGATGATCGAGCGCGCCGAGACGGCCACGCCGGAGGACCTCAAGCGGCTGCACGGGCGCGTGACGCTGCGGGACCCGCGCGAGGGCGAGCACGAGGTGACCGCCGGGGGAGTGACCTTCCGGCGCGGCACCGAGGTGATTCTCCGGCCCGATCCGGAGCGCGACCCGTACGACCGCATGCTCCACGGCCGCCCCGCCACGGTCGAGCGCATCTACCTGGACTACGACGGCGACCGCGTGCATCTCGCGGTGTCGATCGACGACGACCCCGCTCGCGACCTGATGCGCGAGAGCGGGCGGTACCACTTCTTCAAGCCCGACGAGGTGGAGGTGCGGTGAGCGAGCGCACGCGGCAGATCCTGGTGGCCGGCATCGGCAACGCCTTCATGGGCGACGACGGCTTCGGCGGGCAGGTGGCCCAGCGCCTGGAGAGGCGCAAGCTCCCCGACGGTGTGAGCGTGTTCGACTTCGGCACCGGCGGGCTGGACCTCGCCTACGAGGTGATGCGCGGCTACGACGCGCTGGTGATCGTGGACATCAACCGCCAGGGCGAGGCTCCCGGCACGGTGTTCGTGATGGAGCCCGACCCCGCCGACATCGAGGGCGGCATCGAGGACGGCACCGCGATCGACCCGCATGCGATGGACCCGGAGACGGTCCTGCGATTCGTGAAGACGGTGGGCGGCTGGCCCGGCAAGGTCGTGATCGTGGCCTGCGAGCCCACGGCGGTGGGGGAGGTGGCTTGGGGCCTCTCCGAGGCGGTGGAGGGCGCGCTCGACCAAGCCGTGGAGGTGGTGCTCCAGCAGGTGGAGGAGCTCGGCAGGGATGCCGCGTACGTGAAGGAGCACTGACTTGCACGAGCTGTCGATCGCGAGCGCGGTGGTGAACACCGCCGAGAAGCACGCCGCCGGGCGCCGTGTATCGGTGGTGACCATGACCACGGGCGCACTCCGCCAGGTGGTGCCCACCTCGCTCGAGTTCTACTTCGAGATCGTGGCGCGCGGGACGCTCTGCGAGGGGGCGCGGCTGGAGCAGCGGCTCGTGGCGGCGCGCCTGCGCTGCGAGGACTGCGGCCACGAGTGGGAGCCCGACGTGCCGGCGTTCCGGTGCCCGGGGTGTGAGAGCGCCACCGTCGAGTTCCTCGGTGGCAACGAGCTGGAGGTCGAGTCGATCGAGATCGAGGAGGAGGCAGCATGCACCGCACCAAGGTGAGGGTGGCCACAGATGCGCTGGACGCCAACGACACGATCGCCGCGGCCAACCGCGCGGACTTCGATCGCGCGGGCGTGAAGGTGGTCAACCTCATGAGCGCGCCGGGCGCGGGGAAGACGACCCTCCTCGAGTCCGCCCTGGCGGACGGGATCGACGGAGTGCGGATAGGCGTGCTCGAGGGCGACGTGCAGGGCAGCCTCGACGCCGACCGCCTCTCGGTGCTGCACGTGCCGGTCACCCAGCTCAACACCGGCAACGGCTTCGGCGGCGAGTGCCACCTCGACGCCAACATGGTGCGCTCGGCGCTGCCGGAGATCGCCCTCGACGAGATCGACATGCTGCTGATCGAGAACGTGGGCAACCTCGTCTGCCCCGCCGAGTTCCGGGTGGGCGAGGACGCGCGGGCGATGGTGGCATCGGTGGCCGAGGGCGAGGACAAGCCGCTCAAGTACCCGCTCATGTTCCGGACCTGCGAGTTCGTGATCGTGAACAAGATCGACCTACTGCCGTACGTGGACTTCGACGTGGAGCACTTCCTCGCCAACCTCGACGCCGTCAACCCGGGCGTGGAGCACGCGCTCGTGAGCGCCCGCACCGGCGAGGGCGTGCACCGGGTCCAGGACTGGCTCGCGGGGGTGGCCGCCAGGGAGGCCTCGCCGGCGTGACCGGGGCGCTCGCCGCGGACGCGTCGGCGGTGCGCGAGCTGCTCGCGCGGCGCACGGAGGCGGGCGAGCGCTTCTTCGGCGCGGAGGCCGAGCGCATCGCGCGGCTCTGCCACGGGATGGCGGAGCGCTTCGCCCGCGGGGGGCGGCTGCTGGCGCTCGGGGTCTCGGACCAGGCGCGCTCGGACGCGCGCCACGTGGCCGTCGAGTTCGTGCACCCGGTGATCGTGGGCAAGCGGGCGCTGCCCGCGCTCGGGCTCGTGGGACAGCTCGAATCCGTGGAGCGCCAGGTGAAGCTGCTCGCGCGGCCCGGCGACGTGGCGATGGCCTTCGGCCACGAGACCGCCGGCGCGCTGTCCGCGGCACGGGCTCGCGGCTGCCTCACGCTGGCCTCTGAGCCGCTCGGCGCCGAATGGGAGTTCGCGCCGCCGGCCGAGGACCCGTTCGTGCATCAGGAGCTGACCGAGACGCTCTACCACCTGCTCTGGGAGCTGTGCCACGTGTTCTTCGACCACCGCGGGCTGCTCCAGGGCCGTGAGGCCAGGGCCGTGCACGACACAGGCGCGTCCAGCTTCCTCTATCCGTTCCTCGGAGAGGCCGAGAACGACCTCGACGCGGTGGTGGCGGACGTGCGCGAGTCGGTGGCCATGAAGGCGCACGAGGTGGGCACGCTGCGCGAGCAGACGCTCGGCGAGGCCGACGAGACTCTCCCGCTCGCGGCTCGGGCGCTGCGCGACCGGCTCGAGCGGGGCGGCCAGGTGCTCGCCCTCGGCAACGGCGGCTCCGCCACGGACGCGATGGACGCGGTGGCCGACCTCCGGTCGCCGCCCCGGGAGTGGCCCGCGCGTGCCGCGCTGGACCTGACCGCCGACCCCGCGATCCTCACCGCGATCGCCAACGACGTGGGGGTGGAGCCGATCTTCCAGCGCCAGGTGATCGCCTACGGCCGCGAGGAGGACGCGCTGCTTGCGTTCTCCACGAGCGGCAACTCGACGAACGTGATCGCGGCGCTGGCGGAGGCACGCGGCCGCGGCCTGCTGACCGTGGCGCTGGTGGGCTACGACGGCGGCCGCGTGGCAGCCGAGCGGCTGGCCGACCACGTGCTGGTCACGCGCTCGGAGCACATTCCGCGGATCCAGGAGGCCCAGGCGAGCGCGTGGCACGTGCTGCGAGAGCTGATCGAGCGCGCCCGGACGTGAGCACGGCGGGGCGCCTGGGCGCCCGCGTGGAGGGGCTGGTGCAGGGAGTGGGGTTCCGGCCCTACGTGCACCGCCTGGCCGGGGAGCTCGGCCTGTCCGGCTTCGTGCTCAACGACGAGCGCGGCGTGCTGATCGAGGTGGAGGGCGAGAGCGCCGCGCTCGACGAGTTCGTCCGGCGCCTCCCGGCGGAGGCGCCTTCGCTCGCGGTGGTCGAGCGAGTGCTCACCACGGTCCTCGACGCCACCGGCGAGGCCGGCTTCGAGATCAGGGAGAGCCGCCGCGAGGGCGAGCCCCAGGCCCGCGTGTCCGCCGACGCGGCCACCTGCGCCGACTGCCTCGCGGAGCTGTTCGATCCCGGGGATCGTCGCCACCGCTACCCGTTCGTGAACTGCACCAACTGCGGGCCCCGCTTCACGATCGTGCTCGACGTGCCCTACGACCGCCCGCTCACGACGATGGCGGGCTTCAGCATGTGCGAGCGCTGCCGCGCCGAGTACGAGGACCCCGGCCACAGGCGCTTCCACGCCGAGCCGAACGCATGCCCGGACTGCGGGCCCCGGCTGCGCCTGGGCCAGGAGCGGGGCGAGGCCGCGCTGGCCGCCGCGGTGGAGGCGCTGCGCTCGGGCTCGATCGTCGCCGTCAAGGGACTCGGCGGATACCACCTGGCCTGCCGCGCCGACCTGGAGCCCGCGGTGGCGGCGCTGCGCGCGCGCAAGCGCCGCGAGGACCGGCCGTTCGCCCTGATGGCGCCGACCCTGGAGGCGGCGCGCGAGCTGGTGGAGCTCGCGCCCGCCGACAAGCTCCTGGTCCAGGGCCGCGAGCGCCCGATCGTGATCGCGCGACGGCGACCGGGCGCGGCGGTGGCCGAGTCCGTGGCGCCCGCCTCGGCGGACCTCGGCGTGATGCTCCCGTACTCGCCGCTCCACCACCTGCTGCTTCGCGACCTGGGCGCAACGCTCGTGATGACGAGCGCGAACGTGTCCGACGAGCCGATCGCCTACGAGGACGGCGAGGCGCGCGAGCGGCTCGACGGGATCGCGGACCTCTTCCTCACGCACGACCGGGAGATCCACATGCGCACCGACGACTCGGTGGTGCGCTCCACCGGGCGCGGGCCGCTGCTCCTGCGCCGCTCGCGCGGCTACGTGCCCGCGAGCATCGCGCTGCCGCTGGATGCGCCGCCGCTGCTGGCCTGCGGGGCGGAGCTCAAGAGCACCTTCTGCGTGGCCAAGGGCGCCACCGCCTGGGTGGGGCACCACATCGGCGACCTGCGCAACTGGGAGACCCTGAGCTCGTTCCGGGAAGGGATCGAGCACTTCGAGCGGCTGTTCGCGGTGGCTCCCGAGGTGGTGGCCCACGACCTCCACCCGGACTACCTCTCCAGCGGCTACGCGCTGGAGCGCGAGGGCGTGCGCCACGAGGCGGTCCAGCACCATCACGCCCACCTGGCCGCCTGCCTGGCCGAGCACGGCGAGACCGGCGCGGCGGTGGGGGCGATCTACGACGGCAGCGGCTACGGCGGCGACGGCACGGTGTGGGGAGGGGAGCTGCTGGTGGGCGACCTGGCCGGCTTCGAGCGCGCCGGGATGCTGCTGCCGGTGCGCCTGCCCGGCGGCGACCGGGCAGCCACCGAGCCCTGGCGGATGGCATGCGCATGGCTGGTGGCCGCCGTCGACGGAGAGCCGCCGGTCCCGGCGGGCCTCGAGATCGAGCCCGACCGCTGGGCGGCCGTGGCGGAGCTGGCGCGCACCGGCCTGGCGTCGCCGCTGACCACCAGCGCCGGCCGTCTGTTCGACGCCGTGGCGGCGCTCTGCGGGCTGCGGTCCGAGGTCACCTACGAGGGCCAGGCGGCGGCCGAGCTGGAGGCGCGCCTGGACCCCTCCGAGCGCGGCGCCTACGAGCTGCCCCTGATGGGCTCCGGCCCGGTGGTCATCGACGCGCGTCCCGCGGTCCTGGGCGCCCTGCGCGACAGCGCCGATCCCGGCCTGGTGAGCGCCCGCTTCCACAACGGGCTGGCCGACGCCACCGCCGCCGCCGTGGCGCGCGTGGCGGGCGAACGCGGGCTGGCCACGGCGGTGCTCTCGGGCGGCGTGTTCCAGAACCGCGCTCTGCTGGAGGGCGTGGCGGCGCGGCTGGAGCGCGCGGGCCTCCGGGTGCTCACCCCCTCGCTGCTTCCGCCCAACGATGGCGGCATCGCATACGGGCAGGCAGCCGTGGCTGCCGCCCGCGCATACCCTTGAGGGGTGATCGAGAAGCTCGTCGAGCAGATCGAGAGCCGTTTCGCGGAGCTCTCGCGGCAGATGTCCGATCCGGACGTGATCGGCGACCACCGCCGCTACGCCGACGTGGGCCGCGCTTACCGCGCGCTCGAGAAGGCCAACGAGCTGGCCCAGCAGTGGCGCCGCGCCACCGACGACGCCGCCGGGGCCCGCGAGCTGCTCGGCGAGGGCGATGACGACCCGGAGGTGCGCGAGATGCTCGAGACGGCCGAGTCGCGGCTGTCCGAGCTCGAGGAGGAGATCCGCCTGGCGATGGTCGAGCCGGATCCCAACGACGACAAGAACGTGATCGTGGAGGTGCGCGGCGGCGCCGGCGGAGACGAGGCCGGGCTGTTCGCCGGCGACCTCTACCGCATGCTCAGCCGCTACGCCGAGCGGCGTGGCTTCAAGACCGAGCCGCTGTCGGTGGCCGACGGCGACTACACCTTCGCGATCAAGGGCGCCGCCGCCTACAGCGTGTTCAAGCATGAGGGCGGCACGCACCGCGTGCAGCGGGTGCCGGAGACCGAGTCGCAGGGCCGGATCCACACCTCCACCGCCACCGTGGCGGTGCTGCCCGAGGCGGAGGAGGTGGACGTGCACGTGGACCAGAACGACCTCCAGATCGACGTCTACCGCTCGTCCGGCCCCGGCGGGCAGTCGGTGAACACCACCGACTCTGCCGTGCGCATCACGCACAAGCCCACCGGGCTCGTGGTGTCCATGCAGGACGAGAAGTCGCAGCTGCAGAACCGCGACAAGGCGATGCGCGTGCTCCGCGCCCGCCTGCTCGAGCGCGAGATCGCCGCCCAGCAGGCGGAGCTGGCGGCCGACCGCAAGTCGCAGGTGGGCAGCGGCGAGCGCTCCGAGAAGATCCGCACCTACAACTTCCCGCAGGACCGCGTCACGGACCACCGGGTGAAGCTCACGAAGGGCGACGTCACGCGCGTGCTCGGCGGCGAGCTCGACGACTTCACGGCGGCGCTCGAGGCCGACGAGAAGCGTCGCAAGCTGGAGGCCGGCGCGCTCGTGTCCGGCTGAGCGAGATGACCGCCCGCGAGGTGCTGGACGCCGCCATCCCGGCGCTGGAAGCAGCCGGTTGCGATACCCCCCGCCTCGACGCCGAGCTGCTGGTGGCCGACGCGCTCGGTGTGGACCGGGCCACGATCCTGTCCTCTCCCGAGCTGCCGATCCCGCCCCCGGCCTCGCGGCTGCTCTCGGAGCGGGTGCGCCGGCGGGTGGGGCGCGAGCCGGTGGCCTACATCCTCGGGCGGAGGGGCTTCCGTCACATCGATCTGGCGGTGGACGTGCGCGTGCTGATCCCGCGTCCCGAGACCGAGCTGCTCGTGGAGCTCGCGCTCGAATTGCCGGAGGGCGCCCGCGTGCACGACGTGGGCACCGGGTCCGGCGCGGTGGCTCTGGCGCTGCTCCAGGAGCGCCCCGACCTTTTGGTGAGCGCCTCCGACAGCTCCGCCGCGGCCGTGGAGGTGGCGCGCGCGAATGCGACCCGCCTTGGCCTGCCCCTTACAGTGGTCGTGTGGGCGGGCCTCCCCGACGGGGACTACGAGCTGGTGCTCGCGAACCTTCCGTACGTGCGCGAGGACGAATGGGCCGGACTGGCTCCCGAGATCGTGCGCTTCGAGCCGCGTGACGCGCTCGTGTCAGGACCCGATGGGCTCGACGCCATCCGCGCGCTCGTTCGCGAGTCGCCGGCGGGGACGCACATGGCGCTCGAGCACGCTCCCGGCCAGGCGGCCGCCGTTCGGGCACTGCTTCACGCCCCCGCCACCTACCCCGACCTCGCCGGGCGCGAGCGCGTGACGGCGGGCACGGTGCCGTGAACTCGGACGACGTAAAGGCCTTCAGGCGCTGCATGTCGGATGGCGGCGTTGTGCTGTTCCCGACCGACACCGTCTATGGGCTCGCCACCGATCCGCACTCGAGCACCGGAGTGGACCGCCTGTTCGCGCTGAAGGGGCGCCCGCAGGAGCGCCCATCCGCGATCATGTTCTTCGACCTCGAGCTGGCGCTGGCGGCCCTGCCCGAGCTCGGCGAGCGCACGCGGCTGGCGCTCGGCCGCCTGCTTCCCGGCCCGGTCACGGTCGTGCTGCCCAACCGGGCCCGGCGCTTCCCGCTGGCCTGCGGACCGGAGCCGGAGCGACTCGGCCTGCGCGTGCCGGCCCTCGACGGCGAGCTGGAGCCTCTGCGCGAGGCGAGGGGGCCTGTGCTCCAGTCGAGCGCCAACCCCAGCGGCGGGCCGGATGCCGGGAGCGTGGCCGCCGTGGACGGGCGGATTCGCGCCGGCGTGGACCTCGTGCTGGACGCCGGCGAGCTGCCAGGCAGATCCTCCACGGTCCTGTCGCTCGTGCAGTACGAGGACAGCGGGGACTTCGAGGTGCTGCGCGACGGTGCGCTCGGGACCGCCGAGGTCGGCGCCCTGCTGCGGGACCTGTAGCCACCGCTGGCGCCGCTGCTACCTTGCCACCGATGACCGAGCTCGGGCCCGACTTCTTCACGAAGCCAGTTGCCGAGGTGGACCCTGAGATCTCCGAGGTGCTGGTCAACGAGGCGGCCCGGCAGGAGTCCACGCTCGAGATGATCGCCTCCGAGAACTTCGTGCCCCAGGCGATCCTCGACTGCCAGGGGTCGGTGCTCACCAACAAGTACGCCGAGGGCTACCCCGGCCGGCGCTACTACAGCGGCTGCGAGTACGTGGACGTGGCCGAGCGCCTGGCGATCGACCGCGCGAAGTCGCTGTTCGGCGCCGACCACGTGAACGTCCAGCCGCACTCGGGGGCGCAGGCCAACGCCGCCGTCTACCACGCGCTGCTCCAGCCTGGGGACCGCATCCTCGGGATGAAGCTGGACCACGGCGGCCACCTCTCCCACGGGATGAAGATCAACTTCTCCGGCCGCCTCTACGACATCGTGGCCTACGGCGTGCGCGAGGAGGACTCGCTCATCGACATGGACGAGCTCGCGCAGATCGCCGAGGACGCCAAGCCGAAGCTCATCCTCGCCGGCTGGTCCGCCTATCCGCGCCAGCTCGACTTCGCCCGCTTCCGCGAGATCGCCGACTCGGTGGGGGCGTACCTGGTGGTGGACATGGCTCACTTCGCCGGTCTCGTGGCGGCCGAGCAGCACCCCAGCCCGGTGCCGTTCGCCGACGTGGTGTCCACCACGGTGCACAAGACGATCGGCGGCGCCCGCGGCGGCATGATCCTCTGCCGCGAGGAGTTCGCCAAGAAGATCGACTCGGCGGTGTTCCCCGGCCAGCAGGGCGGGCCGCTCATGCACGTGATCGCCGGCAAGGCCGTGGCGCTCAAGATCGCGGCCACGGAGCTCTTCCGGGAGCGCCAGCGGCGCACCCGCGACGGGGCGGCGGCGGTGGCCGAGGAGATGGTCGGAGCGGGCGTGAACGTGCTGACTGGAGGCACCGACGTGCACCTGGTGCTGGCCGACCTGCGCGACTCCGAGCTCGACGGCCAGCAGGCCGAGGACCGCTTGGACTCCGTTGGGATCACCGTCAACCGCAACGCCGTGCCGTTCGATCCGCGCCCGCCGTCCGTGTCGTCGGGCCTCCGGATCGGCACCCCGGCGCTGGCCACGCGCGGGTTCCAGCACGACGACTTCCGTGAGGTGGGCGCGGTGATAGCCGCGGCGCTCACGGGCGAGTTCCCCGACAGCAAGCGCGCCGAACTCAAGGAGCGCACGCGCGTCCTGGCCGAGCGCCATCCGCTCTACCCGCAGTTCGCGGCGCCCGCCGCCGTCTAAAGCGACTGGCACCACAGCCCGATAGGGGACTGTGCGCAGCCGATGGCGCAAACTTGGCCTGCTCGGACATTTCAGCCTGGTGGGCCTCATCCTCTTCGCCGTGCTCGGCCTGGCGCTTGCGCAGCTCCTGCGCAGCCAGATCAACGACCGGGCCCTGCGAAACGCGGAGCAGTCGGCCGAGCAGATCACACGGCTCGGCATCCAGCCTCGGCTATCGCCGGAAGACCTCAAGCGCGGACTCGCTCCGGAGGACCTGCGCGAGCTCGATGGCGCTGTACGGGAGGACCTCAGCCTCGGCAACATCGCGGGCCTGCGTGTCTGGAACCGCGACGGCCGCGTGGTCTACGCAGACGAGGCCGAGCTGGTGGGCCAGGCGCTGGAGCCGAGCGACGGGCTTCGCTCGGCGCTGAGCGGTACCACGCACACCCATAAGGAGGCGGCCCACGAGGCCGAGGAGGAGACAGGCCCCAAGGGCGCGCACTTCTCGGGCGATCTGCTCGAGGTCTACGTGCCGCTCACCTTCCCCGGCGAGACGAAGCCCGCGGGCGCCTTCGAGATCTACCTTCCGTACGCCCCGGTGGCGGCGACCATCAGCGACGACACGCGCAGCCTCTACCTGGTGCTCCTCGGCGGGCTGGTGCTCCTGTACCTCGGACTCTTCCGCGTGGTTGCCGGCGCCTCCAAGCGGCTGCGCCGGCAGGCCGGCCACAACGAGCACCAGGCCCTGCACGACGCGCTCACCGGCCTGCCCAACCGCACCCTTTTCCATGACCGCATCGAGCAGGCGCTCCGGCAGTCGCGCCGCGAGCGGGTGCTGGGCGCCGTGCTACTGATCGACCTGGACCGCTTCAAGGAGGTCAACGACACGCTCGGCCACCAGAAGGGCGACCTGCTGCTCAAAGACATCGGCGCGCGGCTGGGCGCGACCCTGCGCGAGAGCGACACGATCGCCCGCCTCGGGGGCGACGAGTTCGGCGTGCTGCTGCCGACCCTCGACAGCACGACCGGCGCGGTGGCGGCCGCCGAGAAGATCCGCGGCGCCCTCGAGGCCGACTTCCACATCGACGGTCTGCCCGTCCACGTGGACGCAAGCGTGGGCATCGCGCTCTACCCGCAGCACGGCGAGGACGTGGACACGCTGCTCCAGCACGCCGACGTGGCGATGTACGAGGCCAAGCGCACCCACGGCGGCCACGAGATCTACTCGGTCGAGCACGACCCCTACAACCCGGTGCGCCTGGCGATGGTCGGCCAGCTGCGCAAGGGGCTCACCGACAACGAGGTGCTGCTCCACTACCAGCCCAAGATCGACCTCCAGACCGGCAAGGTGGTGGGCGCCGAGGCGCTGGTTCGCTGGCAGCACCCGGAGCGTGGCCTGATCCTCCCCGCCGAGTTCGTGCCGATGGCCGAGCGGACCGGCCTGATCAGGCCGCTGAGCCGCTACGTGCTCGACCACGCCCTCCAGCAGTGCAGCGAGTGGCGCAACTCCGGGCTCGACCTGAAGATCTCGGTCAACCTGTCGGCGCGCAACCTGCTCGACCCCACGCTCCCCGAGGACGTGACGAAGCTCCTCACCAAGTGGGGGATCCCGGTGGAGCTCCTCGAGCTCGAGATCACCGAGAGCACGATCATGATCGACCCGAAGCGGGCCATGGAGGTCCTCGGTCGCCTGCACACGATGGGCATCGGGCTCTCGATCGACGACTTCGGCACGGGCTACTCGTCGCTCGTCTACCTGAAGGAACTGCCGGTCAACGAGCTGAAGATCGACCGCACGTTCGTCGCCCGGATGGCCTCCAACCGCGGCGACGCGTTCATCGTGCGCTCCACGATCGATCTCGCCCACAACCTGCAGCTGAAGGTCGTGGCCGAGGGCGTGGAGGACCAGGACACGATGAACGAGCTCGCGCGGCTCGGATGCAACACCGTGCAGGGATTCCACGTGAGCCGGCCGCTCTCGCCGGCCGATTTCAGCACCTGGCTGGCCGATCGCGGCGAGCAGCCGGCCGCGCGCCCGGCGCGCAGCGTCGCCTAGGCCCGCCCCCGCCACAAGTAGGCTGCGAGCGGATGGACGAGCTCGATGCCCTCTGGGCGTTCCTCGTCGCCGCCGCGCTGGCGTTCGGAGCCACGCCCCCAGTCGCAGCGCTGGCGCGCCGGCTCGGCGCCGTCCACCAGCCGCGCGAGCGCGACCTTCACGACAAGCCGGTGCCGCGGCTCGGGGGCCTGGCGATCCTCGTTGCAGTGGTGGTCGCGGGCGTGCTGTTCCTGCCCGACGAGCGCTCGACGCGCGCGATCCTGATCGGCGCGGTGGCGATTGCCCTCGTGGGCGCCTGGGACGACTACCTGCCCGGCGGCCTGCCGCCGCTCGTGAAGCTGGCCGGCCAGTTCGGCGCGGCTGCCATCCCGGTGGTGGCAGGGGACGTACGCGTGGAGAACGTGACCCTCCCGTTCATCGAGCCCTTCCAGCTCGGCGACTTCGGGAGCTACACGCTGTCGCTCGTCGGGATCGTCGCGGTGATGAATGTCGTGAACTTCACCGACGGGGCCGACGGACTTGCGGCCGGGGTCTGCACGATCGCCGCCGCCACGTTCGCGGTGATCGCGCTCTCGCTCAATCGCGACGACGCGGCGGTGCTCGCGGCGCTCACCGCGGGAGCGTCGCTGGGCTTCCTCTGGCACAACTTTCACCCCGCGTCGATCTTCATGGGCGACGCCGGCTCGAACCTGCTCGGGCTCTTATTGGCGTGCGTGGCGATCCAGGGGGTGCTGAAGACGGCCGCCGTGGTCGCGCTGTTCTTCCCACTCCTGATTCTCGCCGTGCCGGCGGCCGACGCCACCTACGTGGTGCTCAAGCGGATCAAGTACAAGCGGCCGGTCTACCGGGCGGATGCCGCGCACTTCCATCACCGGCTGGCGCGCATCGGCTTCTCACAGCGACGCACCGTGCTCTACATGTACGGCTGGACCCTGTCCCTGTCGGCACTCGCGCTCGCCATGCGCTTCGTCCCGTACTCGGACGACGACGGCACGCTCAACCCCGGGTGGACGCTCGTGATCCTGGCCTTCGGGCTGGTCGCTCTGGCCGCCAGCCTCTACCTGGTGCTCGTGCTCGAGATCCTCAAGTTCAAGCGCTTTCGCGAGCGCGAGTACCGGCGCCGTGTGGAAACGGGGGAGATCGCCGCGCTCGATCGCGAGGAGATCGAGCGGGAGATCGAGCGCGACGTCGAGACCGGCGAGTTCCAGGCCGTTCCCCGTAAGTAAGGCTCGCGGTGCTGTTCCGGCGAGACCCCCTGGACGGCATCGCGGAGGGTCGGGTGACGCTCGCGTTCAGGCGCTGGAAGCGGCCGCGCGTGCGTGAGGGCACCCGGCTGCGGACGCGCGTGGGGGTGGTGGAGATCGACTCGATCGAGACGGTCAGGCTCGCCTCGGTGTCCGCCGGCGACGCCCACCGGGCCGGCTACGGATCGCGGGCCGAGCTGCTTGCCGAGCTGCGCGCCCGGGAGGGACGCGTCTACCGCATGGAGCTTCACCTGGCCGGGCCCGACCCGCGCGTCGAGCTCCGCGAGCGGGCGGAGCTCACCGGTGAGGACGTGGACGCGCTCCGGCGCCGGCTGGCGCGGCTGGACGCGGCGAGCAGCGCGGGACCCTGGACCCGCGCGGTGCTGGAGCTGATCGCCGAGCGGCCCGGGGTGCTCGCCGCGGACCTGGCCACCGTGCTCGGCCGCGAGCGGCTGCCCTTCAAGCGCGACGTGCGCAAGCTCAAGGAGCTGGGGCTGACCGAGAGCCTGCCGGTGGGCTACCGGCTGTCTCCGCGCGGTCGCGCGCTCCTTGACCGGCTTCCCTCCTAGAACAGCGAGGCCTGCTCGTGCCGCGGGCGCGCGGGCTCCGTCCTCCGCGGGCCCGGCGGCCCCGCCGGGTCGCGGCGCAGCGGCATGAAGCGCCGCCCGGCCCTCACCAGCTTCGAGAGGCGCTCGCGTTCCGCCGCGGGCGCGTACGCGCCGCGCGCGTAGAGCTCCTCGTAGCGCGGCACCAGGTCGGGACGGTAGGACCGCAGCCAGTCCATGAAGACGCCGCGCACCTCGCCGCGCAGGTGGAGGCAGATGCCGCCGATGCTCACCGCCCCCGCCTCGGCGCACAGCTTCAGGATGCGCTCGACCTGCTCCGGCGAGTCGTTGATGCCGGGCATGAGCGGGGCGACCAGCACGCCGGTGGGGATGCCGGCCCGGTTGAGCTCGGCCACGGCCTCGATCCGCTTGCGCGGATGCGGCGTGTGCGGCTCGCTGGCGCGCCAGGCCTTCTCGTCGAGTGTGGGGATGGAGAGGTTGGCGCTGAAGTCCGGGATCTGCCTGAACAGCTTGATGTCCCGCAGGAGCAGCGGCGACTTGGTGAGCACCGAGCAGGGTGTGCCGGAGTCGCGCATGGCCTCCCACACGCCGGGCAGCAGCTCGTACTTCTTCTCGACCCACTGGTACGGATCGGTGTTGGTGCCGAGGGCCACGTGCTCGCGCTTCCACGACGGCTTGAACAACTCGGCCCGCGCCCGCTCGGGCGTGTTGACCTTGACGACGATCTCGCGCTCGAAGTCACGGCCGGCGTTGAAGTCGAGGTAGGTGTGGGTGGGGCGGGCAAAACAAAAAATGCAAGCGTGAGTGCAACCCCTGTACGGGTTGATCGTCCAGCGGAACGGCATCCGCGACGCCTTCGGCACCTTGTTGAGCACCGAGCGGGCCTCCACCTCGTAGAAGCGGGTGTCGAGCGCCTCCGGTGCGTCGAACGTGCGCACGGCCGCCGGCTCGCGGTATCCGGGGAGGCGGCGGCCCTGCTCCGCGTCTACTGACAGCTCCTTCCAGCGCACGAACACATGTTCGCATACCGATCAAGTGCGCCCTACGCGTAGACCCCGTCCAGCCACGCCTTGAGGGCCGCCTCGCGTTCCGCGGCGTCGACGCCGTCCACGAACATGTGCGCGCTCATCCCGACCACGCCGTCGTAGTGGTTGCGCCCGAAGAAGCGGTACAGGCCGTCGGCCGTGCGGACGCCGAGGAACTCGGGCGTGGAGTAGTCGATCACGCCGTCGAGCGTGCCGGCCTCGCCGAGCGGTGTGACCGCCGATGGCGTCGTACTGGTCCTCCCACTCGTCCGCGAGGATCCCGCTGTGCACGTAGCGCAAGTGCGCCGTGCCGCCCTCGCGTGCCTCGATCGCGTAGTCGAGGCGTTGAAGGTCCCGTCCGGCGACTCCATGCGGATCACCAGGCGGTGCGGCGGGCAGGTCGACCTCGCGGGTGATCTCGAATTCACGGCTCATGATCGGGACTCCTTGTCGTTCGTGATGGTGGGGTGCAGTGCGACGACGAACCGGTGCGGGCGACCGCCGGCCGCGGCCTCGTCGTGGTACTTCGCGACGAGGCCGTTGACGGCGGTCGACAGCTCCGCGGCGAACGCGGCCCGGTCCTTGGCGGACGCGAACCGCACCTCGCTGTCGATCCCGAGGGTGGCCAGCTGCTTGCCGGCCGCGCTGGCGCCGGTGATCAGCTCACCGACCTCGCTCACCAGGCGCCCCGCTACCGCGAGCAGCCAGCGCGCGGAGCGCTGGTCCGGCTCACGGGACGGATCCGGCGCGACCGCCGAGAGGGCGGCCGGCGAGATCACGTAGGAAGCGGCCGTGGCCTGGAGCACACGCTCGGTGCAGTTGCCCCTGCGGCGCTCCTCGACGAGCTCCACCAGGCCGTGGCTCTCGAGCGCGCGCAGGTGGTAGTTCGCCTTCTGGCGGGTGAGCCCGACGCGGGCCGCGAGCGTGCTGGCGGACCCGGGCTCGGCCAGCTCGGCGAGCAGGCGGGCGCGGATCGGGTCCAGCGATGCCTCGGCGGCGGCGGGGTCCTCGATGACGGTGACGTCGTGCATGGGACGCACCTCACCGACAACTTATTTAGTCAAGGCGACTTCTATTGTCGGTGGCCAGCCGAGGACGGCTGTCCGAACGCGGTCACCACGAGCCGCCGCGAACCGCCGCCGTCGCGGTGCTCGCAGAGGTAGATCCCCTGCCAGGTGCCGAGCGCGAGGCGGCCGTCGCTCACCGGGATGGTCAGCGAGCTCCCGGTGAGCGCCGACTTGATGTGCGCCGGCATGTCGTCGGGCCCCTCGAGCGTGTGCGAGAAGTAGGGCGCGCCGTCCGGAACGGCGCGGTCGAACCAGGCGGCGAAGTCGCGCCGGACGTCCGGGCTGGCGTTCTCGTTCAGAGTCAGCGAGGCTGATGTGTGCTGGATGAACACCAGCACGACGCCCACCGCCAGGCGACCCAGCTCGGGCACCGCCTCCAGGACCTCGGACGTGACGAGGTGGAAGCCCCGCGGCCGCGGCCGAAGGTCGATCTGTCGCTGTATCCACAATTCGTCCATGGATCGTCGCAGCCCCCCGAGGGCAGACTTATAGTGGCCAGACGAGGACCCCCGCCGCCGCCGTGACGGGAGGCCATCCGACACGGTCGAATAGGAGGACATTTGGACCCGCCTTTGCGCGAGCGTATTCGCTTGCGCGATTCCACCTGGGGGGGTGAGGCTCCAGGCGTGCGTGCGCGAACGGCCCGTACGGGGGCGCTGTTCTGCCTGCTCGGAGCCCTTTTCGGGCTGATCTCGGCGGTGACCCCGGACGCGGCGGTCCACGACAAGGACCTGCTCGTGATCGTGTCGGTGCTCGCCGCCGCTCTGGCGCTGGCGCTCGTGGCCACGGGCGACCGCATGCCCGTGGCCGGCTTCCACCTGGTCGCCCTGCTCGGCACGGCGCTGGCGAGCGCGGCGATTTACGCCTGGGGCACCGCTCACGCGTACCCGCCGCTCCCGTTCCTCTGGGTCACGATCTTCGTCTTCTACTTCTTCCGACTGCGGCCGGCCCTGGTGCACATGGTGCTGATCGCGGTCGGGTACGCGATCGTGCTGTCGCTCGAGGACACCGGCCGCACGCAGGTCGACGGGTGGCTTGCCGCGGTGGGAACGCTGGCCATCGGCGGCTTCGTGGTGTCGCTGCTCCGTGACCGCCTGGTCGGCACGATCGAGCGCCTCGCGCAGTTCGCCAACCGCGATCCGCTCACCGAGCTGCTCAACCGCCGCGGCTTTGAGGACGCGCTCGACATCGAGCTGGAGCGGACCCGGCGCAGCAACGCGTCGCTCAGCCTCGTGGTGGCCGATCTCGACGGCCTCGCGCGGGTGAACCAGACGATGGGACACGCGGCCGGCGACGAGGCGCTGCGCGCGGTGGCGGCCGCGCTCCGGGCGGTCAAGCGGAGCTTCGACAGCGCGGCGCGGGTGGGCGGAGAGGAGTTCGCGATGATCGTGCCCGACTGCGACGAGCACGGCGCCTACATGCTGGCCGAGCGCGCGCGAATCGACGTGGCCACGGCCTCGGCGGCCGCGGGCCAGGGCCTGACGATCAGCTTCGGGATCGCCACCTTCCCCGTGCACGGCAGCTCGGCAGAGGCGCTTCTGCGTGCGGCCGACCAGGCGCTGCAGGCCGCCAAGGGCCTGGGGCGGGACCGCACGGTGATCTCGAGCGCCGAGGTGTCCGGGGCGGCCGGCCCGGCTCCGCGCGGCGGCGGCGAGACGCGGGTGGGGCTGGCCTCCCTGCTCAGCATCGCCGAGGCGCTGGACGTGCGGGACACCGGCAGCTCGAGCCACTCCCAGCGGGTGGGCCGGTTCGCCGAGCTGACGGCCCGCGAGCTCGGCCTGCCGCCGGACACGGTGGAGCGGGTGCGACTGGCGGGAATCCTCCACGACGTGGGCCGCGTGGGCATCCCCGACGCCCTGGCTCGCAAGCGCGGCCCGCTGAGCGACCGCGACTGGTCCTGGGTCCAGTCGCACCCCGAGATCGGCGCGCGGATGGTCGAGACCACGGAGTTCGACGACATCCGCTCCTGGATCCTCTTCCACCACGAGCGGCCCGACGGACGCGGCTATCCCGCCGGGCTTTCGGCCGACGCGCTGCCGCTGGAGGCCCGCATCCTGGCGGTGGCCGACGCCTACGAGGCGATGACCCGGGAGCGCCCGCACCGCGGTGCGCGCTCCCCCGAGGAGGCCGCGGAGGAGTTGCGCCGATGGGCCGACCGGCAGTTCGACGGGGCCGTGGTGGAAGCCCTGTTGCGAGTCGTCTGACGGATTCCTCACGCCGGGCCGCACCGGTTCCGATAAGGCCCCATGGCCATGGGCGTGGGGCGGGTCCAGACGGACGGGATCATGAGCCGGCCGGCGATGGCCCGGACGCTGTCGTTCTTCTACCTCGCGGGGGGAGTCTTGGTGCTCGCCGCGCTGGCTCTGCCATACGACCACGAGCGGGTGGCGGGGCAGTTGGCCGTTGCCGCGGTGGCGCTGGCCACCGGTGCCGGGCTGTTCCTCCTGCGCGACCACCTCCCGGGCCTGGCGGTGCCCATCGTGCTGTCGCTGGGAACGGCTCTGGTCACCCTGCTGGTCTGGTGCGAGAACGATGGCTCCAGCTTCTACGGCCTCCTCTACCTGTGGGTGGCGGTGGAGGCGTTCTACCTCCTCGCCCGTGCGGCGGCGGCTCTCCAGGTGGGCCTGGTGGCCGTGGCCTACGCCGGTGTGCTGACCGCCGTTCCGGACGAGCGCCCGCTGCAGCACTGGCTGATGGTGGTGGGGGTGGGGGTCGTGGCCGGCGTGCTCGTGGCCTACCAGCGCGGCAGGATCGACGCGCTCGTGGCCTCGCTGGACGACGCCGCCCGCACCGATCCCCTGACCGGCCTGCTCAACAGGCGGGCGTTCGAGGAGCTCTTCGAAAATGAGCTCGAGCGGGCTCACCGCTCGAACGGACGTCTATCCGTGCTGCTCGGAGACCTGGATGGCTTCAAGGGCGTGAACGACCGCTTCGGCCACGAGGCCGGCGACGGCGTGCTCCGCCAGGTGGCCGAGGACATGCTCAAGTGGAAGCGCAGGGTGGACACCCCGGCCCGGATCGGCGGCGAGGAGTTCGCGCTGCTCCTGCCCGAGACCGACGAGCGGGGCGCGTTCCTGGTGGCCGAGCGCCTGCGCCGGGCGACCCACCGCAGCTTCGCCGAAGATCCGCTCGGGGTGACCATCAGCTTCGGCGTGGCCACCTACCCCGAGCACGGGGCGGAGCTGCGCTCGCTGATGCGCGCCGCCGACCGCGCCCTCTACGCCGCGAAGGACCTCGGCAAGGACCGGACGGCGATCTACAGCCCGGAGGTGGCGCGAGTGCTGGCGCGCGCCTCGGGCTCCCAGGGCGGCGACCTTCAGCTGGCGCCGCTGATGTCCCTGGCCGAGGCGCTCGACGTGCGCGACACCGGCAACGCCGTGCACTCGCGCACCGTCGGTCGCTACGCCCGCATAACCGCTGTGGAGCTGGGCCTGGGCGCCGAGCGCGTCGAGCGCGTGCGCGTGGCCGGCGTGCTCCACGACGTGGGCAAGATCGGCGTGTCGGATCCCGTGCTCGTGAAGACGGGACCGCTGGAGGAGGACGACTGGCGCCAGCTCAGGACCCACCCCGAGATCGGGGCGCAGCTTCTCTCACGTCCTGAGCTCGCTGACCTGCGCGCCTGGATCCTCGCCCACCACGAGCGCCCGGACGGAACCGGCTACCCCGCCGGGATCTCCGGCGACGACATACCGCTCGAGGCGAGGATCATCGCGGTGGCCGACGCGTACGAGGCGATGACCCGCGGGCGGATCTACCGCGGGGCGCTGGGACGCGAGGCGGCGCGCGAGGAATTGCGCGCCGGCTCCGGGTCTCAGTTCGACGGCAACGTGGTGGACGCGTTCCTTCGAGCCCTCGAGCAGGAGCAGGACGAGGCGCGGGACACGTCCGCAGCAACTGTCACAAAGTAGTCACAAAGTCGTTCGCTCCTGTACCGTAAGCTGCCCCGGCGGAGGAGCCGAGGCGACCGCCCGGTTGCCTCGCAGACGGCTCGCCGTCGGCACCCTCTTGGCAACCCACGCAATAAAGACAACCGACGCACCGCTCTCGCTGCGCGCGGTGCGCCTACTGGACCTCGCCGTCCTCGGATTGGCGCTGCCGGTGTTCGTAGCGGCCGGGTGGCCGCTGTTCGCGTGGGCGGGAGTTACGGCTGTGTGGCTCGTCCAGCGCGGGGTGCAGGAGCTGGTCCAGCGCCGGGCGCGGACCGCCACCAACCCGCGCACCATGGTCGGCCTGCTGAGCGTCAGCCTCATGGGCCGCATCTGGTTCATGATGTTCGCGGTGCTCGCGATCGGCCTGATCGACCGCGACTCCGGGCTGCCGGCCGCGGTGCTCACCGCGGTCACCTTCCAGGCCTGGTTCACGGGCTTCATGGTCTCCAAGGGCATGGAAGGGCAGTAGGCCATGACCACCAAGCGCAAGGTCCTGCTCGGGCTGGGGATATACCTCCTGATCGCGGTGGCGTTCTACGTGCTGCTCGGCAGCAACGGCAAGAACGAGGAGTTCACGCCCACCGACGAGTTCAAGCTCGATCCCTGGGTCAGTCTTGAGTTCGGCCCGGTGGACATGAGCATCAACAAGGCGGTGCTCTACCTGTGGATCGCCTGTGTGCTCACCGGAGTCGTGATGACGTACATCGCGAAGCGCAT
The DNA here is from genome assembly GCA_963811055.1 of uncultured Thermoleophilaceae bacterium. Lineage (GTDB taxonomy): Bacteria > Actinomycetota > Thermoleophilia > Solirubrobacterales > Thermoleophilaceae > JACVRW01. The sequence goes on from CAWEPQ010000007.1 coordinate 134,031, forward strand.
GACCGACAAGCCCAACATGGTGCAGACGGCCATGGAGGCGGTCTACGACCTCGCATACACCCAGATCGCGCGCAACAACATGTCGCGCGAGATGTCCCTGCGCTGGTTCCCGTTCGTGGCCACGCTCTTCTTCTTCATCTGGATCTCGAACCTGATCGGGTACATCCCGCTCCCGACCAACACCGAGCACAGCGTCGACATCCTCGGGATCGAGGTGCCCACGCTCGCCCTCTACGCCGCCACGGCGAACATCTCCGTGCCGATCATCCTCACGCTGGTCGTGTGGTTCGCCTACCAGGCGGAGGGGATCCGCGCCAAGGGCCTGCTTCCCTACGTGAAGGGTCTGATCCCGACCGGCACCCCGGGAGTCCTGAAGGGGCCGATCTTCGTGATCGAGGTGATCTCCCAGTTCGTCCGGATCATCTCGCTCTCCGTACGACTCTTCGCCAACATCCTCGCCGGCCACATGCTCATCCTGTTCATGGCCGGCGGGCTGGCCGTGATCCTGGGCATCGCCGCCCTCGGCTGGCTGACCCTGCCGTTGGCGATCATCTTCTTCCTCCTGGAGGTCGGCCTGGTGGCCACGCTCCAGGCATTCATCTTCGCAACCCTGGCGTCCATCTACTTCGGCGAGGCGACCGCCGCAGGTCACTGATCAAGAGGAGGATCTTCACCAAATGCTCGACATAGCACTTCCCATCGCAGAGGTCACGGACGACGGTCTCAAGGCCATCGCCCTCGGCATCGGCGCCGGGCTCGGATCGATTGGCGCCGGTATCGGCGTCGGCTTCATCTTCGGAAAGGTGATCGAGTCGGTCACCCGCCAGCCGGAGATGCGCGAGGAGATCACGAGCATCCAGTGGCTCGGCTTCGCGCTGACCGAGGCCGTGGCCTTCTACACGTTCATCTTCGGCCTCATCGCGTTCTTCCTCTAGGCCGCTCGTGGAGCTATCCAACCTGATCCCGCTCGCGGCCGAGGACGGCGGCAGCAACCCGCTCATCTCGATTGAGCTCGGGGTGATGATCTGGACGCTGATCGCGTTCGGCGTGACGCTGTTCGTGCTCAACAAGGCGGCGTACCCGCGGATCGCCGCGGCGCTGGAACGGCGCCGCAAGGCGATCGACGAGTCGATCGACTCGGCCACCCGCATCAAGCAGGAGGCCGACGAGCTGCTCGAGGAGTACCGAGCACGTCTCAGGGAGGCGCGCGAGCAGTCCGAGGACATCGTGTCCCGCGCGCGCAAGGCAGCCGAGTCGCTCCACGACGAGTCGAAGGCGCAGGCCGTCCAGCAGCGCGAGGAGCTGTTGGCCGCCGCTCGCCGGGACATCGAGGCGGAGACGCGTCGCTCGCTCGAGGAGATCCGCCGCGAGGTCGCCAACCTCACGATCGCGGCCACGGAGAAGGTCACGCGCAAGTCGCTGACCGGCGAGGACCAGCGCCGCCTCGTGGAAGAGGCGCTCGGCGAGGTCGACTTCTCCGCCCTGTCCAAGGAACCGAGCGGGCGGTAGGCGGCGAATGGAGGAAATCGCCGAGGTGTACGCGCGGGCGCTCTTCGAGGCGACGGACGAGGCAGGCGTGCTCGACCGCGTGCACGACGAGCTGAACGAGTTCGCCGACGCCCTCGACGAGGACAGCAACCTCCAGCTCTACTTCTTCTCGCCCTACTTCTCCTCGGAGGAGAAGGCGGAGGGGGTCGATCGCCTGGTGAGCGGCGCCGACGAGCACACGGTGAACTTCCTGAAGCTGCTCGCCGAGCGCCACCGGATGCCGGTCCTGGCCCGGATCAGGCGCGTGTTCAACGGCCTCTGGGCCGAGGAGAACCAGCTGCTGCCGGTGAGCGTCACGAGCGCCGTGGAGCTGGACGAAGGACTTGTGAAGGACATCGGCAAGCGCATCGAGGAGCAGACCGGCAAGCGCGTGGAGCTGAGCTCCAAGGTGGATCCGGACGTGCTCGGCGGGTTGGTGGTGCGCGTGGGGAACATGGTGCTCGACGCGTCCGTGCGCAACAGACTCGAACAGCTACGCAAACAGGTCACGAAGGCCGCATAAGGAGACTTTGAAGTGCAGATCAAGCCAGACGAGATCACGAGCATCCTCAAGCAGCGCATCGAGGGTCTGGAGGACGGCGGCGCGGACCTGTCCGAGGTGGGCACGGTGCTGTCCGTGGCCGACGGCATCTCGCGCATGCACGGCCTCGACAACTGCATGTCGATGGAGCTGCTCGAGCTGCCCCATGACGTGACCGGGCTGGCGCTCAACCTCGAGTCCGACAACGTCGGCGCCGTGCTCTTCGGCGCCTGGGACCGGATCGAGGAGGGCGACCAGGTCAAGCGCACCGGCCGCCTGCTCGAGGTCCCGGTGGGCGAGGAGCTCCTGGGGCGCATCGTCGATCCGCTCGGGAACCCGCTCGACGGCAAGGGCGACATCAACACCACCGTGACCAGGCCGGCCGAGTTCAAGGCGCCCGGCGTGGTGCAGCGCCAGGGCGTGAAGGAGCCCCTGCTCACCGGCATCAAGCCGATCGACGCCATGACCAACGTGGGTCGCGGCCAGCGTGAGCTCGTGATCGGCGACCGTCAGACCGGCAAGACCTCGATCTGCCTCGACGCGATCATCAACCAGAAGGACACCGACGTGAAGTGCGTCTACGTCGCGGTGGGGCAGCGCATGTCCACGGTCGTGGACGTGGCGCGCCAGCTCGACGAGGCGGGTGCGCTCGACCACACGATCATCGTGGCCGCCCCCGCCGACGAGGCCGCGCCGATCAAGTTCCTCGCGCCCTACGCCGGCTGCGCGATGGGCGAGCACTTCCTCTACGAGGGCGGGCATGCCCTGGTGGTCTACGACGACCTGACCAAGCACGCCTACGCCTACCGCCAGATGTCGCTCCTGCTCCGCCGCCCGCCGGGCCGCGAGGCATACCCGGGCGACGTGTTCTACCTGCATTCGCGCCTGCTGGAGCGCTCGGTGAAGCTGAACGACGAGCTCGGCGGCGGTTCGCACACCGCCCTGCCGATCATCGAGACGCAGGCCGGCGACGTGTCCGCCTACATCCCCACCAACGTCATCTCGATCACGGACGGCCAGATCTTCCTCGAGGCCGACCTGTTCCGGGCCGGCGTCAGGCCCGCCATCAACGTGGGCATCTCGGTGTCCCGCGTGGGCGGCTCGGCACAGACCAAGCCGATGAAGAAGGTGGCCGGGCGGCTTCGCCTCGAGCTCTCCCAGTACCGCGAGCTGGAGGCGTTCGCGCAGTTCGGCTCCGAGCTCGACGCCGACACGCAGGCCACGCTCGCCCGCGGTGAGCGCCTCGTGGCCACGCTCAACCAGGACGAGCGCAACCCGTGGCCGGTGGAGAACCAGGTGGCGGCGATCTACGCCGGCACCGGCGGCTACCTCGACCGGATCAAGACCGATCGCGTGGCCGAGTTCCTCGACATGCTGCTCGCGCGGCTCCGCAGCGAGAAGCAGGACCTGATGGGCAAGATCGCCGAGGGCGAGTGGGACGACGGAATCGAGTCCGAGCTGGGCGACGCGATCGCCGAGGGCATCGACGACTTCGGGGCCGACTTCGACGCCGAGGGCAACCCGATCGAGGAGGGCGAGTCCGACCGCATCACCTCCGAGGAGGAGCGCGGCCGCGAGGCCCGCACCGAGGAGGGCCGCGCAACCGGTGACGACGACGGCGGCGGCGACGACAGCGGCGGCGACGACGAGGACGAGCCGGAGCGCGAGGAGCAGGCGGCAGCCGCGTCCTAGCCGATGGCCAACCTGAAGGACATCCGGGGCCGCATCGCGTCGGTCAAGAACATCCGCAAGATCACTCGCGCGATGGAGATGGTGGCCGCCGCGCGGCTGCGTCGCGCCGAGCAGCGGATCGAGGCGCTGCGGCCCTACGCCGACGCGCTCAGGCGGATGACCCGGCGTGCCACGGAGGCGGCGTCGAACATCCCCAACATGCCGATCCTTCAGGAGCGCGAGGACCCGAAGATCGTGGGAATCCTGCTCGTGACGGGCGATCGCGGGCTGGCCGGACCCTTCAACTCCCAGATCATGCGCGCCGGCAACCGCCGCGCGGCCGAGCTGCGCGGCGAGGGCAAGGAGGTGCTCTGGTACGCCTCCGGGCGCCGCGGAGAGTCTTCGCTGCGCTTCCGCGGGCTCGAGACGGGCGCCACCTGGACCGGCTTCACCGACCGTCCCGCCTTCGCCGACGCCCGCACGATCGCCGACGGCCTGGCGGCGGCCTACGTGGACGGCAAGGTGGACCGCGTGGAGATCATCTACAACGGCTTCGTGTCGGCGGTCACCCAGGAGGTGCGCCTCGAGACGCTGCTACCGCTGCAGCAGGCCGACATCCTGGGCGGCCACGAGGACGAGCAGGAGGCCGAGGACGAGGCCGGCTCGAGTGAGGGCAAGCACGCCCGCGCTCTCTGGGACTACGAGCCCGACCCCGAGGAGATCCTCGCCAGGCTCGTGCCCGACTACGTCGAGATATCGATCTTCAGGGCGCTGCTGGAGTCCACGGCGTCCGAGCACGGCGCCCGGATGAGCGCCATGCGCAACGCATCAGACAACGCCGCCGAGCTGATCGACGACCTCACTCTCGCGGCCAACCGCCAGCGTCAGGCGGAGATCACCCAAGAGATCATGGAGGTCGTCGCGGGGGCCGAAGGGCTCAGATAGTTATTCAAGGAGACGATTTGGAAGCCGGAACCGAAACCCAGCAGGAGAGCCGCGACACCGAGAAGGAGAGCGTCGGGACCATCGAGGAGGTCCAGGGCGTTGTGGTGGAGGTCGCGTTCACGGGCCATCTGCCCGAGATCAACAACGCCCTCGAGGTGGAGTTCGACGACGACAAGGACCACGACCGCCTGGTGCTCGAGGTGCAGCAGCACCTCGGCGACGAGCGCATCCGCGCGGTGGCCATGGACGCCACCGACGGCCTCGCGCGCGGCACGCGCGTGCGTGACACCGGAGGCCCGATCACGGTGCCGGTTGGCAACGCGACCCTGGGGCGCATCTTCAACCTGCTCGGCGAGCCGATCGACAACGCCGGCGACGTGGAGGCGGAGGAGAGCTGGCCGATCCACCGGCCCGCGCCCAGCGTCGAGGACCTCATTCCCACCCGCGAGATCTTCGAGACCGGGATCAAGGTCGTGGACCTGCTCGCGCCCTACGTGAAGGGCGGAAAGGTCGGCCTGTTCGGCGGCGCCGGAGTGGGCAAGACGGTGCTCATCCAGGAGCTGATCCACAACATCGCCCAGGAGCATGGCGGCCTGTCGGCCTTCTGCGGCGTGGGCGAGCGCTCGCGCGAGGGCAACGACCTCTGGGTCGAGATGACCGAGTCGGGCGTGATCGACAAGACCATGCTCGTGTTCGGCCAGATGAACGAGCCGCCCGGCGCCCGCATGCGTGTGGCGCTCACCGGCCTGACCATGGCGGAGTACTTCCGCGAGCAGGGCGGTCAGGACGTGCTGCTCTTCATCGACAACATCTTCCGCTTCGTTCAGGCGGGCTCGGAGGTGTCGGCGCTGCTCGGCCGCATGCCCTCCCAGGTGGGCTACCAGCCGACGCTCGAGACGGAGATGGGCCAGCTGCAGGAGCGGATCACCTCGACCCGTCAGGGCTCGGTCACCTCGGTCCAGGCGATCTACGTGCCTGCCGACGACCTCACCGACCCGGCGCCGGCCTCGGTGTTCGCGCACCTGAACGCCACCACCACGCTGTCGCGGGCCATCTCCGAGAAGGGGATCTACCCGGCGGTGGACCCGCTCGACTCCACGTCCACGATCCTGAAGGCGGACATCGTGGGGGAGGAGCACTTCGCGGTGGCCAACCAGGTCCGCGAGATCCTGCAGCGCTACAAGGAGCTCCAGGACATCATCGCCATCCTCGGCATCGACGAGCTCTCGGACGAGGACAAGGTCACGGTGCAGCGGGCGCGCAAGGTCGAGCGCTTCCTCTCGCAGCCGTTCTTCGTGGCCGAGCAGTTCACCGGACTGCCCGGCAAGTACGTGCAGGTGGCGGACACGGTGCGCTCCTTCAAGGAGATCATCGAGGGCGAGCACGACGACGTTCCCGAGCGGGCGTTCCTGCTGAAGGGAACGATCGAGGAGGTCGTGGAGTCGGTCAAGGGGAAGGACTCGGGTGGCGAGGAATAAGTTCCCCGTCGAGGTCCTCACACCCGAGGGCCAGGTGTTCGCCGAAGAGGTGGAGATGCTGTCCACCTTCACGACCATCGGGTCGATCGGAGTGCTGGCCAACCACGCCCCGCTGATGGCGATGCTCGAGCCCACCGAGCTGCGGCTCTATCGCTCGGACACCGAGATCGTGCGCTTCGCGCAGGGCGAGGGCTACCTCCAGGTGGTGGACAACTCCGCGCTGGTGCTCGTCGAGGAGGCCATCGCCCCGGAGGATCTCGACCGCGGGGCCTTCGAGACGCGCCTCCAGGAGGCGCGCGACGCCGCCGAGCGCGCGGATGAGGGCTCCGAGGAGCGCTCCCGCGCCGAGCGCGAGATCCGGCGCTACGAGGCGTTTCTGA